>NZ_CP133656.1:1372194-2744389 GCF_036885195.1 Pectobacterium cacticida | reverse complement strand
GCAGAATATGATCGAGGATCTGTCGGGTAATCGTACCAACGGTTGGGCCCGCGCCGCCGTTTTCCAGGATGACGGATATTGCTACTTTGGGATTGTTGTACGGGGCAAAAGCGACCATTAGCTTGTGGTCACGCAAATGTTCTGCAATCTTGTGAGCATTGTAGGTTTCGTTTTCCTTCAGGCCAAACACCTGAGCCGTGCCCGATTTTGCCGCAATTTTATAAGGGGCGTCTTCAAAACTTTTGCGTGCTGTGCCGTTAGGGCGATTGGCTACTCCATACATACCGTCTTTTGCCACTTCCCAATAGCCGGAGTGGATATCGTCGATCTGCTGATTCTCGGCCTGACGGTAAGGCACCATAACGCCGTTTTCTCGCCAGCGATAAAGCAAATGTGGCGTCTTGACCTGCCCGTCGTTGATTAGCGTTACTAATGCCTTATTCATCTGAATCGGCGTTGCCGTCCAGTAACCCTGTCCGATGCCAACCGGAATAGTGTCGCCCTGATACCAGGGTTTTTTAAATTGTCTAAAT
This sequence comes from Pectobacterium cacticida, assembly GCF_036885195.1. Classification (NCBI taxonomy): domain Bacteria; kingdom Pseudomonadati; phylum Pseudomonadota; class Gammaproteobacteria; order Enterobacterales; family Pectobacteriaceae; genus Pectobacterium; species Pectobacterium cacticida. The sequence continues at coordinate 2,743,856 of NZ_CP133656.1, read as the reverse complement.
TTCCATTCGCGGGTAGGCATATTGCCCCGACTTTCTTCTGAAATATCGATGCCCGTCTTCTGGCCATAACCAAATTTCTGCATCCATTCAGATAGGCGATCGATGCCCATATCATAGGCAACCTGATAGAAGAACGTATCAGCGGACTCTTCCAGTGATTTTGTGAGGTTCAGACGACCATGCCCCCACTTCTTCCAATCACGATAGCGTTTTTCCGAACCGGGTAATTGCCACCAGCCGGGGTCAAAGAGGCTGGTACTCGTGGTGATCACACCCGCAGCCAGCGCAGAAACGGCAATATACGGTTTTACGGTGGAGGCGGGCGGATATACGCCTTGTGTCGCACGGTTGATCAGTGGACGATTAGGATCGTTACGCAACAAATTATAAGCTTTGGTGGAGATTCCATCGACAAACAGGTTTGGGTCATAACTGGGTGTCGAAACCATCGCCAGAATGCCGCCGTCCCGAGGGTCACTGACAATAACCGCGGCACGGCTGCCTGCGAGTAATTTTTCGATATAAATTTGCAGGTCCAAATCCAATGTCAAATAGATATCGTGCCCCGCCTGTGGCGGCTGTTCGTGAAGTTGGCGGATCACGCGACCACGGTTGTTAACCTCGACTTCCTCATAGCCGGGTTTACCATGCAGTATATCTTCATAATGGCGTTCAATACCCAGTTTACCAATATCGTGCGTGGCGGCGTAGTCCGCGATTTTTTCTTCTTTAGTCAGCCGTTCTATATCTTTATCATTAATCTTGGAGACATAGCCTGTAACGTGTGTTAAAGCGGCGCCATAGGGGTAATAACGGCGTTGATAGCCCTTAATTTCAACGCCGGGAAAGCGGTATTGGTTAACGGCAAAACGGGCGACCTGGATCTCATCCAGCCCGGTTTTCACTGGAATAGAGCTAAAACGACGTGAGCGTTTGCGTTCTTTTTCAAAATTTTCCAGATCGTCATCGGTCAAATCGACAATCGGACGCAGGGCGTTCAAGGTTTCTTTTAGGTTATCAACCTTGTCGGGGACGAGTTCTAACTGATAGATAGTGCGGTTTAGGGCCAGCGGCGTGCCATTCCGATCGTAGATGATGCCGCGGCTGGGCGCGATAGGAACCAGCTTAATGCGGTTCTCATTAGAGCGTGTACGATAGTCATCAAAGCGCACGATCTGTAAGTGATAAAGATTGGCGATTAATACGCCGGTAAGCAGCAGAATGCCCAAAAAGGCGATTAGCGCGCGGCGCACAAATAAGGCGGACTCGGCGGTATAATCTCGAAAGGGTTTGCGTTCTACTTTCATCCAGCGTTATTTCACATGTTTCATTGTCGCGCCTTACTCCCGATGGTAAGGGTGGTTAGTCGTAATGCTCCATGCACGATACAGGCTCTCTGCCACCAAAACACGCACGAGCGGATGCGGTAGTGTTAACGGGGAGAGTGACCAGCTTTGTTCCGCTGCGGCTTTGCATTCTGGCGCGAGCCCCTCAGGCCCGCCAATTAACAGGCTGACATCGCGCCCGTCTTGTTTCCAACGCTCCAATTGCTGCGCCAGCTGTGGGGTTTCCCAGCGACTACCGGGAATATCCAAAGTAACGATGCGGTTGCCTTTGTTTACCGCTGCCAGCATCTGTTCGCCCTCACGCGCCAGAATGCGCTTGATGTCGGCGTTTTTACTTCGTTTTCCCGCCGGGATTTCGAGCAACTCGAAAGGCATATCTTTCGGAAAACGCCGCAAATAATCCGTAAATCCTACCTGCACCCAGTCGGGCATTTTGGTGCCAACCGCGACCAATTGCAGCTTCATGCTAGCCCCATAGCTTTTCCAATTCGTACAACTGGCGACTTTCTTCCTGCATGACATGAACCATCACGTCGCCCAGATCGACAACGACCCAATCGGCTGTGTTTTCGCCTTCAATACCGAGTGGGATCAAACCCGCGGCGCGTGAGGCTTGTACCACATGCTCGGCGATGGAAACAACATGGCGTGTAGAGGTTCCGGTACAGATCACCATATAATCGGTAATACTGGATTTACCCTTAACGTTGAGCGCAACGATATCCTGAGCCTTTAAGTCATCGATCTTATCAATAACGAAGTCTTGGAGTGTCTGGCCTTGCAAAGGTTCCCCCTCAATAACGTTTTGCCCGCAACTGGCAGTCGGGCGGCACTGAATGGTTAGAAAAAGCCAAAATCGCCGAATAATTACCGAGAATCTTCGTTTTTCCAGTGATTGAGGCCAGCCGCGGAGTATATCACGCACTTTTACGCAGTGGTATCAAGCCTATGAACGATGGCTAGGAAAAACGGCCTACTGGTACAAGTGGTGTTCGTCGATGTAACGAAGTACGGCTGACGGTATTAAATCGTGACAGTCGAGGCCTTGCTGTCGGCGCCGCCGGATATCCGTGGCTGAAATCGTGATCAGCGGCGTGTCTGCCAGAAAAATGCGACCTTGTGGCTGTTGATGAAGATCGTCTGGCGTACGTGTTAAGTGGCTGTCCAACCACCGTTGCAATTCGGGTGTTTCCAGCGTCGAACGATAGCCGGGGCGGGCGCACACCAGCAAATGGCAGACGTCGAGTAGATCTTGCCAGCGGTGCCAATGATGCAGCGTCAGCAACGAATCTTGTCCAATGATAAACCCCAATGGCGCATCTCGGCCCTTCTCGGTACGCAACGCTTCCAGCGTATCAATCGTATAAGAGGGGGTTTGCCGTTGCAGTTCACGATCGTCCACAGTGAACAGCGGATCGCTTTCAACCGCCAACTCCACCATATGAAAGCGCTGCCAGGAACTGGCTTCGGGCTGCGGACGATGTGGTGGAACATTATTCGGCATTAAAACTACCTGAGTCAGGCCTACGAGTTTAGCCAGCGCCGTTACTGGTTGAAGGTGACCGTAATGAATCGGATCGAACGTACCGCCAAAAAACGCGGTCAACGTTGGTGTAGAAGCGTGATTCAGAGGAATACCTCCGGTAGCGTTTTACCGCACAGCAACATCGCAAGCGATTCGAGTTCAGGCCAGACTGGCTGACCGTAATCTTGCTTGATTGTAATTTCCACTTGCGTCAGCACGTGCACGGCCTGCTGTAACTGTTGAAGAGAGAGTCGGTTTAACGCCTGCGAGAGCAGGTCGCGCCGGTTTTGCCACACTTTTTGCCGATCGAATAAGGTACGCAGCGGCGTGTCTGACATCCGCCGTTTGAGCGTTACTAATTGTAGTAACTCACGCTGTAGCGTGCGCAGTAGAATGATGGGTTCACAGTCTTCCTGCCGTAGCTGTTGCAAAATATGCCATGCACGTTTTCCCTTTCCCGCCAGCAAGGCATCTAGCCAATGGAATGGCGTGAAGTGGGCGGCATCATTGACTGCGCTTTCCACACGTGGCAGGGTCAGCTTACCATCGGGGTATAGCAGCGACAGCCGTTCTAATGCCTGAGATAGCGCGAGAAGATTGCCTTCATAGCAATAGCAAATAAGCTGCGTTGCCTGTTCATCCAGCGTCAACCCCATGGCTTTGGCGCGCAGGGCGACCCAACGGGGAAGCTGTGCCTGTTCCGGGGTCAGACAGTTGATATAGACGCTGTCATGCGCAAGAGCTTTGAACCAGGCGCTGTTTTCCTGTGCTTTGCTCAGTTTGTTACCGCGGAGAATTAGCAGGATATCAGGGTGCAATAACCCGGCCAGTTTAACCAGATTTTCGCTCATTGCCGCATTAGGGCCATTTTCCGGCAAAATGAGCAGGAGTGACTGGCGTGAGGCGAACAGGCTGAGCGCCTGACAGGTGGCAAAAATGGCATCCCACTCGGTATGCTGGTCCAGGGTGAAGTTGAAGTGCTCGCTGAAATCGTGTTGCTGAGCGGTCCTTTTAATGTTGTCCAGACTCTCTTGTAACAAAAGCGGGTCTGAGCCAAAGACCAAATAACAGCCGCGCAACCCTTCATGGAGTTGCGCGGTCAGTTGTTCAGGGTAAAGACGAATCATGAACGTGTGGTAGCGGGGAGGGAATCGGCAGAGTGCAACCGTTTCTGGGCCTCAAGGCTACCGTTGACGGTCAACAATTTACGCACCAACTGCTGGGCCGCTTGTTCACGCATTTCCCGACGGACGATATCCTGCTCGGCATCCTTCGCCAGCGCAGCCAGCGGGTTATCAAAGAAAGTGCGAAACACCGTCACGCTGAGTGGATAAATATCTTCACCCGGCATCAAGACCTGCGCCTGTAACGTCAGCACCATTTGGTACTCAGCCGTTTTCCCGTCCTGAAAAACGGAAACGGTATCGCGTGTTTCACTGGAGCCCAGCAGCCGTAACGATGGGATATCCTGACGCGTCGCGTCATCAACGATTTTTACATCGCTTAGGCGCAGTTGTTCTCGCACGGCACGCGTTAGCGGGCCGTAGGGATCGTTGCTATCAATTATCAGCGTTTGCAGCTGCTCAGGCACTTGCGTCGTACCGCGCAGATGAAAACCGCAGCCAGCGGTAATTAACACCGCCAGCCCCAGCAACAACGTAAATAGACGATGTCGCACCATTCCTCCTTCCCTTAACCCACAACCAGATTAAGTAGTTTGCCAGGGACATAAATCACTTTACGAACTGTGACGCCGTCCAGATATTTCGCCACCAGCGGTTCCTGAGCCGCCCGTTCGCGAACCTGTTCTTCAGTGGCATCGGCCGCTACGGTAATTTTACCACGCACTTTACCGTTAACCTGCACGACGACCAGCTTGGAGTCTTCAACCATTGCGTGCTCATCTGCGACCGGCCATGGCGCGGTGTCGATATCGCCTTCACCGTGCAGCGCCTGCCACAGCGTGAAACAGATATGCGGCGTAAACGGATAGAGCATGCGAACGACGGCGAGCAGCGTTTCCTGCGTCAACGCGCGATCCTGTTCGCTGTCCTGCGGGGCTTTTGCCAGTTTATTCATCAATTCCATGATAGCGGCAATCGCGGTATTAAAGGTTTGACGACGGCCGATATCATCGGTCACTTTCGCGATCGTTTTGTGTAAATCGCGACGTAGCGATTTCTGCGCGTCGGTCAATGTCGCGATATCAAGCGCCGTTACAGCTCCTTTAGCCGTATGTTCGTAAACCTGTCTCCAGACGCGTTTCAGGAAGCGATTTGCGCCTTCTACGCCGGATTCCTGCCATTCCAGTGTCATTTCCGCCGGAGCGGCAAACATCATGAACAGACGAACCGTATCTGCGCCGTACTTCTCTACCATAACTTGCGGGTCGATGCCGTTGTTTTTCGACTTCGACATTTTACTCATTCCCGCATAGATCACAGTGCGGCCTTCATTATCAACAGCGTTGACGATGCGTCCTTTCTCATCACGCTCGACGGTCACATTGATGGGGGAAACCCATACGCGCTCATTATTATTACCTATATAGTAAAAAGCATCGGCCAGCACCATTCCCTGACACAGCAGACGCTTAGCCGGTTCATCCGATGTCACCAGCCCCGCGTCGCGCATCAGTTTGTGGAAGAAACGGAAATACATCAGATGCATGATGGCGTGCTCAATGCCGCCGACATATTGATCGACGGGCAGCCAGTAATTTGCCGCCGCTGGATCCAACATACCTTTATCGTACTGTGGACAGGTGTAGCGCGCGTAATACCAGGATGATTCCATAAAGGTGTCGAAGGTGTCAGTTTCGCGCAGGGCGGGCCGACCGTTGATGGTGGTTTTTGCCCATTCAGGGTTGGATTTTAGCGGGCTGGTGATGCCATCCATTACGACATCTTCCGGTAAAATGACCGGCAGTTGATCTTCTGGCGTTGGGATAACGGTGCCATCTTCCAACGTTACCATGGGGATTGGCGCACCCCAATAGCGCTGGCGAGAAACGCCCCAATCGCGTAGACGATAGTTGACTTTACGCTTACCGATGCCATTTTCTGCCAGTTTATCGGCAATAGCGTTAAAGGCGGCATCGAAATTCAAGCCGTCAAACTCACCGGAGTTAAACAAATGGCCTTTTTCCGTCATCGCCTGGGTGGACAGATCGGGTTCGCTGCCGTCGGTATTGAGGATAACCGGTTTGATGGACAACCCGTATTTAGTGGCAAACTCCCAATCGCGCTGGTCATGTGCGGGAACGGCCATCACGGCGCCTGTGCCGTATTCCATCAGGACAAAGTTAGCGACCCAAATAGCGACTTTTTCGCCATTGAGTGGGTGGATAGCATGCAAACCAGTCGCCATGCCCTTTTTCTCCATCGTGGCCATATCGGCCTCCGCCACTTTGGTATTACGGCACTCATCAATAAAATCGGCCAGTGCCGGATTGGTAGCCGCAGCTTGCATTGCAAGAGGGTGGCCTGCGGCAACGGCGACGTAGGTCACGCCCATGAACGTATCCGGACGTGTAGTATAAACGGTTAATTTCTCGTTGCTTCCGTCGACATCAAAAGTAATTTCCACGCCTTCGGAACGGCCAATCCAATTACGCTGCATGGTTTTGACCTGCTCAGGCCAGCTTTCCAGCGTATCCAGATCGTTCAGTAACTGGTCTGCATAAGCGGTGATTTTGATAAACCACTGCGGAATCTCTTTGCGTTCAACTTTCGTGTCGCAACGCCAACAACAGCCGTCGATAACCTGCTCATTCGCTAACACGGTTTGGTCGTTCGGACACCAGTTAACGGCGGAGGTTTTTTTATAAACCAGGCCTTTTTCATATAACTTGGTAAAGAACCACTGTTCCCAGCGATAGTAGTCTGGTTTACAGGTCGCGATTTCACGATCCCAATCATAACCAAAGCCCAGCAGCTTGAGCTGGTTTTTCATGTAATCGATGTTGGCGTAGGTCCAGGGCGCTGGCGCCGTGTTATTTTTTACCGCCGCGCCTTCAGCTGGCAGCCCGAAGGCATCCCAGCCAATCGGTTGCAGAACATTTTTACCCAACATGCGCTGATAACGCGAAATGACGTCGCCGATCGTGTAGTTACGGACGTGGCCCATATGAAGTCGGCCAGAAGGGTAAGGCAGCATGGAAAGGCAATAGTATTTTTCTTTGCCGGGCTGTTCGGTGACTTTAAATGTCTGCTTCTCTTGCCAGTGAAGCTGGACGTCCGCTTCTATCTCTTCTGGGCGGTATTGCTCTTGCATGGCTGCCAGTGGTCCTGTTTAGTGAAGAATCGCCACCGTTAAGTGGCCGGTTTCGATTCATAACAAAAGATCCGCATAGCATAGCCGTAAGCGGCGCGAGCAACAACACCCAGCGCCCGGCAGTGGAATATTTCTGAGTTGTAAGCCATATACTGCGAAGGATTACGCAAATTAGCGCCAGTAGCGCAGACTAATGAAGAAAATAATCTAAAATAACGCTAGTTAAACAGCCTATTTGGTTTTTAGCTGGATACGTTAGGCGGTTAACCTTCACTTCATCTCATCACCCCCTCAATCCGCTCAGTCAGGAGGATGCATGAATAAGCTCGCTCGCTATTACCAAGAGTTAATGACTTCAGTGACGGCTCGATTGAATAACGGTGAACGCGATATCGATAGTTTGACGGAGCGTGCGCGTAACACACTGGAAGCGCGTTCTACGCTGACGCAAAAAGAAATAGAACAGGTGATTCAGTCCGTTCAGCGCGATCTGGAGGAGTTTGCCCGTAGCTATAACGAAAGCCAGGATGCACTTGCTGATAGCGTGTTTATGCGTGTGATCAAGGAAAGTCTATGGCAGGAATTGGCGGATATTACGGACCGCACGCAATTAGAGTGGCGTGAGATCTTCAAAGATGTTAATCATCACGGCGTTTATCACAGCGGTGAGGTGGTGGGATTAGGCAATCTGGTGTGCGAGAACTGCCATCACCGCATTGCATTCTATACACCGGAAGTGTTGCCGCTGTGCCCGAAATGCGATCACGACCAATTCCATCGACAGCCGTTCCAGCCGTAGGGCTGATACGGGTATTAAGCGGCGGTAATGGAGAGATCGTAAAGACGCAAACTACGTCTCAGCAAGTTCGTGCCGCGCACAGAGGAATCTCATCCCTGAGATCCCTCCTTTCAGGGGCGTCGCAAGCGACGTTTGAAAACGTTCCTGACGTTTTTGCCCCTGGCGCGGACGCTTTACGCTGCTATCCCATTACCACCGTTCTCGTCCAACAAAGTCAGTCGTGAAAATTAATGGTCTGTCGCGAATATTAATGCAGGATTTTCGCCAGGAAATCTTTAGCACGTTCGGACTGTGGATTATCGAAGAAATCATCCTTGCGGGTATCTTCGATAATTTTTCCCTCATCCATGAAGATCACGCGGTGCGCCACTTTACGGGCAAAGCCCATTTCATGGGTGACAACCATCATGGTCATGCCTTCCTGCGCTAATTCAACCATCACGTCCAAAACTTCATTAATCATCTCTGGATCGAGTGCGGATGTCGGTTCGTCAAATAACATCGCAATAGGATCCATACACAAGGCGCGGGCAATGGCAACACGTTGTTGTTGACCACCGGAAAGTTGTCCTGGGTATTTGTTAGCGTGCGCCGCCAGCCCAACACGTTCCAGCAGCTTTTGCGCTTTAGCCTTGGCATCTTCACGGTTACGCTTTAATACCTTTACCTGAGCCAGTGTTAGGTTCTCGATAATCGACAAGTGGGGGAACAGTTCAAAATGTTGGAATACCATTCCGACTTTTGAACGCAACTGCGCCAGATTGGTTTTCTTATCGTTAACGGCAATACCATTAACGGTAATTTCACCTTTTTGAATAGGCTCCAGACCATTTACGGTTTTGATCAGGGTTGATTTACCGGAGCCGGAAGGCCCGCAGACGACCACAACTTCACCTTTTTTTACTTCCGTAGAGCAGTCGGTTAGTACCTGAAATTGGCCGTACCATTTAGAAACATTTTTCAGGGAAATCATCAAACCGTCCTTTTTTTCAGGTAACTGACCAGCATTGAGGCTGCAATGCTGAAGAGAAAATAAACAAACCCGGCAAACAGAATCATCTCAACTTGTGTTCCGTCGCGCTCGCCGATAATTGAGGCGGTGCGGAAGAAATCAGCGAGACTCAGTACATAAACCAGAGAAGTATCCTGGAATAGCACGATCCCTTGTGTCAACAGCAGTGGCACCATCGCGCGAAACGCCTGCGGCAGAATAACCAATTTCATGGATTGCCAGTGGGTCATCCCTAACGCTAAGGCGGCCGAGGATTGCCCGCGCGACACACTGAGGATACCTGCACGAATGATTTCCGAGTAGTAGGCTGCTTCGAATAACGAGAAGGCTACCATAGCTGAAATCAGTCGAATATCCGTTTTTGGCGATAGCCCAAGCACATTTTGTAATAAGCTAGGAACCACCAGATAGAACCATAACAGCACCATAACGAGAGGAACCGAGCGGAACAGGTTCACGTACAGCTTGGCAAACCAACTGATAGGCTTGATTGGCGACAGACGCATCACGGCCAAAATCGTACCCCAGATGATGCCAAAAACAACGGCTACCAACGTAATTTTGAGCGTGACGACCATCCCTTGAATCAGGTACGGCATGCTTGGCCCAATTGAGCCCCAGTCAAATTCATACATGATTTATTTGCTCCCCAGGTTTCCCGGCAAACGGGTCTTCCGTTCAACGACCTGCATAATCAACATAATAATGGCGTTGATGCCAATATACGCCAGCGTGATCGCGGTAAACGACTCATATGCATGAGCGGAATAGTCCAACAATTTCCCTGCCTGTGCCGCCATATCAACCAAACCAATAGTCGATGCAATAGCTGAATTCTTGACCAGATTCAGCATCTCCGACGTCAATGGCGGAACGACAACACGATACGCGTTGGGCAATAGCACATAGCGGTAAGTTTGCGGTAATGTCAGCCCCATTGCCAATCCGGCAGCTTTCTGCCCACGGGGTAATGACTGGATCCCCGCACGCACCTGCTCACAAATGCGTGCTGCGGTGAATAGGCCAAGGCAAATCATGGACGATAGGAAGAACTGTATGTTCGGATCTAATTCGGCTTTGAACCACATGCCAATATTGACGGGAAGAAGCTCAGGAACCACCAAATACCAGGCAAAAAACTGGACAATCAATGGAACATTGCGAAATAACTCGACATAGCAAGTACCCAGACCGGCAAGAAAGCGATTCGGTACGGTTCGCAGGATCCCAAATAAAGAACCAATGAGGAAGGCAATAATCCACGCGCAGATAGACAAGGTAACGGTGACTTGCAGACCGGACAAAATCCATCCGAGATAGGTTGTATTGCCGAAAGGGGCTGCTTGTAGAAATATGCCCCAATTCCAATCTATTGACATAACAAACTCCGGTAAAAAAGGGTAGCGAAGCTACCCTGAAGATTGATGAGTGGCCACTATTCCCGTTCTGTTTCAAATGACAGGTATATGACTAATCTACCTGTTTATCAAAATTTCTCGGGCAGCAAATAATGGGGAACGGCCATTAAGTGCCTGCCTGTCATGCCACGAATCAGCAATCAGAGGGCAGATAATCTGCCCTTATTCTCATTCTTAATTAGTTTAGCGCTTTGTCATTCGGCGCTTTGAACAAGGCTTTCATTTCGTCTGACAGCGAAAAATTCAGGTTAAGGCCTTTTGGCGGGATCGGCTGTTTAAACCAACGATCGAACCATTTTTCGGCTTCGCCTGAGGTTTGTATTTTGGCGATAGTGTCATCAACCAGCTTCTTGAATTGGGGATCGTCTTTACGCAGCATACATCCGTAGGCTTCTTCAGATTGCGCTGTACCGACGATATCCCACTGATCGGCATTTTTGGCTTTTGCTCGTTCACCTGCCAGTAGAGCATCGTCCATCATAAAGGCTACGGCACGGCCGCTTTCTAAGGTACGGAAAGAGTCACCATGATCTTTGGCGCTGATAATGCGCATCTTCATCTGTTTTTCTTCATTCAGCTTATTGAGCAGAACTTCGGAGGTTGTGCCGGAAGTGACTACGACAGTTTTACCTGCCAGATCGGGGAAATCTTTCACACCGGAATCTTTCTTGGTCAATAGACGCGTACCGACCACAAAAATAGTGTTGGAGAATGCCGCCTGTTTCTGACGTTCTAGATTATTGGTTGTAGAACCACATTCAAAATCGAACGTACCATTTTGCAATAAAGGAATACGGTTCTGAGAGGTAATAGGCAGGAGTTTTACTTGCAGATTAGGCGTCCCCAGTTTTTCCTTAACAGCCTCGACAATCTTATCCGCGTAAGCCTGAGAATAGCCGACCACCTTCTGCGTATTGTCGTAGTAAGAGAAAGGCACGGACGATTCGCGGTGACCAACGACGATCACGCCATTGTCTTTGACTTTTTTCAATGTGCCGGTCAGTTCCTCAGCCTGAGCTACGCTGGCAGTGGCGCCAAGTAGCAACAGTGATAATGCCAGTTTACGCATTTGCATGTTCTAACTCCTTTGCTGTCGTTACAGTGCAATAGTTATCGCGCTGTTAAGAATAACCGTATGGTTAATATGCCCGTTATCATGAAGCTAACGTTGTATTGCCGCATCACTCGTCTGCCCTATGATTGCTCCGCAATCATGTTGCACCGTTAAAGCGCGAGATTGCCGCTTTTGCAGTTTAAAAATAGCTGGTTGTTAATTAGTTGAAATGAAAATGTTTGTTTTTTGCGATATCGCCCGCACCAAAGGGTTGCAATGTTAGGTTAATGCACCACAAAAGTGCACCTATTGCACCTAAAAAGCACTCTGGACTGGCGCAATATCCTCAAAAAATCATGAAACAGTCATTTACATCATAATAACAGGCAAATACTATGCCATAAATGAAAAAGGCATGCAAAAGCATGCCCTTAGCGCAGTGGTGAACGCAATTATCTGCGGCGTAGGTAGGAAAAAACCGTCAGACTACCGCCCAGTAAAGTAATAATCCAGAGCGGCCAGGAACCGAAACGTGCATAAGGCGTTAGCCCGGTTGCTGGCACCACCTGTGTGTGAAGTACTGCGCGCGTAAATTGCGGTAGACTGGCGCTAATGGCACCATCAGGTGTAATCACCGCAGTGACGCCGTTATTGGTGCTACGTACTAGCGGTCTCCCTAATTCCAACGCACGCATGCGAGCCATCTGGAAATGTTGCCATGGGCCGATTGAGTGACCAAACCAGGCGTCATTCGATAGAGTAAGTAGAATATCGGTATCAGCTCGGAAATTATCACGTAACTGCTGGCCTAAAATGACTTCGTAGCAAATAGCGGCGTTAAGTTTGAGACCCTGCACAGAAAGTGGCGGTTGAATATAATTTCCGCGGCTGAATGAGGACATCGGGAGATCGAAAAACGGCGCTAGCGGACGAAGCAGGCTTTCGAGGGGAACGAATTCGCCGAAAGGCACCAGATGGTTTTTATTGTATCGATTGGCAGTAGGGTAGTGATAGGGTGCTTTATCTCCCAGAACGATAACTGAATTATAAAAGTCGGTTTTATTCCCTTCATGTCGAATGTCGACAATACCTGTGATCAGGCTACTATTGCGGCTACGCAGTATATCGTCAATTTGCCTTAAGTATATGCCTTGACGGCTTTCAATATCGGGGATTGCCGTCTCTGGCCAGATGACGATAGCGGCTTTATCGATATAGGGGAGGCTCTCATCCAGATAGATCTTCAGCGTGTTAGACAGCTCATCCGGCTCCCATTTCACGGTCTGCGGAATGTTGCCTTGTACCAGCGCAACATCGACGGCACGTTCCGGTTGCAGGGTGTACCACGGTATGCTGCGTAGCGGCCACGATAAAGCAAAGACACCGATGGTAATGGCTGCCGGGGCAATTTTGCGCTGATGGATCGTGTAAACGAGCAGACCGCTGAGGCTCATCAATAAAAAGGTGATGGCATCGACCCCCAGGATAGGCGCGATCCCCTTAAGTGGGCCGTCAATTTGACTGTAGCCAAATTGCAGCCACGGGAACCCCGTAAGCACCCAACCGCGCAAAAATTCGGTTATTTGCCAGAGCGCCGGGGCAGTCAGAGCCAGGCGGAACAGCGTCGTCTTCGGGCTCAGCCATGAAATCAGGAGGGAGAACAGTAAAGGATAGAGCGATAAATAAGCGGCAAGAAGGACGACCAACGCAACATTGACGAGACCGGGCATTCCACCGAATTGCGCGATACTAACGTAAACCCAGTTAATACCACTACCAAACAGACCCAGTCCCCAGCAGAAACCTATCCAGGCCGATTGACGCATTGTTCGGTCTAACGTCAGCGCCTGTAAGCCCATGAGCGAAATAATCGCCGCGGGCCAATAATCAAAGGGAGAAAAGGCCAGTATGCCACAGGCGCCAAATAAGAGCGCCAGCAGGGCTTTGACCTGCTGGCGTTGTAGAAGAGAAGCGACAGCCGTTGCCAAATTATTCTTCCAGTTTAGGTTGAGGGGCATCGTCAGGGATTCTGACATGAACCTGAATAATACGGCGGCTATCCGCCATCGCAACCTTAAACAGGTAACCTTCTATGTCGATAGTTTCGCCACGGGCCGGAAGATGCCCAAAAGATTGCATAACCAGGCCACCTATGGTGTCAACTTCGTCGTCGCTGAACTGAGTACCGAAAGCCTCATTGAAGTCTTCAATATCTGTTAGAGCACGAACAGTATAGGTTTGACGATTCAATTGGCGAATGTCTCTATCTTCTTCATCGTCATACTCGTCTTCAATTTCGCCCACGATCAGCTCAAGAATGTCTTCAATGGTCACCAGGCCGGATACGCCGCCGAATTCATCGACGACAATCGCCATATGGTAGCGCAGTGAGCGGAATTCATTCAGCATCCGATCAACACGTTTACTTTCAGGCACCACAACGGCGGAGCGTAACACTTTGTCCATACTGAAAGGGGCGGAATTACTGCGCATAAACGGCAGGAGATCCTTCGCCATCAGGATACCTTCAATATGGTCTTTATCTTCGCTAATAACAGGAAAGCGGGAGTGGGCCGATTCAATAATGACGTCCAGACATTCTTCCAGCGTTTGGTCACGTTTCAACGTCACCATTTGCGAACGGGGGATCATAATGTCACGCACTCGCTGATCGGCTATGTCCATGACACCTTCGAGCATATCCCGCGTTTCGGGATCGATCAGGTCATTCTGTTCGGAGTCACGAATCAGCGTTAATAAATCGTTGCGATCTTTGGGTTCGCCGTGAAAAAGCTGATTAAGAATAAGAGAAAAGAAGCCCTTCTTAGGACTGGGGGCATCGCTATTTTGAGAATGGTCGTCGCTCATGCGTTTTAATTAACATCACTCTTGTTAAGGGATTATTACCAGCTACTGGAAGCGGCACAGTGGCTGACGTGTAGTAAATTCGAATCTGATATTGGGATGGCCCTGAAATATTTCAAGTCAGTCAATCGGGCTCTCTTTCTCTGCCAGATAAGGATCGGCATAGCCCATACTTTGCATGATTTCAGTTTCCAGCGCTTCCATTTCTTCGGCTTCGCTGTCTTCAATGTGATCATACCCTAGCAAATGCAGGCTACCATGGACAACCATATGCGCCCAGTGCTCTTCTACGGTTTTTTCCTGCTCGGACGCCTCTCGTTCGACGACCTGACGACAGATGACTAAATCACCAAGTAGAGGAAGTTCGACTTCCGGTGGCGCTTCAAAAGGAAACGATAGCACGTTAGTCGGCTTATCTTTATTACGATAAGTATTATTCAAATGACGACTTTCGGCTTCATCCACGATACGGATAGTTACTTCGGCGGTTTCCTGAAATTGTGGTAAAACGCCTTCTAGCCAGCGTTGAAAATCCTTCTCGTCCGGTAGTCCCTGCGTGTGTTCACTGGCGATTTGTAAATCAAGAATCACCTGACTCATTTTTGCTCCTGATCTGAAACCGTAACCTGCACTTCAGGTTTACGCCGTTCTGCGATGGCCTCTTTACGTTTCTGCTCGGCGTTTTCCCACGCTTCATAGGCATTTACAATGCGTGCAACGACCGGATGGCGAACCACATCTTCGCTGTGGAAGAAGTTAAAGCTAATCTCGTCCACATCCGCCAATACTTCAATTGCGTGGCGTAAGCCGGATTTTAAATTCTTTGGCAGGTCGATCTGCGTGACGTCACCGGTGATAACCGCCTTTGAATTAAACCCAATACGGGTGAGAAACATTTTCATCTGTTCTATGGTGGTGTTCTGGCTTTCATCCAGAATAATGAAAGCATCATTCAGCGTGCGCCCACGCATATAAGCCAATGGCGCGACCTCAATGACGTTGCGTTCGATGAGTTTTTCGACGCGTTCGAAGCCTAACATCTCAAACAGCGCATCATAGAGCGGACGTAAATATGGATCGACTTTCTGACTCAAATCACCAGGCAGGAAACCCAGTTTTTCCCCTGCTTCAACGGCGGGGCGTGTTAACAGAATGCGGCGAATATCCTGACGCTCTAAAGCATCTACAGCGGCAGCGACGGCTAAGTAGGTCTTCCCCGTTCCTGCCGGACCAATACCGAATGTGATGTCGTGATCGAGGATATTAGCGATGTACTGCGCCTGATTTGGCGTGCGCGGTTTGATTACACCGCGTTTGGTGCGGATATTGACTACTTTGCCATAATCGGGAATATGCTCCACAGATTGTTCCAGAACACGCGATTCTTTAATCGCAAGGTGAATTTGCTCGGGATCGATATCACCAATACCACCGTGTATCGGCGCTGTATCGACATACAGTCGTTGTAGAATATCGGCAGCAGTCTGTGTCAGAAAACTTTTACCGATCAGCTTAAATTGGTTATCTCGACGGTGGATTTCGATGCCTAAGCGACGCTCTAGCTGTTTAATATTGTCGTCAAACGGACCGCAAAGGCTGAGCAAGCGCTGGTTATCCGCAGGTTCAAGAGCAATTTCTTTCGTCGTTACGTTCAAATTATTCCTCATGGATATTACGGTGCTGGCATTGGTATACCGTGAACAACACGAACTGAGCGAGTATCGGATGGGCTGATGTATTCGCCATTACGTGATTATTCATCCTGACGGCCAGATACTGCAAGCTACAGTGATAATATTGGGATGCTGCTTCGCAAAAATATGGGTAAGTGTAACAAAATTAACACTGATTATGGCAGGCTGGGCCAGCCTGCCATAAAAAGACAGAGATTGGCTCCGTCCGTTTTTACGTTAAAACCGAAATAAATGCGATTACGGCTGGTAAAATCCGACGCCAATTTCATTCTCTTTACGCGTACGGGCAATCACCGAGGACGGTGATTCGTGTACGCGCAGATCCATCTGATCTTCAGTTCGCACTACAATACCGCGCAATGAATTGGTATAAACATCAACGATTTCTACATCGACAAATTTGCCGATCATATCCGGTGTGCCTTCAAAGTTGACAACGCGGTTATTTTCCGTACGACCTGACAGTTCCATGACATTCTTGCGCGAGGTGCCTTCCACCAAAATACGCTGAACGGTGCCTAACATCAGACGACTATAGCGCATTGCCTGCTGAGTGATCCGTTCTTGCAGAAGATATAGGCGCTGCTTTTTCTCTTCTTCTGGCACATCATCAATCATATCCGCTGCGGGTGTCCCCGGGCGGGCAGAATAAATGAAACTGTAGCTCATATCGAAATTCACATCGGCAATTAGCTTCATGGTTTGTTCAAAATCAGCCTGCGTTTCGCCGGGGAAGCCAACGATAAAATCAGAACTGATTAGGATATCAGGACGTGCTTTGCGCAACTTACGGATGATCGCCTTGTATTCCAGAGCGGTGTGACGACGTTTCATCATGGTCAATACACGGTCAGAACCGCTTTGTACCGGTAGATGTAAAAAGCTTACCAGCTCCGGCGTGTCTTCATAGACGCTGATAATATCGTCGGTGAATTCAATCGGATGGCTGGTAGTAAAGCGAATACGGTCAATCCCGTCAATGGCGGCGACCAGACGCAGTAATTCAGCAAAAGAGCAGATTTCGCCATCATAAGTCGCGCCGCGGTAGGCGTTGACATTTTGTCCCAGAAGATTAACTTCACGCACGCCCTGCGCTGCCAGTTGAGCGATTTCAAATAGCACATCATCGCACGGGCGGCTGACCTCTTCGCCTCGCGTATAAGGCACGACGCAAAATGTGCAGTATTTATTGCAGCCTTCCATGATGGAGACAAATGCCGTTGGCCCCTCGGCGCGCGGCTCCGGCAGGCGGTCAAATTTCTCGATTTCAGGAAAACTGATATCAACGATGGGGCTACGAGTCCCCTGAACGTGATTAATCATTTCCGGCAAACGGTGTAAAGTTTGTGGGCCGAAAATAACGTCAACGTAGTGCGCACGTTCACGAATATGCGCGCCCTCTTGTGAGGCAACACAGCCACCAACGCCAATAATCAAATTTGGATTGAGATCTTTCAGCGCCTTCCAGCGCCCCAGTTGATGGAACACCTTTTCCTGCGCCTTTTCACGGATCGAACAGGTGTTGAGCAACAGAACATCGGCTTCTTCAGCGATCTCAGTCAGCTCAAAGCCGTGCGTACTTCCCAGTAAATCGGCCATCTTAGATGAATCGTACTCATTCATCTGACAACCCCAGGTTTTAATGTGCAGTTTTTTTGTCATCGACTTGCCATTACTCAGTGCGGATAAGGAAGATTCCCCTTAGTTGGGCTGGGTATTGTAATCGTTCGCTAACGTTGTGACCAGCGCCGGAAATAACCGACTTGATAACCCTTGCCCGTTTGGAATGGTGCGCCTTTTGTGAAAAATCAAACGCAAATCCAGTACACTGTTTTCATGCATTTTTCATCGGTTAGGCCGATATGAAAAGAGGAAGTTTTACTATGAGTGTCGATGTAATCGTGGTGGGCGGCGGAATGGTGGGCGCTGCAGCGGCGCTTGGGCTGGCACAACAAGGATTTCAGGTTGCCGTCGTTGAGCAGGATATACCTTTGCCGTTCGATAGCGCCAGTCGGCCAGACCTCCGGGTTTCGGCGATTGGCTATGCATCGGTGGCGTTGTTGCAAAAATTAGGCGTATGGCAACGAGTGCAGCGGATGCGTAGCGCGCCTTACCGTCGCCTGGAAACCTGGGAGTGGGCGAATGCCAGAGTGGTCTTTGATGCTGCCGATATCCAGTTGTCCGAGCTGGGTTTTATGGTGGAAAATCGCGTGCTGCAATTGGCGCTCTGGGAAGCTCTGCAGGAGGAGCAGCGTTGCCGCTGTTATTGCCCGGCTACACCGCAAAGCCTGCACCGCTCGAACGATGGTTGGCATCTACAGCTCGCAGACGGGCAAAAATTAACGGCTCCGCTAGTAATTGGCGCCGACGGCGCGAACTCTCAGGTTCGCCAATGGGCTGGAATTGGTATTAATGGTTGGCA
Organism: Pectobacterium cacticida; assembly: GCF_036885195.1. Lineage (NCBI taxonomy): Bacteria > Pseudomonadati > Pseudomonadota > Gammaproteobacteria > Enterobacterales > Pectobacteriaceae > Pectobacterium > Pectobacterium cacticida. Next base: position 2,725,446 of record NZ_CP133656.1, on the reverse strand, counting down.
ATACCATCAATCATGTATGTTGATCGGTGTTGAAACATCTCAACCCCAGCAAGATGTGACCTGGCAGCAGTTTACGCCAAGCGGTCCACGGGCGTTTTTACCGCTCTTTGACAGATGGGGAACGCTGGTATGGTACGACAGTCCGTCGCGTGTGCGTCAACTTCAAGCGATGTCGCTTGCCCAGCTTGATAAGGAAATCGTGGCGGCGTTTCCCGATCGATTGGGGCCAGTTAATGCCTATGCTGCAGGCGCATTTCCATTGGTCCGACGCCATGCGCAAACCTATATTAAACCTGGATTGGCGCTTTTAGGGGATGCTGCGCACACTATCAACCCACTGGCGGGGCAGGGGGTTAATCTGGGCTATCGCGATGTCGAGGCATTACTGGATGTGCTGAATAATGCGCGTAACGCGGGAGAAGCGTGGGAGACTGAGAGTGTATTGCGCCGTTATCAGCGTCGTCGCAGGCCAGATAATCTGATGATGCAAAGTGGGATGGATCTTTTTTATAGCGCCTTTAGTAACGATTTGCCGCCGCTACGCATTGCACGCAATATGGCGTTGATGATGGCGCAGCGCGCTGGTGTATTGAAACAGCACGCATTGAAATATGCCATTGGCGTTTAATGGACCATAGGGACACCGTTGCTAGGGCACCCGGCGGGGTGGTGTAAAATCACGGTGTACCCGCCACTCTCCGGCGTAAAGCAATATGGCCTGTCCCGCAGATTCTCACCTGACATATAGCGATATCAAGGCTCGTCTGGATATGGCTGCCGCCACTTTGCCGCCATTCATAAGAAAACGGGGCGACGTCTTTCGACTGTCGCCCCGTAACTTGCTGTTTTACCAGCTTTATTTGGCTGGGGTACGAGGATTCGAACCTCGGAATGCCGGAATCAGAATCCGGTGCCTTACCGCTTGGCGATACCCCAAAAATGTGGTGGCTACGACGGGAATCGAACCTGTGACCCCAGCATTATGAGTGCTGTGCTCTAACCAGCTGAGCTACGTAGCCAAATCTACTACCATTGCTGCATTGTTTCAACAAAATCTTTTGCTATCAAGTAGATGGCTGGGGTACCTGGATTCGAACCAGGGAATGCTGGTATCAAAAACCAGTGCCTTACCGCTTGGCGATACCCCAACAGAGCAGCCGATTTTCCCGCGTACAACTAAAATGGCTGGGGTACCAGGATTCGAACCTGGGAATGCTGGTATCAAAAACCAGTGCCTTACCGCTTGGCGATACCCCAATCACTGCAAAACAATATCAGACTTCAAAAATGAAACCATCAGACTTCAAAAATAAAGCTGAGCCAAGAAGATAGTGGTGCGGGAGGCGAGACTTGAACTCGCACACCTTGCGGCGCCAGAACCTAAATCTGGTGCGTCTACCAATTTCGCCACTCCCGCAAAAAAAGATGGTGGCTACGACGGGAATCGAACCTGTGACCCCAGCATTATGAGTGCTGTGCTCTAACCAGCTGAGCTACGTAGCCATCTTTTCCGTGTCACCTTCATCGGCTTTGCGGGGCGCATTATGCGGAGTTGGCCCAATTGCGTCAACAAATTTTTTCCCGAAAAGTAGCCTCAAGGTATCGTTTGTTTGGGTTATGAACAGTATGGTGAGAAAAACGGCAAAATGCCGACTTTTTCAATAACCCATGTGTAAAAACGGGTCATGAATGACCCGTTTGGTCGTGCCAATCCGTTGAATTATTGGTAGGCAGATTGGTGTACACCAACCGCCCGGCCTGAAGGGTCATCCATTTTTTTGAAAGATTCATCCCACTCGATGGCTTTCGCTGACGAACAGGCGACTGACGGGCCGCCGGGTACACATTCCGCAGCGCTAGGGACCGGGAACAACTCTTCGAAGATCTCGCGATACAGATAGGCTTCTTTTGAGCCGGGCGTGTTATACGGGAAACGGAAGTGTGCCGTTTCTAATTGTTGATCGCTAATCTGTTTAGCAGCCACTTCTTTCAGCGTGTCGATCCAGCTGTAGCCAACGCCGTCAGAGAATTGTTCTTTCTGGCGCCATGCAACACTATGCGGCAGATAGGATTCAAAGCATTCACGCAAGATATGTTTTTCCATCTTGCCGTTACCACACATTTTGTCACGTGGGTTAATACGCATGGCGACATCGAGGAAGTTTTTGTCCAGAAATGGCACGCGCGCCTCTACGCCCCAGGCCGACATTGCTTTGTTCGCGCGTGCGCAGTCATACTGATGGAGCGCCAGCAGTTTACGTACCGTCTCTTCATGCAACTCTTTGGCGTTTGGCGCCTTATGGAAATAAAGATATCCGCCGAACACTTCATCAGAACCTTCGCCGGAGAGCACCATTTTAATGCCCATTGCTTTGATTTTCCGTGACATCAGGTACATGGGCGTTGAGGCGCGGATAGTGGTGACATCGTAGGTTTCGATGTGATAGATCACGTCGCGGATCGCATCCAGCCCTTCCTGTACGGTGAAGTGAATTTCGTGGTGTACGGTGCCCAAATGGTCAGCGACTTCCTGCGCTGCTTTCAAATCCGGCGCACCTTCCAGTCCGACGGCAAAAGAGTGCAACTGAGGCCACCAGGCTTCGCTACGGGCGTCGTCTTCTACACGACGAGCCGCATATTTTTTGGTAATCGCAGAGATAATGGAAGAATCTAAGCCGCCAGAGAGCAACACGCCGTAAGGAACATCGGACATCAGGTGACTTTTTACGGCTTCTTCCAGCGCTTCACGCAGTGCGTCTTTATCCGTTTCATTGTCTTTGACTGCGTCGTAATCAAACCAATCGCGGTGATAATATTCGCGAATTTCGCCGTCTTGACTCCATAGATAGCTGCCAGCCGGGAATTCTTTAATCGTGCGGCAAACCGGCACCAGTGCCTTCATTTCAGAAGAGACGTAGAAGTTACCGTGCTCATCGTAGCCCATGTACAACGGAATGATGCCGAGATGGTCGCGACCAATCAGGTAGGCGTCCTTTTCACTGTCGTACAGGACAAAAGCAAACATACCTCGCAGTTCATCCAAAAAGGCCGGGCCTTTCTCCTGATATAGCGCGAGGATGACTTCACAGTCTGAACCTGTCTGAAAGCTATAACGGTCGCCATATTGTTGGCGTAATGCCTGATGGTTATAAATCTCGCCGTTAACGGCGAGAATGTGGGTGCGCGCCGCATTGTAGAGGGGTTGAGCGCCGGTGTTGACATCAACGATAGATAGACGTTCGTGGGCCAGGATGGCTTTATCGCTGGCATAAACGCCGGACCAATCTGGCCCGCGATGACGCATTAAACGAGATAATTCCAGTGCTTTCTTACGCAGTTCAGCCGGATCGCTTTTCAGATCAAGCACCCCAAAAATAGAACACATATACCACTCCCAATAATGACAAATTCAATTGCTGTAACGTTGATTTAGCATCAAAACGCTATGAAAATTCAATATTACTTAATGAAAAAAGTTGATTTCCCGATATTTCGATAATTATTTCGCTATTCTGATGATGATTGTTTAATTTTGATGGGCGGAATGGTTAGGTTTTTAGCGATTACATAATCATGTCAAAATCAACATTACGTGTGTTCAAGCAACTGTTGCAGTAAAACGCCATTTAACATGGCCCGTTTAGCCAGTGCAAATGCGCCAATAGCGGAAAGATGATTAAGACTGGATGTGACAATCGGCAGGTTATGACGAAATTCTTTTAACACCTGCGTATTGATACAACGTTGGATCGCAGGCGTGAGTGTTTTTTCTGCTTGAGTAATTTCTCCGGCAATCACCACCTTTTGCGGATTGAACAGATTGATGGCGATAGAGAGCGCCTTGCCGAGAGTGATTCCCGCGTGTTCAATCACCTCCTGCGCCAGAGGATCGCCACGATTCGCTGCCTTACAAATGGCCGTAATTGTAACGTCATCAACAGAAAGCTTGCTGGGGTAGCCCTGACGCAGTAGGTGATGTGTTCGCTGTTCAATAGCCGTATTGGATACGACAGTTTCTAAACAACCAAAATTGCCGCAGTGACAGCGGTTACCAAGAGGATCGATCTGAATATGGCCAATTTCACCCACATTGCCATTACTGCCGAGGAAAATTTTGCCGTTTACCAGGATGCCAGCTCCCGTGCCCCGATGAACACGAACCAGAATGGAATCCTGTGAGTCACGGGTAGCGCCGAAATAGTGCTCCGCCAGTGCTAAACTGCGGATGTCATGGCCGATAAAACTCGTGATAGTAAATTGACGTTGCAAGTTATCTACCAGTTGCCAGTTATTCACGCTAATGTGCGGCATATAGCGAACAATACCAGCCTGCGGATCAACCAATCCCGGCAGCACAACAGAAATTGCAATGAGTTCGCGAATGCGGTGCTGATGATGAGCGATGAAATCGCTAATAGCCTGGAATAGGGCCGATTCCAGCGTGTCTTGTGTGTTTTCTTGTAATGCGTAATGTGCTTCTTCCAGCGCCTTACCCTGTAGATCGTACAGCGCGATAGTGGCATCGTAGCGGCCAAGGCGCACGGCTATCGTTTGAAAAAGGCGATTTTCCGTAATAATGGAAATGGCGCGCCGACCGCCGGTAGACGCTTGCTGATCGACTTCTTTGATCAGACCGCGCTCCAGAAGTTGACGAGTAATTTTCGTGACGCTGGCGGGGGCAAGTTGGCTCTGTTCTGCGATTTGAATGCGCGAGATCGGGCCATGCTGGTCAATCAGGCGATATACTACCGCGCTGTTTAATTGTTTAACTAAATCGACATTCCCTATCTGCGCCTGTTCGCCAGTGGTCATGAAAAAGTACTCGCTTCTTTTATCAATATATTGCTTCGCCAACGTGAAGTTACCCGAAGTGGAATACCTGGGGTGACATCGCCATGCGCTAAACGTTTTACGCTATCCCCAAACAGGGTTACCGTTAACAAACGTCTTGACAATGCGATAATCACGGTCAAAGGCGGTCAGGTTTGCCACTTTACCGCTTTCAATACTGCCTAATTGCTTATCGACGCCAATGGCGCGAGCGGGATAAAGCGTCGCCATTCGGATGGCTTCATCCAGTGCGATCCCTGCGTATTTGACGCTGTTGTGTATGGCATCGATCATTGTCAACGCAGAACCACTTAGGGTGCCATGTTCATCGACGCAAATGCCATCGCGGTAGTATATGGTTTTCCCGGCAAAAATGAACTGGTCAATATCTGCGCCCGCAGGTGCCGTCGCGTCAGTAACCAGCACGAGTTTATCGCCCTTGATCCGCTTGCTATTGCGAATATTGGCCCAGTCGACATGTCGCCCATCCGCAATAATACCGCAATAGACTTCCGGAGCATCGTAAACCGCGCCAACCAGACCAGGCTCACGTCCAGTCAGTGGCGGCATGGCGTTGAACAAGTGAGTCGCAAAACGAATACCGGCAGCGAAGCCGCGTTTTGCCTGTGCCCAGGTAGCGTTGGAATGCCCGGCGGAGACGATAATACCTGCCGCCGTCAGTTGGTGGATAACCGACGGATCGACTTCTTCCGGTGCGAGCGTGATTTTTGTAATGGCATCCGCATTGGCACAGAGAAAGTCGACGAGTTCCCGCGTTGGCTTGCGGATAAAATGGAGGTCGTGCGTGCCTTTCTTAATCGCGTTTAGCCACGGCCCCTCAAGGTGTAGCCCTAGCGCTTGATGCTCATTTTGCAATAACCACGCTTTCATGACGTTAATGCCGTGTTTTATACACGCGTCGCTGGAGGTAATTAGCGTGGGTAAGAAACTGGTACAGCCTGAACGCTGGTTTGCCTGTTGCATGATTTCCAACGTTTTAACGGAAATGGCGTCCAATGAGTCGTTGAACTGCACGCCGCCGCATCCATTCAATTGAAGATCGATAAATCCCGGTGCGAGAAACGCGCCGCTGAGATTATGTTGAACCATGCCTGTAGGCAATTCGGCAAGCGGGCAAACTCGCTCGATTAGCCCATCGGCAATCACAACGGCGTGATTGTCCAGAATCTGATGACCGGTGAAAATCCGGCTGTGGGTTAACGCGTACATCATCGACTCCCGCATCGGTTAGAGGTTTTTCATACTTTCCGTTTCTAACTCACGGAAATATTTGACAGTCTTTACTTTCAATTCCATCGTCGAAGGCTCATCGCACACCATGATGGCTTTAGCATGAAGTTGCAGACAACTGATAGTCCACATATGGTTGACGTTACCCTCTACCGCAGCCTGTAACGCTAATGCTTTATTGCGACCGGTCACCAGAATCATTACTTCTTCGGCATCCAGTAGCGTACCGACGCCCACGGTGAGGGCAAATTTAGGCACCTGACTGACGTCCCCGCCAAAGAAACGAGAGTTCGCGATGCGGGTTTCTTCCGTTAACGTTTTAATGCGGGTGCGGGAGGCCAGAGATGAGGCGGGCTCATTGAAGGCGATATGCCCATCATTGCCTACCCCCCCCATGAAAAGATGGATTTTCCCGTAGGACTTTATTTTCTCTTCATAGCGACGACATTCTGCTGTGGTGTCTTCTGCGTTTCCATTCAACAGGTTAATGTTTTCACGCGGAATATCAACGTGGTTGAAAAAATTCTGATACATGAAAGTATGATAGCTTTCTGGATGATCGGGCGGCAGGCCGACGTATTCATCCATATTGAAAGTGACCACATGTTTGAAGCTCACCAGACCAGCCTGATGCATGGCGACCAGAGATTTATAGGCTTCCAGCGGTGAACTTCCTGTCGGCAACCCCAGGACGAAAGGGCGGTCGGCCGTAGGCTTGAAAGACGTAATTCTCTCGACGATATGACGGGCGGCCCATTTCCCCACGTCGGCGGCGGTAGTTAATGGAATGAGTCTCATCATGGTTCTCCTGAAGTCTAGTGGATGTGAATACGCGATGGTATGCGCTGCGGCAGTGAGCGTGCCCGCGTCGTAAAATTACTTTACTCTGTTTTTTTTATTCTTGAAATAAGATCGGAATTTAATTAGGTATAAACTTTAAATATGCCTTTTTTTAGTGGTTTTTATCACATAATTATCGAGTTTAATTTGCGGAGCGAATTATTTTGTTTACACTCCTTTTCAATCACCGTCATCACGATCTTTTGTAACATTTTTTCAGCAGCGGAGTGGATTGGCAGGTTAGTTTGCATCGCAATATTTCATTCATCTCATAATGATATAGAGAGGGAAAGGTGAGTATTCTAAATTATTTACAAAAAGTCGGCCGGGCACTGATGGTGCCCGTCGCGACGCTGCCTGCTGCCGCTATCCTGATGGGGATAGGTTATTGGATCGATCCGGTTGGCTGGGGAAGCGAGAATGCGTTGGCGGCACTTCTCATTAAGTCGGGCGAGGCGATTATCGGGCACATGGCGGTGCTGTTCGCGGTCGGTGTCGCTTACGGCATGTCGAAAGATAAAGATGGGGCGGCGGCATTGACCGGTTTTGTCGGCTATCTGGTGCTGACTACGCTGTGTTCACCGGCCGTTATCGCCATGATCCAACGGATCCCCGTTGAGCAAGTGCCTGCGGCATTTGGTAAGATTGAAAACCAGTTCATCGGGATCCTGGTCGGTGTGATGTCCGCTGAACTGTATAACCGCTTTAGTCAGGTTGAATTGCCTAAGGCGCTGTCATTCTTCAGCGGACGTCGCTTAGTTCCTATTCTGGTTTCTTTCCTGATGATCCTGGTGGCGTTCATTTTAATGTACGTCTGGCCGGTGATTTACAATGCGCTGGTGTCGTTTGGCGAACATATCCAACAACTGGGATCGGTAGGTGCTGGGGTTTATGCCTTCTTTAACCGCTTGCTGATTCCTGTTGGGCTGCATCACGCACTGAACTCCGTGTTCTGGTTTGACGTTGCGGGTATCAACGATATTCCTAACTTCCTGGCTGGCCAGCAATCTATTGATTCAGGGAAAGCTGTGGTGGGGATCACCGGGCGTTATCAGGCTGGCTTCTTCCCGATTATGATGTTCGGTCTGCCGGGAGCGGCGCTGGCGATCTATCACTGTGCCCGTCCTGAGAACAAAAGCAAAGTAGCCGGAATTATGCTGGCGGCGGGATTTGCGTCTTTTTTCACTGGGATCACCGAACCACTGGAATTTTCATTCATGTTCGTGGCACCGGTGCTGTATTTCCTGCATGCGTTGCTGACCGGTTTTTCCGTCTTCGTCGCGGCTAGTATGCACTGGATTGCCGGTTTTGGCTTTAGTGCGGGTTTAGTGGATATGGTGCTGTCTTCGCGTAATCCGTTGGCTACCGAGTGGTACATGCTAATACTTCAGGGGCTGGTATTCTTCGTTATTTACTATGTGGTGTTTCGCTTTACCATCATGCGCTTCAATCTGTTAACGCCGGGACGTGAGCTGGCTGTGAGCGGTAGCGAAGCGGATGGATATGATAAGAATACCGCGCCTGCGAGTGAGAAATCAGGCGATACCACGGCGTTAGCGCGAGGATATTTGCAGGCATTGGGTGGAAAATCCAATCTGATAGCTATCGATGCGTGTATTACACGTCTACGTCTAAATGTGGCCGATGCGTCTCTGGTTGATGATGAGCAGGCTAGGCGTCTCGGCGCGGCTGGGGTTATCCGTTTGAATAAGCAAAGCATACAGATTGTTGTGGGCACACAGGCTGAAGCGATAGCAACCGCGTTGAAAGCGGAATATAACAGCGTTTCGTAGAGCAATCTTGCTGGTTTTGCGACCAGATGGCGTTGATGGCATTCATTGGGTGAGGTGAGAGCCTCACCCATTCCCTTTGGGGAATAATTAAATGAAACTAACGGTTGTTTCCCAGCGTAGCTTGTTGGATCATTGCTAGTTATACGTCGTTTTAGCATTGAGGAATGAAGAATGAGTGAGGCTGAAGCCCGCCCAACCAACTTTATCCGCCAGATTATCGATGAAGATCTGGCATCCGGTAAGCATGACCATATTCAGACGCGATTCCCGCCAGAGCCGAATGGCTATCTGCATATCGGGCATGCGAAGTCTATTTGCCTGAATTTTGGTATCGCCCGCGATTATAACGGGAAATGTAACCTGCGTTTTGACGACACTAACCCGGTTAAAGAAGATATCGAATACGTTGAGTCCATCAAACGTGATGTTAAGTGGCTGGGTTTTTCCTGGAGTGGTGACGTCCGTTATTCCTCAGATTATTTCGATCAATTGCATGCGTATGCGGTTGAACTGATCGGTAAGGGACTGGCATACGTTGATGAACTGACGCCGGAGCAGATTCGCGAGTACCGTGGCACGTTAACGCAGCCGGGTAAAAACAGCCCTTATCGCGATCGCTCTGTACAGGAAAATCTGGCGCTCTTTGAAAAGATGCGCAACGGTGGTTTTGCCGAAGGAACCGCCTGTCTGCGTGCCAAGATCGATATGGCATCGTCCTTTATCGTGATGCGCGACCCGGTGTTGTACCGGATTAAATTTGCCGAGCATCACCAGACGGGCAACAAGTGGTGCATCTATCCGATGTATGACTTTACTCACTGTATTTCCGATGCCCTGGAAGGGGTCACGCACTCGTTGTGTACGCTGGAATTCCAGGATAACCGCCGTTTGTATGATTGGGTTCTGGACAATATCACTATCCCTTGCCATCCACGGCAGTATGAGTTTTCTCGGCTCAATCTTGAATATGCGATTATGTCGAAGCGTAAACTGAATCTGCTGGTGTCGGAAAAAATTGTTGAAGGTTGGGACGATCCGCGTATGCCGACCATTTCTGGTTTGCGCCGCCGTGGGTATAGCGCGTCTTCAATTCGTGAGTTTTGTGCCCGCATCGGTGTTACAAAGCAAGATAACATCGTGGAAATGGCGGCGCTTGAATCGTGTGTCCGCGACGATCTGAATGAAAACGCCCCACGTGCGATGGCGGTGCTGGACCCGGTCAAAGTGGTCATCGAGAATCTCCCTGTCGGACACGAAGAGTTTGTTACGATGCCAAATCATCCTAATAAACCTGAAATGGGGTCGCGGTCGGTCGCGTTCAGCCGTGAAGTTTATATCGATCGGGCGGATTTCCGAGAGGAAGCCAACAAGCAGTACAAACGACTAGTGCTGGGTAAAGAAGTGCGTCTGCGCTATGCCTACGTCATTAAAGCTGAGCGTATTGAAAAAGATGAGCAAGGCATGATTACCACCATCTATTGTCGTTATGATGCGGATACCTTGAGTAAAGATCCTGCTGATGGACGTAAAGTGAAAGGGGTTATTCATTGGGTTTCTGCGGCGCATGCGTTGCCAGCCCAGTTCCGTTTGTACGATCGTTTATTCAGTGTTGCCAACCCAGGCGCGGCGGACGATTTTCTGTCGACGATTAATCCAGATTCGTTAAAAATTACGCAGGGTTTTGTAGAAGCGAGTTTGGCACAAGCCGAAGCAGAGAAAGCGTATCAGTTTGAGCGCGAAGGTTATTTTTGTGCCGATCGGGTTCACTCCAGCGTAGAACACTTGGTGTTTAACCGCACTGTCGGGCTGCGTGATACCTGGGTAGGCTAGGATCATAGATTAAAGATAAAAATAAAACCGCCGCGGCGGTTTTATTTTTAGGTGGTCGATTTATCGTCATGAAGGGTTTCATCCTCTTGGCAATCACCTTCACTACAATGGCCATAGAGATACAAACTGTGGTTGGTCAGCTTAATGCCATGCCGTTCCGCAATGGCGCGTTGACGGGCTTCAATGTACTCATCACGAAACTCAATGACTTTTCCGCAATCGAGGCAAATCAGGTGATCGTGATGATGCTGCTGCGTCAGCTCAAAAACGGATTTACCGCCTTCAAAATTATGGCGTGTAACAATACCGGCATCATCAAATTGGTTGAGTACGCGATAGACGGTGGCAAGGCCAATCTCTTCGCCCATATCAATCAGTTTCTTATAAAGATCTTCCGCACTGACGTGATGGCAGATGGGGTCCTGTAGCACTTCCAGTATTTTTAATCGTGGAAGAGTGACTTTCAGGCCAGCCCTCTTTAATGCGGTATTATTGTCAGTCATGCGGGTTTAGTCCTGTTGCTTACTTATCAATGGAGGCTGCATAGCCTATGATATTAATCGGCTTAAAATGCAAAAACGTCTCAATTATAGAACCGTGCATACAAAATGAAAACAAAGGAATGTTAACAATAGTGTCCCTATTCACATAACTTGCAAACAACGCAATTCGTTGTTGATGAATGAGGAAAGGGTTATGCACACACAAAATTGATGGGATTATTGTACAGGTTTGTTGATAGAAATCGAAAAAATGTAGCGATTATTATGAAAGGTTTAACCTATGAATAGGTTTTGGCTCTGATGATCATTATCAGAGCCAATGGGTTTAGCCAATTAAGTCTTTCAAATTAAGCTCGTTGCTAATTTGATCGACCCAAGCGGTCACGCGCTCTTGAGTCAGTTCAGGCTGGCGGTCTTCATCAATGGCCAGGCCAATGAAGTGATTATCATCAGCAAGCCCCTTAGAGGCTTCAAAATAATAGCCCTCTGTTGGCCAGTGACCGACAATCGTCGCACCGCGTGGTTCAATAATGTCGCGGAGGGTGCCCATGGCATCGCAGAAGTATTCTGCATAGTCTTCCTGATCGCCACAGCCAAAGATTGCGACCAGCTTTCCAGTGAAATCAATTTCTTCTAATGTCGGGAAAAAATCATCCCAGTCACATTGCGCTTCGCCATAATACCAGGTTGGAATACCTAACAGCAGGATATCGTAACCTTCAAGATCTTCTTTACTGCTTTTGGCGATGTCATGGACATCAGCAACGTTGGAGCCTAATTGTTGTTGTATCGTTTTGGCGATGTTTTCCGTGTTGCCAGTATCGCTGCCAAAGAATATTCCGATGAGTGCCATGAATTGAATAACCTCTTGATTCCTAATGGTATTGGGTAATCTTTCGCCCGCTTATCCGCTAATAATAACAGACACTCACATCAGGAGAAACTCGTATCGCTAAGGATGCCTGAATCACGTTCATACGGAGGGGCGGGCGGTGAAGGTGCGCTCTGAAATGTGAGAAATGTGAAAAAACGAAACACGGATCAATCGACGCGATTGCGTACATACGGAATGTGCTTTATCTGGTGCGGAGTAAGCGGATTGGGAAAAGGGGCCACGGAGACCCCTCATATGTTCAGTCATGGCTGGAATGGGCGTCATCCACATCGGAACCGCACCTCCTCCGTACATACCAAAGGCTATGTATCAAGGCAGCATGTCGAGATAAATCTTGCGCAGACGTTGGGTAATTGGCCCCGGATGACCATCACCGATTTGTTGACCATCGACATTTATCACCGGCCAGACAAAGGTGGTGGCGGAACTGATAAATACTTCACTTGCCTGACGGGCCTCTTCTGGCGTAAATAACCGCTCTTCGAAGGTCACACCATGTTCTTCTCCCAAACGTAACAATGCTTTGCGGGTGATGCCGTGCAAAATGCTATTGCTAAGCGGGCGAGTGACGATAGTGTTGTCCGCGAGGACGATATAGCAGTTACAGGCGCTGCCCTCGGTGATAAAGCCATCTTCCACCAGAAAAGCGTCGTCGGCGCCATTGGCCTCGGCCCAGGCTTTCGCCATACAGGGGGCCAGCAATTGGACGGTTTTAATATCCCGGCGCTGCCAGCGAATATCCGGGCAGGTCACTATCCGGATCCCTTTGCTGGCGGCAGGATGGTTTACGACCGGGCGCGCCTGAGTAAAAAGCACCAGCGTGGGGGGCGTACCGGGTGATGGATAGTGAAAATCTCTATCCCCACTGTTCCCGCGCGTCAGTTGCAGATAGATTCCCCCTTCAGTGAGCGCATTCGCCTCGAGTAATCGTTGATGAATATCCCGCAGTTCATTTTCAGTCTGCGGCAACGTTAATCCCAATTCCCGACAGGAGCGTGCCAAACGAGCGTAATGGCCGGCAAAGTCCACTAGCTTGCTGTTTACCACCGCTGTCACTTCATAAACCGCGTCGGCAAATAAAAAACCGCGATCAAAAATGGAAATGTTTGCCGCGTCTTCAGATAAATACTCTCCGTTAAGATATACCGTGCGTGACATTGCCCTCTCCTCAAGTTTGAGCGTCACTAGCCCCATAATGCCGGGACTGGTGGGAAAAGTTCACTACCGTCGTAATGCAGTCCGTGTTCGCGATCTTCAGCCAGCAGCAATGGACCATCGAGGTCTACCACACTCGCTTGTTGCGCGACGACTACGGCGGGTGCCATGGATAATGAGGTACTGACCATACAGCCAACCATCACCTGTAAACCCAGCCGCGTGGCTTCATCCCGCACCCGTAGCGCTTCCGTCAAGCCGCCGGTTTTATCCAGTTTGATGTTAACCATCTCGTAGCGCCCAGCGATGTTGGCCAGCGACGTCACCGAGTGACAGGATTCGTCGGCACAGAGCGGCACCGGGTGCGGTAATTGTGCCAGCACGTCATCGTCTCCAGCAGGCAGTGGTTGCTCGATCAGTGATACGCCAAGTCGCGCCAGTTCGGGGGTCTGGCGTAGATACATTGCCTCGTCCCAGCCTTCGTTTGCATCGACAATGATTCTGGCCCGCGGTGCCCCCTTGCGTACCGCCATCACTCGGGCAATATCCTGTTCATCGGCAAGTTTGAGCTTAAGCAACGGACGCCAACTGTTCTCCTGCGCCATCTGTTGCATATTCTCTGGGGTATCTAGCGACAACGTATAGGCGGTATGCAGATTATGGGGTAAGGGTTGCCCTGCCCGTTGCCAGATAGTCTGTCCCGAAGATTTACACTCCAGATCCCAGAAAGCGCAATCGAGCGCGTTACGAGCCGCGCCGGCCGGTAGGGCGTCTTGTAACTGCGCGCGTGTCATCCCCGCCGCCAGTAGTGGACGCAGATTATCTATCTGTGCCATCACGCTTTCTACCGACTCACCGTAGCGTGCGTAAGGCAAGCACTCGCCTCTTCCGGTAAAACCATCTCGTTGAAGGGTTGCCGTTACCACGTCGGCCTGATGCCGACTGCCCCTGGCGATGGTAAACACATGGCGTAGCGGCCAGCATTCATGGGCAACAATGAGTTCCATTATTGTGCCACCAGATTATCGACAATCGCGCCCACGCCTTGGCGGAATGGATCTACTACTGGCAGGCCGTAGCGGTGTTCCAGATCCGCCATTAACGCCAGGGCATCGGCGTCGCTAAGGGCTGAGGTGTTCAGCGAGATCCCCACAAACCGGGCTTCCGGGTTGGTTAATTGCGCCATCTTTAGATTCAGCGCCATGCAGTCGGCAATATCCGGAATGGGGTAATCCACGCCACGCATATGCGTGCGGGTCGGCTCATGGCAGAGCACCAGCGCATCAGGTTGTGCGCCATGAATAAGGCCGGTGGTGACTCCGGCGAAAGACGGATGGAACAACGAGCCTTGCCCTTCAATAACATCCCAGTGGTCGGCGTCATTCTCTGGCGTCAGCGTTTCTACTGCACCGGAAACGAAATCCGATACCACTGCATCCACGCTAATGCCAGCGCCGCTGATCAAAATACCGGTCTGGCCGGTGGCTCGGAAAGTCGCTTTTCCACCGCGTGAAAGGATCTCTTTTTCAATGGCTAACGCGGTATACATTTTGCCGCAGGAGCAATCAGTCCCGACCGGCAATACACGTTTGCCCGCGCGTTTGCGTCCATTGGCCACAGGATATGATTCGGTCGGATGGCGCACATCAAACAAATTGCGACCGAGGCTGTCCGCCAGTGTTTTTAACTCTGGAACATCAGCCAGTTTATTATGTAGCCCCGCGGCTAAATCCAACCCATGCTTTAATGCCGTACTGAGAATGGAAATCCAGGCTTGCGAAATAATACCGCCACGGTTAGCGACGCCGACAACCAACGTTTTGGCGCCAGCTTTCGCAGCCGTTTCAATATCCATATCGGTGAGATGACAATCAGCATGGCAATTCGCCATACGATACTGCCCAACACAATATTCCGGGTGCCACTGTTTAATCCCATCGGCTACTTTCGCTGCCAGTTGATCGTGTGCGTCACCCAGAAAAAGCAGATAGGGCTTTTGAATATTCATTATTTATCCCCCTCAGGATAAAGATAAAAATAAATTAACGAAGAGATAACGATTCCGAAAGAATTAAATAATCGATTAACTGCTTATGCAGCATATCAAGGGTTTTATTATTGTCAATAGGCCTGTTGATAGGCGTTATTTACCATGTTTATCGCAATTAACCAGTTTTTTATTCTGTTGACGGTAATAAATAAAACGCTTATGAAAATATTAATCTTCAAATCGGCACACTTAAGTTCGTGGCTCCTGAAATTTAATCACGATAATATGATCTTATCACTGTTCACGCACTATCAGAGCGCGATGCACTATTTTAGCGCGCCAAAGTGGTGCTATTAATGCGGGGAAATCTATAAGAATAATGGATGAGCATATTTTAATTAATGGATGTAAGGTGATTCTCGTTATCAATGATAATGATAGTTAAAAATAACTCTGTCTTGGCAAAAGAGTTATTCATAAATCCATATTAATAGCCTGCTTTTATGTTACGGCGGATATATCCGGAAAATACATGAGTAAGGCAGCAGGGCAACAACAGCGCATCGCAAGCAAAATGTACCGGTCAATTTTATCAGATCGGGCGCATCAGTATTCAGTATTACGCGGTATTTCCTTAATTAACTGACGGACGGTGAGGTAACAATGAAGCATATTTGTGGGAAAGTCTCTTTGCTGGCAGTGTTGGTTTCCGGGCTAACTGGCGTACAGAGTGCGACGGCAGCAGAGATTAAAATTGGCGTTGTGTTGCCCTTAAGTGGCGCGCTCAGCGGTTACGGTCAGCCTTCGCAAAAAGGGCTGGAGCTGATCCAAAGCATCACTCCAACGTTGAAAAATGGCGACACCATTAAACTGATCGTCATTGATGACAAGAGCGACAAGGTGGAGGCGGCCAACGCGATGCAGCGTTTGGTCTCCAGCGACAAAGTGGATGCCGTGATTGGTGAGGTTACTTCAGGCAACACACTGGCAATGGTAAAAATTGCCGATGACAGTAAAACCCCGCTGGTCTCTCCGACCGCCACCAACGACCGCGTGACGCGCAACCATCCTTATGTCAGCCGTGTCTGTTTCTCCGACAGCTTCCAGGGCGTGGTTGGCGCAAACCTCGCATCACGCGACCTGAACGCGAAGACCGCCGCTATCGTTTATGACAGCAGCAACGATTATTCCGTGGGGCTGGCGAAAGCATTCCGCACCCAGTTCCTGAAAAACGGCGGCACGATTCCTATCGAAGTGCAGGCGCCGTCCGGTAGCAAAGATTTTAAAGCCCAACTCTCCAGCGTGAAGGCCAAAAACGTCGACATGATTTATATGCCGATTTACTACACCGAAGGCGCACTGATTGCCGTTCAGGCGAAGCAGTTGGGGTTGAGCAAGCCAGTCGTGGGCGGCGATGGTCTGGCAGCCGATCCGGTGTTCTTTGAGGTAGGAAAAGATGCGGTTAATGGCTACATGACCACTGATTACTACTCACCAAACGCTAAAGAACAAACACCGGCAGGCGCAGCGTTCATCAAAGCCTGGGAAGAAAAATACCAAACACCTACTCACACCTGGGGAGCAATGACGGCAGATGCTTACAACGTCATTGTTAATGCGATGAATCAGTGTACCGATGCCAAAGATCGTGTTTGTGTGAACGAAAAAATCCGAGCTACGAAAGATTTTCAGGGGGTGACGGGCGCACTGACCCTGAAAGACGGTGATGCGGTGCGTAGTGCGGTGATCAACGAAGTGAAAGACGGGCAGTTGACATTCAAAACCGTAGTCAATCCATAGTCTGCAACAGAGGTTAATTATTATATGGATGGCGCTATTTTTCTCCAGCAGGTCGTCAATGGCATGAGCTTAGGCGGTATGTACGCGCTAATCGCCATTGGCTATACCATGGTGTATGGCGTCCTGCGTCTGATCAACTTCGCCCATGCGGATGTGATGATGGTCGGGGCGTTTGCGACGCTATTTTTGTTTTCATCCCTTGCGCTGCCCTTCGGGGCGGCTATTTTACTGACGCTGGCTCTGTGCGGTCTATTAGGTATGTTCATTGACCGGGTAGCATATCGTCCTCTGCGGCAGGCATCGAAAATTTCGATGCTGATCACGGCTATTGGTGTCAGCTTTTTCCTGGAAAATCTGTTTAACGTGCTGTTCGGCGGTAGCTCACGCTTCTTTGAGGCCCCAGGCTGGTTTAACGAAACGCTGGCTTTCGGTCAGATCATCATTACCAATGTAGCGTGGGTCGTTCCGCTGATTACTGTGCTATTGCTGTTGGCGATCCTCTGGTTGCTCTACCGTACCCGCTACGGCATGGCAATCCGCGCGGTGGCCTTTGACGTCAATACGGTGCGACTGATGGGCATTGATGCCAACCGCATCATCTCGCTGGTCTTTGCATTGGGCAGCAGTCTTGCCGCATTGGGCGGCGTCTTTTATGCCATCAGTTACCCGACCATCGATCCACTAATGGGGGTGTTAATTGGCTTGAAAGCCTTTGCCGCCGCAGTTTTGGGAGGTATTGGTAGCGTCACTGGCGCGGTTCTGGGCGGGTTTATCCTCGGCTTTACCGAAGTGGTCGCCGTCGCCATTTATCCAGAGCTCGGCGGCTATAAGGACGCGTTTGCCTTTATGTTTTTGATTCTGGTTTTATTGTTCCGCCCGGTAGGCATCATGGGTGACGAACGTTTGGAAAGGAGCCGCTTCTAATGTTTAACGCTTCAACCACGCTTGGCGCTCAGGGGCGAAATCTGGCGATCATTGCCGTCACTGTGGCGCTGCTTGTCGGAATCAATCTGCTCTTTAATGACTACGTTATTCGGGTTATCAGTACCGTATTTGTCTTTATGATTCTGGCCGTTAGCTACAACCTGATTAACGGCGTTACCGGCCAGCTCTCACTGGAGCCGAACGGCTTTGTTGCTGTAGGCGCCTATGTCACCGCGATTTTTATCTTATCTTCCGAAAGTAAGCTGGATATGTATGAAATGGCTGCGCCCAGCGATTTTGTTTTGATGCTACATGCCAGTTTTCTGCCCGCACTGCTGATCAGTGGTCTGTGTGCCGCCGTGCTCGCGGTGTGTCTGGCCTTTCCGGTCTTCCGGGTGCGCGGCGACTATCTGGCGATTGTGACGCTGGGATTCGGTTTTATTATCAAGATCCTCGCCATCAATAACCCGCAAATCACCAATGGGGCAATTGGGCTGAACGACATACCCCAGCAGCCGCATCTGCTCTTTTGGTGTGGGATCACAGCGTTACTGGCGACCGGCATGATCTTGCAACTGGTGTGGTCTAAATATGGTCGAATGATGAAAGCCATTCGTGATGATGAAGATGCGGCCATTGCGATGGGCGTCAACACCTTCAAAATTAAAACCTGCGCCTTTGCCACCAGCGCCTTCTTTGAAGGGATTGGCGGTGGCTTACTGGCGTCATTACTGACCACCATCGCACCGGGGTTGTTTGACTTTATGCTCACGTTTCAACTGCTAATCATTATTGTGCTCGGCGGACTGGGCAGCACCACCGGTGCGCTATTGGGCACCATCGTTGTAGTAGGGAGCGGCGAGTGGTTGCGCTTTCTCGATCAACCGTTGTCGATGTTTGGCTACGATCTAGGGGCTTATCCAGGTCTACGTATGGTGGTTTTCTCCTTGCTGTTGTTGCTGATCATGTTGTTTGCCCGTGAAGGGTTGCTTGGTAAGAAGGAAATCTGGCAGGTTCGTTTCGGGAGGCATCGCCATGACAGCCAATAAAGCTATCCTTGAGGTGCAGGATATCGTTATGCAATTCGGTGGATTACGCGCCATCGACAACGTGAGCTTTCACGTAGAGGAGGCCGAAATATTTGGCCTGATTGGCCCAAATGGCGCGGGGAAAACCACATTATTTAACGTTATCACCGCCAACTATAAGCCAACCAGCGGAAATGTGGTGCTGGATGGGAAATCAGTCAAAGGGCTAAAACCCAACAATGTGGTGAACGCCGGCATTGCACGAACCTTCCAGAATATCCGCCTGTTTAACTCAATGACCGTGTTAGAAAATGTGATGGTCGGCCTTGATCACGCCAGCCGCTATTCGCTATTGGAAGCAGCGCTGCACATTGGTCGCTACTTCCCGGCGGAAAGAGCCGCCAAAGCAAAAGCGATGGCGCTTCTGGAATACATCGGCATCGCTCAATATGCCACCACGCAGGCCACTAATCTGAGCTATGGCAATCAGCGTAAGGTTGAGATCGCTCGTGCGCTGGCAACCGGGCCAAAGCTGTTGCTGCTGGACGAACCTGCCGCAGGGATGAACCCCAAAGAGACGGAAGATCTGGCCAGCCTGATATTTCGCATGCGTCAGGATTATCAACTGAGTGTGCTGCTTATTGAGCATGACATGCCGTTCGTTAACGCGCTGTGTGAGCGAGTGATGGTGTTGGAATATGGCAAACCCTTGTTTAGCGGGTTGATGTCCGAGGCGATTCAACATCCGGAGGTGATCTCCGCCTACTTGGGAGACGTGAGTTATGCTTAGCGCCCGTGAGCTGAAAGTGTTTTATGGCGTCATTCAGGGGCTGAAGGGCGTAGATATTGAGATTAAGGACCGGGAAATAGTCACACTGATTGGCAGTAATGGGGCGGGGAAAACGTCCACCCTGAACGGCATCATTAATCTGGTGCGATCCACTGGCACGGTTAATTTTCTCAATGAAGATATTTCGCGTAGCCAGACGCATCATATCGTGCGCAAGGGGTTAGCATTGGTGCCTGAAGGGAGAAAAATTTTTACCAATCTGACCATCGAAGAAAATCTGCGGATGGGGGCGTATAACAATCTGGCCAGCTTTACGCGCTTGCGCGATCGGATGTTCGGTTTATTTCCGCGCCTGAAGGAGCGCCGTAAGCAGATGGCGGGAACCATGAGCGGTGGTGAGCAACAGATGCTGGCCATTGCCCGTGCGCTGATGAGCGAGCCGGTACTGCTCATGCTTGATGAGCCAAGCCTGGGGCTAGCGCCAAAGATTGTCGGTGAGTTGTTTAGCACGATTCGCCAACTGCGTAAGGAGAACATCACCATATTGCTGGTTGAGCAAAACGCTACGGCGGCGCTGACCATTGCCGACCGGGCTTATGTATTGGAAAATGGGAAGATAGTGCTCACAGGGACAGCGCAGGACGTGCTCGCCAACCCGGAAGTGAAGAAGATGTACCTCGGGGGATGACTCCGAATGGAAGATAAGAGGCGTTGGGGCCGCCGGTGCCCCATCCCGCTGATGCTGCTAGCTTATTTGGTCCACATTTCTCTTTATGATGAATTTTTAGCTTTTTCCAGATGCAGATAATGACAGCCGCGTTTCATTTTCATGTAGAGATCTTTATTTTTAAAATCAATACCATTTGTAATTAAAGGCAACCTTCTGTTTATAAGAGATTAAAGCGACTGCCCAATATGTTACGTGTCATCATAATAATGACGTGTATTAACGATAACATCTTATCCATCATCAAACGGCCACATTTCTTAAATACCCCCCCGCCTAAAAATAGCGCATAAACAATAAATGAATTTTTACTATTTTATTGATTTTTAGATTAAATTCATTCGCCATGGCTACTGTCTGGGGATCTCTCCGTGCCAACGATCGCAAGGGAATAAAAGCAAGGCCATTCCGCCTGTGATTTTCCGAATAATCGCCCACAGCGCATTAAAAAAGCGCGATGGGTTCTCATTATGAACATTTGTATCGACAAATAGCGTCGGGACGCTAAATATTCTGTGCGCTCAGCCGATGAGTTAGCATAGTTTTTACTTTTTTGTCCTGATGCGTATGGATGCCGAGGGAAAGTAACCCTTATTCATGGTGTGGATTTTCTGGTTCATATCGGTTGATTAGTAATGAAAACTTTTAACCATCTTCCTGATTTGGAGTGAGCAATGAGACTAATAAAAAATATTGCCATCAGAACCGCTATGCTGTGGGTGCTGGGCGTTTTTTGCGTCATTTGGGGGGGCGTATCGCTATACACCTTGTTCTCTTTTAAAGAGATGACGACAACCTCAAAGACCAGCACCCTGCTGGTTCAGAATATGAATGTTATTAGCCAGGGAAACGATCAGTACTTTCGTATGGTAACCCGTTTAGCGCGTGCTGTTGAGGCTCGCCGTATCGGTGACATGGCAACTGCAGATAAAGAGCAGGCCTCTTCATTGGTTGCCCTGGATAATTTAAAGTCAGGTTTGGCGGCGTTTAATACGCTCGATCATGCGGGAGTGGATACCGCGTTGGTTGAAGCTGTTAGCCGTGATTGGCGGAATCTGATTGCCCAAGGGGTAGATCCGCTGTACCAAAATGCCGCAGCCAATGCGTTTGAAGACTACCAGAATCAGGCTAAAAATATTGTGCCGCCGCTGAGCCGCCAGTTTGGCGCGTCAGCATCCGCCTTCAGCAAGGCTAGCGCGGAGAAGTTTGAGGCAGCGGGTATCCGTTTCGGGCACCTCACCACGACGGGACAGAACATTTTATTCAGCGGGTTGGCGCTCGGCCTGATAATGCTGTTTCTGACCGATCGCTATCTGGTGGTCTATATGGTTCGTCCGTTAAATAGCCTGCGCGACCACTTTCGCGTGATTGCTTCCGGCCATCTGGGTAAGCCGATCCCAGACATGGGTAACAATTGTGTTGGCCGCCTGTTCCCGCTACTGCGCGACATGCAGGGGAGCCTTGCCAGCACGGTAAGTACGATTAGGAACAGCGCGGACTCTATCTATCAGGGAGCCTCTGAGATTGCGTCCGGTAACAACGATCTATCATCGCGTACCGAAGAACAAGCATCTGCGCTGGAAGAAACCGCAGCCAGCATGGAGCAACTCACGGCAACGGTGAAACAGAACGCAGAAAACGCCAATCATGCCAGCAAACTGGCATTACAAGCCTCGACAACGGCGAAAAAGGGAGGCGGCATCGTTGATGACGTAGTGAAAACAATGGCCGAGATCTCCGGTAGTTCGCGGAAGATCGCCGAAATTACTACGGTGATAAACGGGATCGCGTTTCAGACTAATATTCTGGCATTGAATGCGGCGGTAGAAGCGGCGCGCGCGGGTGAGCAGGGGCGTGGGTTTGCCGTGGTGGCGGGAGAGGTGCGTAGTCTGGCGCAGCGTAGCGCACAGGCGGCGAAGGAGATTGAAGGGCTGATTTCCGAGTCGGTGCGCTGTGTCGATACCGGTTCTCATTTGGTCGGCGATGCGGGCAATACCATGCGGGATATTGTGCAGGCGGTGACCAACGTGACGGATATTATGGGGGAAATTGCCTCGGCCTCGGAAGAACAAAGCAAGGGGATCGCACAGGTAGCCCAGGCGGTAGCGGAAATGGACAATGTGACGCAGCAAAATGCCGCGTTGGTGGAGCAGGCTTCATCGGCGGCTTTATCGCTCGAAGAGCAAGCTGCGGTGCTAAATCAGGCGGTATCGCTGTTCCAGCTGTCTGAATATCAATCCACTCAGCCAGCCGTAGCGGCAAAACCGACGCAGAAAGTGCGGGCACTAGTTTCTCGTGTTGGTAAGGCGCCAACGGCGAGTAACGAAAATTGGGAAACCTTCTAACTATATCGTCATATCGTCATATCGTCATACCGCCATCATGATGACCGTCGGGTGATACAAAAGAAGAGCGCGGTATTCGTCCGGAACGGTAGGTTTAATGTTGAATGAACATCAGGCGGCACCAAAGGGGGCCGCCTGAGAGGGAAATGCTGCGATATGTGACTGTGCCCACCTCTGTCTATTCGCGTTGCTGTTCAGCTAATTGCGCCAATAGCATCTCTTCAATTAATTCGCTGCGGCTAATATTACGCGCTTCAGCCAGGCTGTTCAGGATATTGACGGCGTCACTATTGATCTTTAATTCGACTCGGCGCAGGCCTCGCACTTTATCGCGACGTAACTGATTCCGCTTGTTAATTCTGAGTTGTTCATCGCGCGTGAGCGGGTTGGTCTTGGGCCGACCCGGACGACGCTCGTCGGCGAAGAGATCCAGTGTGGTGCGATCCGTTTGTTCTTTTGCCATAAGTAATGATACTGCAAGGTATTCGAACTCAAATACACCGCGCTACCCGATTTGTTCAACGTCTAAAACCGATGCCCATTCCACCTCTTAAAGAAGGGGTGAGTGACGATTCTGAGAATGCGCAACTGTCGGAAAAACAAAGCGTGCATTTTGTGATGTGGTTACAATGCTTGCGGCTAAATCAACCGTTCTACCGCCGCCAATGCGCGCCATCATACCCTAGCTATGCCAGCGGCGACAATGGTTTACTACCGGCGAGCTCATTGATCCGCCCGTGGACGGATCAATGATTAGTTCGTGTCCAGAAATCGGTGGATGGCGCGCAAAACCGCGTCGGGCTTTTCCGAATGGACCCAGTGACCGGCACCGCTAACGACATGCGCACGCGCCGCCGGGAACTGGCGTAACAGCGCATCGCGGTAGCGGTCGTCAAGATAAGGAGAATTGCCGCCACGAATGAACAATATTGGCCCATCCCAGGAAGGGATCTCTTGCCAGCCAACAATATTGTCGTACTCGTCCCACAGAACCGGTACGTTAAAGCGCCACTCGCCGTGTTGGAAGGATTTCAGCAAAAACTGTATCACGCCTTCTTCCTTTATATACTGCCGCATGAGCGCTGCCGCTTCGCTACGTGATGACAAGCCCGCTTCCGTGACAGCCCGTAACGCGGCGAAAATAGTGTCATGGCGACGCACCTGATAGTCGACGGGGGCAATATCAATCGCCACCAACTTGCCCAGCCGTTCGGGAATCATGGCACTGAGCGCCATCGCGACTTTCCCGCCCATAGAGTGACCAATAACGCTCACGCGCGCGATATTGAGCTCATCAAGTAGCGTGATGACATCCTGCGCCATTGCGGAATAGTTCATCTGGGGTGAACGGGGTGATAAGCCATGGTTACGTAAATCGATTTGCAGGATGTCATGCGTATGTTGTAAATCCCGCCCTAATACGCCAAGGTTATCCAGTGTGCCGAAAAGGCCATGGATCAGGACGATCGGGAGATTATTTGTGGGCTGATGCGCATAAAGCCTGCGATGATTCAATTTCATGGTGAAGTTCATTCAGAGAGACGTGGGCTTAGGGTATCATGACTTCAGGATCAATGTTGCCGCCAAAGGGATGGGTGCCGTGAGCGAAAGAGATATGAAAGGCATTGGGGCAAAGTCTGACTTTTGCTATTGTCCCATTATGCCGCTGTTCGATCATTGTTGAACGCCTGTATAATCCTTTTGATTTGAGTCATTTACCCATAGGCATCGGTTACAGAAGGATGATGTCCCTGTAACGGGTACGAAAATGGGTAAGAAAACAGCACTGGACAAAGATGAAAACTATTGAAGTCGACGAAGAGCTTTATCGTTACATTGCCAGCCACACACAGCATATCGGCGAGAGCGCATCGGATATTTTACGACGTATGCTGAAATTTACCGCTGGTCAGCCTGTGGTGGAGAATGCGGTAACGTCGCCGTCTGCTGTGTCGCCAAGCCCGCGCGATCGGGTCCGGACTTTACGCGAGCTGTTGCTCTCGGATGAATACGCGGAGCAGAATAAGGCGATCAACCGCTTTATGCTGGTTTTATCCACGTTATATACCTTATCACCGCAGGAATTTGCTGCCGCAACGGAGTCCCTTCATGGTCGCACTCGCATTTATTTCGCGGGCGATCAGCAAACGTTGCTCCAGCATGGTACACACACGAAACCCAAACACATCCCCGGCACGCCATACTGGGTCATTACCAACACCAATACGGGGCGTAAACGTAGTATGGTTGAACACATCATGCTGGCAATGCAGTTCCCTGCGGAACTGACAGAGAAAGTGTGCGGAACTATCTGATTATTCATCAACTCGTTATCTAACATATCAACTACTTATCTAACAACAGCGTTAGGGAGAAGCGCCAATGGCTAATCACCCAAGGGCCGGACATCCTGCCCAGCAGAGCGATTTGATTAACGTGGCACAGTTAACGTCACAGTATTATGTGCTACGCCCGGAAGTGGGCAATGCCGCGCATGCGGTGAAATTTGGCACTTCGGGCCATCGCGGTAGTGCGGGACGTCATAGCTTTAATGAGTCGCATATTCTGGCCATTGTACAAGCAATTGCTGAGGAGCGTAAAAAACAGGGTATCAGCGGCCCGTGCTATGTGGGTAAAGATACCCACGCACTCTCCGAGCCGGCGTTTATTTCCGTTCTGGAAGTGTTGGCTGCCAATGGCGTTGATGTCATTGTGCAGTTGGATAACGGTTTTACGCCGACACCTGCCGTATCTAACGCGATTTTGGTTCACAACCGTCAAGGCGGCGCGCTGGCGGACGGCATTGTGATCACGCCGTCTCACAACCCGCCGGAAGATGGTGGCATTAAATATAATCCGCCAAACGGTGGCCCGGCAGATACCAACCTCACCAGCGTGATTGAGAAGCGAGCGAATGCCCTGTTGGCGGATGAACTGCGTGACGTGAAACGCATTACGCTGGATCAGGCGTGGAAAAGCGGACATATCCACGAAAAGGATCTGGTTCAACCGTATGTCGAAGGGCTGGCGAGTGTGGTGGACATGGCGGCGATTCAATGTGCCGGTCTGAAACTGGGTGTCGACCCGCTGGGGGGTTCCGGTATCGCCTACTGGCAGCGTATCGCCGAGCATTACCAGCTTGAGCTGACGCTGGTGAACGATGCAGTCGATCAGACATTCCGCTTTATGTCGCTGGATCACGACGGCGTGATTCGAATGGACTGCTCGTCAACATTCGCTATGGCCGGTTTGCTGGCGCTACGTGATAAATTTGATCTGGCGTTTGCCAACGATCCCGATTATGACCGTCACGGTATTGTTACACCCGCAGGACTAATGAACCCGAACCACTATCTGGCGGTGGCGATCGATTATCTGTTCCAGCATCGTCCACAGTGGGGGCAATCTGTCGCGGTCGGTAAAACGCTGGTGTCGAGCGCGATGATCGATCGCGTGGTCGCCGATTTGGGGCGCAAACTGGTGGAAGTGCCGGTGGGCTTTAAATGGTTTGTGGATGGCCTGCATGACGGTAGCCTGGGTTTCGGTGGCGAAGAGAGCGCGGGGGCGTCGTTCCTGCGTTTTGATGGTACGCCGTGGTCGACGGACAAAGACGGTATCATTCTGTGTTTGCTGGCGGCGGAAATTACGGCGGTTACGGGGAAAAATCCGCAGCAGCACTATGATGCGCTGGCGCAGCGCTTTGGCGCGCCGAGCTACAATCGTATCCAGGCTTCCGCGACGTCGACGCAAAAAGCCGCACTGTCCAAATTATCGCCGGAACAGGTGTCGGCCAGCACGCTGGCGGGCGATCCCATTACGGCTCGTCTGACCGCCGCGCCGGGTAATGGCGCCTCGATTGGCGGGCTGAAGGTGATGACGGAAAATGGCTGGTTTGCCGCGCGTCCTTCCGGTACGGAAGATGCTTACAAGATTTACTGCGAAAGTTTCCTCGGGGTGGAACACCGCGAGCGCATTGAGAAAGAAGCGGTAGAGATTGTCAGTGCGGTACTCGCAACGGCGAAATAAGTGAAAAGGCGCTGTTTGCAGCGCCTCAGACGATTAACAAACCTATTCGCAGCATGAAAACGGGAGTAACGGAATAGAAGAGTAAAGCGTTTGCGCCAGGGATGGCGCAATCCGAGCGCACAGGGATGTGTTTACAGCGTCTTTACGATCTATCCGTTACTACCGCTCAGAGGTTTTATCAGCAGCCTTTGTAGAATAGGTTTATCCCAACGCGACCAGTAGCGCACCTGCGGAAATCAGCGCAACACCGACGCCAGCCAGCAGCGAAATTTTTTCTCCCAGCAATATGAAGGCCAGAATGACGGCGAATACGACGCTGAGTTTATCGATCGGGGCGACCTGCGCGACGTTACCGTTCTTTAGCGCGACAAAGTAGAACAGCCATGACAACGCGCCCGCGACACCGCTGAGCACAATGAATAACAGCGCTTTTTTATTGGCGATAACCTCACCGACCAGCGTCAGCTTACCCTGAGCAACCACGACGCCCACTAAAAAAAGCGCCATGATAACGGCACGAATTGCGGTCGCCGTATTAGCATCCAAATTTTGTAAACCAATCTTGCCAAAGATGGCGACCATCGCGGCGCAAACCGCAGACAGCAAGGCGTAAATTAACCAACTACTCATGACAACGAATCCCTGAAAAAATGGCAGGTGCGTACCGCAGGGGAAATCTCTACGGACATCGCCTGATACCGTGCGGTAATTTTACGGCATAAAACGATAACCGATAGCGGTTTTCGTTAAAGAGGGCGATGTCCAGGCGATGTCATTTCAGTTTTCGACGCTTACTGGGCTTTGCGCGCATGAAACCGTAACGCCAGCAACATCACCGATAGGCTGATAAACACCGCGACGCTCGCCATCGCCATGCCAGCGCCGACGGAACCTTGCTCAAACTGACGCCAAACGAAAATGGATACCGTTTGTACGCCGGCAGGTGAGAGCAAGAGTGATGTCACTAATTCACGGGAAGCGACGGCAAAGACCAACATCATGGCTGCCAGCAGACTGGGGAAGACCAGCGGAAAAACGATCAATCGTAATGCTGCCATGGCGTTAGCACCGTGCACGCGTGCTGCGGATTCCAGATTACTGCCGATTTGCGCTAATGCCGCGCTGCTGTAGCGCACAGGATAGGGCAGCAACAGGCAACTGTACGACAGCAGCAAAATTCCCCAGGTGTTATAAGGCGTGATCGGCCAGAAGCTTTGGTTCCAGGCAAGGATCAGGCCCACTCCGACTACAATCCCCGGCAGCGCGGCGGGTAGTATTGATAATCCATCCAGTATGGCGGCACCCCGAATGCGTTTGGCAACCACCAACCAGGCGGTAAGAAAACCGATCATCCCTGTCAGTAAGGCGCTGCCGACCGCCAACCCCAGACTGGTCGTCAATGCAGGAAACGCTTCATTGTTGCGATCGATCAACATGGCGAAATGCTGCCAGGTTAAATTTTGCCACGAAATCGAGCTGGAAATGGTGGCAGAGAACGCCGTAATCAGCATAGAGGCCAGTGGGATCCCCACGGCCAGCAGCCCGACAACACTAAACAGCACTAATACCGGCCAGCGCCATATGCCTAATGGGCGAGTGACAATGGCGGCGGGTTTGCCAGTGGTGGTTTCGACATTACTCCCGGCGACCATCGCCCGCTGTAGGGTAAAGGCGCAGAGCGCGATAGCGACGAGCAGCAAAGAGAGCACCGCCGAACCGGAGAGGTCGATCGGCCAGTCCGCCAGACGTTGTTCAATATTGGTCGTCAGTACCTGAATACCGGCTCGCGATCCGAGTGCGGCGGGGATGCCATATTCCTCAATTGCCAGCGTGAAGGCGAGAAGCAAGCTGGCCGCTGTCGCCGGCAGAGAAAGCGGCAATGTGATGCGTAAAAACGCCTGCCAGCCGCTAGCTCCGTGCACGCGAGCGACATCGGCAAGGCGATTCCCGCTGGCAGCCATACTGCGTGAAACGGCAAAATAAACCACCGGAAAGGTGTTTAGCGTCATGATGCCCACCATGCCGGGCAATGAGAACAGGGCGTCTCCCAGTTCAATGGGGAGGATCTGTTCTGCATAACCTCTGGGTTGTAGCGCCAGCATCCAAGACAGTCCGGCGATGTAGGGGGGAATTAAAAAAGGAATGAGGAACAGCAAATCCCAAAATTTTGCCCAGGGCAGCGCAAATAAGCCACGCAACGCACCGAGCGGAATGGCTATCACCGCACAACAACCGGCTACACCCAAGCCAAGCAGTAATGTATTTTTTAACAATGCAAACAGGTGAACTTGCGAAAACACAACGGCAAATGCCGAAAACGGGTTTGCCAGAGAGCCTGAACCTAAATCAGGGAAAATTGCCTGTAGTACAACAAACAATAAGGGAATGCCAACCAGGGTAAAAAGCACCGCGACCGTCAGTAGCGGCAGTAAAGCAAACTTGTCCATCGGATACTCCAGCCTTGCTGACGTTCGTCAGCAAGGCGTTATCTATACTCGTTATATTTCAAGCGGTATGGGCACTCACTGGGTTGCTCAATCCCTCCATGGATTCATGAATTCTTTGCGTAAGAATATCGTGTGATGTAAAACGCGAACGTTTGGCCTACCGCTCGAACTATCCAGGGTATGTCATGATTGAACAGGTTTAGCGCTGACCAAATAGGGCGGCAAAGCGATTGAGCACGGCAGCACGAGACGCTGAAGCGCTATCGCCTTCTGGCAGCAATGTCAGGTTTTTAAACAGCGGGCGTTTAGCGGCAATGTCTTGACGTGCGGGCATCAGCCAGGCATCCGCCACGGCTTTCTGGCCTTCATCCGATAACATGTAGTTGATGAAATCTTTTGCCTGCTGTGGGTTTTTGCTGCTTTTCATGATCATCATCGGACGCGGGGCAATGACCGTCCCGCTCGCCGGAAAAATCACTTTGATCGATTCTCCAGATGCCATCCTGCCGTAGGAAACGTAATCCACGGCACCAAAAACGGCGGCTTTCGCGCCTTGTAAAACCGGTGTCAAAGCCTGCGCATTTGGACCGGCGATGATCATGCCATTGGCTTTTAAGCGATCGAACATGTCCCAGGCTTTCTCTTTTTCTGCATTTTGCAAACCAATTAACAGATCGAGCGAGGCACCGGACAGCGCGGGATCGGGGGTGGTAACCTTGTCTTTAAATTCGGGCCGGGTGAGATCGTTCCAATCTTTGGGTTCTGGTGTACCGCTCTTACTGTTCCAGACTATCCCCAGAGCGGAAATTCCCTGTGCCACGTAGAAAGGCGTTTTGAACTGTGCTGGTACGGTGGCCGCATTGGGACTCGTGAATTCCAACAGCCAGCCACGCTGCTGCAAATCGGTCGCCGTATCCCAAGAGGCCGAAATCAGGACATCTGCGCGTGGGTTGGCTTGTTCGGCTTCCAGTCTGGCCATGACCTTACCGGTTGTGGCCTGAAAAACATCGACTTTCACGCCCGTTTGCTTTTCATAACCCGCGGCCAGTTTTTTCGCCAGTGCTCCCGGCCCGGCGGTGTACAGTGTCAGAGCGTGTGCATTACCTGCAACAGCCGCTAATGAGAGAGCGATACCCATAATGATGCCTCGTTGGTTCATGGTAAATCGTGTGTTTTTCATTGCATTTTTCCCCAAAGTTAATGTGTGGTGATATCAGTAATATGGCCTTGCGACATATGGACAGTACGGTGCGCCAAAATCTTGGCTTCGCCTCTATCGTGAGTGACATACACGGCGGTAGTGCCAAGATGACGTAAGAGTGACGCCATCTCCTGGCAAAGTGATTCGCGGAGATCCCGATCGAGGTTGGATAGCGGTTCATCAAAAAGCAGGATGTGCGGTTCCGCGATGATGGCGCGTGCTAGTGCGACGCGTTGCTGCTGACCACCGGATAAATCGGCTGGTTTTCGATCGGCAAACTCAGCCAGACCTACGCGCTTGAGGGTAACGTCGACCCGTTGGCGACGGATGTCGCGCGGCACTTTTCTCATCAGTAGTGGGAATGCGACGTTTTGTGCCACCGTCATATGTGGCCACAGCGCATAGTCCTGAAATACCATGCCAAGATGACGTTGCTCAGGGGGGAGGGATAACTGATGCCCGGCAACCTGTTGGTCACCAAAATGAATGGTGCCTGCATCTGGCCGCAGTAGCCCAGCCAATAACTTTAGCAACGTGCTTTTGCCGCAACCGGACGGCCCCAACAACGCCAGGATAGTACCTTTCGGCACCGTGAGGCTGATGTCATCGAGTACCGTCTTCCCGGAAAATGCATGGGATAACTTGTCGATGGTAATTGCGGCGGGCGCGACCTGTTCATTCGTGGACATCATCACCTCCGCGCCATACAGGTAAGGGGTATCCACACTGATATCGATTGATTGGACGAGCGTCTTCTGGCGGCCTGATGGAAGGCCGCAGCGAAGCATCCCGCCAGTAAAGCAGGGGAAAAAACATGGGGTATCCTCTTTGGGACTCTATATCGGAACGAAAATTGTAGTGGAGGAATAAGGCGGTTTGATGACAGCGCAAACGCCTGCCATCACGTACGCGTTGGTGGCGGTCTCTTATCCGTGGAAAAATACCTTACTGGCGTGGCATCACCCATCAATCTTATGATTTATTACTCTATTTTGCACAACAGCGACACAGAATGATGATGAAATCCGCTATGCTGAACAAAAGCTTTTCACACAGGTAACCGCATTTGCCGCTCAAGTATGATGGGGATAGGAGAAATCATGACGCGTATACGCATTCCAGTCGGCCTTAGCGGCAGTTTGCTTGATGACCCTGAACAGGATGATGGCGGAAATAAGCATGTGGAGGGGGCAACGAAATCCGCGATGCCTTATCTACGTTTCGAACCTGTTAGCCCGGAAATAGCGTTGGGGGGATCGGTGTTCCGTTCATCGCCTACGCAGAGACGAACCAGAGAAAGCCCAATTAGGCTGCGTATGCGCCAGGGCGCGATGCAACATGTCACGCAGTATGCGTCGGCACTCTCCACAGAAAAAATCGGCCAGCTTCGGCACTTATGCGGGTATATCCTCTGTGACACAACATCGGGGGACGACAGCGCGGATGTGGCATGTGGTGATAGTGTGCCCAAAAAAGCGCCTAAAAAAGGGATGGATCTTTTTATACGAGCGTTGGCGCAGCACATGCCGTGGCTCCCGATCGGCGAGGAGAGGCACCTGCGCCGTCCCGAAGTATGGGAACATTTCATTGAACGTGTGTGTGCGCTACATGAACTGAATCAGCTCTGGCAACATGATCTGAGCCGCGGCGCGCTTATTGCCTTTCATAGTCGCTATAAATTACTGCTATTGGCGCATTCCCAGCCGCAATACCGTGAACTGGGGCCATTCGTTGCAAGGATTGATCGGTGGGCATCGCTGGAAGAGTACGTTATTGAATATCGCGCACGTCTGATGACGCTGTTATCGACGCCGCCGACACGGCGCAATCATACTAATGTGCTGATGCATGTACAGGGTTACTTCCGTCGTCAGTTAAACACACAGCAGCGGCAGGAATTGGCGCAACGCATTGATTGTTATCGACGGGGGTTACAACCGCTATCGGCACCGATCGCCTTGCTAAGGCAGTACATGGCGCAATATCCCGACGCCTATCTGGCGCAGCAACGTTATTTTTCACCCTATCTGGAAACGTTGCGCCTGTGCGATGGAAACTAGCTTAAGCCGAGGTATTTCATGACCACGCACGTTGTTTGGCTGCGCAATGACTTACGCATTACCGATAATCTGGCGCTGTACTCGGCCTGTCAGGATCCACATGCCACCGTGCTGGCCGTCTTTATCGCGACGCCGACACAGTGGGCTCGGCACGATATGGCACCGCGTCAGGCGACCTTTCTATTGCAAAATCTGCTGGCGGTTCAGCAAGCGCTGGCCGAGAAGGGCATCCCGTTGCATTACCACGAAAGTACTGACTTTGCCGCAGCGGTTGACTGGCTGATCGCGTTTTGCGCACGACAGCAGGCCACCGATCTTTTCTATAACTACCAATATGAGGTTAACGAGCGCCTACGTGATAAGCAGGTGAGCGATCGGCTCGCCGATCGTGTGGCGTGTCACGCTTATCATGACAGCCTGTTGCTGCCGCCGGGCAGTGTGCTAACGGGCAGTGGCGAGATGTATAAAGTGTTCACGCCATTTCGTCAGGCGTTTATCCAGCGATTATTGGCGACGGACACCTCCTGTGTTCCAGCACCGGACGCACGCGGCGAACCGATCCATACGCTGGCCTGCATTACCTTCAGTTATCCGCAGCGCGAAGTAGATGGCGCTGCCTTCCCCTGTGGTGAGCGTGCGGCGTTGCAGCAACTGCGCCGTTTTTGCCGCGAGCAGGTACAGGATTACGCTCGGCAGCGGGACTTCCCGGCGTTGTCCGGCACCAGCAAATTGTCGCCCTATCTGGCTTTGGGTGTCCTATCGCCGCGTCAATGTGTTAACCGACTACGTACCGAATGCCCCGATGTGCTGGAACGGCGTGACAGCGGGGCGTTTATCTGGTTTAGCGAACTGGTTTGGCGTGAATTTTACCGGCATCTTATCGTGGCCTGGCCACGCCTGTGTCAACATCAGCCGTTCATCGCATGGACACAGCGGGTGGAATGGCGAAACGCGCCAGCGGATTTAGCCGCCTGGCAGCAGGGTAAAACCGGCTATCCGATCGTAGATGCCGCGATGCGGCAATTGAATGAAACAGGCTGGATGCATAATCGTCTGCGTATGATCTGCGCCAGTTTTCTCGTTAAGGATTTACTGATCGATTGGCGTGAAGGGGAGCGCTACTTTATGTCGCAATTGTTGGATGGCGATTTGGCGGCTAACAACGGCGGCTGGCAGTGGGCGGCATCCACAGGAACGGATGCGGCGCCTTATTTTCGCATTTTTAACCCGACCACGCAGGGGGAGCGATTCGATCCTGAAGGCCGCTTTATTCGCCGCTGGTTACCTGAACTGGCAGCGGTGCCGGATAGCGATATTCACCATCCCCATCGCTGGGCTGACAAACACCAGTATAAACTGGATTATCCGCTGCCCATCGTCGAGCACAAAACGGCGCGCCAGAATACGCTGGCGGCGTTTGAAGCGGCAAAAAATAGTGGCATGAATAACGATAGTGAAGAGAAAAGTAAGTATGCGTAATACAGAATTGGAAAGCGTGATTAACGAAAAACTGAATTCAGCGTGTTTTCAGGACTATGCACCGAACGGTTTGCAGGTTGAGGGGCGAGAAGAGGTAAAACGAATTGTGACGGGCGTTACCGCCTCTCAGGCGCTATTGGATGCCGCCGTCGCAAAGCAGGCCGATGCGATTCTGGTTCACCACGGTTACTTTTGGAAGAATGAACCGCAGATTGTCTGTGGGATGAAGCGTAACCGACTGAAAACATTACTGCTAAATGATATCAATCTCTATGGTTACCATCTGCCGTTAGATGCACACCCTGAATTAGGAAACAATGCCCGCTTGGCGGCACTGCTGGAAATTCAAACGCAGGGGATGATCGATCCGCTGGTGCCGTACGGTGAGTTGGCGCATCCCATGACGGCGGATGCTTTTTGTCGCCGTGTGGAAAAGCGTTTGGGGCGGCGTGTGCTGCATTGTGGGGATAATGCACCGCAACAGATACAGCGCGTAGCCTGGTGTACCGGCGGGGGGCAGAGTTTTATCGAGCAGGCGGCCCGTTTTGGCGTTGATGCGTTTATTACCGGTGAAGTGTCTGAGCAAACGATCCACATCGCTCGCGAAATGGGGGTGCACTTCTTCGCTGCCGGGCATCATGCGACCGAACGCGGCGGTGTTCAGGCATTAGGGGAATGGTTAGCAGAACAATATGGTTTTGACGTGATATTTATTGATATTCCTAATCCGGCGTGACGGGGTGAGCAGGGGCGTGCCGAGCAAGAATAGGGCCGTTTTTTTTGCTATTGGCATCATTGTTGCTTAACTCTTAATAAGAAAACCTATCGGTAAGCAGCGCTTATCATTTAGCCCTGTTCACCACGACGAAAGAACGCAATGTGGGAGGAAAGATTGCAACAGGCACGGTGTTATCTTCTGGGCGAGAGGGCGGTCGTTTTGGAACTGGAACCGCCCATGTCGCTGGAGAGCCAGCAGCGGATATGGGGGCTTGCCGAGCGTCTGAACCGCCATGAAGCGGTGCTGGAGGCGATTCCGGGTATGAACAATCTGACGGTGTTGTTGGCTAGCCCACAACAGGAGCAGGTCGCCATTGAGCGTTTACAACACTGGTGGGCAGAGAGTGAATCACGCGTGTTCGATCCGCGAAATATCACGATTCCCGTTGTGTATGGCGGGGAGGCAGGGCCAGATTTAACTGAAGTCGCCGCACACAGCGGCCTGACTGTGCGTCAGGTTGTAGAGGCTCATACGGCGGTGCAATACGTGGTTTACTTTTTGGGGTTTCAACCGGGTTTTGCCTACCTTGGCGGATTGAATGAGACTTTACACATGCCGCGTCGTGCCGAACCCCGACTGCGTGTTCCAGCCGGTTCGGTTGGGATTGGCGGTGCGCAAACAGGGATTTATCCGCTCGCGACGCCGGGTGGCTGGCAGTTGATTGGGCGTACCGCGTTGACGCTTTTCAACCCACAAACGATGCCCCCTACGCTGCTACGTCCTGGCGATAATGTTCGGTTTTTGCCACAGCGGGAGGGAATATGCTGAAAGTTATCCATGCCGGATTGCACACGTCAGTGCAG
This sequence comes from Pectobacterium cacticida, assembly GCF_036885195.1. Classification (NCBI taxonomy): domain Bacteria; kingdom Pseudomonadati; phylum Pseudomonadota; class Gammaproteobacteria; order Enterobacterales; family Pectobacteriaceae; genus Pectobacterium; species Pectobacterium cacticida. Next base: position 2,689,951 of record NZ_CP133656.1, on the reverse strand, counting down.
GATGGCGGCCGCGTGGGATTTCGTCGTTTAGGCATTAGCCAGTCAGGCGCGCTCGATCTGCCTGCGTTTAAAATGGCTAATCTGTTGGTGGGCAACGAGGAAAATGCTGCGGCATTAGAAATTACGCTGGGTAAGTTTACGGCAACTTTTACGTCAGCCCGCTGGATAGCGTTAACCGGCGCAGACAGTCACGCTGAGCTCGATGGAAAGCCGCTCTGGACCGGCTGGCGTTTTGCTGTGAAACCGGGGCAAACATTGAAAATGCGTATGCCGCGCAACGGTATGCGCAGCTATCTGGCGCTGTCTGGCGGGGTGGATGTCCCAGAAGCACTAGGTTCGCGCAGTACCGATTTAAAAGCTGGATTTGGCGGATTTAACGGGCGTTTGCTCATGGATGGCGATGAACTTCCGCTGGGAACGCCGACGCGTGAACTGACAGGCGAAGTCGGCATTAAGCAGTTACTGTTCGGCAATCGCGTGCGTGCATTACCGGGGCCGGAGTATCAGGAATTTAGCGAAGCGACGCAGGCGCGGTTTTGGCAAACGTCGTGGCAATTGAGTCCGCAGAGTAACCGTATGGGCTATCGACTGTTGGGCGCAGAGCTACAGCGAACCGCATCGTCGGGGAATAAGCCACGCGAGTTGCCATCGCACGGGCTGTTGCCGGGCGTGGTGCAGGTTCCGCACAACGGGCATCCAATTGTGCTGTTGGCGGATGCGCAAACCACCGGCGGTTATCCGCGTATTGCCAGCGTGATCGACGCTGACATGTTTCATTTGGCGCAGATTCGTCTGGGCGAACCGATACATTTTATCCGTTGCACGCTGGCGCAGGCGCAGAAAGCGGCCGAAGACCAGCGGCGTTACCTTGAGCAACTAGCGTGGAGGCTGAATGACTATTGATCTGAATGCCGATTTGGGGGAGGGAAGCCCGCATGACGAAGCGCTGCTGAAGCTGGTGTCGTCCGCCAACATTGCGTGCGGGTTTCATGCCGGTGATGCGCAAACCATGCGTCAGTCGGTCCGTTGGGGAATGGGATACGGTGTGGCATTGGGAGCCCATCCAAGTTTTCTCGATCGTGAAAATTTTGGCCGCAAAGCGATGACGGTGCCTGTGGAAATTGTCTTTGCGCAAGTCGTGTATCAACTGGGCGCGCTCGCGGCGATTGTTGCTGCTGAAGGCGGGAGGCTGTCCCATGTAAAGCCGCATGGTATGCTTTACAATCAGGCGGCCAGTGAACCCGCGCTGGCCGATGCAATAGCTAAAGCAGTGAAGGCCGTTAATCCCGCGTTGCGTCTGGTCGGGCTGGCAGGCAGCGAATTGATCCGCGCAGGCAAACGGCTGGGATTAGAGACCCGTCAGGAAGTGTTCGCCGATCGCTGCTACCTTCCCGATGGGACGCTAGTGCCACGCTCTCAGTCCGGGGCGCTGATTAACAGCGATGAATTGGCGCTGGCGCAGGCGCTGGAAATGATTCAGCGCCAGCGCGTCAGAGCCATTGACGGTACGTGGATAAAAGTGCAAGCAGATACCGTGTGTCTTCACGGGGATGGGCCACATGCGCTGCTGTTCGCCCGCAAGCTGCGCAACTGTTTTAGCGAACACCAAATAGCCGTGGTTGCGGCATAAATGATTTCGTATCACGGGGATAATCGATGAAAACCGTTTTAATTACGGCGTTTGAACCTTTTGAAGATGAAACGATTAATCCCTCTTGGGAAGCGGTAAAAGGGCTCCATCAGCGAGAAGTCGCCGGGGCGCGTGTGGTGGCTTGCCGCTTATCGTGCGTCTTTGATTTGTCACTGGATCAGCTTTATCGTGCGATAGCGGAATGGCAACCGGAAGTGGTGATCGCGCTGGGGCAGGCGGGCGGTCGTGCTGATATTACTGTGGAGCGTGTCGCGATTAATATTAATGATGCCCGGATTGCGGATAACCGCGGCAACCAGCCGATTGACACGCCGGTGGTGGAAACGGGGCCGGCGGCGTATTTCTCGACATTGCCGGTAAAAGCGATGGTGCAGGCACTGCGCACGGCCGGTATCCCCGCGTCTGTGTCGCAAACCGCAGGGACGTTTGTGTGTAACCATGTGATGTATGGGCTTCTGCATCATCTGCATCAGCAGGGCGATGCCATTCGCGGTGGATTTGTTCATATTCCCTATGCGCCGGAACAGGCCGCGCGACACCCCGGTGAACCCAGTATGCCAACGTCGTTAGTGACGGCGGCGCTGGAAGTCATGATTAAGCAGGTGCTGGTTCAGCAGGTTGATGTCGCTGTCACTGGCGGGGCATTACATTAGTTGAGTGGATTGCTCTATCATAGCGCGTCTGATTTTAAGGGAGTTGGAGATGCCGGAAGGGCCGGAAATTCGCCGGGCGGCCGATAAGTTGGTTGAGGCCATTGTAGGCAAAACGCTGACGCGAGTTTGGTTTGCGTTTCCCGCGTTAAAGCCTTACGAGAATGAACTGATCGGGCAACAGGTGCGGCAGATTGAAACGCGTGGCAAGGCGCTGCTGACTTACTTTAGTAACGATCGGGTGCTGTATAGCCATAACCAATTGTATGGCGTGTGGCGCGTGGTGAAGGCCGGTGACTCGCCAGAGACAAAGCGAGATTTGCGCCTTCGGCTGGAAACGCAGGATCGTGCCATTCTGCTCTATAGCGCATCGGATATTGCCATGCTGACGCGGGATACGCTGGCAACCCATCCCTTCTTGCAACGTATCGGCCCTGATGTTCTGGATGACTCGCTGACGCCAGAACTGGTATCTGCGCGTTTGCTTCTCCCGCGTTTTCGTCGTCGTCAGTTTGCTGGGCTGCTATTGGATCAGGCTTTTCTTGCTGGATTAGGGAATTACCTGCGCGCCGAGATTCTCTGGCAGGCACAGTTGGCGCCGCGACATACTGCGGCACAGTTGAATGAGGAACAGTTGCAGACGTTGAGTCACGCGCTGTTGGACATTCCCCGGCTGTCCTACCGTACGCGAGGCGCGGTTGATGAGAACCGCCATCACGGGGCGATTTTTTCATTCAAGGTTTTTCATCGTGCGGGGGAGCGCTGTGAGCGCTGCGGCGGCATCATTGAAAAAACGATGCTGTCATCTCGCCCATTTTATTGGTGCCCGCGGTGCCAGCAATAATTTGCCTCGCTGAGACAGTATAAAGGCCGGAAATTCCGGCCTTTATCTATGTTGACTCTTAATCGTGTTTTAGCTGAGAGGTGAAGTCGCGTCTGTCGTAGCCGGTGTACAACTGGCGTGGACGCGCTATTTTAATGCCTTCATCATGCATTTCACTCCAGTGCGCGATCCACCCTACGGTGCGCGCCATCGCGAAGATAACGGTAAACATGGTGGATGGAATCCCCATGGCCTTCAAGATGATGCCAGAGTAGAAGTCCACATTCGGATACAGTTTCTTCTCGATGAAATAGGGATCGTTTAGCGCGATACGCTCCAACTCCATCGCCACTTCTAGCAGGTCGTCTTTTCTGCCAAGTTCTTTCAGCACTTCATGGCAGGTTTCACGCATTACCTTGGCACGCGGGTCGTGGTTCTTGTACACGCGGTGACCAAAGCCCATTAGTCGGAAAGCATCATTTTTATCTTTTGCGCGTTTGATAAATGCCGGAATATGTTCCACGCTGCTAATCTCTTCCAACATCCGCAGACACGCCTCGTTCGCACCACCGTGCGCCGGCCCCCATAATGAGGCGATACCCGCGGCGATGCACGCAAACGGGTTAGCGCCAGATGAACCGGCGGTCCGAACGGTTGAGGTAGAGGCATTTTGCTCGTGATCGGCATGCAGGATCAGAATGCGATCCATCGCGCGTTCCAGTATCGGGTTCACAACGTATTCTTCACAAGGCGTGGAGAACATCATGTGCAGGAAATTACCGGCATAAGACAGGTTGTTTCGTGGGTAAACAAAGGGTTGACCCAGTGAATATTTGTAACACATCGCTGCAACGGTCGGCATTTTTGATAGCAGACGATAGGCAGCAATTTCACGGTGGCGTTCGATGCTAATATCCAGCGAATCATGATAAAACGCCGCCAGAGCTCCCGTGACGCCGCATAAAACCGCCATAGGGTGTGAATCGCGGCGAAATCCGTGGAACAAGCGAGTAATTTGCTCATGGATCATCGTGTGGCGAGTCACGATGGTTTTAAAGGTTTCATATTGTTCCGGCGTTGGCGCTTCGCCGTACAGCAGAATGTAACAGACTTCAAGATAAGTCGAATTTTCAGCAAGTTGGTCTATGGGGAAACCGCGATGCAGCAAGATGCCTTCATCGCCGTCAATATAGGTAATCTTTGATTCGCAAGAGGCGGTAGAGGTAAAACCGGGATCAAACGTGAAGTAGCCTTTTGAACCGAGCGGCCGAATATCAATTTCATCATGCCCTAGCGTGCCGGATAGGACGTCAAGCTCAATGGGATCCTTACCGTCTAGGGTAAGTATTGCTTTTTTATCAGCCATTTATAGTCTCCTTAGCGCTCTAATTTTAAAATTTTTACTGAAGATATACCGTCATGCCTGCGCACCGGACAACAGTAATGGCCGATGGAACTCTGTGGTGACACGTGAGTCAATAGGGTACAGAGTAAAGCGGATAGCCGCTTTCAGGATGAAAAATGTGTTCTTCAGGTAATTGACCATCTCCAGATAATTAACAATCTCCAGGTAAAAATCGCACTCTGAATAGATTGTAGCCATTACCTCTGACTTTACGTGGACTATTCTCACTGTTACATAAGTTACGCCAGTGTGGAAGTACCGCCGTGTGCTTTAACACATTGCGAGGAATTCATTCCCCTATTTGTAATTTAAATGTTTCACATTTGTCAAATTAGATAATTGATTTTGTACGGTTTGTGAAATTAGTGATCTAAATCACTGTTCCGGGTAAATGTCACCAAACGGTTTGTGTGGGAATTGTAATGATAATGTGAAATACCTATACTGTTTTCAGGTCTCCGGGATCACCCTGCGGTAGGAGCACCCAGCATGAAGGGACTATGCGCGGTTTAGACAGCGGAATGTCGAGGTTTGAGCGCGTATCACACACCCTTTAAGGGCTGCTACTTTCATGCTGTCTGACCTCACATCAGGTCCGGAGGAAGAAACAATAATAAAAGCTGTGTGGGCAAATCTGTGAAAAAACAAAGACCTGTCAATCTGGAATTGCAGACGATCCAGTTTCCCGTTACTGCGATAGCATCCATTCTTCACCGCGTCTCCGGCGTTATCACCTTTGTTGCTATTGGTATCTTACTGTGGCTGTTAGGGACTTCTCTTTCCTCAGAAGAAGGGTTTCTTCGCGTCGCGGCGCTGCTGGACAGCATCATAGTCAAGTTCATCGTTTGGGGTATTCTCGTTGCGCTCATCTATCACATTATTGGTGGTTTACGTCACCTATTGATGGATTTCGGCTATATAGAAGAAGACCTTGCTACCGGTAAGCGTTCTGCAACGCTCTCCTTTGTTATTACTGTCGTGCTTTCAATTTTGGCTGGAGTCCTCGTATGGTAAGCAATGCTTCTGCATTAGGACGCAATGGTGTACACGATTGGTTACTTATTCGCGCTTCCGCCATCGTCATCTTCCTTTATGTCATTTATATTACTGCCTTTATCGCTATAGCGGGTGACATTACGTATGAGATTTGGCGTGGTTTTTTTTCGCTGGCCCTCACTAAAGTATTCACGCTGTTAACGTTATTTTCCATTCTGGTCCATGCCTGGATAGGGATGTGGCAAGTGTTGACCGACTACATTAAACCGCTGGCCTTACGCCTGATCTTACAGTTAGCGATTGTCGTCGCGTTGTTGGTGTATGTCATTTATGGAACTATTGTGGTGTGGGGGGCGTGATGAATTTGCCAGTCAGAGAGTTTGATGCCGTGGTGGTTGGCGCAGGCGGCGCAGGTATGCGCGCCGCATTGCAAATCTCCCAAATGGGTTCGTCCTGTGCCCTGCTATCGAAAGTGTTTCCAACGCGTTCTCACACCGTGTCCGCGCAAGGCGGTATTACCGTTGCGTTGGGTAACACTCACGAGGACAACTGGGAATGGCATATGTATGACACCGTAAAAGGGTCAGATTATATTGGCGATCAGGATGCCATTGAATATATGTGTAAAACTGGCCCGGAAGCGATTCTAGAGCTGGAACACATGGGATTACCGTTTTCCCGTCTGGACGATGGCCGCATTTATCAGCGCCCGTTTGGCGGGCAATCGAAGAATTTTGGCGGCGAGCAGGCCGCGCGTACTGCTGCTGCCGCTGACCGTACTGGTCACGCGTTATTGCATACGTTGTATCAGCAGAACCTGAAAAACCATACGACGATTTTCTCCGAATGGTACGCCCTCGATCTGGTGAAAAATCAGGATGGCGCAGTCGTTGGATGTACGGCGATCTGTATCGAAACGGGGGAGGTCGTCTACTTCAAAGCGAAAGCGACCGTGCTGGCGACCGGCGGAGCGGGTCGAATTTATCAGTCGACAACCAATGCGCACATTAATACCGGTGATGGCGTTGGTATGGCATTGCGTGCCGGTGTTCCGCTTCAGGATATGGAAATGTGGCAGTTCCATCCTACTGGAATCGCGGGGGCGGGTGTGCTGGTCACCGAAGGGTGCCGTGGTGAAGGCGGCTATTTGCTGAATAAACATGGTGAACGCTTCATGGAACGTTACGCGCCAAACGCGAAAGATTTGGCCGGACGCGACGTGGTCGCCCGTTCCATTATGATCGAGATTCGCGAAGGCCGCGGTTGTGAAGGCCCGTGGGGGCCACACGCCAAGCTGAAGTTGGATCATCTGGGTAAAGACGTTCTGGAATCCCGTCTGCCGGGCATTTTGGAGCTGTCTCGCACATTTGCTCACGTCGATCCGGTGAAAGAGCCGATACCGGTTATTCCAACCTGCCACTATATGATGGGCGGTATTCCGACCAAAGTCAGCGGTCAGGCGCTAACGGTGAATGACAAAGGCGAGGATGTCGTGATCCCTGGGCTGTTTGCTGTGGGTGAAATCGCCTGTGTCTCGGTTCATGGCGCTAACCGTCTGGGCGGCAACTCTCTGCTGGATCTGGTGGTTTTTGGCCGCTCGGCAGGAATGCATTTACAGGAATCATTAGAAGAACAGGGCGTAAGCCGCGATGCCAGCGACTCAGATATTGAGGCATCGCTCGATCGTCTGAATCGCTGGAATAACACCCGTTCCGGAGAAGATCCGGTCGAAATTCGTAAAGCGCTCCAATCTTGTATGCAGCACAACTTCTCCGTGTTCCGTGAAGGCGAAGCGATGGCGAAAGGGTTAGAAGAGCTGAAAGTCATTCGTGAACGCCTGAAAAATGCGCGTCTGGATGACACTTCAAGCGAATTTAACACCCAGCGTATTGAGTGTCTGGAACTGGATAACTTGATGGAAACCGCCTACGCAACAGCCGTGTCGGCCAACTTCCGTACCGAAAGCCGGGGCGCGCACAGCCGCTTCGACTATCCAGAACGCGATGATGAGAATTGGCTATGCCATTCGTTGTATCTGCCGCAAACCGACAGTATGACGCGGCGTAAGGTCAACATGCAGCCTACATTGCGTCCGGCGTTCCCACCCAAAGTACGCACTTATTAATAGCGGAGAGCAAACGATGAAAGTCGAATTTTCTATTTATCGTTACAACCCGGATGTTGACGATGCTCCGCGGATGCAGGATTACCAATTAGAGGCGGAAGAAGGCCGCGACATGATGCTGTTGGATGCGCTGATCCTGTTAAAGGAACAGGATCCCACGCTGTCATTTCGGCGTTCCTGCCGTGAGGGCGTGTGTGGATCTGATGGTGTGAATATGAACGGTAAAAACGGGTTGGCCTGTATTACCCCGGTTTCCGCCCTACGCCGAGGGAACCGCCCGATTGTTATCCGTCCTTTACCTGGATTACCGGTGGTGCGTGATTTGGTTGTAGACATGGGGCAATTCTATGCTCAATATGAGAAAATAAAGCCTTACCTGTTGAATAATGGGAAAAATCCACCCGCGCGTGAGCATCTGCAATCGCCGGATCAACGTGCTAAGCTGGATGGATTATACGAGTGTATCATGTGCGCCTGCTGTTCAACGTCCTGCCCATCGTTTTGGTGGAACCCAGACAAGTTTGTCGGGCCGGCGGGGTTGCTGGCGGCTTACCGTTTCCTGATCGACAGCCGCGATACGGAAACTCAACCGCGCCTGGACAATCTGGATGATGCGTTTAGCGTTTTCCGCTGCCACGGCATTATGAACTGCGTTAACGTATGCCCGAAAGGGCTGAATCCGACAAAGGCTATTGGGCATATTAAATCGATGTTATTGCATCGCAGCGCATAACCGTGTGCCAATAACAACATGTTGTCGCATAAAGATTAAGTAGTTAAACAGGCGTCTCCCTCTAAAGTCTCTATGCTTCAGAGGGAGCACAGGAAGCCTTTAAAAACTGGCTTGCGCGTCAGAACCGGTTTTTAAAGGTTCCTTAGGAGCGAGAGAAGCTCTGGGGACTTAACGCTCGATAAATGAACTGTTTATATCAAGACGATATACAGGCACGAATGACATGTTAACCACGGCGAAAACTGAAGCTTATTAGCTTAAGGGATCATGATGCAGAACGGCGCAATGAAGGCCTGGCTGGATTCCTCCTATTTGGCGGGTGCGAATCAGTCCTACATAGAGCAACTCTATGAAGATTTTTTAACCGATCCTGACTCGATCGAACATAGCTGGCGCACGATCTTCCAGCAATTGCCTACGAGTGGGGTCAAACCGGATCAACTCCATTCTAAAACGCGTGAATACTTCCGCCGCCTGGCAAAGGATACCTCGCGTTTTACCTCGTCAGTCACCGACCCCGATATTGACGCTAAGCAGGTCAAGGTGTTGCAACTGATCAATGCGTTCCGTTTTCGTGGTCATCAGCAAGCCAATCTGGACCCGATTTTCCTGCGCCCTCAGGAACCCGTTGCCGAGCTGGATCTGGCCTACCATAACTTGACGCAGGATGATTTGGAAGAATCCTTCAATGTGGGGTCCTTCGCCGCTGGCAAAGACACCATGAAACTGAAAGATTTGTATGCGGCTTTAAAGCGTACGTATTGTGGTTCCGTTGGTGCGGAATACATGCACATCACCAGTACGGAAGAGAAGCGCTGGATTCAACAGCGTATCGAGTCGGTAACGGGGCAATATACCTTTACGGTAGAAGAAAAACGCCGTTTCCTTAAAGAACTCACGGCGGCGGAAGGGTTAGAACGTTATCTGGGTGCCAAATATCCCGGTGCCAAGCGTTTCTCACTGGAAGGCGGCGATGCGCTGGTCCCAATGCTGAAAGAACTGATTCGTCATGCTGGCTCGAATGGCACCCGCGAAGTGGTCTTGGGGATGGCGCACCGTGGTCGTCTTAATGTCCTGGTCAACGTATTGGGTAAGAAGCCACGGGATCTGTTTGACGAATTTTCCGGAAAGCATAAAGAACATCTCGGCACCGGCGATGTGAAATATCACCAGGGGTTCTCCTCTGAATTTGAAACCGCTGGCGGGTTGGTGCATTTAGCGTTGGCGTTCAACCCATCGCATCTGGAGATCGTCAGTCCGGTTGTTACCGGTTCGGTACGAGCGCGCCTCGATCGTCTGAACAGTCAGAGTGGTCCACGAGTGTTGCCGATTACCATTCACGGTGATGCGGCAATTAGCGGTCAGGGAGTGGTGCAGGAATTGTTGAACATGTCGACGGTGCGCGGCTATGAAGTGGGCGGCACGCTGCGGATTGTCATCAATAACCGCATCGGCTTTACTACTTCTCATCCGCTGGATATCCGTTCTACCGAATACTGTACCGATATTGGCAAAATGGTACAGGCGCCGATTTTTCACGTTAATGCGGATGATCCGGAAGCGGTGGCGTTTGTTACGCGCCTGGCATTGGATTTCCGCAATACCTTTAAACGTGATGTCTTTGTCGATCTTATCTGTTACCGCCGCCATGGGCATAATGAAGCTGATGAGCCTAGCGCTACGCAGCCAATGATGTATCAGAAAATCAAAAAGCATCCGACGCCGCGTAAAGTCTACGCCGATCGGTTAGAGCAGGAGAAGGTGGTCACGTTGGGCGACGCCACCGAAATGGTTAATCTATACCGCGATGCACTGGATTCTGGCGAATGTGTGGTGGAAGAATGGCGTGAAATGAATATGCAGTCCTTCACTTGGACGCCATATCTGAACCATGAGTGGGATGAATCTTATCCACACGCAGTGGAAATGAAGCGTTTACAGGAACTGGCGAAGCGTATCAGCGAAATACCGGAAGGCATTGAGGTTCATCCGCGAGTCGCTAAAGTTTATGCCGATCGCGCTGAAATGGCCGCTGGCAACAAACTGTTCGACTGGGGCGGAGCGGAAATGCTGGCCTATGCTACGTTGGTTGATGAAGGAATCCCCATTCGCCTGTCTGGTGAGGACACCGGTCGTGGCACGTTCTTCCACCGGCATGCCGTCGTGCATAATCAAAAAAATGGCTCCAGCTACACACCATTAAATCATGTGCATAACGCGCAGGGCGCGTTTAACGTCTGGGATTCTGTGTTATCTGAAGAAGCGGTTCTGGCATTTGAATATGGTTATGCGACAGCAGAACCGCGCACGTTGACTATTTGGGAAGCGCAGTTTGGTGACTTCGCGAACGGTGCCCAGGTGGTGATCGACCAATTCATCAGTTCCGGTGAACAGAAGTGGGGCCGGATGTGCGGATTGGTAATGCTGTTGCCGCATGGTTACGAAGGCCAGGGGCCAGAGCACTCCTCCGCCAGATTGGAGCGATATCTTCAATTGTGCGCGGAGCAAAATATGCAGGTTTGTATTCCGTCAACGCCAGCTCAGGTGTATCACATGCTGCGCCGTCAGGCGCTACGTGGAATGCGTCGTCCGCTGGTGGTCATGTCGCCGAAATCCCTCTTGCGCCATCCGCGGGCGGTTTCTTCACTGGAAGAGCTGGCGAATGGTTCCTTCCAGCCCGCAATTGGTGAAATAGAAGCGTTGGATCCGGCTGCCGTGAAGCGCGTCGTGCTTTGTTCTGGTAAGGTTTATTATGATTTGCTGGAGCAGCGCCGTAAGAATGAGCAAAAAGATGTTGCGATCGTGCGTATCGAGCAACTTTATCCGTTCCCGCATCAGGCTGTTCAGGCGGTACTGGAGCCTTTTGCCCATGTCCACGATTTCGTATGGTGCCAGGAAGAACCGCTGAATCAGGGATCCTGGTATTGCAGTCAGCACCATTTCCGTGAAGTCATTCCGTTTGGGGCGTCTTTACGTTATGCCGGGCGTCCGGCGTCTGCCTCACCTGCCGTTGGCTATATGTCCGTACACCAGAAACAGCAGAAAGCTCTGGTTGATGACGCGCTGAACGTTGATTAAATAAAAGGATAGATAATGAGTAGCGTAGATATTCATGTACCCGATCTGCCAGAATCCGTTGCCGACGCCACGGTTGCTACCTGGCATAAAAAACCCGGTGATAGCGTTGAACGTGACGACGTGCTGGTTGAGATCGAGACTGATAAAGTGGTGCTGGAAGTCCCGGCCTCAGAAGCGGGCATTTTAGATGCGGTGTTGGAAGAAGAAGGCGCAACGGTGACGTCTCGACAGTTACTGGGACGTATTCGTCGTGGTGATAGCTCCGGTCAAGAAACCAGTGAGAAATCACAGAGTAAAGAATCTACACCGGCGCAACGTTATACCGCCGGTCTGGAAGAAGAGAGCAGCGACGCACTCAGTCCGGCGATTCGTCGACTGATTGCCGAGCACGATCTGGATGCGTCAGCGATCAAAGGCAGTGGGGTCGGTGGGCGTATTACTCGTGAAGACGTGGACAAACATTTAGCCGCGCATAAAAAGGCGGCTGGTGAGTCAAGTACATCTGAAGAATCCGTAGCGACGCCTGCCCCCGCGTTGGGCGCGCGTAGTGAAAAACGCGTTCCGATGACGCGGTTACGTAAGCGCGTCGCCGAACGTTTGCTGGAAGCGAAAAATAGCACGGCGATGTTGACGACGTTCAACGAAGTCAACATGAAACCCATTATGGATTTGCGCAAACAATATGGTGAAGCCTTTGAAAAGCGTCATGGCGTGCGCCTGGGTTTCATGTCTTTCTATATTAAAGCCGTCGTCGAAGCGCTGAAACGTTACCCTGAAGTGAATGCGTCTATTGATGGCGAAGACGTGGTTTATCACAACTATTTCGATGTCAGTATTGCGGTCTCCACCCCGCGTGGTTTGGTTACCCCGGTATTGCGCGATGTGGACGCGCTAGGCATGGCTGACATCGAAAAGCGCATCAAAGAACTGGCCGTGAAAGGCCGCGATGGCAAACTGACGGTCGAAGAACTGCTGGGCGGCAACTTTACGATCACCAACGGGGGCGTTTTTGGCTCGCTGATGTCAACGCCAATCATCAATCCGCCTCAAAGTGCGATCTTGGGAATGCATGCAATTAAAGATCGCCCTATGGCAGTAGATGGCCAGGTCGTTATCCTGCCGATGATGTATCTGGCGCTGTCTTACGACCACCGTCTGGTCGACGGTCGTGAGTCTGTCGGCTTTCTGGTGACGGTGAAAGACATGCTGGAAGATCCGGCGCGTCTATTGTTAGACGTGTAATCGAACAGTGATTTTGGGCGGGCATCCTAATGGTTTTCCGCTCAATTAATCCTCCAAACGTATGCTATGCAGGCCGCGCTGTCTCGGCGGCATTTGCCATATATCAGATGGTTAATGGTTTTTTCCACCAGAAGATTGGGGGAAAGGCAAACCGGCCGTTGGCTAATCTTTACACCTAAATGGATAAACATCATGAATTTACATGAATATCAGGCAAAACAGCTCTTTGCTCGATATGGGTTACCGGCACCGATCGGTTATGCCTGTAGCACGCCGCGAGAAGCGGAAGAGGCGGCGTCCAAAATTGGCGCAGGCCCGTGGGTCGTAAAATGTCAGGTTCACGCCGGTGGTCGCGGTAAAGCGGGTGGCGTAAAAGTGGTCAGCAACAAAGAAGACATTCGTGCCTTTGCTGAAAACTGGTTGGGTAAAAATCTCGTTACTTATCAAACGGACGCCCAGGGGCAACCGGTTCATCAGATCCTGGTTGAAGCCGCTACGGATATTGACAAAGAACTTTATCTGGGCGCGGTGGTTGATCGCAGTACGCGCCGAGTCGTGTTCATGGCCTCTACCGAAGGTGGCGTGGAAATTGAAAAAGTCGCGGCAGAGACGCCAGAGTTGATCCACAAAGCGGCGATTGATCCCCTGGTCGGCCCGCAGCCTTACCAAGGCCGGGAGCTAGCCTTCAAACTGGGCTTGAGCGGGAAACAGGTCGCCCAGTTCAGTAAAATTTTCATGGGACTGGCGACATTGTTCCTTGAGCGCGATCTGGCGCTGGTAGAAATTAACCCACTGGTTATCACAACGCAGGGCGACCTGGTGTGTCTGGACGGTAAGCTGAGCGCGGATGGCAATGCGCTGTTCCGCCAACCTGAATTGCGTGAGATGTGCGACCCAACGCAGGAAGATCCCCGAGAAGCGCATGCGGCCCAATGGGAACTAAATTATGTCGCATTGGACGGCAATATCGGCTGTATGGTGAATGGCGCGGGTCTGGCAATGGGCACGATGGACATCGTGAAGTTGTACGGCGGCTCTCCAGCCAACTTTCTTGATGTGGGCGGTGGCGCGACGAAAGAACGCGTGACGGAAGCCTTCAAAATCATTCTGTCTGATGACAAAGTAAAAGCTGTTTTCGTTAACATTTTTGGCGGTATCGTGCGTTGTGATCTGATCGCCGACGGTATCATCGGAGCGGTGGCCGAAGTCGGCGTCAATGTACCTGTGGTAGTCCGCCTGGAAGGAAATAATGCAGAACTGGGCGCCAAGAAATTGGCGGATAGTGGCCTGAATATTATTGCTGCTACCAGCCTGACCGATGCCGCTCAGCGAGTGGTTGCCGCAGTGGAGGGAAAATAATGTCCATTCTGATCAATAAAAATACCAAAGTTATCTGTCAGGGGTTTACCGGTAGTCAGGGGACATTTCACTCAGAGCAAGCGCTGGCGTATGGTACGCAACTTGTGGGGGGCGTAACGCCGGGAAAAGGTGGTACGCAACATCTGGGGTTACCGGTATTTAATACGGTGCGCGAGGCAGTAGAAGTAACGGGCGCGACGGCATCCGTTATCTACGTGCCGGCACCGTTCTGTAAAGACTCCATTTTGGAGGCCATAGACGCCGGCATTGAATTGATCATCTGTATTACCGAGGGCATCCCGACGTTGGATATGTTGACGGTGAAGGTAAAACTTGAACAAAGTGGCGTGCGGATGATCGGCCCGAATTGCCCAGGCGTAATCACGCCGGGCGAATGTAAGATCGGGATTATGCCTGGCCATATTCACCTGCCAGGTAATGTGGGAATTGTTTCTCGTTCAGGTACGCTAACTTACGAAGCCGTAAAGCAAACCACTGATGCCGGGCTAGGGCAATCCAGTTGCGTTGGTATCGGCGGAGACCCGATTCCTGGGGCTAATTTCATCGATATCCTTAGATTGTTTGAAGACGATCCACAGACGGAAGCCATCGTTATGATCGGCGAAATTGGTGGCACGGCGGAAGAAGAAGCGGCTGCGTACATAAAAGATCACGTGACGAAGCCCGTTGTTGGCTACATTGCAGGAGTGACTGCGCCTAAAGGTAAACGTATGGGGCACGCTGGCGCAATTATCGCTGGAGGCAAAGGGACTGCTGACGATAAATTTGCGGCATTAGAAGCGGCAGGCGTTAAAACCGTGCGTAGCCTAGCGGATATCGGCGATGCGGTAAAAGCAGCCTTGGCGAAATAATCGACTATTGCCGTACGCACATTAGCCACCCTTGGGTGGCTTTTTTTATAGTCTGTCAGTCATGATGTGAGTGCGATGACTGAGCGAAGTGCAATGGTGTGGGCATGACCAAGCCTGATAAAGTCGTAAAATACGATAAACTAAACAGAAAAAACAATAATCAACTGGTTGGCGATCGTGTGTAAACAATGAAATTTCAAAGTAAAAAATATATTACCGAATTAATTTTAATTAAACGCAAAAATCACACTATATTAACAATGGGTGCAATAAAAATATTAATGTAACGCTTCTATCACGAAGGAAACATTAAATTGTTTTAGATCAAAAAACGCCTCTGGATATAATTTTCGAAATAGGCTTAAATTGCGCGAGGTCAATTATCGGCTTCCATGTCCTCTGGCGCGAAAGTTGATATGAAGCCAAAAACCTAGTCCAGGTCACGTAAAAACCTATTTATTGTGGGGGATTGCAGGCGTAATATGTGGCTACCCTCTAATGAGGTACGTGAGTTGTAATACTTGTGATTTATCTTGAGCTTGCTATCAGGGTGCAGCAATGTCATAGCCCTGATCCGCAGTATTTGTAATGTTTGTTACAGCCGATGTTAAAGCAATTTCTGTTGTGTTCTTTTGGGTGTAATGGCCGGATGTTTGGCAGCTTGTCAGCGTTTGCAAGCTAATCCCTTCCTGCGAGGAGCAAGGAGTCAAAATGTTTGATGTAGTCGAACTGTCTCGTTTACAGTTTGCCTTAACCGCAATGTACCATTTTCTATTCGTGCCATTAACGCTGGGGATGGCGTTTCTGCTGGCGATTATGGAAACGGTATATGTGCTGTCCGGCAAACAAATCTATAAAGATATGACCAAATTCTGGGGTAAGTTATTTGCGATTAACTTTGCTCTGGGTGTGGCTACCGGGTTGACCATGGAGTTTCAATTCGGGACCAACTGGTCGTATTTCTCTCACTACGTCGGGGATATTTTCGGGGCGCCGTTGGCGATTGAAGGCCTGATGGCGTTCTTCCTGGAATCGACCTTTGTTGGCTTATTCTTCTTCGGTTGGGACCGTTTAGGAAAAGTGCAGCACATGGCCGTCACCTGGCTGGTTGCGCTGGGCTCCAATTTCTCGGCGTTGTGGATTTTGGTTGCCAATGGTTGGATGCAAAACCCTATCGCATCGGATTTCAATTTTGAAACTATGCGTATGGAAATGGTGAGCTTTGCCGATTTGGTGCTTAACCCGGTAGCGCAGGTGAAATTTGTTCACACGGTGGCGGCGGGTTACTGTACTGGTGCAATGTTTATTCTGGGCATTAGTTCATACTATCTGCTGAAAGGTCGCGATATTGCCTTTGCCAAGCGCTCATTTGCTATTGCGGCAAGCTTCGGCATGGCAGCGGTTCTGTCCGTTATCGTACTGGGTGATGAATCCGGATATGAAATGGGTGACGTACAGAAGACCAAACTCGCGGCAATTGAAGCCGAATGGGAAACGCAGCCCGCGCCGGCATCGTTCACTCTATTTGGTATCCCGAATCAAGACACGATGGAGAATAACTACGCTATTAAGATCCCGTATGCCTTGGGACTGATTGCGACGCGTTCTACCGATAAAGAAGTCACGGGCCTCAAAGAACTCATGGCGATGCATGAAGTCCGCATTCGCAATGGGATGAAAGCCTACCAACTGTTGGAAGAATTACGTTCAGGCAATACTGACCCGGCAGTGAAAGCGGCATTCGAACAGTCTAAGCAGGATCTTGGGTATGGGTTACTACTGAAACGTTATACGCAGACGGTGTCTGATGCCTCAGAAACTCAGATCAAACAAGCGGTTAAAGATTCTATCCCCCGCGTTGCGCCGCTCTATTTCTCGTTCCGTATCATGGTAGGTTGCGGCATGCTGATGCTGCTGATCATCGGGCTGTCTTTCTGGACTGTCTTGCGTGGAAAAATTGGCCAAAAACGCTGGTTACACCGCGTCGCCCTATACGGTATTCCGCTACCGTGGATTGCCATTGAAGCGGGTTGGTTTGTGGCGGAGTACGGCCGTCAACCGTGGGCCATCGGCGAAATTCTGCCAACGGCGGTTGCAACTTCATCCCTGACAGCAGGGGATATTCTGTTCTCAATGGCGCTGATCTGTGGTCTGTATACGCTCTTCCTGGTGGCAGAAACGTATCTGATGTTCAAATATGCGCGTTTGGGGCCAAGTAGTCTAAAAACTGGCCGCTACCATTTTGAACAACCTATCGCGGTTGCGCAGGAAGCACGGTAAACAGGAGTCCACTATGTTTGAATATGAAGTATTACGGTTTATCTGGTGGCTGTTGATCGGCATTCTGCTGATTGGCTTCGCCATCACTGATGGTTTTGATATGGGCGTGGGCATTCTGGTGCGTCTAATTGGACGTGGTGATACCGAGCGTCGTGTTATGATTAACAGCATTGCGCCTCATTGGGACGGGAACCAGGTCTGGTTGATTACAGCAGGTGGCGCATTATTTGCTGCCTGGCCAATGGTTTACGCCGCGGCTTTTTCCGGTTTCTATATCGCCATGATCCTGGTGCTGGCTTCGCTGTTCTTCCGTCCTGTCGGCTTCGACTATCGTTCAAAAATTGAAGATCCGCGCTGGCGTGGCATGTGGGACTGGGGCATCTTCATTGGTAGCTTTGTCCCTCCAGTGGTTATTGGCGTAGCGTTTGGCAACCTGTTGCAGGGAGTGCCGTTCCATGTCGATGAATATCTACGCTTATACTACACCGGAAACTTCTTCCAACTGCTGAACCCGTTCGGCCTGTTGGCTGGAGTGGTGAGTTTAACGATGATTCTTACACAGGGCGCAACCTACCTGATGATGAGAACCACTGGCGATCTGCATGTGCGTGCAAAATCAGCCGCGCAACTGTCCGCGTTAGTGATGATGGTGGCATTTCTTCTGGCTGGCGTGTGGGTAGTTTATGGTATCGATGGTTACGTTGTGACGTCCGCGATCAATACCGCGGCTGAATCTAACCCATTGCATAAAGAAGTCGCTCACCAGGCAGGTGCCTGGCTGATCAACTTTAATAATCATCCGGTATTGTGGGCTATTCCTGCGCTTGGCGTCATATTGCCTGTGCTGACTATCCTGATGGCGCGGGCAGAGAAAGGGGCATGGGCATTTCTCTTCTCTTCTCTGACTATCGCCTGTGTGATTCTAACAGCCGGCATCGCCATGTTTCCGTTCATCATGCCATCGATCACCGTGCCGAATGTTAGTTTGACGATATGGGATGCGACATCGAGCCTGTTGACGTTGAAAGTCATGACCGTGGTGGCGATTATATTTGTGCCCATCGTGCTTTCTTACACGGCATGGTGTTACTACAAGATGTTTGGTCGCATCACCAAAGCGCAGATTGAGCAAAACTCTCACTCTATGTACTAAGTAAGGAGCTTAATTTATGTGGTATTTTGCCTGGATACTCGGAACGCTTCTTGCTTGCTCCCTGGGGATTATCACGGCCCTGGCGCTTGAGCAGAGTGAAGCAAGCAAAGCGGCTGAAGAAGATAAGCAATGAGCGATCTGGCTGATAAGCTTTATCGCCTGATGGACAAGAGCCCGTTGAGGGCTCTTTCCCTTATTCTAGCGCTACTGCTGGCCGGCTGTGTCTTTTGGGATCCGTCTCGTTTTGCTGCACGGACCAGTGAACTCGCGGTTTGGCAGAGCCTTTTGCTGATTTGGGCCGTCTGCGCGGGTGTGGTTCATGGCGTGGGTTTTCGGCCCCAACGTCTGCTATGGCGCTCTGTTTTCGCACCGTTTCCCGCCTTTGTGATGCTGTGCGCAGGATTGTATTATTTCTTCGGTTAAAATGGCCTTCTATTCCATCTGGTTATGGGTTGTTTACAACCCATAATTATTTTCTTTCTACTGACACAATCCATTCCAAACCTCATTTCTCTTGCGTATAGTAGCGGTGTTTCGTTGTATTTGTGGAATGTAGATAGAGTGAACAATTCTTTGTTTTGTTGGCCTGTGCGTGTCTATTATGAGGACACTGACGCTGGTGGCGTGGTCTATCACGCCCGCTATATCGCCTTCTATGAGCGAGCGCGGACAGAGATGTTACGCCAGCGTGGCTTTGATCAAAGCGCCCTGTTGGAACAACATATGGCATTCGTTGTACGCCATATGGCAGTTGATTATTTTTCTCCGGCACGCCTGGACGATTTACTCAACGTAGAGAGTGAAATCACAGTGGTACGCGGCGCTTCACTTACGTTTTCTCAGCGTATTCTTAATTCCCATGGCGATCTGTTAAGCCAGGCCGACGTATTGATCGCTTGTGTCGATCCACACCATATGAAGCCTATCGCGCTTCCTAAGTCTATTGTCGCGGAGTTTAAGCAGTGACTGACATGAACATTTTTGATTTGTTTCTGAAGGCAAGCCTTCTGGTAAAACTAATCATGCTGATTTTAATCTGTTTTTCAATTGCATCCTGGGCGATCATCATTCAACGAACCCGAATTCTAAATTCAGCCACGCGTGAGGCGGATGCATTTGAAGATAAATTCTGGTCAGGCATAGAACTTTCACGCTTGTATCAGGAAAGTCAAACGCGTCGTGATTCTTTGGCTGGATCGGAACAAATCTTCTATTCTGGCTTCAAAGAGTTTGCCCGTTTGCATCGTGCCAATAGCCATGCGCCGGAAGCTGTGGTGGAAGGCGCTTCGCGTGCTATGCGTATTTCTATGAATCGTGAATTGGAAATGCTTGAGACCCATATCCCGTTTTTAGGCACAGTCGGCTCTATTAGCCCTTATATCGGGTTATTTGGGACAGTGTGGGGGATCATGCACGCCTTCATTGCGCTAGGCGCGGTAAAGCAGGCCACGTTGCAAATGGTCGCACCGGGGATTGCCGAGGCGTTGATTGCGACGGCGATTGGTTTGTTTGCCGCTATTCCAGCGGTTATGGCGTATAACCGACTGAATCTGCGAGTGAATAAACTGGAGCAGCATTACGACAATTTTATGGAAGAATTCATCGCTATCCTGCATCGTCAGGCGTTCTCCAGTGACAATAGCAAGTAAGCGGGGGAGATCATGGCACGAGTACGTAGAGGCCGTCGCGAGCTGAAATCTGAGATCAATATCGTTCCGCTCTTGGACGTGCTGTTAGTCTTGTTGCTGATTTTTATGGCAACCGCTCCCATTATTACGCAGAGTGTCGAGGTGGATCTGCCGGATGCGACCGACTCAAAAACAGTTTCGAGCAATGATAATCCGCCCGTAATTGTCGAGGTTTCAGGTATAGGCCAATATAGCCTGGTTGTTGAACAAAACCGTATGGAGCAACTCCCTGCAGAGCAGGTAATTGCTGAGGCGCAATCACGATTGTCAGCCAATCCCAAAACGGTCTTTTTGATTGGTGGAGCAAAAGATGTTCCTTATGATGAGATCATTAAGGCGTTGAATCTATTGCACCAGGCTGGTGTAAAATCGGTTGGTTTGATGACACAGCCTATTTAAATGAATACGTCTCGGTCATGATCGTTGAGCCTATTTCTGGCAACACTGTTTTTGGGAATCGCTTGTGCTAAAGGCAAACGAACAAAACGATAAGCTGAAACGCGCCGTTATTATCTCGGTGGTTTTGCACGTCCTACTGATTGCTTTACTGCTTTGGAGTTCATCGACGCAAACGATGGATGCCAGCGGGGGCGGCGGAGGGTCGTCGATTGATGCTGTCATGGTCGATCCTAGCGCGGTGGTCGAGCAATATAATCGTCAACAGCAGCAGCAAACCGCTGCAAAACGAGCTGAACAATTGCGTCAAAAACAAGCGGAACGTCAGGCGGAAGAACTTCAGCAAAAACAAGCCGCTGAGCAACAACGCCTGAAGGCGTTGGAAAAGGAGCGTCTGCAAGCGCAGGAAGAAGCGAAAAAGCAAGCTCAGGAACAAGCAGAGCAGCGTAAGCAAGCTGAAGCGGCGGCTCAGCAGGCAAAGGAGCAACAGAAACAGGCCGAAGCGGCGGCGGCTAAAGCGAAGGCTGAAGCAGAACAGCAGGCGAAGGCCGCGGCAGAAGCCAAAAAGAAAGCAGAAGAGGAAGTGAAGAAGCAAGCTGCTGCGGCCGCGGCTGCCAAGAAGCAGGCGGAAGAGATTGCTAAGCAAAAAGCCGAGGCTGATGCGGCGAAAAAGGCAGCAGAAGCCGCGAAAGCGGAGGCGGCAAAAGCGGCAAAAGAGGCTGAACAAGCTAAACAAAAAGCGGCTGCTGAAGCAGCTAAGCAAAAGGCTGAAGCAGAAGCCGCGAAGAAAGCACAAGCCGCAGCGGCGGCTAAAAAAGCGGCTGAAGAGAAAAGGAAAGCCGCTGATGCCGCCGATCAGGCGAGTACGGTGGATGATTTGTTGGGCGGGTTGGCATCATCGAAAAATGCGCCGAAGTCTGGCGGCGGTGCGCCAGCAGGTGCAGGGAGTAATAAAAAGAGTGGCGCATCAGGGGCGGCGCTGGATAGCTATGGCAGTCAGATCCGATCTGCTATTCAGAGCAAGTTTTATGATTGGCAGCTTTACAAAGGGCGTACCTGCACATTACGGATTAAGCTAGCATCAGACGGGTTGTTGATTGACGTCACGGCTGAAGGCGGCGATCCGGCGTTATGTCAGGCGGCCATTGCGGCCGCTAAACAGGCCAGGATACCGAAGCCACCGAGTGCTGAGGTTTACGAGGCTTTCAAAAATGCGCCGATAGATTTTAAACCACAGTAACCGAGCTGTTTACCCAATGGCTTTAAGATTATTACGATGGTAAACGAGCCAGGTTATGTTGTTTCGTTGACGTTGGTTTGTTCTTGTTAAATGTCTGCTGATTTATCGTAGACGGCGCGTCTGGATATGGGAGATGAGATGAAGCAAGTACTAAAAGTTGCATTAAGCTTTTTGATGCTTTGGGCAGCGGCGCTGCACGCGGAAGTCCGTATAGAGATTACCCAGGGGGTAGACTCTGCACGCCCCATCGGAGTGGTTCCTTTTAAATGGGCGGGAGCGGGTGCAGCGCCTGAAGACATCGGCGGTATCGTCGGTGCTGATTTGCGTAATAGCGGTAAGTTCAATCCCATTGATGCCAGTCGCATGCCACAGCAACCCGCTACAGCATCTGAAGTGACGCCTGCTGCATGGACGGCGCTGGGGATTGATGCGGTGGTGGTTGGTCAGGTTCAACCCAGCGCCGATGGTAGCTACTTGGTTTCTTACCAACTCGTTGATACATCGGGTAGCCCAGGAAGCGTTCTGTCTCAGAACCAGTTTAAAGTCACTAAGCAATGGTTGCGCTATGCCGCGCATACGGCCAGTGATGAGGTATTTGAAAAGCTAACAGGCATTAAGGGGGCCTTCCGTACTCGAATCGCTTACGTTGTCCAGACTAACGGTGGCCAATTCCCTTATGAATTACGTGTAGCAGACTATGACGGTTTTAACCAATTTGTGGTGCATCGTTCACCACAGCCGCTAATGTCTCCGGCCTGGTCTCCTGACGGTAGTAAACTCGCCTATGTTACCTTCGAAAGCGGTCGTTCGGCGCTGGTTATTCAGACGCTGGCAAATGGCGCGATTCGTCAGGTTGCCTCCTTCCCACGGCACAATGGCGCGCCTGCGTTTTCTCCTGATGGCAGCAAACTCGCGTTTGCGCTGTCTAAAACCGGCAGCCTAAATTTGTACGTTATGGATATTGCTTCTGGTCAGATTCGTCAGGTAACCGATGGTCGTAGCAACAACACTGAACCGAGTTGGTTCCCCGATAGCCAGACGCTGTCCTACACCTCAGACCAGGCGGGGCGTCCTCAGGTTTATAAAATCAATGTTAATGGCGGCGCTCCACAGCGCTTGACCTGGGAAGGCTCCCAGAATCAGGATGCTGAAGTGAGTGCTGACGGGAAGTTTTTGGTCATGGTGAGCTCTAATGGTGGTGCTCAGCATATTGCCAAATTGGATCTGGTAACGGGGGCCGTACAAGTATTGACGGGCACGTTCCTGGACGAAACGCCAAGTATCGCACCGAATGGCACGATGGTAATCTATAGCTCTAAACAAGGGCTGGGATCTGTGCTACAGCTGGTTTCGACCGATGGGCGTTTCAAAGCGCGTCTTCCGGCAACTGATGGACAGGTTAAATTCCCTGCCTGGTCGCCGTATCTATAAGTACAGATATGTACAATAAACTCGTCAAAGGACATAAGAAATGCAATTCAATAAAGTGCTGAAAGGCCTGATGTTGGCTCTGCCGGTACTGGCAGTGGCCGCTTGTAGCTCTAACAAGAATGCGGACAATGATCAATCTTCCATGGGGGCTGGCAGCAATGGCATGATGGACGGTGGCAATGCGTCATCTTCTGAGCAGGCACGTTTGCAGGTGCAAGAACTACAGCGCAACAATATCGTTTACTTCGGCCTCGATAAGTACGATGTTAGCTCTGAGTTCGCTCAGATGCTGGATGCGCACGCTGCATTCCTGCGTAGCAACCCGTCTTACAAAGTGACCATTGAAGGTCATGCGGATGAACGCGGTACGCCGGAGTACAACATTGCCTTGGGTGAACGTCGCGCGAATGCGGTACAGATGTATCTGCAGGGCAAAGGCGTGTCTTCCGATCAGATCTCTATCGTTTCTTACGGTAAAGAGAAACCCGCCGTTCTCGGCCATGACGAAGCGGCTTATGCCAAAAACCGTCGTGCCGTCTTGGTATATTAAGAGAATCGCATGAGCAGTAACTTCAGACATCATCTGTTGGGTCTGTCGTTGCTGATTGGCGTAGCGGCCCCCTGGGCCGCTACTGCCCAAGCGCCAATCAGCAGTGTCGGATCAGGTTCGGTCGAAAACCGTGTCACTCAATTAGAGCGTATCTCTAACGCTCACAGCCAGCTTTTAACGCAACTTCAGCAGCAGATTTCTGATAATCAGCGTGATATTGATAACCTCCGTGGGCAGATTCAGGAAAATCAGTATCAACTGAACCAGATCGTTGAACGACAGAAGCAGATCTATCAGCAAATCGATGGATTAAGTTTACCGTCCTCTGCGGCACCGGCGGCAGACGGAAGTTCGCCTGCTACTGGTAATGCAGGTGCCGCCAACGCAGTGACCCCGAGTACCGGAGATGTAAATGCTGATTATAATGCCGCTGTCGCGTTAGTATTGGAAAAAAAACAATACGATCAGGCAATTACCGCGTTTCAGGCTTTCGTCAAGAAGTACCCGGATTCTACTTATCAACCCAATGCCAACTATTGGCTTGGTCAGTTGAATTACAACAAGGGGAAAAAGGATGATGCAGCATACTATTTCGCCAATGTTGTCAAAAACTACCCTAAATCGCCAAAAAGCGCTGAGGCATTGTTGAAGGTTGGGGTAATCATGCAGGAGAAAGGCCAGGTAGATAAGGCTAAGGCCGTTTATCAACAGGTGGTAAAAATGTACCCCAATACGGAAAGTGCCAAGCAAGCACAAAAACGTTTATCGGCCTCGTGATTCCCTTTGAACTGGCATAAGAATTGTGCATTGTGTGTAATTCTTATGCTTGAATGTCTTAAGAGTAAGCAACTAAACGGTTTTTTTAGAAAATAGGTTGCGCCGAAAATTAAAATCAGTAATATGTGCCGCCGTTGCCGGGGCAAATAGTAAGACATAGTTGCAGCATGAGATTGGGTCGTTAGCTCAGTTGGTAGAGCAGTTGACTTTTAATCAATTGGTCGCAGGTTCGAATCCTGCACGACCCACCAATTCTAAATGCCGCCGTCATCCTCATCAATATCTACGTAATTCCGCATTGCGGGTCGTTAGCTCAGTTGGTAGAGCAGTTGACTTTTAATCAATTGGTCGCAGGTTCGAATCCTGCACGACCCACCAATTCTAAATGCCGCCGTCGTACTCATCAATATCTACGCAATTCCGCATTGCGGGTCGTTAGCTCAGTTGGTAGAGCAGTTGACTTTTAATCAATTGGTCGCAGGTTCGAATCCTGCACGACCCACCAATTTATCTTCCTATGGCGTCTTATTGAGTCCGGGGAAGGAAGAAAACCGTATCACTGTCAACAGGATACGGTTTTTTTTCGTCTAAATGCGCGCTATCTCATACCGGGGAAGCCGGAGCTGATGGGCCTACGCTACTGATGGCGAAAAATGTTGAGGCCCATTTTTGAGCTTAGGGCTGAAACACACTCCAGAAAAAGAATAGTGCGCCACTTCATGGTTGTCCTTTTATGCTGATACCTAAGGCGTAACCTTATGCCTGTTCTTCCCCGTCCCGAATCCGTCTCAGAAGTTCAGACTGAACACCTGTCTTGTTGGTAGGGGCTTGGTCCAAAAAAGCAAGAGCAGGAAGAGGTAGAGCGGGAATGGTTGCCGATATACGACGATTATCCGGTCAGAACGGCTACCAGTAGTGGTATCGCGAGTTTATACACGTATCTCCTCAATGGGGACGCCTGTTGCCGCAATGGCAGCATTTGACCTTTGTACGCCAAGCAGAGGCCACCGACGCCATATAACGGACGAATGATCGTGAATTTTCCCGTCAGGGCGTATTCAGACGAACCGCGAGCATCGTCGTCACTGGCGCTGAGAAGGGCAACAAATTGGTATCGTATAGACTCTGGGCGATACCATGCTGAATGATGTTACTCGCGCATGAGTGTAATAATCTGGCGCCATCGCGAAAGAAAGATCCTTAAAGTGTGATAGATGTCTCAAATAATTAAACGGTAGAAACATAGAATGCCGCCATAGTACAACGTTGTACTACATCTGACGTATTAGATAGCGATCAAATTGAGTTCTTTACCTTCGCTGTTCAAAAAAAGGGGTGATTCCTAATGAAGTTTAATATAGCGACAATATCTGGTGATGGCATAGGTCCTGAAATCATGCAGGAAGCAATAAAAATTCTTGACAAAACCGGAAAGAAATGCAATCACCAGTTTGTTTTTACTGATTGCTGTGCCGGAGGTGTTTCTATTGAAAAATATGGTGAGCCATTAACTGATGAGAATTTTAAAATATGCCAAAAAAGTGACGCTATATTATTAGGAAATATTGGTGGTAGTAAATGGCAAGATCAGCCCATTGAAAAAAGGCCAGAAAGAGTCCTTTTTAGGCTAAGAGGTGAACTTGGGATGAGCGTAAATATCAGACCCATATTCACGAATGATGAACTAAGTTATTTATCTCCTCTAAAGAAAGAAATAATAGAAAAAAAAATAAACATCGTCGTCGTGAGAGATGTAACCGGGGGAAGCTTACCATCAGAGAAATACAGCGGAACCGGAAAATATGGTCGAGAAGCATTTGATAAAGAATATTATAATGAAAGCATAATTTCTGAAACAGCATCGTGGGCATTTGAAATAGCACAAAAAAGAAATAAAAAGGTTACCAGTTTTGATAAAGCGAATGGCTTAATTAGCTCATTTCTATGGCGAACAGTTACCAGTGAAAAATCCAAACAATTCCCCAATGTCACATTGAATCATATGTTCGTCGATAATGGAGCAATGGATCTGACAAAAAACGCACATGAATATGATGTCATTGTTGCTCCAAATATTTTTGGCGACATAATTTCGGATGAACTAACAGGCCTGGTTGGTACGCTGGGTATTTTGCCTGCTGCGACGCTAGGGAAAAATAAGAAGGGAATGTTTGAACCTAATCAGTTACATAATACAAATTACAGCATAATAGGGAAAAACATAGCAAACCCAATAGGATTGATTTTATCCACGGCCCTGATGTTGCGTTATTCATTTAATTTAGAGTCTGAAGCCTCTAAAATTGAAAATGCAGTCGAAAGAGCACTAAAGGAGGGATATGCCACTCAGGATATTTATACACAAGGAAAGCAATTAGTTGGAACAAAAGAAATGGGTAACATAATTGCTGACTATATTTAGATTATTCTAATAAACTAACTGGAAGAGAATATATAATGTCAAAGATAGAAAAAATATTGCACGGGCAATCCGGA
This sequence comes from Pectobacterium cacticida, assembly GCF_036885195.1. Lineage (NCBI taxonomy): Bacteria > Pseudomonadati > Pseudomonadota > Gammaproteobacteria > Enterobacterales > Pectobacteriaceae > Pectobacterium > Pectobacterium cacticida. Next base: position 2,663,006 of record NZ_CP133656.1, on the reverse strand, counting down.
CAGTCTGTAAAAATAAAACCTGATTGGACCGTAATCAACGATGGAATCAGTCATGAAGCAATTGATGTTATTAACAACATAGATCATGTCTTTAATAATAAAAAAACTATCATTGTAATAGATCATGACGTCCCAGCAGGTAACTCTGACAGTTCAATTATTTTTCAGAAACTGGTTGCTTTTTCCAAAAAACATGGTGTCGAATTCATTCAGGCAAAAGGCATTACATATGTGGTAATGCTGGAATCCTATGTTGAGAAAAACAATATTATTGTATCATGCGGGAATCATAACTCTATTTATGGTTCATCCGGAGCGTTGGGTCTTAAGGTAAATTCAGAGACTCTTCTAAAGATACTTGAAACAGGAGAGTATGAACTAAAGATTCCTGAAACAGTATTAGTTAAATTTCAGGGAGAGTTGCCAGTTGGGATATCTGCAATAGATGTTTTTATTAATCTGTTAGGTAAAATTGATAGTAAATTAGTTGACGGGAAATCACTAGAATTTACAGGAGAGTCATTTTTAAAACTTACTCAACATGATAAAAAAGTATTATTTAGCATGGCAACAAGAACGGGCGCATTGACTTCTCTTGAAAATGAAATCCCAGAGGGTAAGTACTATGATGAAATTATTTTTGATCTGAATAAAGTAGAACCAGTGGTTGCTTTACCTGTTGAAGATCAAAAAGTCACTACCTTTAAATACGAAAAAATAACTGCACTAAACTCTTTAGAATTTGATGTGGGTTTTATAGGCGGATATACAGGTGGTTATATTGAGGATTTGCGTCTAGCCGCTGAATTAATGAAAAATAAAAAAATAGCATTAGGATTCCGATTGAACATATGTCCAGCATCAAGTCAAATCTATTTGCAGGCTATGGATGAAGGATTGCTGGATATCTTCATTAATTTTGGTGCGCAAATTCTTGCTCCTAGCGACCGCAATATTACCCTGTATGGAGCCGGGGTTGTCGGTCCAAAGGAAAAAGTAATTACGACAGGTAGCTATAATTTTTCAGGATGTCTGGGTTCGGATGACGCTTCTGTATATATAGCCTCCGTTAGATCAGTAGTTAACGCTGCATTGACAAAACACATTTAAAACATCTAGAGGGTATGACAATGGATAAGCAGTTTAAAGGTAGGATATGGAAGATGGGTGACGATATTGATACTGATACTATCATTCCAGGAAGAAGGGGAACAATCCCCACATTAGAAGAAATGAGTAAATATGCATTTGAATTATTGAGACCAGAATTTTCCAAAAATTCAAAAGACGGTGACATTATTATAGCTGGGAAAAATTTTGGTTGCGGATCTTCACGAGAACAAGCCCCAGCAGTTATTGCTGCGAACGGTGTAAAGATAATTATTGCCAAAAGTTTTGCAAGGATTTTTTTCAGAAATGGATTTAACAAGGGGTTATTATTAATAGAATGCGATGATGTTCAGGATTATTGTGGTGATGGTGATGTTTGTGAAGTGGAAATAAATAAATGTGTACGGGTGAATGGGAAAGAATTTCCAATTAAAACAATCCCGGATAATTTATTTAAAATTGTTGAGGATGGTGGATTAATTGAAAGCACCAAAAAGAGAAATTTAATGCTTAAAAATAGAGAGGTTAAATAATCATGGGACACACAATCGTAGAAAAGATCCTGATGAAAAACGCGGGATTAGAAAAAGTGAACGTTGGTGACATTGTAATTAGTAAACCAGATATGTTTATGGTACATGATATTTACACTCCGTATCTATATGAAGCATTAGAAGAGATGGAAACTGAGGAACTAGATGATCCTGAGAAAGTAACTATTATGTTCGATCACTGCTTACCTACCGCAGTACCCGGTAACGATACACATCACTATAGAGCGGGTATTGAACTGAGTAAAAAATACGGTATATCAAAATTACATATCGGAGAGGGGATATGTCATACATTGATGCATGAATATCGTTATGCTAGGCCTGGTTGTGTTGTTACCGCAACTGATAGTCATACCACAACATATGGTGGGGCTGGCTGTTTTTGCACCGGTATTGGTACCGCCGAAATGGCTGCTGCACTGACAACGGGTGAATTATGGTTTAAAGTACCGGCTGCAATTAAAGTTATATTGCATGGGCGATTCAAAAAAGGCGTATATGCAAAAGATTTAATTGAAAAAATTATCGGTGATATCAAGGCTGATGGCGCTTAATATAAGTCACTTGAATTTGTTGGATCAGGTGTTCAAGACTTAAGCATGTCAGCAAGATTCACCGTTGCTAATATGGGATTAGAAGCCGGTGCCAAATGTGCATTATTTATCGCAGATGAACAAACTGCTGATTACTATAATATCGACTATGAAGATATTAAATGGATTAAACCTGATGATGATGCTGAGTATGAAAAAACGTTAGAATATTATTTGGATGAAATTGAGCCATCACTTTCATGCCCTCAAGGCGTAGATAATGTGCATGCGATTAAAAACATACTTGGTAAAAAAATTGATGAAGTCTACCTTGGATCATGCACGAATGGTAGCTTGGAAGATTTAGCTGTAGCAGCGAGTATATTAAAAGGAAAGAAAGTCGCACCGTATTTGAAATTCATTGTCGTGCCAGCCAGTAACCAGGTATTCAAGGATGCGATTAAAAAAGGCTATATCAGGACATTTATTGAAGCCGGGGGTGTCGTATCTCATCCTGCGTGTGCTCTTTGTTGCGGTATGCCCTATGGATTATTGGCTGACGATGAGATTATTTTAAGTACCGCAAACCGTAACTTTATTGGTCGAATGGGTACAAAAAAATCTTTGATTTATCTTGGTTCACCGGCTGTTGCTGCTGCATCGGCATTAACTGGGGTAATCTCGGATCCCCGTGAGTTACCTGAATATTAAAATAGCAGCCGTTAAAAGGATCGACCTATGTTTACCAATATTAAAATTGGTGGAATGCCCGCCAAATATTTTATTATTTTTGCAGTCGTAGTCTTACTGGCGACATATACTGGAACGTTGAATAAAGATATTGTAGGTACAATCGCCTTTCTACTTGTTTGTGGTGGTTTTTTTGCTTATATAGGAAAAATAATTCCTATCTTTGGGAGTTATATGGGGGGGGCTGTACTACTACCATTATTCGGTGGTTCGATTTTGGTCTATTTTGGTTTAATTCCAGAGTTTTTAAAAGGAAATGTTGCTAGTCTTATGTCCTCCGGGGCCGTGAATTTATTCATTGCCGCTATTATTGTTGGATCAATTCTTAGCATGAATCAAAAAATGCTGGTTTCAGTTACTGTGAGATTGCTTCCCTGCATTCTTGTTTCTTTATTATTCGCAGTAATATTTATGTTTATGGGATGCCTGGCGACAGGTAAAACAGTACTGGATGGGCTCTTTATGGTCGGTTTGCCAAATTATACCGGTGGTTCTGCCGGGGCCCTGGTAATTGTACCAACCATATACAGCGAATTCTTTAATGAATCTGTCGGGAGCTTCGCAGGGCGACTTATCGTTTTCATGAATATATCAAACCTGATATGCGTTATTTTTTCAGGATTGCTTAATCGTTTGGGGAAATCAAAACCAGAATTAACCGGAAACGGTGTTCTAATAAAGAACCATGGAACTTCTTTCGAAAAATCGGAAAAAGAAAACCATGCTATGGATACTAACTTAACGAAATTAGGGACGGGTTTACTGGTTTCTACTGTTTTTTTAATAGTCGGTAACATGTTGCAATATTTAGTCCCGCAACTCAACTTCATTGCTTGGTCTGCAATATTGGTTGTCTTTGTGAAGGCTTTAGGACTGTTGGATGATCAAATCTGTCGGTGTAGTGAATATTGGCAAAGTTTTATGGTGGGTAATTTTTTGCCCGTTTTGATTACTGCAGTAGGCATATCATCCCTTGATTTTTATCAGTTGGCATCTTACTTTACCCTAAGTAACTTTTTAATCATCTTCTTGGGTGTAATAGGTTCAATGATTGGCTCTCTTTTGTGTGCGCGATTTTTCAATTTTTATCCTATTGACTCAATGCTTGCGGTTGGTGTGCAAATGGGGACAGTCGGAGGAAGCGGGGCCGTGGCCACGCTTTCAACTGCTGAACGTATGAGCTTAATGCCATTTGCTATTATCTCTAATAGAATCGGTGGTGCTTTGGTAGTAATATTAATTAATCTGGTTATCCCTTATTTTATTTGATTTATGTTATGGGCGGATTCTTAAGATGAACAAAATAGCTTTTTTTGATGCGCGGAACGATGAACAGATACTATTAGACAAGTTTCAGGAGGAAATGAAAATTGATATCATTAAAATCCCTGAGAAACTATCTGAACATAATGCTCATCTTGCTAAAGGTACTTTAGCTGTTTCTGTTCCTGGTAGTAATGTTGTCAATGATAACGCATTATTGTCATTGAGTAGAAACGGTATTAAATATTTATCAATCAGAAGTGCGGGATATAATAATATTGATATTTATGCCGCTCGTAAGTATGGGATTCGTATTTCTAATGTAAGCTACTCCCCCAATAGCGTTGCTGATTATACTGTGATGCTAATTTTAATGAGTGTCAGAAAAATAAAACAAATAATATCAAGAAATGATGTGCAAGATTATACGTTAACGGGTCTTCAGGGAAGAGAAATGAAGAATTTAACCGTTGGTATTATCGGCACAGGTAAGATAGGAGAAATTGTTGCAAAAAATCTTTCTGGTTTTGGATGCAAATTAGTTGCTTTTGATTTGTATCCAAAAGACTCCCTACAGGGGTTCACCGAGTACGTTTCACTTGATGAATTACTGACTAAAAGTGATGTGATTACCTTACATCTTCCGCTTGATAATAATAGCCATCATCTGATCAATAAAGAAACAATAAATAAAATGAAAGATGGTGTCGTTATAATTAACTGTGGACGTGGTCAGTTAATCGATACTGAAGCACTTATCGATAGTATGGAAACAGGGAAAGTTGGAGCCGTCGGGTTGGATGTGATTGAAAATGAGCTTGATATCTTTCATAAGGACCATCGCTGTAACATCCTTACCAATCGTCAACTATCTGTACTAAGAGCATTTCCTAATGCCATTATTTCACCCCATGCATCCTTCTACACAGATCAAGCAGTAAGAGACATGGTTGAAATTTCATTAAAATCACTCATCTCTTTTGTTACGTCTGGCAAGAGTCCTTGGGAGTTAACTTAAAATGTAAAAAACTGTCCATTATGGAATATTTTTCTTAATAGCGCAGTATTGATGACATATAGCAGCAATAATTCTTTTGCTGCTATTAAAGTTGAGAGGTTTTTTTAATCCCCATTTATAATAAAAAACTCAAATCAATGCATTCCTATACTTACTATTACCATAATAATCGCCTATATAAAAACAGAGGGTTAACATTTCAGAATCAATGGGGCTATTTTTGACGACCTTATCTTACCGTTCTGCCGGGAAGGGGTATCTAGAGGTATTGCTATAACCTCTGGTACCAGCCCAAATTCGCGACAAACTCAGCACAGCAGAGGTTCTCTATGTTCTCATTATCAATCAATGTATTAAATCAGTTCATGGTTGCAGGGCTGGAAACCATCTTACATAAGATAAGCATGAATAACAGCTGATGCTCAGCTTACGCTCGCCTCGCTCGCTATCCCCTAGTTGCGTCTATATAGAAAAGTAGAGGAAAATATCTTCTCTTTCTGCTATTTTAATGGAAAATGTGCAGATACTAAAACGATTATGACTACTCTTAAAGATGTTGCTAAACTTGCGAATGTATCACTCTCAACCGTTTCTATTATTGTTAATGGCAAACAAGAGGCTAGGAAAATAAGTCCAGAGACGTGTGAAAAGGTCATCAACGCGATCCGCACTCTTGGATATGTTCCGAATTTGAATGCGCGGAAAATTAGATACTCTGAAAGAAGTCGGCCTAAACTCGTGCTATTTTGGCCTTTTGATAGCCGTACAAATATTCTTTCTTCCTTACTTACAGAGATTCATTTGCAACTACATAAGACTGAGTTTAATTTTGAATTGGTTATTCAAACTTATGATAATGATAAGATCGAGCAGAGTATACAGGAAATAATTAAAGATTCTTGTAATGGTATTATAGTTGCAGGTGCATCTCATAAAGATATTGAGTGTCTAGAGTCGGTGAAAATAAACTCCCCCGTAATTTTAATTAACCGTGATTCAAAAAAATACTCTATGGTATATGTGGACCCACATGAAATAGCTTCAAGTGCTATAGATGTATTAAAGAAAAAAAATATAACTGACATAGTAATCGTTGGTATAAAAAATAGTTTTATTGCTTCAAATCAGCGAACTAAAATTTTTATGGAATACTGTGAGAGTGAAGGGATAACTATAAAAAACAATCACTTTATTCGTGCCCATAATTCCTTTGATGATGGCATAAATATTGCTAAAGAGTATTTGAGGTTGTCTAATAGGCCTAAAACAATTTTTTGTGAATCTGATATTGTCGCATCAGGGATGATTTATCATTTCAATAAGGTAGGGATTGATCTTCCTGATGAGGTTTTCATGCTTGCGATTGGCACTGTGGGTGGAGTTTTAACTAAATATCTTCTTCGAGATATAACAGTTATTGAAGTGCCTGCAGATAAAATTGCCAGAGCCATCGTTAATGTGTTTATTAATAAATTTCAGTCGAAAGATATTTTATCTCCAGTTAGAAGGAAAGTTTCACCAGAAATCCATATCGTAGGTTCCTGTTCCGAGGGGTGAATGGCGGGACAGTTTATTTAACATTAATCTATTTAATATTGAAGTGCCAATACAAATGGCAGACGGCTGTTCAGTTTAGTGATATATATCTAATGACCCGGATTGTCAAAAAATACGGAATCCTGCTCAAAGCATTAGGCATTTACTATGCTCAGTATAAAATCATAACTGACTCAAGATCTTCCTGAATTGGCTACTCAGTGGGAAAACTCGTTTACATGAGCAACATCGAAAGCTCTCGAGTAGCCAAGTGCTATGCCCATGGCGATAAACTTCATCACAGTACTGCGAGGGAAATGAGCAATTCCGATAGCGATGGAAACCTCAAATTGCGTAGCGTCCCAGAAAAATCTATCGATTGAAGGTATTGCTCGTTAATTACGACAATAAATAAAATGCAATATAGCTATAGTTGACCTTGTGTTCAGCATGGCCGAGCACTTATTCTCTCGAATTCCGATATATTCATGGTATCGTCTGGTTTAGGAAGAAATATGATTGGTCCGTTGATAAATGGTGCTGCTATCTTAATCGGTAGTGGATTGGGTATTGCTTTACGTCGTTTTATCCCTCAACGCTTACAGGATGGTCTTCCACCTGCATTTGCCATGGTTTCTATTGCCATGGGGGTAACTTTGGTAGTGAAAGTCCAGCAGTTGCCTGCGGTGGCGTTGGCTATCGTGGTTGGCGTAGCGTTAGGTGAGTTACTGCGTATGGAATCTGGCGTGCAGTGGGCCGGCATGAAGATTCAGAAAGGATTGAACCGCTTGCTGCCGACGCAGGCCCACCACCTGCCGCAGGATGTCTATAACCAGAACTTTACCGCGTTAATCGTTCTATTTTGTGCTAGTGGAACAGGCGTGGTTGGTGCCTTGACGGAAGGGTTAACCGGTGATTATCAGCTACTGATTATCAAATCGGTTTTGGATATTTTCACTGCGCTCATTTTTTCTATCTCGCTTGGTCTTGCTGTGATGTCAATTGCGATACCGCAGATCATAGTCCAGACGCTGTTATTCTTCTCAGCAAAGCTGATCATGCCCTTTATGACGGCAATAACGATGAGCGATTTCACCGCTTGCGGTGGTGTGATAATGATTGCTGTTGGACTAAGAATTGCACAGATAAAATTGTTTGCGGTAGTGAATTTCCTGCCCGCGCTGATACTGGTTATACCCATTTCACTGTACTGGCATCGTCTTTTTGCCTAAATGGTCGCGGTAACTGTGCGGCTGACAATTGAGTGCCAGTCGCCAGGTTTTATCTTTTAATCGATTGATAACGTTGTCATTCTTGTTTCATTAGTGATCGGCCTTTCCTCAGCGCTATTGCTCTTGCCTGTTATGCCTACTCAATAAGGCTTTCTTCTCGCGTTTTCTATTGTTGTTTCGCAGATAGTAAACTTAAGCGAAAAAAGTCGCGACTCTGCCGATTTTTTTCGGTATTTTGTTTAGGATAAAAAACATTGGGGCTGAATGAATATTCGGCATTGCAACCTAAGCCGTCATCGCGGAAAACAATAATGAGCGTCCTTTTTGATAGCAATGAGACCATTTACCCGTTTCCACCGAAGCCAAAGTCCTTATCGGCTGATGAAAAGCAGCACTATCGTCGCAAAATAAAAACGCTGTTGCGGGAAAGAAACGCCGTGATAGTCGCGCACTATTATACCGATCCTGAAATTCAGGCGCTGGCGGAAGAAACTGGCGGCTGTGTGGCGGATTCACTGGAAATGGCGCGATTTGGCAGTACCAGTTCGGCTTCGACACTATTAGTAGCCGGCGTTCGTTTTATGGGGGAGACGGCTAAGATACTCAATCCGGAAAAGACGATTCTGATGCCTACTTTGGAGGCTGAGTGCTCACTTGATCTCGGCTGTCCCGTCGATGCGTTCAGTCACTTTTGTGATACACACCCAGATCGAACAGTAGTGGTCTATGCTAATACCTCTGCGGCGGTAAAAGCGCGTGCGGACTGGGTTGTTACATCGAGCATCGCGGTGGAGCTGATCGACTATTTGGATAGTCGAGGAGAAAAAATTATTTGGGCGCCGGACCGCCATCTGGGAAGCTATGTACAAAAGCAGACGGGGGCAGATGTCTTGTGCTGGCAAGGCGCATGTATCGTACATGATGAATTTAAAACGCAGTCGCTTAGACATATGAAGATGTTACACCCCGATGCGGCAATATTGGTTCATCCCGAATCGCCACGGAGCGTGGTAGAACTGGCTGACGCGGTGGGATCGACCAGCCAATTGATTCAGGCGGCGAAGACGCTGCCACAGCGGGAACTGATAGTGGCGACCGATCGCGGTATTTTTTACAAGATGCAGCAGGCTTGCCCTGAGAAAATATTGCTGGAAGCACCTACTGCGGGTGAAGGCGCTACCTGCCGTAGTTGCGCCCACTGCCCATGGATGGCAATGAATGGCCTGGAAGCCATTGCTAATGGGCTGGATCAAGGCGGTGAAATGCATGAGATTCACGTTGATGCCGCTTTGCGGGAAGGGGCATTAATTCCACTCAATCGCATGCTGAATTTTGCGACGTCATTAAAATTACAGCTAAAAGGGAATGCCTGAATTCAGGACATTTTAATATCAACTGCGTCCCGTAGTGGAAACTGGGTGGTGAGATGGATTTTTTAAGTACCAGTAATATATTAGTGCACATTCCCCTGGGTGACGGTGGATATGATCTTTCCTGGATAGAAGCGATAGGGACATTATTTGGTTTGCTGTGTATCTGGTTAGCGAGCCAGGAAAAAACCATCAACTATTTGTTTGGGCTGATTAATGTCACGCTGTTTGCCGTGATTTTTTTCCAGATTCAGCTTTATGCCAGCCTATTGCTGCAAATTTTCTTTTTTGCCGCCAATATCTATGGTTGGTTCGCTTGGTCGCGTAAGACGGATTCGCAGGAAGCTGAGCTACGTATTCGCTGGCTACCGATGCCAAAGCTGATTGGGTGGTCGCTTGCGTGTATTGTGGCGATTGGTCTGATGACATTCTACATTGATACGGTATTTGCATTTCTGACACGTATCGCCGTTTTGGGTATGCAGGCGACGGGGTTAGCGGTGGAGATGCCCCGTCTCCAGCCTGATGCGTTCCCATTCTGGGATTCTGCCATGATGGTATTGTCAATTGTGGCAATGATTCTGATGACACGTAAATATGTCGAAAATTGGTTGCTGTGGGTGGTGATCGATGTGATCAGCGTCGTGATCTTCGCTTATCAGGGGGTGTATGCGATGGCAGTTGAGTACGCAATTCTGACGTTGATCGCGTTGAACGGCTCTTGGCTATGGATTAAGAGCGCACGTGAAAAAACCGACAGGGTGGCTGCAAGTTAGGGGCGATCCTTATGCCTACTGGTGGTGATGAGCAATTCTGCATTGTGTTCACTCAGAGGTTAAAACACGCAGAGATCATCATCACCGCGTTGGCGTGACATCTGTACTACGTGGTTCAATTGTTGGTAATAATCGATGAAATAAAAGCATCAGGGGCATTTGATCGCGCAAATTCCGTCGATTTCAGCGCTACGATTCCATTCGCTTGACATATAATAGTCCATCTTCATTATGAAATACCCCGTGTCTTCGGCTACCCGCACCGCGGAGCTATGTGTATTGGATAGGGTGACATACCGCTTCGGAATCGATGGATTATTTATGAATTACCAAAATGATGATTTAAGAATTAAAGAAATTAACGAACTTTTGCCGCCGGTTGCTTTGCTAGAGAAGTTTCCAGCTACGGAGAAAGCCGCAGAAACGGTATCGTTAGCACGCGCTGCCGTTCATAATATTCTTAGCGGTAATGATGACCGGCTGCTAGTCGTGATTGGCCCTTGTTCGATTCACGATCCAAAAGCGGCGAAAGAGTATGCCGCGCGTTTACTTGCGCTGCGTAATGCATTGAGTGACGATCTGGAAGTGATCATGCGGGTTTATTTTGAAAAACCCCGCACGACCATTGGCTGGAAGGGCCTCATCAACGATCCTCACATGGATAATAGTTTCCAAATTAACGACGGTCTACGTATTGCGCGCAGCCTGCTGTTAGACATTAATGATATGGGTTTACCCGCCGCCGGGGAGTTCCTGGATATGATCACGCCGCAATATTTGGCTGATTTGATGAGCTGGGGTGCTATCGGCGCGCGTACCACCGAATCTCAGGTACACCGTGAATTGGCGTCAGGCTTGTCATGTCCGGTCGGTTTTAAAAACGGTACAGATGGTACAATTAAGGTCGCGATTGACGCCATCAAGGCCGCTGGCGCACCGCATTGTTTCTTGTCTGTCACTAAATGGGGCCATTCGGCTATCGTAAACACCAGCGGTAATCACGATTGTCACATCATTTTGCGTGGCGGTAAAACGCCAAATTATAGCGCAGAGCATGTTAAAGACGTGAAACTGGGGCTGGAAAAGGCCGGTCTTCCCCCGCAGGTGATGATTGATTTCAGTCATGCGAACAGCAGTAAGCAGTTCAAAAAGCAGATGGATGTTTGCACCGATGTCAGCGGGCAGATTGCGCGGGGTGAAAAATCGATTATCGGTGTGATGGTGGAAAGCCATCTGGTTGAAGGCAACCAAAGCCTGGAAAGCGGTGAACCTCTGGTCTATGGCCGCAGCGTGACGGATGCATGCATTGGCTGGGAAGATACCGAATCTCTGTTGCGTCAGTTGGCGGCAGCGGTGCGCGAGCGCCGCAGTAAGTAGTTATAGGTAGTTATAATCAGTCGGGAACCATTAAATGGCGAGCAGAACGCTCGCCATAGAAATATCACAACGCTTTTCTTATTCAGAACTACTTTGCTTTACCCTGATTCGCTACTGCCGCCGCCTTTGCAGCGATTTCATCGGCGTTGCCCAGATAGTAATGCTTGATAGGTTTGAAGTTTTCGTCGAACTCGTAAACCAGTGGTACGCCTGTCGGGATATTGAGTTCCAGAATTTCATCTTCGCCCATATTATCCAGGTATTTAACCAGCGCGCGCAGCGAATTGCCGTGAGCGGCAATGATAACGCGTTCACCACGCTTGATACGCGGCAGGATGGTTTCGTTCCAGTAAGGCACAACACGTTCAATAGTCAGCGCCAGGCTTTCTGTTAGCGGTAACTCTTTTTCACTCAGTGAAGCGTAACGCGGATCGTGACCAGGGAAACGTTCATCATCGCGCGTCAACTCCGGCGGCGTAACCGCGAAGCCGCGGCGCCACTGTTTTACCTGTTCGTCACCGTATTTCTCAGCCGTTTCGGCTTTATTCAAGCCTTGCAACGCACCGTAATGGCGCTCGTTCAGTTTCCAGCACTTTTCAACTGGCAACCAGGCTTGATCCAGCTCGTCCAGTATGCTCCACAGTGTATGAATGGCGCGTTTCAGCACAGAGGTATAAGCGAAATCGAATGAAAATCCTTCTTCTTTCAGCAGCTTACCCGCGGCTTTGGCTTCTGAACGGCCTTTTTCGGACAGATCAACATCGTACCAACCCGTGAAGCGATTTTCATTGTTCCACTGGCTCTCACCGTGTCTTACCAGTACCAGCTTAGTTACAGCCATAGCTAAACTCCTTCCTATCCTAAGATTTCTGTGAAAACTGGGTTCATTATAGGGGCGGAGAACGGTGATGGGCAATCGATAGTCGAGAGCCCGCGTGATTTATCCGCAGGTTATTTGCGTAAAATCACGCATTGGCTTTACCGTTTCAGCAAGTCGTCATCCCTTTGGTGCAATATGAGATAAACCGCTGGGATGACTAGCATCGATAGGATAGGAGCACTGACCATCCCGCCTAACATCGGCGCGGCAATCCGCCGCATGATTTCGGCACCGCTCCCATCGCCCCACATGATGGGTAGTAGCCCCGCGATAATCGTTGCCACGGTCATCATTTTCGGGCGGACCCGCAGCACCGCGCCTTCGTGGATCGCATCCATTAGCTGTTGGCGTGTTAGCGCCTGCCCCAACATGCGATGTTTTTCTACCGCATGATTGAGGTACAGTAACATGATGATGCCAAATTCCGCTGATACCCCTGCCAGCGCAATAAAGCCCACGGCACCGGCTACAGAAAGATTATAGCCGAGGAGATAAAGCAACCAGACGCCGCCAATCAGCGCAAAAGGTAACGTTGCCATTATCAGCAAAGCATCTTTGATACGATTAAAGGTGACATAGAGCAGCACAAAAATAATGAGCAGCGTAAAGGGTACGACAACTTTCATTTTCTCTGTAGCGCGTTCCAGATATTCAAACTGACCGGACCAACTTAACGAAACACCTTCCGGCAACACAACCCGCTGCGCGACCGTCTGCTGCATGTCTTTGACGGCGGATTTAAGATCGCGGCCGCGTAGATCGACATAAATCCAGTCCGACAAGCGGCTATTTTCGCTTTTCAACATTGGGGGGCCTTCGCTAACGCGAATATCGGCTAGCTCAGCCAGCACGACTCTGCTGCCATTAGTGGTCACAATAGGAAGATCGCGCAATTTTTGTAGCGAATCGCGTAATTCACGCGGGTAACGAATATTGATGGGATAACGCTGACGACCTTCAATGGTTTCACCGGTATTTTGCCCGCCAATAAGTGTCGCGACCAGCGATTGAAGTTCCTCGACGGATACGCCATAACGTGCGGCGCGCTGGCGGTCAATAGCGATATCAATATAGCGCCCGCCAGCTAGTCGCTCCGCCAGTACTGAGGTCACGCCCGGAACCTGTTTTATCACCTGCTCAATTTGAGCGGCCGTCTGTTGAATATCTTCCAGGTTGTCGCCGTTAACTTTAATCCCCACCGGGCTTTTAATACCGGTCGCCAGCATATCCAGGCGATTGCGAATCGGGGGAACCCATACGTTGGCGATGCCAGGCAGGTCAACGGTACGATCCAATTCAGCCACCAGTTTGTCCATAGTCATGCCATCACGCCACCGATCGCGCGGCTTCAGCCTAATGGTGCTTTCAAACATGGTCAGCGGGGCAGGGTCAGTTGCCGTATCGGCACGGCCAGCTTTGCCAAAAACCGATGCGACTTCGGGCACGGTTTTAATCAATCGGTCCGTTTGTTGCAGCAGTCGGCCTGCTTCGCGTACGGAAATGCCAGGCAGGGTAGAGGGCATATACAGCAGATCGCCTTCATCCAGCGGCGGCATAAACTCGCTTCCCAAACGGCTGAGTGGAAATAGCGTCAGCAGCAATAGCAAGACGGAAACCAACAGCGTGGTCTTGGGATAGTTCAGCACTTTTTGCAGCACGGGATGATAAAGTGCGATAAGCCAACGGTTAATGGGGTTTTCCTGCTCGTCCGGTATTCGTCCGCGCACGAAATATCCCATTAGCACGGGCACCAGCGTAATACCTAATCCTGCGGCGACGGCCATGGCGTACGTTTTGGTAAAGGCCAGTGGTGAGAACAGGCGGCCTTCCTGCGCCTCCAGTGAGAACACCGGCACAAATGACAGCGTAATGATCAGCAGGCTGCAAAACAGCGCAGGTCCCACTTCTACCGCCGCCCGTTCTGCTAACTGCCACCATTCATTTTTTTGCGGCTGTTTTCCTGGATTTTCATGTCGCCATTGTTCAATAACTTTGTGCATGTTCTCTATCATCACGATGGCGGCATCCACCATTGCGCCGATGGCGATAGCAATACCGCCCAACGACATAATGTTAGCGTTCACCCCTTGATAGCGCATGATGATAAACGCGCCCAAGATCCCCAGAGGCAGGCTGATAATCGCCACCAGCGCAGAGCGAAAGTGAAATAGGAATAGCGCGCAGATGATGGCGACGACAACAAACTCCTCCAGTAGTTTGACGCTAAGGGTGTCGATAGCGTGTTCAATCAGCTGTGCGCGATCGTAGGTTGGAACGATCTCTACGCCTGCGGGCAGGCTCCGTTGTATTTCCTGTAGTCGTGCTTTGACGGCATGCAGCGTATTCAGCGCGTTTTTACCATAGCGCATAATAATGATGCCACCCGCTACTTCGCCTTCGCCATTCAGTTCGGCGATGCCGCGTCGCATCTCCGGGCCTTCTCTGAGTGTGGCGATATCCTGTAACAGCACGGGAATACCGTCACGGATGGTGATGATAACGTGATTAAAGTCATGCGCCGTTTTCAGGTAACCAGCGGTGCGTACCATGTATTCGGCTTCTCCCAACTCTAGCACGGAGCCGCCATCTTCCTGATTCGCCGCCTGAACGGCGCTGACAATTTGCTGATGGGTGATGTTCTGGGCCCGCATTCGTTCTGGATCGACGACGATTTGATATTGTTTGACCATGCCGCCTACGCTGGCGACTTCCGCTACATCGGGAATGGTTTTCAGCTCATATTTCAGCAGCCAGTCCTGCAAGCCGCGCAGATCGGCCAGACTGTGTCTACCGCTACGATCAACCAGAGCATATTCGTAGATCCAGCCTACGCCAGTGGCATCCGGGCCGAGCGCGGTTTTCGCCTCGTTGGGCAGGCTGGATTGCACTTGACTGAGCGACTCCAGTACGCGAGAACGCGCCCAGTACGGATCGGTGCCATCTGCAAATAGCACATAGATGTAGGCATCACCGAACATGGAAAAGCCGCGGACCGTTTTGGCACCCGGAACGGAAAGCATGGTGGTCGTCAGTGGATAGGTCACCTGATTTTCCACCACCTGTGGCGCTTTTCCTGGATAGCTGACGCGGATGATGACCTGAACATCAGATAAATCAGGTAGCGCATCCAGCGGCGTCTTTTGCAAGGAAAGTAAACCCCATGCTGCCATTAGCAGTGCAGCCAATAAAACCAATAGGCGGTTTTTGAGCGACCAGCGAATCACATAGGCGATCATAAGTGGCCTCCGTGTTCGGCATGCGGATTATCCGCAGGCAAAAAACGCAGAACATGTATTCCGCTGTCGTCTATGTTGAACTGGAAACTGACTGTGCTGCCGATTCCTACACCTTGTGGCAGCCCTCCAGACGGCAGTGTGAAATCCATCGTCATCGGCGACCAATTGAGTGCCGGAACGGCCTCATGCGCAATAGTGACCTGATTTCCATCTATCGCTATGATCTCGCCCTGTGTTTGATAGCTAACGATGTTGGCCGCCGATGCGTCAGCTAACATGGAGGGAAGCGCGCTGCGTAGGCTGGCTTCGGAATCAATCAGGAATTGACCAGAAGTCACCACATGATCGCCTTCTTTCAGCCCATCAATGATTTCCACCCAATTCCCCAACGATGCGCCAACGGTGACGTTACGTGGCGTGAAATACCCATCGCCGTCGCTGAGTAATACTCGATTCTGGCTACCGCTGATTAACAATGCTTCCAGCGGGATCGCGAGCCGTGGCTCAGTCTGGGCATGAGAAAACTGTACGGTCAGATACATGCCAGGTTTGAGTTGCTGTTGCGGGTTGTCCAATATCACACGCGCTTTTAATGTGCGTGTCGCGCTATTTAACGTGGGCAACAGTTCACTGACTGTGCCGTGGAAGGTTTTACCCGGCCAGGCGCTGCTGATGGCGCTGATTTTGCTACCGACCGATAGTTGCGCCGCCTGCGCCTCAGGGTAATCAACCTCTACCCAAATGGGATCCAGGCTGGCAAGTTCGAACAACGGTTGGGCCGGGCTTAGCTGCATCCCCTGCCGCACCGCCAACGTATTAACGTAGCCATCTTTCGGCGCGGTAATCGTAATCCTATCCTGCGCTTTGCCACTACGTTCTATCTGACGAATAATCGCTTCCGGCATGAAGAGCAACGTCAGCCTCTGACGTGCCGACTGGGTCAGTGCGTCATCGCCTAGTTGTCGTACCGCCAAATATTCACGCTGCGCCGCCGCCCAGGTCGGGTTCCACAACGTAGCGAGCGTCTCGCCTTTCTTGACCTGCTGTTGCTGTGCATTGACTCTGAGCTTCTCGACGATGCCGCCGCTCGGCGCCACCAAAGTGTATAACTCGCGTTCATTGATCGTGACGGTGCCGTAGCCTGTGCGGCTATCTGCAAGTACGCGCATTTCCGCACGCGCGGTGCGAACGCCAAGATTCTGCTGCTGACGGGCGCTGACGGTGATACCGCCGTCATCCTGTGCTTCATCGGCATAGCGGGGCACCAGTTGCATATCCATAAAAGGCGATTTTCCCGGCTTGTCGAAACGTTTATCCGGCACCATCGGGTCGTACCAATAGAGGACGGTACGTTCCGGTGCGGTGGTCGGGGCGGAGAGCGACATTTGCCGTTTGCCAACCCGGTAGCCCAGCATTGCCGCACTGAGAATAACCAGTATCATCAGGCTAAATATCAGTGATTTTTTTGTAATGATGTTGTTCATCGCGCAGGGCTTCCTTGTGGCGTCAGATAGTGGATGGCGGCCCAATACTGGGCCATCTCTCGCGTGGTATCCTGAACCGCAATCCGGCTTTCGAGCAGTGCCCGACGCGCATTCAGTACGGCGGAAAGCGTGCTGCTGCCGGATTGATATTGCGCTTGAATCAGTTTGATACGCTGCTGTTGAAGGGGAAGGATCTCGTGGTTTAGGCGTTGCCAGCGTGACCGAGCGGCTTGATATTGCGCGATCAGCGCATCGAGCTGCGCCCGATGCTCTCGTTCGATGAGTAATACTTTGTCGCGGGCTTCCATATTGCGCGATACGTCTGCGGCGTAGTCTTTATCCTGACGCCGGGATTTGAACAGCGGCAGATCGACCGTCACCATCATACCCGCCATATCGTCGTAATCATCTCCGCGTTTCGCGTAATAGACTTCAACATCAACATTGGGAATCGCGGCAGCGGCCGACTGTGCGGAACGCGCCTGTGCTAATTCGGCTTCACGCTGCGCCTGTTGCATTTCGGGATGCCGATGAATGGCATGGCTTAGTTCATCCGGTGACGCGGGAAGCCGTTCAATGCTGGGAAGCTTGCCGCTGATTTTGATATCAGCCATGCCGGTAAGCTGGACCAGTCTGGCATGTGCGATGTGCGCATCCCGTTCGACATCGGTCTGTTTGTCCTGCATGGTTGCCAAGGTCAGCCGGGCGTCCAGTACGTTACTCGCCTCACTACCTGCCGCCACCCTCGCTTTTTGCACAGCGATCTGCCGCTGGCTTTCTGCAACCAGCGCCGTTACCTCATTAAGTGTTTGGCGTAAGAGCGCTAGATCCAGCCATGCCTGAGCGGTTTCACGTTGCAGACGGGCACGAATAGTGTCGCTATTACTTTGTCGCACATTGGCTGCGACGCGGATAGCCTGCGCTTTGCTATCCCGTTTACGGCTGCTGACATAGGTTTGCATGATGCCAATACGCTGCATGGTCATGCCTTCCCGCGAAAGGCGTCTACCATTGTTGCCGCCTAATGGCAGGTTTTCGACGCCAAATTTTAGTTTGGGATCGGGGAGTTGCGTGGCAGCGTCGGCCATGTTCTGTAGCGCGTTAATCTGGTGCTGATTGGCTGACAGATCGGCGGAGTAACGTTCCGCCGCCTGTAAGGCCTGTTCCAGACTTAGATCTGCCGCAAAAATGGCGGCAGGCCACCACAGCAACATCGCCAGACACGCGCGCAAGGCGACGCATTTGGATAATGTCATAATGTGCTCCGGTTAAGGCTGCTGTGGTGTAATCGTCGTCAGGGTATAGCCGTCAGCGTGCTGGATAAAGCTGAATGAGACAGACGTATTGACGGGGAGAGGCGTTATTTCGTCACGGGACGGCAGGGTAAAAACCATCGTCATGGCGGGCCATTTTAGCGCGGCAATGGGCGCATGGGCGATCGTGACGCTGTTGGTATCCCATTTCTTTATCATGCCGTTGCTCTGATAAATGGCCGCTGTGGTGGCCAGAGATTGGGTATGCGCCATCGCGTGATGCTGGTGGTCGTTTGCCCATACGGGAAGTATGAAGGAAGAGACGAAGAAAAACAGGCTGCTGATAATAGCCGAGTAAGTGATACGCATAAGAATAACCCTAATGAAAGTAATTGATAAACATCATGTTGCGCTCGCTGAGGCGAGTGTTATCAATCGTGAGGGCTATTCTCGGAAGCGGCAGAAGCGGATCTCGGCCGGAGGGCCAACCGCGGGGGGCGATAACCAGACATTATCTGCCTGATTCAGCATGGCTGGACCATTCGCTAACACCAGTTCGCCGCTAACTGGCAACGCCAATAACGCTAGCGAACCACTATCCTGTTTCACACTATCCGGCACGCAGTGCTTTTCACATAAAGACGTTTGCTGGTCGGCGGCGTATGACATTTTCGCCGTAGGATGCGTGTGAGAGGATAATGGCTGAACGTCGGCCTGTTGCAGATGTGCCTGATGCTGGATAGCCGGAGATGCCTGACTGAAGGACATCTCACAATGATGACCTGCGATAGCCAGTTGTGCATTCAGGAAAAGCCAACAAAGCCCCAATAACCATCCCCATCGGCCTTTATAGCGCAGATGGTGAATGAGTAATGGAGAGCGTGGCAATGAGGACATGGCATTCCCTTACTTGGACATTACCAGAGTGTAAGCGCTCGAATAGGCGGTGGGCAAGTATGGAATGACAATGTTTTGTTAAACGGTCTTGTAACTTGGCAGATAGAACTCTGCCAATGTTATCAGTTAGTTAACTTTATTTAAGGGTAGGGTTATTTGATGAGAAACTGGTACGTGGTTTCCGAGCGATAAACCTTCCCCGGTTTTAGCCAGCAGTCGGGCTGTGGCCAGTCTGGGTGATTTGGGCTGTCCGGCAGGAATTCGCTTTCCAGTGCGACACCCGCATAGTTTTCATACTGACCACCATCGCGTGAAGGGGTGCCGGCCAGAAAGTTACCACTATAGAGTTGCAGGGCGGGAGCGCTGGTGAAAACACGCATCAGCACGCGGCCATCAGACGACCACAGATTGGCCGCCGGGCTATCGCTGGCACTGCAGTGACTGTGCAATAAGTAGGCGTGATCGTAGCCGCCGACGGCCAACTGATCGCCGTCGCGCAGGAAATCCTCCGCCAGTGTTTTCGGCTGACGGAAATCCATACCGGTCGCGTTTACCGGCGTTAAATCAGCGTTGGGAATGCCGGCGCTATTGACAGGTAGATAATAGTCGGCAAAGAGCTGCAACTGGTGTTTGCGAACGTCAGTCTGAACGCCATCGAGATTGAAGTACGCATGATTAGTCAGACACACGGGACAGGCTTTCTCCACGGTAGCCTGATATAAGATCGCTAACGCATTGTGTTCTGTCAGCGTGTAGGTGACCTGCACGCTGAGACGCCCTGGGTAACCTTGATCGCCATCCGGTGAATGCAGTTGGTAAGTCACCTGCGAGGCATCCTGACTTGTCATTCGCCAGCGACGGGTGTGGAAGCCTTCAGGCCCGCCGTGTAACTGGTGTTCATCCTGATTTGGCACCAAATGAAAGGTTTCACCTTCCCGATGCAAAGTGGCATTGGCAATGCGGTTAGCATAGCGGCCAATCGATGCGCCGAGATATGCGCTTTGGCGCGGATACTGATCAGGCGCGCAACCCAATAGCACTTCACGCGCCCCACCCTCCGCCAACGGGATTTCGCAGGAAAGCCAAGTGGCACCCCAATCCATCAGGCACACGCGCATGCCTGCCTGATTCTGCAAGGTCGTTAATTGAAATGGCTGACCATCGGGTGCCAGCGTATCACGACTTCCATTCAACATGACTTGCTCCTGTAAAGGCTCGACAAGATAGAAGTGATTGCCTGAGGTGTATAAGATCGGAGAAGGGCGCCGAAAGCAGCTTCGCCGCCATTCTCCGATACATCACTTGATGTGAAAACCCCATATTTATTCGTAGCCGTTGGGATGGCTGGACTGCCAGCGCCAGGTATCTTGGGCCATTTCTTGCAATGAACGAGTGACTTTCCAGTTAAGGTCTTTGGCCGCACGTTCGGCATCTGCCCAGTAAGCGGGCAAATCGCCCTGACGACGTGGCGCGAAATGGTATGGCAATGGTTTGCCACAGGCCTGGCTAAAGGCTTCTACGACTTGCAGTACGCTGTAACCGATACCTGCGCCCAGATTATAAATATGAACACCGGGGCGATTTTGCAGGGTATTCATTGCGGCAATATGGCCGTCTGCCAAATCGACAACGTGAATGTAATCCCTCACTCCCGTGCCATCAACGGTAGGATAATCGTTACCAAAAATGGCCAGAGATTCGCGACGGCCTACGGCAACTTGAGCAATATATGGCATCAGGTTATTGGGGATACCCTGCGGATCTTCGCCCATTTCCCCCGATGGATGCGCACCAACCGGATTAAAATAACGCAGCAGCGTTACACTCCACTCAGGTTCTGCGTGTTGTAAGTCTTGCAGGATTTGCTCAACCATCAATTTACTGCGGCCATAAGGGCTGGAAGGGTTTCCGGTTGGAAAACTTTCCTGATAGGGGATGCGCGGTTGATCGCCGTAAACAGTGGCGGAAGAACTAAAGATCAGGTTCTTTACGCCTGCTTTTTTCATCGCTTCAACCAGTACCAATGTACCGTGGACATTATTATCATAATAACTGATCGGTTCGCGTACTGATTCCCCTACCGCCTTTAAGCCAGCAAAATGGATAACGGAATCAATAACATGTTTAGCGAAGATTTCGTCAAGCAGTGCATTGTCGCGAATATCTCCCTGATAAAAAATGGGCGTTTTGTGGGTTAAACGCGCAATGGTTTTAACAACGCTGGCTTTGCTGTTGCACAAGTTATCAAGAATGATGGGAGTATGCCCCGCCTCCAGCAGTTGCACGCAAGTATGACTGCCTATGTAACCGCTACCACCCGTAACAAGAACGTTCATAATGACCCCTATTGATCGCAATACTGCAAAATAACATGGCTAAAGGCTGAAAAAGGTGATCTGTAGCGAAAATTTGCCTCTGTCAGCGATGGTTTTTTGAGGAATAAAACACACTGAAATAGTGAATATAGTCTAAATCAGCCTAGCTTTATCCTCACTATATTATTAAGTGGTAACGTTATCACTTTGTTCTGGGTCATGATTTACATAACTCATCAATCTGATAGCGATAGATACCGTTATGAGGAATGAAAGTGAGTCGGTGCGTGATGCATTCAGGGGCATCTTCGGCATGGTGAGACACAAAAAGTAGTTGCGTCTCGCCTTCGCCAATCAGGATATCCAGCCAGCGCCGCACCAACTGCCGATTAAGCGGATCAAGCCCTTGCAAAGGTTCATCGAGAATAAGTAGCGTGGGGTGCTTGACTAACGCACGAGCTATTAATGCCAAACGCTGCTGGCCCCAGGAGAGTGACTGAAAGGGCGAATCGGCAATCGCGCCACTCAGCCCAAGCAGGGTAAGCCACTGTTCGGTCAGGTGACGTTGACGGTCGGAGACGGCCTGATAAATACCGATAGAATCAAAGAAACCGGAGAGAATAACATTGCGCACGCTGGTGCTCACGCGATAATCCAGATGGAGGCTACTGCTGACATAGCCGATGTGGCGTTTGATATCCCAGATCGTTTCGCCACTGCCGCGCTTACGACCAAATAACGTAAGATCGTTACTGTAACCTTGTGGATGGTCGCCAGTGATTAGGCTCAACAGCGTCGATTTCCCCGCGCCATTGGGCCCGACAATCTGCCAATGCTGACCGGGTAGCACCTCCCAGGTTAGATTGTGCAGAATGGGGCGATCGTTGTACTGCACTACGCCGTCGCGCAGTAAAATGCGGGCCTCGTCGGCAGGTAGCGTTGCGTATTTCAGGGGATCTTCTGCTTCAGGCAGCGAGCTCCCCGCGAGCTTTTCACTAAACGCGAGTTGGGCCACCAGTGCTTCAGAAAGGATGGCGTCACGTTCACCCACACGGGTTAACGTACAGTCGGCCAGCACACCGACATAGTTAATAAAATCTGGGATATCATCAAAGCGATTAAGAATAAGCACCAGCGTATAGCCTGCGTTGGCCAGTTTTCGTAGCTCACTGGCTAGTTGCTGGCGGGAAGCGACATCCAGCCCGTCAAACGGCTCATCGAGAATCAGCAGATCGGGTTCTGGCATTAACGCCTGACACAGCATCGTCTTGCGCGATTCACCCGTAGAAAGGTATTTAAAACGACGGTCCAGCAGATGGGTAATACCAAATTGGCTTGCTAACTGGTGGCAACGCACGGGATCCTTATGGTTATCCTGAATCACCTCTGCGGTTGTGCGACCGGCGTCATCTTCGCCCTCGCTCAGCAGATCGGTATTGTTGCGCTGCCACTCCTCAGAAACCAATTTTTGCAATTGTTCAAACGACAGTCGAACGGGCCGCTGAAACGTACAAATTCGTTCACCGTACATGAGCGGCAGCTCACCGGATAAAGCACGCGCTAGTGCCGATTTACCACTTCCATTTGCGCCGACAAAAGCCCAACACTGGTTTTTATTAAGTATCAGTTCGTCCAGGCGCAGCGTGCGGGTATCGCTGAGACGACACACCCCTTGTGTGATTTTTAACAATGACATTTTTAATCCTTCGTCAGTCCGACGGTAACACTAAAGCGATGTTAACAGAGCGTGGCAATGATGACGCGATCGGCATTGAAACATGCCTTTACCTCCGTCCCCGGTTGCAATTTTTGCTGCTCAAGGCAGGTATTAGGCACGATGGCGCATAAGGTTTCTTCTCCCGCCAGCGTGATGAGTAATTCGCTGTTTTCCACCCCGTGCTGAATGCTCTGAATTTGCCCTGCCAAGACATTATCGGCGGCGGGTGCTGCCGACGTCGCAGCGTAAACTTCGATCCACGGCGCTTTTATCAGTGCCAGCACATCTTTACCTTTTTGCAATTGCAGACGTTCGGCACTTTGTTGTGTGAGTAGCGTGCGGATCGTTGTTTTACCATTGGCGAGTAAAATATCCAGGTGTTGTTGTACGTGTTCTTCACCACGTGCGAGCACGGTTCCAAAAAACTGGTTGCGCGCACTGGTTTGCAATGAGAAACGCGCGATAGCTGCCAGCAGGCTATCCAACGGCAACCCCTCTTCCTGTAAGACATCAAACGCTTTTTGCTGAATTTGCGCGAGCAAATCGTAGAGTTGGAGAAGGCGTTCGCCATAGCGTGTTAGCACTGCGCCGCCACCGCCTTTGCCCCCGGTCATGCGTTCAACAATGGTTTTCTCGGCGAGTTGATTCATCTCGTTGATGGCATCCCATGCGCTCTTATAGCTGATTCCCGCCAGTTTTGCCCCTTGGCTGATTGAGCCGGTATGACGAATTTGTTTAAGTAATTCAATGCGACGTGAGTCGGCGAATAAACGTTGTTGGAGTTTTAGCGTAAGAAGAATTTCAGCCTGCATGGTGAGGGCGCCGTTGGTGATTTTAATTTGCTTTATTGTCGCCATTTTTTTCATCAGGGGCAAATCGCACAAATAGGCGTACTATTTCCTCTTGCTGCGGTAAACTGAACGACGGTTACAACGATTCTGGTTTACCATAAAATAGCGCATTGAACGGGCTATAATAATGGTGGCCGTTGCAATTTAAGTGAGGTTAGCATGTTGGAGTTGTTAAAAAGCCTGCTATTCGCAGTTGCCATGGTTCCTGTAATGATGGTGGTCATTATGGGGGCGATTTACTGCCTGGGTGAACTGTTTAACGTATTGTCTCGCATCGGCCACGCTGATGACCAACGCGCAAAAAATTAGTATCGATATAAAATCCTTTTCTGCTCGTTCTACCTAATGTCCGGTTTTTACCGGACATCGTTTTTCTACCCCCTCGGCATCTACCCCTTTAAAGCGCATGACACTGTCTGATAATTCGTTATATTATTATTTACACAACGAAAGGCACGAGGGGATAAAAATGAAGCAACACTGGTTAAAATGGGTAGCCGCGCTGGCATTCAGTGCCGCAATTGCATTGCCTGCAGTGGCAAAAGACAAGGTCACGGTCTTTGCCGCCGCCTCGCTGACGAATGCGTTGCAAGATATTGCCACACAATATCAAAAGGAGAAAAACGTTGCCGTCGTGGCCTCTTACGCATCATCTTCCACGCTGGCGCGCCAGATTGAACAAGGCGCGCCTGCCGATTTGTTCATTTCCGCCGATCAGCAGTGGATGGACTATGCGCAGGATAAGCATCTGATGGATACCACGACGCGCTACACCCTGTTGGGCAATGAACTGGTGGTGATCGCGCCGAAGACGAGCGCCCAGAAAAATGTCAACATTGATGACAAAACCGATTGGAAAAATCTATTGAAGGGCGGGCGTTTGGCTGTAGGTGACCCGGATCATGTACCTGCCGGCATCTACGCTAAGGAAGCTTTACAGCATCTGAAAGTTTGGGACGAACTTTCTCCGCTGATGGCGCGCGCTAACAACGTACGCGCGGCCATGGCGCTGGTAGAACGTGAAGAGGCGCCGTTGGGGATTGTTTATGGGTCTGACGCGGTGGCTAGTGATAAAGTTAAGGTCATAGGCACGTTCCCGGCAACGAGCCACAAGCCGGTGGAATATCCGATGGCGATTGTGAAATCACGTAATAATGCTGCAGTTAATGATTTTTATAATTACCTTAAAACGCCGGAAGCAGCCGCCGTATTTAAACGTTACGGCTTCGCGCCTCGCTAATTATGCTGAGTGAGTACGAATGGCAGGCGATTGAGCTGAGCCTCCGGGTTTCCGTCATGGCTGTGGCATGCAGTTTACCGTTTGGGATAGTGGTGGCGTGGGTGTTGGTACGCTGCCGGTTCCCTGGTAAATCCCTGTTGGATAGTGTTATTCATCTCCCCCTGGTGCTACCACCCGTGGTTATCGGCTATCTGCTCTTGATTGCGATGGGGAGGCGTGGCGTCATCGGGTCCTGGCTCTATGATTGGTTCGGCTTCAGCTTCAGTTTTAGTTGGCGCGGTGCAGCATTGGCGTCGGCGATAGTCGCGTTTCCATTGATGGTCAGGGCCATTCGGTTGTCTCTCGATGCCGTCGATAGGAATCTGGAACAGGCCGCCAGAACACTGGGGGCCTCGCCTTGGCGCGTGTTTTTCACTATCACATTACCACTCTCTTTTCCCGGCATTGTGGTGGGAACGGTACTGGCCTTTGCCCGATCGCTGGGGGAGTTTGGCGCGACGATTACGTTTGTTTCCAATATTCCCGGTGAAACCCGCACTATCCCGCTGGCGATGTATACGTTGATTGAAACACCCGGCGCGGAGGCTGATGCCGCCAGACTCTGCATCATCGCGATTGTCTTGTCGCTTGGGGCGCTGTTGGCATCGGAATGGTTAACAAACTGGAGCCGCAAGCGGTTGGGGGGATAATGCTGCAACTCGATTTTCATCAGCAACTGGGCAGTCTTAACCTCAGCGTTCAGTCTGAACTGCCCGCAAACGGCATTACTGCTATTTTCGGCGTATCCGGAGCAGGGAAAACATCGCTAATCAATGCGGTGGTTGGTCTGACTCGTCCGGATGGCGGGCGAATTGTGCTTAATAATCATGTCTTGGTGGATACGCAGCAGCGTATTTTTCTACCGCCTGAAAAGCGCAGAATTGGCTATGTGTTTCAGGATGCGCGCCTGTTTCCCCACTACCGAGTGAGCGGTAATTTACGTTACGGTATGGCGGAAACGATGGCGTCGCAGTTTGGCGAGATTATTGATTTACTGGGTATCGAACCATTATTGAATCGTTATCCGCGCACATTATCCGGTGGAGAAAAACAGCGTATCGCTATTGGCCGAGCATTGCTGACGGCGCCGGAGTTGTTGCTGATGGATGAACCGCTAGCGTCGCTGGATCTACCAAGAAAGCGTGAATTGTTACCTTATCTGGAGCGGTTGGCGAAAGAAGTCAATATCCCGATTTTGTATGTTAGCCATAGTCTGGAAGAGATTGTCCGGCTCGCCGATTGCGTGGTGGTGCTTGATAAAGGCAAGGTAATCGCGCAGGGGGAGTTGGCGGATGTGTGGGCCAGTAGCGCGCTTCGTCCCTGGCTGCCGAAAGAGGAACAGAGCAGTATTCTGAACGTGCGCGTATTAGGTCAGCATGAACGCTATGCGATGACGGCGCTAGCACTAGGTGACCAACAAATATGGGTTGGGAAGGTTGCGCTGCCGCAAGATACGCTATTACGCATTCGGGTAAATGCGGCGGATGTCTCATTGGCACTTGCGCCGCCGAAACGGAGCAGCATCCGTAACGTGCTGTGCGCCAGCGTAGTGGAGTGCCTCGATGTTGGTGAACAGGTTGAAGTTAAATTAGCGGTAGGCCAACAAACGCTGTGGTCGCGTATCACACCGTGGGCGCGAGACGATCTCGCGCTTCACGCAGGGCAGGTTGTCTACGCGCAGGTTAAAAGCGTCTCCATTACGGCGTAACTACGCGGCTTAAAGCGGTGCATATTATCACAGGGGATAAATCGGCACGTTTAGCGATGGTCTGGTCAGTATGTGGTAACGTCGCCGAACGTCAGACGCGGTCATGACCGCGCCATTATTTGTTGCCGATCATGCCAGAACGCGGCTATGAATGATCTCTGCGATGCCGGGTTCCTCATTGCTGCCAATCACCAAATCGGCGCGAGCTTTGATTTCATCGGCGCTGTTGCCCATGGCAACACCCAGGCCTGCGCCTTCCAACATACTAATATCATTAAAGTTATCGCCGAACGCCACGACCTCCTTCATGTCGATGCCTTGTTCGCTCAGCCATTGCTGGAGTAGTTTGCCTTTGCTGTTGCCTGTTTGAGCAATATCAACTTGATCCTGCCAAGACCACTCGCAGGCTAATCCTAGCTGTTTCTCAACTTCAATTGCAAAACGCTGTAACGTGGGGATATCGGTGTGCGTAGTTGCGAATTTCCAGATTGCGCGTGAAACTTCTGTCTGATGTACCAGGTCTTCTACTTGAGCAAAGCGAGGGCGCTGTTGCTCTGGCAGGCTAGCGGCCCACGCCTGTGTACGGACGACGTGTCCGGTAGAATATTGATAATACATATCGTCATCGGCATACATCAGCCCATGAATGTTGGACGCCTCAAGCAATGCGATGACATCTTTAGCTTGTGTAGCAGACAGTGGATTTGTATGTGATGCCCGACATTGCAAATAGTCATAAACATAGGTTCCGTTACAACAAATTGCCGGTGTATCCAATTGTAATCCCTGATAAAAGGGATGGATCGCGGAGTGGTGTCGCCCGGTAACGATCATCACTTGTATGCCTTGCTGGCGGGCCAGCGTGAGCGCACTAATGGATTCGGGAAGTATTTTTTTCTGTTGATTCAAAAGGGTGCCATCAAGATCAAGTGCAATTACTCGGTAGGTCATTGTCGTCTCGTCAATAAAATGAGGGGTCAATGCGTCTACGATAAAGTACGCAGCGGAAAATGGACAGTCACCATGAAATAAACGTGTCTCTCGTTGAGGTAAACACGCTGGATTCCAAACCGTGGCACGAAGAGACGATACTGAGGATATTGCCTGTTTTCTGCGCTTTCAACGCGTTATCATCTATTTTTTAAGCAGTTGAGCATTGTGTATCTTTACAATATGCGGCGCACTGTTTATAGTGCGCGTCATTGCGGAGGAGTGGCCGAGTGGTTGAAGGCACCGGTCTTGAAAACCGGCGACGCGAAAGTGTTCTAGAGTTCGAATCTCTACTCCTCCGCCAACCATATAATAGAATCAATAAGTTATAAGTGAATTTTGGTTCTACCCTGCATAAAGTGCAGCATAAAAGCTTTCTTAACTGGAAGTTTTTTTGTTTTTGACCTATCTGTTTTTTCTTCTAATTTCCCCTGATTATCAACCCATCTCCTCTTATCCATATCGTTAAAAATACCTCTTTACCCGTTGCTCACGCCGATATTGCCCTTATCTGCGAACTCGATGAGCAATGGAGCTTTGTTGGCAGCAAAGCGCAGCAACACTGGCTCTGGTACGCTTATAACACGAAAACAGGCGGCGTACTGGCCTACGCCTTCGGCCCGCGTACCGATGAAACGTGTCGGGAGCTGCTGGGGTTGTTGACCCCCTCACCATCGGCATGCTCACCAGCGATAACTGGGGTAGCTATGCCAGAGAAGTTCCGAAGGATAAGCACCTCACAGGCAAGATTTTTACGCAACGCATTGAACGTAATAACCTGACGCTCCGCGCCCGCATTAAACGGCTGGCTTGTAAAACGGTTTGCTTTTCACGCTCGGTTGAAATCCACGAAAAAGTCATCGGTTCCCTCATCGAAAAGTACATGTTCTATTAATTGGATGCATCACCGTTTTTCCCATGTAGCTATCACTATACTTACAATGGCTTAATAGCCTGAACTTCATGCTGAAAAACATAAGGATCAGATAAAAAGCAAAATTTATCATCTTCAGGGTAGGTTACGGCGATATGATAATCCTCACCAGCAAAAGCCTTAACCGCATCAATATCAGTCCAATAAGTCGCAAGAAAAAAATGTTCCCAGTTCCCCTGGGTGACTCGCTTAACATAAGCGCCCTGATTACCGGTTATGCCTTGCGAATGTGTGACACCTGTTAATTGAAGATGAGTTGCAAAACCTTCTGCGTGCTCCAGTGGCACACAACCATGCCATGTTCTTACTATCATTGCCGACTCCTGTCGCAGTAAAGTCAATAAATTAATTAGATAAACAAATAACGGGTAAGAATTATCATCGTCCCCGCTATACCTCTGGAAAGCCTTTATTCATACAATAACACTCATCCATCAGCGCCACCCGTTTAGGCCATAATGTCCCGCAACTGATAAGCGGCTTCTGCTTTGTCTGCCAATTGGTGTGCCAACGCATGCTCGATAACTTCGCGTTGGTATGAGGTGGTTTCTCCCGCCCAATCACGGAAGGTGGATCTAAAGCCGTGCTGCGTTAGTCCTGTATGTCCCATCCGTTTTAACACAGCTAGTAACGACATATCGGAAAGTTGTCCACCTCGAGGCGCAGAGAATACAACGTTGTTATCTGCAAACCGAGGCAATTCCTTAAGGTCAGTCATGAATGTGCCAATTTCTCTGTAAGGCAACGCTGCATAGATGTTTTGGGATTTGTACTTTGCTAGGTATGGGGAGAAGGGGTTTTAACATTCCTTTCCATGCTGCGGGGTTATCACCTTCGCAGTATTCTTTGGCTTTGGCGTAGTCCAACACAACCTCAATGCGTCCACGAAGACGGCTTGCCGTTTCATTTTGGGTTAACTATATCGGTTCCAGTATGGTTAAAACATGGGCTTTTGTTATTTTGCTAACGACTTTTTGACCAATAAATGGATAAGAATAGGTTTCCAGCGTAGAACGCCACTGCGCGATATGTTTCTGGTTTTTGAGTTCTTTAGTCTTGATTTTGATAACTTCTTCTTCAGCACATTTGGCAAAAGTCCTTTTCTTGTATGCCAGTTTTTCCTGTTGTGCTCTGGAGGCGCGCTTTTCCTCGCATATGTCAGCTCGCATACTTTCATTGGGTTGATCTTTTTTTTCTAAAAAATATCGATGCTATGGTTGTATCTATCGTATGCTGTTGAAATTAATGAGAACTGAGTCTATCAAATCGAATTTAGCGATCGATAAATTACCTATGATAGTCATTTTCTATCGTGGTTTATTTATCGATCGTTATAATCGATGTGACATATTCATAACGGAAGATCAATAATTTGTAACTAATTACACGTGTCATAACACATTTTTATGTTAATACATGTTTTAAAGGGTACATGATATGTCCCGTTATGCTGGCATTGATGCATTTTTGGCCATGAAAGAAATTGGCTGGCGTTTTGATGCTTCTCTTCATTTACGTTCTATAAATGACGGATTTCATCCTACCTCACGCTTGCCGATAAGCGGACTGGGCAAGGCTAACGGTAAGTATACTTAATATACCGTTTAATACATTAGCAATATTTACGATAATAATTTTGTATAAAAAATAAGCAATAAAGGAAATATGGCAATCAATGTTTTGAAAAGACAGAGAGCACAGCAATGAATATTTTGAATTGGGGAATAGGGAAGCGACTTGGATCTGGTTTCGGAATTTTGTGTTTGATGCTGATTCTTGTAGGAGGTATTTCTATTTTCTCTCTCTCTACGCTAAAAGATACAGCGTCAATGATTGTACAGAATGAATATCCTCTGACAGTAACTGGGAATGAAGTTATCCGGCAAGTCAACGCCAATTATATCGCGACGAGTCAGATGTTGTTGAGTCGCAAAATTGAGATGAGACAGAAGCGAGCGGAAGCCTTAAAAAACGGCTTAGCCAAAAATAATATTCTATTTGAAAAATTAAAATCTGATACTGCTGGTGATGCCAAAGCAGCTGAACTTCTTGCCAATATAGATGAAGTCCGTAGCAGATCCCTGCAATTGATTAACCAAATTATCTCCTTGCGGGAGAATGACCGTGATGGCGCATTGGATATTTATTTTGGTGAAGCTTTTGTGGTCCAGGAGCAATTATTGCAGTTAGTGTCCGCTTTTATTGAGTACTGTGACAACCGGATGATAGCGGCCGATCAGGATATGTCGGATCGCTACATTTCCACGCTTTGGGAAATGGGCGTTATCATCTTGATCAGTATTTCGCTAGGAATTATAACCGCCCTTGTCATTACTCGTAGTGTAGTACGCCCGGTAATGGTTGCATTGGATGGCATTGAGGCCACCGGCCGTGGCGATATGACGACGCAATTTAAGGATAAATACCATCAAGATGAGACTGGACGCTTATTGTCTGGCCTTAAGATCACAGTTCATAATATCAGTAAAATACTGCATCAGATCAGAGATAGTGCCGCTGCGGTATCGAGTGCTGCATCACAAATTGCAGCGGGTAATCAGGATTTGTCCTCCCGAACGGAGGAACAGGCAAGCGCTTTAGAAGAGACTGCGTCAGCATTGGAGCAACTGACAGCCACGGTAGAAAATACGGCCGCTAACGCTCGTCAGGCACAAATGCGAGTCGTCGACGGCGGAGCAATTGTAAAACGTAATAATGAAATCATGTCCCTAACAGTACATCAGATGGCGGGTATCCACCAATCCTCGCAGAAGATGGCTGATATTATCACTGTGATTGAATCTATTGCCTTCCAAACAAACATACTTGCGTTAAACGCGGCAGTGGAAGCCGCGCGTGCGGGTGAGACTGGGCGTGGTTTTGCCGTGGTGGCAGGAGAAGTGCGTAACTTGGCACAAAAAAGTGCAATAGCCGCTAAGGATATTAAGGCATTAATTGATGAATCTGTTGCGCAGGCCAAAGCGGGTAGGGATTTAATCGAAAAGGCTGGTACGGCAATGCATGAGATGTCAGTTAACGCTGAAAGCGTGGAGCAGATTATTAATGAAATCGCACAGGCGGCTCGTGAGCAGAGTGATGGTATACGCCAGATCAATCAGGCTGTTGGTCAGATTGACACCATGACGCAACAAAATGCGGCTTTAGTTGAAGAATCAGCCAGCGCTGCGCAATCGATGTCTGACCAGGCTGTGGCAATGGAGGCGTTGGTCGGCTCATTTAGGTTGGATAATCAGGATAAGAACCGCTTTGTTGATCAAATACCACCAACAGAAAATAGAGTTAAGCTGGCTTTCATTAACCAGCCACAGCCCCGTAAATTAGACATGATAGAAAAGCGTAAAGAGAACTAAAAATTGCTCTAATATTTTGTTTGAAATTTGGCCGTTTATAATGTGTTTTTAACATTATTTACGTTTAAAAAAAATTAAAGGCCGTAGATGTAAAATACTACGGTTAAGAAAAATATTAAATACACATTGACCTGTTAATTTGAAGTGATTGCTAGAATCAGGGGGCCGTATGTATAAAGGGGATAGTGATTTTTCGCATGAAGTAACCCATAAGAAAATTATCTTTCTTTATAAAAACCTGTTATTCGGTGTCGGAATTTCATTGATTGCGAGCGTAGTGATTTTTTTAGAGTTTGGGAAAAATCATAATGGGGAAAGTATTTGGTTTTTTACGCTCATTTCCGTTTTGGTAGCCAGATTGTGTAGACAGAGAATCTGGAACAGTAAGCATAAGTTAAAGACCGAGATAATAAAAGAGCTTTTTATCTTTAGACTTGGTGTTATGACTACGGCATTACTGTGGTCAATATATTTCCTGTTATCTCACAAATATTTTGATATATATGAGGTGACATTCTCGATGATTATTATCGCTATATTGACAGGCAGTGCGGCTGTAGTGTTGGCAAGCGATAAGTTTATTTCTATTACTTATACCATAACACTCTTAATCCCCTATTCATTATTGTTACTTATGGATGAACGGCAACAATATAATAGACTTGGCGAGCTAGGTATTTTCTTTTCCTTAGTGATGATTTTGGTAACGATAAAATCAGCGAATTCTATGATATCATCAATAGAATTGAAATATGAATATAAAGGTCTACTTCGTAATTTGGAAAATGAAGTTAAAAAAAGGACAAAAAAGATATATTATCTTACCCAACATGATTCATTAACACATCTTTTAAATAGAGCCTATTTTATAGAAAAATCTGAAAACATATTGAAATATAATTATAAAAATCAATATTACCTGTTTTTTATTGATCTTAATGATTTTAAATATGTTAATGATAATTTTGGCCATTTGACGGGAGATGCCTTGCTTAAGAATCTTGCTAGCAGGTTCAGGAAAAAATTATCGTCTACGTGTCTCATCTGTCGGTGGGGAGGCGATGAATTTATTATTCTTAGTGAGTTTCACAGTGAGCAAGATCTGGATGAAATGGTGCAACAGATTTTTTTACTGATAGAAGAGACATTCTATATAAAAAATAACGTTTTTGAGATTAGTGCCTCGATTGGTATATCGCAATATCCAGCGTTTTCTCGGGACATTCACTCGCTAATCTTACAGGCTGATATGGCAATGTACCATGCAAAATTTAGTAATAATAGAAAATATTTATTATTTAATAAAAGCATGATGGATGAATCTGTATATAAATATAAGTTGAGTTCTAAGCTAAAAACGGCGATTGAGAAAAAACAATTATCCATTATGTTTCAACCCATATTAAATGTTAAAGAAAATAAGTTTGATTCGGCTGAAATTTTACTCCGTTGGCATATAGATGGAGAGTCGATTCCCCCTGATGTTTTTATTCCATTGGCGGAACAGACTGGAGATATAAATAAAATTGGTTTGTGGGTTCTGGAAACCGCGATCATTCATGCTAGAGAATTGGATGAAATAGGAATATCCATTAGTATATGCGTAAATGTATCAGCTATTCAATTCAAAGAAAGTTACTT
The DNA here is from genome assembly GCF_036885195.1 of Pectobacterium cacticida. NCBI lineage: Bacteria > Pseudomonadati > Pseudomonadota > Gammaproteobacteria > Enterobacterales > Pectobacteriaceae > Pectobacterium > Pectobacterium cacticida. The sequence goes on along the minus strand of NZ_CP133656.1, from coordinate 2,628,931 downwards.
CCTTGATGCCGTTTTCTGTTATCTCAGGAAGTTTGATTTCCCTTCAAATAGATTGAAGATTGAATTAACAGAATCGGTTTTTTCAGATAGTAATGAGAAGGTATTCAGTTCGATAAAATCGCTTCAGAAACAAGGCGTTAAAATATCTATTGATGATTTTGGAACTGGGTACTCTTCATTATCTCTGGTACAGAATTTAAATGTAGATACAGTTAAAATTGACAAATCATTCATCTCTGAGATTGATAGAACAGGGCTCAATATTGTTCAGGCTGTAATGGTTATTTCAAACGGATTTGGATTTAATGTTGTAGCCGAAGGTGTGGAGGAATTACACCAAATGGAGATATTGGCGTCTATGGGGGTCCCATACCTTCAGGGATACCTGTTTTGTAAACCAATTCCTTTTACTGAGTTTATCTCTTTCATGAAAGAGCACCCATTAAATTAGCCCTGCAAGCATTTCCTGGGACTTGGGGCTAGGGTGTGTCCCGTAACTGTTTTTGTACAATCGGGGACATGATTTCACCACAAAAGGTTCTTTCATTTGGCTCGTTACGATTTCCCCGATGAAGCATGGACGCTGATTTCTCCTATGCTGCCGCCTGAAAGGGGTTCTTCCAAAGGCGGTCGTCCTTACTTTGCGCATAGGCGTGTCATGAATGGTATATTCTGGATGCTTTGCTCCGGTGCGCCGTAGCGGGATTTACCTGAGCGTTATGGTCATTGGAAAACCATTTACAACCGCTTTAACCGGTGGCCTAAAACCGGAGTGATGAACAGTATTTTCAATAAATTACTTCAGATTTTGGACGAAAAATCGCTGATTGACTGGGATGTTATCGCGCTGGATGGCAGTAACGTTCACGCCCTGAAAGCAGCAGCCGGTGCAAAAAAAAAACATCCCGATGAACTCGAGGACCATGGGCTGGGTCGCTCTCGCGGCGGCTTTGGCAACAAAATCCATTTGGTGACAGATGGCACAGGGTTACCACTAAGTTTTTGTTTGAGCGGCGGACAAGCTCACGAAAGCCAGTATGCGGAAACGTTGCTTAACCGGGTCGGGGTCATCCGAAAAAGTGGGTACTTGAAATCGCGCCCGAAAGCAGTGCTGGCGGATGAAGGTTACTCAAGTGGAAGAATTCGCATTCATTTGAAAATAAAAGGGATAAAAGCGGTTATCCCGTTTAAATCAAATGAGAAAGCCAGTCGTGACAGACGTCGGTGCCTCAATACGGGCTTGTATAAAAAACGCAATGTCGTGGAGCGTTGCTTTGCGATATTGAAAGAAAATCGTCGTATTGCGACACGCTCGGAAAAAACAGCCAGAAACTACCTGAGCATGTTAAAGCTGGGGGCGATCAGGTTATTTTTGAAACGGTTGTTAAGTTAAGGGACACAGCCTAGTATCGTTTAATCCAGAGCGTAAAGTGGTTACTAAAGCAGTGCGAATGGCTACGTAAAAATCAGACAGGGCGACAGATATCTTGACAGTTACCGCATATCAAAAACAGGCAGATACACAATTTAAATTACAGTCTCAAGGTAGGATAAAACCAGCCTCCCTAATTTTTTAATTATAGCTCAGACTTGATCTAATAGATTCCGGCTATCCGTCAGATCATATCTGGCTTAAATTCCTCTCAGCTTGGTTGCGTATTATTTTGTTTTTAGGTGTAGTCAAAAACAACACATCCATTTCCTGATGCGGCAATTGATTTAAGATCTAGGACTGACTTACCTTGCAAGTTCTTAAGAACTATTCTAGCTTGTTTTCCTGAAGCAGAAGCTGCAATACTTTTTAAATCTAGTACAGAAAATGGCCTTGCATCTAGAACCATTCCACCGCCTGATGCCGCGATACTTTTTAGATCTAATACAGAAAGTGACATATATACTCCTTTCTTAGATTACACATAATATGATTTTTGTGGGGTGTTTTTTCTCTTTACGTAAGGCGAAAAACGATGATACAGGTTTTTTCATCAGTTGTTAACATCTTAGAATAAGAAGATCACTTGTAAAACTATTTCATCAAATATGTTTGTCATGTTGAAAGCTATTTCCAAAAATCATTAGTGCTATTTCGTTCTCAGTCAACGGGGAACGTCCATCATAGTTTACGAATGAGCAAATCGACTCGCTGAGTTCTTTGATATCCATATCATCCTAATTATTATTTTTGCATCAATGGTCTTGAGTATTCATTAACGATAATATGCAAAACGCAAAACCATTGAAAAGGAAATTTATATGGCTAATTACGCATACATGACTATCGAAGGTAAATCACAGGGATTGATTTCTGAGGGTTGCTCCACATTAGAATCTATCGGCAACCGATATCAGGCAGGGCATACCGATGAAATCATGATTTTAGCTTTTAACCATATGATGAGTAATGACGGTCATGCCGTCCATAACCCGATCACCCTGGTAAAACCTATCGATAAGTCAACGCCGTTACTGGCAATGGCATTGAACGAACAAGAGAAGGTCAAAGTGTTGCTCGATTTTTACCGCACCACGCAACATGCCAAGCAAGAGAAGTTTTTCTCTATTCAGATCAATGATGGGCTCATATCAGATATCAACCTCGTCATGCCTAATATCATCGATGATGGTGCTGGCCTGATATTGGAGCATATCTCTATCAGGTATAAAGATGTGACATGGACGCACCACAAAGCCGGAACGTCTGGTTATGCATTGTGGGAAATGACGAAATTCATGAATTAAACAAGTGCAGGGGAGACCCTGCATTCATTTTTCATCAATCCATGTGAAGAACTTCCCCAATCCGAAGCAGACTTCGATGGCGATGATGAGATGAATGGTCTTTCATTCCACGGAGCATATCCAACCAATAAAATATAGATGATTTAAAGAAAGGATATGCTGAAAAGAGCAAATATGATGTTTTTAAATAAGAAATACGCCGATTTTTTAAACATTCTCAGTATAATTGACTCATGTTCATTTTTTATCAAACCAGTCAGATAATTTCCCTAGCCCAATGAAAATGGAAACGGCAATAATTAAATGGACTGTTTTTTCACTCCAGGGGGCATACCCAACAAATAGAATATAACAAATCCAAAAGAAGCATATGCTGAAAAGAAACATAGTTATGTTGTTTAATATGAAAATAAATGCCTTTTTTATAAAGGTAGTCATATCACTTAATCCTGTATTCTATTTTATCAATTAATCGATTAAACATGCCATTACCATAAACTCTCTTCATCTTTATCGCTTCTGTTAGTGGTTCAACATATTCCTCAAACAGGAAGAAAAGAAAATCTAAATCATCTCTTCTCAATTCTGAATATACTTCAGGATTATGGCTCCTCAAATACATTGAACGATATATTGACCGTTTCGCCATTCCACCAAGCAACAAAATATAATATACCGTGCCAGTAGATACTTTTGGTGCATTGCCGATTCTCTTCGCTATTTGAAAAACAGCTTGTGAAACAAGCATACTACCCGCGACCGAGCCTACTGCTTTATGATAAATTGCTTCTTTTTGAGATTCAGAGGCATTCCGATTAAAGACCTTAAATATTCTTTTTATCGCCTCGATGATTTTTTCTCTTGATACAATTCCTCGATGAATCGCTTTTATTAATCTTTCCATTTCTCGTGATTTGGCATACCGTGTATCCGTATCAATAAAATCATAGGCCAGATAGCCAAAATTCTTACCTATCTCTGATATTCCAGACCCCATCCCTTCATAAAAATCCGTAGTGGTTAGCATCTTCACTATACGGTCAGCCAGTTCATCCAGATTTGCTTCAGTCATTGTTATTCCATCCGTGAATTACAAGATTACTTAGCTTAGATTGTAGTGTAATCGCTCAATGAGCGGAATACATTCTTATTACATTAATAGGTTGGTAAGTATTTTATTAAAGGAAGAGATTTTTTAAGGTAGTAGTAAGCGGACACGTTAGCCTGGACAGTGACTTAAAAAACTTGTCGTTTAAAAACTGAGAATGCAAAGCAATGAACCGAGGTGATAATACAATTTAGCCATCCTTGGCCGTAAAATCTATCCTTTCTGCGCAAACTCAAAGGGCCTAACTACGCCATTGCGGTTGGCATCCAGGAAATCAGCCCACCATTGCAGCATCAGCTTACGCTCATCGAGATGTTCAGCCTGATGAATGTAGGCCGCCCGTACATTATTACGTTCCTGATGTCCCATCTGACGTTCAACGGCATCCTTTGACCATAATCCTGATTCAATCAGGGAACTACATGCCATTGTGCGGAAACCATGTCCACAAACTTCGGTTTTAGTGTCATATCCCATTACCCGTAAGGCTTTATTAATGGTGTTTTCACTGATGGGTTTATCTGCGTGACTAAAACCAATAAAAACCAGTTTGCGCTCACCACTGATAGCATGCAGTACTTTGAGGATAACAATAACCTGCTTGCTTAATGGCACCAAACGCGGTGTCTTCATTTTCGAACCACGATTGGAAAACTTAACGTTTTTTAGGGGCTCTCGCTTCGCAGGAAAAGTCCATAACGCATAATTGCTGTGATGCGTTGTTGCAAGCGAGAAGCCACTTCCAGATGTCCGGTTTTTTCTGCATTCTTAGCGGGGATTAACAGATCGCGGGTTTTAAGCGTTGCGATATTTTTTTGCCCGATAATTGGGAATACGTGCGTTGTCAGGCTATTGATAATCAGTGTCCGATGCCCCTCAGACCCGGTTTTATTGCTGGCATGCCAGCTTCTGGCAACAGTTTCAAAGGTGAGTAAACCTTTCTCTTCAACCTTTAACATTTTCCGCTTTTCTCTTTTCACCTGGATCAATGTTATTGGCAATCTGTTGTCTGGCTTCGTCTCTTCTGCGACGGGCTTCTGTTAAAGAAACCGCAGGATAGACGCCTAATGCCAACATTTTTTGCTTACCTGCAAAACGGTATTGCAAACGCCAGTATTTAGATCCGTTAGATTGGACCAGAAGGTGCATACCATTTCCGTCAGTCAGTTTGACGGACTTCTCAGCCGGTTTCGCATTTCTGACCTTTGCCTCAGGGAGTGCGATAGCAAATCTCCCACAGTGATGGTATCTGCATTATCGAACTTACCATGCCAACATTTATACCAACAAAACAGCGTGGATGCCGGTAAAACTAAGTAGAGCTAAGTAGACTAGCTTGTTGTATTAACTTGATGAATAGAATGGGAAAAATAGACTTTGATGGACGTTCGTGGGCGAGATTCTGGTGTCCCCGACTGGAATCGAACCAGTAACTAGCCCTTAGGAGGGGCTTGTTATATCCGTTTAACTACGGGGACGTAAAGCCCGGTCATTATACGCATTTTTGCTCTGTGGATAAGCACTTAACGACGCGTTTGCTCAAAGTGTCGCCAATTAATCGCTTACGCGTGTTTTTTGCTGTTAGTCCTATGGGATTTTGGCCGCATGGCATGGAATCAATAGTGCATGTCGCTACGGATTTGGGCATGACTAATGAGGGCGAAGATAAAGGTGCCGCCGATAATATTCCCCGCTAATGTGGGCAAGGCAAAGGGCCAAATGAAGGCTTGCCAGGAGATTTGTCCAATAAATACCAGATAGAAAATCTCTGAGGCACCGGCCACAATATGGGTAAGATGACTGAAAGCAATCATCCATGTCATGATAATAATGATCCACAGTTTGGCTGAACCGGCGCGAGGTAGCATCCAGACCATGGTGGCTATAATCCAGCCGGAAATAATCGCGTTAGCGAACATTTCAGTTGGTGAATTGTTCATGACCTTCATAGCAATGTCCACTAATGCTCTTTGCGTAGCGCTATCAAAAACGGGCATATAGCTAAAGGCGAGTGCTGCCAGTGCGGTGCCGACGAGGTTACCAGCCAGCACGACAAGCCATAACCGACCAAGAAGCAAAAAATTGCGGCACGTCGGCTTATGCATAATGGGAAGCACAGCAGTGACGGTGTTCTCAGTAAACAATTGCTGACGCGCCATAATGACGATGACAAAACCGATGGTATAACCGAAGCACTCCACTAAAAAAGCGCCGGGAACGTCAACCAGGTGTTGATGAAGCATGCCAACGGCCATAAATGATGTGCCCATAGAAATTCCCGCGGCAATCGCTGACCACAGTAATGCCAGCGCATCGCGTTCCAGCTCTTTTTGCCCCTCCTGACGAATTTCTTCGTGGATCGCAGCGGCTGGCGAGGGCAAATGCGCCTCATTAACATCTATGTTGGCCCCTTGCGCGTTTTCTTCACTTTCAACGGCAATGTTCCGTTCTTCTTGCTGGGGTTGACTGAACTTTGGCGATGGATTCATAAGCGCTCTCTACCTCTATGGTCCGGTCTGTTGGCTGTTGACGGAGGGTGCGAGGCACTAGGCATTATGCGCCCCAATCGTTTTCTATGAGTAAGTGTAGTCAGTGTTTTGATAAAGCTAAGAGGGATAAAAATGCTGTACTACCCTTTACACTGGAGAGAATCGCCTTAAGCGGGAGAATGGCAACCCTATGAAAATGCTGTCATGCATATGCTAACGTAGCGGTGGAACAATAAAATGTTACACTGTTGGTTGAAATCCCATCTTGGTCGCCCTGCCTAAATAGGCTGGCATTGGGAATACCCATTGTGGGTCGCGGGTATAGCACACGATAACTCAGGGAGAACAGATATGAATTACCGCCTGAATGGGGTGGTGTTAGCCAGTATGTTACTTATCGGTTGCACCAGTTCCGGGGATCGCGTTCAAGAGGGGCGCTCCGATCCGCTTGAGGGCTTTAACCGCACCATGTTCAGCTTCAACTATAACGTGCTGGATCCTTATGTTGTACGTCCGGCGGCGGTTGCCTGGCGTGATTATGTGCCAACACCCGCGCGTAACGGGCTGGGGAATTTCTTTAGTAATCTGGAAGAGCCAGCAACGATGGTGAACTATTTCGTTGAAGGCAAGCCGTATAAAGCGATGATCCACTTTAACCGTTTTTTCCTGAATACGTTACTCGGGATGGGGGGGCTAATTGACGTAGCCTCAATGGCGAATCCGAAGCTGGCAAAAGAAGAATCGCGTCGCTTTGGTAGTACATTAGGCCATTATGGCGTGGGATATGGTCCTTATGTGGTGATGCCGGGCTACGGTAGTGTGACGCCGCGTGAAGATGGCGGTGCTGTTGTGGATACGCTATATCCCATGCTGAGTTATCTGACATTCTGGATGTCCGCTGGTAAGTGGGCGATAGAGGGGCTGGAAACACGAGCACAACTTTTAGATTCTGATGGCTTGTTGCGGAATTCTTCCGATCCATACCTGATGGTGCGCGAAGCCTACTTTCAGCGACATGATTTCCTCGCCAGCGATGGGAAAATTACCCCGCAGCAGAATCCAAATGCCGCAGCGATTGAAGACTCGCTCGACGAAATTGACGCAGCAAGATAGGAATGCACATCATCACCCATTCCACGGGCACTTGCGGGTGCCTTTTGCTTTTATAGAACATCGCTGCGTTTCTTTTTCCGTGACTAATCTGTGGTTTGCCACTTAAAAGTTGTGATACTGTTAAAGAATTATTATTTTATCGAAAAAATCACCCCATCAAGTAACAAAAATGTTACATCGTTCACTGCTAGTGAAGTCAACTAAGACTGGAATGCGTCAGGACAAGGTTATTTCGTAAGCTGGATGGTGGGCATAGGCGTCATAAGCATGATGCTTCTAACGGATGGCGGCACAGCCGGGTGTTAATAAATGTCTGAAATGCAATTTACCTGCACTTATAAAAGATTTACCTGCACTTATAAAAATAGAGACATAAGCATGAGAAAGCTATTGACTAAGTTCTTTTGCCTAAGTGTGGCGGTGAGTACGCCGCTGGCTCTGGCCGAAGAGACAGAAAAGGCAGAACACATTAACAAGACTGAAAAAGCAACCGATGTCGTACTGATTGGCGGGGGCATTATGAGCGCCACGCTAGGCGTCTATTTACAGGAACTACAGCCAGACTGGTCAATCGAGATGATTGAGCGCATGGACAACGTGGCGGAAGAGAGTTCTAACGGCTGGAATAATGCCGGTACGGGCCATTCGGCGTTCATGGAGCTTAACTACACGCCAGATAATCCCGATGGTTCAATTAATATCAGCAAAGCGCAGGAGATTACCGAGGCTTTTGAAATATCTCGTCAGTTTTGGGCTTATCAGGTGCAAAAAGGTGTGCTGAATAATCCGCATACTTTCATTAATAGCGTGCCACACATCAGTTTTGTCTGGGGAGATGAAAATACCGCTTTTCTTAAACGCCGCTATGAAGCGATGCAACACAGTACGCTTTATCGTGGCATGGTGTTTTCTGACGATCCTAATACCATCAAAACCTGGGCACCGCTGGTCATGGAAGGTCGTGATCCAACCCAGAAGGTGGCGGCAACCCTTATGCCTATCGGCACCGATGTAGATTACGGCGAGCTCACCCGTCAAATGATTGGTGCAATGAAAACTCACCCCAACTTTTCGTTACGCCTGAATTCGGAAGTGCGTGATATCAAGCGTAATGCGGATGATACCTGGAGTGTCAGCTACGTCGATCTGAAAAATGGGGGGGAGAAACGTGTCATCAAGGCGAAATACGTCTTTATTGGCGCGGGCGGCGCGGCGCTGCAATTGTTGCAAAAATCAGGAATTCCTGAAGCCGATCTTTACGGCGGGTTCCCGGTTGGCGGCGAGTTTCTGGTAACGGAAAACCCGGAAATGGTGAAGCGACACATGGCGAAAGTCTACGGTAAAGCGTCTGTGGGGGCGCCGCCGATGTCCGTTCCTCATTTGGATGCGAGGATCATTGATGGCAAGCCGGTCTTATTATTCGGGCCGTTCGCCACGTTTTCCAGTAAGTTTCTGAAAAATGGTTCGTTGTGGGATCTGGCCAGCTCTGTGACGTTGTCGAATATTTTGCCGATGGCGCATGTGGGGTTGGATAATTTCAATTTGGTGAAGTATCTGATTGGTCAGGTCATGATGGATGACGACGATCGTTTCGCCGCATTGCAGGAATATTTTCCTAATGCGAAACAAGAAGACTGGAAGCTCGCCATTGCCGGGCAACGTGTTCAAATTATTAAGAAAGATGACAAGAAAGGCGGCGTATTGAAGCTCGGGACTGAAATCGTCAGTTCGCAGGATGGGTCTATCGCGGCCTTGCTCGGCGCGTCTCCAGGGGCATCTACCGCGGCACCGATTATGCTGGGCCTATTGGAAAAGATGTTTAAGGATAACGTGACCACGCCGGAATGGCAGAGCAAGCTGAAAGCGATTATTCCATCTTACGGCCAGACGTTAGAAGGCAATGTAGCATTGACGAATAAAATACGACGCTATACCAGCAGTACGCTGGGGCTGGATTATATTGAGGTGACACCTGAGTAGTCTGGAATGCTGAGAAGGCCGCGCAAGCGGCTTTTTTTATGCCGATTAACATGCATCTACCTTATCAGGGGATAATAAAGCCGATGGATAAGCCCTCCGGCTTTATTATGTTTTGACTGTCTCCCGCATAACGAACGTGTTTATGAGGTACGCCGCAGGTCGGAGTGTGTCACGCGTTAATCAGAATGCATAATTGACATTCACGCCGTAGAGCCAGGCTTTACCTTTAGAAGTGAAGTCGTAGCGTGGTGATCCAGCAACATCGGCAATAGGTTCACTGATGTCGACTTGTTTACCGTGCATGTAGGATACCCCGACATCAACAGACGCTTTCTTGTTCAAGGAATAGGTAGTACCGGCGCTTAGCCAGAAACGATCCTGATCGGGGATAGAGATAGAGCGTTTATCGGCGGGGACCGGGCTATCATCAAATGCGATACCGCCGCGGAAAGTCCAGGTATCGTTGTGGTAATAAGTGGTGCCGAGTGCGAGCCGATAAGCATCCCGGAAGCTTTCATCCTTCTGGGACAGCGTTTGGCCGTGACTCCCCGTTGCTTTCAGTTCTTGGAATTGACTCCAACGGGTATAGGCCAGACTATAGTGGATCGCCCATTTAGCATGAACGCGGTGATAGGCTGAGGCTTCCCACATTTCTGGCAAATTCAGCGTCAGTTTACCGGGAATCGTCGCACCATCGGTGCCGACAGGGATACCCGGTGCGAGTCTTGGTCTGTCGCTATGATAATCGCCATTAAAGTCGAGTTTTACGTTTGAACGATAGGTAAAGCCAAGACGGTTATTTTCATCGACTTCGTACAAAAGCCCGGCGTTCCAGCCGTAACCCCACTCCTTTCCTTGCATGTTTACTAATTCGGAAGATGGTTGTAAACCGCCAGCAGCCAGTTCTCCTGCGCGGCGCTCAATTTTTGCATCGGCATAAACCGCATTAATGCCAAGGCCGAAGCTGAAATGTGGGGTCACACGGTAGGCGGCGCTCAGATTCAAGTTGGATGTCAACAGATCGGTCTTGCCGCCGATAGATCCGGCCGCATAGTTATTGTTGAACTCCGTTGCCAAGCCGTAGTTAGTGGTGGCGGAAGCCCCGATAGCCCAGTGTGCATTTAGCGGCATGATGACATGCAAATTCGGCACCCAGGCATGTGGTGCAATATTTTGGGCGCTGGTATTTTGCCCCGCTAGGGAGTTTTTTCCCTGAACATCAATATCCGGGTTGATATAGGTCACACCACCGGAAAAAGTCGGGCGCGTAAACCGAGTCAGGGTCGCCGGATTACGGCTGCCTGCGGTCGCATTGTCTGCAATAGCGCCTTCACCAGAAAACGCACGCCCCAGGCCTGATGATGAGTATTCATTGAGCTGAAAACCAGCGGCGGACGCATTTGCTGAAACCAGCGCTGCCGCTGTCGTTAGGGTAGCGAGTTTTAATAGGCTTTTTTGGCCCATAACTGGAACCTCTGGATATGATGATTGTTTAATGTTGTTACATGAAGTAACAAGGGACGCGCATTGTAGGGGGACGTACTCAACCTGACAACGCAGACCAGTTGCCAAAATAGAGATGATGAAGTCGTGGATGTCACAAAAAAGAAATTATTTTGTTTGGTAGATGATGCCGCTTATGTGGAACTGATTATTTTTTGGTTAGCTAATTGGCACGATTGTTACGCAACTTTCACACTCCCGTAACCATTAATGTGATTGATATCACTATAGTTACTGGCTGGCATGAAGTTCTGGTACATCGTCGTGAGGAGGGAGTAAAATAGGAAAAGAGTAAGAATGTTTTAACCGGATCCTAGCTCCCCCGCATTTTAAGAGGAAAGAAACATGTCGAACGTAATCAACAAATGCAGTGCTGAAGAAACCGCAGCCTGTTGCTGTGTCGATGTTGGCACAATTATGGATAATACGGATTGCACCGCGTCTTACAGTCGGGTTTTCGGCAATCGTTCCGATGCTGAGGCGACACTTGAGGCACTAACGAAAAAAGCGCGTGAGGTAGAATCAGAACCTTGTGAAATCACCAGTACGCTGGAAGAGGTAGACGGCGGTGTTAAATTGGATATTGATTTCACCTTTAGCTGTCAGGCTGAAACAATGATTTTCCAACTCGGCCTACGGTAATTTTGCATAGCAGGAGTTTTGTCAGGACTCCTGTTCAATGCCCGCTATCTTTTTCTAAGCGCGTTTCCCGAATTTTCCCCAGGGCTCTAACGCTAGAGATAACGATCTATCGATCAACCGCACCGTCACGCTAATTGATTGTGACGTTAATGGTGATGGTGTCTTTATATACGCCCTCAGGCTTGCTGGGTTGACTGGGGTTAATACGGGCAGCGTAGGTTCGGCATTGGCGCGTTGTTTTTCCGGCCGCGGATGTGTCCAGATGCCCTGACCATCGAGAAATAAGGGCAGTAGGTAGCGCATTTGGAATTGCAACCCCATCTGCGGCGTATCTTGTTGATAGGGAGAGGCGATCTCATCAATGATGATACGATAAGCTCGTTCAGTATTGGCTGGCGTAGGGGTGACGCGAATCAGACGTATCATATTGCGCTTACCGGGTTCCAGCGTCATGAACGGTGGTGTGGCAATGACATTGTTTTGTTCGGCATAACGATCGCGAAAATCGCTTTGCTTCCATGACATGATGCGAATTTGTAAACCGACTGACGTACTGCCTTTGTTCTCCAACCAGAGCGCCGAGCTGTTCTCATCGGCTTCAATGACCTGATAGATCGGCCAAACGAGGATAGAACTCGTGGCAAAGCATGCGGTGCCGGGTAAAAAAAACAGGGCCCAAATTAAAAACGTTATTTTCCTTTTCATCCTGTGTGCTTACTCTGTTTATTAATACGTCAGGCTGACGGTCACGTTATCCGTATAAACCCCTGCGGGGGGCAATGGCGAGCCGCCAAAATAGCGAGCATAGATAGTGTAAGTCTGGGGGGTAGAGGGAAAGGAGACGATACTCAGCGCCAGGCTCCCCATTCCCCATACCTGAGTGCGAGCGGCATCGCGATAAAGTTGGTAAGCGAGTAATCGCGTGCCTGCTGCATTTTTCAGATAACGCCGTGCGCTGCTGCCACCATTGGTTCCATAGTCGAGTTCAATCAGCGCGTTAATACCTGGCGTACAGCTTGCGATGATAGATCCTCCTCCGTTGGTACTGGCGATATCCAGATTTTCTACCGCGGCGCTCTGTGTTCCGAAGTCAAATGTGCCCATATTTGGCTGACTGTTTGTCACGCTAGTACCAAATACGCACCCCTTTTGTAGCGTGGCTTCGACGTCAAAAGTGCTGCTGACCGTGAGTGCCATTGTTACCACAGGGGTAACAAGGCCTATCAACGCGAGAGTAAAACGTAATATCAATGGCGAGTGCATTGTCATACCGATGTCAATGGCTCCCTTATTCGACTGATGGCTCGGAAAAGTCGGCAGAGGCGCATCTCGAACCGTAAACATCACCATTCAATGGTGGCGGTGACGGTATCGGTATAAGAACCGGCGGTTGGCGCAATAACAGTCTGGTCTGAGGGTAAAATACTGGCATAAACCGGGATTAACTGAGGGTTGCCTGTGGCCACAATGGCTATACCGCCGGTACTGGTGAGTGGGATTTCGGCGGTGCGGTTTGCATCACTGTATAAACGGTAGGGTACGTGATAGGTTCCCGTATCAGGCGCTAGCCTGCGCAGTGAATCCGTGGCGTTAGCGCCCGCGTCAATGTGTAACGCGGCGGGGGTGCCAACAGAACAGTTTACCGTTACGCCATTGCCGCCTGTACTGGTTGCCTGACTATTAATGGCATTGTCCAGGCCTGAGTGGGCGCCGAAATCGATGGTTCCCCACGTCGCCCCAGCTCCACCGCCATTGTTGACCGTGCAAGCGGCGGTAATGGTCAGAGAGAGGGGAATTTGCCCGGTAATCGTCACGCCATTGGCCGTATTAGTGAGACAGAATGACGTAAATAGCGCGCTCAAAATAGGGAGTATTATTGGTTTAGCCTTCATAATGACATCCTTAATATTCCACTTGCTTATTTTTATTAAAACTGTGTCTATGAATATACGTGGGTATTCATAAAGTTGTCGTCATCACGGATGACGCTGGCAATGAATCGGAATGCATCTTAATACCAGTATTATTATGACCTTATATTGGAGTGTTCTGATAAATAAAAATGGATTTTTTCATTCCTTACGGCTTCGCTAATCATCAATTGCTAAATATTAATGGCTTGTATTTAATTGTTTTTGTTGTATTTTTAAGTAGGAGTATAAACAAATGAGTAATTTATTTTATTTATAAAATTAAATTGTATAAATATAAAAATTTCATCAGTTGTTATTACCATGTCACGACTGCCTATAAATCTATGATCGAGTATGTTTTTATCGCTATAGCGTTATATTCTGTCCGCTTTCGGTTTATAAAAAAATAAATAATAGGCAGTAGAAAATCTAATTAAAGCAGTTTTAATAAAGATAGAAGCAGAGTAACTTTTTAACAATATCGCAAAATTAATATACCTTAAAAAAGTGGAAAATATCGATGCTGCTTTGATTTTTTGATATTTTATACTGAATATGGTGTTTTTCCTTGCCCTAAATTCTGTTTGTTGGCGAGCCAATAATGACGGTTTTAATCACTCTGCTACCTGCAGAAGTGCCATAGGGAAGTTCCCCCAGCCGATTTAACGGAAGGCAGGCAGATTAGGCGGCGATTTTATTTTTCCCTCGAAACCGGTTCTCAGATGCGTTTACATAGCGGGAAACTCAGGTAACCTACAGTAAACAACAGCGACTTCAATGCGAAGCGACCACGTTGCAGACAGGCGAGAATTGCAGCAAAGTTAATCCCTATACGTAATAGCGTATGATAATCCTTCATGAAAATAGCGGTGTAATATGCAAATTTTAATAATGCGTCATGGTGACGCGGTTCCTGATGCCGCGAGTGATGCCGCTCGGCCATTAAGCCAGGCTGGCCGTGACGAGTCCCGGTTAATGGCTAACTGGCTCAACGATCAACACGTCGATATTGAGCGTGTTTTAGTGAGCCCCTACCTACGCGCACAACAGACGTTGGACGTGGTGAAAGAGGCGCTGCCGCTGCCGGAAGAAGCCGATTGCTTGAGTGAGCTGACGCCCGGTGGGGATGCTCAGCTTGTGGGCTATTATTTGCAAACGCTGGCCAGAGAAGGCGTTGGGGCAGTGCTGGTGGTGTCGCATCTCCCGCTGGTGGGGTATCTGGTCGCTGAGTTATGCCGAAATGACACGGCGCCGATGTTTGCTACGTCAGCCATCGCCTGTGTGCAGGTCGATGCATCGACGGGTCACGGCACGCTTAACTGGCAAGTAAGCCCGGCACAGTTGACGACGAAACCCTGATTACGCATTGAGTCAATCAGATACAGCTCGTGTAAGGCGTTCAACGATTACGCCTTCGCGGTTGTCATGGACCTAATCAAGCGAAGGGGCCTCCAGCGCGACCAGGATTAATAGTGCGGCAGTGCCTCCGAACTCTTTTGGGGCTTGATGAAATGCCAATACGTCGGGGTGCTGCGCCAGCCAGAGCGGCGTTTGCTGTTTAAGAATATGTTTGCCGTGCCCGTGCATTACGCAAGCACAATAGACATGCTCCCGTCGGCATGCGGCAAGCAGCGCGCCTAATTCCTGTTTTGCCTGGCGTTGCGTCAGGCCGTGTAGATCCAGAAACAGCTCTGGCGAATAATCACCCCGTCGCAGTTTTTTCAACTCATAGTGGCTAACGCCGGGGCGCACATAGCGCGTCGGGCCTTCTGCGTCTAACTGTGGCTGAAATTCATCCGAAAAATAAAAACTGGCATCTACCTGCTCCTGCAATACCCGCTTGGCGGGCGGTTCACCAAGTTTTCTGCGCAGTGGTTGATGGGTATAGGTATCCTGACGCAATTTTTTTGTGCCAGCGATCGAACGATGAAAAAGCTGCAATTCATCGTCATTCAGGGAATATTTATTACTCATGTTTCATTCATCTTGCGTCAACATTACATCAGTTTACCTTGTGTCTTCGCTGTCGCTAAATAAAACTCTGTATCAGGTACGCTCGGTCGGTTGGTGCGCCCTAAAACCCCGGCCTTCAGGGCGGGGAGGGTGTCAAATCTGCTGATTTGTAGCGGGCTTCATGGCAAACTAAGCGCCACTTTCCCATCCAGCACCGTCTGCGGAGGACACCCTTGGACAAAATTTTCGTTGATGAAGCCGTCAGTGAACTTCATACCATTCAGGATATGTTGCGCTGGGCTGTCAGCCGGTTTAACGCCGCCAATGTCTATTATGGTCACGGGACGGATAATCCCTGGGATGAAGCGGTACAACTGGTATTGCCTAGCTTGTATCTGCCGCTCGACATTCCTGACGATATGTACACATCACGTTTGATTATCAGCGAGCGGCAACGCATCGTTGAGCGCGTTATCCGCCGCATCAATGAACGTATCCCGGTGGCGTATCTGACCAACAAAGCCTGGTTCTGCGGCTTAGAATTCTATGTTGATGAACGCGTTTTGGTGCCGCGCTCTCCCATCGGGGAGCTCATCAGTCACTATTTTGCCGAGCAACTGCCTAAAACGCCAAACCTAATTTTAGATCTGTGTACCGGCAGCGGCTGTATCGCTATTGCCTGTGCTCAGGCATTCCCTGAAGCGGAAGTCGATGCCGTGGATATTTCTGCCGAGGCGTTAGCCGTAGCCGAGATAAATATTCAACAGCACGGCCTGACGCATCGCGTAACGCCGATTCGATCTGACCTGTTCCGCGATCTACCGATGGTTCGCTATGATTTGATCGTGACTAACCCGCCGTATGTGGATGAAGAAGATATGGCCGATCTGCCGCAGGAATTTCGCTGCGAGCCTGAGCTGGGGCTGGCCGCCGGCAGTGACGGTTTAGATCTGGTGCGTCGTATTCTGGCTTGTGCGCCAGACTACCTTAATGATGACGGTGTGCTGATTTGCGAAGTGGGTAACAGCATGGTGCATCTGATCGATCAATATCCAGAGATTCCGTTCACCTGGCTGGAGTTTGATAACGGCGGCGACGGCGTGTTTATGCTAACGCGATCGCAACTGGTTGATTGCAGTGCGCACTTTAGCGCTTACCGTGCTTAAACGGTCATACCATTAGTCATGAGTCTTACCGTTTGAACACAGATCGACGGGAGATGAAAACAGAACAAAGGCGAAGGAGTTGTGATGGCAGGCAACAGTATTGGGCAATTTTTCCGTGTTACTACATTCGGCGAATCCCACGGTATCGCGCTCGGGTGTATTGTCGATGGCGTTCCGCCAGGTATTCCGCTCACGGAGGCGGATTTGCAACACGATTTAGATCGCCGCCGTCCGGGCACTTCCCGCTATACCACACCGCGTCGCGAGCCCGATCGGGTCAAGATTCTGTCCGGCGTTTTTGAGGGCGTAACAACAGGAACCAGTATTGGCCTGTTGATTGAAAACACCGATCAGCGCTCCCAGGATTATGGCGCGATTAAAGATGTTTTCCGTCCCGGCCACGCGGACTATACCTATGAGCAAAAATATGGCCTGCGCGATTACCGCGGCGGTGGTCGCTCTTCCGCTCGTGAAACCGCGATGCGTGTTGCCGCAGGGGCGATTGCGAAGAAATATCTGCAACAACAACATGGTGTGAAAGTGCGTGGTTATTTGGCGCAGATGGGGGAGGTCACTTGCGAGCTGAAAGATTGGGAACAGGTTGAGCAAAACCCGTTTTTCTGCCCGGATATCGACAAGCTGGACGCTTTGGATGAACTGATGCGAGCGCTGAAAAAAGAGGGCGACTCCATTGGCGCGAAGGTGAGCGTCGTGGCGGAATCTGTGCCTGCTGGGTTAGGCGAGCCGGTTTTTGACCGTCTGGATGCCGATTTGGCCCATGCGCTGATGAGCATTAACGCGGTGAAAGGCGTCGAAATTGGCGATGGTTTTGCCGTTGTCGCCAAACGCGGTAGCGAAAACCGGGACGAAATCACACCGGAGGGTTTCCAAAGCAACCATGCTGGCGGCGTTTTAGGCGGGATCAGTAGCGGCCAGGATATTGTCGCGCATCTGGCATTAAAGCCGACCTCCAGCATTATGGTGCCGGGGAAAACGATCAACCGTCAGGGTGAAGCGACGGAAATGGTGACGCGTGGGCGACACGACCCGTGCGTAGGCATTCGTGCGGTACCCATCGCTGAAGCCATGATGGCGATTGTGTTAATGGATCACCTGCTGCGCCAACGCGCACAGTGTGGGGATGTCAACAGTCAGGTTCCTCGCTGGTAAAACGATGAAACACGCGTACATTGGTATTCTCGCACTGTCGCTGAGCACGACACTTTGGTCGCATGCCGCATGGGCGAAGACGCCCTGGCAGGAGATCGCACATCCGGTTGCAGGTGCGCCGCAGTCGATCGGGAGTTTTTCCAATGGCTGTATCATTGGCGCCCAACCGTTGCCTTTACAATCGCCAGATTATCAGGTGATGCGTGTCGATCAACGGCGTTATTTCGGTCACCCCAATCTTTTGGCGTTTATTCAGCGCCTGAGCCGCGATGTTAAGCGCACAACGTCGGGTATTGTGTTGGTGGGCGATATGGGTATGCCTGTCGGCGGGCGTTTCAGCAGCGGTCATGCCAGCCATCAATCCGGGCTGGATGTCGACATCTGGTTGCAGTTGCCCAGGCAGCGTTGGAGTGAGCAACAGTTACTGAGGCCACAGCCAATCGATCTGGTGAAGGCCAACGGGCTTAGCGTCAATCCGCGTGTCTGGCGATCTGACGTCACCACCTTGATTAAAACCGCCGCATTAGACAGCAATGTGACGCGTATCTTCGTCAATCCGGCGATTAAAAAACAGCTTTGCGCCGAAGCGGGAGACGATCGCGATTGGCTGCGTAAAGTCCGCCCCTGGTTCGCGCATCGCGCACATATGCATGTGCGTCTGCG
This sequence comes from Pectobacterium cacticida, assembly GCF_036885195.1. Lineage (NCBI taxonomy): Bacteria > Pseudomonadati > Pseudomonadota > Gammaproteobacteria > Enterobacterales > Pectobacteriaceae > Pectobacterium > Pectobacterium cacticida. The sequence continues at coordinate 2,610,492 of NZ_CP133656.1, read as the reverse complement.
CTGTCCGGCGGAGAGCCTGGAGTGCCAGGATCAGATCGAACCGCCACCCGGTGACGGGTGTGGGGCAGAGCTAACCAGTTGGTTCCAGCCGAAGCAGCCAGGTGGTAAAGCGCCAGAGAAAACAACGCCGCCGCCATTGCCCGCCTCTTGTCAGGCCTTACTCGACAGACATTTTACTACGAGATAATAGATAACGATGGATGGGGTAGTCTTAGGCGCAGACATACTGTCATTACTGTTTTTTGTCGGCGCGTTAGCCGGATTTATTGATGCCATCGCGGGCGGGGGCGGGTTATTGACGATCCCGGCTTTACTGGCGGCAGGGTTATCCCCCGCGCAGGCGTTGGCAACGAATAAACTTCAGGGCGTAGGCGGATCTTTCTCCGCCAGCCTGTATTTCATCCGTCGGCGCGTCGTGAATTTGAGAGAACAGAAACTGGCCATTGCGCTAACGTTTGTCGGTTCCACGTTTGGTGCCTGGCTGATTCAGCAAATCCATGCCGATTTCCTGCGTCAACTGTTGCCGCTACTGATTATTGGGATTGGCCTCTATTTTTTATTGACGCCTAAAGTCGGTGATGAAGATCGGCAACGCCGTCTGTCGCCGCTGCCATTTGCACTCGTGGCCGGCGGTTGCGTCGGTTTTTATGACGGTTTTTTCGGCCCTGGCGCCGGTTCTTTCTACGCGCTGGCGTTTGTAACCTTAAACGGATTTAATCTGGCAAAAGCGACAGCCAATGCCAAGATCCTGAACGCGACCTCCAACTTTGGCGGGCTGCTGTTTTTTATACTTGGGGGAAAGGTGGTTTGGGTCGTCGGCGGCGTTATGTTGGTCGGGCAAATCCTCGGAGCACGGTTGGGCGCTAAAATGGTGATGACGAAGGGGCAAAAGCTGATTAGACCAATGCTGGTGCTGGTTTCGGCCACCATGAGCGGTAAGCTTATTTATGATAGCCACGGGCATGCGATCGCGGCCTGGCTGGGACAGTTTTTATGATGGCGACAGGAAACATGGCGATAACGCACCATTATCAACAACTCATTGACATTTTTAATGCGTGTTTTAGTGATGAATTCAATACCCGGTTGGTCAAGGGCGACGATGAACCGATCTATCTGCCGGCGGATGAGCAAGTCCCCTATCACCGGATCGTTTTTGCCCACGGTTTTTATGCCAGCGCGCTACACGAGATTTCTCACTGGTGCATTGCCGGTGAGCAGCGGCGCTTGCAGGTTGATTTCGGTTACTGGTATTGCCCTGATGGCCGCGATGCGGCGACGCAAAGCCAGTTTGAGGCGGTAGAAATCAAACCGCAGGCCTTTGACTGGCTGTTCTGTGTCGCTGCCGGTTTCCCGTTTAATGTCAGTTGCGACAACCTAAACGGCGACGCTGAACCGGATCGTATTGCATTCCAAAGACGCGTGCATGCGCAGGTGATGGAGTATCTGGAAGTCGGTATCCCCGCACGCCCGGCTCGCTTTATTCACGCGCTACAATCGTTTTACACTACGCCACCGCTGACGGCGGAACGCTTCCCCTATCCAGCCGATCTGTAATAAGTGGGAAGGGCAAAACTTGAGGATAAGAAATGATCGTAGAATTTGAAACGCGCATCTTGGCGCTAATTGATGACATGGTAGAGCACGCCAGCGATGATGAATTGTTTGCTGGCGGCTATTTACGTGGACATCTGACGGCGTCGGTCGCGGCAGCGGAAGCGGACGGAGAATATACGCTTGAAGCGCTGTATACGCGCGTGAGCGACAGTATTAAAAATGCCATCAAAAATGAACTGTCACCACCGGATCAGATTTTGGTTCACGGAATGTGGGAACGGTTGTTCGAACAGGCGCAAAGGAGTACACACTAATTCGATCTGCACTTGCTGTTAATCTGTCCGTGCTGACTCTCTGGAGCCAGCACCTCTGGTTCATTATTAATCTGGTGTAACGGGTTTACCTTTCAGCAGTTTTCTAACCCAAAAACGATTCGGATTCAGCGCCGCGAGCGTATCGCGATCGAGTGGCAGGGGTTCACCATATATCTGCGAAGCCAGAATTTCGGCCGCAAGTGGCGCGGAGCAGAGTCCGCGTGAGCCTAACGCGCCAATAATAAACAGATCTTGCCAATAGGGCGCATTGGGTACCGTGTCGGCGCGGTGTTGGGGATGCAAGCGTTCTTCATATTCCACCAACGTTTGTTGATAGTCTGGAACGGCTCCCAAGAGCGGCAGATGATCGCGCAGCGCGCAGCGAACGCCCTGCCGTGCTTGCGCGCCACTGACATCGATCGTTTTGGCCCACTCTGCATGGGGTAAGCAATTCAGCAGCCGTTGACGGTTCTCCTGCTGCTCTTCCTCCCGGTAATCACAGCGGGTTTCTCCCCGGACATAGCTTGCCCCGATACAGTGCGTCTGGTGGCGTGGGCTGACTGGCGTCAAATAACCGTCGTAGCACAGCACCTGCTTGAGCTGCCCTAATACCGGGGTGGTTGGAACGTGGCTGACTTGCCCGCGCACCGGGTAGGCGGGTAAATGCCGGGTTTGCGGCCAATCGGTAATCTTAAAACCATTTGCCAACACCACGACCGCATGATTCACCTGCTGTCCGGAACCGAGGACGAGCGCCCAGCCGTCTTGCATTTTTTTCAGTGTGGAGACAGTGGTATTCATCTTTACCGACAGACCGTTCTGCTGCGCTAGCTTTAACGCAGCGGCTGTTAGCTCTGCCGGACACAGCCAGCCGCCATCGGGGTAAGTGATGCCGTTTACATCGGTATTCAGGCCGCATAGATGTTTTAACTGCTGGGCATCCGCGCTCGCGACCAGCGCTTCCGGCCATGCGCCTTGCAGAATCTGTTCGATCTTACGCGCGCTTTTATCATCCCAGGCGAGTTGGCTAACACCACACCACTGGTGCTCAAATACTAAACCTTGTTGTGCCAGCGCCGTGTAACTGCGATGGGCAAAATCAAAAGCAAGGGAGAAAAAGCGGGATACTGCATCGTGCCGGTTATTCAGCAGAGGATACAGCGCGCCCTGACGATTACCAGAGGCTCCCGTGGCGGCCTGTGCTTCCGCACAGTAGAGCGTAACCCTTGCCCCACGCCGTTGCAGCGCCAGCGCGGTGAGCACGCTGGCGATACCGCCGCCGATAATCGCAATATCTTCGGTCGTGCTGGCCGCCGGGCGCGCATACCATGGTGTCTGCGAGGTGATGGGCCGCATGTCGGGAAGGATGCCGCTCAACATCTCGCGTTTCTGCCCGAACCCTTTGACTTTACTGACCTGAAATCCCGCCTGTTGCAGACCGCGGCGCACAAAGCCCGCGGCGGTAAAAGTGGCAAATGTGCCCTCTTTTCGACACAGCCGCGCCATTGCCTGAAACAGATTTTCCGTCCACATATCCGGATTTTTCGCGGGGGCAAAGCCGTCCAGAAACCAGGCATCGACCTGATGATTCATGGTGTCATCCAACTCAGGTAGCAATGTATTGACGTCACCAAACCACAGATCGAGCGTGATAGTGCCTTGCGCCAGAACCAAACGATGGCAGCCAGGCAGCGACAGCGGCCATTGACCACGCAGTTCATCCGCCAACTGAGCCAGTTTCGGCCAGCGGGCGTGTGCGGCAGCCAGATCGTGTTGATGCAACGGGAATTTTTCGAAGCTGATGAAATGCAGATGGCGCAGCACTGCCTGCGGCCGCTGTTGGCGAAAGTCGGCAAAGGCTTGCCACAGCGTGAGGAAATTCAACCCGGTACCAAAGCCAGTTTCAGCGACCACGCAAGTCGTTCGGGGATGCGTAACAAAACGTTCGGGAAGCTGATTGCCCTGTAAAAACACATAACGGGTTTCCGCTAACCCATCCTGATTCGAAAAATAGACGTCATCAAACTGTTGCGATACAGGTGTACCCTGCGCGTTCCAACGTAATGACGCCTGTTGGATGGGACGGTTGTTCACGGCAAAAGCTCATTATTCAGGTGATGGTGAGATTTTAACGAGCCGGATATCGCGGCGCAAATTTCGTAGTAATTTCACGGTAGTTCGGCTGATCGGACTTGTTCAGCTTACAACTGTACGCTAAAGTGCGAAGCGAAATCCCAAACTCTATAAGTGGAAAAGAGGTATTAAATGAAACGTGCAGTGATTACTGGCCTGGGGATCGTATCAAGCATCGGTAATAACCAGCAGGAAGTTCTGGCGTCATTGCGGGAAGGCCGCTCGGGTATTACTTTCTCTCAAGAGCTGAAAGATTCCGGCATGCGTAGTCACGTCTGGGGGAATGTCAAACTGGACACCACGGGCCTCATCGATCGCAAAGTTGTGCGTTTTATGAGTGATGCATCGATTTATGCCTACCTATCCATGGAGCAGGCGATTCAGGATTCCGGGCTTCCTGATGAGGTATACCAGAATAACCCACGTGTTGGCCTCATCGCCGGTTCAGGCGGTTCTGCGCGTTATCAGGTCTTTGGCGCTGACGCGATGCGTAGTCCGCGCGGCCTGAAAGCCGTTGGCCCTTATGTCGTCACCAAATCAATGGGATCTGCCGTTTCCGCCTGTCTGGCGACACCGTTTAAAATTCACGGCGTCAACTATTCAATTAGTTCGGCCTGCGCGACATCCGCGCACTGTATCGGCAATGCGGTTGAGCAGATCCAGATGGGCAAGCAGGATATCGTTTTTGCTGGCGGCGGTGAGGAACTGTGTTGGGAACTGGCCTGTGAGTTTGATGCTATGGGTGCGCTGTCGACCAAATATAATGAAACGCCGGAAAAAGCGTCCCGGACCTATGATGCCGATCGTGATGGTTTCGTGATTGCGGGCGGCGGTGGCATGGTGGTGGTAGAAGAATTGGAGCATGCGCTGGCGCGTGGCGCGCACATTTATGCAGAAGTCGTCGGTTACGGCGCAACCTCTGATGGTGCAGATATGGTTGCCCCATCGGGCGAAGGCGCGGTGCGTTGCATGAAAATGGCGATGCAGGACGTCGATACGCCGATCGATTACATCAACACGCACGGCACCTCTACGCCCGTGGGCGATGTGAAAGAGCTGTGGGCGATTCGTGAAGTCTTCGGCGACAAGGTTCCGCCGATTTCTGCGACCAAGGCGATGACAGGGCATTCGTTGGGGGCGGCTGGCGTTCAGGAAGCCATTTACTCGTTGCTAATGTTAGAGCACGGTTTTATTGCGCCAAGTATTAACATTGACACGCTGGACGAGCGTGCGGAAGGGATGAATATCATTACTGAAATGACCGAACGCGAATTGACGACGGTGATGTCTAACGGGTTTGGTTTCGGTGGCACCAATGCCGCGCTGGTCATGAGAAAACTCGCTATTTAATGGGGTTATCCCGCAGAGAAACAGAACCCCGCAGGCGCATGCCGCGGGGTTTTGTCTTTGAATAGCGGCTGTCATCGCCAGAGGCAATTGCCTCTAGAGTAGAATCCAGAGTAAAAATACCGCTACGCAGGCGCTAACAATCACCAGGAACATGGGTTTATGGAACAGGGGTTGCCAATTGAGCGGCAGCGATGCGATTAAGGGATTAAACAGCGGATGTAACGACGGTGAGACTGCATTCCAGTCCGCTTCCTGCGTTCGTTGGATACGCTGGGTAAACAGGAATGCTAATAGATCGCTAACCTGCATCGGCGTTAGTGGCGTATGCGTGTTGAGGGGAAAGCGATTCTGCGCGTAATCGATCAAAAGCTGCTGTTCTTGCGCCGTTAGCGGTTGGGGTAACAGCGCTTGTAACGGCGCGAGGGTGGGGGAAAGCAGAGCATTTTGCGTCGTTAGAGGCGGTAATGATGCCGTCGCTGAAGACAAATGCAGCGCTGCCGCATTTGGCGGGTTTGCCATATTAGCTGCGCTGGTTGGTGAGGGCGGTGGCGATCCCCCCGGTGGCCCTGCATTAGACGGTGTCGCTAATGTCGTCGGCGAGGTGGCGCGCAACAATAGCGATGTTTGTTGAAGCTCAATTTTCGCCTGTAGGAACTGTGTCAGCAAAGGCAGATGTTTTAACGGGATGGCGTCGCCAGGGCTAAGATTTTGCATCGACATCAGCGTGCTCCACACTTTTGTCGGTGATTCGCCAGTCTGAGACGCCAGGCGAGTGACGAGCTGATTCAAACCGCGTAATTCTAACGCAGAAAGAGGGCGATCGAGTGAGGCAGCAGCCTGAATGGTCTGCGTTGTGGTCGTGGTAGCGGGTACTGTCGACTGTGAAATCTGTCCGTTTTGCAGCAGCGTCACCACCTGCTGTAGCTGCGTTTTATTGAGAGAACTTAAGGTCGTGCTGCCGAATTGTTGTTGGATGAAATGACTTACCGCCTGGCGGTTGTTGCCCTGAGTCAGCATCTCCGTTAGACGTTGCAGTACCAACTGGCGCCCGTCATTACTCTGTGCCTGCGTAAGGCGCGCCTGGAGTATCTGTTCGGCAGGCCGATAGTGGCGAGCGAGCAGTTCGTTGTTGTCTGCTAGCCCAAGCCCGTGTTTCACCGTCGTCCAGACCTCTGCCGCTTTTGAGGTCGTCAGCGTGGCAATTTTAAGTACCAGATTTTCCAGCGTAGTACGCTGCGCCAGCGATAACGGTCGATCGCTTTTGGCCGAACCCGCAGTGTTCAAGGTTGACGATGTGGTTGCCGTTGTCGCGCCACGTTCTCCGGGCGCCGGGGCGCCGGGGCCACTGACAGGTTGCATATTAGTTATCCTCGCCGCCGTCATGATTAAGATAAATCATAGCAATCCTCGGTGATGACGGGTAGTCATGTTAAAACCCGTGCAAATCGGGTGCGCCATCATGTCGTCTTCCGTTAAGCCGAGCGGATGGCGGCTTAAGCGGTTCGCCCGAGTGGAATGCGCAACCGTTGGGCGAGAACCACGCCGAGTAGCGTAATGCCCCCACCAACCAGATGATAACGGTGCAGCGGCTCGTGCAATAGTCCTATCGCGATTATCGCCGTAAATATCGGCGTCAGGTTCATAAAAATGGCTGCCCGGCTAGCGCCCAGGCGCATTACCCCCTGAATCCATAGATAAGGCGCAATGATAGAGGCCATGATGCCAGCGAAAATCACTAACGGTAGATTTTGCGCATTGAGCTCGACATTGCTCGTCAGCAAAAAATTGGGGATGAGTAGCACCACGCCGAAGGCAATTTGTACATAAAGCGATACCCAATTGGGCAATGGGATGCTCCAGCGTTTAGTGAGTACGCCATATATGGCATAAGACAACGCGGCGCAAAACATCATCAATTCACCGGGGCCGATCCCCTGCGCCAGAATATGTTCGGGATGGCCTGCGCTAATCAGCCACACAATGCCCGCCAGCGACAGAAGACTACCGAGCACAATACCCAATGTGGGTGCTACGCGCAGCAACGGGATACTGAGCAGGACGGTCAGTAACGGCACCAGCGATCCCATAATCCCCATCATCACGGCGCTGATCGAGTGCGCCGCATAGTAGGCCAGACTTTGATACAGCACCATGCCGAGCGCTCCCAAGACCAGCAGTTTCCAGGCATGTTGACGAATGATAGCCGCCTGCCGTCGCAGACCTGGCAGCATGAACGGCGTCATAACCAGAAATGCCAGTAGCCAACGGTAAAAGGAAATCGCGGCGGGATCGATTACGCCGGTAGCGAGCTTATTGACGATGACATTAATTGACCAGATCAGGACAGCAATGGCGGGAAAGAGAGCATTCAATGTTAGGTTTCTCATCACAGAGTGAGCTGAAGGCGCACGGGTCGCCAGTCAGGGGATAAAATGGGCAGCGCTACGATGGTAAACAACATAGCAGAGGCGCATGGCGGCGAGCAACCTGCATGCCCGTTAATGAAACAGCCTTGTTATTATGCACTGAAAAGGTGACGGTTCCTGGTCGTCTATGATGAAAACCGCGTGAAGCACTATCGGTGCGTTTCGCCAGTGAAAACCGTCACGTTGCAATTGCCTTGGGCTTCCCCCTTATTCGGTGGCAAACTGTTTCCCCCACGTTTTGGGGCTGGCTTTAGGTATCGGAGAAAACAATGAAGATTCTGGTTGATGAGAATATGCCCTACGCCCACGCGCTGTTCAGCCGTCTTGGTGAGGTGGTGAGCGTGCCGGGGCGACCGTTGCCGCGCGAACTCTTGACTGGTGCTGAGGCATTAATGGTGCGCTCGGTAACAAAAGTGAACGCCGATCTGCTGTCTGGCTCGACGATCAAGTTTGTCGGTAGCGCGACGGCAGGCACCGACCATGTCGATGACGCCTGGCTCCGTGCCAATAATATTGCGTTTTCCGCGGCCCCGGGCTGCAATGCCATTGCCGTGGTTGAATATGTGTTTTCTTCTCTATTGATGTTGGCCGAACGCGATGGCTTTCACCTGCGTGATAAAACGGTCGGCATCGTCGGCGTGGGGAATGTTGGTCGGCGTCTGAATACGCGCTTGAAAGCGTGGGGCGTGAAAACGCTGCTGTGCGATCCGCCGCGCGCCGATCGTGGTGATGAGGAGGATTTCTTACCGCTGGAGACCTTGGTGCGCGATGCTGACATCTTGACGCTGCACACACCGCTGTATCTCGACGGCCCCTATCGCACTCATCATTTAGTCGATGCCGCTGTACTGGAAGCGCTGACGGACGGTCGGATTCTGATTAACGCCTGTCGTGGCCCGGTGGTGGACAATAATGCGCTACTGGCCGCGCTGCAACAGGGTAAGAAGCTTAGCGTTATTCTCGATGTATGGGAACCGGAACCGGCACTGTCGACGGAACTGCTGTCTCGCGTCGATATTGGTACGGCGCATATTGCCGGTTATACCCTGGAAGGGAAAGCGCGCGGTACGACGCAGGTGTTTGAAGCCTGGAGCGAGTTTATCGGTATGCCGCAGCGGGTAGCGCTTGCGTCGCTATTACCCAAGCCAGACTACGCCGAAGTGATGTTGACCGCGCCAGTGGATGAAGCGTTGCTCAAACGTCTGGTACATCTGGTGTATGATGTGCGCCGGGACGATGCGCAGTTGCGCCGTGTCGCGCATTTGGCCGGGGAATTCGACCGCCTGCGTAAGCATTATCAGGAGCGACGTGAATGGTCATCGCTCCATGTCGTCTGCGCCGATGCCGATAGCGCAGCGTGTCTGAACGCGCTCGGATTCACAGCTTCAGTACGGGACGTACGCTAGCGGCGTTCTGCGTGAGCATCACTTTTTTATTCGTGAACTGACAACGGTGTTGCTATCGTCTGTCCCATTCATGATTTATGTTTTATGCAAAATTTGGGAGAGAACCACATGTCTGACGGCTGGAATATTGCCCTGCTGGGCGCGACGGGCGCAGTAGGCACGGCGTTACTGGAGTTACTACAGGAACGTGAATTTCCTGTGGGCGAACTGTATCTGCTAGCCAGCGAACGTAGCGCGGGTGAAACCCTACGCTTTAACGGCAAGTCCTACCTGGTCAGCGATGCCGCAAATTTTGATTGGTCACAGGCGCAGTTGGCTTTTTTTGTCGCCGGGCAGGAGGCTAGCGCGCGCTATGCGGAAGAAGCCGGGGACGCGGGTTGTTTGGTGATTGACAGTAGTGGCCTGTTCGCATTGGAACCCGATGTGCCGTTGGTGGTGCCCGGCGTGAATGCCCACACGCTGGCGGACTATCGTAATCGAAATATTATCGCTGTAGCGGATAGTCTGACCAGCCAATTACTGACCGCGATTAAGCCGCTGACCGACGGTGCCGGGCTGTCGCGCCTGCATGTCGTCAATATGTTGTCCGTTTCCGCGCACGGTAAAGCGGCGATAGACGATCTAGCAGGGCAGAGCGCCCGGTTGCTAAATGGTATCCCGCCCGAAGGCGGCATTTTCCCAAAACAATTAGCGTTCAACCTATTGCCACTACTGCCAGATGAGGCAGGCAGCGTACGTGAAGAACGGCGTCTGGTGGAGCAGGTACGTAAGGTGTTACAGGATGATGGATTACCGATCTCTGTGACCTGTATCCAGTCCCCTGTGTTCTACGGTCACGCTCAGGTTGTTCATCTTGAGGCATTGCGCCCACTGTCTGCGGAAGAAGCGCGTGACGAATTACTTAATGCCGGAAATATTCAGGTTAGCGACGAACAAGATTATCCGACGCAGGTTGGTGATGCTTCCGGAAACGGGCAATTGAGCGTGGGCTGCCTGCGTAATGATTATGGCATCCCTGAATTGCTGCAATTTTGGTCGGTCGCTGATAATGCGCGTTTTGGCGGTGCGCAAATGGCGGTAGAAACGGCTGAGCATTTGGTGCGGGAGTATCTAGGGTAATGTCGGAAAGCACTCAAGCGGCGGCAGTCCCGGCTGGCGTTGTTATGAAGGACGGCGGCGCGCCGCTGAAAATCGCGTTGGGCATTGAATATGATGGTAGCCAGTATTATGGCTGGCAGCGCCAAAATGACGTCGCCAGCGTGCAAAACTGTCTTGAAAAGGCGCTGAGCAAAGTCGCTGATGAACCCATAGAAGTGTTTTGTGCCGGACGTACCGATGCTGGTGTACACAGTACGGGACAGGTGGTGCATTTTACCACGCACGCGATCAGAAAAGAGGCCGCCTGGACGATGGGCGTGAATGCGAATTTACCGTCAGATATCGCGGTGCGCTGGATGAAAACAGTGGATGACGATTTCCATGCGCGCTTTAGCGCAACGGCGCGTCGCTATCGCTATATCATCTATAATCATCGTTATCGGCCTGCGGTGCTCTCACATGGATTGACGCACTTTTATCACCCGTTGGATGCCGAACGGATGGAACGTGCCGCACAGTGCTTGCTGGGAGAGAATGACTTCACTTCGTTTCGGGCGGTGCAGTGCCAGTCACGCACGCCCTGGCGTAATGTAAATCATTTAAAGGTTATACGTCACGGCGACTATATCGTGGTAGATATTAAGGCCAATGCGTTTGTCCACCATATGGTGCGCAACATTGTTGGTAGCCTAATGGATGTGGGATGCGGCAATCGTCCCGAGTCGTGGATAGCGGAATTGTTGGCCGCCAAAGATCGTACACTGGCGGGCGTGACGGCCAGGGCTGAAGGGCTCTATTTAGTGGCCGTCGATTATCCCACGCGTTTTTCTATACCGCGGCCGACGTTGGGGCCGCTTTTTTTAGCTGACTAACATTTGTAGTAACAATACGTCTTTCCTGTGTCGCACGCTGCCGACTGGACAGAAACCATAAGGCCGTGCGCCATGCATATTAAGAGCCTATCCCAGTAGGCGTGATTGTCGCAGTCAGTTTGGTCACGGACAGCGCGCAGAAACCGGAGCGTACACGGAGTACGTGAGGATTTCGAGCACTGCCCAGGGCCAAAATGGCAAGTAAAATAGCCCTAATGGGATAGGCTCAAAGATAATGTTATTTAGTGAGCTATACGCAAGGCTACATGGATATTGCGGCTGCCTTGCGTATAGCGACGAAGTGCGATCGCTATAGACTTTGGGAGAAGATGTTGTGATGGATTTTATCCAGTTTATTATTGATTTTATTCTGCATATTGACGTTCATTTGGCGGAACTGGTTGCGCAATATGGTGTCTGGGTATATGCCATTTTGTTTTTGATTTTGTTTTGTGAAACTGGATTGGTCGTGACGCCGTTTCTACCAGGCGATTCGCTGCTGTTTGTCGCTGGAGCGTTGGCAGCGTTACCATCGAACGATCTGAACGTGCATACCATGGTGTTCTTAATGACCGTCGCCGCGATTACCGGGGATGCGGTAAATTACACCATTGGCCGATTGTTCGGCGAAAAGCTGTTCAGCAATCCGGAATCAAAGATTTTCCGCCGCAGCTATCTGGATAAAACACACGCGTTTTACGCACGCCACGGCGGAAAAACGATAATTCTGGCGCGTTTTGTTCCGATTGTGAGAACATTTGCGCCATTTGTCGCCGGAATGGGGCATATGAGCTACCGGCATTTTGCAGCGTATAATGTCATTGGTGCGCTATTGTGGGTGCTGTCTTTCTCCTATGCCGGCTATTTATTCGGCGATTTGCCCGTCGTGCAGGAAAATTTGAAACTACTCATTGTCGCGATTATCTTTCTCTCTATTCTACCGGGCATCATTGAGATTGTTCGTCACCGTAGAGCGGCCGCACGCGGCGATGTGAAATAAGTACCGTATGTTAACCTCCGGCTCGACCAATTTTTTATCCACAGTCTCGGAGCGTTATGGTTTAATGGACGGCATTTATGGTCTGTTTTTGAAAACATTCCCCGTTGCCGATGTCTGTGTATTGCGCTTGTCGCCAGATTTAGGCATTTTGCATTGGCAATGTTGTCTGGGAACAACATGAACAGCGGACTGGCGTTTGCCAGGTTCAAGCAGAAAGGTTATCAATGAGCTGGATTGAACGAATTCTTAACAAAAGTACTATCGCACCGACCCGTAAAGCTAACATTCCTGAAGGCGTCTGGACCAAATGTGATAGCTGCGGTCAGGTGCTTTATCGTGCTGAATTGGAGCGCAATTTGGAAGTTTGCCCAAAGTGCGATCACCATATGCGGCTTTCAGCGCGCGCGCGCTTACAGGCATTTCTGGATAATGAAAGCCTTGTCGAGTTGGGAAGTGAACTGGAACCGAAAGATATCCTGAAATTTCGGGATTCCAAGAAGTATAAAGATCGTCTGGTATCTGCGCAGAAACAGTCTAATGAGAAAGATGCGCTGGTCGTGATGAAAGGTACGCTATACGGTATGCCGATTGTTGCGGCGTCATTCGAGTTTGCTTTTATGGGCGGTTCAATGGCGTCTGTCGTCGGCGCGCGTTTTGTGCGCGCTGTCGAGCAGGCATTGGAAGACGGCTGCCCGCTGGTCTGTTTTTCCGCGAGTGGCGGTGCGCGTATGCAGGAAGCGTTGTTGTCGCTGATGCAAATGGCGAAAACCAGCGCTGCATTGGCTAAAATGCGAGCGCGTGGCTTACCGTATATCTCCGTACTGACCGATCCTACGATGGGGGGGGTTTCCGCGAGCCTGGCGATGCTAGGCGATCTCAATATTGCTGAACCCAAAGCGCTGATTGGTTTTGCTGGTCCACGCGTTATCGAACAAACCGTACGAGAGAAACTACCGCCGGGCTTCCAGCGCAGTGAATTCCTGATTGAAAAAGGCGCGATTGATATGATTGTGCGTCGACCGGAAATGCGCTACAAACTCGCCACGCTCCTTGCCAAATTGACGAATCGTCCTGAACCTGGCAATGATGATGTGGTTACCCGTAGCGATGCGTCACCCGAAGTTGAGGATGACGCATAATTGACACGCGAGTCAGAGCGCGTTGCATCCGAGTCAGAGCGCGTTGCATCCTACACGGCTGTCATATGCGCGCTCTGCCGATAATGAACCGTAAGCCAGTGAACGGGACTCATGAATACGACTCAACTACCTCAAGCCACGTCACCTTTGGTCACGTGGCTTCATTATCTTGAACATCTGCATGCTCAGGCCATTGATTTAGGTCTGGAACGCGTCAAACAGGTTGCCGAACACCTTCAATTACTACAGCCCGCCACCACGATTTTTACCGTTGCGGGGACAAACGGCAAGGGAACCACCTGTTGTGCGCTGGAATCTATTCTGTTAGCCGCCGGGCTACGGGTTGGCGTGTACAGTTCTCCCCATCTTATTCGCTATACCGAACGTGTTCGTATTCAAGGCAAGGAGTTGCCTGACGACCTGCATACTCAGGCGTTTGCCGATATCGAAGCAGGAAGGGGGGCGATATCCCTGACTTATTTTGAATTCGGTACGCTGGCGGCACTACAACTCTTCAAACAGGCGAATCTGGATGTCGTTATCCTGGAAGTCGGCTTGGGGGGACGTCTGGATGCGACCAATATCGTGGACGCAGATGTCGCCGTGGTTACCAGTATTGCGATTGATCACACCGACTGGCTCGGTCACGATCGTGAGAGCATTGGGCGTGAGAAAGCCGGAATATTTCGCCAGGATAAACCGGCCGTCGTAGGGGAACCGGATATGCCGGGTTCGATTGCCGATGTGGCTACCGAGAAAGGGGCGCGATTGCTGCGTCGTGGTCGAGACTGGGACTACTCCGTCCAGCGCGGTACGTGGAGTTGGCAAGATAAGCAACGTGAGTTGTCGCGGTTGCCATTACCGTCCATCCCGCTCCCGAATGCCGCCACTGCGCTGGCGGCATTGCATTACTCATCCCTCAATGTGAGTGAAGGCGCGATCCGGCAGGGGCTACAGCGTGCGACATTGCCAGGGCGTTTTCAGATAGTGCGGGAATCACCACGGCTGATTCTGGATGTTGCACATAATCCTCATGCGGCGGCCTATCTGGCAAAGCGTTTAGCTGAGCTACCTAAAGCTGGAAAGATACGAGCAGTGATTGGCATGTTGGTTGACAAAGATATTGCCGGTACGCTGAGTCACTTAACGCCCTTGGTCGATGTCTGGTACTGTGCGCCGCTGGAAGGGCCGCGCGGCGCAGCGGCAGAGCAAATCGCCGAACATCTGGCACGGAGTCAATCGTTTCCTGATGTCGTATCTGCCTGGCGACAAGCGACGCTGGACGCGGCAGATCGGGATATCATCATCGTGTGTGGATCGTTTCATACGGTAGCGCATGTGATGGCTGCGCTGGATGAGGAGGCGGCGAATGGCGAGTAAATTTCAAAATCGCCTGGTCGGTACGATTATTCTCGTCGCGCTGGGTGTGATCGTCTTACCCGGCCTACTGGACGGTAAGAAAAAGCACTACGAAGATGAGTTTGCCTCAATCCCGCTGATTCCCAAACCGGGTGACAGCACCGAGATGGAATCGCTGCCTGCGTTGAATCCTTCGTTGCCGAGTCTGCCACCCGAAGGGGCGCAAGCCGCGATGCAACAGGGCGCGCAAGCCGAAGCGTCCGAGGATAACGCGCCGGAACCGGCTACATTAATGCCGCCCCGTCCTCCGGCCGAAACGCCGGCTATAACAGCACCGCCTGTTGTGGTTGAACGCCAACCGAGCCAAATAGCCACGCCGAAGACTCAGCCAAAGCCAGAGGTGA
This sequence comes from Pectobacterium cacticida, assembly GCF_036885195.1. Lineage (NCBI taxonomy): Bacteria > Pseudomonadati > Pseudomonadota > Gammaproteobacteria > Enterobacterales > Pectobacteriaceae > Pectobacterium > Pectobacterium cacticida. The sequence continues at coordinate 2,595,434 of NZ_CP133656.1, read as the reverse complement.
AGCCAGAGATAAAACCAAAACCTGAGCCTAAAGCGGAAGTGAAGCCGGAAACCAGGCCGACGCCGCAAGCGCCAACCGCAGACGCTTATGTGGTGCAGCTTGGCGCATTAAAAAATGCGGATAAAGTCAATGAAATTGTCGCCAAATTACGCCTCTCTGGTTATAGCGCGTATACCGCACCGCCAACACCCGTTTCAGGCCAAATTACGCGTATTTATGTGGGGCCAGATGCCTCAAAGCAAAAGCTGCAAGCCTCGCTGGCAGACCTGAAACAACTGACCGGGTTAAGTGGGCAAGTGCGTAAACATACCGTCCGTTAACGCGGCGGAAATACGCTACGCAAACGTTTTCTTTTTCTGTTAGAATGCGCCGCGAACAGGATGATAGAGCGGCTTATCGATAGGATCGTTCATGGTTTGGGTTGATTACGTTATTATTGGCATCATCGGGTTTTCGGCGCTGGTTAGCCTGATCCGGGGGTTTGTTCGTGAAGCGCTATCGTTAGTCACTTGGGGTTGTGCTTTTTTTGTAGCCAGCCACTACTACACTTATCTCGCGGTTTATTTTACCCGTTTTGATGATGAACTGGTTCGTAACGGTATTGCCATTGCCATTCTGTTTATTGCGACGTTGATTGTGGGGGCCATCGTCAACTATGCGATTAGTTCGCTGGTTGAACGTACCGGATTATCTGGCACCGATCGCGTATTGGGCATTTGTTTCGGTGCGTTGCGCGGAGTACTGATCGTTTCCGCACTGCTATTCTTTCTGGATACCTTCACCGGTTTTTCACAAAGTGATGATTGGAAGCAGTCCCAGTTGATCCCGCAGTTCAGTTATATTATCAGGTGGTTTTTTGACTACCTGCAAAGCACGTCAAGTTTCTTGCCGCAGCATTTACCGCTGCGGTAGCGCTGATGAGGAAAAGACACCATGTGCGGTATTGTCGGTATCGCCGGTTTCACGCCGGTCAACCAGTCGATTTATGACGCGTTAACGGTGTTGCAACACCGTGGGCAGGATGCTGCAGGGATTGTGACCATTGATGCTTTTAATTGTTTTCGCCTGCGTAAGGCCAATGGTCTGGTAAAAGATGTGTTTGAAGCCCGGCACATGCAACGCTTACAGGGAAACATGGGGCTTGGTCATGTGCGTTATCCAACCGCGGGCAGTTCCAGCGCGTCGGAAGCACAGCCCTTTTATGTTAATTCTCCTTTTGGGATTACGTTGGCCCACAATGGTAACCTGACTAACGCTCACGAACTGCGTAAAAAACTGTTCGAACAGGAGCGTCGTCACGTCAACACCACGTCTGATTCCGAAGTTTTACTGAATATCTTCGCCAGAGAGTTAGACCGTTTCCAGCATTATCCGCTGGAAGCCGATAATATTTTTGCGGCTGTTGCCGCCACGCACCAGCAAATCCGCGGCGCTTATGCCTGTGTCGGTATGATTATCGGCCATGGTATGGTGGCTTTCCGCGATCCTAATGGGATTCGCCCTTTGGTGATTGGTAAGCGCGATCTGGACGATGGCCGCAGTGAATATATGGTGGCGTCTGAAAGCGTCGCGCTGGATACGCTGGGCTTCGAATTTTTACGTGATGTCGCGCCGGGAGAGGCGATCTACATTACGGAAAAAGGGCAGTTGTTTACCCGCCAGTGCGCAGAGAATCCAAAGAGCAATCCGTGCCTGTTTGAATATGTCTATTTCGCTCGCCCGGATTCTTTCATTGATAAAATCTCGGTTTATAGCGCACGCGTTCGCATGGGCCAGAAGCTCGGTGAAAAGATTGCGCGCCAGTGGGAAGACCTCGATATTGATGTTGTGATCCCCATTCCCGAGACGTCTTGTGATATTGCGCTGGAAATCGCGCGTATCATCAACAAGCCGTATCGACAGGGGTTTGTGAAGAACCGCTACGTTGGTCGTACCTTTATCATGCCGGGGCAACAGGCGCGTAAGAAATCAGTACGCCGTAAGTTGAATGCCAATCGTGCCGAGTTCCGCGATAAAAACGTACTGCTGGTGGATGACTCTATCGTACGCGGCACGACATCGGAGCAGATTGTCGAAATGGCGCGTGAAGCTGGTGCCAAACGGGTTTACCTGGCCTCCGCCGCACCGGAAATCCGCTTCCCTAATGTGTACGGCATTGATATGCCTAGCGTTAATGAATTGATCGCCCACGGTCGAGAAGTCGATGAAATCTGTAAACTTATCGGTGCCGATGCGCTGATTTTTCAGGACCTCGACGATCTGATCGATGCGGCGCGTGAAGATAATCCGGACATCACCCAGTTCGAATGCTCGGTGTTTAATGGAATTTACGTGACAAAAGATGTCGATCAACGCTATCTGGATTATCTGGAAGCCTTGCGTAATGATGACGCTAAGGCGTTGCGAGGCCAGAGCGAAGTTGAAGATCTGGAAATGCATAACGAAGGTTAACGTTTAGACGCTAAACTAGGCTTAATAAGGGGGGAAGACACGAATGTGCCTTCCTCCCTTGTCGTTTTCTTGCGTAAACTTTGCCTATACGGCACAGTTTAGTCAGATGATTTCTCCGCGTTTTTTCTTACGCGACGAGCCAGAGGCAGTATGAATGAAACGACTTATCGTAGGCATTTCCGGTGCCAGCGGCGTCATTTATGGTATCCGACTGTTACAGGTATTACAGGCGCTGGATGATATTGAAACGCATCTAATTATGAGCCAGGCGGCCCGGCAGACGCTGGCGCTGGAAACCGACTTTGGTCTGCGCGACGCACAGGCGCTGGCGGATGTCGTTTATGACACGCGCGATATCGCTGCTAGCGTATCATCGGGGTCGTTCAAAACGGCTGGGATGGTGATTCTGCCTTGTTCGATCAAAACCTTGTCCGGCATTGTGCACAGCTATAGCGACAATCTCTTAACCCGCGCAGCCGATGTCGTGCTCAAGGAGCGCCGCCCTTTGGTGCTGGGAGTGCGTGAAACACCGCTGCATCTGGGGCATTTACGGCTGATGACGACTGCCGTTGAATTGGGCGCGATCATCATGCCCCCCGTGCCCGCCTTTTATCATCGCCCAGAAAGTGTGCAGGATATTGTCGATCAGACGGTGAATCGTATCTTAGATCAGTTTGATATCAACCTACCGAAGGACCTTTTTATTCGTTGGCAAGGGGCGTCCTAGCAGGGACAGGGTCGCAGGCGTTAGTTTCCGCTCTATGGGCTGCTCAACGGGGTTGCCCTTTTTTTGTGCTTATTTATTGATTGGCACCAATAGGGTGCACCAGAGCCCTTAAAAGGTGCGTTTGAAGGTTCTATAGCTGGATATACTGCTTCTCTTCTATTGATGAAGGCCCGAACAATCATAGAGAAATATTTTAAAATCAAATTGTTACTCATTATTTATTTTGTGAGCTACCGATAGGGGTTTTACGGCACCGCAGAGTGGATTGTGGCATGAAATCTGCAATGCAATAGTGAATGTTAGAATACAAATAACAGGCGTATTGTTCATTTTTAAAGCAATAACGCACATTGATACTAACAACACTCAATTATGTAAGGGTAGCAATATGAAGAAACTGATTAAAGTTTTGCCGTTGGCACTTATTTTGGCCGCAGGCAGTGCAATGGCGGAAATCCCTAAGAATATTAAAATTGGCACCGATCCCACCTATGCTCCCTTTGAATCCAAAAACGCTAACGGCGAACTGGTCGGGTTTGATATCGATCTGGCAAAAGAGTTGTGCAAACGTATTCAGGCTAACTGTACCTTTGTGGAAAGTGATTTTGACGCGTTAATTCCTTCCCTCAAGGCTAAAAAAATTGATGCCATTATTTCTTCACTGTCCATCACCGAAAAACGCCAGCAGGAAATTGCTTTCACCGACAAACTGTATGCGGCTAATGCGCGTTTGATTGCGAAAAAAGGCGCGGGTATTGAACCCACGCTGGCATCTTTGGGCGGCAAGCGCGTTGGCGTGTTGCAGGCTTCAACGCAGGAAGCATTTGCCAATGCGCATTGGCAACCAAAAGGTGTAGAGATAGTTGCTTATCAAAATCAGGATCTCATTTATGCCGATCTACTCGCCGGACGTATTGACGCCGCTTTCCAGGATGAAGTAGCGGGCAGTGAAGGTTTCCTGAAACTTGATATGGGTAAAGACTATGCGTTTGCAGGCCCGGCGGTAAAAGACGATAAATATTTTGGTGTCGGAACAGGGATGGGGCTGCGTAAAGAGGATACCGAGCTGAAAGCGGCACTGGATAATGCCTTCAAGGCGATGCGTAGCGATGGGACTTACGATACTTTTGCGAAGAAATACTTCGATTTCGATGTCTATGGCGGCTGATGTCGCGATGACAAGCCTTGGTTTGCACATGGTGTAGCCGGATGGCTGGATAATACAGCGTAGGAGCAATCCTGCGTTGTGTTCGACAGAGGTCCTACTTTTAACGGATATCATTAATGCTTTACGGCTATTCCCAACTCATTCTGGATGGTGCCCTCATGACGCTGGAGTTGGCGGTAAGTTCGCTACTGCTGGCTTTGGTCATTGGTCTGATTGGCGCCTCCGCGAAATTATCTTCTAATCGTCTGTTGGCAGGGGGGTTCTCCTGCTATACCACGCTGATTCGCGGCATTCCCGACCTGGTGCTGATGCTGTTGATTTTTTACGGTTTGCAAATTGCCATTAATAGTGTGACGGAGTCGATCGGTCTGGCGCAGATCGATATTGATCCTTTGACTGCGGGTATCATTACGTTGGGCTTTATTTACGGTGCGTATTTCACGGAAACCTTTCGTGGGGCTTACCTGGCTGTGCCGCGTGGGCAAATCGAAGCCGCCGTTGCATTCGGTTTCTCTCCTATCAAAGTATTCCGGCGTATTTTGTTCCCATCCATGATGCGCTTTGCATTACCGGGCATCGGTAATAATTGGCAGGTGATCCTGAAGGCTACCGCGTTGGTGTCGTTGCTTGGCTTGAATGATGTGATTAAAGCGACCCAATTGGCAGGAAAGGGCGCGCATGAACCCTTCTATTTTGCGCTAGTCGCCGGGGCGATGTACCTGATTTTTACCACCGCGTCTAACGGTGTACTGTGGTGGCTGGAAAGGCATTACTCGCAGGGAGTCAAGAAAGTAAACTATGAGTGAGATCCTGCAACAGTATTGGCAGCCGCTTCTGTGGAGCGATGGATATCGCCTGACCGGGCTAGCGATGACGCTTTGGCTGCTGATTTCATCTGTGATCATCGGTGGGCTGATGGCGTTGCCGCTGGCCATTGCTCGCGTATCACCGAGACGGCGTTTCCGCCTTCCGGTCTGGTTATTTACTTATGTATTCCGTGGTACACCGCTCTATGTACAACTCCTGGTTTTTTACTCCGGTGTTTATAGTTTGGAAATTGTACGTGGAACCGATTTGTTAAATGCCTTTTTTCGCAGCGGGCTGAACTGCGCCATTTTGGCATTGGCGCTTAATACCTGTGCCTACACTACGGAGATTTTTGCGGGCGCTATCCGTGCCGTGCCGTATGGGGAAATTGAAGCGGCCAGAGCCTATGGCTTCTCTCGCTTTAAACAGTATCGCTGTATTATCTTACCGGGGGCATTGCGTATCGCACTGCCCGCCTACAGCAATGAGGTGATCTTGATGCTGCACTCGACGGCGCTGGCGTTTACCGTAACCGTCCCGGATATACTGAAGATCGCGCGCGATATTAATGCGGCAACCTATAAACCCTTTTATGCTTTTGGTATTGCGGCCATTATCTATCTGGCTATTTCATTCGTGCTAATTTGGCTGTTCAAAAGGGCTGAACGGCGCTGGCTACGTCATCTTCATACCCGTTCATCACACTAAATGCAGGAAAAGATCATGTCGAATAATAAACTGATGGTGACGGAACTGCATAAACGCTATGGTCAGCATGAGGTTCTTAAAGGGATTTCATTACAAGCGAAAGCGGGTGACGTTATTTCGATTATAGGATCGTCGGGCTCAGGAAAAAGTACCTTATTGCGCTGTATTAATTTTCTGGAAAAACCTTGTGAAGGGGCGATTTTTGTTAGCGATCAGGAAATTCGTATGGTGCGCGATACCGACGGACAACTGAAAGTTTTTGATAAAAAACAGCTCCAGATGTTGAGAACGCGTCTGACGATGGTATTTCAACACTTCAACCTGTGGAGCTTTATGACCGCGTTAGAAAACGTGATGGAAGCGCCAATTCAGGTATTAGGGCTCAGTAAAGCGGAAGCGCGCGAACGCGCCATGTTTTATCTGAATAAAGTGGGGATTACGGATTCTGCTCAGCAGAAATATCCATCTGATCTCTCTGGTGGTCAGCAGCAGCGCGTGTCGATTGCGCGAGCGTTGGCGATGGAGCCAGAGGTCTTGCTATTTGATGAGCCAACGTCGGCGCTTGATCCTGAATTAGTCGGCGAAGTGCTGCGCATCATGCAGCAACTCGCTGAGGAAGGAAAAACCATGGTGGTAGTGACGCATGAGATGGAATTTGCTCGTCATGTCTCCAGCCACGTTATCTTTTTACATCAAGGCGTAATTGAAGAAGAGGGTTCACCGGATCAGCTTTTCGGGAGCCCGAAGAGTGCGCGTTTGCAGCAATTTTTGTCCGGTGCGTTGAAGTAAATTCTGGGGCGAGGTAGTTATCCGGCACCGCGTTACGCATTGGGTCAGCTTGGTTTTTTGATGACGTCTTGTAAGGCGTCTTCCAGCTCAAGGAAGCGGAAATTAAAGCCCGCGGCCTTTAACCGCTGCGGGATGGCGCGTTGACCGCCCAGTACCAGCGTCGAGGCTTCTCCCATCAGCAATTTGATCGCAAAAGCGGGCGCTCGCAGAAATCCGGGCCGATCCAAGACGTGTGCCAGCGTGGCGGAAAATTGTTCATTATGAACCGGATAAGGAGAAACCATGTTAAAAGGGCCACGCAATTTTGGCTGGTCTAGCAGATAAATAATACCGTTTACCATGTCATCAATATGAATCCACGGCATATATTGCTTGCCCGAACCCATCGGCCCGCCGAGCCCAAGCCGGAAAATCGGCAGCATTTTTGCCAGTGCGCCGCCTTGCGCAGAGAGAACGATACCGGTACGTAGCAGGCAAACGCGCGTATTCGCGCTTTCAGCCGACTGTGCTAGTGCTTCCCAGCGGGCGCACAGATGATGTGTAAAGGTCTCGTTTGGCAGTTCATCTTCTGTGACCAGAGAAGCACCCTGATCGCCATAGAATCCGACCGCCGATCCTGAGATAAATAGGGTAGGAGGAGAACTGCTGGCTTTAATCAGGGCGGCGAGTTGTTCGGTAATCTCCCAACGACTCTGTGCCAGACGCTGCTTCTGCTGCGGCGTCCAGCGCTTATCGGCAATAGGTTCTCCCGCCAGATTGATGACGCCATCGACCCCATTTAGTGACGTCATATGGCTCAGCGTTGAGCAGTATTCCACACGATCGCCGAGAATACCTCGCGCACGTTCAGGATCGCGCGTTAATACGCAGATATCGTGGGAAAGTATCTGCAATCGTTGGATAAGATGGCGGCCAATAAGGCCCGTCCCACCGGTAATGAGTAGTTGCATTGTGCGCCCCCATACCTTAATGCCGCATGCTAACGTCGATCGTCGTACTGAATTGCCGGGCAAACAGAAGAATCTATTTCAATTGATAAAATTGTTATATTACGGTATGTCAGTTGAGTAATCAGCCCAGATAGCTCATTGTTGAATAAAGCATCCGCTATATATGAAAAATGAGCGCTGACGTAACGCGTTATACGATCTTTACCCCCAGCTTCCAGTGAACTTTGGTAGACTATTTCCGATACAAGACAAAAGTGTAGCCGATATTACGTAATTGATATAAACGGCTTTATTGAGATAACCACTATTGTTGATATAAATACTGTGGAGATAGACGATGAAGTTAATGTTTGCGTCCGATATACACGGTTCTCTTAGTGCGACGGAGCGCGTGTTAGCGATTTTTGAGCAATGTCGTGCCGACTGGCTCATTCTGCTGGGCGATTTTCTTAATCATGGTCCACGCAACCCCCTGCCGGAAAAATATCAGCCTGCGGAAGTCGCCGCGTGTCTGAACGCCTATGCCTCACGCATCATTGCCGTGCGGGGGAATTGCGATAGCGAAGTCGATCAGATGCTGTTGACCTTTCCCATTACGGCGTCGTGGCAGCAAGTACTGGTGCCGCAACATCGCTTTTTCCTGACGCACGGACATCTTTATCACCCCGACAATCTTCCCCCGTTAAATGCGGGAGATGTGTTGGTATACGGTCATACTCATATCCCGGTTGCTGAGCAACGTGGTGAGCACTATTTTTTCAACCCTGGCTCCGTGAGCTTACCAAAAGGAGGGTTCTCCGCCAGCTATGGCGTATTTGAACAAGATGAGCTGCGGGTTCTTCCTCTGCACGGTGGTGAGCCTATTGCGCAGGTCGCGATCAGACACTAAATTTACCTGTCTGGCGTACAGCGCTGACACCTTGTTTTAGCTTTGAATAATGGCAAGCTAACCGGGAATATTCACAGCAAAGATCGAGCATGTAAAACAGACGCACGTAGCAACGTGCCAACATTAAAGGGTTCAGAGGATGGTGGAACAACGTCAGGCAGCAGGCATAGAATGGGTCGATATCGTCAATGAAAACAACGAGGTCATAGCTCAAGCAAGCCGCCAGCAGATGCGCGCTCAGACGCTTCGTCACCGTGCTACATACATCGTGGTGCATGACGGTATGGGGAAAATTCTGGTACAGCGTCGGACAGAGACCAAAGACTTCTATCCCGGTTGGTTGGATGCAACGGCCGGCGGTGTGGTGCAAAGTGGCGAACAGATGCTGGAGTCCGCCCGTCGTGAAGCTGAAGAAGAGCTTGGTATCGCGGGTGTGCCGTTTGCGGAGCATGGCTTATTTTATTACGAAGGTGAGAATTGCCGGGTGTGGGGAGGGCTGTTTAGCTGTGTTACCCACGGGCCTTTTGCGCTTCAGGAAGAAGAGATAGAGGAAGTGAGTTGGCTAACGCCACAAGAGATTACCGCGCGCTGCGATGAATTCACGCCGGACTCACTGAAAGCACTGTCACTGTGGCTAACGCGTTATAGCGATCGGGAACACGGTAGGCCGATTTCACGTAAGCCGAGTGAAGACGCGAACGCCACGTTAATCCCGGGCTCTCATCATGCAAATGATCCGACTGAAAACGCTAGCGCTGGGATCGTGGACGCTGACGCTCGGAAATAACCCCGTACCAATCAGACAACAGACAATTTTCACGACGCCGCTATTTTATCCGTAGCGGTGTCTGCTGTTTTGTTTCTGTTAAATCTACATAATAAAAATGCCAGCCGGGAGGCTGGCATTAATGTCATCTGAAGCGTTTAAATCTGTGTTGCCTGAATGGCGGTTAGCGCGACGGTGTAAACGATATCGTCTACTAATGCGCCACGAGACAGGTCGTTAACCGGTTTGCGCATGCCTTGGAGCATAGGCCCGATGGAAATCAGGTCTGCAGAACGCTGTACGGCTTTGTACGTGGTATTACCGGTGTTCAAATCAGGGAAAATGAACACCGTTGCTTTACCCGCGACTGGCGAGTTTGGCGCTTTGGATTTTGCCACGTCAGCCATAATGGCGGCATCGTATTGCAGCGGGCCGTCAATAATCAGATCGGGCCGTTTCTGCTGTGCCAGATGGGTGGCTTCACGCACTTTTTCAACATCACTACCTGCTCCAGAGTTACCCGTGGAGTAGGAGATCATCGCAACACGTGGCTCGATGCCGAATGCCGCCGCGGAATCCGCCGATTGGATAGCAATTTCTGCCAATTGTTCAGCAGTTGGGTCCGGGTTGATGGCGCAGTCACCATAGACCAGAACCTGTTCTGGCAGCAGCATGAAGAACACAGAAGAGACCAATGAGCTGCCCGGTGCGGTTTTAATCAACTGCAACGGAGGACGAATAGTATTTGCCGTTGTGTGCACTGCGCCAGAAACCAATCCGTCGACTTCACCTTGTTCCAGCATCAAGGTACCAAGTACCACGTTGTCTTCGAGTTGTTCACGGGCAACAACTTCTGTCATACCCTTATTTTTACGTAACTCGACCAGACGCGGAACATAGCGTTCACGCACGGCTACCGGATCGACGATTTCGATGCCTTTGCCCAGTTCAACCCCTTGAGCGGCAGCGACGCGTTGAATCTCTTCCGGGTTACCGAGCAGCACACAATGCGCGATACCGCGCTCAGCGCAGATAGCGGCGGCTTTAACGGTACGCGGTTCATCGCCTTCAGGCAGCACGATGCGTTTGCCTGCTTTGCGCGCCAGTTCAGTAAGCTGATAGCGGAATGCTGGCGGAGACAAACGGCGTGAACGCTCAGACGCAGCGCTCAGTGAGTCGATCCACTGGGGATCGATATGGCGAGCGACATATTCCTGCACTAGCTCGACACGTTGGCGGTCGTCAGCAGGGACTTCCAAATTGAAGCTTTGCAGACTGAGTGACGTTTGCCAGGTGTTGGTATTAACCATAAACACCGGCAGGCCGGTCTGGAAGGCGCGTTCACAGAGTTTAGCCACGCTCGGATCCATTTCATAACCGCCAGTCAGCAGCAAGGCACCGATTTCGACGCCATTCATCGCGGCCAGGCAGGCGGCAACCAGCACATCAGGACGATCGGCGGAAGTTACCAGTAGTGACCCAGGGCGGAAATGTTCCAGCATATGGGGAATACTGCGAGCACAGAAAGTGACCGATTTCACACGGCGCGTTTGAATGTCGCCTTCGCTAATAATGCGGGCATTCAAGTGCTTCGCCATATCGATAGCGCGCGTTGCGATGAGATCGAAGCTCCAGGGAATGCAGCCTAGAACGGGTAGCGGGCTATTCGCGAACAGTTGCTTCGGATCGATGTTGGCTATGCTGGCTTTTGCGGAATCATCAAAAATCTCGGAGAGATCAGGGCGGGTTCGACCCTGCTCATCAACTGGCGCATTCAGTTTGTTAATAATCACGCCAGTGATGTTTTTGTTTTTACTGCCACCGAAGCTGGAGCGCGCCAATTCAATACGATCTTTTAGCTGTGCCGGCGAGTCATTACCCAGCGCCAGTACGAAAACGATTTCTGCGTTGAGCGTTTTAGCGATTTCATAGTTCAAGGCGTTAGCAAACTGATGCTTACGCGTAGGAACCAGACCTTCAACCAGCACGACTTCAGCGTCTTTCGTATTTTCGTGGTAGCGTGCGATGATTTCTTCCATTAGCACGTCTTGCTGGTTGGAACTCAGCAAGGCTTCAACGTGGCTTATGGCCAGCGGTTCAGCGGCGCTGATAGTGGAATTGGCACGAATAATGGTAGTCGTCTGGTCTGGCGCGTTGTCGCCGCCGCGCGGCTGGGCGATAGGCTTGAACACGCTCAGGCGAACACCTTTCTGTTCCATGGAACGAATAACACCAAGGCTGACGCTTGTCAGACCGACGCTGGTGCCAGTTGGGATCAATATGATTGTACGGGACACGGCTAAACCTCTTTGCGGTTGCTCGTTAGTCAAAACAACACCGTCAGCCTTGGCTGACGGTGTTAGGGAGTGATTTGTTTTACGCTGTCAGACGGTAAGCATCTTGAGCGATGACCAATTCTTCATTGGTCGGAATGACCAATGCCGGGCGGGAACCCTCTTTTGCAATGTTGCCGCCTTTACCGAAGCGCGCGGCCAAATTGCGTTCATGATCGACCTCGAAGCCCAGCAGCGCCAGTTTCTTCAATGTCAGTTCACGAACCATCGCCGCGTTTTCACCGATGCCACCCGTGAAGATTACCGCGTCAAGACGACCATCCATCAGTGCGCTGTAGGCGCCAATGTATTTAGCCAGGCGGTGGCAGTACACATTCATCGCGCGTTTAGCGTCTGCTTTCGTCTCGTAATTATCTTCAACGTAACGACAGTCGCTGGTGGCTTCCGTTAGACCCAGCAGACCGGATTCTTTCGTCAACAGTTTGTTGATGCTGGCGATATCCATGCCTAGTGCGTCATGCAGGTGAAAAACAATGGCGGGATCGATATCGCCAGAACGCGTTCCCATCACCAGCCCTTCCAGCGGTGTCAAACCCATTGAGGTGTCCACACATTCGCCGTTACGAATGGCCGTAACGGAACCACCGTTGCCCAGATGGCAGGTGATAACGTTCAATTCCTCTACGGGTTTATTCAGAACCTTAGCGGCTTCACGGGAAACAAAGTAGTGGCTGGTACCGTGAGCGCCATAACGGCGGATATGGTGTTCTTTGTACAGTTTGTACGGCAGTGCGTAAAGGTAAGACTCTTCCGGCATCGTTTGGTGGAATGCGGTGTCAAAAACAGCGACATTCTTCTTGGCCAAACGGGGGAAGGATTTCAATGCTTCTTCAATACCAATTAAGTGTGCAGGGTTGTGAAGCGGTGCAAAAGGGATAGAATCTTTGATACCCTGAAGAACATCGTCAGTAATGATCGCGGATTGGGTGAAGTTTTCACCGCCGTGAACGATACGGTGACCAATAGCCACCAGTTGAGCCGACAGCTCAGGTTTCTGAGACAGAATGGTGTTGACGATGAAATTCAGCGCTTCGCTGTGAGCCGCACCAGCACCCAGTTCGGCATCCTGTTTACCGCCGTCCATTTTCCATTTGATACGGGCTTCAGGCAGGTGGAAACACTCGGCTAAACCAGACAGGTACTCTTCTCCGTTAATCGCATCGATGATGGCGAATTTCAGGGATGAACTACCGCAGTTAAGAACCAGTACTAACTTACTCGACATGGAAGTACCTACTTGTTATACATGGTTAAAAATGCCATATAGCGTAGCGTATCCCGCCGCTGGCATTTATGATTAACATCATGTCTTGGCGTGATGCACAGGCACGATGATGAAAAAGGAACGATATTTATCATATGCCGCGAAGGGAATTATACTCCCTGTGTGCGGTCATACTACTTTTAGGTATATAGCGGCCAAGATGGCCGATTTAGGATACCGATAGCACAGGCTAAATACAAAATTTATTTTAACGCTATCAACTGGTGTTGTGTATTTATCCAAAAGTTTTATTTTTTATCTGTAAAGTTGAGGTGGTGGCTATGGCGACAAAACCAGACCGTAGAATTAGTTGGCTACAGCTACTCCAACGTGGGCAGCACTACATGAAAACGTGGCCAGAAGAAAAACAGCTGACGCCAGTGTTTCCTGAAAACCGCGTGGCGCGAGCGACGCGCTTCGGTATCCGCATCATGCCGCCATTGGCGGTATTTACCTTAACGTGGCAGATTGCGCTCGGTGGTCAGCTTGGGCCGGGCATTGCGACTGCGCTTTTTGCCTGTAGTCTGCCATTGCAGGGGCTATGGTGGCTTGGGCGTCGTTCTGTAACGCCTTTACCTCCTACGCTGGCAACCTGGTTCCATGAGATTCGTCATAAATTGACGGCGTCTGGTCAGGCTTTGGCCCCGTTGGAAGAACCACCAACTTATCAGTCTTTGGCGGATGTGCTGAAACGTGCGTTTAAGCAGCTTGATAAAACCTTTCTTGACGATCTGTGATCGGCGTCAGGCAGCGTGTGCGGCTTGCTGTCTATTTTGTTCTTTCCTCTGTTTCAAATCAAAGAAGCGGTGTCTATCGCTATCATGACACGATTCAGTATGCGATCCTGCAGCTCATACCTATTTAGCGATATTTGGCGTACACCAAAGAGGGTTCAGGAGAGCAACATGGAAATGACGAATGCCCAGAGGTTGATCCTTTCAAATCAATATAAAATGATGACAATGCTCGATCCAGATAATGCAGAGCGCTATCGTCGTTTACAAACCATCGTTGAGCGTGGTTACGGTTTGCAGATGCGCGAACTGGATCACGAGTTTAGTGAACTGACTGAAGAAGTCTGCCGCACTATTATTAACATCATGGAAATGCACCATGCTTTGCAGGTGTCTTGGGCCAATCTCAAAGACAAGCAAGAGTTGGATGAACGGCGTCTGGCCTTCCTGGGCTTTGATGCCGCAACAGAGGCACGTTATCTCGGTTTTGTGCGCTTCATGGTACATGTCGAGGGTCGCTATCCTCAATTTGATGCGGGTACCCATGGGTTTAACGCTCAGACAAAAATGTGGGAAAAATACAATAGAATGTTAGCTGTCTGGCAATCTTGTCCGCGTCAGTATCACTTGAGTGCGGTGGAGATCGCGCAGATCATCAATGCCTGATTAATAAGAAGGGGCTTTCTGTGGAGTGTAAAGGTTTTCTATTTGACCTTGATGGTACATTGGTCGATTCGCTGCCAGCGGTAGAGCGCGCGTGGACTCGCTGGGCACAAGATCACGGTATTGCGCCTCAGGACGTTCTGAATTTCATTCATGGCAAGCAGGCGATCACTTCTCTGCGTCATTTTCTTCAGGGTGAAAGTGAAGAAACGATTCAACAGGAATTTGTTGCGCTGGAGAAAGCCGAAGCCTCTGATACACAGGGTATCGTGGCGATGCCGGGCGCTAAGGCGTTGTTAGCGCGTTTGGATACGTTGGCCATCCCCTGGGCAATCGTGACTTCTGGCAGCGTGCCGATAGCCAGTGCGCGTCATGGCTGTAGCGATCTTCCGGCTCCGCGCGCCTTTATTACGGCGGAACAGGTTGCGAAAGGAAAACCGCACCCTGACGCCTATTTACTCGGTGCTCAGCAACTGGGGCTCAGGCCGGAAGATTGTGTGGTCGTTGAGGATGCGCCCGCCGGCGTGTTATCGGGTTTGGCGGCAGGCTGCAAGGTTATTGCAGTAAAGGCGCCAATAGATACGCCGAAGCTGGATCAGGTCGATATGATTCTTGATTCGCTTGAGCAATTAGAAATTGAGAAGTCGCCGAATGGCGCGAGGGTGTGCCTGCGCCAATAGGCAGTTGTAAAGCAATGATAAAACTGTGGCTAAACATGATCAAACCTCGCACTCGCGAGGTTTTTTTATGGCAGACTATTATCCGTCATGCTTCAAGCCGCATGGGCATTGGCTTCCCTTACTCACGCTAGTCACTGACTTGTGTAATCTCTTGGGAATTCGTGCGATTGCTGGATTACGAGATGGATAAATGAGCCTCGTCTTTGCGGGCTAACGCGTTGCGTTGTTTAAAACGTTTACGTTTTATCCTGCAACGCGAATCATTTAGGGTATACCAATGTCTGCCACCCTTTAGTCCACCGTTGCGCGGTGTTGAAAAATACGCTGGCATCGTTATGGCCTGCTTAATCCATATTTCAAAACCTGTTTTTTCGTCAGGGGAACCATCTTGAATAGCGAACTTCTCTGGGTCTTATTCCTATTGCTGCTCGCCATCGTACTGTTTACCACCAATAAGCTACGCATGGACGTCGTCGCGCTGTTGGTCATCATTGCGTTTGTACTGAGCGGAACGCTGACACTGTCTGAAGCGTTGATGGGGTTTAGCGATCCGAATGTGATTTTGATTGCAGCCCTATTTGTCATTGGCGAAGGGTTAGTACGAACCGGCGTCGCGTATCAGGTTGGCGATTGGCTGGTGCGGGTCGCGGGCAGTAGTGAGATGAAGATGCTAATCCTACTGATGGTCACAGTAGCGCTACTTGGGGCGTTCATGAGCTCCACTGGCGTCGTCGCTATCTTTATTCCGGTAGTGTTGAGTGTTTGCGCACGCATGAAAATTTCGCCGGGGAGGCTGCTGATGCCGCTAAGTTTCGCCGGTTTGATTAGCGGTATGATGACGCTAGTAGCGACACCACCGAACATGGTAGTCAGCAGTGAGTTAATGCGTGAAGGGGTTGCGGGTTTTAGCTTTTTCAGCGTCACGCCGATAGGGATAGTGGTGTTGTTGCTAGGAGTTGTATACATGATGGCAGCCCGTTATTGGCTTGGCGGTACAGAGACCGCAGAAAAAGAGGTATGGAAGAGACGCACGTTCCGAGATTTAATCCGTGACTATCGGCTGACGGGTAGGGCACGTCGGTTGGCGATCCGTCCCGGTTCGCCTTTTATTGGTCACCGGCTGGATGATTTGCATTTGCGCCAGCGCTTCGGGGCAAACATTGTTGGGATTGAACGCTGGCGTAAATTTCGTCGCGTTATGATCAGCGTGGCAGGCAACACCGAACTCCGCCTTAACGATGTTCTCCTGATCGATATGTCGGCATCGGAAGTGGATTTACGTGAGTTTTGCACCGAGCAGCGGCTTGAGCCGTTGATACTGCGCGGCGAGTATTTTTCTGAGCAGGCGCGTGATGTCGGGATGGCGGAAGTCTCTTTAATCCCTGATTCTGAATTGTTGGGCAAAACGCTATATGACGTTGGTTTCCGAAGCCGTTATGGCTTGAGTGTGGTAGGGATCCGGCGTGAGGGCGTTGCGATGGAGGGGATCCTCGCCGATGAGCCGCTCCAACTCGGCGACATCCTGCTGGTCATGGGGGACTGGCGCATGATTCGACAACTGCATACGCAGAAAAACGACTTCCTGTTGCTTAATCTTCCTGCCGAAGTGGATGACGTCGCCCCTGCGGTGAGTCAGGCTCCACATGCGCTATTTTGTCTGGCGCTGATGGTCGCGATGATGTTGACGGATGAAATACCGAATGCGGTTGCTGCGCTGATTGCCTGCTTACTCATGGGTAAATTTCGCTGCATCGATATGGAAAGCGCCTACCGGGCTATTCACTGGCCGAGCATTATTCTTATCGTCGGGATGATGCCATTTGCGTTGGCGTTGCAGCAAACCGGCGGAGTGGCACTGATTGTTAAAGGGTTAATGGATGTGGCTGGGGATGCCGGGCCGCATGTGATGCTGGTGTGTTTATTTGTCCTGTGTGCAACGATCGGCTTATTTATTTCCAATACCGCAACGGCGGTGCTGATGGCACCCATCGCCATTGCCGCGGCGAAGCAGATGGACGTATCGCCATATCCCTTTGCGATGATCATCGCCGTTGCCGCATCCGCCGCATTTATGACGCCGGTCTCGTCACCGGTGAATACGCTGGTACTGGGGCCGGGTGGTTATAAATTTGGGGACTTTGTACGCGTTGGCGTCCCATTTACCGTACTGGTGATGGTAGTCAGCGTGGTGATGGTGCCATGGCTATATCCATTTTGACGTTGTCAGCCCGGAGCAATTATAACGGCGAATCCTGGCTAATTTCGTCGAGCGAAAGGCTAAAGCTGGGAACAAAAACCGTCATGAAATAGTCCATTTCCGGGCTGTTCCGCTGTTTCAGGGTTTTTTCCAGCCGCGCCTTAGCCAAGGTGAATTCCGTATTGCCTGCCGATAATTCTTCCAGGCACTTCAGGTAAGCACAGAGCGCGTCGGCTTGTTTCACGATGGCGCGTTCTTCTGTGCCCATACTGTTCTCATCCAACAGTATTTGATAATCCTGCTGTAATTCCTCAGGTAACATATCGACCAACTTTTGTTGGGCTATCTTCTCAATTTTCTTATATTCATGGGCGATCTGCGCGTTGTAATACTTGATTGGCGTTGGCATATCGCCGGTCAATACCTCGCTGGCGTCATGGTACATCGCCAGTAACGCGATACGTTCGGCATTGAGGCTGCCCCCGAACTTACGGTTTTTGATGACCGCCAGCGCATGCGCGACAAAGGCGACCTGGAGGCTGTGCTCAGAGACATTTTCCGTTCGCACGTTGCGCATGAGCGGCCAACGGCTGATAAGTTTCAGGCGAGATAGGTGGGCAAAAAAGTGGCTCTGATTCATGGCGATCTCTCAGATTACAACGTAGTGAATATCAATACCGAGGGCATCTATTGTGGGCACTTGTCGGATGTTATGCAAATGGAGGTGGATGGTGCCAGGCGATGCTCTCCCGGCACGGGCAAGTACATAGTTGGTCACGGATTATTGGTGATAATGCCCTAGAAAACGGCCTAATTTGTGGATCGCCATGTCCAGTTCATCGATACGCGGCAGCGTCACGATGCGCACATGATCGGGGTCAGGCCAGTTAAACGCGGTTCCCTGAACCAGTAACACTTTCTCCTGTAACAGGAGGTCCAGCACCAATTTCTGGTCGTCGTGAATATTAAAACGTTTGGCATCAATGCGCGGGAACATATAGAGTGCGCCACGAGGCTTCACACACGACACGCCAGGGATCTGGTTGATCAGTTCCCAGGAGCGGTTGCGCTGCTCGTATAGGCGTCCGCCGGGTTGAATGAATTCACTGATGCTTTGGTAGCCGCCGAGAGCGGTTTGAATCGCATGTTGCATCGGCACATTAGCGCACAGGCGCATAGAGGCGAGCATCTCCAGCCCTTCGATATAGCCTTTTGCGTGTTTTTTCGGGCCGTTGAGTACCATCCAGCCTTGGCGGAAACCGGCGACGCGGTATGTCTTGGACAGACCATTAAATGTTATCGTCAGTAAATCTGGCGCGAGCGCGGCGATAGAATGGTGCTGCGCATCATCATAGAGAATTTTGTCGTAAATCTCGTCGGCAAAGATGATTAGGTTATGTTCGCGCGCAATAGCGACAATATCTAACAGTAGTGCTTTACTGTAGACGGTGCCGGTCGGATTATTCGGGTTGATGATGACAATACCGCGCGTATTTGGCGTAATCTTTTTACGGATATCATCGAGATCGGGAAACCAATCGGCAGACTCATCACAAAGATAGTGGACGGCGTTGCCGTTAGACAGAGAAACGGCAGCTGTCCAAAGCGGGTAGTCCGGCGCAGGAACCAGCATTTCATCGCCTGGATTAAGTAATGCCTGCATGGATTGCACGATGAGTTCGGAAACGCCGTTGCCAATGTAGACGTCTTCAACGGTTATATCGCGCATATCACGCGCCTGATAATGTTGTACGATGGCTTTACGTGCGGAATAGAGGCCTTTGGAATCACAGTAGCCTTGTGCTGTGGGCAGATTGCGAATGACATCAACGAGAATCTCGTCTGGGGCTTCGAAGCCGAAGGGCGCGGGGTTGCCAATGTTTAGCTTAAGGACTTTGTTGCCTTCTTCTTCGAGCCGCTTGGCTTCTTTTAAGACGGGGCCACGGATGTCATAGCATACGTTTTCAAGCTTTTGGGATTTCTCAATCGGAGACATAAATAGTACAAACCTTTTGCAGAGGGCACCTATTCCCATACGGAATAGCATATCCTGCTTAATGTACTCTTCCCAAAGTGCCTTTTGAAGAATGATTATTGCTTTTTCTACGAATGGTTGCGCATCTACACTATTAGGGTTGTGTACTCGTTAGGTGGTGCGATAAGGTAAAGGCGGATAGGCCATTAATATGGCAAGTTGCAAGCGCGTAATAGTACACGGATATGGTTCATAAATTTAAACCTGAATCAGGTGATTATTTTGCGGAGTAAAATAAAAGAAGGAGGTGTTATTGAATTTATAATTAAGACAATTCACCCGTTAATTACATGATGGTTACTTTGGAACCTCGATAAAGGTAACGAAAACATAAGTATTTTTTGCCCTTATCGTGCGTCTGCGATAGTGTCATTAAATGTCTCGGTCATTACCTGTACATGTAATAAAACACCAGGAATATCTTGTTAAAATTAAAATAGATAAGTGAAAAATCTTATGACCAGTGTAAATCGGCCCGTACTTAATCTCGACCTTGATTTACTAAGGACGTTTGTTGCTGTGGCGGATCTAAATACTTTTGCAGCAGCAGCAACGGCAGTAAATCGAACTCAATCGGCTGTGAGTCAACAGATGCAGCGATTGGAGCAACTTATCGGAAAGGAGCTTTTTGCCCGTCACGGGCGTAATAAATTGCTAACCGATCATGGTATCCAATTTCTGAGTTATGCTAGAAAAATACTACAATTCAATGATGAAGCCTGTATTTCATTAATGTATAGCGATATTCAAGGGGAGCTGACGATTGGCGCATCTGACGATACCGCGGATACTATCCTTCCTTATATTTTGCATCGAGTGACCGCTGCTTTCCCCAAACTATCCATCAATGTTAGCGTAAAGCGCAGCACTGAAATGGTGGAAATGTTGGATCAAGGGAAAATAGATCTAATCATTACGACCATCAATAATGCGGCGTTGCCTCATGTTTTATTACGTAGTTCCCCGACGCTATGGTTTTGCGCCGCAGATTATCCGTTCCGAGCGCAAGAGCCTGTGCCACTGGTTGTTTTGGATGAGCCAAGCCCTTTCCGAACCTTAGCGACGCAGCAGCTGACAGCCGCAGGTATCCCCTGGAGGATAGCTTATGTGGCCTCAACACTATCGGCTGTGCGTGCCGCAGTAAAGGCCGGTATGGGCATTACCGTTCGATCGGTAGAAATGATGAGTCCAGAGCTGCGGGTGTTAGGCGAAGAGGAAGGGTTGCCAAGATTGCCTGAAACACGTTATTTCCTTTGCCAGAATCCTAAGCAGGAAAATGAGCTGGCAACAGCAATTTTCAATGTGATTGAATCAGGGATACCCGCTCACATTGCATCTGCTTCTATACTAGCAAACGGTACGAGTGAAAGTGGTTTTTCACGCCGTCGTTAAGGGAACGAGCTAGTCATAGTAAGACGCCAAGCATCATATGGGGAGTGTAGGGATACACCCCGGATGATGGATAGTATCGGGTTTACTTGCGCCAGCAACGCCGTCACGCGCCAGGCATCTTATCCGTTTTTCTTACCTTTCTCGCTATCGTCAAAACATCAATCTCCGCAGGGTATACTGAGTTTTGTGTGTGTTTTTTTAAAACGACAGTCCGTATTTTTTAAAAAACGTTACGAAAAATGGGTAGTAATGACGTCAGCCGTTACCCTACTTTTTTTACTAACTAAAGAGGTAGAAATGTGTGCTGGATCAAAAAATACCCCTAATAACCCTATGGGGTAACAGGCATTTTCTGTGAAACTGGTATAGTAACCCGATAAATTAGTACTTGTGTTTGCTGCACACTGGTTAACAAGAATTGAGAACTGACTCGATTTAGCTGTGCCCCAGGACACAAAATGTTAACAAAACGGCGTGCATGTAAAGGGATGTACTGGTATTTTTAATAGGGTTGAAAAAAAGGTTACAAACTTAGGGGTTCAACCATACCAAGCAAGGCTTACCTGATACGTTTCCATGCTTTCTTGTGGTGATTAATCCTTCCTTTTAATCGATGTGGCGCATTAACTGCCAATAATAGAGCAGGAGTGTTACCCGCCACTTTTGATGAGTAAGCAAAGAGAATGTCAACAACGACTGAAATCCTCGCCCATCATTGGGCGTTTGCGCTATTCCTTATCATCGCCATCGGCCTGTGCATCTTCATGCTAACCGGCGGATTCCTACTGGGTGGGCGAGCCAGAGCCAGAGCTAAAAATGTTCCTTATGAATCCGGTATCGACTCAGTGGGTTCAGCACGCTTACGCCTGTCTGCTAAATTTTATCTTGTCGCCATGTTCTTCGTTATCTTCGACGTTGAAGCCCTCTATCTCTACGCTTGGGCTGTGTCTATCAAAGAAAGCGGCTGGATTGGCTTCATTGAAGCCACCATTTTTATTTTGGTGCTGTTGGCTGGTTTGATCTATCTGGTACGCGTTGGGGCACTCGACTGGACCCCGGTACGTTCCAAGAGGCAAGTGGTTAAATCAGACATCATCAACACTACCAACACTCATCCGCAGTAACAGCGAGGCATTTTAAGATGGACTATACGCTCACCCGCATAGAGCCGGACGGTGAGAATGACCGTTATCCCCTGCAACGTCAGGAGATCGTTTCCGACCCTCTGGAGCAACATGTTCACCGCAGTGTCTACATGGGCAAACTGGAACATGCGTTACACGACACGGTGAACTGGGGACGGCAAAACTCTCTGTGGCCGTACAACTTTGGCCTTTCCTGTTGCTACGTCGAGATGGTGACGTCATTTACCGCTGTTCATGACGTGGCGCGTTTTGGTGCTGAGGTTCTGCGTGCGTCGCCACGTCAGGCCGACTTCATGGTCGTCGCGGGAACCTGTTTTACTAAAATGGCCCCCGTGATTCAGCGTCTGTATGAGCAAATGCTTGAGCCTAAATGGGTTATCTCCATGGGGGCCTGTGCTAACTCCGGTGGTATGTACGATATCTATTCCGTCGTTCAGGGCGTAGATAAATTCCTGCCTGTTGATGTGTATATTCCGGGCTGCCCTCCGCGCCCCGAAGCCTACATGCAAGCGCTATTGCTGCTGAAAGAATCCATCGGTAAAGAACGCCGCCCTCTGTCATGGGTGGTAGGTGAACAGGGCGTTTACCGTGCCAATATGCAATCTGAGCGTGAACGCAAACGCGGCGAGCGAATCGCTGTGACTAACCTGCGTTCGCCAGATGAGATTTGACCTGTAGATGATAAATCCGGTGACCGTGTAATACCCCGATAATAGTGTGCGGTCATTATCAGCGACAGAAATAGCACATTTAATGTGGTGATTTATTTATGACAGATTTAACGACACACGATCTCGCCCAGCCAGGCTGGCAAACCCGCGATCATCTTAATGATCCGGTCATCGGCGAGCTGTGTAACCGTTTTGGGCCAGAAGCCTTTACTGTACAAGCAACCCGTACCGGTATTCCCGTGGTATGGGTGAAACGTGAGCAATTACTGGATGTTGTCGCATTCCTGAAAAAACAGCCGCAGCCTTATGTCATGCTGTTTGACCTGCACGGTATGGATGAGCGTTTGCGCACCCATCGAGAAGGTTTACCCGCCGCCGACTACTCCGTTTTTTACCACCTGATTTCCATCGAACGTAACCGCGACATTATGCTGAAAGTCGCGCTGAACGAGAGCGATCTACATGTATCAACGGTAACTAAGCTGTTTCCCAATGCTAACTGGTATGAGCGTGAAACGTGGGAAATGTTTGGCATTACGTTTGACGGCCACCCGCATTTGACGCGCATCATGATGCCGAAAACGTGGGAAGGGCATCCGTTACGTAAGGACTATCCCGCGCGCGCCACCGAATTCGATCCCTTTGTGCTGACCAAGCAGAAAGAGGATCTGGAAATGGAATCGTTGACGTTCAAACCGGAAGAGTGGGGAATGAAGCGCGGCACTGAAAATGAGGATTTTATGTTCCTCAACCTCGGTCCGAACCATCCCTCATCACACGGTGCTTTCCGTATTATCCTGCAATTGGATGGCGAAGAAATCGTCGACTGTGTGCCTGATGTGGGTTATCACCATCGTGGCGCGGAAAAGATGGGCGAGCGCCAGTCCTGGCACAGCTACATCCCTTATACCGACCGCATTGAATATCTCGGCGGTTGCGTTAACGAGATGCCGTATGTCCTTGCGGTGGAAAAATTGGCGGGCATCGAGGTGCCGGAGCGCGTTAAGACGATCCGCGTGATGCTGTCCGAACTGTTCCGCATTAACAGCCATCTTCTATATATCAGTACCTATATTCAGGATGTCGGGGCGATGACGCCGGTGTTTTTTGCCTTTACCGATCGCCAAAAAATTTACGATGTCGTTGAAGCGATTACCGGCTTCCGCATGCACCCGGCCTGGTTCCGTATCGGCGGGGTAGCACACGATTTGCCACGTGGCTGGGAGCGCCTGCTGCGCGAGTTTCTCGATTGGATGCCGGGCCGTCTGGATACTTATGTAAAAGCGGCGTTACAGAATACCATTTTAAAAGGCCGTACTCAGGGCGTTGCCGCCTATAACGCGAAAGAGGCGTTGGAGTGGGGCGTAACCGGTGCGGGTCTGCGTGCGACAGGTATCGGTTTTGACGTGCGTAAATGGCGCCCGTATTCCGGCTATGAAAACTTCGACTTTGATGTGCCTGTCGGCAATGGCATCAGCGATTGCTATAGCCGCGTGATGCTGAAAGTAGAAGAGCTGCGCCAAAGCCTGCGGATTCTGGAACAGTGTCTTAAGAATATGCCTGCGGGGCCATTTAAAGCGGATCATCCGCTGACGACGCCGCCACCCAAAGAGCGCACGTTGCAGCATATCGACACACTGATTAACCACTTCCTACAGGTCTCCTGGGGGCCGGTGATGCCAGCCAATGAATCATTCCAGATGGTAGAGGCGACGAAAGGCATTAACAGCTATTACCTGACCAGTGACGGCGGCACGATGAGCTACCGTACCCGTATTCGCACGCCGAGCTACGCTCACCTGCAACAGATTCCTTCTGTTATTCGCGGGTGTCTGGTATCCGATCTGATCGTTTACCTCGGCAGTATTGATTTCGTAATGTCAGATGTGGACCGCTAACTATGCATGATCAACATACTCTTGATAACAGCAAGCACGATCATATCGACGCGCAGGGCAATCCTAGCGCTGATGCGCTGACACAGGAAAACGCCTTTGTGTTAAGCGATGCCGAGCGTGACGCGATTGAGCACGAAAAACATCACTACGAAGATCCGCGAGCCGCATCAATTGAAGCGCTGAAAATTGTGCAGAAAGCACGCGGCTGGGTACCGGATGGCGCGATAACGGCGATTGCCGATGCCTTGGGCATCCCAGCCAGCGACGTGGAAGGCGTAGCAACGTTCTATAGTCAGATTTATCGTCAGCCGGTTGGGCGTCATATTATCCGCTACTGCGACAGTGTCGTGTGCCACATCAATGGCTATCAGGGCGTTCAGGCCGCGCTTGAGCGTAAGCTCAGTATTAAACCGGGACAGACGACGTTTGATGGCCGGTTTACGCTGCTGCCAACCTGCTGCCTCGGCAACTGTGACAAAGGGCCGTCAATGATGATTGACGACGATACTCACAGCCATGTGACGCCGGAAAGCATTGAATCGTTATTGGAGCAGTATCAATGAGTAAAAACATTGTTCTGACGGCTGAACAGCATCCGCTGACCTGGCGTTTACGCGCAGACAAACAGCCAGTATGGCTGGATGAATATCGCAGCAAAAACGGCTATGCCGCCGCGCAAAAGGCGTTAACGGGCATGGCGCAGGATGAAGTGGTCTCATTGGTTAAAGATGCAGGACTCAGAGGGCGCGGCGGCGCAGGCTTTTCGACTGGCTTGAAGTGGAGTCTGATGCCGAAAGACGAAAGCATGAACATCCGCTACCTGTTGTGTAACGCAGATGAGATGGAGCCAGGGACGTACAAAGACCGGTTGCTGATGGAGCAAGAACCCCATCTGCTGGTTGAAGGTATGTTAATCGGCGCGTTTGCGCTGAAAGCCTACCGCGGTTACATCTTCCTGCGCGGTGAATACATCGAGGCGGCGGTTCACTTGCGTCGCGCTATTGAGGAAGCGAAGGCCGCTGGCCTGCTGGGTAAGAATATCCTGGGTAGCGGGTTTGATTTCGAACTGTTCGTGCACACGGGCGCAGGACGTTATATCTGCGGCGAAGAAACGGCGCTGATTAACTCGCTGGAAGGCCGTCGTGCTAACCCTCGTTCGAAGCCGCCATTCCCTGCGTCTGCGGGTGTTTGGGGTAAACCAACCTGTGTCAATAACGTCGAGACGTTGTGTAACGTACCGGCGATCGTCGAGCACGGCGCAGCGTGGTATCAGGGGTTGTCCGCGGGTAAGAGTAAAGACGCCGGCACAAAACTGATGGGCTTCTCCGGTCGCGTTAAAAATCCTGGCCTGTGGGAGTTGCCGTTCGGCACGACGGCGCGTGAGATTTTGGAAGACTACGCGGGCGGTATGCGCGATGGTCTTAAGTTGAAAGCCTGGCAGCCGGGCGGCGCAGGAACGGATTTCCTGATGGAAAGCCATCTCGATCTCCCCATGGATTTTGAGCACATTGCCAAAGCCGGCAGCCGTATGGGGACAGCGCTGGCGATGGCTGTCGACCATGAAATCAATATGGTGTCGCTAACGCGTAATCTGGAAGAGTTCTTTGCCCGTGAATCCTGTGGCTGGTGCACACCGTGCCGTGATGGTTTGCCGTGGAGCGTGAAAATTCTGCGTGCGCTGGAAAAAGGGGAAGGCCAGCCTGGCGATATCGAAACGCTGGAACAGCTTTGCCGTTTCCTTGGGCCGGGTAACACTTTCTGTGCGCATGCACCCGGTGCGGTTGAACCATTGCAAAGCGCCATCAAGTATTTCCGGGAAGAATTCGAAGCGGGCATTGCGAAACAGTATTTAGGCAATCTGAAAGCGATAGGCGGTATCCAGCCTAACCTGTTGAAAGAGCGCTGGTAAGGCTATCGCTCAACGCGTGTGAGATGCAGTGAATGTATCCGCAGGGGGGCACCAATAAGCCCCCTTATAAACCGAATCTCTCTTAAGCCGCAGCCAACATCGTTGCGGTTTAAAGGATGAGGATATACAGAATTTTTGATTAGCTCGTGGCAACACGGGCCATTATGGAAGCATGCTGACTATGGCTACTATTCATGTAGACGGCAAAGAGTATGAAGTAAACGGAGCAGACAATCTTCTGGAAGCGTGTTTGTCTCTGGGGCTTGATATTCCTTACTTTTGCTGGCACCCCGCGCTCGGGAGCGTCGGCTCCTGCCGCCTCTGTGCGGTAAAACAGTATCAAAATGCCGAAGATACGCGCGGGCGTCTGGTGATGTCCTGTATGACACCCGCGACCGAAGGAACGTTCATCGCGATTGAAGATGAAGAAGCAAAACTATTTCGTAAGACGATAGTTGAGTTTCTGATGACCAATCACCCGCACGATTGCCCGGTGTGTGAGGAAGGCGGTAACTGTCACTTGCAGGATATGACGGTCATGACGGGGCAGAACTTCCGCCGCTATCGTTTTACCAAGCGGACTCACCGTAATCAGGAACTCGGCCCCTTCATTTCTCATGAAATGAACCGCTGTATTGCGTGCTACCGCTGCGTGCGTTACTACAAAGACTATGCGGATGGCAAAGATCTCGGCGTTTACGGCGCGCACGACAACGTCTACTTTGGCCGTCCGGAAGATGGCACGCTGGAAAGCGAGTTCTCCGGTAATCTGGTTGAAGTGTGTCCTACCGGTGTTTTCACCGATAAAACGCACTCCGAGCGCTACAATCGCAAATGGGACATGCAGTTTGCCCCAAGCGTCTGTCAGCAGTGCAGCGTCGGTTGTAATACCAGCCCTGGTGAACGCTATGGTGAACTGCGTCGCATCGAAAACCGTTTCAACGGGAGCGTAAACCACTATTTTCTCTGCGACCGTGGCCGCTTTGGTTATGGGTATGTCAACCTGAAAGATCGCCCCAAACAGCCTTTACAGCGCCGAGGTGATGACTGGATCGCGCTCAATGCCGAGCAGGCGCTGCAAGGCGCGGCGGATGTGCTGCGCCAGGCCAAGAAAACCATCGGCATTGGTTCTCCGCGTGCCAGCATTGAAAGCAATTTCGCATTACGTGAACTGGTCGGCGCAGAAAACTTCTATACCGGGATTGCGCAGGAAGAGCAAAATCGCCTGCAACTGATCCTGAAAGTGCTGCGCGAAAGCGGCGTGAGAACGCCGGCGCTGCGGGAGATCGAAAGCTACGATGCGGTTTTCATTCTGGGTGAAGATTTAACGCAAACGGGGGCGCGTATCGCACTGGCCGTGCGTCAGGCCGTTAAGGGTAAAGCCCGCGAAATGGCGGCGGCGCAGAAAGTAGCGGACTGGCAGATTGCGGCGATCATGAATATAGGTCAGCACGCTAAACATCCGCTGTTTGTGACTAACGTCGACAACACCCGTTTGGATGATATCGCCGCATGGAACTACCGTGCGCCGGTTGCCGATCAGGCACGTCTTGGGTTTGCTGTCGCGCATGGCATAGATAGCAGCGCCCCAGCCGTTGCCGATTTGGCAGCCGGTCTTGACCAAAAAGTCGATATCATCGTACAGGCGCTAGCCGGTGCCAAGAAACCGCTCATCATCTCTGGCACCAGTGCGGGCAGCGAAGAGGTGATCGCGGCGGCGGCAAACGTAGCTAAAGCGCTGAAAAATCGTGGCTCTGATGTGGGAATAACCTTTGTGGCCTCTGCGGCCAACAGCATCGGGTTGTCGATGATGGGGGGCGGTTCGCTTGATGATGCGCTAGCGCAGTTGGAAAGCGGCGAAGCCGACAGCGTAGTCGTGTTGGAAAACGATCTCTACCGTCATGCGCCAGTTGCTCGCGTTGATGCGGCGCTGGAAAAAGCGCAAAACCTGATTGTGGTTGACCATCAGCGTACCCGCATCATGGACAAGGCTAGCATCGTGCTGTCTGCCGCCAGTTTCGCTGAAAGCGACGGTACGCTGATTAATCAGGAAGGCCGCGCGCAGCGTTTCTTTCAGGTTTATGAACCTACCTACTACAACGAAAATGCTGTGATGCTGGAAAGCTGGCGCTGGCTACACTCGTTGTATATCACCTATAACAGCCGCAAGGTTGACTGGACGCAGTTAGATCACGTCATCGATGCTTGTGTCTCTGCGTTACCGCAATTGGCGGCGATCAAAGAGGCCGCACCGGATGCCTCGTTCCGTATCCGTGGCCAGAAGCTGGCGCGTTCACCGATCCGATCCAGCGGTCGCACCGCGATGCGTGCCAATATCAGCGTGCATGAACCGCGTCAGCCGGTCGATATAGACACCATGTTCGCCTTCTCGATGGAAGGGAACAACAGCCCGACCGCCAACCGTCAGCAGATTCCGTTTGCCTGGGCGCCAGGCTGGAACTCCCCGCAAGCCTGGAACAAATTCCAGGATGAAGTGGGTGGACATTTGCGTCATGGCGATCCCGGTGTGCGCATGATCGAAGCCGGCGAAGGTTCACTGGCGTATTTCGACAACATCCCAGCGGCTTTTGTCCCACAGGCGGGTCAATGGCGCGTTGCGCCCTATTATCACCTGTTTGGCAGTGATGAGATGTCACAGCGTTCCGACGTGATTCAGCAGCGTATGCCAGAGCCTTACGTGATGGTGAACCCGGCAGATGCGGCAACGTTGGGCGTGAACGCCGGTACATTGCTGGAGCTGACCTGTGCAGGACAGACGTTACGTCTGCCATTGCGCTTAAGTGAGGAATTGTGTCAGGGACAGGTTGGTTTACCGCTGGGCTTACCGGGTATCGCGCCGGTGCTGGCGGGTGCAACCGTTGAAAATCTGCGGGAGGCCGCACAATGAGTTGGTTAACACCGGAATTAACCGAGATTCTGATCACCGTCGGAAAAGCGATCGTGATTCTGCTGGTCGTCGTAACCTGTGGCGCCTTCATGAGTATGGGTGAACGTCGGCTGCTCGGTCTCTTCCAGGGGCGGTATGGGCCAAACCGGGTAGGGTGGGGCGGTTCATTACAGCTTGTCGCTGACATGATCAAAATGTTCTTCAAAGAAGACTGGGTGCCGAACTTTACCGATAAGGTGATCTTCACGTTGGCGCCGATGATCGCGTTCACATCAATGCTAATTGCCTTTGCGATCGTGCCGATCACCCCCACTTGGGGCGTTGCCGATCTGAACATCGGGATCCTGTTCTTCCTGATGATGGCGGGTTTAGCGGTTTACGCCGTGCTGTTTGCCGGTTGGTCGAGTAACAACAAATACTCACTGCTGGGGGCGGTCCGTGCTTCTGCGCAGACCGTGAGCTACGAAGTGTTCATCGGCCTGTCGCTGATGGGCGTTGTTGCTCAAGCGGGCTCGTTCAATATGCGTGACATCGTCGATTCTCAGGAGCACCTGTGGAACGTTATCCCGCAGTTCTTCGGCTTTATTACGTTTGCTATCGCAGGGGTGGCGGTGTGTCACCGTCACCCGTTTGACCAGCCCGAAGCTGAACAGGAACTGGCCGATGGTTACCATATTGAATACTCCGGTATGAAGTTCGGTCTGTTCTTCGTGGGCGAATATATTGGGATCGTGACCGTTTCTGCGCTGATAGTGACGTTGTTCTTCGGTGGCTGGCATGGCCCATTGCTGCCACCGTTTATCTGGTTTGCGTTGAAAACAGGCTTTTTCATGATGATGTTCATCCTGATTCGTGCGTCGTTACCCCGTCCGCGTTATGACCAGGTGATGGCTTTCGGCTGGAAAGTCTGTCTGCCGATAACGCTCTTGAATCTGCTGGCGACAGCGGCCGTCATTTTGTACAACGCTTAATAAGGGG
Organism: Pectobacterium cacticida; assembly: GCF_036885195.1. Taxonomy (NCBI): domain Bacteria; kingdom Pseudomonadati; phylum Pseudomonadota; class Gammaproteobacteria; order Enterobacterales; family Pectobacteriaceae; genus Pectobacterium; species Pectobacterium cacticida. The sequence goes on along the minus strand of NZ_CP133656.1, from coordinate 2,565,351 downwards.
TGAATAAACCATGACATTGAAAGAGTTAGTGGTTGGTTTCGGCACCCAGATACGCAGTATCTGTATGGTGGGATCGAACGCTTTTAAGAAGCGCGAAACCAGAATGTACCCGGAAGAACCCGTGAATCCGCCACCGCGCTACCGTGGCCGCATCGTGCTGACGCGCGATCCTGATGGTGATGAGCGTTGTGTCGCCTGCAACCTCTGTGCGGTCGCTTGTCCGGTTGGCTGTATTTCATTGCAGAAAGCGGAAACTAAAGATGGTCGCTGGTATCCCGAGTTCTTTCGTATCAACTTCTCACGCTGTATTTTCTGTGGTTTCTGCGAAGAGGCGTGTCCGACAACGGCTATCCAGTTGACGCCGGATTTCGAGATGGGCGACTACAAACGTCAGGATCTGGTGTACGAGAAAGAAGATCTGCTGATATCGGGGCCGGGTAAATATCCGGAATACAATTTCTACCGGATGGCGGGTATGGCAATCGATGGGAAAGACAAAGGTGAAGCGGAAAACGAAGCCAAACCCATTGATGTCAAAGGCCTGTTGCCCTAAGGAGTTAGCATGGAATTCGCTTTTTATACCACAGGTTTGATTGCGATATTGGCGACATTGCGCGTCATTACGCATACCAATCCTGTGCATGCATTGTTGTATATGGTCACCTCGCTGATGGCCATCGCGGGCGTCTTTTTCTCGCTGGGGGCTAATTTTGCCGGTGCGCTGAGTATCATCGTGTATGCGGGCGCCATCATGGTGCTGTTTGTGTTCGTCGTCATGATGCTCAACCTCGGTAATTCCGTCGAACAGCAAGAGCGGGATTGGCTAAAACCCGGCGTCTGGATTGGCCCAGGTATTCTTTCACTGGCGCTGCTGGTGATTGTCGTCAATGCGATCCTTAGCCTAAAAGAGCAGGGCATTACTGGCACGCCTGTTGAGGCGAAAGCCGTGGGTATCAGCCTGTTTGGGCCTTATGTTCTGGCCGTTGAGTTAGCGTCAATGCTGCTGCTGGCAGGATTGGTTGTCGCTTTCCATATCGGCCGAGAAGATAAACGTGGTGACGTTGTCAGTAAAGAAGGCGTGAACCAGGACGTTGAGAAAAAAATAACGGGGGAACGTGCATGATTCCGTTACAACATGGGTTGATCTTAGCCGCTATCCTGTTTGTTTTGGGGCTGACTGGTCTGTTAATTCGTCGTAACCTGCTGTTTATGTTGATTAGTCTCGAAATCATGATCAACGCCGCCGCGCTGGCCTTTGTTGTCGCGGGCAGTTACTGGCAGCAGCCGGATGGTCAGGTGATGTACATTCTGGCGATTACGCTGGCAGCGGCTGAGGCCAGTATTGGTCTGGCGCTATTGCTACAGATGTATCGTCGTCGCCACACCCTGAATATTGATACCGTCAGTGAGATGCGCGGATGAACTTACTCTATTTAACCATACTCTTTCCGCTGCTGGGCTTTCTGTTGCTGGCATTTTCCCGTGGTCGCTGGTCGGAAAATACGTCCGCAGCCGTCGGTGTTGGCTCGATTGGTCTGGCAGCGTTGGTTACCGCTTGGGTTGTGGTCGATTTCATGGGCCAACAGCATGGCGGCGTTACCTTCTTTAATCAGCATTTGTGGACATGGATGGCCGTGGGGAATTTCGACATCAGCGTCACGCTGACGCTCGATGGCCTTGCGGTGACGATGCTGTCCGTGGTGACGGGCGTCGGCTTCTTTATTCACCTGTTTGCCTCCTGGTACATGCGCGGAGAAGAGGGATATTCCCGTTTCTTCGCCTACACCAACCTGTTTATCGCCAGTATGGTCGTTCTGGTATTGGCGGATAACCTGTTGCTGATGTACCTCGGTTGGGAAGGCGTGGGGCTGTGCAGTTACTTGCTGATCGGTTTCTACTACACCAATCCGAAGAACGGTGCGGCGGCAATGAAGGCGTTCATCGTTACGCGTGTCGGTGACGTCTTTCTGGCTTTTGCTCTGTTCATTCTCTACAAAGAATTGGGTACGCTCAACTTCCGCGAACTGATGGTATTAGCGCCGCAGAAACTGGCTGAGGGTTCACCGGCAATCACCTGGGCTACGCTGATGTTGCTGGGTGGTGCGGTCGGTAAATCTGCACAGCTGCCGCTGCAAACCTGGCTGGCGGATGCGATGGCCGGTCCAACGCCGGTCTCTGCACTGATCCACGCCGCGACGATGGTTACCGCAGGGGTTTATCTGATTGCGCGTACCAATGGCCTGTTCCTGATGGCGCCGGATGTCCTGCATCTGGTGGGGATTGTGGGGGCGGTAACGCTGGTGCTGGCAGGTTTTGCCGCGCTGGTGCAAACCGACATCAAGCGCGTGCTGGCCTATTCCACCATGAGCCAGATTGGCTACATGTTCCTGGCACTCGGCGTTCAGGCATGGGATGCCGCGATTTTCCATCTGATGACGCATGCGTTCTTTAAAGCGCTGCTGTTCCTCTCTTCGGGATCGGTCATCCTGGCCTGCCACCATGAGCAGAACATCTTCAAGATGGGCGGCCTGCGTAAAACAATTCCGCTGGTTTATGTTTGTTTCCTGGTCGGGGGCGCGGCGCTGGCTGCCCTGCCGCTGGTTACCGCAGGCTTCTTCAGTAAAGACGAGATTCTGGCTGGCGCATGGGCCAATGGTCACATCAATCTGATGGTGGCTGGATTGGTCGGTGCCTTCATGACCTCGTTATACACGTTCCGCATGATTTTCATCGTGTTCCACGGTGAAGAGAAAATCAAGGCGCATGCAGGGAAAGGCCTTTCTCACCACTTACCGCTGGTTGTGCTGATGGTTCTGTCCACCTTTATTGGTGCGATGATTGTTCCGCCGTTGCACGGCGTACTGCCAGCGACGACAGAGCTTGAGCATAGTCAGGTGCTGACGCTGGAAATGACCTCTGGCGTGGTGGCGATTGCCGGTATTCTGCTTGCTGCTGTGCTGTGGCTGGGTAAACGCCAGGCGGTGAATCGCATCGCGCAGAGCGCGCCGGGTCGTTTCTTCTCGACCTGGTGGTTCCACGCATGGGGTTTCGACTGGTTGTACGACCATGTCTTTGTTAAACCGTATCTCTTCATCGCGAAACTATTACGGCGCGACCCATTGGATAGATTGATGACGATTCCGGCGATGGTTACCCGTTGGAGTAACCGAGGGTTGACGTTTAGCGAGAATGGTCAATTGCGTTGGTACGTTGCTTCGATGGGCATTGGCGCCGTCGTGGTGCTGGCCTTGCTATTGGTGGTGTAGGCATATCGGGTGACGTGCGAAGGGCAGAGCCTCCCATGAGGAGGCCCGCCACGGCAAGTTTTCAGATTTCTTTAATTTAGGGACACAAAACGCCATGCTACTACCTTGGCTAATTCTTCTCCCCTTTATCGGCGGTCTACTGTGCTGGCAGTCAGAGCGTTTAGGTACGAAAGTGCCGCGCTGGATAGCGTTGATTGCAATGGGGCTGACACTCGCGCTGTCTCTGCAACTGTGGTTGCAAGGCGGTTATTCACTGACCGCGCCAACAGGCGTGCCGCAATGGCAATCTGAGTTTTATGTGCCGTGGATCCCTCGCTTTGGCATCGGTATTCACCTCGCGCTGGATGGCCTGTCGCTGCTGATGGTGGTGCTGACGGGGTTGCTGGGCGTGCTGGCAATCCTGTGTTCGTGGAATGAGGAACAACGCAATCAGGGTTTTTTCCATCTGAATCTACTCTGGATTCTGGGCGCGGTCATCGGTGTGTTTGTCGCGATCGATATGTTCCTGTTCTTCTTCTTCTGGGAAATGATGCTGGTGCCAATGTACTTCCTGATTGCACTGTGGGGCCATAAAGGCTCTGACGGTAAAACACGGATTACAGCGGCGACCAAGTTCTTCATTTATACCCAGGCAAGCGGTCTGGTCATGCTGATTGCCATACTGGCGCTGGTCTTTGTGCATCACAATGCGACGGGTGTCTGGACGTTCAACTATGAAGACCTGCTGAAGACGCCAATGTCATATGGTGTTGAATATCTGCTGATGCTGGGCTTCTTCATCGCGTTTGCGGTAAAAATGCCGGTGGTGCCGTTGCATGGTTGGTTGCCGGATGCACACAGTCAGGCGCCAACGGCGGGTTCCGTTGACCTGGCGGGTATCCTGTTGAAGACGGCAGCCTATGGTTTGTTACGTTTCAGCCTGCCGTTGTTCCCGAACGCCTCACATGCCTTCGCGCCGATTGCGATGTGGCTGGGGGTGATTGGCATCTTTTACGGTGCCTGGCTGGCGTTTAAACAGACGGATATTAAACGCCTTATCGCTTACACCTCGGTGTCCCACATGGGCTTCGTGATGATTGCCATCTATTCCGGTAATCAATTGGCTTATCAAGGCGCAGTGATTCAGATGATTGCACACGGTCTGTCCGCGGCCGGTCTGTTTATTCTGTGCGGTCAACTGTACGAGCGTCTGCATACCCGCGACATGCGTGAAATGGGCGGCCTGTGGGCGCGTTTGAAATACTTGCCAGCGCTGTCGTTGTTCTTTGCCGTGGCGACGCTGGGCATGCCAGGAACGGGTAACTTTGTTGGCGAATTCATGATTCTGTTCGGCAGCTACCAGGTTGTGCCAGTGATTACGGTGATCTCAACCTTCGGTCTGGTATTTGCGTCAGTTTACTCATTGATCATGGTGCAGCGCGCTTACTACGGTGCGCCTAAATCTAATACGCCATTGAAAGGGATGTCGATCCGCGAATTGTCTATCGTGCTGCTGTTGGTGGTATTACTGGTGTTGTTGGGGGTTTACCCGCAACCGATTCTGGATACCTCCAATGCCGCGATGTCAAATATCCAGCAGTGGTTTATGTCGTCTGCTCCAGATTCAATTATTTCAACAACAAGGCCGTAATTCGCCATGACAATAACTCTTCAACAACTCATTGCGCTATCGCCGCTGTTGATCGTCGGATTGACGGTAGTGGTTGTGATGCTGTGCATTGCGTGGCGACGCAACCATTTTGTCAACGCAACCATGACGGTTATCGGCCTGAATATTGCGTTGCTGTCACTGTACTTTGTCGGCCAGGCTGGCCCAACGGACGTGACGCCGCTGCTGCGCGTCGATGGTTTTTCGATGTTCTATACCGGGCTGGTTTTGCTTGCGAGTCTGGCAACCAGCACGTTTGCCTACCCGTGGCTGCAAGGTTACCCGGACAACCGCGATGAATTCTATCTGCTGGTGCTTATCGCGACGCTGGGCGGTGTTTTACTGTCGAGTGCCAACCATCTGGCGTCGCTGTTCATCGGGATCGAGCTGCTTTCTCTGCCGCTCTTTGGGTTGATCGGCTACGCTTTCCGCCAGAAACGTTCGCTGGAAGCCAGTATTAAATATATGCTTCTGTCGGCGGCGGCGTCCTCTTTCCTCTTGTTTGGCATGGCGCTGATCTATGCCAAATCGGGTGATATGAGCTTTGCTAGCCTTGGTAACAGTCTGAGCGATGGCCACATTCAGGAACCGCTGCTGTTGGCTGGTCTGGGGATGATGATTGTCGGTTTGGGCTTCAAGCTGTCCTTGGCGCCGTTTCAACTGTGGACGCCTGATGTGTATCAGGGCGCGCCTGCGCCAGTATCCACCTTCCTGGCTACGGCGGGTAAAATTGCGGTTTTCGGTGCAGTGATGCGCTTGTTCCTGTATGCGCCGATGGCTGACAGCGAGTCTGTCAGAATCGTGCTGGGCGTTATCGCGCTCGCGTCGATCCTGTTCGGTAACGTGATGGCGGTATCGCAAACTAACATTAAACGTCTACTTGGTTACTCTTCCATCGCGCATCTGGGCTATTTGCTGGTTGCCCTGATCGCGGTTCAGAGCCATCAGTTGGCGTTGGAAACCGTCGGCGTGTATCTGGTCGGTTACCTGTTCAGCAGCCTGGGCGCATTCGGTGTGGTTAGCCTGATGTCCAGCCCGTACCGTGGCCCGGATGCCGATTCGCTATTCTCTTACCGTGGTTTGTTCTGGCATAAACCGATCCTGTCCGCAGTGATGACGGTGATGATGCTGTCGCTAGCGGGTATCCCTATGACGCTGGGCTTCTTCGGCAAATTTTATGTGCTGGCAGTGGGTGTGAATGCTGAACTGTGGTGGCTGACGGGGGCGGTAGTCCTGGGTAGCGCTATCGGTTTGTACTATTACCTGCGCGTGATGGTGAGCCTGTACTTATCGGCGCCTCAGCAGCGACAGCGTGATACGCCAAGCAACTGGGCCTTAACGGCAGGTGGGGTTGTTGTGTTGATCTCTTCTATTGCCGTGCTGTTCTTGGGTTTGTATCCGCAGCCGCTGATCGCTTTAGTGCAATTGGCGCAGCCGATGATGTAGCCACTACACGAATTAGGTTGTGTCATATAAAAGCGCCGTTGAGGAGAATTCGCGGCGCTTTTTTTATATCTGCAAAATACGTTTAGGAATGATCCGGTCTATTACCGTCGTAGATGCCGCGCAAAATTGTCTATAGTTAAAAGGATGACATTTTATAACTAATGACTTTTCATAACAGAAGGAAGCATTTTATGGCCGCGACAAAAAAACAGCCTGAAGAAATTCGTGTCGATGATGATTTAAAGCTTCTGTCAGAAACCCTAGATGAAGTGCTGCGCTATACGGGCGATCAGGCAGATGACGCCTATCAGGAATTGAAAAAAGGGGCGGAAAAGGCATTATCAGAAGTCAAAAAACGTCTTGGTGCCAATGACGGCTACTGCGCGCGTGCAAAGAAGGTTGCCGATAAAGCCGATGGCTATGTGCGTGACAATCCCTGGCACGGTATTGGTATTGGCGCTACCGTTGGTCTGGTATTAGGGTTGCTGCTGGCAAAGCGCTAGATTCACCGGCCGGTTAATAAAAAGCCATGTGAATGCGTTGTCATTCTTGTTATCGCTTTTGCCTCGGTGAGGATCCGAAAAAGTGGAATTGGGCAGATAAAACAAAAGCCGCCTATGAAAGGCGGCTTTTAAAAATTGTTTATATCAGCATTAGAACGGGCTGATGACGGATCCAATACGTTCGCAGTAACTGACATAAACATCTCCCATTTTTTTGAATAATTTGCTGATTTTACGAAATGTTTTCATCATCAGACTCCTCTAACGGATTAATTAAGTGTGATGTTCATCACGTTTTTAATGCTAGCGGAGATGAGATCGAATTTCAACTTTTTTGTGATGATGATCACAAAAAAGTTGTCGCGACAGTCAAGGGCGCGCGCCATCGATGCATCGTGTCACCAAGTGACAAATCCGGTCATGAAATGGTGTAGGTTCATCGTTTGACTGGATAATGATAAATATTCTGATCGAACCATTGCTCGCCAATCCGTTCAGCCGCTTTCTCCAGGTGATGAAAACGGAAGCCGAGCCGTTGGGCAACCGCGTTGCTGCGTGTGTTGGCGGTTGAGGCTTTGATGACACAGCGATCAACCAGATTTGCCTCGGCATAAGCTGTTATTAACGTGCTGACGGCCTGAGAAATGATGCCTTTACCTTCAAAGGCTTTGGCGAGCCAGTAGCCAATGACGCCCTCTTTATCCTGAATCGTATTGAAGGAGACGATGCCAGCCAGCGCGTTGTCCCAGCGGATAAGATACACGGCAGACGTCTTATCGAAGAAGGCCTTTCGATTGGCGCGAATGGTTTCACGTGTGTCATCGACGCTCTTGACGGAATCTGGCCAGGGTAACGTTTGCCGCAGACGAGCTTTTTCCTGCTGAATCAGAGAAAAAATTGCCTCGGCGTCACGCTCCTCCTGTATCGTTAGGCGCAGATGGGGCCGATGGCCTAGCTCATACAGTTTGTCTGCAAATAACGGATCTATAACCGGCGTTTCCATAAAACCTCTCCTTAGGCCTGTAAGGTGCCATCAACGATCGTGACACTGTGCCCGCCGATCCAGGGTTCATCGTTCAGATAAGTTACGGTAATCCGGCCATCGCAGTGTAGCATCGTGCCTTGTCGTGCCAGGTAGCTGAGTGGTGCGGTGACGTTATTGGTGGCGTGCTGCTGGCGAAGCAGCGCAGCCAGACAGGCATTAGCACTGCCGGTAACCGGATCTTCCTTGAGGTGACCGCCTTCGATGTAGAAAGCACGGACTTCATAGTCGGCTGGCGTCGCGTTATCGTGCGGGCCATAGATAGCGATACCGTTAGTCTGGCTGAGGTTTTGTACGGCCAGGAGCGCGTCGGCATCCGGTCTGATGTCCAGACAGGTGTCGGCGCTGTCGACGCGAATCACCAGCCAGCGAATGCCCATATGCACCGCGGTGGGCGGGTAGCGGTTATCGATAGCAGCACGATCAGAATCAGCCATGCCAAGCGTTTTTACCAGCAGTGGCATGTGCTCGTCGCCAAACGGAACCATCGTGGCCTGTGGCGCGTGAAAAGCCAGACTGCCATCGTCATGAAGATTGATCGGAACTAAGCCAACGCCGCACTGTTGCACTAACTGCCCTGGGGATTTCGGGCGCAATCCTTCTTCCAGCAGCGCATGCGCGGTGCCCAGCGTAGGGTGTCCGGCAAAGGGCATTTCCGATTCTGGCGTAAAAATGCGTACGTGGTAATCCGCCAAAGGATCGGTGGCTGGCAGAACAAACGTCGTTTCTGACAGGTTTGTCCAACGCGCGATATCCTGCATTTGCGCATCGGTTAATCCATTTGCTTCCAGAATGACGGCAAGCGGATTGCCCTTGAAGGGCTGCTGGGTAAAAACGTCGACCTGTTTGAAACGACGTACTATCGGCATCGCATTTCTCTCCTGTATGCGCTATCGCTTAAATATTACTCAAAACTAACCGCGATCCTGGCGCGCGCTTGTGGCATAATGCGCGCCAAATCACATTCCGACTCGAGTATAAGTGCTGTGTTAAGTACCAACAATATCACCATGCAGTTCGGCAGCAAGCCGTTGTTTGAAAACATTTCCGTTAAATTTGGCGGCGGCAACCGTTACGGTTTGATTGGCGCAAATGGCTGCGGTAAATCCACATTCATGAAGATTCTCGGTGGTGACCTGGTGCCGAGCGCCGGTAACGTCTTCCTCGATCCGAATGAGCGGCTGGGTAAACTGCGTCAGGATCAGTTTGCCTTTGAAAAATACAGCGTGCTGGATACCGTCATCATGGGCCACGGGGAACTGTGGGCGGTAAAAGAAGAACGCGATCGTATCTACTCATTGGCTGAAATGAGCGAAGAGGACGGCTACAAAGTTGCCGATCTGGAAGAGCAATATGGTGAGATGGATGGCTACAGCGCGGAATCTCGCGCTGGCGAACTATTACTGGGTGTTGGGATTCCCGTTGAGCAGCACTATGGTTTGATGAGTGAGATTGCTCCCGGTTGGAAACTGCGTGTCCTGCTGGCGCAAGCGCTGTTTGCCGATCCTGATATCCTGTTGCTCGACGAACCGACCAACAACCTGGATATCGATACGATCCGCTGGCTGGAGCAGGTGTTGAACGAACGGAACAGCACCATGATCATCATTTCGCATGACCGCCACTTCCTCAATATGGTTTGTACGCACATGGCGGATCTGGACTATGGCGAGTTGCGTATTTATCCCGGTAATTACGATGAATACATGACGGCCGCGACGCAGGCGCGCGAGCGTCTACTGGCCGATAACGCTAAGAAGAAAGCGCAAATTTCCGAACTGCAATCGTTCGTTAGCCGCTTTAGCGCCAATGCTTCCAAGTCTAAACAGGCGACATCGCGCGCGCGCCAGATCGATAAGATCCAACTGGAAGAGGTGAAAGCTTCCAGCCGTCAAAACCCGTTTATTCGTTTTGAGCAGGATAAGAAACTGTTCCGTAATGCGCTGGAAGTGGAGGCGCTAAGCAAAGGGTTTGACAACGGGCCACTCTTCAACAAATTGAACCTGATGGTGGAAGTGGGCGAAAAAGTTGCGGTTCTGGGCACGAATGGTATTGGTAAATCGACGCTGTTAAAAACGTTAGTCGGCGATCTTCAGCCAGACAGCGGCACCGTGAAGTGGTCGGAAAATGCCAAAATTGGCTACTACGCGCAGGATCATGAATACGAATTCGATGAAACGCTGACGGTGTTTGACTGGATGAGCCAGTGGAAGCAGGAAAAAGACGACGAGCAGGCGGTACGCAGCGTACTAGGTCGTTTATTGTTCAGCCAGGATGATATCAAGAAGAAAGTAAAAGTGTTATCCGGTGGCGAAAAAGGCCGCATGCTGTTTGGTAAGCTGATGATGCAGCGTCCTAACATTCTCATCATGGATGAACCAACCAATCACCTGGATATGGAATCCATTGAATCGTTAAACATGGCGTTGGAAATGTATGAGGGCACGTTGTTGTTCGTTTCTCACGATCGTGAGTTCGTTAGCTCGTTGGCGACCCGTATTCTGGAAATGACGCCAAATAAAGTGATCGATTTCACCGGTAACTATGAAGATTACCTGCGCAGTCAGGGGATTCAGTAAGTCAAGATATACAATAACCCAGGTTTTCAATAGCATTGTGTTACGGCCTCATTCTTGAGTCCGTAGTGTTCGGCTTCCTGTGCAAGTTCGCCCGCTTCGGCCTGCCCCTCGTCGGCGCAGACGGTGGATGCGCCGCTGGTGCGCGAATGCTGGGCCAACTTGGAATGCCGCGTCACCGTCGATGTCTGGGCACGGCGCTACAACCTGTGGGGGCTGGAGGTCCAGCGCATCTGGATTGACACTGCACGCATGAAAGTGCGGCTGATACATAATCAGGGCGATGGCCGTTTCAGTGTCGATGACGACACGCTCGACCTGGGCGAGCACATGATCAAGTGGTACTACTTTATGAGTTAGTGCTCCAGGTTTCTCGGGGACGTGTGTTCCCCCAATTCTTGCAAGCTAACTTGCACCGATACGGAAACCTGTGTAAGCGACCCAACCTTTGAAAGTGAATGCGCAGTAGAAAAGCTCGACGTCAGTGAATCCAGCTTCACGAAGCAAATCTACATCCTATTGCGGAGAAAGCACGGGCAACCGCTCTTTAATCGCTGCGATGCTGCCTTGAGCCCCTGTACCGAGTACCAAAATGCGGGCGTCAGCAGGGGCGTGTTCGGCCAGCAGTACGCCTGCCATCCTGTGCAGGTCGCGAAGGCCAAGCACAATCCTTGCCGTCCTTTCCGTATAGTCTGATCCGACTTTCGGATCGGAAAACGTGGTCATCGGCGTGGTTCTTGCTTCTCTTGCCTGGAAGCTGCGCTACCGAGTTGGCGACTCGGCTGGCGTCCAGCCAGGATGGCACTGGCAATCACGCTGAAAAGACGATCCGCACGAGGTGCATGTGAGGGCTGCTCACGCAGCCAGGCCAGCGCGGCAATCAGATCGAACAGTTCCGCACCATCAATATCCGCTCTCGCGCTGCCTTGCGCTTGCGCTCTGGCCAGCAGCGCAGCTCCTGCGATACGCAATTCGACGCATGACGCGTGCAACGCGGAGTCTTCATCCTCGATGGCCCCCATCATAGGCGCGATGACACCTCGATGGCTGTGTGCAAAAGTGATGACTTCCCGCACCCAGGACAGCAGCGCATCGTCTGGGTCCGATGCCGTTTCGAGTCGCCTGGCCTTTTCAGTGAGCAGAGCGAAGCTCGATCGCAACAGGGCTTCGAGCAACGCTTCGCGCGAGGGAAAGTGGCGATACAGCGTACCGAGCCCAACCTCCGCCCTGCGCGCGATATCACGCAACGAGACTTCCGCCCCCTGTTCGGCGAAGGCATCGCCCGCAACCGCCAGCAGACGGTCGTAATTCTTTTTTGCGTCGGATCGCATGTCTCTCCTTGTTAAACGGAGCAATGCTCCATATAATTGGAACACTATTCCGTTTATCGTATCTCATTCCTGACCAAGGAGAAAGTCATGTCACGCAACACCATGAAGGCTGTACGTCAGCACACATTCGGTGGCCCCGAAGTGCTTAACTATGAAGATGCGCCCATGCCCAGCCTCAGCCCCGGCGAAGTGCTCGTGCGTGTGCATGCCGTAGGGGTGAATCCCCCGGATTGGTACCTGCGCGAGGGCTACAAGATGCTGCCGCCCGAGTGGCGGCCGCAGATATCCTTTCCCGTGATTCTGGGGACGGATGTGTCAGGCGTGATCGTGGCGGTGGCCGATGATGTCACGGATTTCTCCGTGGGTGATGAGGTATATTCGATGATTCGGTTCCCCGAGTGGGCAGCGGGACGCAGCCAAGCCTATGCCGAGTACGTTAGCGTGCCAGTCTCGGACATCGCCCTCAAGCCGGCCGGCATCGACCATATCCATGCCGCTGCCGCCCCGATGTCGCTGCTGACCGCGTGGCAATTTCTGGTCGATGTTGGGCATGATGTGCCTAATCCGCTTCAGCCGTACCCGCATGTGCCCGTGCCGCTGGCCGGCAAGACGGTGCTCGTGAACGGTGCCGCTGGCGGCGTGGGGCACTTCGTCGTGCAAATCGCCAAGTTGAAGGGGGCTCGCGTCATTGCAGTCGCCTCCGGCAAACACGAAGCCGCCCTGCGTGGACTTGGTGCGGATGAATTCATCGACTACACGAAAACAAGGCCAGAGGAAGTCGTCCGTGATGTTGATCTCGTCGTCGATGCGGTGGGCGGCCCGGCCACAGGACGCTTCCTGCGCACGCTCAAGCGAGGCGGCACTTTGTTCCCCGTGTTCTCCTTGGGGTTTGCTGGTGCCAAAGACGCAGAACAATCAGATGTCACGGTGTCGTCGGTTCAGGTGCGTTCGAATGGCGCCCAGCTTGCTGAGCTTGCCAAGCTACTCAGTGCAGGAGACATTCGCGTGCTGCTCGATAGCACCTATCCGCTTGCCGAGGCGCGACAGGCGCATGAACGTGCGGCACAGGGGCATATTCAGGGCAAGATCGTGCTGACGGTGCAACATGAAGGTACCTAGCAAAGCAGCGCCGAAACAGGGCTGATGATGCTGGTTTGCGCTGGTCTTGTTTCCCCGAACGGGCACAGCCTTGGACTGCGGCTCTTCGTCCTGCATAACGGCTGCCAATCGGACTAAGATGCTTTGACGCACGGCGGCCGTTTGCAGTCAATCGTCACGGATGCAGTCCGCTCTGGCTTTCTATGGCGATGCTCTAATGCGGCTCTTAGCCCACAACGCCGCGACCTCGCCAGGCGGCCAGAGCTAAACCCTCGTGCCATATGGACTTCCGGTCATCAGGTTGTTTTCACTAAACGCATGACACCGGCCCTTTTTTGAGACAGCGTTCTGCAAAGACGAAATAGCGTTGAGCAATGGTCGTTTAGTCAGGATAAAATCCGTGGTTTAATGCTTCCACCGCTTCGGCGACGCGTGGCCCCATGCCCAATAAAATAGCCTAATCGAGGGCGATAATACGTTGGTTTTTCCAGGCGGCGGTTTGCGTCAACCCCGGTATTGCGGCCAGCGCGCCCACCCTGTTTTCCACACTTTGTGTGGTGACCACAACCACATCAAGATTTGCCGCTGCCATTGCCTCACCGCCGTAGATACGATACTGGCTATGCGTAGCAACATTTTCTCCGCCCGCCAGCGCGATCAGGCCATCGACTAATTCGGCCCGCCGCGTTGATAGGTGACTTCCTGCCCGTCAATTAATACTAATACGCGTGAGGCTTCTTCCCCGCGAATACGTATTTGTTTACGACCCGCTAAAGAACTATCGGTAATATCGACGCCGGGAATATCGCGTAGCGCTTCGGCAATTGAATCACCGGTAAATTTGCTCAGTTTTTCATTATCGATCACCTGCATTGTGACCGGGCTTTCCCATAAATTCTGTTCCGTTCTCCCTACACTCACCACGGTTATTTCATCATGGTTTATCGATGAGTGATTTTCCGCTGAATAACCCGTGTTGGTATGATTGATAAATGAATCGTTCGTGGCCGCATTGATGATGCTGCTATAAATAGCAGGCAGCATAAAGAGCGCCCGATAAGTCGTCTTTTTATTCATGTTATATCCATAAAAGTTAATGATTATCATTAACGTTATCATTCGATGGATTGGCGACAATAATCAAAATTGAGTAAATGTGTCAAATTGTGATCGGAATCACGCTTGTAATTAAATAATAGCTTGCAATATTTTTATGGTTATTAAATTAACGAATTTTAATGTATTGTTTTTTATTTTCATTTATTTAACATTTAAATGGCGTGAAGAGAATTAATGCTATGAAAATAATGAAATATTGCTGCGGCTGTTTCTAAGTAAAATATTAAATAAAATAAGTTAATTGGTTAATTTAAAGAGAAGGCACCGGAAAAATAATCGCTCGCCGCTATTCGGTCCGTCAGGTTGGTTGCTAAATAAAAATAATTATCATCTAATTTATTTTATTAATGATATGGGGGCCGCTGATGACTATTGATTTGACGCCGTATTATGCTGCACCTGGCGATCTGCCTTTTAGCGCCCGGCATATGGCTATGCCCTGGCGCAACCATGTGCCGCTTGCAGCAGAACACATTCCGGCCGGCTGGCAGGCGCTAAAGCAGCAGACAACACCCGCGCGTAAGCGCCTGCTCTACCTGCACATTCCCTTTTGCGCGACGCACTGCACCTTCTGCGGTTTTTATCAAAACAAACTGCGTGATGACAGCACGGCAAGCTATACCCGTTATCTGTTGCAGGAATTGGCGATGGAAGCAGACAGCCCATTGCACCAGTCGGCGCCGATTCACGCGGTTTACTTTGGCGGCGGCACGCCAACGGCGCTGGCGGCGCAGGAACTGTCGCAGATTATTCGGGCAATCCGCACTTCTCTGCCGCTGGCGCCGGACTGTGAAATCACGGTCGAAGGGCGGGCGATGGATTTTGACGATGCACGTATTGACGCCTGTCTGGATGCCGGGGCGAATCGGTTTTCTATTGGGATACAGACGTTTGATACGCGGATTCGTCAGCGTATGGCGCGTACCTCGGATAAACAACAATCGATTCGCTTCCTTGAGCGTCTGTGCGCGCGGGACAGGGCTGCGGTGGTGTGTGATTTGATGTTTGGCCTGCCGGACCAAACGCCAGACGTCTGGCGCGAAGATCTGGCCATTGTCAGCGATTTCCCCTTAGACGGCGTCGATCTCTACGCACTCAACCTGTTACCGACAACGCCGCTGGCGAAAGCCGCCGAAAACCAGCGTGTCACATTGCCCGATGTGGTAGCGCGACGTGATTTTTATCGGGCTGGCGCAGCGTTTTTGGCTGACGCTGGCTGGCACCAACTCAGCAATAGCCATTGGGCGCGCACCACGCGCGAGCGCAATCTGTACAACCTGCTGATTAAACAAGGCGCAGACTGCCTGGCGCTGGGGAGCGGAGCCGGCGGCAATATAAATGGGCAAGCCTACATGATGGAACGCAGTCTGGAACGCTATTACCAGCAAATCGATCAGGGGCAAAAGCCGATCATGGTGATGACACCGGCCAGTGCAACCGGGCCGTGGCAGCACCAGCTTCAGGCGGGCATAGAGGTTGGGCGCGTCAACCTGCTCCAGCTTACCGCGCATGCCCGTGAGCTACAGCCGCTACTTAGCCAGTGGCATCAGGCAGGGCTGACCTGCAACGATTCCACCTGCCTGCGCCTGACGAACGATGGCCGCTTCTGGGCGAATAACCTGATGCAGGCACTACAACAAATTATCCCCCAGCTCAATGCCGAAGCGCATAGGCACCAACCGGAGATGCAATCATGACACTGAATGAATTACTGGCGACCAACCCTGATGGCACCTTGGAAGAGATCGCCGAAAAATATAATACTACGTTATTTGCCGTCGTTGAGGCGTTGCCTGCTGCACAGCGTACATTGGTGGCGGGCGATCGTTTCGATTGGGTGTGGGATACCATTTCAACCTGGGGCGAGGTGACGCTTATTAGCCACACGGCGGATGCGATTCTGGAATTTAAAAGCGAGTTACCGACCGGCACGCACCGCCATGGCTACTTTAATTTACGGGGTAAAAATGGCTTGAGTGGGCACATTCGTGCCACGAATTGTCAGCACATTGCCTTTATCGAGCGTAAGTTCATGGGGATGGACACGGCGTCCGTAGTGTTCTTTAATGCCAACGGTGCCGCGATGTTTAAAATTTTTCTTGGGCGAGACAGCCATCGCCAATTGCTGAGCGCCCAAGTTGAGGCGTTTCGCACGTTGGCGCGTGAATTACAAGCAGAGCCGGTATGACATGGTTACTTTTTGGCGCGGGCAACGGGGTCGGTGCCTGTTTATTACAGCGCGCGATTGAGTGCGAGCAGGCGGTCGTACTCGTCTTGCGTAATCCTGAACAAGCTAAACACTGGCGTGAGCAGGGGATGACGGTGGTGGAAGGCGATGCCTGTGATCCGGAAATCATAGCGCAAGCCTGTCGTGTAGCCGGGCCATCTGCCATTGTGGTCTCGACGATGGGTGGCGGGGCGGTAAATTATCAGGGCCACCGCGCGGTGATCGATGGCGCAGAGCAGGCTGGCATTAAACGGATGCTGCTAGTGACCTCGCTGGGTTGTGGTGACAGTTGGTCGCTGTTATCGCCGCGCGCGAAAGCCACGTTTGGCTTAGCGGTACGCGAGAAGTCGCTGGCGGAATGCTGGTTGCAAAGCAGTACCTTGGATTATTGCATTGTACGCCCCGGTGGGCTGTTGGACGTGGTGGCGACGCACAATGCACGACTGACGCAAGGCGCGCCGACATTAGGGTTAGTGTCGCGCTGGGATGTGGCGCTGGCCGTTGATCAACTCCTGCAACAGCCCGTGTTTGGTAACCGCATTTACCATCTGGTCGATCCCGATCTCGTTATGCCTGCCATTCCCTAATCCCTGCCACACCGTGCGTTACGGTTGCCGGGGTTCCCTGCCCCGGCATTTAAAACGGCGATAATCAGCCGAAAACGGCATCTGTTATCTCTTATCCGTCTATGGTCTAATTGGCGTCAGCAGAGTGGTATTCCTACGCAGGATGATGATAATGGACGAAGTAAAACGCCTTCTGACCGAAGAAATCGAACGCATTAACCGAGAAGAAAAACGCGACAATAAAATACGTTTTAGCCGTAAATTCATGCGGTCCCATCCCTATTTATTTGCTGCGATGCTGGTGAGCTACCTGCCGGTGGCGTTTATTCTCTTCTATGCCCCTTATTTTGGTTTACCGTATCTGATCGGTTTTACCGTTTTTCTGCTGGTGATGACGCTGGCGCTCTCGGCCGATATTAACCCGACCTACCACTTTGAAGACATCGATGCCTTGGATTTACGCGTATGTTATAACGGCGAGTGGTTTACGATCCGTCACGTATCGCAGGACACGCTGGATCAGTTGCTACGCAATGCGCAGGTGCCGCCCGCGGTGAAAGCGGGGATAGAGAAAATTCAGCAGACCAAAGGCGAAGTTGATTTCTACGATATTTTCTCACTGGCTTATCGACAGCAGCCTTCAACCTGAAGAGACTAACAGCCGCGATTTTGTTTCGCTATAAGATCACGGTTGTTTATATTTTTCATTGTTTATTATCACCAGAAGAAATTTCTTATTCTCCATTCTCCCTTTCTTTCTGCACGGATCGTTGGTTGCGAGAACCGACATCCTTGCCGCATTCATGTTATGAAAAGTTTGTTTTTTTATTAATAAAATGCAATATGATGGTGACCTATTAAAAAGCATCTACGCTATGTAATGGGAAGAGAGTGATATATCCCGAATATTTATCTGGTTTATCAATCCTCACTCTTTTTTTTAACGTACTCACGTAATGCCTCCTTTTCCTCATCATGTGTCAGATATAGGGTCGATGATGTAAGGAAAAGGTGTGCTCATATTGATGGAATTTTCTATGGCAAAACCACTTGCGTCCAGATTGCAGCGTTTGTGGCTGTTGATCTTGGGCTTAATCATCACGGGGATAGGCGTTTTTTTCGTCTATTTTGGTATCAAACTGATGAATTTGGGAGGGAGTCCCTATTTTCTGATATCCGGCATAGCCTTGCTGGTATCCGGTGTTCTGATTTGGCGTAAAAGCGTCGTAGGCGCTTATGTGTATGCGGCCGTCTTATTGGGAACCGCCGTGTGGGCATTATGGGATGTGGGGCTTGATTTCTGGCCGCTGGTGTCACGTTTGCTCACGCTGGCAGGGATTGCCATACTGGTCGCGTTGTCACTACCGTTATTGCGTAATCGCGCAGGCGAACAACCCGGTTGGCGTGTCGCAGGGGGGGCGGCGGGGGCATTGGCGCTGGCCTTTGTTGCTACAGTAGGTGGGATGTTTGTTCCTCATGAGCCAGTGCCTTTTTCCGGTGCTCAACTGCCGTTAGTCCCGGTTAAACCCGGAGAAGAGCAGCGGAACTGGGCTCACTATGGCAACACGTCAGGCGGATCGCGCTTCGTGGCGTTAGATCAGATCACGCGTGATAACGTGAAAGATCTCCAGGTCGCATGGACATATCGTACCGGTGATGTGCCAGTAAGCCCGGGGGGTGGGGGGGCCGAGGATCAGGAGACGCCGTTGCAGGTGGGCAATCGGCTATTTCTTTGTACCCCGCATAACAACATCATTGCCGTGGATGCGACGAGCGGCAAACAGCTATGGAAAACGGAAATCGGCGCCCATCAGAAAAAGTGGATGCGCTGCCGGGGGCTAGCCTATTTTGACGTCACACAGCCGCTGGTGCAGCCGGAGTTGCCGGGTTCAACGCCCGTCAAACCCGTCTCAGTAGCGGCAGGCGCGGTTTGTCAGCGCCGTATTCTGATGAATAGCGTGACGCCGGAACTGATCGCGGTGGATGCGGACACCGGCGCGTTTTGTCCGGATTTCGGCACCAATGGTCGGGTCGATCTCAGTGCGCACATGGGTAAAGGGGGAGACACTGGCGAATATTATCCGACCTCAGCGCCAACGCTGGCGGGTACGACCATCGTTATCGGCGGTAGAGTGGCGGATAATGTCAGCCTCGATATGCCGGGCGGTGTCGTGCGCGGGTTTGATGTGATTACCGGTAAGCTACGCTGGGCGTTCGATCCCGGTCACCCGCAGGACACAACAGAACCCGCGCCGGGTCAGGATTATACGCGCTCCACGCCTAACGTCTGGGCGCCCATGTCCTACGATCCGCAGTCAAATACGGTATTTATGCCAACGGGAAGCGCCGCTATCGATTTATGGGGCGTCAAACGCAGCAGCCTGGATCGTGAATTTGGCGCGTCAATGGTCGCCGTGGATGCTTCAACGGGGCGAGTCAAGTGGGTTTATCAGACGGTTCACAATGATCTATGGGATTTTGATGTACCGATGCAGCCTTCGTTCGTTAATTTCCCCAGCGCAGATGGCAAAAGTGTTCCTGCGTTAGTGTTCGGCACTAAGGCCGGGCAACTGTTCGTTCTCGATCGTGCAACCGGCAAGCCATTGACGAAAGTTGAAGAAAGGAAGGTTGATCAGGGGGAGATTCCCGACGAGGTGTATTCGCCGACACAACCGGTTTCCGTTGGTATGCCGCAAATCGGCGCCGATGTCCTGAAAGAATCGGATATGTGGGGGGCGACGCCATTCGACCAACTGCTATGCCGTATCCACTTCAAGTCGAAACGCTACAACGGGTTATTTACGCCGCCGGGCCACGATCCGTCACTTAATCTGCCGGGCTCTTTAGGGGGCATGAACTGGGGCGGGCTATCTACCGATCCGGTAAACAACTATCTATTCGTGAACGACATGCGCGTAGGGCTAGAGGTGCAACTTGTCCCGACGTCAGCGGCAGATCGGGGTAAAAAAAGTGATGGCAACGAAGCTGCCAGTATCAATCGCCCGGTGCCGCTGGACGGCACGCCTTACTCGGTTAACGCCAAAGTGCGTTTTATGTCGCCAATCGAAATCCCTTGTCAGAAACCCCCTTACGGCACGTTGACCGCGGTAGATTTAACAACGCAGAAAATTGTCTGGCAGGTGCCGGTCGGTACGGTGAAGGATACCGGGCCATTCGGCATCAAGATGGGGTTGCCGATCCCGATTGGTATGCCAACCATTGGTGGTACGCTTGCTACACAGGGCGGTTTGGTGTTTATCGCCTCGACGCAGGATTACTATCTGCGCGCTTTTGATAGTTCGACCGGCAAGGAGGTATGGAAAGCCCGTTTGCCAGTAGGAAGCCAAGGTACGCCTATCAGCTATAAGTCGCCGATCGATGGTAAACAATATGTTGTTATCTCAGCCGGTGGCGCACGTAACTCACCGGATCGCGGTGATTATGTGATTGCCTATCGGCTACCGTGATAGTAAAAGCGCGGCAGTGCTATTGACATTGCGGTATTGCCGTTGACATTGTAGGCGTAAAGGCCATCGGTTATTACGGTGGCCTTTTACTTCCTCGCATGTAGGTTGGCCAGGCGGCGTACTACGTGAGTGCTATGTTCGTTGTGATGGCGGATGCCGTATGTTGTGGCCTTTACGTCGGGACGTTTTCTATACAAAGCAATTCTCCAATACGGGTGAACAGGACAATGAGCGAAAAGGTATTGTTGGTGATTCAGTTGGGGCAACCGCCGCAAGGGATTGCCGCGCAGGTGGGGCAACAAGGGGAATGGTTTTGCGATGCGGTACAGGGCCAGGGAAAAACGCAGCCAGTGCAGGTAGTGCGCCCCGATCTGGGTGAACCGTTACCGCCATTTGACGCGGTAGCGGCGGTGATTATCACCGGCTCATGGTCGATGGTTACCGATCGGCTGGAGTGGAGTGAATACACCGCAGGTTGGCTGCGAGAAGCATTCCACGCGGATGTCCCGCTATTGGGCGTCTGTTATGGACATCAACTGCTGGCCGATGCGCTGGGTGGTAAAGTGGGTGATAACCCGAACGGCAAGGAAGTCGGTGTTCAGGTGGTGACAACGAATGACGCCGCGGCGCAAGATCCCTTATTGCGTGATTTTCCACCGCAGTTCGGCGCTTACCTGACGCATCAACAATCTGTGTTGGAAGCGCCCGAAGGCGCGCAGGTGCTGGCAAGCTCACAGATGGACGGTTGCCAGATTATCCGTTATAGCGACAAGGTTCTGACCGTACAATTCCATCCTGAATTCAACGCTAACATCATGTGCGCGTGCCTGCGCCATAATGCAACGGCGCTGCGACAGGACGGTTACGATGTCGAACAGATGATGACCATCCCGCAAGAGCCGGTTTGGGCGCGTAAAATTCTACTGGATTTTGTACAACGTTACGCGGCGAAATAGGCTGTGAATTCGACCCAACGACCGCATCTAACGTAGCTAAATACCCATGTTAATGCGTTTATTTTTGCGATGTTTCATGCGATCCTGAGAGATAGTTTAGCGGTTGAGGCCGTTTCTCTCTGCCTCAACGCTTTCCCGCCTCTTATCGCCGAGACACCATAAATAACAGGAAAATCCCTGATGAGTATTCGCATTGTTCCTCAGGAACAGTTAGCCCAGAATGAAAAACGGGCGTCGGAAGGACATATTCCCCCACTGCTTTTCGCCAATCTAAAAAGTCTGTACAGCAGTCGCGCGGAGCGTCTGCGCCAGTTGGCTGAAAATCACCCGCTGGGGGATTATCTCACCTTCGCCGCAGGCGTGGTGGAGGCCCAGCAGAAGGTATTACACGATCATCCGTTACAGCGTGATCTTAGTCACGTGCTGGCCCAGTCCGGCGAACGCCCGCCGCTCGATATCGCGGTGTTCCCGCGTGATGCGCATTGGCTCACGTTACTGCGAGCGCTGATCGAAGAATTGAAACCGGGAGCCAGCGGGCAGGTTTTCTCTACGCTGGAGAACCTGGAAAAAACCTCGGAGCAGGAACTGGAAGAACAGGCGACGGCATTGCTGCAACATGAATTTCATGCTGAAAGCAATGATAAAGCCCCCTTCATCTGGGCGGCGCTATCACTGTTTTGGGCGCAAATGGCTAGCCTGTTGCCGGGTAAGGCGCGCGCCATTCCCGGCGAACATCGTCAATTCTGCCCGGTGTGTGGCAGCATTCCGGTGTCAGGCGTGGTGCAGTTAGGGTCGTCCAGCGGGCTACGTTACTTACACTGTAACCTGTGTGAGAGCGAATGGCATATGGTGCGGATAAAGTGCAGTAACTGTGAAGCCTCAAACGATCTTAATTATTGGTCGCTGGATAGTGAAAATGCCGCCATTAAAGCGGAAAGTTGCGGTTATTGCGGCACCTACCTGAAGCTGTTATATCAGGAAAAAGATCACCGAGTGGAAGCTGTCGCCGACGATCTGGCTTCGCTGGTGCTGGATGTGAAAATGGAAGAAGAAGGTTTTTCTCGCAGTAGCATTAATCCCTTTCTATTCCCGGAAAGTGCGATCGAATAATCCGCCTCATCGGTGAAGCGTCTTTGCGCTTCACCGTCTCCCTTAGCACATTGCGTATCACGCCACGCCGCTGAAATGTAGCAGTAGCACCAGTGCGGCGATCGCCGTTGACGCTGATGTGAGCACGATCAGCCCGTGGCTAAAGCGTGATAGCACCAACTGGCTATCGGCATCAAAGCGATAGCGTAACACCGCCAGCACCGACATCAAGGCGCAAACGCCTAACAGTAGACTGGCGATGACAAAAACGACACGGCTGTCGTCTGCGATTGCCAGACGAAAACATAATAGGCTATTGATAAGCATCACAAACAATGTACGCGACCAGGCCATACCGGTGCGCTGGGGCTGTAACCCTGGGTCGCGAGTCGTCGCCATGGGCTACCCGATCAGGATCATGGCGGCGAGCGCGAGGGCAATCAGCGTGATGAATAGCGTCACGATCGGCAGCATTAGCGTGTATGGCATATCGCTTTCCTGGCGCATGGCTTTCTCATTACTGACCCAGCGACGATAGGCCAGACTGCCAAGCAGCGCCGCACAAACGACCAGTAGCAGAGCCAGCCCCTGACGCAGCAGCGGATCGAGGTGTACGGTAAATTGGTCGATACCCACTGCGCCCGCGAGAAACGCCAGCGCGGTGCGAATCCATGCCAGAAAGGTACGCTCATTCGCTAATGAAAAGCGGTAATCCGGGGTTTTCCCCTGGCGCCACCACGGTGTCTTATCCTGTTTACCTAAGGTCATATCATCGTCTGATTTTAAGTTGAAAGGCGGTGTAGGTCAGTACGCAATGCCCGCATTCTAGCGATCTCTGCCGATTTCGTCTGCCACAAAAGTTGGCAAGATTAACGAAAACGGTTGCTACTGCCTGTCGCTGGCGCGCTAATTGCATATTTACGCGTGTGATTTTTTCAGGAGAGATGCTATGACGGCGGAGCCTTCAACGACCATTCGCTTTTTACTGGCTTCGCGTCAGTGTGAGCTCAACAGCCTGCGCTATCTGTTACAAAATGGCGAGTTAGTAGGGAAAATCAGCCAGCTTGTGCATTTATTACAGCGTGAACGAGGAACGTCCAACCTCTTTCTTTGTTCTAAGGGGCGATTTTTCACCGACGAATTGGCGCTACGTGAAAATGATGTGCAGGCGGCGCAAGCGCATTTGATGGCGCATCTGCTGGAGTTAGAAAAAATGACGGCGGAATTACCGCAGGCAAGCCGTCTGTTTAGCCGCGTGGCTAGTGTCGTTTATGCCTTGGGCCTCCTGCCTGCGTTACGCCTGCAGATCCGTCAGCGCAGGCTGCCTCAACCGCAAGCGATGACATTTTTCAATGACATCATCCGTAACCTGCTGGCGCTGGTGTTTGAAGTCTCGGATACGGCGGCCGATCCGGAGATCTCCCGTGCGCTGATTGCCATGTTCAGTTTTATGCAGGGTAAAGAACTGGCGGGGCAGGAACGTGCTATTGGCGCAGCGGCCTATGCCACGGGGAGTGTCGATGAGGAAATCCGGCAAAAGTTGCTGGATTTAATCGAACGGCAGGAGCGCTGTTTCGACACTTTTTGGAATTTTAGCGATGAGGAAAATCAGCAACGTTGGCAGGTTATTGCGGTAGATAGCGAGTTCGAACGCCTGCGCCGCATAATATGTACGCGCAGTCCGCTGGAAAAATTGTCTGAAGCCGATAGCCTGCATTGGTTTTCGATTGCCACGCGCCGCATCGATGAAATGAAACAAATAGAGGACGCGTTGGAGCAAGCACTGATGCAGCACTGCCGTACCCGCATCGCGGCGGCGGAAAAGGCATGCAGCGATCAGCGCGCCGATCTCGAAGAACTGATGGCGCAGCAGGAGAATACTGACCCCGGTTATTCGGTATTTATCGCCGGTCATGATGTAGAAGGTCAACATACGCAGCCCGGCTGGCTGCATAGCGACGGTGTCAGTCCACAGTTGGGGCGCTCGCTGTTATCACTGGTACAGCAACAATCTCGGCGCTTGCAGGCGTTGGATCATGAACTCACGGCGTTACGTGCCACGTTGAATGAAAGAAAACAGATCGATCGTGCCAAAGGGTTGCTGATGCAAATCCGCGGATTAAGTGAAGAAGAGGCCTACAGCACTCTGCGTCGCATGGCGATGAGCCAGAATAAAAAGCTGATTGATATCGCGACGGCGATGCTGTCGGTCGCTGATGTCTTCATCGATAACCCTTAAGAGGTATATGCACACAAACTGTGCGTGTTCTGCTTGCTAGCGGTGCAAGACGCCGTCTTGTGAGAGGGGACATCATGAAGTCACTGACGGAGTGGCGTGGTTTCTCGCGCAAAACCCACGGGTCACGGGGCGGCGACGATTGAGCGCCCCGTATCGGGCGCGTGCTATGGCGTAGCATAGAAATGGCAATATTCTCTGGCGCGGAATAATCCTCATAATTTACATGTGGTTACCGAAATTTCAGTTCACTTCTCGATTAAACAACCCCGCGCGATAATACGTAAAATTGTGATAGCTGGCACAAACCTTGCTTTAACTCACTAGCAACAACCTAACATTGATAATGCGTTTCGGGCCAATGGCGGTGCGAAAGGTGTTAATCGGATAACGGCGTCCATAAGCGTGCAGATTCAGCACGGGTTTATGGACGCCGTTTTTTTTACCCTCTAAAAAGCGTTTTATACGCAAAGGTGTCGTTGATGAGTGATTCCAAAACCAGTGATTCCAAAACCAGTGATTCCAAAACAAAGAGCATGACCGTCTCTCGCCGTCAATTTCTTTTGGGGAGCGCCGCATTGGGAGGCAGCCTAATGCTGTCTGGTGTGATGAATAGCGCCTGGGCGGCGGGTTCTGACGCGCCGGAGAAAAAGGAAATTCGGGTTGGCTTCATTCCGCTCACGGACTGCGCTTCCGTCGTCATGGCAGCCGTCAAAGGTTTCGATAAAAAATACGGCATTACTATCATACCCAGCAAAGAAGCCAGTTGGGCGGCGGTACGTGACAAACTGGTATCAGGTGAATTAGATGCCGCCCACATCCTGTACGGGCAACTGTACGGCCTGCAAATGGGGCTGTCAGGCGCGCAGAGCAACATGGCGTCACTGATGACCCTGAGTCAAAATGGACAAGGGATCACGCTGGCGAACCAACTGCGGTCAGACAATGTGACCGATCTCGCTGCACTACAAAAACATATCGCCGCCAGCCCGGCAGGCACCTACACCTTTGCACAAACCTTCCCGACTGGCACACACGCTATGTGGCTCTATTACTGGCTGGCCTCCGCCGGCATTCATCCACTGAATGACGTTCGCACCGTCGTGGTGCCGCCGCCGCAGATGGTGATGAATATGAAGATTGGCAACATGGTCGGTTATTGCGTCGGTGAACCGTGGAACCAGCGTGCCATCAGCGAAAAAATTGGTTTTACCGCCGCCACCTCGCAAGAAATTTGGCCGGATCACCCGGAAAAAGTATTGGGAACACGAGCCGACTGGGTGAGCGCCAACCCCCATAGCGCCCGCGCGCTGACCGCCGCGATCCTCGATGCCTCACGCTGGATAGATGCTTCAGATGACAACCGTCGCGAGACGGCAGGGGTGATTGCCGGACGCGCTTACATCAATGCCAAAGAAGCAACGATTGTCGGACGCATGCTCGGTCAGTACGAAAACGGTCTGGGAAAACGCTGGCAAGACGACCACGCGATGCGTTTCTACCACGACGGCGCCGTCAACTATCCCTATCTGTCCGACGGGATGTGGTTCCTCACACAGCATAAACGCTGGGGCTTACTGACCGCCGATCCAGACTATCTGGCCGTCGCGAAACAGGTAAATCGAATTGATATCTATAAACAGGCGGCGGAAACCGTAGGAAATGTACCGTTGCCGGGCAGCGACATGCGCAGCAGCGTGCTCATCGACGGTATCCGTTGGGATGGCAGCGATCCGGCGGGTTATGCCAACCGTTTTAGCGTGAAGAAATAGGCGAGGTCGATGATGAAAAACCAGGCACACAGTATTCCGATGACGGTGGATAACGCCGTGGAAACCACGCATGGCGCTGAAATTATGTCGCTGCCAACCAAACCGGCGACGCCTGCGAAAGTACCCGCTTTTACCCATCGCCCGGCGCTGCGTAAGCTGTTTCAGTCCTTTTTTGCCGCGGTGCTGGGGCTAGGGTTATTGGTCGCGGTCTGGCAAATCGCCGCGCTCAACAGCGACAATTTCCCGACACCATGGGCGACCTGGCTTGCCGCGCTCAGCCTGTTTGCCGATCCGTTTTATATTGCCGGGCCGAACGACCAGGGGATCGGTTGGAATGTTTTGGCGTCGCTGCAACGCGTGGGGATTGGCTTTGGACTGGCGGCGTTGGTTGGGATTCCCGCAGGCTTCCTGATTGGTCGTTTTACTTTTCTGGCCAATATGCTGAACCCCATTATTGCGCTGCTGCGTCCGGTCAGCCCACTGGCATGGCTGCCTATCGGGTTACTGCTGTTCCAACGTGCGGAACCCGCATCCACCTGGACTATTTTTATCTGTTCTATCTGGCCAATGATCCTCAATACCGCCGAAGGCGTGCGCCGTATTCCGCAGGATTACCTGAACGTGGCCCGCGTACTGAAACTCTCTGAATTCGCCATCATGCGTAAAATTTTGCTGCCTGCGGTGTTGCCTAACATTCTCACCGGCGTACGGCTGTCGATAGGCATTGCCTGGCTGGTGATTGTGGCAGCGGAAATGTTGACGGGCGGCGTTGGTATCGGCTTCTGGATTTGGAACGAATGGAACAACCTGAATGTGGAAAATATCATCATCGCCATCGTGGTGATTGGTGTGATCGGTCTGCTGCTGGAGCAGGGGCTGGTGTGGATTGCTAACCGTTTCAGCTATGACGATCGCTAAGGAGTCGACGATGCGTACAACCCCAATTATTCAAGTGCAGAAGGTGAGCCAGCGTTTTAACACCGCCAGCGGTGAGTTTCTGGCGCTGGATCAGGTAGATTTTGATATTCACACCGGTGAGACGATCAGCCTGATCGGCCATTCCGGCTGCGGTAAATCGACGTTATTGAACCTGATCGCCGGTCTGACGCTGCCGAGCAGCGGCGGCCTGCTGTGCGACAACCGTGAAATCGACGGGCCGGGGCCAGAGCGCGGCGTGGTGTTTCAGAACCATTCGCTGCTGCCGTGGCTGACCACGTATGAAAACGTGGCGTTGGCGGTACGCCAGGTCTTTCGCGGGCAGATGGACAAACGCGAAATGCATGAGTGGATCATGCACAACCTAGAACTGGTACACATGGAGCACGCGCAGCATAAGCGCCCGAATGAAATCTCCGGCGGGATGAAGCAGCGTGTGGGGATCGCCCGCGCGTTGGCGATGAAGCCGAAAGTGCTGTTAATGGATGAACCGTTCGGCGCGTTGGATGCGTTGACGCGCGCGCACCTCCAGGATGCTGTGATGGCGATCCAGCAGCGGTTGCACACCACGATTGTACTGATTACACACGATGTGGATGAGGCGGTGCTGCTGTCGGATCGTGTGCTGATGATGACCAACGGCCCGGCGGCGACGGTCGGTGAAATCATGACGGTCACGCTGGAACGCCCGCGTTCACGCATTGCGCTGGCCGACGATCCGCGTTACCACCAGTATCGCCAGCAGGTATTGCATTTCCTCTATGAAAAACAGCCTAAAGCCGCCTGATGGCAGGACGAGAACGATGATGAAACCGCATCTGATGGTGATTGGCAATGGGATGGCGAGCGCACGCTTCGTCGCGACGCGGCGACAACTTGCTGTGATGCGTTATTGGATCATTGCCGTTGTTTGGCCTTTCTTCTCCTGATTCTGACGTACGGTCTGAAGCTGTAAGGATTTCTGTCATGAGTAAACCTATTTTAGTGGTTGTCGGCCACGGTATGGTCGGTCACTATTTTCTTGAACAATTGGTCGAGCGCGAACTGCACCAGCATTATCACATCGTGGTTTTCGGTGAAGAACGGCATGAGGCTTACGATCGTGTCCATCTGTCTGAATATTTTTCCGGGCGCAGCGCCGCCTCGCTGTCTCTGGTAAAAGCGGGCTTTTTCGCCGAGAGCGGTATTGAATTGCGCCGTGGTTGCGAGATCGTGGCGATCGATCGCGAACGCCAGTGTGTGTGTGATGCGCAGGGTAGGGAAACCGCTTACGACAAGCTGGTGCTGGCGACGGGCTCTTATGCGTTTGTTCCGCCGATTCCCGGTAACACGCGTCCCGGCTGTCTGGTGTATCGCACGTTAGACGATCTGGACGCGATTGCGGCACAGGCGAAAAAAGCGACATCCGGCGTGGTGATTGGCGGCGGCTTGCTGGGGCTGGAGGCCGCCAACGCGCTGCGTCAATTGGGGCTGGAGACCCATGTGGTGGAGTTTGCGCCACGCCTGATGGCGGTACAGTTGGATGACGGCGGCGCCGCCATGCTGCGACGCAAGATTGATGCGCTGGGCGTACAGATTCACGTCAGCAAAGAAACACGGGAAATTACCGACGGCGAGCAGGCGTTGCATCGCCTCTGCTTTGCTGACGGCAGCGTACTGGAAACCGATTTGGTGCTGTTTTCCGCCGGGATTCGCCCGCGTGACAAACTGGCGGATAGTTGTGATTTAGCGAAGGGGCCCCGCGGCGGCATTGTGATTGATGACCATTGCCAAACCTCCGATAAGGCGATCTTCGCCATCGGCGAATGCGCGTTGTGGCAAGGCCAAATTTTTGGCCTTGTGGCGCCGGGCTACCAGATGGCGCGTAGCGTGGCCGATACGCTGGCGCAGCGCGACACGCCGTTTACCGGCGCAGACATGAGCACCAAGCTAAAACTCCTGGGCGTTGACGTGGCCTCAATTGGCGATGCGCACGGACGCACGGCGGGAAGCCAAAGCTACCAGTGGACGGACGGCCCGAACGAAATCTACAAAAAAATAGTGGTTTCCGCCGATGGTAAGCAGCTGTTAGGTGCCGTGCTGGTTGGCGACAGTAGCGATTACAGCACGCTGTTGCAAATGATGCTCAACGCGATGCCGTTGCCTGCACAGCCGGAAGGGCTGATTCTACCGGCGCGTTCTGGTGATGCGCCGAAAGGACTGGGCGTGGCGGCGTTACCGGCCAGCGCCCAGATCTGTTCCTGCCATAACGTCAGCAAAGGCGATATTTCGGCCGCGGTGGCAGGCGGTTGCAGCGAACTTGGCGCGCTAAAAACCTGCACTAAGGCGGGGACCGGCTGTGGCGGCTGTGTGCCGCTGCTTAAACAGGTGATGGAATATGAACTGACGCAGTTGGGCGTTGAGGTGAAAAAAGATGTTTGCGAGCACTTCGCCTATTCACGTCAGGAGCTATATCACCTGATCCGCGTGCATGAAATCCGTTCATTCGACAGCCTGCTTGAGCGTTATGGCCACGGGCTGGGCTGCGAAGTGTGTAAGCCGCTGGTGGGATCGATGCTGGCCTCTTGTTGGAATGATTACCTGTTACAGCCGCAGCATTTGCCATTACAGGACACCAACGATCGTTTCTTTGCCAATATCCAAAAAGATGGCACGTACTCCGTGGTACCGCGCATCCCAGCGGGAGAAATTACGCCAGCGGGGTTGATCGCTATCGGCCAGGTGGCGCAACGCTACAACCTATATACCAAGATCACTGGCGGCCAGCGGGTGGATTTATTCGGTGCGCGATTGGAACAACTGCCGGCGATCTGGCGTGAACTGATTGAAGCCGGATTCGAAACCGGCCATGCCTACGGCAAATCGTTGCGTACCGTAAAATCCTGCGTGGGATCGACCTGGTGCCGCTACGGCGTACAGGATTCCACCGGGTTGGCGATTCAACTGGAACACCGTTACAAAGGGCTGCGTTCGCCGCATAAGATCAAAATGGCGGTGTCTGGCTGCACCCGAGAGTGTGCAGAAGCGCAGAGTAAAGATATCGGCGTGATTGCCACAGATAAAGGTTGGAATCTCTACGTGTGCGGCAATGGCGGCATGAAGCCGCGCCATGCGGATCTCTTCGCCAGCGATCTGGATACCGCTACCCTGCTGCGTACCATCGACCGGGTCTTGATGTTCTATATCCGTACCGCCGATCGCCTGCAACGTACCAGTACCTGGATGGATAATCTGGAAGGTGGTATCGACTATTTGCGCCAGGTGATTCTGGAAGACAGCCTGCATATTGGCGAAGAATTGGATCAAGAGATGCAGCGTGTGGTGGAAACTTACCAGTGCGAATGGCATACCACACTGGAAAGCCCGGAACGTCTGGCATTGTTCCGCGGTTTTCTGAACAGCGATAGCCCGGATGAAGCGGTAGTGATGGTGCCAGAGCGTGGACAGATTCGCCCGGCACAGGATCATGAGAAAGCGGTATCGCCAGAACCGGTTGCGCTGAAGCCCACGGCACATGAAGCGGAATGGGTACGGGTGGCGACGCTGAGGGATATTCCGCGTTATGCCGGTATGGCAGCACGCCTTGGGCAACAGCAAATCGCGCTATTCCATCTGCCGGGTAGCGAGCAGCAGGTGTACGCGCTGGAGAATCATGAACCGGGCAGCGGGGCGAATGTGTTGGCGCGAGGGTTGATCGGTGATGTGGCGGGCGAAGCGGTGGTGATTTCTCCATTATATAAAAAACGCTTCAGGCTGAGGGATGGCGTAAGCCCGGACGATAGCACGTTGTCCGTGCGTGTCTGGCCGGTGCGCGTAGAAAACGACGAGATTTGGGTATGTAGTCAACCGCTAGCGGTGCCGGAACGTGCCGAACGGGCAGAGACGACTATGGCGTAAGCATCATGAACACACGTCTGTCGGACAACGTGCCCCTATTGTGGCGGCGGCGGGCGGCGATAACGGTTAATGAATTGGCAAAAATCAGGTTGAGCGCCACGGCGTAATGAGGTGTGACATGATGGCAATACAAGCAATATTGGCGCAGGGAGCGCGGCATCAACCCGTACTCGGCGGTGAAATCTGGCTCGTGGGCGCCGGGCCGGGCGATGCAGAATTGCTGACGCTGAAGGCGCTGCGGGCTATCCAGCAGGCCGATGTGGTGGTCTACGATCGGCTGGTTTCGGCCGAGATCATGGATGTCGTCCCGGAGCAGGCGCTGTGTATCGATGTCGGGAAAACGCGCGGTTGTCATCGCCTGTCACAGGATAAAATCAACCACTTGTTAGTCGAGTTGGCGCAGGCCGGGCAGCGGGTGATCCGTCTCAAGGGCGGCGACCCGTTTATTTTCGGTCGCGGCGGCGAAGAGATGGCGTATGCGCAGCAGGCTGGGATCGTGTGCCATGTCGTGCCGGGGATTACTGCCGCGACCGGCTGTGCGGCGGCGGTGGGGTTACCTCTGACGCATCGCGCTTGTGCACAATCGGTACGTTTCGTGACCGGGCATGCACAGCATGGCGAGCCGCAGTTAGACTGGCCAACGCTGGCGGATCCTCAGCAAACGCTGGTGTTTTATATGGGGTTAGGTCATAGCAGCCGACTATGCCAGCGTCTGATTGAACACGGGCTGTCGGGGCAGACACCGGTGGCGATTATCGAACGCGGTACGCAACCCGATCAGCGACTATTGGCCGCAACGCTGGCCACCTTACCAACCTTGCTGGCACGCTATCAGCCACAGTCGCCCAGCCTGCTG
Source organism: Pectobacterium cacticida (assembly GCF_036885195.1). Lineage (NCBI taxonomy): Bacteria > Pseudomonadati > Pseudomonadota > Gammaproteobacteria > Enterobacterales > Pectobacteriaceae > Pectobacterium > Pectobacterium cacticida. Next base: position 2,533,320 of record NZ_CP133656.1, on the reverse strand, counting down.
GTGGTCGGCGAGGTGGTGCGTTTCTGTCGCGATGCGGCATTGCGGGTTGATGCGATGCCGGCATGGCTGACGATGGAAAAACATGAGGTTGCCTGACGGTAACCGCTTCCGCTTTACCGTCAGCGCCGCTCGCTACTATTCTATATTGCACAAACGGGAAGCACGTCTAAACCCGCAGATTTCATGGCTGCTCTGGCTGCACCGCTATCAACGGGTCAGGAGGATATTATGCCAATTGCAGAACAATTGCAGAAAATGGGATTCGATGAAGGAATTCAACGCGGCATTCAGCAAGGTATTGAACAAGGAATGAAAAGCAGTGCCAGGCAGATTGCCCGAGAGTTATTGTTGACGGGTAAGATCACCTGACTTGATGATCACGATGTCGAACAACTGGTAACAGCGATGCTGCGTGAAAATAATCATTAAGGCCGTCATTAAAATCGAGCGTTGCAGATGCCTTCCACGGGATAAGGCTCCCAACGCCCGCGATGTTTTATCGGTGTGGCTAGTTCAGCCCTTACGCACCCGTGCGGTGAGCCCTTTAAGAAAGTAGCGGATAACTTGATCGCCACAGGTGCGGTAATTCTTGTGGTCAGGCGCGCGCATCATCGCGGTGATCTCCGGCAGCGAAATGCGGAAGTTCTGTTCCATTAAGATCGCCTGAATATCCTCCGTTTTAAGCGAGAACGCGACGCGTAGTTTTTTTAGGATAATATTATTCGTTATTTTTCGCTCAAACTGGGGGGCGGGTTGGTTTTCGCTCTTACCGCGCTTGTACTGAATCAGGCCATTAAGGAAATAACTCATCACGATATCGGGGCAAGGTTGATAACCTTCCTCTCCCTCTTTTTTAACGTAGCTCGCCAATTGCTGAGGCGGAACAGTCATCTCCATCAGCGCCAGGATCTTCAGCAAATGGTCATTATTCAGATTCAACATATAGCGCACGCTGCGCAGCACATCGTTATTCATCATGACGGAAGGTGTCTCACCGTTGGTTTTCGCACAAAGCGCACAGTATAAAGAGAATGCAGGAGAAATGCAGAAACGATCGTGGCGTAAGCGCAACGTTCCTTATATTCATCATAAGGGTCGCCATCGCTGCCACGATGGCCGTCATGGATTGGTGGGGGGACGATAGCGCCATAGCCAGCGTCCGCTCATCAGGCGACGGTAATAGAAGAACCCGCGGACAATCCAGTCGAAGAACATGCCCATCCAAACACCAATCACGCCAAAACCGAGCATCACGCCGAGGATGTAGCCTGCGATAACCCGACACCCCCACATGCCCGCCATCGCGACCCACATGGTATAACTGGCGTCTTTTGCACCCTTCAGCCCGGCAGGCAGCACCCAGGATGCCGCCCAAATGGGCATAAATAGGGCATTCAGCCACAGAAGATGTTTGGCCACCTCGATAACGTCTGGCTCATTGGTATACAGCGAGGCTAAAAAGCCGGCGCTAGGCACTGACAGCAGGGCGAGCACGCATAGCCCAATATTGGATAACCAGAATATGTGTTTTAGCTGGCGTGTGGACTGCATGATCTGGCCCTTTCCTAACCGTGTGCCGACAATGATCGTGGCGGCGGAACCCAGTGAATTACCGGGAAGGTTAATCAACGTGGCGATGGAGAAAGCGATGAAATTTCCGGCGATGACTTCGGTTCCCATACCGGCGACGAAACGCTGGGTGATCAGTTTACCGATGTTAAACATCACGGATTCGATGCTGGCGGGAACGCCAATACTCAGAACCTCATAAAGGATCGCCCAGGTAAAGGGGGCAAAGTAAGATTTGAAGCGAATACGCAATGCGCCGTTGAAGCCATGCATCAGTGTTAGAATAACGAACAGGGCGCCAAGGTAACGTGAAATAGTAATGCCGATGCCTGCACCGATAAAACCGAAGCCCTCCCAGGAAAAAGCGCCATAAATTAGCAGGCTACTGATGGCGATATTGAGGATATTCATCCCAATATTGATGACCATGGGTAACTTGGTATTACCCGCGCCCCGCAGTGCGCCGCAGCCGACTAGCGCAACCGCGACCGCGGGATACCCCCACACTGTCCAGCGGAGGAACGTCAGCGCCAGCGCTTTAACCTGTTCGTCGGCCTGCCCGGCAATGAGATCGATAATTACCGACCCGGCGAATTCCACCAGTGCGACGAGTAGAAACGATGTCAAAACCAGTAGTGACATTGACTGACGCGCGGCTGAACGCGCCTGCTTTCTATTTCGTTGCCCCAGGCTGAACGCGACAACGACGGCGGTGCCTAACGCGACGGCGGTAAAGAAAGCGATAATGACCATATTAAAACTGTCCGCCAGACCGACGGCCGCCATCGCTTCTTTCCCCAACCAACTCACCAGGAAGGTACTGAACACGCCCATGAGAACAACACAAAGCCCTTCAATAAAAATGGGGAAAGCGAGCGGTGAGATTTCTCTCCAGAAGAGTACACGGTTGGAGTAACGCTTTTTATACCAGTCGGTATCGGTTAGTTTTTTCATCAAACGTTCTTGGCGGTTTCTCTAGGTTTCTCAGCCGGTATAGCACACAATGTCGCTCGCACATCATGTTGTTTGAGCGTGAAATTCTGTCTCATTAGGTGCAATTGCGGGAACAGATATATTTTTTAAAATGACGTTCCTATTACAGAGTATCAGCCACTAACTTGATGTCCAGTCTGGATTGCTTTCCCGCATAACAATTGTCGTCAATGAGGAGATTGGTGAGAGCCGTAGTAAATAAATGTGTTAGGCGCCAGCGGGACGGTAAAAGATATCAACGCTCATCACCGTATCAATCGGAAGAAGCCATGGAACCGGTATTCGGCTTCCGTGAGCCGAATACCGAGCAGGTTCGGTATTGTCGTTTCCTGCCTACAAATGCCCTGATGCCATTGCTTCTAGTAACGCGGTAATATAGCCATAGCAATAGCCAAACGCGACACCAACGGGATCGCGGCCGCTTATCGTCGGTACATGATCGGGCATAATCATCCATGGATAGCCGACTTCGCGGTAGATTTTCAACGACTGCACCATGTCCATATCGCCTTCGTCAGGGAAACGCTCCATAAAGGAGAGTTTGCCGCCGCTGATATTACGGAAATGGACGTTGAAGATTTTCTGTCTCGAACCGAACCAGCGAATAATATCGCCGATCTCCTCACGAGGATGATCCAGCATTTCGGCGATAGATCCCTGGCAAAAATTCAGACCGTGGTATGGGCTTTCATGCATCATCACAAATTTTTTCAAACCCTCGACGGTACCCAACACACGAGTGACGCCTTTATAACCGGGCGGAGTATAAGGATCGTGCGGATGACAGGCCAGACGTACACGGTGGCTTTCGGCAACCGGTACCACGCGTTCCAAGAAATAGTCGATACGTTCCCAGTTTTCTTCCTCAGACAGTTGTCCGGCAAGGCCGGGGGCTGCGTGGGGATCGGCTTTATCCCAGCGCCAGGCTTCATTAAGCGATCCACCGCGTCCGCGCTCCATTTCGGTACGTGGAATGCCAATTAGATTAAGGTTGTACTTAGCGGCAGGAATTCCCGCCTTACCGATATTCTCAATCATCTGGCACACGCTATCGATCTGACGATCGCGATCGGGACCGGCCAGTAGGATATCTGGATAAGTCGCTTCTTCGACCGGGCGTGATGACATTGGCAACTGGATCATATCCAGCACCAGACCAAAACTTTCGACTTTTTCGCGGTGACGGACAATATCTTCAAAAGTCCAACTGGCGGGATTGCCGTCAGGATCGGCGCAAATATGTTTAATGCCGAGCTGTGCCCAGACGCGAAAATCATCGTCATCGCGGGCGTCTACTTGTGTGCCGAGGTACATACCGCAGGTCTCCTTATGGATAGAGGTCAATACGCCGATTACAGCAGACTGGCTTCAAATAATAGGCGCGAATAGTCGTGATGGGTGTGGCCTTGACGCAGATCGTCTTTAGTCAGATCGTCTACGAAGACGCCCGCTTTCATTACGAGCACGCGATCGCACATATGCGCGATAACGCTAAGGTCATGACTCACCAGGACATATGTCAGATGGCGTGCGTCCTTGATATCACTGAGAAGGTTCAATACTTCTGCCTGCACGGAGACATCCAGCGCTGAGGTGGGTTCATCGAGCAGTAGGATTTCTGGTTGTAGCATCAGCGCACGCGCGATGGCGACGCGTTGCCGCTGGCCGCCGGAAAGCTGATGTGGGAAACGCTCGGCAAACGTTGTCGGCAGCCCGACTTGTGTCAGCGCGTCGGCCACCCGATCCCAGCCATGACCCAATTTCATGGCGCGGATCGGCTCAGCCAGTATCCGGCTAATCCGGTGGCGAGGATGGATGGAACCGAATGGGTCCTGAAAAATCATCTGTGTCAGCAACATTTGTTCACGGGTACGGATCTTGTCGACGGCGACGTCGGCAAGCTGGATCGCCCCCGTCCAATGCTTATCTAACCCAGCCAATGATCGCAGCAATGTTGATTTACCACAGCCGGATTCGCCAATAATACCTAGCGTTTCCCCTTTTTTAACCGAGAATGACACTTCGCGAACAACATGCTTCATGGCATTCTCGTGACCAAACGACACGCTAAGGTTATGTACGTCAATCATGATTTCACCTCGTGAAGGTCGATGGCGTGGCGATCGAGGGTATTGAGCCGGGCGACCGGCGAGCGGGGGTCAGGCATTGCGGCAATCAGACCGCGCGTATAGGGATGTTGTGCCTCGTCAAGACGCGTTAGCGTTTCGACAATTCTGCCCTGATACATGACGATGATACGTTCGCAAAAGGCGGCGATCATACGGATGTCGTGGCTGATCAGCATTAGGCCCGCCTGGTTTTCCCGCACCAGCTCATCCAGAAGCGTCAGTACATCGCCACGCACGCTAACGTCAAGCGCCGAGGTGGGCTCATCGGCGATAACCATGCGCGGCTTCGCCAGTAGCATCATGGCAATCATGACGCGTTGCCCCATTCCGCCGGAAATCTGGTGAGGGTAAAGCGCCATTGTGCGCTCAATGTCGCCGATACGCACTTTAGCCAGCATCTCCGCCGCTAGCGCTAGCGCCTGGCGTTTATTAACGGATAAATGCAAGATTGCCGCCTCGGCAACCTGTTTACCGATGGGCAGTACCGGATTAAGCGAATAGCGTGGGTCCTGCATAATCAGCGCCATCCGATTGCCGCGCAGGGCGCGCAACTGGCGCTCCTTTTTATCCAGCAACGATGCGCCTTCGAAGGTAAGAACGTCGGCCTGAATACGGCCAATAGGTGGTAAGAGCCGCATGATCGCGCGCCCCAGCGTCGATTTTCCAGAACCAGATTCGCCCACAATTCCCAGTCGCTCTGCACGTAATGTCAGGCTGACACTATCGACGGCCGGTTTATCCGACTGTCCGAAAAAGACGGACAGGTTTTGTACGTTCAAAAGAAGATGGTTATCAAGAGCGGCCATGACGAGGATCCAGAAGGTCGCGCAGCGTGTCGCCGACGAGGTTAAAGACAAGGCTGGTGATGAGGATGGCGATCCCCGGCATCACCGCTACCCACCAGTGATCCAACATAAATTTCCTGCCGCTTGAAATCATTGCTCCCCACTCCGGCGTGGGCGGTTGTGCGCCGAGGCCAAGAAACCCCAGCGCCGCCGCCGTCAGGATAATTCCGGCCATGTTCAGCGTCAGGCGCACGATAACGGAAGGAATACACATTGGCGCGATATACAAAAACAGCAGTCGCAGGGGCGACGCACCGTACAGGCGTGCCGCAGCCACATAATCCGTGTGACGTACGATGAGTGCTTCGGCTCTGGCAAGACGTGCAATCGGCGGCCAACTAGTTAGTGAAATGGCGACAATCGCCGTCTCTAACCCGGCACCTAAGGCGGCAGCAAAAGCCAGCGCCAGAATCAGAGAGGGAAAAGAGAGTACGATATCAGTAAAGCGCATCAGAATCGTATCGGTTCTGCCACCGACAAAGCCGGAGACGACACCGATAATCAGGCCAATCGGGCCGACAATTAGCGAAACCGCTAAAACCGTTGCGATGGTAATTCGCGCGCCGAAGATTAGGCGAGAGAAAATATCGCGGCCAAACTCATCGGTTCCTGCCAGATGCGCCAGACTGGGCGGCAAAAAAGCGGCTTTCAGATTCTGCGTGACTGGATCGTATGGAGCCAGCCACGGCGCAAAAATTGCGCAAATCAGCAAAATAAACAGAATAACAAAACCCACTAATCCCAGGGGTTCGCGCACTAATTTGGCCCAGAAACCGAGCAACCCAACTTTCAATCCTTTTAATATTTCCGACGCATTCCTTTGGTTCATCAAGTCTTGTGCGTTCATACCGACACCTCTCGCGTGCGAGGATCCAGGATCAGATAGGCCAAATCCGAGATGAAATTCAGCAGCATAAAAATTGCGCCAATGATCAGCGTACCTGCGAGGATGGCATTCATATCGCCGATCATCAGCGCGTTGGTCATGTACTGCCCGATGCCCGGCCAAGAAAAGACGATTTCTGTTACCACCGCCCCTTCTAAAAGGTTGCCATAGGAGATCGCCAGCACGGTGATTAACTGTACGGAAATGTTGGGCAGCAGATGATGAATCACAATGCGCGTACTGGACGCGCCTTTCGCTCGTGCGGCGACGACGTAATCCTGATTAAGCTGTTCCAGTGTAAAGCTACGCGTCATACGCGTGATGTAAGCCATCGCCGAATAAGCCAGGATGCAGGCGGGGAGAATAATGTGATGCGCCGCATTCCAAAATGTCTCAGTATCTCCCTCCAGTAGACTGTCGAGCAGGAGCAAACCTGTTCTTGGTTCAACGATGCCGTCAAGGTAGGTATCCACACGACCAGGCCCACCTACCCAGGCCAGCGTCGCATAGAAAATCACCAGCCCTACGACACCGAACCAAAATACGGGTATTGAACTGCCAACTAGCGAGATCACCCGTGCGCACTGGTCAATCCAGGTGTCGCGATAAAATGCGGCCAGCATTCCTAGCGGCACCCCGATGACTGTTGAGATAATAACGGCGAAGGTGGCCAGTTCAAATGTTGCCGGAAATGCCTGTGCTAAATCTTTGGTTACCGGGTTTCCGGTGAGGATCGCGGTGCCCATATCGCCCTGAAGCAGGGAGGTGAGATAAATCCAGAATTGTTGGTAGAGGGGCAGATCCAGGCCAAGCTTTTGCCGCATGGCCTCAAACGCTGCCGGGTCCGCTAACTCGCCCACCACTGCGCCAACGGGATCATTGGGGAGCACCCGACCGATAATAAAGGTCACCACCAGCAGCGCGAACAAACTGACGATCAGTTGTTGCAGCCGATTGATGATTCCCCGTAGCGTGAATTCCTTCATGATCCCCGCCTCTCTTATTGGGTCTTGGTGACGTGCTCCAGCCGGTTGAGCGACCAGAGATTGGTGTTATAACCCTTCACTTTGTTCTGCAAGACGATAGGGGCGAAGGACTCAAACATTGGCAATACGGCGGGTTTTTCAGCAATGAATTTTTCCTGAAGCGTTTTAATTAACGCTGCGCGTTTGGCCGGATCGCGTTCGCTGCTAGCTTGGTTACGCAAAGCGTTGAGCTCCGGGATATCCCATGCTGAACGCCAGACGAAATTACCCGCATTCTTTGCCTCCAGGCGGTTATCCGGGTTGGTAACGAAGTCATTCATTGCCCCTAGGGCATTTGGCATAATCGCCGTAGCCTGCGGCAGTAGAAGATCAAAATCACGAGCGCGGTGCGCCGAGACGATATCCGCTCCGTTGCCTTGTTTGATCTCAATACGAATGCCGATTTGCGCAAGGTTGGCCTGGAGTGCAGTGGCGATATCGACACGTGGCGGTTGAGCGATCGTTTTCAGAGTGAGGGTAAAGCCATTGGGATAACCCGCTTCCGTCAGCAGTTGTCGTGCTTTTTCCGGCTGGAATGACCAGTCTGGATTGGCAATCGCCCCCTCCCAGTCTTCCGGTACTGGCACATTGCGCTGGCGACCATACGGCCCCAGAATAGTATTGGCGATACCTTGGTAATCAATGCCGTAAGCGATGGCTTCGCGGACCAATGGATTATTAAGAGGTTTATGAGAGGCGTTCATGGCCAACACGTAAAATCCGCCGATCTTGACTTGTTCTACCTTAAAGGCGTGATTCGTAATGAAGGACTTAACGTCTGGCGCGGTGAGGGCATTAGCGATATCGACATCGCCTCTCTCCAGCATCAGCCGTGCGGTCTGACTTTCCGGCACATGGCGCATAATTACGCGCTGCATCGCCGGAGTTTCACCCCAGAAGGCGTTGTTTGCTTCAAGGATGACCGTATCGTTAGGTACCCAGCGGCGTAGTGTGAAAGGGCCAGAACCTGCGACGTGATTCCGTAACCATGCATTGCCATAATCGTTATGATCGATATGCTTTTTGACCTCGATGCTATCCACCACGCTGGAAATGCCCATCGCTAGGCGATAGAGCAAGTCTTCGGCCGTGACGTTATCGGTCAGATCGATACGGAACGTTTTTGTATCAATAACATTAATTAGCGAGTCGATATTATCCGCCGTATAGCCCGCACTTTTATAATAGGCTGACGCGGATTGATTAAGCTTCAACAGACGAGTTAGCGAGAATGCGACATCTTGTGCCGTTACTGGATTGCCGGAGGAAAATTTCGCAGGACGCAAATGAAATGTGATGCCAGTATCATCAATGTCCCATTTTTCGGCTAGCTGAGGTTTAATGGCGTTTTTATCGGCATCATCAGCATACACCAGCCGATCGTAAACCGCCGCCAGCACTTCCTGCGTTTTGGGTTCTGTTCCCTGCTGAGGATCGACCGACAGAATCTGGGCCAGTGATGTGGCTATTACCAGTTGATTATTGGGTGTTACTGCGTGGGTCGGCGCTATAAGGGCGAGATTAACGGCGAATACCACACCGGCGAACAACGTGCTACTGAATGCTCTCATCGGATGTTCTCCACTTTAATGAAGAGGCGGTTTGGGTCGCAGCCAAGGTAGGGCAGAGCATTCCCTGTTGCGACGTGAGGTAAAGATCTCGTGCGAGATTGAGCGCGCCTGTAACTGGCGGGTCGCGTAGCAGCGCTGTTTCGGTGGTATCACCCACCAAACGATGTACTTCCCGGTTAAAGGCGTTAAACAATAAGGGCTGGCTAACAATCACGCCGCCAGCGCATACCACCGTGCTTACATCACCCCCTCTTTCTTTCAATAACGCGACTTGCCCTGCCAGCACGCGCGCGTGGTGTTCGATGATATTCAGTGCGCGCACCGAGCCTTTTTTCGCAAAATCAAAGACTAGCGAGGCCGCTTTCGCCCATACACGTGGTTCAGTTGTCGAAAAGACGTATTCCAGACTGTGGGGATGATCGAGAGAAAACCAGGCCAGAAAATCATCGATAAAGGGATCGTGGTCACCGCGATCGTAAGCGTCTAACGCCGCTTTTGCTGCATCTCTGACAATGCCTGCCGCGCCGCCTTCATCACCAAAAATCCAGCCCCAGCCACCGACGGTTAGTGCTTTATCACCGACTGTCGCGGTAACAGACGATCCGGTACCTGCTATCAGGCCGGTGCCAGACGTCTTACCGTAAGCTAGGATGAGCAAATGAGAATCGTTGAGTACGCGCACCAACGGGTAACGTGCGGCAAGCGGCGCACTGAGCATTGCTTCTTGTTCAGGTGTGTCGTTGCCGTGTACTCCCGCTACAACGGCGACTGCCATACCGTACGCGCCTGTCGCTGTCTCTACCAGTTCCAATAACGTGCTAGCACGTTGCTGAACGCTCAGGTTTGCCCAGCCCGTGCTTTCATATACATGGTCTAATAACAGTTTACCGTCGCTGACGGACGCTACCTGAATATGTGTTTTACTGCCTCCGGCATCGATCCCGACAAGGAGGGGCCGCTCATTACCACTCATTTTTATTGATTCCTTACGCCTGCATACCGTTTAGGGAAGGGAAAGCCGATTGCTAACTTACGCCCTGGGATCGGCGATAAAAGGTTGCAGTCGCTAAGATAATGTTTAATTTATATATTAAAATTACCGACTTTTATAATTGGGTCAAGCGCTATTATTGTGAAATACATAGCATTTATTTATATTTAAATGACTCAAGGAGACAGACATGAATACAGGCAATGAACCCGCGCTGACAGAGGTGGCACAGGCAGTTTTCGCCTGTCTACTCGGATTAGGTGAAGCGACTCGAAAACAACTAGCAGAAGGAACTGGTTTCAGTTTTCCCTCCGTTACCGTGGCGCTCGCCGAACTTGCAGCGAGCAATTATGTTTGTGAACTACGGCGTGAACAGGGGGCGCGCGGGCGCGCCACAATTGTGTATGGTGTCAGCGAGGACGCTGGCTGGGTGCTGGGTGTCGATATCGGTTCCACACAAATTAGCTATGTTGGCCGAGCGCTGAATGGTAAATGTGTTGGTAGCGGTAGCATCAAACGCAATAACTCTCTCGAGCACCCTGGTGCATTGGCTGGTGGATTGCTTGCCCGCGCCGCCGCTCTTGTGGCATTAGATGCCGCGCCGCTGGCGGTGACTGTTGCAGTAAATAAGGAAGTGCCTCGTCAGCTTTCTCATCCTCATCGCCCGCGATCTCCTGCACTAGATATCGCCGAAACGTTTGTCGCGAGTTGCGGACTGCCTTCTAACACGCCATTCATTCTGGAAAATAATGTCAACTGCGCAACAGTGGCTGAATTTCAGCAAGGATTGATGCGTGGTCATGATGATGCCGCTTATATGCAAATTGGCGTGGGTATTGGGCTGGGTTTTTTTGCGGATGGTATGTTAATTCGGGGAGGGCATGGATATAGCGGGGAATTAGCCCAGATTCCGATCTCCTGGAGTCACGCACGGGTTTCCGATCCTGATGCCATTGAGCAACGTTATGGTTCCTCTGGTTTGATGGAAAGGGCCGCGGAATGTTTTCTGAAGAACGACACAAGCCCGCCTGCCTCGCCAGAGGCGCTTTTTGCACTTGGTGCCACAGGGCATGCGTTAGCGCAAGCCCTGATGCTAGAACATAGCGTGGCGCTTGGCCGAATTGCCGCCACTGCGGCCACTATTTTAGACCCAAGTATTTTTGTTCTGGGGGGGGGATTATCCCGCAATCCGGTGTTTGCTCAGATGATTGCCGATGAGTTTACGAAGCGGAATAAGGAGACGCGTATTGAAATATCACAGATGGGCTCTGACGCGACGGTGGAAGGCGCCTGTTTTCTGGCGCGTGATTTTGCGATGGTGCAACTCGTTTCGCGGTATCATCGGGCGATATGTGCCCGACCCACGTTATTACCTGGTTGAATATCGATCGTGCTTGCTAATGCATGACTATCAGGCGATGCCCAGTTTTTCTTTAAGTAATTTAAGGTAGCGACGACTGACCGGTATGTGTTTTCCCGTATGGGTTAACACTTCTGCCGCACCGTTTTCCATTAGCTGGATTTCTTTTAGTTGTTCGGTGTTAACCATATATTGACGATGGCAGCGGACGAAGGGCGTTTTCTCTTCCAGCGTTTTCAACGAAAGTTGAGTATAGCCAGACTGGCTGACACCGACGACATGCACGCCGCTGAGCTCCGAACAAAGGTATTCAACTTCCTCAATCTTGAGTAAGAAAATACGGTTATGTCCATTACAGGGAATATGGCGGAGCAGCGGTTCTGAAATTGATTGTACATTTTTATTTACACTCGTGCCTCGGCGCAGCCGGTTTAGCGTTTTGCCTAATCGCTGTGCGTCCAACGGTTTAAGTAAATAGTCATAAGCATGCTCCTCAAATGCCCTTACGGCATATTCATCATAGGCTGTGACGAAAACCACGTAAGGCATATTTTCTGGGTCGAGCATGGCAACCAACTCTAATCCGCTGATTTTGGGCATTTGTATATCCAGAAAAATAACATCTGGCTGTAGTCGATGAATTGCGGGTATGGCCTCCAGCGCATTGCTACACTGCGCGATAATCGTAATATCTGGTTCATTTTCCAGCAGCAAGCTGAGTTCTTCTCGCGCCAGTTGCTCGTCATCTATAATTATAGCTTTTAGCATTCTTCCCCCTTATTAGCGTGATTCTACCATTATTAATGCTGGAGAGAGGTAGGGTTATGTCGCACCAATATTGTCAGATATCCCTCCCGCTTTTAGTAATACGCTAATGGTAATTTTTATTTACAGTGGGTGGATTGAAATCTTTACGGTTCGTGTTAAGGTGTGTACATCATGCGTCGATTGTACCGATAACAACAGATACAGACGGCGGCGAACATACCGCACTTTTCAGGAATGGGAACATGCAAAAAGATTCACTTAATAATATTAATATTCGGGCGGAGCAGGTGTTGATTACCCCTGACGAACTAAAAGCTAAATTTCCGCTTAACGATGCCGATCGGCGCGCTATTGCGCAGGCCAGATCCGCTATTGCGGATATTATTCATGGTCGAGATGATCGATTGTTAGTGGTCTGCGGGCCTTGCTCTATCCATGATACCGATGCCGCGTTGGAATATGCTCGCCGCCTCCAGTCGCTCGCCACTGAATTGAACGATCGGCTTTATATTGTGATGCGGGTGTACTTTGAAAAACCACGAACCACCGTGGGCTGGAAAGGGCTCATTAACGACCCGTTCATGGATGGATCATTTGATGTGGAAGCCGGTCTGCATATTGCGCGCGGCTTGCTGTTAGATTTAGTCAAAATGGGGCTGCCATTAGCGACAGAGGCGCTCGATCCAAATAATCCACAGTATTTAGGCGACTTGTTTAGTTGGTCGGCTATCGGGGCCAGAACCACCGAATCACAAACACATCGTGAGATGGCTTCCGGCTTATCCATGCCTGTCGGGTTCAAGAATGGTACGGATGGCAGCCTGGGAACGGCGATCAATGCCATGAAGGCGGCGTCAATGCCGCATCGCTTTGTTGGCATTAACCAAACTGGCCAGGTCTGCCTGCTGCAAACGCAGGGGAACCACGATGGTCATGTCATTTTGCGTGGAGGCAAAACACCTAATTATAGTGCGCAGGACGTCGCCGAATGTGAAAAACAGATGCAGGATGCGGGACTGAAACCGGCGCTGATGATAGATTGTAGTCATGGTAATTCGAATAAAGACTATCGCCGTCAACCGCTTGTTGTCGATGCCGTGATGGAACAAATCAAGGCGGGGAATCGCTCTATTATTGGATTGATGCTGGAAAGCCACCTTCACGAAGGGAATCAGTCTTCAGAACAGCCGCGTTCAGACATGCGCTATGGTGTATCGGTAACGGATGCCTGTATCAGTTGGGAAAGTACAGAGGCGCTGCTGCGTTCCGTTCATCAAGAACTGGATGCCGCACGGGGAAAACATTCAGGAGAGTAATACGCTATGGTAGCTGAACTGACCGCATTACGAGATCAGATAGATGAGGTCGATAAGGCGCTGGTTGCGCTGTTATCACGCCGGTTGCATTTAGTGGCTGAAGTAGGGGAAGTGAAGAGCCGCTATGGCCTTCCCATTTATGCGCCCGATCGTGAAGCGGCTATGCTCAGTTCACGGCGTAAAGAGGCGGAAGCGATGGGGGTTCCGCCCGATCTCATCGAGGACATTCTGCGGCGTACCATGCGCGAGTCCTACACCAGCGAAAACGACAAAGGCTTTAAAACGTTGTGTCCGCAATTGCGCCCGGTTGTCATCATCGGCGGGCGGGGCCAAATGGGGCGCTTGTTTGAAAAAATGCTGACGCTATCGGGATATCAGGTAAAGATCCTGGAGCAGGAGGACTGGCCGCGCGCGCAAGAACTGCTGTCGGATGCAGGAATGGTCATAGTCAGTGTGCCTATTCATGTCACTGAGCAGGTGATTGCGCGGCTTCCCTCGTTGCCAGCCGACTGTATTCTGGTCGATCTGGCCTCGGTAAAAAATGGCCCGCTTCAGGCGATGCTGGCGGCGCATAGCGGCCCGGTGCTGGGCCTTCATCCTATGTTTGGCCCCGACAGTGGTAGCCTTGCCAAACAGGTTGTCGTCTATTGCGATGGGCGTCAGCCGGAAGCATACCAATGGTTATTGGAACAAATTCAGGTCTGGGGCGCTCGTCTGCATCGCATTAGTGCGATCGAACACGATCAAAACATGATGTTCATTCAAGCGCTGCGCCACTTTGCAACATTCGCCTATGGCGTACATTTAGCAGAAGAAAATGTAGAGATCGAACAGCTATTGACTCTGTCATCCCCTATTTATCGTCTGGAGTTGATCATGGTCGGGCGCCTATTTGCGCAGGACCCACAGCTTTATGCCGATATTATTATGTATTCAGAGGATAATCTGGCGCTGATTAAGCGTTACTACCAGCGTTTTGGTGAAGCAATAGCGTTATTGGAGCAGACGGATAAAGCTGGGTTTATTAACAGTTTCAAGAAAGTGGAACATTGGTTTGGCGACTATGCCAAACGCTTTCAGGCGGAAAGCCGGGTATTGTTGCGCCAGGCTAACGATATCCGTCAATAGTGAACATGATATTTATGTATTAAAAAAACCATCCCGATCAACATTGGGATGGTTTTTCATCATCGCTTCATTTCATTATTCGTTCACATCGATAGGTACAACATTTTCACTGGGGTAACACCCCAACACTTTGAGCGATCGCGTGATGGCGGTTAGTCCTTTTAACGCTTTCTGCATGCTCTCGCTGCGCAGGTTGGCCTGTACGTCCAGATAAAACATCTCTTCCCACGGGTTACCGTTTATCGGTCTGGATTCCAGTTTAGTCATCACGATACCGTTGTCACGCAACACCAGTAGTGCTTCCACCAGCGCGCCTGACTGCTGACCGGTGGCCATAATAAGCGTGGTTTTCGCCGGAACTTGCTCGGTCACCTCGATAGGTTTACGCGCTAACACGATGAAACGAGTGATATTTTGTGCTTGGTTCGCCAGATCGTGTTCCAATACCTGTAGCTGGTAAAGTTGGCCTCCGGCCTCGCTGCCGAGCGCTGCTGCTTTTGGTGAGTTGAGTATCGCGATCTTTTCCATCGCCGCTGCCGTGCTTTCACAATACTCAATCTTCCAGTGCGGGAAACGATTGATAAAATGGCTACACTGCTGGAACGGCTGTGGATGGCTGTAGACGGTTTCGATCTGTGCCAGTGACGTTTCGGTGGCAACCAGGACACAGTGGTTTATTGGGAGCGTTAATTCACCAACGATAGATAACCCCGTGTGCTGTAACAGATCGTAGACATCGTTGATCGAACCAGAACTGGTATTTTCAATCGGCAAGACACCATAATCTGCCTGGCCGGTTTCCACCATGCTAAAGATGTCCTGAAATTTCTGGCAACCACATTCGATAAGGTGTTCGACGTGTCGTGCCGCATATTGGCGCGCGGCAAGATGGGAATATGAACCTTTTGGTCCGAGAAACGCGATACGCGCAGAAGGTGACGTTGCTTGGTTGAGATGATGCTGTAACAAGGCTTGCTGTGTCAGTACTGAATCTTCAATGATGAGTTGGAACAGGCGGGTAATGTAATGACCATCAAGGTGATATTTTTTCCCTGCGGCCGTCAGCTTGTTTAACAAATCACGCTCACGCTCTTTATCACGGATAGGACGATGTGAATGGAGTTTACAGCGGGCGACATCCAACGCTAATTCTCGCCTTTGTGCCAATAATTCAATTAATTGCAAATCCAGCGCGCTGATGCGTTCTCGCAGTGCCAGTAATGGATTGTCTGTCATGATGCGGTTACCTGCCTTAGGCTCTTATATAAAAAAAGCCTCCTGGTTCAGGAGGCTTTTTTGTTCGTCTTCGTATTCTTACGACAAATCGCCTCCCAACTCAGGGGAAGGTAAAGAAGAATACCAAGAAGAACCGATGATTTGTCATGTTTGCTTGGGAAGAAATTCAGATTCAGTAGACGTAAGGTAACTGTTGCCTTTTCCTTCTGTCAATACAAAATCGCCATACCTGATTTTAAAACGCGCTATAAAGGGTAGGGCAACTTATTGCGCGGAGTACCATAAGGCGGTACACGGATCGTTCTTCAACGATTATTTTATCGTTGAGGGACACAGTCCGAAATTCGTGCTCGGAAGTTCCTGTAACGTCAAGAGCCTACGCCTGTGACCCTGTTTCATAATATCTGTCCGACGGGGAAAACCCGGTTTTAACGGTAAAACCTTGCTCTTTTACCAACCGCAGACGTTGGTTTCTTCATCGGCATCATAACCTCGCACGATATTAACCAGTTCTTTTACGGCTTCGGCCGACGCCGTTTTATCGTGCAACGCTTCTACGGAGGGGAGGGCTTTATCGACGGATACGCCATTATTGTTGTTGGTTACCGTGAGCATAAAACCTTTTTTATTTTCGCCGCTCAGCGATAGTTCGTTAAGCAACTCATTTACTGCACTCGCCGCAAAATCGGGTACATAAAATGCCATTGGTTTAAGATAAGTTTTCTCTGCTTTTTGGTTATTATCTCGATTTAGCAGAGTCAATGCATAGCCTTTATTTTCACTTGTCATTATGTTTACCTCAACCTTCTATCAGAATTTTTGGATCGACATAAAAATCCACATTGAATAACGTATCATCCGTTAATGCTTCGATTCTGTGCCATTTCTCTGGAGGAAACACACCAAATTGTCCAGCCTCAATGGTCAATGTCTCGACCTGTTCGGGACTGGTCTCATCGGCGTAGCCATAATAGCGAATGACCCCTTGCATCACACATAAACGCGGGTAAACACCTTGACGCGTGCCGGCATCCAAATGACGCTGCCAAATAGAGGCCGGCGCGGTTTCTTTTGTCCAAAATGGTGTTGTCCGGGTATGAACATAATTCGCTGGTATTACAATTCGTTGCATAGTTTAACCTCATATTTTACCGCGCCATGGATCAGGGCGTGATGAAAGAAGTAATATGATGCATATCATATACCTCTTTTAAATTTTGTGAATAATTTTCTATTCGTTAACACCAACATGGGTAACTTATGTTTATTGATGAGCAGTTATGAATGAAATGTTGCGACCCTATGGGGGCAATACGCTTCGTAATTGTATTTGTTTTGATCTATATAGTCCTACGCGATTTCGACTTACTACTGGTAGAGACTGGAGTACTACAATTGAAGCAAGGCTAGATAACTATTGCGTTGTATGAATAAATTGATGAAAAACCTAATGTACAGATGATTTATTTGAATGATTTTTTTGTTGTTCTAGATCAAGATTTCGCATTTTCAACGTATTCTTTTTTTGTGACTCAGATTAATCTGAGTACCATTCTCATTACCGACAAATACCTCTAAATGGATAGGTGAATCATGCTGGATAGTATTAATCGTCTGTTAGATAAACCGGATCTTGGCAAATTGCTCTTGCGTGTATCTTTCAGTGTTTTGATGTTGTTCCATGGATGGCATAAATTGCACGGCGGGATAGGTTTTATTAAATTAATGTTGGCCAATATTGGTCTACCTTCATTTATCGGTTATGGCGTTTATATCGGCGAAATCATTATACCGATCATGATGATACTCGGCATTTTAACTCGTCCCTCTGCCCTGATTTTTTCCTTTACGATGTTTGTTGCCGCACTGCTGGTCCACTCTGATAACTTCTTCTCTTTGGAAAAAACTGGCGCGTGGGCCGTTGAAAGCGCTGCCGTCTTCTTCTTCGCGGGTTTGGCGATCGCGTTGCTCGGCTGTGGAAAATACTCGGTGATGACGAATCCACGCTGGCGCTGAATGCTTTCGGTCCGTTGCGCTCTTGTTGCGTGTAACGCCAATGCAAAATGACCTGGTTTTTCCGGGTCGTTTTGTTTTTATCCTTCATCTTGCCGATTCCGTCTTCTTAACCTTGCAATACAGTAGGGTTCAGGTTTCAATACGCCATTAGGTATCAACCCCTTGATGCCCTGATATTATCAATCGCAGCCGTAACCTAGCGTGTGAATGCTGTGCGCTATTGAAGATGCTTTTTTATAAAATTAGTGGAATGCCCTGATGCTAAAGATTTTTAATACCCTGAGTCGCCAAAAAGAGGAATTCAAACCTATCCACGCTGGTCAAGTGGGTATGTATGTCTGTGGCATCACCGTTTATGACCTGTGTCATATCGGTCACGGGCGTACCTTCGTCGCGTTTGATGTGGTGGCGCGTTATTTGCGGTATTTGGGATTCTCACTGAAATATGTGCGTAATATCACTGATATTGACGATAAAATTATTAAACGTGCGGCTGAAAATGGGGAATCCTGCGACCAACTAACGAACCGCATGATTGCAGAGATGCATGCCGATTTTGATGCCTTGAATATTCTGCGCCCGGACGTGGAACCGCGCGCGACGCATCACATTGCCGATATTATCGCCATGGTAGAAACGCTGATTGCGCGCCGCCATGCTTATGTAGCGAGTAATGGGGATGTGATGTTTTCCGTAGATACCGCTCCGGGCTACGGTATTTTATCGCGTCAGGATTTGGAGCAATTGCAAGCGGGTGCTCGCGTTGAAATTGCCGAAGTTAAGCGCAACCCGATGGATTTTGTGCTATGGAAAATGTCCAAACCGGGTGAGCCATGCTGGCCATCTCCGTGGGGAGAGGGGCGCCCTGGCTGGCATATTGAATGTTCGGCCATGAACAGTCAGCAACTCGGTGAGCACTTTGATATTCACGGCGGCGGCTCAGATTTAATGTTCCCCCATCATGAAAACGAGATCGCGCAATCCTGCTGCGCGCACGATGGCCCTTACGTGAATTACTGGATGCACTCCGGTATGGTGATGGTCGATCGCGAAAAAATGTCAAAATCACTCAATAACTTCTTCACCGTGCGTGACGTACTCGCCTATTACGATCCGGAAACCGTGCGTTACTTCCTGATGTCGGGCCACTATCGTAGCCAGTTAAACTATAGTGAAGATAATCTGAAACAGGCTCGCGCATCGTTAGAGCGGCTCTATACCGCGCTGCGGGGAACGAATCCGCAAGCCGCCCCACAGGGGGGAGACGAGTTTGAAGTGCGTTTTCGCGAAGCGATGGATGATGATTTCAACACGCCGGAAGCTTATTCGGTGCTGTTTGATATGGCGCGTGAAGTGAATCGTCTCAAAGCCGAAGACCAGCAGGCAGCGGATCATCTGGCATCGGTACTTCGTAAACTCGCTGGAGTACTTGGCCTGCTGGCGCAAGATCCTGAAACATTTCTGCAAAACAGCGTGCAGGCGGATAACGATGAAGTGAAAGAAATCGAAGCGCTGATCCAACAACGTAAGGATGCTCGCGCAGCGAAGGACTGGGCATTGGCGGATCGGGCGCGCGATCGACTGAATGAAATGGGGATCGTGCTGGAAGATGGCCCCCAGGGCACGAGTTGGCGCAGGAAATAACGCTTATTCTTCCGCAGTAAAACCGCCCGCAGTTTTCACGTTACGGGCGGTTTTACTTTCATCGCGCGTTTGTTTGTACTACTTATTATTTGTTTGTACTACTTATTTGTAGTTTAAACGCTATTCGTCAATTTTTACCGTATCGCCGTTAAATTGGATCGTTTGCCCAGCGACGATTTTACAGCGTTTGCGCGTTTCTATCTGACCATCAACGGTCACATCACCCGCCGCGATGGCCAGCTTGGCCGCCGCGCCACTCTCACTCCAGCCCAGCAATTTTAACAAGGCGCACAGTTCCACATACGGGTGTTTATCAAGATGAAAAGTTGTCATAAATTCCTGCTTGTCTGTTTTGTCCTGACAGCCGTTATTCGGCTTGGTCATGATATGTTTCACAGGCATGTAATGTATTTTGAATGAGCGTCGCTACGGTCATAGGGCCAACGCCACCAGGAACCGGGCTGATGTAAGATGCCCTCTCACGCGCGGTTTCAAATTCTACATCACCGACCACCTTGCCGCTTTCCAGACGGTTGATTCCCACGTCCAGTACAATCGCGCCTGGTTTGATCCATTCGCCAGGAATGAAACCGGGTTTCCCCACCGCAACAACCAGGAGATCGGCATTTTCAACGTGGTGGCGCAGGTTTTTGGTGAAACGGTGCGTGACGGTGGTTGTGCAGCCGGCCAGTAGCAACTCCAGGCTCATTGGGCGCCCTACAATATTAGATGCCCCAACCACAACGGCATTCAGCCCGCAGGTGGCGATATGATAACGTTCCAACAAGGTAATAATACCGCGTGGCGTACAGGCCCGTAGCTGCGGTGCGCGTTGACACAGACGGCCTACATTGTAGGGATGGAAGCCATCTACATCTTTGTCCGGCGCGATACGCTCGATCACTTTGGTATTATCGATGCCTTCCGGTAACGGCAGTTGGACCAGAATGCCGTCAATGGTTGGATCGGCATTAAGCTGGTCAATCAGTGTTAACAGTGCAGATTCAGTGGTCGTGGCGGGTAGATCATAAGAGCAAGAGATGAAACCGACCTCCTCACACACCCGACGTTTGCTGGCGACATAAATTTGTGACGCCGGATTCTCACCGACCAGTACAACCGCCAGGCCCGGCGCGCGTTTCCCTTCTGCTAAACGTTGTGCGACGCGCGCAGTAACTTCATCTTTGACCTGCTGCGCAATCGTTTTACCATCAATAATTGTTGCTGCCATCTGAGATACGACCCATCAATTTAAAATAGCGGAGATGATGGCTATTTTGTCAGAAGCCGTGCGTGCTGTCAGGCATTGCATCAACAATAAGTGTCAGTATTTTGTTGTGCTAGCGATGGTGTGTGGAGTCTAATCGGGCTCAATAGCCAACGGCGTAGGCCGTCGCACACGGCGACGGCGTTATTCCTTATAGTAAACCCGCGTATCCCAAATAACCCACTGCATTGCATTAAGCTATCGGGATCATGCTGGGCGTTCAGCGACTCAGGCTCGCGCCGCCTCCCTTTTTCATCACGGAACGAATGTCAGATTCCTGTACCAGATTGAGGTCGCCACTGATAGTGAGCTTCAATACGCTAGCGGCAATTGCAAAATCAATGGTCTCTTGCGCATCAAACTGATGAAGAAGGCCATGCATTAAACCGGCGCCGAAAGCATCACCCGCAGCAACCCCTTCCATGACATGGACGTTATAGCGGTTAGTTTCATGGAATTTACCATCTTGCAGCAATAATCCCATCCATTGGCTATCTTCAACCGACCGAATGTTGCGCAGCACGCTGGCGACAACTTTACAGCCGGGATAACGACGCGTTACTTCCTGCATGCCTTGTTTAAACGCTTCGATCTGATCGATGCCGCGTGACATATCGCCGTCAAACGCCTTGATACCTAATGTGGCCTCAAAATCTTCATCGTTGGCGATACACACCGTCACGTAATTCATCAGCTTGGACATCACGACCTGCGCCCGTTCCGGCGACCACATTTTGCCGCGGTAATTCATATCGCAGATCACAGGAATGTCGTGCTCGCGGCAGTAAACGCAGGCCGATGTCACCGCCTGTTCCAGCTCCGCCGAAATGGACGGCGTGATGCCGGAAAAATAGAAGTAATCGACGTCACTAAAAATAGCGTCCCAGTCAAATTCCGTCTGCTTTACTTCCGCGAACGCACTACCCGCGCGGTCATAGACCACGTTGGTCGAACGCACGCTGGCGCCTTTTTCAAAGAAATAGATCCCAAGGCGATGGCCGCCGCGCAACACTTTCGATGTATCGACGCCATATTTACGTAACGTAGAAAGCGCGGTGTCGCCCAATAGGTTAGGCGGTAGTTTCGTCAGATACGCGGCATCATTGCCCAGTAATGCCAGAGACACCGCGACATTCGCTTCTGCGCCGCCGTATGTGGCTTCAAAAAGATCGGACTGAAGAATGCGATTATTACCTTGCGGTTTCAATCGCAACATTATTTCCCCAAATGTTAACACTTTCATTTCATTTACCTTTCTCCGATTGAGTATCGTCTATCATGCAGAAAAAGATAAAATTAAAAAAGCGTTTCACTCTCGAATACTCATAACAATGCGAGACGGTACGCGAGTTTTAACAATTGCCCTACTGGAATAGGCCCTAAGTGAGTAAACTCTCGGAAGCTTATCCTGTACGAGTCATAGTGTTACCTGTGGCGCAGTGAACAACCGCAGCGATAACCGTCTCGAAACGCGAAAATCAATTCGCTGAAAAGCGGCAGTTGGCTAAACAGGTTGATGAGCTGTCTGTCGGGCGTTGCTGAAACGGCATACGCTGTGTGGCAGTATGAGCACGATTACAATCGCTGATGTTGCCACAGTTTGTGTCGCGATCTTAGCCCGAAACAGTTTGAAAACCAGGATCTCGTTAGGGCTGAGTCCATATTACGTAGGTGGGATCATCCTTTTTTATATTCATCTATCTTATTGGTGCAATAAGGGTTTTATTATTAATGTTTGTCATTAGTATTAAATCGGATGAGCCTATCTACTATTATTAGTAAATAATAGTAACGACTTTGTCCTTATCGAGTTGATAATAACCGGTGCACTGGAATCCGGCAGGTAGCGCGGGCGTCAGGGCGTGAGTCAGCTGTATACTGAAGGTTTGATTGCGCGTGCATATATTAGTGATTATAGCGCTTTCAAAACCGAAAAATTTTCTCACCTGGGGATATAGCGCCTTGTAGAAGCTTTCTTTTGCCGAAAATGTAATGTGTAATGCAATATTATAATCAATTCTAGTTCCCGCCATGAATTTTCGCTCACTTTCTTGAGCGATCGTCTCGGCTATTTCGCTAAGCGCTTCAGGGTTAAAATTCTCAATATCAACACCGAGAATGCATCGTTTATTTTTCGGGGAAATAACCACTATCGCACAGTGGTCTGTATGAGAAATAGAACCAAGCCATCCACCAGGCCATATTGGTGCACCTTCTGTGGATTGGGTTACCTGGGTATAAATTTGTTTTTCGTGTAATAGCGTTTGAGCTGCAAGACGCCCGCACAGATATTCGCAGCGACGCTTTGCTACCGCGGCGAAGAGCTTTTCTGGAAACTGAATTGAATGTTCTGTAAATAGTGCATCGCTATAGTTTCCTGTTTGAAACTCGATCTCACAAACACCTATTGAGGGTTCGCGAATAATATGGCCTATTTTATGTGAACGAATGAATTTGCTATTAGGTAATTTTTTTGTAAACACAAACATGATTAAAATCACACCATGATTGAAGCTGAAGATATATTCTATTTATGCTATACGAGCCCGTCAGGGTTAGCAATTTTATTATGGCTTAAAATATCAGGCGTCGGGCGCGGAAAATCAGCGCTTTTTCAAAGCAGCGCATTTATCGGGGAACGGGTGAACACTATCCATATAATAGAACCGGATATCCGGCGTTTTCAGCGCTGAGCGGGACGGTTTTGAATTTCATAACCTTTCTGAGTGAAGAGCACATATTCGATGCTGTTATTTGGCCCTTCGCATAGTCAAATGTCTTAAAGCATAACTTATAACGCATGACGGCGGACGGTGATTAAAACCAACATATCTCCTCATTAGCAAGGAAATAGCCGAAACCTGTTTTCGGCTATTGACAGGAGATATCACCACCATGAGTTCGCCAGAAGCGCTGTTAAAAAGTCTGTTAACCCGGCTGTTAGATGTGCCCTCAGAGCAGTTGCATGACGAAAGTGACTTAATCTGCCACGGCCTGGATTCGATGCGTACTATGCGTGCGGCCAGTGAACTGCGCCGCGCAGGTATCTCCGTCAGGTTTACCGAGCTAATTGGAAAAAGAACGCTGGCGGAATGGATTGCCATTGTGCGGGCGGCCAATAGCGTCACCGAGCCGCCAGCCATGCACGCCGACGCAGGCGAAGCCCCTTTTGAACTGGCGGCGATGCAACATGCCTTCTGGATCGGTCGCCAGGAGCAACAGCAACTTGGCGGGGTCTCTGCTCATTTTTATGCTGAGCTCGATGGGGCGGAGCTGGAGCCTGAGCGTCTTAATCTGGCATTTAAGCAGCTTATCGCCCGCCATCCAATGTTACGGATGCGTATCAATAGCGAAGGGTTACAGTACACTGTCGCGGCTTCAGATTGTCAGTTACAGGTGAATGACTTAACCGAACTCAGCGCCACGGAAGTGACGCTACAGTTGGAAAAATATCGTCAACGCTACACCCACCAGCGGCTGGATATTGACCAGGGCCAGACGATGATGCTGGCGCTGACGCGGCTGCCCGGACAGCGCAGCCGGCTGCATCTGGATCTGGATATGATCGCGGGTGACGCCGCCAGTCTGCGCATATTATTGCGCGAACTGGCCTCACTGTATGCCCAGCCCGACGCGCCCCTTCCTGAACTCCATTTCAGCTATCAGAGCTATCTTCGGCAAAAACGTGAAAACCAGCAAGCGCAGTGGCAGGAAGATCGCCGCTGGTGGCAGCAGCAATTAGCCGATTTGGCCGGTCCGCCCGCCTTACCGTTGCGCGCATCGAGCGCAGTTCCCTGTACTGAACGCAAACACTTCTTTCTCAATGAAGCTCAAAGTCAGAGGCTGTCACAGCTGAGTCAACGGGCTGGGCTGACCGTTCCGGCCGTGTTGGCAACGTTGTTTTCCGAGACAATTGGTTTGTGGAACGGGGCCGCCCCCTTCGTGCTTAACCTACCCGTATTTTCCCGCCACTCCGACCATCCCCAGGTCGATCTGCTGGTCGGTGATTTCTCCAGCTCGGTGCTAGTGACGATTGAGCCTGCCAGTCAGCCTGACTTTATCGCCCAGACGAGGAAATTACAGAGGCAACTGCATCAGGCAATGGCGCATTCGGCCTACAGTGGTGTTGAGGTGCTGCGCGATCTTGCCCGCCAGCAAAATGGCGAACAGGTACTGGCTCCGGTGGTTTTCACCAGCGCACTGGCGTTAGGTGAATTATATGAACCCTATGTCAGACAGACGCTGGGCGACCCGGTTTGGTCAATTTCGCAGGGGCCGCAGGTGTGGCTGGATGCCCAGGCCACCGAGTATCAGGGGGGGATCCTGCTGAACTGGGATTTCCGCGCCGACCTGTTCTTACCTCAGGTTATCGATGCGATGTTTGACTGGTTTCGTCAGCGTACGCTTCAGTTGCTGGAGGAGCCCGCCAACTGGCAGAAACCGCTTGCCACGCCGGTTCCGCTGGTGCCATTCCCACAGCCTGAAGTCCCTGTCGCATCGGGTATCCCGCTTCATCAGCGCTTTTTCCACCAGGCTCAACGGCGCCCCCGGGCGATTGCGCTGATGTGGGGGGATGAGCAGCAGCTGACCTATGGCGAGCTGGCGCATCAGGCATTATGCGTTGCCGGATATCTGCAGCAGCAGGGCGTGAAGGCAGGCGACTACGTTGCTATCAGCATGGGGAAGGGCATCGGTCAGGTCATCGCCGTGCTGGGTATTTTAGCCGTCGGCGCTACCTACGTCCCGTGTGGGATAGAGGTGCCGTTACAACGCCGCCAGCGGGTATATCAAACGGCTGACGTGCGGTGGGTATTGCGCGACGATCGGCCCGGTTGCCAGCCGTCATGGCCAGAAGGGGTGGCCGTGGTGCCGCTCAGCGCGGCCTTAGCCAGCCCGCCATTGCCGTCTTGCCTGCCGGTTTCGCCTCAGCAGGCCATGTACGCGATCTTTACATCCGGCTCGACGGGGACGCCAAAAGGTGTGGCCGTTTCACATGGTGCGGTGGCCAATACCATTGATGCCGTCGATGGCTTGTTCCGGTTCACGCCGGCGGATCGCACCATCTCGCTTTCTGAGCTGGATTTTGACCTGTCGGCTTACGATATCTTTGCCAGCCTGAGTCGTGGGGCAGGTCTGGTGGTGGTCGATGAATCCCAGCGCCGGGATGCCCACGCCTGGGTAGCATTGTTACAGCGCTGGCAAGTCACGATCATCAGTTGCGTTCCGGCGCTATTAGATATGATCCTTACCGCCGCGGCCGACACCCCCCTGCCATCGCTGCGTCTGGTGATGATGGGGGGCGACCGCATCCCGGCGGAGATGGCCTCGCGCTGGTGGTCGCTGACCGGGCAGGCGGCATTTGTCGGGCTGGGCGGGATGACGGAAGCGGCTATCCATTCAACGGTTTTTGTCCTGCAACCGGATGATACGCGATGGTCAGCAGTGCCTTTCGGGCAGCCGCTGGCAAATATGTATTGCCGTATCGTCGATGAGCGTGGTCGCGATTGCCCGGCCTGGGTCGGTGGCGAGCTGTGGGTTAGCGGACCCGGTCTGGCTCTGGGGTATCTGAAAGATCCTGTGCGTAGCGCGGAAAAGTTTGTTGAGCATGCTGGCCGCCGCTGGTATCGCAGCGGTGACCGGGTACGTTACTGGCCTGAAGGCATCATCGAATACATTGGACGCACCGATCAGCAGATTAAAATACGCGGCCACCGTATTGAATTGGGGGAGATTGAAACCGCGTTACTCAGCCATCCTCAGGTGCTTCAGGCAAGCGTTGGTATCGTATCGCCGGCGGCCAGACAGCTGTGCGCCAGCCTGGTAACGTTGCAACCCCTGAGCCATGCTACCTTGCGCAGCTGGTTACAGGCGCAGTTGCCAGCCTATGCCGTGCCGGAGCACTATCAGTTCCTTGCAGAAATGCCGCTGACGGCGAACGGTAAACTGGATCGTCGCGCATTGCAGGAGCAGGCAGAGCGGCAGTTGGCGAGCGCTGAACGGCAATTTCAGCCTCCCGAAGGGGAGATTGAGCAACAGGTCGCCGCCCTATGGCAGCAACTGCTGCAGGTTGCGCAGGTGGGGCGCGAGGACAATTTCTTCGTGCTGGGGGGCGACAGCCTGATCGCCACGCGCTTAATCGCCAGGATGCGTGAACAGAACCTGACCACGCCGCTGGCCGAACTCTTCGCCACGCCAACGCTGGCGGCATTTTGCAGCCATGTGCGACGCCAGCATCAGGTGCCTGACCAGACGCTTAGCGCCGATGAAGCCAATCGCTATCAACCGTTTCCGCTCAGCGATATCCAGCGTGCTTTCTGGATAGGTCGCTCCGGGGAAATGACGCTGGGGGCAGTAGGATCGCACTTCTACGTTGAATTCGACGGCCAGAATCTGGATGTCGTGCGGCTGGAGCAGGCCTGGCGTCAGCTGATGCTGCGTCATGACATGTTGCGCGTTCGCGTCACGGAGGACGGGCAGCAGCAGGTTGCGGAGCAGCTCCCCGCGTGGGCAATTGAACAACATTGGTTGAATGAAGATGCACAGGCTGAACTGGCAGCCCTGCGCGAAACGCTGTCGCATCAGGTTTATGATCCGTGTCAGTGGCCGTTGTTCGCCATCCATGTCGCCCATTATGCGCAGCGCCAGCGTTTATTCGTCAGTCTGGACAGCATGATGCTGGATGGTCGCAGCATCATGGTGCTGTTTACTGAATGGGATCGGCTGTATCGCGATCCTCGCTCCAGCTTGCCGGAACTGTCTATCCGCTACCGCGACTATTTATTACAAAGTCGGCCCGCCGCGGAACGCGAGCAGCAGGCGCAGGCATGGTGGCGGCGGCACCTCTCAACGTTACCGGAATGCCCCGCGCTGCCGCTGGCGGTCGCGCCTGAAACCCTGCAACAGCCGCGTTTCAGGCGCTGGAGTTATGCGTTATCTCCCGATCGCTGGCAACAGTTAAAGGCGGTGGCGAAAAGTTACGGCATTACGCCGAGCGTGGTGCTGGCTGCGGCCTATGGCGAAGTGCTGGCGCGTTGGAGCAACCAGACCGCGCTAGCTATCAACCTAACGATGTTTGATCGCCAACCGTGCCATCCGCAGATCAACCATGTGGTCGGTGATTTCGCTTCAATTTTGCTGTTGGGTTATCAAAGCAGCGCCGGAGGCGATTTTCTTGCTGCGGCCCGTTGCTTGCAGCAGCAGGAAGGGGCGGCTCTGGCGCAACGCGGCGTGTCCGGGATCTGGGTATTGCGCGAACTGGCCCGCCAGAAAGGTCAGACTATGGCCTCAATGCCGGTGGTGTTCACCAGCGTTATCGGGCTGGATAAAGACGCGTCGCTCGATCTTTCGGATGCCTTTCCCCAACCAATTTATGCCATCACGCAAACGCCGCAGGTGTGGCTGGACGCAAAAATCAGCGAGTCGCGCGGGTGCCTGCTGCTGGAGTGGGATGCGTTGGAAGCGTTATTCCCGGCGGGTATGATCGCGGCGATGTTCAACAGCTACTGTCAACTGGTGGCGCAATTAATCCAATGTGACTGGCGCCAGCCGGTAACGTTGCCATTACCGGAGAGTCAGCGCCAGGTACGTCGGCTCACCAATCAGACCGCGTTCTCCTTCCCGGATTCACGGCCGCTGTACCTGCGCGTCTTTGCCGAGGCCCATCAACATCCGGACGCCACCGCGCTGCTTTGGGGCCGGGAAGGACGGATGGATTACCGCACCCTGGCACAACAGGCGTTGGCGGTTGCGGGCTATCTACAGCAACAGGGGATACAACCCGGCGACAGAGTCGCTATCACCCATGCAAAAGGCCCCCAGCAAATTGTCGCGACGCTGGGCGTATTAGCGGCGGGGGGCTGCTATGTCCCTTCCGGCATCGGTTTACCGCAAGCGCGCCGCGCGATGGTCTATCGCGATGCCGGGGTAAAGCGAGTGCTGTGCGATGAAAACAGTTTGCATCAGCTCAGCTGGCCGCAGGGCGTAGCGGTAACCAGCCTGAGTGAGGCATTACAGGCGACACCTCTGGCCGCGCCCTGTGTTCAGCCTGCTGAGGCGGCGAAATACATTATCTTCACTTCCGGTTCAACTGGCACCCCTAAAGGGGTGGTGGTGAGTCATGGCGCGGTGGCGAACACCGTTGATGCCGTCGCGGCGCGGTTCGGCATCAGCGATAGCGATCGATCCATCACCCTGTCTGCCCTTGATTTCGATCTCTCAGCCTATGACATCTTTACCTTCCTTGGCTGCGGCGCTTCTTTGGTGGTGGTGGACGAGGCGGAGCGCCGTGATGCTGCCGCCTGGGTGGGGTTAATTAACCACTGGCAGGTCAGCGTCATCAGCGCTGTACCCGCGTTGATCGAGATGATTACCGTTGCGGCTCAGGCGCATGGACTCACTCAGGCGCTGCGTCTGGTGATGGTCGGGGGCGATCGTGTGGTACGTCAGTTGCCGCAGGATTTATGGCAACTGGCACCGCAGACGCGTTTTGTTTCCCTCGGCGGGATGACCGAGGCGGCAATTCACTCGACGTATTATGAGATCCAACCTGACGATCCCTGGTGGGCAACGGCGCCGTACGGCGTCCCGCTGGCGAATATGCAATGCCGAGTGGTGGACCAACAGGGAGATGATTGCCCGGACTGGGTCAAAGGCGAGCTGTGGGTCAGCGGGGCCGGCCTGGCGATGGGCTATCACGGTGATGAAAAGCGCAGCGCAGAGAAGTTTGTTGTGTGGCAGCAACGTCGCTGGTATCGCACCGGCGATATCGCCAGCTATCGTCCCAATGGCGTGCTGGAGTTCTTTGGCCGGGCCGATAATCAGGTTAAGATCCGTGGCCACCGCATTGAATTGGGCGAGGTGGAAGGCGCGCTCAGTCGTCTGCCGCAGGTGGAAAGCGCCGTGGCTGTGGTGTTAACCGGCCCAACGCGGCAGCTCGCGGCGGCGCTGGTGGCCTCTCGACCGATCGACCTGGCCGCGGTAAAACGCGCCGCACAGGACAGCCTGCCGGATTATGAGGTGCCTGAGCACCTGATTCAAATCAGCCAGATCCCGCTCACCGCCAATGGCAAAGTCGATCGTGAAACAATCAGCCGACAGATTGCGGAGCGGCTGGAGCAGGCAGCGCTTACCGATGAGCAACTGCCCATCAGCGGCGAGGCGGAGACTCTGCTGGCACAGTTGTGGCGTGAACTGCTGGCGGTGCCGCACGTTACCGCGAGCGATAATTTCTTCAGTCTTGGCGGCGACAGCCTGGTGGCAACCCGCCTGATGAGCCGACTGCAACAGGCGGGTTTCCGTGGGGCGCTCTCATCCCTGTTTAGCACCCCGGTGCTACGCCCGTTTGCTGCCAGCCTGAAACGTGAAGCAACGGTGCAGCAGCCGGTGTTAGTGCATGATGCGACCTGCCGCTACCAGCCCTTCCCGCTGACCGATGTGCAGCAGGCGTACTGGCTAGGCCGCCAGGAGGCGTTCACGCTCGGTAATATCGCGGCGCAGTGCTACAACGAATATGAACTGCCGGGTATGGACGTCGCGCGCATGGAGCAGGCATGGCATCAGCTGGTGCTGCGTCATGACATGCTACGGTGTCGCATCACCGCAGACGGCCAACAGCAGATTGTGCAGGAGGTGCCATTCTACCACTTCCGCCAGCATCATCTGGGCGCTGCTTCTTTGGATGAACGGCGTCAACAAATGGCGCGACAGAAACTCGCCCCCGACAGCGGGCGCCTTTACGACGTCGAGGTCATCCATTACGGCGATCGCCAGGTTCGGCTGGCCGTGCTGCTCGACAACCTGATTGTCGATGGCCTCAGCATGCTGACGCTGTTCACCGAACTGTTCCACTACTACCAGCATCCTGAGCAACCTTTGCCGCCGCTTGCCGTGGGGTTCCGCGATTACCAATGCCTGCGCCAGCGGCAGGGAACCTCCTCTGAATCCCTCCAATACTGGCAGCAGCGGCTGGCTTCGTTGCCTGCCGCGCCAGCGTTACCGACGCGGGTTGAACCGGAAACACTGACTCAGCCTGTATTCCGCCGCCTTCAGGCCAGACTGGCAACGTCGCAGTGGCAAAAGATCGTGCAACGGGCGCGTCAGGCGCAAATCACCCCCTCTGTGCTGCTGTTAACCTGCTTCTCCGAGACGTTGAGTCGCTGGAGCGGGCAGCGCTCGCTGGTGGTTAACATGACGCTGTTTGACCGCAAGCCGGTTCATCCTGATATCAACCGGATCATCGGCGACTTTACCTCGCTAATACTGGCTGAATACCACGCACGAGCGGATGAGAGCTGGCTCAGCCATGCCCAGCGGATGCAGGCGCAAATCTGGCGCGATCTGGATCATCAGGAGGTCTCCGCTGTTAGTGTGATGCGACAACTGGCTCAGCACCATGGCGGTGAAACGCGCGCGGTGCCGGTCGTATTCACCAGCATGCTCGGCGTAGCCGATGCGTTGGCGAAAGCCGCGCCCTGGCCCGATTTTACGTTGTCTCAGACGCCGCAGGTGTGGCTGGACCATCAGGTGATTGACCTCGAAGACGGCCTGCTACTGAGCTGGGATTATCTGGAGGAACTCTTCCCACCGCAGATGGTGGCGCAGATGTTTGCCAGCTATTGCTCGGCCTTGCAGTGGCTGGCCGACGAAGATTGGCAGCTACCGCCGCCGCGCCAGTTGCCACTTGCTCAACAGCGCGTTCGCGAGCGGATCAATGCCACAGCAGCACCGCAGCAGGGCCCGGCGCTGCTGCATCAGGGCTTTTTTGAGCAGGCGCGTCGTCACCCGCAGCGAATAGCACTGTGGGACGGGCAGAGCGGCGGCATTAGCTACGGCGAGCTGCGGGAAAGCGCGCTTGCGGCGGCGGCGGGGCTTAAGCAACAGGGGGTTAACGAAGGCGACTGCGTGGCGATAGGTCTGCCGCGCGGCGTTAATCAGATAGTAGCGGTGCTGGGCGTACTGGCGGCGGGGGCCGCGTATCTGCCCGTCAATGGCAAACATCCGTCCGCCAGGCAGGCATTGTTATGTCGCAAAGCACAGGCGAAGTTCGCCATTGGTCGCGTGGACGGCGCCACATCTCTTCCCCTTGAACAGCTACTCAATTGCACGCCGCTGCCTGAGCCAGAACTGCCCGATGCATCCAGTCTGGCTTACATCATTTTTACCTCCGGATCGACCGGTGAACCCAAAGGCGTGGAAGTTGAACACCGCAGCGTCAGTAATACTGTCGACGATATTTGTCAGCGTTACGCCATCCGCAGCCAGGATGTATTTTTGGGGGTAGCCGCGCTCGATTTTGATCTGTCGGTTTTCGATATCTTCGGCGCATTGGGCCAGGGCGCGCAGTTGGTGCTCAGCGCGGAAGAAGAATATCGCGATGCCGAGGGGTGGCTGGCGTTAATGCAGCAGCACCGGGTGAGCGTTTGGAACAGTGTCCCCACGCTGATGGAGATGACGCTCGAAATCGCGCAGTTGCGCGGCGGTGAATTACCGGCGCTGCGTCTGGCATTGCTGTCAGGCGATTGGGTCAGTCCAGATATTGCCGCCAGGTTGAAACGTATTGCTCCACTGTGCCAGACCATTGCGCTGGGGGGGGCAACGGAAGCCGCCATCTGGTCCAACGCCTGGGCGGTTCCAGACCGGCCGCCGCGCGACTGGACATCGGTTCCTTACGGGTTACCGCTGCGCAATCAGCAGTTCAGGGTGGTGGATGAACTGGGTTGCGATCTGCCGGACTGGGTGGCCGGGGAGCTATGGATTGGCGGGGTGGGGGTGGCGCGCGGGTACTGTGGCGATCGGCATCTGACCCAGGCCAGCTTTAGCGGCGACTACCCGCAGCGCTGGTATCGCACGGGCGACATGGGACGTTACCGCCCCGACGGCGTCCTCGAATTCCTCGGGCGACGCGATGGTCAGGTGAAGCTACGCGGCCACCGCATTGAGCTGGGCGAAATTGAACAGCAGTTACAGCGTTGTCCGGGGGTACGCCGTGCGGTGGTGGTACTCAAGGGGAGCGGCGTCAGCGCCAGCCTGCACGCCTTCTATGAGGGTGAGAGCACGCTCGACGCGGTGCAGCGCGGGCTGCGTAGCGTGTTGCCTGGCTGGGCGATCCCTGCGGCCATCATTTCGCTCAGCAGTTGGCCGCTCACCGCTAACGGCAAAATCGACCGCAAGGCGCTGGCGCAGCTCACCGTTCAAGCTGTGGAAACCGCGTTGTCCCAAGATGACCCTCACCAGCAGGCGCTGGCGGACATCTGGCAGCAGGTGCTGGGCACGCAGCCGGGCCAT
Organism: Pectobacterium cacticida; assembly: GCF_036885195.1. NCBI lineage: Bacteria > Pseudomonadati > Pseudomonadota > Gammaproteobacteria > Enterobacterales > Pectobacteriaceae > Pectobacterium > Pectobacterium cacticida. Next base: position 2,500,294 of record NZ_CP133656.1, on the reverse strand, counting down.
GCCAGCGAAAGCTTCTTCAGCGCTGGCGGTAATTCGCTACTGGGCACCCGCCTGGTAGCGCAAATCTGCAAACACTTCGGTATCCGTCTGACACTACGAGACTTTTTTGCTGACGCTACCCTCTCGGGCCTTTGCGCATCCGTCGAAAGGCATTTGGCTGACAAAAACAGTATGGAAGAAGGCTTATTGTGAAAATTTCTGACGTTATCGTACGACTGGAAACTCAGGGCATTGAACTGTGGCAGGAGGAGAACAATCTGCGCTTTCGCGCCCCCGCGGGCGTGATGACCGAAGCCATTATGCAGGAATTGCGCGACCATAAACCGGCCATCCTTGACTGGCTCAGGCAGCAGGAGAGCGGGGCAGTACTGCAAGCCGATCCCAATGCGCGTTTTGCCCCTTTCCCCTTAACGGAAGCGCAACAGGCCTATTTTGTCGGGCGTCATAGCGCGTTCGCGTTCGGCGGCGTCGCCTGTCGGGGATTTCTGGAAATTTGTTTTGAGCGGCCCGTCACGCCGGTGCAGATCAATCGGGCGTTTGATCAACTGATCGCTCGCCATGACATGTTGCGGGTGGTGATTGAGGAGGAGGGATACCAGCGCGTTTTGCCGCAGGTGCCGCCGTTCCAGCCGCAACAACACGAATGGCCAGACCTGCCCACCACAGAAATTGAGGCGCGTATCGCTGAGCTGCGCGAAGCGATGCTGGCTGCCCCGGCGGATTACCAGCGCTGGCCGCTTTTTGCCGCGGCCGCTATCTTCGCGGCAGGACAAACCCGCCTGCTGTTGTCGATTGAGCTGATCCTGGTGGATTCCGCCAGCCTTTATCTGCTGGTGGATGAACTGGATCAACTGCTGTTTGCGCCCGAGACGCTGTTGCCCGCGCCCGCGTTGGGTTTCCGTGACTATGTGATTGCCCGGCGCGCCGCGCGCCAGGGCGCACGCTACCGTAAGGCGCAGCAATATTGGCGGGAGCGCATCCCTGAGCTCCCCGGTGCTCCTTCCTTGCCGGTTAGCGCCGCCGCTGAGAAGGCCACATTTGTTCGTCGCCAGCTGCGCTTGTCCCATCAACAGCGTCAGCGCCTGAATCAGCTGGCCGCGAAGGCACAGGTGACGCTGAACGTGCTGCTGCTGGGGGCGTTCTCGCAGGTTATGAGGTTCTACAGCGACAGCCGCCACTTTACGCTCAATCTGCCCATTTTCCGCCGCGAGGGGCAGCATCGTGACCTTGAACGTGTGGTTGGGGATTTCACCTCCGTCACCCTGCTGGAGGTCGATCTGCGTGAGGATGAGGTGTTTGCCCGACAGTTGCTGACTCTCAATCAGCGCTTGTTTGCCGATCTCGACCATAGCGCGTTCTCAGGCCTTGAGGTGTTGAGTGAACTGTCGCGCCATCATGGTGAGGCGGTGCTGATGCCCATAGTGTTTACCAGCACGCTCGGCCAGGGGGAACGGGAGACCCCGGCGCGTTATCGTATCGAGCAGGGTTTAACCCAAACCCCACAGGTGCTGATTGACTGCCAGGTCACCGCCCAGCCCGATGGCATGATGCTGGCGTGGGACTCGCGCGAGGGGCTATTTCCCGAGCGGTTTATTGAGCACGCGTTTGATGCCTTCAGCGGGTTAATCCAGCGGCTGCTGGAGGAGGGTGAGTCTTGTCTTAACCAGCGTCAGCTGCTGACGCTGCCTGCGGCACAAGCCGCCGTTCGCCAACAGACTAACGCGGATAGCCAGCCAGATTTCGCCCGGCTGCTACAGCAGGGATTCCTCGATAAGGCGGAGCGGCAGCCGGATGCCATTGCGCTGTGGGACGATGAAGGGAGCCTGACTTACGGCGAGCTGGCCGCGCGGGCTTACGGACTGGCGGCGGATTTGCAGCGGGCGGGGCACGGTCCGGGCGAAACCGTCGCGGTGATGTGCGGGAAAGGGCGCGCCCATGCGCTCGCCCCTCTTGCTATCCTGATCAATGGCGGGTGCTATGTCCCGGTTGATACACAACAGCCCGCCCGCCGCCGGGAGGCGATTTTGCGTAACGCCGGGGTGCGGCTGGCAATCTGTGACGATCCTGAACAATTGCCTGAGGACGTCGTTCCGATTGCCTGGCGTACTGGAACTTCTGCAGGTGATTTCCAGCCGCGCAGAATCGGCCTCCATCAGCCTGCCTATATTATCTACACCTCCGGGTCGACCGGTGAACCGAAAGGCGTGGTCATCAACCACCATGCCGCCTGGAATACGATTGCCGATATCAATCGACGCTTTACGGTGAGCGCCCAGGATCGGGTCCTGGCGGTCGCTAACCTGAGTTTCGATCTGTCAGTGTACGATCTGTTTGGCGTGCTGGCGGCGGGCGGCACCCTGATCTATCCGCAGGAAACGAGAAAAGCTGACCCTTCACACTGGGCTGAATGCATCACGCAATATGGCGTCACGCTATGGAACAGCGTGCCAGCCCAGTTGCAGATGCTGGCCGATACGCAACACCTCCTGCCAACGCTACGCTTGGCGCTGGTATCCGGAGATTGGGTTCCACTCCAATTGCTGACACAACTGCGAGCCATTGCAGCCGATGCTCAACTGATAGCACTGGGCGGAGCGACTGAAGCGGCAATTTGGTCAGTATTCCATCCGGTCACGCACGTCGCGCCGTCGTGGCAGAGCATTCCGTATGGTAAACCGTTGGCCAATCAGCAACTGCATATTGTTGATGAGCGCCTGCGCGATCGTCCTGACTGGGTCAGCGGCGAGATCGCCATCAGTGGTGACGGGCTGGCGGATTGCTACTGGATGGACAACGAGAAGACCGCCGCGCGTTTTGTGACCCGCGATGACGGACTGCGCCTGTATTTGACCGGAGATCGGGGACGATACTGGCCAGATGGCAACATCGAGTTTCTCGGGCGAATCGATAACCAGGTCAAAATCCGCGGACACCGCGTTGAACTGGGGGAAATCGCTGCGACGATGCGCCAACATCCGGCTGTTGCCGATGCGGCCGTATGCCTGACGGAAGATCATGGCAACGTGCGTAATCTGCTGGGATTCGCGGAACTGGCGGCGGGCGATCAGCCCAGCAGTCGGCCGGCGATGGAAAATGCCCGGCTGCGTGCGCAGCATATTGAACAGCAGATTGATGGTGAAGCTTTTAGGGCATTAATGGCAGGGGCGGATCGCGTGGCGATTCTCGCGATGTCCGATCGCCTGCGTCAGGATGGCCTGTTCGCCACGACCGCTTCCCGTCACGCGCTGGAGGAGATCTATCAGGCGACCGGGGTGGCGGAGGTGCATCAGCGCCTGTTGCGCCGCTGGCTGGACGGATTGGTCAGCGCCGGTGCGCTCACCCAGGACGCACAGGGACGCTACGCAGACCTGATCCCCTGCGATGCGACCAGGTTACAACAGTGCTGGCGCGAGGTAGAACAGCTCGAACAGCGAGCCGGTTATGGCAGCCAGACGTTGCACTATATCCGCGTTTGCAGTAATTGCCTGAGCGGGCTGCTGCGTGGCGAAACCGATGTCCGCGGTATTCTGTTCCCGGAAGGCGAACTGTCGACCGCCCACGCGGCCTACCGGGATAACCTGGTCAGCCAGAGTATGAACGCGATCGTGATTGCGGCGATTACTGCGTTGGCGGCTTCCAGCGCCCGTCCGTTACGGGTGTTGGAAGTGGGGGCCGGCGTGGCGGGGACTGCCAGCGATTTGGTGCCTGCTCTGGCGCCCTGGCAGCCGGAATACTGGTTTACCGATCTGTCAGAGTTCTTCCTTGTTGAAGCGCGTAAGCTTTTCGCCCCTTACCCCTGGATGCACTACGGCATTTTTGACATGAATGTAGATGCCGGACGGCAGGGGATGGCGGCGAATAGCTTCGATGTGATCCTGTGCGCCAATGTGCTGCATAACGCCCGCAACGCCGGTGACGTGCTGGCGCAATTCTCCTCATTGCTGGCGCCCGGCGGTACGCTGGTGTTTATCGAGCCTTTCCGCCGTCATAACTACCCGCTGTTGGTTTCGATGGAGTTTTTCCCGGAACTGACGGGCTTTACCGATCTGCGTGCCGCCACCGATCAAACGTTCTTTACTCGCGAGCAGTGGCTTGACCTGCTGGCGCAGGCGGGGGCGACGATATCCGATTGCGCCCCGTTGGCGGAAAGCGCACTGTCTTGCTCCGGGCAAGGGGTATTTATCGCCCAGTTCAAAACGGACCGTGCCAGCCTCCGCCGCGATGAGCTGCGAGATTTTCTGCGCGATCGGCTACCGGGTTATATGGTGCCTACGCATTTACATCTGTTGGATCGTCTGCCGCGTACGGCTAACGGTAAAACCGATCGTCAGCGGTTGCTGAGCGCCGCGCCGCAGCCGCTGACCAAGGTGGAGCAGACAGGCAGCGGTAACGCCCCGCGCGATGCGCTGGAACAGCAGATTGCCGCCGTCTGGGCGGAAGTATTGGGCGTGGCGGACGTACAGCGCGATGCTGATTTTTATGCGCTGGGCGGCGATTCATTGCTGTTATCACGCATGATCGGACGTCTGCGCGCCCGGGTCGCGGCGGCGGCTCATTTCGAATGGGAAACCCTGCTGCGCCATCTGCTGCGGGAATCCACGGTGATGGCGCTGGCGGATTTGCTACGCAGCAGCGCGACACAGGGTGAGCAGCAACAGCAGCTTGCTCGCGCCGTGCTGGTTCCATTGTGGGGCCAGCAGGATTATCACCGCCACTGCTGCGTGCTGCTTCACGCCGGTACCGGCAATCTCCAGCCGTATCAGCATCTGCTGGCGAGCTTGGATAAGTCGCGATTTGCTCGTGGTGTTGGTCTCGAACTGCCCAGTCAGCAGGCGTTTATGGCGCTGGCGCCGCATGAGGCGTTGGTTACGCTGGCCGGTCACTATGCCGATGCGCTGTCAGCGCAGGGGGAAAGCTTCACGTTGCTGGGATATTGCCTTGGCGGCTTGCTGGCGGCGGAAATCGCCCGTCAGCTCAGCGAGCGCGGCAAAAACGTGCGCGAGCTGGTGGTCATCAGCGCGTATCAGCCGCCGCAGGTGGATGACGCGCGGTTGGTGGATTACGTGTTTGCCCGCGCGATAGGGGCAGACCTGGAGAAACTGGGGCTGCCGCAGGAGCCAGCGCTGGCCGCCGCCGTGAGCGCTATCCTGCAACGGACCCCACAGCGTATCGCCGAAGACGCATTTGATGGCCTCGACGGCCATCAGCAGGTCGTGCAGGCGCTGACGCGCTGGTTCCAGCAGCCGCAGGCCGTTCGCCTGCAAGCATTACAGACGACCAGCATGGCCCAGGGAGCCTATCATCAGGAGGATGAAGCCAGCGCGTTGTTTGCAAGCCGCTACGCGCTGTTCGGACACAGCATGGCGTCAGTGGGGCAATATCGCCCCGACCCCTGGTTTGGTAAAACCATTCTGGTGCGTAACCGTGAAAGCGATCCCCTCTTGCCCGGTACGCCCGGCGACGTCCACGACTATTGGCGCCGGCTATGCCTGGGTGAACTCATTGTTGAAGACACGCCCGGCGACCATTTTAGCTGCCTGGCTCGTCAGCATGCGCCGACCCTGGCTGCGCTGATCGCGCGCCACACCGTGCCGGGAGAAGCCTGATGAACGACAACATCATCGCGATACTCGGCGCCACCGGCGGCGCAGGGCGCTATGTCAGCTGCTGGCTGGCTCAGGCCGGATTCGCATTGCGGCTCGGCGGTCGCCGTCGCGATCCCTTACAGCAGTTGGCGACACGGCTGGATGCGGAAGCTCAGCCGGTGGATCTATGGCAGGAGGCGGCGCTTCGCGAGTTTTGCCGGGGTTGCGTCGCAGTGGTGAACTGCGCCGGTCCCTCCTATCAGGTGCTCGATCGGGTGGCGCGTGCTGCCGCCTCGGCGCATGCGCATTATGTGGATGTCTCAGGAGATGGCCCAGCGTGGCATCTGTTACAGCGGCAACCTGCTGGCGATCGGCACTGGATTGCGGTGCTCTCCGCCGGGATGTTGCCCGGGCTGGCGAATCTGATACCGGGCTGGATGAGCCAGCGTGCTGGCGGCGATCTGACGGTTTACAGCGGCGGTATTGAGCGGGTGAGCGGCGCGGCTGCCGCCGATCTGGTGCTGTCGTTAAATGAACAATGCAATGCGTTGCAGGACAGCGATTACTGGTACGGCGAGGCCGGTGCTGGCTGGCGGTTCGGCCGTCGCGCACGCCACGTTCTGTCAACGCAGCAGACGGATACGCTGGCGCATTTCACCGGTCATGTCACCTTACTGCCCTGGTTGAGCGCTGATGCCGAGCGGCTGGCACTGCGCCACCACCTCTCCGCCCTGAGCTGGTTCAACGTTTTCAGCGGCCAACGCCTGCGGGAAACGCTGATCGGGCTGCGCGGCAAGGTGGATGGCACTTCGCAGAGTCTCGCGCTGGCCCGCGCAGCGGTGGAGAAGGCTAGCGAAATCGATCTGGCGGGCCACGCCCCTTATTACCAGATGGTGTTTGACTGGCGGCAGGAGGGGGAGCGGCGTCGGCGCGTCGTGGTGCGCACGGACAGCAGCCTGGCGCTCACCGCCGCCACTGCCGTCAGTACCGTTCTGAGCCTGATGCGCGGCGAGATTGCGCCGGGCGTACATTTTGCCGATTGTGTATTGCGACCAGCGTCCGTGCTGGCTGATATCACACGGCTGCATGCAGGCACCCATATCAGCCAGTATCTGCCCGATATGCAGCCAGAGCAGGGGGCGATATGAGTCTCACCTCGACACCGCGCTGCCGCGCGATCGTATGTGGCACCAGCTTTGGCCGCTTTTATCTGCGCGCGCTGGCCAACAATCCGACGATTGAACTGGTCGGGATCCTTTCCAGCGGCTCTGCCGCGTCCGCGGGCTACGCCCGTGAGCTGAATATCGCGCACTACACCTCGGTGGCAAGTCTGCCAGCCGATATAGATCTTGCCTGTGTGGTGGTGAGGGCGGCCGTCTCCGGTGGCAAGGGCGCGGAAATCGCCTGTCAACTGTTATCGCGGGGCATTCACGTATTGCAGGAGCATCCGCTTCATCCTGACGAACTGGCCGATTGCCTGCGCACGGCGCACCGGCATCGCGTCCGTTTTGGCATCAATGCCTTCTACCCCTTTGTGGCCCCCATCCGTCGCTTTCTTGAGGCGGCCGAGATTTTGCGTCAGCGCCAGCCGGTGCAATACATTGAAGGCGTGTGCGGCGCGCAGGTTCTCTACCCGCTGCTGGATGTGATTGCGCGCGCGCTGGGCAAACTGCGCCCGGCGCAGTTGGAGCTGATGCAGCCCCGCCAGGTGGGACCTTATACCTGTCTGCACGGCAGTATCGGCGGCGTACCGCTGACGCTGCGCGTGCAAAACCAAATCCATCCGGCGGACGCCGACAACCACGCGCTATTGCTGCACCGCCTGACCATCACCGCCGAAAGCGGCGTACTGGCACTCGCGGATACCCACGGCCCGGCGATCTGGAGCCCCAGATTACATACCCATCGTGATGAAACCCATCGTCTGGTGCTGGAGGGCGAGGGGACAGAACGTTTATCGGCAACCAGTAGCACCCTTTTGCCCGGTAGCGAAGCCGTTAGCTTCAGAGAAATTTTCAACCAAGTGTGGCCGCAGGCCATTAATTGCGCGGTGGCGGATTTTCAGCGCTCTATCGACGCCCCTGCACTGGCGCAACAGCAGGTGCAATGGGCACTGGGCGTGACAGGATTCTGGCATCGGGTGTCATCGTTGCTGGGGCCGCCAGAACTGATCTACCCCGACACGCCGGTCGTCCTGCCGCTTATTGATCGGTTAATTGAGGAGACCACGCGATGAGCCAGCATTTTTTACGTTTTTATCAGCCCGCCCCTGCTGCGCCGTTGTTGTTGGTTTGCTTACCTCATGCCGGTGGAGCGGCCAGTACGTTTCGTCCGTGGCCTTACCTGTTTGATGCGTCGGAGGCGGAACTGGCAGTAGTGCAGTATCCGGGACGCGAGGACCGCTTCGCTGAGCCCTTCATCGACAATATGCCTGAGATGCTGACCGCCTTGCAGGAGGAATTGTTGCCACATCTGGCGGGGCGGCGTTTTGCCCTGTTCGGACACAGTATGGGCGGCGCCATCGCCCATGAGCTGGCGCAGTCACTGGCTGCCCACAGCCTGCATCCAGAACTGTTAATCGTCTCAGGCCGCCAACCGCCGGATTTTCATCCGCTGGATAGCCGCATTCATCTGGGTAGCGATCGGCAAATTATCGAGGAACTGCTGCGCCTCAGCGCCGATAACCAGACGCTGCGCGAACAACCAGATCTGGCGGAGTTACTGTTACCAGCGATCCGCAATGATTACCGACTGATTGAGAATTACCGCCCGCAGCCAGCGCGTTTGCTCACCTGCCCGATAGTGGTATTGAGCGGTGAAGGCGACAGTGAACTGCCCCTGTCGCAAGCCGAGGCCTGGGCGGCATACACCTCAGCTGAATGTATCGTGCATCGTTTTCCTGGCGATCACTTTTTTATTACCCATCAGCGTGCCGCCGTGGTGGCTTGCGTGCGGCAGGCATTACGGCAGTTCTCACCTCCGTTTAGTGAAGGATAGTCTATGGAAGATTTCTACTCGCCGGTCGCTGAGTTTTACGATCTGGTTGGTCGCGCGCACTCTGCAGGTGAAATCGCGCTGCGTGAATGGCTGTCGACATTCACCGATATTCACGACCCGGTGCTGGATATCGGCGCTGGCACCGGACGAACGGTGCTGGCGATAGCCGAAACCGTGCCGCTGGTGGATATTCTGGCGGTGGAGCCAGCCCCGGCCATGCGCGCGGTGCTGACCCATTGCGTGGCGCAAAGGCCGGAACTGCGGCGGCGCGTCACGATTATCCCGGACACGGTGGACAAGCTGCACCTGCCCGAGCGCCTGGGCGCGGTCGTCGCCTTCGGGGTGCTGGGACACCTGACGACGCCGGCGCGTCAGGCGCTGTGGTCAATATTGCTGCCGCGGCTGGCACCCGGCGCGCCGGTGTTCGTGGAGCTGCTGCCGGTCGAAAAACCGATGGTATTGCCGACGATGACGTTGGCCAGTGAAACGATCGGCCAGCGTCACTATCACGCGACCCTTGAGGGTGAGCCGGGACCCGACGACACCATGTTGCTGACTTCATGCTGGACGGTTAGCGGCGGCCCCTGCGCCACGCAGGTGATCCGTAACCGGAGCGTCTGGCATACCTTTGGTCTGGACGATCTTGCCCGCGAAACCGGGTTGCATGTGGAACGTCTGACCGCGCAGGCGGGGGTGCTGTATGTCTGAACCGATTGCCTCCCCCGATCATCGTATCCTGCCAGAGGAGATGCGCTGGCCGGCGGAGTTGGCCGAGCGTTATACGCAACGCGGCTACTGGCAGCCGGAAACGCTCGGCCAGTTGATTCTGCAATGGCGGCAGTATGGCGACCGCACCGCCCTGATCGAACCGGGCCGCAACTGGAGTTATCACCAGTTAATCAACCAGGCCTGTCGTTTCGCCGGTGAACTCCGGCAGCGAGGGATGCAAAGCGGGGAAACGGTCATTATTCAGTTGCCCAACGGGGCCGATTTTGTGGTGGCCTTGTTCGCGGCGATCCTCAACGGGGCGGTGCCCGTGCTGATGTTACCGGCTCACCGCCAGCGTGAAATCCTGCACGTGGTGGAGCTGGCGCAGGCGCGCTGGTTTCTGAGTGACGCCGAACAGGCGGGAATTGAGGCGCCGAGCCTGCGCGCTAAGGCACCCGCCTGTCATAGCCTGCTCTCAACGGCGGATCAGCGTTTTGCCGCCAGCCAGGCGCCGGCGATCGAGGCATTGCCTCCCGGCGATGCGCCCCAGCATATTGCTTTGCTGCTGCTTTCCGGCGGTACAACCGGCTTACCCAAGCTGATCCCCCGCACCCATGCCGATTATCACTACAACTTTCGCGCCAGCGCCGCGCTTTGCCATGTTCAGCCGGATGACCGTTACCTGGCCGTGCTTTCAATGGCGCATAACTTTCCCCTCGCCTGTCCGGGCATCCTCGGGATCTTTTCCCGCGGAGGCTGCGTGGTGGTCCCGGCCACCGTCGCCGCTGAGGATGCGTTTGACGCGATTCATCAGCACCGCGTGACGCTTACGGCGCTGGTCCCTTCGCTGGCAACGCTATGGCTGGACGCGGCGGAGTGGGAACAACCCGACCTTAGCTCATTGAGACTGGTTCAGGTGGGAGGCGCAAGGTTGGGCGCCGATACCGCTCGCCAGTTGTTGGCCCGGTGGGGATGCCAGCTACAGCAGGTATTTGGCATGGCGGAAGGGCTGCTGAACTACACGCGCCTGGATGACTCACCAGAGCTGATTACCACCACGCAGGGCCGACCGCTATGCGACGATGATGAGATCCGGGTGGTTGACGAGCAGGGCTCGCCGGTGAGGCGCGGGCAGGCTGGGGAATTGCTGGTTCGCGGGCCTTACACCATTCGCGGCTACTATCGCGCACCTGAACACAATCGTCAGGCGTTTGCCGCCGAAGGGTTCTACCGCAGCGGTGACCGGGTACAGCAGTTGCCCGGCGGCGCACTGCGGGTGGTGGGGCGAACCCGCGACACCATCAACCGCCACGGGGAGTTGGTCGCCGCCGATGACATCGAGGAGTGCCTACGGTCGCATCCGCTGGTACGCGACGTGACGGTGCTGGCGGATGCGGTCGGAGAGCAGCAGGAAGCGATTCATGCGGTCGTCATCGCTCATTCCCCGCTCACGCTGGCCGAGATGCGGGCGTTTCTGGAACAGCAACAGGTTGCGGCATTTAAATGGCCGGATCGGCTGACGCTGGTTGACGCTTTCCCGCTGACGCCGATTGGTAAAATCAATAAACAGGCGCTGGCGGCCCGGCTGGCGGTTTAACTTTCAGGAGTCAACATGACGGATACACGCACCGAACTTCGATTCAACCTGCCCGCGGATCGAACGCTGGCCGCGATTGTCAGCCTTATCAGGCAGAATCCGACGGAGGATTACTATGTCTATGAACGGCCGCCATGCTGGTATGTGGGCCTGGGTAAACGGGCGAGTTTAACCCTTTCACCTGACGGCTCGCAGGCAATCACCGAAAGCGAAGAGGGCTGTCAGACGACGCCCGTTATCTCGTCGCTGACGCATTACGCCCGCCAGTTCCATACGCAACATGCCAGCGCGGGACAACGTGTTTTCGGTATGGTTGGATTTAATTACGCGGCCTGTATTCGTGGGATCGCGTTTTCAGCTGGCGAGTGGCCACTGCTGTCTCTTATGGTGCCGCGTGATGAACTGGTTTTTGACGCGGGGGAAGTGACGATCCAGGCGCAGAGTGCTGACCAATGTCGGCGCCTCGCCCGGCAATTACAGGATGTTTCCCCCGTGCCGACTGACGGCGCGCCGCTGGTCGACCTGGGAGCACAGGGTAAAGACTATCGGAACATGGTGACACGCGCGCTTCAAGAAATCGCCGCCGGTGAATACAGCAAGGTGATTGTATCGCGCGCTCTGGCGCTTGCCGAGCGCATCGACATGCCGGCTACTCTCTGGCGCGGGAGAATAGCTAATACTCCGGCACGCAGTTTCCTGTTTCAGTATGGGGCGTTTGCCGCGACCGGTTTTAGCCCGGAGATGGTGGTGACGGTGGAGCGGGGCATCGTCACCAGCGAGCCTCTGGCTGGCACCCGAGCGCTATCCGGTTCGGCGGGTGAAGATGCTTACAATCGGGCAGAACTGCAAAGCGACAGCAAAGAGATTGTGGAACACGTTATCTCGGTCAAAGCGGCGATTGGGGAGCTCGAAACGCTGTGCGTGCGTGACTCGGTGGCGGTAACCGATCTGATGTCGGTACGCGAAAGGGGGAGTGTGCAACATCTGGGGTCTCAGGTGTGCGGCAAACTGGCGTTGGGCAGCGATGCCTGGGATGCTTTTGATGTGCTGTTCCCGGCGATCACCGCATCCGGTATCCCCAAGCTTCCGGCGCTGGCCGCCATCCTCCGCCTGGAGGCGGTGCCGCGTGAACTTTACTCCGGCGCGATACTGATGCTGGAAGGCGATCGATCGTTCGAAGCGGCGCTGGTTCTGCGCAGCGCATTTCAGGATGCACAGAGAAGCTGGATCCAGGCCGGAGCCGGGGTGATTGCTCAGTCGAACGCATTACGTGAGCTGACAGAGACTTGCGAGAAGCTTTCCAGCGTGGCGCCTTACCTGGTGGTGTCGTAGGCGAAGTGATAGACAGTGCCTGACTCAACTGGCTCGATATCTATTGGTATTTCCTGGTTAATTAACCTGTTGCGGATGCGCCCTCTCCGGCTGAGGAGGGCGCATCTGTAATGAGGCTATCATAGCGTCTGACCCGTTTGTTTGTGCATGGGTAAGTGTCAGGAAAGTACTATTTCTTGATAATGATTATTATTTACATATTTATAAACCTCAGTATGATGATTCCCTGAGCTTCGTTTCGGGAACTAAGTACCTGACGAGTTCGCCAGCCGGGTACTTACCAAAGAGGGTTTTTTATGCAATCCACTCACCAGTTACATTCTCTGCAGCAGTTAACCGATATGGCGCGCAAATGGGGCTACGACTATGAGCTGGCAAATACCAATCGCTCGGTTCGTCAGTCTGGCGAGTTTGAAGGGACAATCAAAACGCTCACGCTGCCCTATGGCGTCAACCTTTGTCTCAGTGAGTTGACCGCCAACGGTGACGATCATCGCTGCGGCACGTTTCACCATGGTTTAACTATTTTACTGATTCTTGATGGCGATGAACCTAATTATCATCTTGATGACGGCAGCCCGTTGTCGATAGAAAGGGGCATGGCGAAGGTAATTGCCACCAAAGATCGTATGCGCCTGTGGTGCCGTAATCCGCGCGGGCATCATTGCCGCAGCCTGGTGATTCAGGCGGTTCCGGATCGTATCAGCGATAAAGCGTTGGCGGATCAACTCGAACGTATTTTGCAACGTAACCATATCTTCAACTTAATCGTCCCGCAGTGCACCATCGATCGGGCTAATGAGATGTTTGGCTTTTGCGACAACTGCGTGATTGGTCGGCTACAGACCCATAGCTGCGTACTGGATCTTATGACCCAGGCGCTGCGCGCGGCGAAACCTAACTTACCTCAGGAGGAGGCACCGCATCGTGATGTGACGCGGATGCTGAAAGTGCGGAATAAGCTGGTCACTGAACTGGACTGCAACCATTGCCTGTGTGACCTGGCTCGTGATGTTGGCATCAGCGTCAGCGCACTGAAAAGTAAGTTCCAGGCGGTCATGGGGCAGTCGGTGTTTTCCTTCCTGCGCGACCAGCGCCTGACCCGTGCGCGTCAGGGATTGGAGTCTGAAGGATGGACGGTAAAGCAAGCCGCCTACTATGTGGGTTATCAGCATCCCAGTAATTTTTCTACGGCCTATCGCCGCAAATTTGGTATGCCCCCGCGCGACTCAGTCAGCCATTGACTGGCTGAAAACATAACTCATTTGGCTTTTTCCATAGCTGAGTTAACTAGGGTGTCGTATGACCACCCCCATATAATTGTGACGGATATAAACGATTTTTTTGTTTCTGTTTCAGCACAATGGGGATGGTCATGCGCACCAGTTCACACCAGTTTCGCTTCAAACAAAATCTGACGAACACGACTAAACCGCTCTGCCTGCTGTGCGGTTTGGCGATTTCAGTCCCGGCTTTTACCGCGGAACAAACCCCCGAGAGCAAAAAAGACGAAACCCTGGTGGTGACGGCCCGAAAGGTGAAAGAGGATCCGTTGAAAGTCCCAGTCAGCATGACCTTGTTCGATCGCCAGACGCTGGGCGATCGGCGCATTGATGATGTGGAGCACTTAATCCGAGACGTGCCAAACATCAGCTTCAGCTCACTGGGGGATATGCGCTCAACCTATATGTCGATCCGTGGGGTTGGGCCGATGGCTCAGCCGCTCGGCTTTGATGATACGTCGGTCGTGACCTATATCGATGGCGTGCCGCAACCGTCCTTCGGTTCGCATCTGCGTTTCCTGGATGTGGAACGGATTGAAGTCTTGCGCGGCCCGCAGGGCACGGTGTTTGGACGCAATGCGCAGGCGGGGGCGATAAACATCACCACGCGCCAGCCTGGCGATACCTTTGAAGGCACATTACGTGCGGAAGCGGGCCTGAACAGTGAATCCGAGAACGTGGGCCAGCTAACGGTTTCCGGGCCATTGATAGAGGACCGCCTGGGCGGGCGCTTCTCCGCCGCCTATTCCAACCTGGGCGCCGATGTGGATAACAACGCGCCGGGCGGCAAGCTGGGCAAGGTGGAAACCGGGGTGTTCCGCGGTTCGCTGGTCTTCACCCCCGACGATCGTACCCGCTTCGTGCTGACCGGCAACTACGAGCGGGACAACAACACGCCGTCAAACTTCATTCTCAAAAATGGCCCGAACTTCCCCACGGTAGATCTGGCTCCTAAAGGCTGGGTCGATCGCGAGATCTCCGGTCTGTCATTAACCGCCAGCCGTCAGCTTGATCGGATGCAGTTCACCTCCGTATCCGCGGTGAACCATTACGATTTTAAAAACCTGACCAATAACTCCGAGGCGCTGACCTATAGCAAAGTGTTCGGTATGCCGACGTCGGCGTTTATTCCAGCCACCGACTGGAGTACTTATGATGAAAGCCAGAACAGCCTGTATCAGGAGCTGCGCCTGAGTAGCCTCGATGACGCGGATATTGTCTGGGTCGGCGGCATCAACTATCTGCATGACAGCTACAAGCTGACCACCCAATATGATTCCGCGTTCTTCGCTTCCACCAACGGTACGCGTAACGGGGACTACACCACCAACAGCTATGCCGCCTTTGGCGAGGTGACGGTGCCGCTGTTTGGCTCCGAGAAACTGAAAGGGACGTTAGGCGGTCGCTACACCCATGACCGTAAAAGCTATGAATCGCTGTATCGTTCCAACGGTTTCCCCGGGACGGTGGCTTCCTTCAATCAAAGCGGGGTGCTGAATTACGACATGGTGACGGGCCGCGCGGCGCTGAGTTATGACCTGACCGATGACTCGACGATCTATACCAGCGTCGCACGCGGCGCGAAAAGCGGCGGTTTCCCTAATTTTACCAACAACGCGCCTAGCGGCGTGAAGGATGAGCCTTATAAGGATTCCTCCTCCTGGAGCTACGAGATCGGCAGCAAAAACCGTTTCCTGGACGGGCGTGCCGAACTGAACGCCTCGTTGTTCTATAACAGCGTAAAAGATGAAAACCTGTTCGCGCTGGATTCCGCCTCATTCACCTTCGTGCCGAAACCGATGGATACCCGTAGCTATGGTGTGGAGCTGGAAGGCTCGCTGCAACTGGCAGAGCACTGGAAGGTTAGCGGCGGGGCGGGTTATACCCATACGGAATTACGCAATGTTTCAGATGATGTCGCGGCCTCATCCGGCGCGCGCGATGGCAACCGGGTACCGGCGGTTCCGAAATTTAACACCAACCTGACGCTGCAATACTACGATTCTGCCGCCTGGCTGGGGCTGCCGGAAGCCAATATCTTCGCCCTGGCGCAGCATCAGTATGTCGGCAGTCGTGAAGCGGATGTTGGCAGCCATTTCAAGCTTGATGCCTACCAGCTTTACAACGCCAAGGTGGGTCTGGAGTTCTCCTCCTTTGAGGTCTATGTCTTTGGTCAAAACCTGTCGGATGAACGTCCGCAGTACATTGGTCTTTACTACGGACCAGGCAGCGAGGCGGTCACCGTTGGACATGGCCGCGTGTTGGGCGTCGGCACGCAAATAAAATTCTGATAAGCGCGGCGCCCGGATGGTGCTCGGGCGCATCATTCAGTTTACCCGGATGTAACTATGAAGAAATTACGCCTGATAAGGTGGCTGTTCCTGGGGGTGGCAATGGCGCTACCCCCCGCTCAGGCTGCCGCCGATCGTACTCTGCGGGTGGTGATGTTGGGTAGCCAGAGCGAAACGCTCGATTACGGGCGTGCGCAAACCTATTACCCCTGGGTGGTGAGCGGTAACGTCTGCGATGTGCTGGTGGCGGATAGGCAGGGCCGTCCCGACTATCAGCTGAGTCGCGCCATTACCCCCAATCAGGATGCCACGCGCTGGATTGTCTCACTGCGTTCCGGGGTGCGCTTTTCCGATGGATCGCCGTTGACCGCTGATGATGCGCTGGCGAGCCTGCGCTTTCTGGCTGCCTCTCCTGGTTTTGCCGGATTCTTCAGCGATGTCGATATGCAGGCCAGCCGCGTGGTGAATGCCGAAGCGCTGGAGCTGGTTCTTACCCGTCCGCGTGCCGATCTGGTCACCACCGTGCTGACCGCCGCCAGCATGGTATGGAAGCAGGGGCGGGGCGATGCGGCGATCCCGGTATGCAGCGGCCCGTATCAGATCACCTCTTTCAACGCGCAGAACGGGGCGCTGCTCAGCCGCAACCCTTACGCATGGCAGCCTGCGGCGTGGTTTGATCGCATTGAAATTCGCCCGCTGGCCGATGCCACGGCGCGGATAAACGCGCTGCTGAGCGGCGCGGCCGACTATGCCTTTGATATTCCGGTTAGTAGCGCCCGCAGTGTGGACGGACGTCAGGGCTGGCAAATCATCCGCAGCGGTGTGGCGAATGCCAGCGGTTATTACTTTGCCATGAATACCAGGGTCAAACCGTTTGACGACGTTGAGGTCCGGCAGGCGCTGAAAATGTTGGTCAACCGTCAGCAACTGCTTGATGTGGTTCTCGGCGGCTATGGCTATCGCGGGAATGACGTGTTCGGCCAGGGGCTCAGCGGTTTTGACAACCAGCTCCCTCAGCGACAGACCGATGCTGCCGAGGCGCAGGCGCTGCTGCGCAAAAAAGGGATCACGCAGCTAACCTTGCTGACCGCCGATCTGACTCCAGGGCTGAACGACGCGGCAGAATTGTTACGCCAGCAACTGGCCGACGTAGGCATTACCCTCAGGGTTGAGATGGTGGCCGCGGCTGATTATCTGGGGGATATTTCGCGTCTGCATCAGGCGCAGATGCTGTCGATGTACGCGTTAAATCGCCCCTTCCTGGCGGCGATCCCGATGCTGTTCGGTAATGACAACCCCTATAACTATGGCGGGTGGTATCCGGACGATTTTGCGGCAGGGGTAGAGCAGGCGCGTAAAACGCTCGATCCGCAGCGCCAACAACAGCAGCTCGACCAGTTACAACAACAGCTGTGGCAACAGGGGCCGTATTTGCTCTGGGGGTATCGCGATGGGCTTTCGGCGGCGGTGGCGGCCTTGCAGGGCGTTGAGCTCAATCAGGGGATCCCCCTGTTCCGCAGCGCTCGGATGGCGACCCGCCAATGATGGCCAGATTTGTCTTCTGGCGTGTGCTCAGCACTCTGCTGCTGCTGTGGCTGGCGAGCATGTTGATCTTCTTCACCCTGGCGCTGGCGCCCGGCGATGCCGCAGTGCAGGCACTGGGTGAACGCGCCACCCCGCAGGCGTTGCAGACGCTACGGCATCAGTTTGGTCTCGATCGGCCCGTCGCCGCAAGGTACTGGCAGTGGCTTAGCGGTATTCTGCGCGGCGATCCCGGCATCTCGTTGACCAGCCAACAACCGGTAGCCGATATTATCGCTCCCGCCGCACGGCGGAGCGGGCTGCTGGCGCTGCTGGCCGCCTGCGGGATGCTGCTGCTGGGAGGCACCGGTGGCGTACTGGCGGCAATCTATCGGGATCGCTGGCAGGACCGGCTGCTCTCATTTATCGCAATGAGCGGATTAAGCACCCCGGAATTTATTATTGCCACGCTGATGATCCTGTTGTTGGCGGTTGGGGCGGGGTGGTTCCCGGCGGTTTCCCTACTGCCGGCTTCCGGCAATATCAGCGACCAGTGGTCGATTCTGGTTCTCCCCGCGCTGACTCTGGCACTGATCGGCGGCTGTTATTTGCTGCGTATGATACGTGCCTCGCTGATAAGGCTGACTGCCGCGCCCAACATTCTTAGCGCCCGCCTTAACGGCGTGCGCGGGCTGACGCTGGTGGCCCGCCATTTGCTGCCTCAGGCCGCGGGGCCGCTGGCCCAATTATTTGCCGCCAGTTTACCCTACCTGATTGGCGGCGCCGTGGTGGTGGAACGCGTATTTGGCTTTCCCGGCCTCGGCGAGCTGCTGCTGACGGCGCTGAATACCCGTGATGCTATTTTGCTTCAGGGGGTGGCGATGCTGCTGGCGCTGATTACCGCCCTGTGTTGGTTCGCGGCGGATATCCTGGCGGTCTGGCTCGATCCCTGGCGGAGGCGCTCGTGAGAATCGTCGCTTTATTGATGATTGCCCTGATTATCTGTAGTCCGTGGCTGGCCCCCTATAACCCACAGCGTAGCCTCGGTCTGGCCTGGCAACTGCCGGATGAAAGACTGTGGCTGGGCAGCGATGGCCTGGGGCGGGATGTCTTGAGTCGTCTGCTGAGCGGCGGTCGCAATATTCTGTTGTTCCCTCTGTTGTGCGCACTGTGTTCCTCATTTTTAGGCAGTTTGTGTGCGCTGCTGCTGGTGGCTTTGCCCGATCGCGGGAGAAGGCTGGTGGTGTTACTGGACCCGCTGCTGTACATGCCCCCGCTGCTGGTACTGATCGGGGTGATCTATGCCTTTGGCAACGGGCAGGTCGCGCTGTTGATCGGGATGACGTTACTCAATATCCCTTTTACCCTGCGCTACGTACGTTCGCTGGCGGATCCCGTCCTCGATACCGGTTACGTTGAGGTCGCGCGTGCGGCAGGCGATGCGCTGCCGTTACTGCTATGGCGCGAAGTCCTGCCGGTGATTGTGCCCGGTATCCTGGCCGATGGGACAACCCGTTTAGTCGCGGCGATTTACCTGCTCGCCTCGGCCAGTTTTCTTGGTATCGCCACTCCCGGCGGGATCGACTGGGCGTCAATGGTGCGCGACGGGTTGCCCGGACTGATGCTAAACCCATGGGCGGCGCTGCTACCTGCGCTTGGTATCGCGCTGGTGGTGGTGGCCATCAGTTTGCAGACTGACCGCTGGAGCAAGGGCTGATGCGTTGGGTGGTGCAGGTTTCCGGCCTGACGATCCGCAACCCGCGGGGCGATGCGGTGTTGCAGGACATTAACTTTGAGCTGGCCGCGGGTGGTTCGCTGGCGCTGATTGGCGGCAGCGGGGCAGGGAAAAGTACCCTTGGGCGCGCGCTGTTGGGTGACCTGACCTCCGGGCAGCGCCATGCAGGCGGGCAGATTATCTGCTGCGGGTGCGAGGTATTGCAGGCGACGCCTCGCCAGCTTCGGCGGCTCAGATTCAGGCATACTGCCTGGCTTGGCCAGGACCCGGCACAGGAGCTGACGCCCGGTATGTCGGTGCGGCGTCAGCTTAATGAATTTCATCATGGTGATGCCAACGCCATTAGCGAGATGCTGGCTTCACTCGGATTGCCGCAGGATAACGCTTTCCTGCAACGTTTCCCCCACCAGCTTTCCGGCGGGCAGCGTCGTCGGGTCGCACTCGCTCGGGTGTTATTGAAGCGCCCGCAACTCCTCATTCTTGATGAGCCCTTCGCCGGATTAGATCGGCGACATCGTGAGCAGATGATGGCGGAACTGCGTCAGTTACAGCGGCAATATCGCTTTGCCCTGTTGCTGATCGGTCACCAACTCAGCGCCGTGGCAGAGATAGCGCAACGGATGCTGGTACTGCATAACGGGCAGC
This sequence comes from Pectobacterium cacticida, assembly GCF_036885195.1. Classification (NCBI taxonomy): domain Bacteria; kingdom Pseudomonadati; phylum Pseudomonadota; class Gammaproteobacteria; order Enterobacterales; family Pectobacteriaceae; genus Pectobacterium; species Pectobacterium cacticida. The sequence goes on along the minus strand of NZ_CP133656.1, from coordinate 2,480,600 downwards.
AGCTGGAATATGGCGACACCCGGCAGCTTTTTGTCGCCCCCCAAAGCCCGCTGCTGCGCGCGTGGCTGTCTCCTGTGACCTGGACGCGACCGGTAACCACTGAGGGTGAGCCACTGCTGCGGGTTGCGCACTGGCATCCAGGGGATTCGCGCCGGACCGCGTTGCCAGCGCTGAGTTTCGCTCTGCATCCGGGGCAGTGCCTTGCGGTCACCGGGCCATCCGGCATTGGCAAAAGCACCCTCGCACGATCGCTCGCGGGGCTAAATCCCCCCCATTTGGGCGCTATCACCCTTGGCGATCGCCCGCTGGCGAGCGATGTGCGCCGGCGCTCTCGCGAACAGCAGCGCGCCATCGCGCTGGTGCCTCAGGACCCAGCCCATTCGCTGCACCCGTTACGCAGTGTTGGACAACAGCTACAGCAGGCGCTCGATCGATACCGATTATCTCACCCGGGCAGCGTGGCCGCGCTGCTGCACCAGGTCGGACTGCCCGGCGATTACGCCCGCCGCTTGCCACGAGAGCTTTCTGGCGGCGAACAGCAGCGCGTGGCGCTGGCGCGGGCGCTGGCAGGTCAGCCGAGCGTGCTTATCTGCGATGAAGTGACCTCGGCGCTGGATGTGCTCAGCACCCGCACGATTTTGCAACTGCTGAGTCAGCTACTGACGCAGGGTCTGGCAGTGCTTTTTATTACCCATGATTTACCGGCAGCCAGACAGATTTGCACCGTAGGTCTGCATCTCAGCAGCGATGACGCTGATTCAGGCGCGGTGTTTGACAAGGAGATTTGTGATGACTTCAACATGCGAGACTGAACCTCGGCAGTCAGGACTATTGCGGCCGATTCGCGGCTGGATTGCACTGGCGGTAGTACTACAAGTGGGTTCATCGGCGCTGGTGTTGGCCCCGCTAATTGGCCTGACTGAACTGGCGCGGGTGCTGATGAGCGTGCAGGCAGATCGGGAGGCTATGGTCTGGCATATCGTGAAAATATCCGCTTTCTGCCTGGGCGGAGGATTGGCGTTGCGCGGGCTGGCCGATCTCACGACGCACCTCGCTGACAATGCGTTCTCCCTGTGGCTGCGCCGCCGGTTAGCGCGTCGTATGGCGCACGCGCCGCTCAGTTGGTTCAGCGCTAACAGCAGCGGCAGAATTAAGCAGGGTATGCAGGATGACGTGACCGCCATTCATCATCTGGTGGCGCACGCCTATCTGAATCTGGCTAACGCCGTTGCCACCCTGCTGTGCGTCTACGGCTACCTGCTGTTTATCGATTGGCGGATGACGCTGATTACCTTGATTCCGCTACCATTCTTTTTTCTGCTTTATCGCCAGATTATGCGTGCCAGTCAGGCCAAAATGGCGGAATACGGCCAGCAGCTGGAGCAGGTCAATCGCTCGGTGGTGGAGTTTGTCCAGGGCATTCCGGTGGTGAAAACCTTCGGCCAGCATGGCGTTGCGCATCAGGCATATCGCCGGGCGGTAGACAGCTTCCGCGATTTCTTTCTCGACTGGGTGCGCCCGCTGATCAAACCGGAAAGTCTCTCAGGGGTGATCATCGCGCCGATCACCTTGTTGCTGTTGGTGCTGGTTGGCGGCGTCACCTTTATTCATTTCGGCTGGATAGATATCTGGCAACTGCTGCCGTTTGCGGTGCTGGGGCTGGGGATCTCGGTGCCCATTGGTACATTAAGCAACAGCGCACAGTCACTGCAGATGGCGAAGGGGGCTTTTACCCGCCTGGCCGGGTTACTGGCTATCCCGCAACAAAAGGAGCCGGAACAGGTGATGCTCAATGTGGGCAACCAGGTGTATTTTGATCGCGTCAGTTTCAGCTACGGACCCGATCGCCAGATTCTGCATGACATATCGCTGAGGTTGGAACCCGGTACGGTAACGGCGCTGGTTGGCGCCTCCGGGGCGGGCAAATCAACGCTGGCGAAGTTACTCCTACGCTTTGCCGAACCCGACGCCGGCCGGATTCTGCTAGGGGGAGTCGATCTGGCGAATATCGCGACCGACCACCTCTATCGTCAGATTGGCTGTGTCTTTCAGGAGGTACGACTGCTGCGGCTCAGCATCAGAGACAACATTGCTCTGGGTCATCCGCAGGCCACCGATCGGCAAGTGATTGCCGCGGCGCAGGCAGCCAATATCCATCAACGCATTCTGCAATTGCCGCGCGGCTATCAGTCGATCTATGGCGAAGATGCCCGCCTGTCGGGCGGGGAAGCGCAGCGCCTGAGTATTGCCAGAGCGCTGCTCAAGGAGCCGCAGCTGCTGGTGCTGGATGAAGCGACGGCGCAGGCTGACGCCGAGTCGGAGGCCGCCATTCAGGACACGCTCTCCCGGCTCATTTCTCAACAGGGTAATCGCTCGCTGCTGGTGGTGGCTCACCGCCTCGCGACGGTGGTTAACGCCGATAATATCGTGGTGCTGGCACAGGGACGTATTGTGGAACAGGGAACGCATAGCCAACTGCTGGCTAACAAAGGGGAGTACGCCCGTCTGTGGCAGGCGCAGTTCTCACCATCGAAGGAGGCGGTATGCTGCTGACCCGTCTCTCGTTACTGCTGGGCAAAGATAACGCCAGGGTTCTGCAACATTACCTGATCCTGATGGTGCTTTTCTGCCTGGTGCAGGGGATGGCTTTTGCGATGGTTGTGCCGATCGTCAAGGCGCTATTGCAAGATGATATCACCCAGGCGACATGGTGGTTGTTGCCGCTCACGCTGGCTACGTTGCTCGCCTGGTATCTTAACTACGTTGCCTCGTTGGGCGGCTTCAAGGTAGCCATCGCGCTATTGAATACCTTACGTCACCGCATTGGCGACCATGTGGTGACGCTGCCGCTGGGCTGGTTCAGTCCCGCCAATACCAGCCAGCTTGGCGTGCTGCTCAGTCAGGGGGTGATGGAAATCCTGGGGCTGCCCGCCCATCAGTTAAGCCCGTTAATGCGCGCCACCTTGACGCCGCTGGTGGTGGTGGCGATTACCTTTTTCTTCGACTGGCGTATCGCGCTGATCGCGCTGGTGATTTTTCCGCTGGTGGCGCTGGTATACTGGTGGGCGGGCAGGCTGGGGCGCGCCGCGGACGAAGCCGTTCATCATGCCACGGCAGAAGCCAGCGAACGTATGCTTGAGTTTGCGCAGAACCAAATGGTGTTGCGCACTCACGGCTGCGGCGAACAAGGGCATGCCAATTTTGATGCGGCCTTAGTGGCACAAAATCGGGCCAGTAGACGCCAACTGTGGCTGGTGCTGCCGCCGTTACTGACGAACTCCTGGCTGGCGCAGCTCAGTTTTCTGACGTTGATGGCCAGTGTTGCCTGGCTGGGGCTGGCCGATAACGATCCGCAACAATTGGTCACGCTGCTGGCGCTGCTGGTGCTGATTAACCGGGTGATTGATCCCCTTTCCGAAGTGGCTGCCTATGGTGCCGGGATCCGTATGGCCTCTGCCCAAATGGATGCGGTGGAGCGGGTACTGGCTGAGCAACCGTTGCCACAGGCCGACGATCCGCAGCCATACAGCGGCGAGCCCAGTATTCAGCTCCATGACGTGACCTTTGGCTATCAACCCGAGCGTCCCATCTTGAAAAATGTGTCGGTTACGCTGCCCGCCAACACCACCACGGCGCTGGTGGGCCTCTCTGGCGCCGGTAAAACCACCCTTATGCGTTTGATCGCGCGCTTCTTCGATCCCGACAGCGGCAGTATTACGTTGGGGGGCACCGATCTGCGTCAGTTAAGCAGTCGCGAGCATATGTCACTAATCTCGCTAGTCTTTCAGGACAATTATCTATTCAGTGGCACCCTGTGGGAAAACGTATTGATTGGCAATCCGCACGCCGATGCGCAGGAAATTGCGCAGGTGGTCAGGCTGGCGCGGCTGGACGAGTTACTGCAACGTCTACCGGATGGCTGGCAAAGTCAGGTTGGCGAGGGCGGCGGCCTGCTTTCTGGCGGAGAACGCCAGCGTGTCGCCATCGCGCGCGCGTTGTTGAAAAACGCGCCGATATTGCTACTGGATGAGGCCACTGGCGCTCTTGATGCAGAGAATCAGTCCGCGATTGCCGCCGGGTTACAGTCTCTGCACCATCGTTGTACGTTGCTGGTCATTGCTCATCAGCTTTCGACCATCCAAAACGCTGACCAGATTCTGGTGCTGGATCGGCAGCACATTATCGAACAGGGCAACCATCAGCAATTACTGGCCGCAGGCGGTCGCTATGCCGATTTCTGGCAGGCGCGTAACCGTGCTGAAGGCTGGCGTCTGCAATAAATCGGGGAGGTAACGATGTCCGAAGCGATGATCAATAGTGAACAGGCCGCGCAGTATTGGCCGCTGCCTGGCGTGGATCTGACTAATCTGGACCTGTTTAGTCAAGGATTTCCACATCAGGTATTCACCGACCTGCGTCGCCACCACGGGGCACTGTTCCATCCTCGAACGGCGCTAACGCCCGATGGCGAAGGGTTTTGGGTGTTTACGCGCTATCACGACATTGCGGCCATCGCGAAGGACATCGACACCTTCTCCTCCGCCGGCGGCGGCGATCGGCAGGGTGGGGGCACCATGATTGAGGATTTGCCGCGAGAAATGGGGCCGGGATCGGTAATCAATATGATGGACGATCCGCGCCATAAGGCGCTGCGCAGATTGATTGGTCCAGCCATCACCAATGCGCGCGTAGCGGCGATGGAGGATATTCTGTTTGCCGCAGCAGGAGAAGCCGTACAGGCCGCGCTCCAGCAGGAACGTGTCGATTTCGTCTCGGCCATCGCGGCAGAGCTTCCGCTGTTTGCTATCGCCAGTTTAGTCGGTATCCCACACGACGATCGCCATCAGATTTTTGCGTGGATTAACGCCGTGCTCGACTATTCGGACCGTCAGTTGGGGGAAACCAGCATCAGTAGCCAGCAGGGAATGCAGAACTTTATGGCCTACGGACATAAGTTCGTCGAAGAAAAACGCCAGAACCCCGGCAGCGATATTGTGTCGCTGGCGGTGACAGGCGAGCTACCCAAAGGGCTGGGAAAACTGACGCCGCTGGAACAGTTGATGGTGTTCAGCGTGGTCATGGTGGCGGGGCTGGAAACCACGCGTAACGCCATTGCCGGCGGTATTCTGGCATTTATTCATCATCCGGAGCAGTGGCTGCGCCTGCAACAGGACCGGGGGCTGATGAATTCAGCGCTCGACGAAATACTGCGTTGGACTTCACCGACCCCCTATAATCGTCGTACGGCAACGCGCGATGTGATCATCGGCGATCGGCTGATTCGCCGAGGGGAGAAAGTCACGTTATGGTGGGCGTCGGCCAACCGGGATGATGCTTATTATGAGCAACCTTTTGCGTTCGACATTGGCCGCCAGAAAAATCTGCATATGGCATTTGGCGGCGGGGGACATAGCTGTCTTGGCGCCCAGCTGGCGAGGCTGGAAATGCGTGTTATTTTGCACCACCTGCTGGAACGGGTGGATGGCTTCAGGCTGGATAGCGATGTTAATTGGGTACGCAGCAATAAGCACACCGGGATTCGCAGTATGCCGGTACGGTTTGTTGGGATTCGTTTTTAAGGGATTTGTTGCCGTGTGTGGTGCAAGCGGAAAGAGGCAGAATAATCATCGCCGCAATGAGTAGTTTCTTCATGTTAAATAGCTGCGCGGAATAATAGATCACGTAAAAGGAACTCAGCCCGGATTGTGCGATCGGATCAATCGCCAAACCAACCAAAATCACCAACCGGACTGAGCGATATCGATCATAGCACCAATACCCCGCGGCGGACGACGCCTGATGCAGAAAGCTATTCATAAAACGCGCGATAAAAATCATGCCCGCAGACTCACGGCCATGCTGATGCTTCATCGGGGTGAACGGGTCAGCGATGTAGGAAGAACCTTAAATCAGTTCTTGTTCGTAACAAGAGTGAGATCATGCTCAGCAAGTGCTTGGAAATAAAATAGAGTATTAAGGTTTTAAATTAATTGACATTGAGAAATGTAAATAATAGCCTAAAATTTTATATAATCATTAGGATGTTATATGAAGAAAAAATTGTTTTGTCACTTATCCAGAAGAAAAAGAAGACGTCTTGTTATCGACTTGAAGAATAAAATTCGTAACGAAAAAAAGAGTACGGTGGAAAGTTTTTGAGTGATGTCTATTTTAATACTATAGATAAAAATGAAGGAAATAAAAGCACTCGCCATTGGGTAGATGCTTATTTCTCAAGTAAAAAGGATCCATCTATATTATGGAATGCGACTATCATCACTTGTTTACAGGACTTGGATGATAAAGCAAAACATCAAGCTTTTGAAGATGCCAGGAAAGGGTTAACAAAAGAAGAGTATCACGATAATTTTGAATCCCGAAACTATCCCTATTTTTGATAAAAAAGGAAAAATTTTTGTTCATAAGCAAGTGTTTAAGGAGCAAAATAGGAAAGTAGAATCTTCAGGACGAACCTATTACGAAGAGATCAATTATCAAAAAGAACAAAATATTAAAAACGGTATGTTTGATATTTATGAACGATATGAAATATACAAGGACTACGCATATGGTTTAGGATTAACCATTATTGCTAATGAAAAAAACTTAGATCAGGAAGCTGTTGAAAGAGCCATAGAGGGCTTTTACATGCGTGGCGAGATAGAATGGATTAACGATAAACCAGTTGATAAAGAAAAACTTGTAGAGCTTTACAATGATATTTTCAAAAAGACAAACAGAGAGGTTTATGAAATAAAAATTAATTAATTTTATTCCATTTTTAGACTATTAAATAGTATTTAATAAAAGAATCAAAAAATACGGTAAATATAGAGAAAAGGAGCACTTATGAAGATCATCACAGTCAGCCCTGAACATATTCCTGATATTCAAAAAATCTATGCGTGGCACGTTGTGAATGGTATTGCTACGTTTGAAACGATCCCTCCTACAATTGAACAGATGAAAAAACGGATGGCTAAATTCCAAGATTCTGGTACGCCGTGGCTTGTCGCGGAAATCGATGGCGTTGTTGCGGGCTATTGCTTCCTTGCTCTATATCATACTCGCTATGCTTATCGTTTCACACTTGAGGATTCGATCTACATTCATCCACAACAACTGGGAAAGGGTATCGGGAAAGCATTGCTCACCGAAGCTATTCAACAAGCAGAAGAGGCCGGATTTCGTCAGTTAGTTGCCGTTATTGGTAATAGTGAAAATCTTGGTTCTATTGCACTCCATCGCGCTCTCGGTTTTGAGCTTACAGGAACGTTGAAATCAGTCGGTTTTAAACACGGACGTTGGGTTGATACGGTTATCATGCAAAAGACGATTGGTGATGGGGATATGACTCTTCCAGAAAAATAAACTATCTGTATTGATGTTGAATTTTACTATTGGGACTAACCTGCACACAGGGCGGGATCCCACTTTGTCGATAAATCAACCAAAGATAACCTCGCTGCGAAAATCCTGAGAGCGTTTCAAAAATGATTTATCTGACAGATATCATCTTTGCGAATAACCAGCTAATAAACAAGCTAAACCTGAATTCCCTTTCCATTTATTGTTGTCTATTTTGTGGTTTCCACTTGTGGTAATTTTTCAAGTGTCAGCAGTTCCTGACCCTTTACCCTACGACATAGAGAAACCGCATCCTGAAGTTTGGCTCGAACATTGTCATCATAGTCGTTATCTAACACCTGGTAACTAAGGCTGTCTTTGTATGATTGAATGACATTTAGTGGGCAGATAAGGCGTATATCCCCAAGTGAATACATTTTCACTGCCTTAAGTAAATAATATTTACCATCAGAGGAGCGTACATTCTGCCAGGCTGAGTCCTTGAAATATTCAGCAGGATAGGCGGCCGTGGGTACGCCATAAACATAAGGACGCAAGTCCATTACTCCTGACGTCCTGAGAAACATAGTCAGTATCAGAGCTGGTACCATATGCACAAATAAACAAATGATGAATAGTATTCCTCCCATAATTCCTCCGGTGACCATCATCTGACGCAACAAGCTGGTGCGGGCTCTTAATCTGAGAAAAACAACCCCGGGAATAAGTGAAAAGATAATCAGAAATATGGATAAGGCTATAACAGTTAACGCTTGCCGGGTGTTACTTGTTCCTTCCGGAAATTCCAGCGTACGAAGAAACAACTCAAGAGGAAAAATATAAACACAGGCTGCCAGAGCGAAAAGTGCTGGCTGTAACAGATGCATGAAAAGAACCAACCTAACCTTCTTCCACTTATCCTCTCCGCTAATCTTTCTGCAGGTAATACGAACGTTGAACCACAGCGAAAACACAAAACTGCTCAGCCAGATAGTACCCAACTGAATATACACATTCTGTATTTCTTCTTTGCCGGTGTGGAGCGACAGAAAAAAATAGCCAAAAAATATTAGCACTGACAATAGCGAGGTCAGCAGGACAATTCTGATATTATTTTCTGTCAGCTCATCCCGCAGCCTGATTTCCTCCTGATTGTTGGAAATAAAGAGCCCTGTCAGTAATGAGGGCATAAATAACACTATGCAAAAGAGCAGCATGCTTAAGCAGGCGAACACCATCAGATAACTGAACAGCGATGAAAAAGAAACACTATCAAAAAAAAGTCCTGACTGCCCTATGCGCGCCAGATGAGCCCATATAAAAAACGTAGCAATAATAGTGGACGCCAACGCAGGTGTAAGGAGTGATAAAAGCCAGGCACGCAGCTTTCGAAGCATTTTTTTGTTTCTCTCGTTTTCCATACTCTAATTTCCATTCAGGGTTTAACATATGGTTTAACGTAAATGCCGGATATATTTAAGCGTTAACCCAGCGCCGTATGTAGCCATCAAGCCAGTGCTGGTACATGGGTGAGATGGAGCGCAGCCAGAGCGAATGCTGAACAGTCATCTTCCTTCAGTGTAATAAAGAAGTTACGCGAATAGAGATGACCTTGTAAATAATTCTGTGTAACTGCCACCGTATTAAAGGTGAGCGCTCAGGCGGTCACCGAACTCGATAATAAAACGGCTCATCGCCAGCCGCCAGTTCTGTATCGGCATGCTCCATTTTCGGCCAGCCACATGCCCAGCAGTTCTTTTTGGCCGTCGGTGTTGATGCCCAGCGCAAGGAATACCGCTTTATTGATGACACCGCTGCCACGACGAACTTTCACCACAATACAGTCAAGATAAACAATGGGATACAGTGAGTCTAACGGACGGTTTTGCCATTCAGTGACTTGCTCTTTAACGGCGTCGGTCACTTTAGATATCAGCGCAGGGGAGACATCGGCATCGTACATTTCTTTGAACGTGGCGACGATTTCCCGCGTGGTCATGCCTTTGGCATAGAGGGATAAAATCTGGCTGTCCATCTGCGTGATGCGAGTCTGATTTTTCTTTATAAACTGCGGTTCAAAGGTACTTTCACGGTCGCGTGGCGTGTTGATTTCAAGCTCGCCATCATCGCACAGCAGCGTTTTAGATGAATAACCATTGCGGGTATTCGAACCTGATTTTGGGGCATTTTTCTCGTGCCCGAGGTTGTCGTGGTCGCAAATCATCTTGACACTCATCGATATACCGGATGGATTAGCGCCAGTGATCTAAATAAAGTGGAAACCTGTGAAGTCGGAAAAAGGAATGATAGTATGACCGAAGAATATCGTCCTTATAGTTTATGGCGTGTGGAGAAAATAAAATATGGATAAATATTGTCTTTTATTAAAAGGTATTTTCAGTAATGATGTTTAAGTCCTGATATGTCTGTTATTCAGGTGGTTATAAAATTTCTGGATTTTATCGCCGTAGCACCAGTGTTTTATCCTTTCTGTTAGCTTAAGAAGGTTAAATATTTTTTGACAGGATTATGACTTAATAAAAGATAATCTCTTGGCCTAAATAAAAATCTCATTCATCAACGCTGTTTCTGCATTTGATAGAGCATTCAGGATTGAATCCCGTATTAATATCGCCCAGAATTCCGTTATCAAAGGAATAATTAACCGTCAAAGGAGAATGACCATGCCGGGTGCGGCTCGTCTTAACGATATAGGAAGCGGTCATGACTGCTTCCCGGAAACCCCGATAACCGAAGGCAGTCCAGATGTTATCATTAATGGTCAGCCTGCCGCCCGACAAGGCGATACGGTTCTGCTTCACGGTTGTCCCTGTCCCAATGCCCCACATGGTGTTCATTCCCGAAAAATCGCCGAAGGTTCACCGACCGTCATTATTAACGGTAAGCCCGCTGCGCGTATTGGGGATGGTATCAATTGCGGTGGCGTCATCATATCCGGCAGTGGCAACGTCATTATTGGTGATACACCGTATAAATCTCCCGTTCAGGAATGCGCGAAACAGGCGGTATTAAATCGCTCTCCGATATTGTCGCTGACGCCGATGCTGACAGTTGAGCCTGTTTTTGCCAAATCCTGTTTACGTGGCGCGGGTTGTACCGATGCGGGAAAGGAAGAGGAGCCACAGGGCAACATCGGGGAGATGAGTTTCTATGTCGCGGAGCCTGTTGGTAAGCCTATCACTCCAGATGATAAGCCGGGTGAAGTGAAACAGTATGTGCAGGCAGCGAAAAAGAAAGACACCTCTGCGGTTGCCTCCTCTAAATCATTTGCCGGAAAAAACGAACCGTTACCTCAGACCTCGCCCAGTGCGATTGGTAAGCCTCAAATTCCCCCGATGGAGCCGTGGTATCAGACAATATTCGGTTTGCTTGTGGGTAAAGCGGATGCTGCCATGTTGCCGCCACCTCCACAGGTGGTAATGGCAGGTACGGCAGCACAGGCGGGGACGACTGCTGCTGCGGGTGGCGCAGTGGCTCAGGCCAATCAGGATGCCGCAAAAGCACTGACACATCAGATGAAACGCCTGTCTGGTCCATCAATCTGGCAAGGCCAGTTGCAGATGGCGCAAAGTTTCTTGCTGATGGGCGCATTGATTCAGCAGCATCTGAAAGGTGAAAAAGACGATTTGCTGACCCCGGAAAGATTACTGGAAGTAGCGAAGAAACAGGGAACAGTTCCAAGTCGTGTGCGTTATCAGTGGGCGGAAGATGAGGAAACGGGCAGGCTGAAGGCGGTTGGCTACCACACCAGTATGGAAAGCGGTCGCGATCAGGTGCGTGTTAGATTACTGAAACATGATTTCCCCAATAACCGCTACGAGTTCTGGGAAGAGGGGGCAACCGGACCGACTATTTTATGGACACCGGATAATCCGGGGGTAGAATTACCCACAGATACGGCACACGGTGAACAGTCTGTTATTCCGTCAGCGGTACCGGGATTTGAAATTCCAGAGATGGATGATGTCAGTATTCTTGCGACGCCAATTCCGGACGAGAAGGATTTTCGGGATTACATTCTGGTGTTCCCTGAGAATGCGTTTCCACCGATTTATGTTTATCTGAGTAAGCCTCCCAAGGGGATTCAGGGATCGCCAAAAGACGCAAAAAATAAGATAAGAAAAGGTCAAGGGCCAAATGAAATCACACGCATTGATTCACCAGAATTGAGTGTTCCCGGTTCACAATGGCATGCTCATGGAAAGAATGGAGGGGCTGTAAATTTGGATGGTTCGATACATGATGGAGACCCAGAGTTTTCTAAAAAAACGTTGCAATGGCTTAAAGCGAATGGATGGGGTATAGGAGATTGAGTATGAAAAATGAATTTGATGCGGAATTAGAGTTTCTCATGGAAAAAGAGGAGTTAAATAATAGTTCTCTTTATCTTCGTCATTATCAAGATTTTGAAGAAATTCCTTTGTTCTCTCGCTTTGAAAATATTTCTTTCTTAGACTCATTGTCTTTTGATGAAAAGAACAAGATTTTGATAAAAAAAGGAATCGAACTCATTGACAATATCCTTGATTTAGTAAAGGGAACGTTATCTGGAAGTGATTTTTGTGATTATTTTTTATGTCTTACATTAACAGATATTGATGACTGTCATGAAATAAACTGTTTTACTCCTAATTTATTTATTTCAAGAAGGAAAACGTGGCTTCTTCACCACCTTAACCTAATTCAAAAAAATACAGCAGAAGAAAATTTGATTCAGGAGTATTTGAACTCTATGGAGATGAAAGGGTACACAGTACTTGTTTCATCCAGTTATTCAGAGGATAATAAGAGAATATATATAATGAGAAAGGTATTAAATAATTAGGGTTTATTTATTTGGTGTTTTTTTCTAATGATGTTGCATATGATAATTTGCTTTTTATTGTACGAAATCAGTGCTGGTGTGGTGATATATCCCGCAAGTGTAGCGATATTATTTAATAGCTATGTATAATAGGGGTTTTAATTTATAGGCAGGAGGTGTTGGAGTGACCAATGAATATAATTACCCCTGTCCATGCTGCGGTAAGCATGAATTTGAAGTGTTAGGTGAATATGATGTTTGCTCTAATTGTGGGTGGGAGGACGATCCTTTTCAGTCTAAAAATCCTGATAGAAGTGGAGCAAACAAGATGAGTTTAAATGAAGCTAGAGAAGCTTTTAGAAATGGTCGAAAAGTTAAATGATGTAATAGTAGAGATATATGGAGAGTTATTCTTTATTTGATGTTATTTCTTTAAAAAATGATCTTCCAGATGAAGGGTTGAAAAAAGGAATGCTAGGGGCTATTGTTCACATTTATAATGAGCCATCCCCTGCGTATGAGATAGAATTTTGCAATGATAATGGCGAGACACTGGCCTGTATCACATTAACACCAGACTGTTTCAGTAAGGTTGATTTTAAAAAGTAGTCTGATGATTTACTTGTTGAGATAAAAATCTCATAACGACGAACTGTAATCAAGAGACTGTAATTTAGATTGTGTATCTGCCTGTTTTTGATATGTTCACTCCAACAACAGAGACAGGCTAATTATGGACGAAAAGAAACTCAAAGCACTCGCTGCTGAACTGGCTAAAGGCCTTAAAACCGAAGCTGACCTGAATGCGTTTTCTCGTATGCTGACAAAGCTTACCGTCGAAACAGCACTCAATGCTGAGTTAACCGAGCACCTCGGGCACGAGAAAAATGCCCCAAAATCAGGCTCGAATACCCGCAACGGCTATTCATCTAAAACCCTGCTGTGCGATGACGGCGAGCTTGAAATCAACACGCCACGTGACCGTGAAAGCACCTTTGAACCGCAGTTAATAAAGAAAAATCAGACTCGCATCACGCAGATGGACAGCCAGATTTTATCCCTCTATGCCAAGGGCATGACCACGCGGGAAATTGTCGCCACGTTCAAAGAAATGTACGATGCCGATGTCTCTCCCACGCTGATATCTAAAGTGACCGACGCCGTTAAAGAGCAGGTTACTGCATGGCAAAACCGTCCGTTAGACTCACTGTATCCCATTGTTTATCTTGACTGTATTGTGGTGAAAGTTCGTGATGGCGGCAGTGTCATCAATAAAGCGGTGTTCCTTGCGCTGGGCATCAACACCGACGGTCAGAAAGAACTGCTGGGCATGTGGCTGGCGGAAAATGAAGGGGCGAAGTTCTGGTTGAACGTGCTGACAGAGCTTAAGAACCGGGGGCTTAAGGACATTCTCATTGCCTGCGTGGACGGTCTGAAGGGCTTCCCGGAGGCCATCAACAGCGTCTATCCGCAGACCCATATTCAGTTATGCATTATCCATATGGTACGCAATAGTCTGAAATACGTCTCATGGAAGGATTACAAAGCAGTCACCAGCGGGTTGAAAGCCGTGTATCAGGCACCGACAGAGGAAGCGGCGCTGATGGCGCTGGACAAATTCTCCGGCATCTGGGATGAGAAATACCCGCAAATCAGTAAGAGTTGGCGCACGCACTGGGAAAATCTCAATACATTCTTTGGCTACCCGCCCGATATCCGTAAGGCCATCTACACGACGAATGCCATCGAATCGTTGAACAGCGTCATCCGTCAGGCGATAAAGAAACGCAAAGTGTTCCCAACGGACGATTCGGTGCGGAAAGTGATTTATCTGGCGATCGAGTCGGCCTCGAAAAAATGGAGCATGCCGATACAGAACTGGCGGCTGGCGATGAGCCGTTTTATTATCGAGTTCGGTGACCGCCTGAGCGATCACCTTTAATACGGTGGCAGTTACACAGAATTATTTACAGGGTCGTAATCAAAAAAATTAAATATCAGCACAACAATCTGTATGTGCTGCTCAACTTCCCGCACAATTAAAATTGTGGCCTTAATGCGTTACCCCCATGGGTGTTTCCTTAGCCTACTGGAATCACTTCTGGCGTATGAAAAGTACGAGATAACAGATCAATCCGTTCCCAAAGAACGAAGATCAAAATCTCTTTTGCCTTGGGTTCATCCAGTTCAACAACGGCATAAATTAATGCCCGACACTGATCGATGATTTCCTCCAGTTCCAGAGGTGTGTTATCGAACATGATAAGCCTCCGTTGCTGGATGCTGAGTTGTGGCAAAAAAAGCAGTAGCCAGATGCAGATTTTCAGGAAGGGAATGGGTAAACTGACAGACAGCCATAGCGTTACTCCGTATAACGTTGAGGTTAGCCCTTGTCTGGTATTGCAGTACCTTGCAGGGGCGAAACGGGTGTTCAGGTTGTTTTTGTTAAGTACGTACCTGATTGGCTGCAATGTAAGGCTAGGATTGGTACTAGTCAATTACTAAGCGCGATACAAGAAAAACCTAAAGTTGATAAATTCCCGACCGATTAAATCCATAAGTTTCAAACTGCAAGAATGGTTGGAGTTTTTGCTTAATAATATTGGTTTTAATTTTCAAAATTAGCATGGTGATGCTAATATGTTAATTAGGTTTTTTCTAGGTATTTTTTTGCTTCATATTCTTCAAAAGAATAAATTTAATTCGCTATTAAAAAGAAATTTTCGCGCAGCGAAATTTTATGATAGATTGTAAATTCAATCAAAATGATAGTATTTTAGAGTGTAACGTCACTGATTTTTTAGAAGGAAATAAACATGACTGATGCATTACCTGATTTCAGAAACGAATCCGATCATGTGGCTTATTTTTTACTGAAAGATTTAGGCTATGAAGTTAATATAATCCCTCCGTCTGATAAAAAAGAAGCGGATTTTTCTATTGAGTTAAATGATCATTCAGCATTAGTTGAGGCTAAAATGAAGTTTGATGATAAAAATAAGGAGAATGAAAGAGAACGTGTTTTATCAGAAGGTGGGGTGTATATGGATTTAGCAACTCTTGGTCGAGACCGTTCTATGGCCAATATAATTAGTGATGCATCAAAACAGCTTTCATCATCAGCCATTGATAAACCACATGACTTCAAGATATTACTATTTATTGTAACAGGTATGAATCTTTCAGCTAAAATTGAAATGGCTTTTGATACATTATGCGGAACAACCAATATAATGGAGTCTGGCGGGAATGATCACTGCAAGAAATGCTATTTTTATAGAGAGTCGGAATTTAATAAAAGAAAAAATGAAATAGATGCTGCTATTATAGCTAGTGTTGTTAATGAGAATGTAACTCTGTTTGTGGTTCTTAACCCATTGTCAAATAATTATGCTGAGATAAAAAACTCTGGCATTCTTACTCCTTTCGGCAACGCTATCCGTGATCCTCTTGAAGAGGAAAAATCAAATAAGGCTTATATCCTTGATAAGGATATTCCAAAAATGAATCGACCAAGTCTAGCTGCTTATGATGATCCTCGGCTTCGATATTTAGAAGAAAAATATAAAACAGGAAAACTCATGGCTATGGATTTCCATGCTCCTGAGTTTTCAGTGCGGGTGTGATAATATTAATTATGCATATTTAAATATATTAAATTAGAGCTAATCTGACAGGTGTCTACTATTTATGCAGATATCTGTCAGATTGCATCTGTGGGGATGGAACATCAGCCATCCTTAGCCTTAAATCGCTCCTTTCTGCCCAAACTCAAACGGCCTCACCATACCGTTGCTGTTAGCATCCAGAAAATCAGCCCACCATTGCAGCATCAGGCGGCGTTGTTCAAGGTGTTTGGCCTTGTGGGTATAGGCAGCGCGAACGTTGTTCTTTTCCATGTGGCTCATTTGAACTTCAACCACATCTTCAGGCCAGATCCCTGATTCAATTAAGGCACTACACGCCAGCGTTCGGAAACCATGACCACACAGGTCGGTTTTGGTGTCATAGCCCATTTTACGCAGTGCTTTGTTGATGGTGTTTTCACTCATAGGCTTCATTGCATCATAACAGCCAGTCAGGATAAAGCCGTCATCACCGTTAACGTCATAGGTAAGGTCTTTTAGCTCTTCCAAAATGGCTAAGGCTTGGCTACACAAAGGAATATAGTGCTTTCTGCGCATTTTAGCACCACGGCCTGAATGCTTGATCCCTTCAATGGCCTCACGTTGTTCAGGGATAACCCACAAAGCGCTTTTAAAATCGATCTCTGACCATCGGGCAAAGCGGAGTTCACTGGAGCGAACAAAAATCAGTAGATTGAGTTTTATCGCAAGTTGCGTCAGCCTGCTACGGCCTTTATAGCCTTCAATGCGTTCCAGCAGAGTAGGTATTTCTTCCAGTTTGATAGCGGGGTGGTGTTCCGTCTGTGGCTTCTGAACTGCCCCTTCCAAATCATAGGCAGGGTTGAAACGGATCATCTTTTGCTGGACGGCATAGCGCATAATGGCAGTGGCATATTGCTTCACCCGCATAGCGATTTCCAGATAGCCCAGCTTCTCTATCTTTTTGATGGGAACCAGCAGATCGCCGGTATCCAGTTCAGCAATGTCTTTGTTGCCAATATCAGGGAACAGATAAGTTTCCAGCCGTGTCCAGACAGAACGCTGATAATCTTCCGACCATGTGGTTTTGGTGGCAAACCACTTTTGGCAACTGTTTTGAAAGCGCGGGTATTGTTACGTCGTTCCTGAACGATTTTGTTGTCAGCCTGTTTTTTGGCGCTGGGATCTACTCCTGTAGCTAACAGCTTTTTTGCTTCTTTTCGAAACGATAAGACAAGCGCCAGTATTTAGGCCCATTAGGATGCACTAACAGATGCATACCAAAGCCGTCTGTCAGCTTATATTCCTTCTCAAGAGACTTTGCATTTTTCACTGTGGAATCAGTAAGTAACATGACGGTTCCCTCCGATTGCTGGTAAAAACGAAATCGAACCAGCTTTACCCGTATTTTTACCAGCAAAAGGGTATGGCTTCGAGTGTTTTTGGGTGAACGAGGGCGAACCTGAAGAAGAGGATAACCAATTGATAAAAAGCAAAAAAGCAGACGTCAGTGAACGTCTGCTTTCTCTAAAATGGCTCCTCTGACTGGACTCGAACCAGTGACATACGGATTAACAGTCCGCCGTTCTACCGACTGAACTACAGAGGAATCGTGTGAACGGGGCGCATGATAGCGTTGGGCCTAAGGTATGTCAAAGCTGTAAATCTAAAATCGTGCTGTTCGGTGAGAGAATAGGCAATTTGTCGAAATTTTTTACGAGTTACGATGTTTTCTCGTGCGTTGTCGAGCGGGATAAGGATTTGGCCGTGCGCGTTTGTTCGTCGAGAGTGGCGTTGAGGCGGCTGAAACGGTAGCAGCCTCAACGCTGGTGTTGGCGGAAAGAAATATTGGCGCGGATACTTCAAGTATATAGTTGCCTATGTTTACTGTTCCGGTAGGGCGAACATACCGTAAGGATGAATTTGCAGAAAGTAACTGTCGCCCGGATTAGGTTGAAGCTGGATGGCATTAACCTGCAACAGCATCGACTGTCCGTGCCAGTCCACCTGCACTTCGTACTGTGGCCCCATGTAGGCAATCTGCGTGATCGTGCAGCGCTGGCTCTCCTCGCCCTGATGGCTGAGTGTGATGGCTTCCGGGCGAATACCGACGGTCGATTCGCTTAATCCGGTGGCAAAACCCTGCGGACGCGGAATGCGATAGCCATAGATGTTCACGCTGTCTGTCGTGACGGTAGCGGGGAAGATATTGGCATCGCCCATAAAGCTGGCCATGAAGCGGGAGGCGGGCTGGCGATAGAGTTCCTGCGGTGCGCCCAACTGCATGATTTTGCCTTTGTTCATCACCAGAACCATGTCCGATACGGCGAAGGCTTCGCTTTGGTCGTGCGTGACGTACAACGACGTGATATCGAATTGCTGCTGAAGCTCGCGGATTTTCTCGCGCATACTGCGGCGCAGATTAGCGTCGAGGTTACTCAGCGGTTCGTCGAACACCAGGACTTTCGGTTTAAGGATCAGCGCGCGCGCCAGAGCGACACGCTGTTGCTGGCCGCCAGAAATCTGGTCGACGTAGCGATCTTCAAACCCTTCCAGGTCGACCAGTGCCAGTGCTTCTTTAACGCGTTGATGGATTTCTGTCTTCGGGCGACCAAGCATTTTCAATCCGTAGCCGATGTTTTCTCCCAGAGAAAGGTGTGGGAAGAGGGCGTAAGACTGGAATACCATGCAGATATCACGCTGCTGGATTGAGCGCTCGGTGACGTCTTCGCCGTCAATGAAAATCTGCCCTCCCGTCGGTTTTTCGAGCCCGGCAACGGCACGGAGCACGGTGGTTTTGCCACAGCCAGAAGGCCCCAACAGCGTGACCATCTTTCCCTGTGGGATCGCCAGATTCAAATCTTCAATGACGGTGTTGTTGCCGAAACGTTTAGTGACGTGCTTCAGTTCAACAAAGTTTTTTTCAGTATTCAAGGTAATCACTCCGCTTAGTCACTATTCTTGGCTTTTGAGCGGGAAACCCGCGCCTCGCCGACTACATAATCGAACAGGAAAATAATGGCCAGCATGACCACAATCAGGATGGAACCGTAGGCAATCGCCATACCGTATTCGCCGTCTTCCACGCGGTTAAGAATGTAAGACGTGGCGACGCGGGTATCTGGCGTAACCAGGAAGATAATGGCGCTGACGGTGGTAATAGCGCGCACGAAGCTGTAAATCAGCGCGGATAAAATGGCCGGGCGCAACAGCGGGAGCAGAATATAGAAAACTGTGCGCATCGAGCCTGCACGCAGGCTAAGCGAAGCCTCGTCCAACGATTTATCCAACTGCCCCAGCCCGGCAATACCCGCACGGATACCGACCGGCACATTACGCATCACCATCGAAATGATGACAATCGCGGCTGTTCCCGTTAAGTACACGGGCGCGCCATTGAAGGCCAGAATATAAGATACGCCGGCAACGGTGCCTGGCACGGCAAAGCACAGCATGGTGGAGAACTCTATGACTTTCTTGCCGTAAAACTGTTGGCGCACCACGATATAGGCGATAAGCAATCCGAAGAGCGCGGTTATTGGTGCGGCAATGCCTGCGAACAACAGCGTATCCAGCAGGGAAGGCCATGCGCCGTCGCTAAATCCTTGTCCAAACAGCTTGCTGAAGTTCGCTAGCGTCAGGGTGTAATCCACGCCCCAGTTCACCGTAAAGCTGCCGTAGAAAATGCTACCGTATAGCAAAATATTAAAGGCTATCCAAACGTAGAGCAGAATGCAGACGAGCCACACCAGCGAAACGGGCAGCGGTTGGACATCACCACGATAGGATTTGCCGGAAATCGTGACGTAGGAGCGTTTGCCGATCCACAGATATTGCACGCAGAACACGGCCAGTGAGAACAGCAGTAGGATCACGCCGAGCGTACTGGCGGATTGATAATCCAACTGTGCGCCAGTGATGTAGAAGTAAATCTGGGTGGCGAGTACATCGAAGTTCCCCCCCAGCACCAGCGGATTACTGAAGTCAGCCAGTGACTGGACGATCACGATCAGGAATGAGTTAGCCAGCGCGGGTTTCAATAGTGGCAGAAGAATTCGTTGAAAGGTTTGATAGCGGTTGGCGCGCAGCGTGTATGACGCTTCCTCCAGCGATGGATGAATGGTCTTCATCGCGCCTTCGAGAATCATAAACGACATCGGCGTAAAGGCGAGCACCTGTGCCAGCCAAATCCCCGTAAAACCGTATAGCCAGTTGGTGTTGGTCAGGCCAAACCAGGCCACCATTAACTCGGTAACGTAACCGGAGCGGCCCATCATTAGTGTTACGCCTAACCCGACGACAAACGGCGGGGTAACGATAGGCAGGATGGAGAAAATGCGGCCGATAATCGCGGAGCGACGGGCGATACGCGAGGTATAGATGGCCAGCACCATACCGAAAAAAGTACAGCCAATACCGACGGCAACCGACAGCAAAAATGAGTTCCAGATCACCCGTAATATGTGGGTTTGACTCAGAATCTGCATGAATGCCAGCGGCGCGAATTCGCCACTGTCGTTGGTAAACATCGGGATAAAGATGGCGATGCTGGGATAAAGGATAAAGACGCCGATCAGCGCGATGATGCTGATGAGCGAGCCGATGACAAAGCGATCGCCACCCAGCCAGTCAAGCCTTGAGAGCGCTAGCGTAATAATCGCACTCAGTGCGATAAACAGTGCTATCGTGCCATAGCCCATGCCGCGCCCTTCGAGCGTGGCGCTGATGACCACGAAAAGCGCGCAGAGCAAGGCATACACCGCATCAAAACGGTGGCGGCCACGCTGTTCCCTGCCGGGCGTAAACAGCGGACGCGCAAGCAATCCCAGCGGGAGCAGAAACCACAGCAGGCTGATATTCAGGCTTGACCAGCTGTATGCGGCCAGCAGCTCATCGCGTGAGGCATCCAGCAGGCCGTAATCCAGGCTCCACGCTGGCAGCAGCAAAAATGTTGCCGCAATCAGCGCCAGCCACAGGAATATAGGATCCCGCTTAGGCGTCGGTGAAAGTGTGAGTATGTGTGACATAAGGTTCCCTGGTGCTTTATCGCGTTGTTTTATGAGATTGAATCGTCACAGGTATGGGTCGATGAATCATATTGGGTCATGGTCAATCAGCGGTGCTGAGAACACGGCGTTAAGCGAAATGCGAGCAAGCAGTCGCCGTGTTCCCGTTGTTTCTACAATCAATAAAAGGAATGAACCGCGCTTATTGCCCCATTTTTACTTCGTTAACCCATTTTGAAATCAACGCCTTACGCACATCTGCCGCGCCGTATTTGCCCATGTCGTAATTGATCAGTGTCAAATCCTGCAATTTCAGCGACAGGGGGGATGCTTCGGCGGTGGTATTAGTCAGAATCTGGTAGGACTGGCCTTTCTTCCAAGACAGTTCCTGTGCTTCTTTCGATAGCGCCCAATCAACAAACAGCTTGGCGTTATCCATATTGCGCGCGCCTTTCAGGATACTGACGCCGCCAATTTCGTAGCCGGTGCCTTCACATGGAGAGATAAGCGATAGCGGTGCGCCTTTCTCTTTTTCCAGCGAATAGTCATGCAGGAAGCCGATGCCGATGGCGGTTTCACCACGCGCGGCGTTGCGCGCTGGCGCAATACCCGATTTGGTGTACTGCGACACGTTGGCATTCAGTTTTTTCAGGTAATCAAATGCTTGATCCTGGCCCCAAAGCTGGGAGAAAGTCGCCAGCGCGGTATAGGCCGTACCGGAACTTTGTGGATCGGCGATCTGAATTTCACCCTTGTAGATGGGGTTGGTCAGGTCTTTCCAGCACTGTGGCACGGGCAGGTTTTTCTCTTTTAGCCGCTCGGTGTTGACGCCAAAGCCGAGAATGCCAACATAAACCGCAGATGAGTAGTTACCTTTGCGTTTGGCGGGATCGCGGAATTGCGGCATGATCTGATCGAGGTTTTTAGACTGATAGGGTTCCAGCAGATCCATTTCTCCAGCCTGAGATTGCGGATCCAGCGTACCGCCATACCAAACGTCAGCTTGAGGATTCTTCTTTTCCGCGTCGACTTTTGCCAAGGTACTGCCCGAGCCGTTACGGATAAAGGACGTTTTTACATCGTATTTCTCACCAAACGCTTTGGCTTCCGCCTCGCAGAAGGCGTTAGTGGCGCTACAGTAGATGACCAGACGTCCTTCGGCGCGAGCGGTGGTAGTCATAGAGGCAACGGTCAGCCCGGCGATGATAAGCGTCGTTAAGGTACAAAGTTTCATGGTATTTTCCTATGTTGATATCTATCTGTTGTTATAGCTATTTTGATGTCATCAAACGTTCCCGACGGCTGACGCCTGCCATTAGCAGCGGCATTAATAGCAGCCCAATGCAGGCAGATGCCAATGCGAGTAGAGTAAAAAAGCCCGACCATCCGTAGTGTTGCAACACCTGAGCGAGTGGCCAGCCCGCCAACGCTGCTCCCAGATAGGCAAACAACGCCAGAAATCCCGTCACCGTGCCTGCTGCGTCCTTATGGCTGTATTCCGTGGCAGCCAGACCGATCAACATTTGTGGTCCAAAAACAAAAAAACCGATACTGAAGAAACTGACGGCAAGTAATGCGTTGTGGTGAATCGGTGCCAGCCATAGCGCAGTCATGGTTAAGAACAGGCCGAAAGCAAACAGTAAAATCATTGGTGCGCGCTGACCACGAAACAGCAGATCGGATCCCCAGCCAGCAAACAATGCCCCCAGCAAACCACCCAGTTCAAACAGCGACAGTGTGGCGTTTGCACTGAGCAGGTTGTAACCGTGGCTTTCCGACAGCCAAATGTTTCCCCAGTCATTCAAGGCGATGCGAATCAGGTACACCAGAATGTAGGAAAAACCAAGCAGCCAGATCGTACGGTTACGCCAAATCACCTCGTACAGAATCTGGCGCATAGGCATGGGCGGGCTTTGTTGTTCCTGACGCAGTTCCAGCGCGTCGCGTCGCCATTGACCGACGCTTGGTAACCCTTGCTGTTGCGGTTTATCGCACAGTTGCCAACACAGCCACAGCCCAATTGCAATGCCGATGATACCGGGCACCAGCAGTGCCGACTGCCAACCCCATGTGGCGGCCAAATAGCCCGCCAGTAGAGGAACCACCGCGCCGCCGATGTTGATCGATGTATTCCAGCATCCCCACCATAGGCCGCGCTCATTACGCGAATACCAACTGCTCAACAGTCTGGCGCAAGGGGGCCAGCCCCAGCCCTGAAAGAAACCGTTCAATGCCCAGACAATTAACAAACCGGTGAGTGACTGGCAGTACATGAACAAAATGTTCAACACGCCGGTAATCATCAGCCCAACACCCATAAACCAACGCACCTGAGTGCGATCGCACACGATGCCGGAAATAAATTTTGACGCGCCATAGCAGAGGTAGAACAACGTTCCCAGCAGACCGATATCGCCTTTGCTTAGCCCTAACTCCAACTGCATCACCGGCATGACGAAGTTGATACTTTTACGTGTCAGGTAAAACGTGGCATACCCAATGACCATAGAAATCAGCAATCGCGGCCGCCAGTAGCGATAACGCTGGCTGATTTGAGTAGGTGAAAGCGGTCCCTTTGAAAACATGGCTGCCTGCATGGGATTCTCCGTTGCGTTGAAATAAGGGTAGGGCGCGGCAAATTAAAAAGGATGAGACAAGCTTTTAGTTAGCTAGGAATAATTCTTAGTTAGTCGTCGCTTTGTTTGAATTTTGCGGGCAGGTTCACGGTTATGTGTGTGCCCCGTGGCACAGTTAGCCCGTTGTCGACCACAGATTTTACCAACCAACTCCCGCCTAGCGCCTGGACGCGCTCTTCAATACCCCGTAGACCGAAGCTATCACTGACAGGCGCGCTATGGCTTTTCTGTATGAGGCCGACCCCATTATCAATCACATCGAGCATAATCAACTCGCTCTGCTGGCTAAGGCGGACGGTAATCTGTGTGGCGCAGGCGTGTTTATTAATATTGTTGAGTAATTCTTGTACCAGGCGATAAAGAGTAAGCAGCACCACCTCATCTCGGGGCGGCGAGGGAAGCTGATAATCTAGTTGAAATTGGATACCGCGGTCGGCGAAGGCAAATTCACCCGCCAGGTGATGCAGCGCTTTATCCAGTACCATCTCATCCAGCACCGGGGGGCGTAGCTGACGCAGAAGCTGGCGTGTTGTCTGGTGGATGCGTTGCGACAGTTCGCTAATTTGTCCGGCGGCACGTTGAGCTGCATCGGCAGGGGCACTGTGTTTTACCAGCATGGCCTGAATCTGAATGGCGGTAATGTTTTGGCCAATGTCATCGTGTAACTCACGGGCGATATCCTTACGCACCGCCTCTTCAGTATGAATAATGCGCTCCATCAACCGGCGCCGGGTTTTCAACTCCAGTTCCAGTTGATGACGATAGCGCTGGAGCCGCTGTGCTAGCTGTTGCTGACGGCTAATCGCGATCCCCAGCCCAATAGCGAGCAGGGCCTGTGTCGCGAGAAAAATCTCCAATTCACGCAGATCGCTAAAGGCGCCGCTGACTTGGCGAGTGGCGGTAATCATCAGGCTACCGAGTACGGCGGAGAGTACCCCGCCTTGCCAGCCGAATTTATATGCCATTACCACATTGGGTAGAAACACGAAGATCAGCAGTAGACGTTCCATTTCCGGGGTGAACGCCATTTGCAGGCAAACGCCGAGAGAGAAAAACAGTGAACACCAAATTAACAGTGAAGTACGTAGCGGCGGATCGGGGATTTCTTGTGCCAGTAGCGTCTGAAAGTGCTGCTGCTTAATGTATTCGTACAGCAAATAGACGAACGGGACGAGTAAGATGCCGCCGGTAAAGGTAGCCAGTAGCGTTTGTGTCGACGGCGACGCTAATCCGGGACCGATGACGAGACCGTGTAGTAGCGTGTTAAGCGTCAGTGCTGCCAGCAACAGTAGCAGTCGTTGCCAGTAAATCGTATGGCGATGCCAGATTTTATGAGTGATAACGGCCGACATCAGGCTTAAAAAAGGAGATAACAGTAATAAGGAGCGCACCATGAGCTGTTCGCTGATAAGCCAGATCTGGAGAGCAATTTCCGCAAGTAGCAAGGTCGCCCAGTATTTACGCGGTAGCAAAATCATTAATGCTAAGCGCAGCCCTTGTGGTAAGAGTAGCGTCGCCTGTTGGCCGTTATGGCTTAAATAGAAACTGATGGTCCATAGCGCTAGCCAGGTCAGGCTGTAGAAAAAAATCAGAAACAGCGTCATACCGATGATATGCAGGCGGCGCATGAGCTATTTTCCGGTCAGCAATTGGTGTTGTAGTGCGAAATGGACCAGCTCTATTGTGGATTCACACTGTAATTTACCGAGAATATTGGCGCGGTGAACATGAACCGTTTTATGGCTAAGATCGAGTTGTTCAGCGATACCTTTGACACTGATCCCATTGATCAGCAAGCCGAATATTTCCCGCTCGCGTGGTGTCAGCGCCTGTAACGCTTTTGGCGGCGTCTGCCGATGGCGGATGGCATGCAGTGCATCGGCGCACAGATACAGACCGCCGCTACTGACCATGCGCACGGCTTGCACTAACTCTTCCGGGCCGCAGCGCTTCGTGAGGTAGCCGCCCGCCCCAGCATCTAACGCGCTTTGTACAAAGGCGGTCGTGTCATAGATGCTCAGAATGATCGCGCGGAAATCGGGGCGTTGTTGACGCAGACGGGATAAGAGTGAAAGGCCGCTTTCATCTGGCATGGCGATATCGATGACGGCAACGTCAATCGACTGTTTGCGTAAATGCGGCCACGCCTGCGCCGCTGAGGCATATTGCCCAACGACCTGAATGTCATCTTCTAGCGCCAGTAGCTGTGCAAAGCCAGATCGTACAACGATGTGATCGTCAATCAAAGCCACATTAATCATGGTTCGCCGTGTCAATGCTATGTCATTAATTTGTCATAATGAGCGGGAAGTAGACGATGGGCAACAGCTGACAAGTAAAATGGAATCGACTTAACAAAATATCCTTCAGCTCGCCAACGCTGCCTATTATGGAAATCGCTGGTCGGGCGTGACTCTCCCCGTTAACCAAAGATCGCTGGCTCAGGGACAAATACACATTAAACAGGGATGGCACCCATGTCGCCTGATTATCTCGCTGCCTTTGGCGGCGTATGCGGAGGCGACATTTTCGCGATCGTCAAACTTATCCGCGTCGTTTCATGGGCAGTTACCGATGACGGCGCAAGAATAAATAATTGGGTATCGATCAAGCCGCAATCTCATTTCTGGGGTGGCGATGAAAATACCATTCGACTGTTTTTTTAATTAATTCCTCTGTCGCATCAACGTAATATTGCGGCGAGAATCTGACTTCTTGCTCCAAAATTAAGGGGAGTTCGGTACATCCTAATATAATTTTCTCAACGCCGGATGCTAATAAGCTTTCTTTTATTGGTAATAATTTATTGTAGGCGCCGATTATGTCACCAGATTTATAGGCATAAATACTGTCCATTACCTGATGTTGGTCAGTGTCATTCGGCGTATAGCATTCTATATTAAGCCGGAGTAAATTATCCTGATAAATTCTCGCCTTGACTGTCGCCGTTGTGGCCAATAAAGCGACGCGTGTCGTATTGGCGTTCTTAATTGCCTGACAAGTGACGTCAATGATACTGAGCATCTCTACATGACATTGCTGTTTTAATTCATTAAACCAATAATGCGCGGTATTGCATGGGATAATAATGCACTCCGCTCCCGCATCTTCGAGAATTTTCATATATTGCAGCATTTTTTTTAGCGGCGACGCACTGTGTTGAAGTATACATTTCGTTCTGTCGGGGATATCCGGAATCGAAACGGCAATCATTGGAATGTGGTCTTGATCTCGATACGCGGGCGTGTTCTTAATCAATTTTTGCATCGCATCAACGGTGGCGCCCGGCCCCATGCCGCCAAGAATCCCCACGAGGTTGTTCATGCTGTAAGTCCTGTAGCTATATGAAATTTATAATAATAATCGCATATCATCAGATAATGTGAATTGCTAAATTCCCATCTGCTATGTATGATTTGCATAACTATTAGCATCTCTATGCTTTTATTGGTTTTAGTCGTGATGGGACCCTGGCAGGGGAAAGAGAAAATAGGGCACGGAAGGCTCGCGCGCGAGGGCAAGGCGATGCTAAATAATATCGAAACCAAATGGCTTTATGACTTTATCGTGCTGGAAGAGCATCGAAGTTTTACGCTGGCGGCTGAGAAGCGGAATATTTCTCAATCTTCATTTAGCCGACGAATTCAGGCGTTGGAAGCAGCGATAGGGTTTGACATCTTCGATCGTAGCGCGCTGCCGCTACAGCTAACCGAACAAGGGCGGGTTTTTCATGCCTATATTCGCAATACGCTGGACGATTTGGAATATCAGCTTAATAAATTGCACGGCGGGGACAGCTATAAAAATAAGATCACCATTGCGGCCGCTCACTCGCTGTCCGTGTTTATCATGCCGGAGTTGTTAAAAGCGGTGCCGGATCCACAGGAAAAAATATTCTATGTGGAATCGATCGATGTCGATGAGGCGGTATTGAACCTGAAGGAAGGGCGTAGCGACTTCATCTTCTCATTCTACAATGAGGATTTGCTGGGGGAACCCTTTATGCACGAGAAGATATTGGAATCCCGTCTTTATCCAGTCTGTGCCTGCGACAGCGCAGGAAAACCGCTATTTGATGTGAGCGCTTCGTCAGTGCCATTACTCAATTATACCGAGACGAGTTATATGGGGCGTCAGGTTAGCCGTTATTTATCCGGTGTCGCTGGCGATAAATTTACGGTTAATTTTGTCTCTTCAATGAGCGACTTGCTTAAACGCATGACGAAAAAGGGGTATGGCATAGCTTGGTTGCCGGACTATTCGATTCAGGAAGAATTAAAAAATAACGAGCTAACCATCCTCGATATGGAAAATGCGGTCATTCACATGGGGGTTTATCTTTATCGTCTTGATGCGCGTCTGAACGTTGCTTCCGAGAAGTTCTGGCGTTATATGAAAGGCCTGTCATCGACGTCCGGCCTGTAAACGTGGAGGTATGACTGACGACATGAAAAACGGCGGCCCGCAGGCCGCCAGAAGAAAGCATGATTAGCGCAAGCTTAGCTATTTTGCGTCGTTTGCAGCGTTTCCTGATAGGCCATCACTTCGTCAGTCGTTTCTTCCTCATCATCATGGACATCTTTTTCCAGGCTAGCGACAACGGCGGTAGAGATACTGTTGCCGATAACGTTAGTGGCGGTACGCCCCATATCCAGGAACTGGTCGATACCGATAATCAGCAGAATCCCGGCTTCCGGCAGGCTGAACATCGGCAGCGTGGCGGCAACCACGACAACAGAGGCACGCGCGACGCCCGCCATTCCCTTGCTGGTGATCATCAGCGTCAGCAGAATCAGAATTTGCTGAGTGATACTCAGATCGATGTTGTATGCCTGAGCGATAAACAGGATGGCAAAGGACTGGTACATCATGGAGCCATCAAGGTTAAACGAATACCCGAGCGGCAGTACAAAGCTGGTGACTTTTTTCGGCACGCCGAATTTCGTGAGTGCTTCCATGGTTTTTGGATAGGCTGATTCACTGCTCGCGGTGGCGAAGGCCAGCATCGTTGGTTCACGAATCAGTTTAGCCAGCGTTACGATGGCTTTCCCCAGGAACAAATATCCGACCAGGAACAAAACGCACCATAGTACGGCCAGGCCGAAATAGAATTCTCCGATCAGTTTCCCGAAATCGTACAGTAGACCCAGGCCTTGCGTGCTTATGGCGGAAGCGATGGCAGCAAAGACCGCGATGGGAGCCAACGCCATCACGTAGTCAGTCACTCGGAACATCACTTTGGTCAACTCTTCGATCATAGAAATGATCGCCGTTGCCTGTTTGTTTTTACCTTTGACGTAAGCAAGGGCAGAGCCGAAAAACAGTGAGAACACCAGAATTTGCAGGATCTCATTGTTTGCCATCGCCTCGACAATGCTCTTCGGGAAGATATGGCTGATGAAACTTTTGAGCGTGAACCCGTCAGTATTCAGACCTGTCGCGACATGTTGTGCGGGGATGTCGAGATTCATGCCTGCGCCGGGCTGGAAAAGATTCGCTAAGAACATGCCGATAAGCAGGGAGATCAGCGATGCGCTGACAAACCAGATCATGGCCTTCAAACCAATACGACCAACGGCCGAAGAATTACCCCCCATACTGGCCAAGCCGGAAACCAGTGTCGCGAAGACCAGTGGCGCGATAATCATCTTGATCAGACGTAGGAAGATATCGGTAACCATGTTGAAATAAGACGCAATGTCTTTTGCTCGCTCGCCATCAAGATATTGGTGGCACGCCCAGCCGATTAATATCCCCAAGACGATGGCCAAAACTATCTGTACAAGTAACTTCTGCCTTTGCATATAAACCTCATATTGATGAATTGATTCAGACAACACATATTATTGCCGTGTATGGCCTGGTGTTTTTCTAAACACACCAGAGATTCACCCGCATTTATTATTGGCGTGTTGTTTCTGCCCGCAGATATTACAACGATTCTCCTTTTTTACCTTTTTTTTCTACGAATTGTCGTGCAATTGTGATCTTTGTCATACCGCATTCAACGCATGAATATGCCCCAGGGTGCGGGCGAAATATTTTATTTATTCATGGTTAAACAATAAGTTGTTATATTTTTGCCAATAGGGATTAATGGCGAAAGACGTCGAGTTTGCTGCGCTTACCGCGCGTGAGAATAGTAATTAACCGCGAGATGAATGGAACAAAAAAGAATCAATAATAAGGCGTAATGGGGAAAGCAGATCGGTTTCCCCAGAGGGTTAAATTAGTTTTTTAATTATTATAATCCATTGTGTAGGCGTCATCTTGAGGCGTGCCTGAGCCTTTACACCAGAAGCGGGACTCAGGCAAAACGCGTTAGTTGACGTTTTCTGCGACGCTCCGTAACCGATCTTTCAGTTGATGATACGCTAACTGCACGTATTCTTCCGCCGCCTGCTGATCGTCAATGGCGTCGAGCCTAACGGCGCAATGTTTGTATTCCGGCGTTTTGGATACCGGATCGAGATGATCTAACGTCAACTCGTTGCACGCACCGATCCACCATTGGTAAGTCATGTAGACGGCGCCCTTATTAATGCGCTCGCTAACCGCGACGCGGGAAATTACCTTGCCGCGTCGCGAGGCGATCCAAGCCAGTTGCCCATCGCGAATACCTAAACGTTCGGCATCATAAGGGCTGACCTGCACGTAACCGGGCTCATCGGCAAGCGTTTGTAACGCGGCGCAGTTACCCGTCATGGAACGGCAGGAGTAGTGGCCGACCTCGCGCACGGTACACAGCGCTAAGGGATAATCTTCATCAACCAGTTCCATTGGCGGCCGCCATTCCGCGGTAGATAACAGGGCCTTTCCGCCAGGACGATCGAAGCGATTTCCCGCATATAGCCATGGTGTTCCTGGGCTGTCTTCGGTGGGACATGGCCACGGGACATAGCCCAACCCCGCCATTTTTTCATAGGTAGCGCCGTAGTACAGCGGACAGAGTTGGCGCAGTTCATCCCAGATTTCCTGTGTGTTGTTGTAGTGCATCGGGTAACCGAGAGCGGTCGCCATCAGGCTGATGATTTCCCAATCGGGCTTGACGTCGCCCTGCGGTTCCACGGCTTTATAAAAGCGCTGAAATCCCCGATCTGCGGCGGTATAGACGCCTTCATGCTCGCCCCAGGAGGTAGCCGGTAGAATAACATCGGCAATGGCCGCCGTTTTGGTCATAAAGATGTCCTGCACGATGAGCAACTCAAGTTCATTGAACGCCTCACGCAACATAGACAGATCCGGCTCGGTTTGCAGGGGATCTTCGCCCATCACATAATTGGCTTTAATCTTCCCTTCTTTAATTTTGTGCGGGAGATCGGTCAGCGAGTAGCCAATGTTGGCTGAGAGTGTCGGCACGCCCCAGGCATTGGCGAATTTTGCCAGTACCGCTTTGTCTGTCACTTTTTGATAACCGGGGAACATATTGGGCAGTGCGCCCATATCGCAGGCCCCTTGTACATTATTCTGCCCACGCACGGGGCCGACACCCACGTTGGGACGCCCTAAATTACCGGTCAGCAGCGCGAGGCCGGAAAGCCCCTTGACGACATCGACGCCTTGTCCCCATTGCGTTACGCCCATTCCCCATAGAATGGTGGCGCTCGGCGCTGCGGCATACATCCGCATCGCATCGCGAATCAGTTTGGGTGACAATCCGGTAATATCGGCGACATATTCCGGCGTGTATTTGGCAACAACCTGACTGAATTCTTCGAAACCTTCGGTATGGCGGGCGACATACGCTTTGTCGTAGAGGCCTTCGTTGATCAGAATATGCGCGAAAGCATTGACCAGCGCCATGTTGGAGCCATTTTTCAAAGGCAGCCACAGATCGGCGATGCGGGCGGTTTCAATACGGCGTGGATCGCAGACGATGATTTTTGCGCCGCGTGCTTTGGCTTTGAGGATTCGGCGCGCCACGATAGGGTGTGAATCTGCGGCGTTGTAGCCAAAAATCAGGATGCAGTCGGTTTTTTCAATTTCACAAATAGAATTGCTCATGGCGCCGTTGCCCAGCGTGACTTGTAGCCCGGCAACCGATGGGCCGTGGCAGAGCCGGGCGCAGCAATCGACATTATTGTTTCCCGTAACGGCACGGGCGAATTTCTGCATGACATAATTGGTTTCATTGCCTGGGCCGCGTGACGAACCGGTGTGCATGATGGATTCGGCGCCGTACTTCTCTTTTATCGCTTTTAGCCGCGAACTGGCGAAGCCGATGGCTTCATCCCAGGAGACGGCTTCAAAAGGCGCGCCTTTCTGACGGCGAATCAGCGGCTTGGTCAAACGCGGCGTAAGGATTTTCGTATCATTGAGGAAATCCCAACCATAGTAGCCTTTCAGGCACAGTTCACCTTCGTTGGTAACGCCGTTTGCACCTTCCGCGCCGACGACTTTGCCGTTTTCTACCAATAGGTTAATTTTGCAGCCTGACCCGCAATACGGGCAGACGGTAAGCACTTTCTGCATATTTATTCTCCAATATAGGGTCTCGGATCGCAGGCACTGCATATCTGTGACTGCGCGTTGATGCAGTTTTAACCTCTGATAATCGCTGATAACGGAAAAGCGTTTACTGATCGTCGTCATGTCCGGCACGTTGCGCACGGCGACCTTTTAGCGCGTTTGTTTACGGGTAAATAACATTACTGCATATCCATGCTCTTTATCCGTTAATGCCTATACTGTTTTTGTCGGTATTAACGCGTGATGTCGCAAGTCCGGCGATGTACGTGGCATTGATCGTCAGATTGAAATCATGGGAACGACTACCGCAAGGAAGACTACAGATACTATTCATTGATTTTTCTAATTTCCCCGTTAAGGGAATGTGAATCAGGGAATTCCAGAACGCCAGTGAGATCGCGTGGGGGTAGGGCGCGGTGTCATGGGCGGCACCGTCATCAGGCAAAAATAGATACCTTTCCGATAGTGTATGCGGGCAGGGAATATTCGTTAACGTCGCGGAGTGAAATATGGAATTTCTAAAAAACGTCAGCATAAAAATAATGGTGCTGGCTATCGTGGTATTTCTGTTAGTGGCATGGGGTATTGCATCAGGATTCAGTATTTACTCGCTACAGCAGGCTTCAAACCTGCTGGATAAAAGCGAAATGCAGCGAAACACCTATTCTCATCTGGTCTATGGAACCGATCAATATTTGCGAACGGTAACGCGAATGGAAAGCGCAATGGCGTATTTACAGCGAAATGAGCCGGAAAAAGCCAAACAGGCATTGGAATTGTCGCAAGTTACATTGAGTCATACCAGAGACTCGCTGGAAAAGTTTCAGGCGGCAGAACACGTTGGCGTTAACCCTGCGACGGTAGAGGCGATAAATAATTCATGGCGCGCCTTGATGACTACCGCGATCGAGCCGATGAATGCAGCATTGCAACGCCAAGACGATGAGGGATTTCATCAGCTCTATCTCGACGTGTACCCCTCACTTAGTCAGACACTGGATGAATCTGTTAAGCGTTACGCGGACGATATTTCCTCTTCGACATTGATTTCAGGCATTAATGAACTCAATGCTCAAAATCGCAATGCGCTGATTGCGGTAATGATTATTGGCCTCGTCGTGTTGGTTTTCACCGAATACTATTTGAAAAATTATCTGGTTATTCCCATTGCGGTACTGAAATCCCATTTGGCACAGCTTACGGCAGGCCGCCTGGGGTGTGAACTGGCAGAGTTTGGTAGAAACTGTGCCGGGCGACTCATCCCCGATATCAAGCGGTTACAAAAGAGTTTGCGCGATACGGTGACCCTCATCCGGCAAAGTACGACAGAAATTAACAAAGGAACATCGAGTATTAAAGAAGGAAACGACAATCTTTCCAGCCGTACCGAGCAGCAGGCGGCGGCATTGCAGCAGACCGCCGCCAGTATGGAAGAGATAAGCGCGACGGTACAACAAACCGCCGATCACGTACATCAGGTACGTCAGTTGGCGAAAGCGGCAGCGGACATGGCGCAAAAAGGGGGAAGTATCAGCACCAACGTCATGCAGACCATGGACGGAATCAGCGATAGTTCACGACATATTTCCGATATCACCTCTGTAATTAATAGTATTGCTTTCCAAACTAACATTTTGGCACTCAATGCTGCGGTTGAGGCGGCGCGAGCCGGAGAACAAGGCCGCGGGTTTGCCGTGGTAGCCAGTGAGGTTCGCACACTGGCCCAGCGTAGTGCGCAAGCGGCGAAGGAAATTGAAGCGCTGATTGCTGACTCTGTTGAGCGCGTGGCGACCGGAGCCGATCAGGTACGGCAATCCGGTGAGGCGATGACGGCGATTATCGATGCGATTTCGCATGTAAACGACCTGATTGGCGAAATTGCGGCGGCTACGGACGAGCAAACGCGCGGTATTAGGCAGATTGCCCAGGCAGTACAAGAAATGGATAGCGTCACACAACAGAATGCACAGTTGGTGATGCAATCGGCTGAAGCGGCGGCGCGGTTGGATGAACAGAGCGGCGAGTTGTCTGAAATGGTGAATGTGTTTGATTTGGAGTCTAACGACGATGCGACGACGGCATTCACCCCAACGGCGGTTACGCCCACAGTGAATCGTACTGTGGGGCAAAGAGTAACGCCGCTGCTGTCAGTACAGCCTCGGGCTCAGGAGGGGTGGGAAAAATTCTAACCAACGCGAGTGGCATGACCCGCGTCGAGAAAAATTATTGCAGGTAATGCCTGATGGGGTGGACAGGTTCTCGTGTAAAGACATGATCCTGTTCGCCTCTGCGAGTGACTTGCTCGGTCGGGATGAGGCTCTGTAAATCTGCCTGAGGTATTGTAAATAAACGCTGTTTTATCTTGAACGATAACCAATGGTCAATCGAAATATAAAATAAATGGCATAATTATTGCTTTGTTATTTCCAATGGCCCTATTCATATTATTGATTGTTTTATAAGTCTATTCTCTCTTTTTTGTTAGGGTTATGTGTGTGCAATTGCGATCCTTATAGCAAAAAGAAAGCATGACGTACTTTTTTACAGAATATTTTTTGTATAGCCTCCGTTTTCATGATGTAAATCAATAAAGAGGATGGATTCGACGTTATAGTGAGAATAAATATCATTTAAATTCTCTCATAAACTTATGTCCATCTGGCGAAAAACACTTTTATTGCTGTGTTGGTTGTTTAGTTGTTCTGTGGCGGTTGCGGCAACAGATTACGCATCGTTTATTCAGGATATCGAAAACCGGCTGGATAAAACGGCGCAGCTCTATCAAGAGCAAAAAACAAGCGACGCCCGTACCGAAGTCCAAATGGCCTATTTCGAGGTTTTTGAAAACCTCGAAGGCCCCATCCGCATTAACATTTCAGCGCAGAAAAGTTATCAGTTAGAAGCTACATTCGGTGAAATCCGCCGCATGATTGGCGCTGGAAAACCGCTAGCCGAAGTACAGGCAAAAATTTCATGGTTAAAACGCGAACTGGATGCCGTGCTTCCTGTTCTTGAGGGCGGGCATAAGCTGGTTGCCGAAGAGCAGCATGGCGCTTACGACAATGCGGACATCGCGCCATACTGGCAGCAAAGCTTCCGAATCATTGATGACCAATTGGCGCAGGCCGTAAGCGAGTATCAGGCTGGCGAATACCAAAAAGCCAGTCAGAGCGTACAGCAAGCCCATTATCAGGGTTTTAAAAACTCAGAAATGGAAATGTCGGTCAGGCAGAACCGATCCGCACAGCAGGCGGCGTCAATCAATCAACAATTCTCCGCGTTGATTGCGTTAACGGGTCAGCCCGATCATCTAACGGAAGTCGCTTACCAGGTCACCACGCTATTACAGGACATTGAAGATGTATTGCCGGGGTTACCGACAACGCGTGACAGCCAGCAATTAACGCCCGAAGGTAACGCCGGGGCCGATGATGTGCCTGACGCCAACTGGGCGAAAGTGGCTGACGATATTAATCAGGCCATTGCCGCCGCGATAGCACAATACCGAGAGGGTGAAAATAAACCCGCTATTCTGGCGGTGCAGGATGCCTATTTCGATCTGTTCGAAGCCACCGGAATGGAGAACAAAATCGGCTCTCGCGACGCGGCCTTCAAATCGACGCTGGAAGGGTATTTCACGCGGTTGGTGAGTCTGATGAGCGCTAAACAACCTGTCGAGCAGTTGCAAGGGCAGGCCGACGCGTTGCAGCAGGAATTGACCAAGGCGGTCACCATGTTAGGCGACGGTGGTGAAACGCACTGGAGCCTGTTGCTGTACAGCCTGATGATTATTGTGCGTGAGGGGCTGGAAGCGTTACTGATAGTGGCGGCCATCGTGGCCTATCTGGTGAAAAACAACCAGCAGGACAAACTGTCGCTGATTCGCCAGTCAGTGTATGTCGCGCTGCTGTGCAGCGTGATTACGGCCGTTATCTTCCAACTGGTGTTCACGAACTCTGGCGCCAGCCGTGAATTGTTGGAGGGTATTACGATGCTGATTGCTGTGGTAATGCTGTTCTTCATGAGCTATTGGCTTTTGTCGAAAGTTGAAGCTCGGCACTGGAAGGCTTATCTGGAAGGCAAATTGTCCCACTCGCTAAACAGCGGATCCATGATTGGTCTGTGGTTGACCAGTTTTCTGGCCGTGTATCGCGAGGGGGCGGAGACGGTGTTGTTCTATTACGCGCTGGTAGGGGATGCCAGCAATACGGCTGGGCACTTCTCTATTCTGGCTGGGTTTGTCATTGGTTGTGTGATCTTACTCATCGCCTATCTCCTGATGCGTTACACCATTGTTAAGTTGCCCCTTAAACCCTTCTTCATGTTTACCGGTTGCTTTATGTATTTGATGGCATTTGTCTTTGCGGGTAAAGGCGTGCTGGAGCTGATTGAAGGCAAACTGTTTGAACCGACGCTGGTCATCGGTGCGCCGGAAATCAGCGGATTGGGTATTTATCCTTATGTGGAAACGCTGGTGCCGCAAGGAATATTAGTGGTGGCGGCATTAATCGCGCTGTGGGTGATGCGGCGCAGGACTTCTGACGCCTGAGCACATAAGACACGCAACATTAATGAATACTGAAAGCAATAAAGGCAATAAAAGCAAACATAACCATAATGCCCTGGCGCTTAGCGAAATAAGCAGGGGAACGACAGAAATAATGAGGATGGGTTTGATGAATATGCAAAAAAGTCTGATTGCAGCAGCTGTTATCACCGGTATTTTCACCGCGCCGGCCGCGCTGGCGTTTAAAGAATACCCCGCAGGCGAGCCTGTTTCCATGAACGAATTGGAAATCGCCGCTGTATACCTGCAACCTATTGACATGGAACCCCGTGGCATGGGGCTGCCAGCCGCGAAAGCAGACATCCATCTGGAAGCTGACATTCACGCGACTGAAGGGAATAAGAATGGTTTTGGTGCTGGTGAGTGGATGCCGTACCTGACGATCGCTTATACCTTGACCAACACGGATACCGGGGCGAAACAGGAAGGCACTTTCATGCCGATGGTCGCCAGCGATGGCCCGCACTATGGCGCGAATATCAAAATGATGGGCGTGGGTAATTACAAAGTGACATACCACATCGATCCGCCGTCCAAAGCCGGTATGCACCGCCACACCGATGGTGAAACCGGTGTGAGCCGCTGGTGGAAACCGTTTGATGTCAGCTTTGATTTCAAATATGTCGGCTTAGAATAAGATCTTCTGTCCGCGATGTTCTGTCGCGGACGTTTTTACGCTTCCGCGACGGCGTTATCACGGCCCACGGGGCGGAGATTTGTGGCCACGTGACATCACCAGATATCACGCCAGTCGATATGCCTGCAACCAGAAAGATGCCAGATATATGAGTTATTTCTTTATCACGACCCTCCAATCTTTCCTTCCGATCGCGTTGTTGCTGGGGCTGAATTGGAGTCATCGCCCGACGCCAGAGATTAGGCCGCTGGCCTGGGTCACACTGCTGGCGCTGATTGTCGGTACGCTCATTGGCGTTCATTTTCCTCAGGGGCAAGCGTTTCTACTTGGGTTTACGGTACTACAGGCGATCGCCTTAATCGTGTTTCTGATCGGCCAGTGCTTTTCTCACCCGCGTATGGGGTATCTCTGGCAAGCGGTACTGGTCGCGGGCGCTGCGGTATTGTGGGGCAATAACCCCAATTTGAGCGCACTAACGACTATCCATGTGGTTAACACCGATCTGCTGCTTAATTTCAGCGCCGTCGTCGTGGCGTTTGGCTGGCTGGTATTTTGTTCTGCGCTATGTGGCATGATTGTACGCCGCATTCGTCCTTTGCGTTGGCCGTTGTTGATGCTGCTGGTCGTCCTTTTGCTGTTGCCAATAAGCGGCAGTCTTTTACTCCTATTAATGAAATTACAGGTACTGGGGCTAACTAAACCCCGTCTAAGTTATGTCGCGCACGTGACCAATAGCGCGTACTTATTAAACTACCTCAGTGCCTTCGTCATGCTCATTGTAGCCGCCAGTTTGGCTTGGCCACTGTGGCATGCTCGCCGCGACATGCAGGCCGCACACGAGGCGATTAAAAAACGTAAAGCGACGGCGGGTTATCGTAATGTGCGCCGCACTCTACTGGCGACGGTATCGGCGCTGCTGGTTGTCGTCTGCGCCCAACTCTATTGGGATAAAATCGCCTCGCAGCCGCCGCGCCTATCAGAAGCTCAGCCCGTGACGCTGGCCGCCGATGGCAACGTACACATCCCTATTGAGCAAGTGCGTGATGGCAAGTTGCACCGTTTCGTGTGGATTGCTGATGATGGCAAGGCGGTGCGCTTTTTTGTCATTAATCGTTATCCTGACCGCCTGCGTTTAGGCGTGGTGTTTGACGCCTGCCTGCTGTGCGGCGATCAGGGTTATGTGATGGAAGGGAATCAGGTGATCTGTGTCGCCTGCGGTGTACATATTTTCATTCCCTCTATCGGTAAGGCTGGTGGTTGTAACCCGGTGCCGATTGAGGGCTGGCGTAGCGATGAGAAAGAATTGGTGATCGGTCGCGCTTCGCTGGCAGCGGGCACTAACTACTTCTCGACTGTCGTGGCGCTGGAGGTTATCGACCCCGTTGATGGCTCGAAACTCACCAATCTGAGCGCCGAACACCACTATCGCTACGGCGGCAAAACGTACTTCTTTTCGTCGGAAGCCAACTATAACCGTTTCCGTGAAAGCCCCGCTGACTTTGTCACGGGCAAAGCGGCGGCGAGCGAAGCGGCAGAGGAGCACTAATTATGCTGTGGCGATTGTTGCGCCAGTCCTGGCGTAGAAATATTCGGCGTAAATCACTGGCGGTATTGACCGTGTTTCTGGCCGCGGGGTTGATCTCCGCGCTGCTGGCGGTCTCCATTGATATCGGCGATAAAATGGCGCGCGAGATGAAATCCTATGGCGCGAATATTTTGATCGAGCCCGCCGGTCAGGCGGCGTTGCCCGCGCTATTTGGCGAACGCAGTAATCCATTGGAAGGGCAGGATTTCCTGGATGAAGCCGAACTGCCGAATATCAAGGATATCTTCTGGCGCAATAATATTGTTGGCTTTGCTCCGTTACTGAGTGGTGATGTCGAGATCAATGGGCAGCCGATTTCCGTACTCGGCACGTTCTTCTCGCAGCCCGTCGCCGTACCCGATGAAGAGGACTATCGCACTGGGCAGCTCACCGTCAGCCCATACTGGCAAGTTGCGGGGCAATGGCCGCAGGAACCCGTGACGGCACTATCCGCGGCGCAAACGCTGGTAGGAAAACAACTGGCCACTCAAATGGGGTGGCGCGTTGGCGATAAACTCATGCTGCACGGCGCAAAAGGCGATGCCACCGTTGAGGTGAGCGGTATCCTCAGTAGCGGCGGTGATGAAGAAAACCGACTGGTGATGCCGTTGGCGACGGTACAGTCGCTGTTAGGGTTGGCAGGGAAAATTCAGGCCATTCGCGTGTCGGCGCTGACCGTACCGGAAAATGAGCTGTCACGACGCGCGCGGGAAAATCTGGAAGCGTTGAATGCCGAAGAGTATGACCTGTGGTATTGCACCGCCTATGTTTCTTCGATTGCGCACCAGCTAGAAGAAGCGATTTCCGGTGCGGTGGTGCGTCCTATCTGGCAGGTCGCGGCCTCGGAAGGTGTGGTGATTGATAAGATCCAACTGCTTTTGGCGGTGGTGACATTTGCTGCGTTAATTGCCTCGGCGATGGGTATTGCGTCGTTAATGACCAGCACAATCATGGAACGTGCCAAAGAAATTGGGCTGATGAAGGCGTTAGGGGCACGGCAATGGCAGATTATGCTGCTGTTTTATCTTGAAGCGGCGCTGAGTGGTTTGGCTGGCGGTATTGCCGGTTGCGTCGCTGGATGGGGGCTGGCGAAAGCGATTGGATTGATGTTGTTTGACGTCCCGTTAAGCTTTGCCTGGATTGTTATCCCGTGCGTGCTGGTGATTTCTATGTTGATTGCCATTATTGGAACATGGTTCCCGGCGCGGCGTATCGCCCGGCTCTATCCGGTAGAGGTGCTCTATGGCCGTTAAAGGATGGACGGACAGCATGTTTTGGCGCCTGGTATTCCGCGCGCTACGGTTGCGGATGCAACGCGTTAGCGTGGTGTTTGCCGCGCTGATGGTTGGCGCGGCGATTGTAACGGCGATGTCGGCGGTCTATTTCGACATTAACGCAAAAATGAGCCAGGAACTGCGCACATTCGGTGCGAATTTCTACATTGGCCCGGCGCGCGGCAATACGATCCCGCTAAGCACTTTTCAGCCGATTATTGCTAACGCGCCTGCGGGGCTAATCAATGCCGCCAGTCCTTACCTGTACGGCATGGCGCGCACGGAACTGGAGAAAGTCGTGCTGATGGGCGTCAGGTTTGAGTCGTTACGCCAGTTGGTACCGTACTGGCAGGTTAAAGGCGGCTGGATTGGGGTAAGTTTCGATGACCGCAACGCGATGATCGGCGTGAAGTTGGCGGAACGCCTTAATGTTCACGTCGGCGATAGCATCACGTTGGTTAGTGACGGTGCGAAACAGCGATTACAGATTAAAGGCGTCGTGGAATCTGGCGAGGCGACGGATAGCATGCTAATCGTCAATCTGGAATTGGCGCAAAAGTGGCTGCATAAAGATGGCGTAATCAGTAATGCGCTGCTGAGCGTCACCAACGATTTAGGGCAGGTCGATCGTTTTGCATCTCAACTTCAGCAACAGTATCCGCAATTGGAGATTCGTCCAATCCTTAAAGTATCCGCATCGGAAGGCCAGGTATTGGATAAAATTAAAGGGTTGATGGGGCTGGTGTCGGCGGTGATTCTGGTGCTTTCGTCACTGTGTGTGAATACCACGCTGATGGCGATTGTCGGCGAACGCGCGCGTGAATTTGCCTTACAAAAGGCGCTGGGTGCGAGCGGACGCGACATTATTCGGCAGATGCTGGCGGAAACCGGCATCATCGCGCTCGCCGCGGTCGTGTGTGGTTCACTGCTCGGGTATCTGCTGGCCCAGGTATTGGGCATGGCGGTATTCAATGCCACGATTTCGCTGCGCTTGCCGGTGTTCCCGCTTACGCTGGTGCTGTCTTTACTGGTCGCTGCCGTAGCAGCGGTAGTCCCCACCCGGCGGGCGATTTATGTCGAACCGGCCAAAGTTTTGAAAGGAGAATAGTGCGATGTCGGTAGCGATAAACGATCGGGACAGCGGGCAGGCAACGGAGGCGGTGATTGAAACGCGCCAACTCTATAAGCGCTTTGGCCAGGTTACGGCGCTGGATAATATCAACATTCGTATCGCACGCGGTGAGTTTGTCGCCATTATGGGGGCATCCGGTTCCGGTAAAACCACGCTAATGAACATCCTCACCTGCCTGGATACGGTGAGCGAAGGCCAAGTATTGCTGGATGGCATCGATGCCGCCGCCCTCGATGAAGAAGGACGGCGTCAATTTCGTGCCGATAAAATCGGGCTGGTTTTTCAACAGTTCCACCTTATCCCGTTTCTAACGGCGTTAGAGAACGTGATGTTAGCGCAGCATTACCACAGCGTGGTCGATGAAGCGGCGGCGCAGCGCGTGCTGGATCAGGTTGGTTTGGCGCATCGTATGAATCACTTACCAAGCCAGCTTTCCGGCGGTGAACAGCAGCGTGTGTGTATCGCCCGTGCGTTGGTGAACGAGCCTCCGGTGATTTTCGCCGATGAACCGACGGGGAACCTGGACGAAGAGAACGAACAGCGCGTGCTGGATCTGCTCAACGATCTGCATCGACAGGGGCGAACCATCGTTATGGTGACGCATAACCCAGATCTGGGGCGGTTTGCTGACCGTATTATTCGTCTGCAACACGGTAAGTATTTTGGTGAAGAGGTGAATCATCATGAAATGGCGTAACGGTATTACGGCGCTTTGCCTGCTTGGGGCGGTGGCCCTGAGCGGTTGTAAGGAAGAACAGGTTAGCGTAGGGGCGCAAGCACCCGCGCTGGCCGCCTACGATCTGACAGGACAGCAGGTGGATCTGTCTCGCTGGCAGGGTAAAAGCGTCTATCTGAATTTCTGGTCGTCTGGCTGTGGCGGGTGCATGGTTGAAATGGGGGCGTTGGAGAAACTAAGCCAGCAATATGGCGATAAAGTGGTCGTGGTCGCGGTGAACACCGATCCGGATGGCGTGGATATCTCCGCTATGCTGGCGCACCACAGGGTGACCTATCCGGTGGTGCGCGATCAGTTAGGCATTACTAAAGAGCGTTATCAGGTTAGCGGTACGCCCACCTCATTTATCATTGATGCACAGGGTAAGGTAATCGATCAGCACCAGGGCGCCAGGGATGAAGCGCAACTCACCGCATTGTTTCAGCAATTGGTTCACCGGACATAACAACTCGTTTTCCTTGCTGCTTTTTCGGTATTGATTTATTCCGCCCGTGAAACCGGTATCTGAATGTCTACCACGACAGGTTCTGGTTTCACCCGCATGGCGGAAATCACGCCGACAATCAGGCAGGTAATCCCGCAAAGCGTCAACAGTGGCGGCCAGGATTGTCGAATGATGAAGGCATAGGCCAGCCCCGCCAGCGTTTCAAACACAATCAACGGCCCCACCAGCACTGTCGGCAGGCGTTGGCTGGCCTCATTCCAGAATAGCGTGCCAACCCACGAGCAAAACAGACCAATGGCGATCATAAGCGGAATGAACACGTCGGGGCGCGGGCCGAATGGCAGACTAAAAGCACGATCCGTCAGCGCCAGATGGCCGCATACCAGAATATATCCCAACAGCGCCAGCGGTAGCGTGACCAATCCTTGCGCCGTAGCCCAGGTGGTTGGCGTATGGCCTTTGTGGTCACGGAGCCAGCGGGCATTGCGCAGCGGATACCAGGTCCAGCACATCATGGCGCAAAACGCCATCGCAATACCGCTGGCATAGCGCCATAAATCGAATGGGACCGTGTTTCCTTGCAACTCGGCAATATTGACGCAAACCAGTCCTGCGGCAATCAGCGATAGTGAAGGAAGAAGGCGACGCCAGGCTACGCGACCGTCGTGCTGGCTATACAACAGGTTGGCGGTTACGGAAATCACGACGGGCAATGTACCGATAATCATCGTCGCAATGGGGGCGCCGGTACGCTGAATCGCACTGGCGAGTAGAAAATAGTACAGCAGGTTGCCAACAGCCGAGAGTTTTATGGCTTCCTGCCAGTCGCGGCGGGTGAGTTGGCGCAGGCGGCGGCGATCGAGCCACGCCAGCGGCAACGCTATCAGCCCAAAGGCCAGATAGCGCCCTGTGGATTGCAATGCGGCAGAATAATCCGGCACGAGCAACGGCCCAATAAAAATCAGGCCCCACATCAATCCGGCAGCAAGCGCAAATAAAATCCCTATCAACATGATAAACCTATTCGTGAGTAACCGTGCGTCGCGCCAGCCAGATATCGCGACGGAAAAGCGTGTAGGCGGCGGTGGTTGGTAGTATAGCGTGAGAAGCTATACCTGAAAGAAGAATAAAATCACCGCGGCCAATAGATCAGAAAAGCATAAATAATAGCGAAAGATTTGATTGGCGCAGAGGATAGTATCAACGTTAATTTTCCAACATATTGATATTGAATAATATGCTTATTTCGTTGTTCGCTAATTTGCTTTGGCGTAGGTATCGTTAGTATAAAAAAATATAATCAACTCCATTTGTTTATTTGTTTTAGCCCTCATTCCTTGGATCAATATTACAATCTGTAATAAAGCATAAGGGAGTGAAAGGTGAACTTTCAGCAACTAAAGATTATTCGTGAATCAGCGCGGTGCAACTACAATCTGACCGAGGTAGCGAATACGCTGTTTACCTCTCAATCCGGCGTGAGTCGCCATATCCGCGAGTTGGAAGAAGAACTGGGGATTGAAATCTTCATTCGTCGCGGTAAACGGCTGTTAGGTATGACCGAACCGGGAAAGGCGTTGCTGGTGGTGGCCGAGCGTATTCTGAATGATGCGGGCAATATTCGCCGATTGGCGAATGTGTTTACCAATAATGATACGGGCCAGTTGGTCATTGCAACCACGCATACGCAGGCGCGTTACAGCCTGCCACCGGTGATTAAAGCCTTCCGTTCGCTGTACCCACAGGTGCGTCTGGTGCTGAATCAGGGCACGCCAGATGAAATTGTCGCCATGCTGCACTCTGGTGAGGCCGACATCGGTATTGCCAGTGAACGGTTGATTAACGACCCTTCACTGGCGGCATTTTCTTATTATCGTTGGCACCATGCGATCATTGTTCCGGAGCAGCATCCTTTGGCACAAGAACCGGTAATTACGCTGGACATGCTTAATGCCGAACCGTTGATTACCTATCGACATGGGATCACCGGTCGTTCACGTATCGATCGCGCCTTCCAGTCGGTAGGGATGTCCCCGGATATTACCTTGAGTGCTCAGGATTCTGATGTGATTAAAACCTATGTCGAGCTAGGGCTAGGCGTGGGGATTGTGGCTGATATGTCTTATGATTCGGCGCGTGATAGGGGGCTGGTGCGGCTGAATGCCGAGCATCTCTTTGAGGCCAACACCGTTTGGTTGGGGCTAAAAAAGGGGCAGTTACAGCGTAACTATACCTGGAAATTTATTCAGTTGTGTAATACGGAACTGTCGCTGGACGAAATCAAAGACAAGGTGTTTTCGGATAACGATGAAGCGGTAAGCGATTACCAAATCTGAATTACGGTATTGTTTCCTAACCCGATACCCAGCCAGCAGGGAGAGTCCGGTAGTATTTGACATCGCCTATATAGCGGGTGCATCGAGTGATCGAGGCACCCGTTTTTTTAACCGATTCTCATGCCGCGTGGCTATTTTTTACGCCTGTTTCTAACGTTTGCGTGCGCCACAGCGCCTGTTGGATTCGTTCAGCATCCGTGGCGAAAGGTAGTCTTGAAGCAATTTTCGGTGCGATTTTCACATGCTGTGCGATCTCTTCCACCCGCTGTGGGCGCTCGTTCAG
Source organism: Pectobacterium cacticida (assembly GCF_036885195.1). Classification (NCBI taxonomy): domain Bacteria; kingdom Pseudomonadati; phylum Pseudomonadota; class Gammaproteobacteria; order Enterobacterales; family Pectobacteriaceae; genus Pectobacterium; species Pectobacterium cacticida. Next base: position 2,435,717 of record NZ_CP133656.1, on the reverse strand, counting down.
ACCGAGGGCGCTTAGCGTTATCGGGCTGCCGTAGCGACGCAGTTGGGCGACGAGTTCTTCGCGGTCAGCGTCGTTATCGTGTTCCAGAAATGCCTGTGCGGCCAGACCAAAACCGACTTTCTCGCCATGCAGCCAGTCGTGCAGTTCCGGCAGGCGCGTCATGCTGTTGTGAATGGCATGGGCAACGCCGATGCGTGGCACCTCATCTTTCATACTGTTCGCGACGCCCGCCAGCGCGATAACGGCATCGATCACACGGCGCAGCGCCGGCGTGACCAAACCTAGCTCGTTATCTGCGATAGCCTGTTCGCCATAGGTATTAAATGTTTCCACAGCCAGTTTCGCCGCCTGTGCTTTAAGCGCTAATGCCAGCCCGTCGTCGCCGTGACGCAGATAAGGTTGGAATTCATACCACTTCGCCATCGCATCCACGATACCGGCTTTGAGATAACGCGAAGGGCTCTGAGCGATGATCTCGCTATCCACCAATACCCACACCGGTAATCGCGTCAGCGAAAAGGGGCCGTTGTGTGCGCCGCTGTCGCTGTATATCACGCTGATCGGTGACCAGGCGGCGCAGGTAGCGGCAATGGTGGGTACGGTAATGACGGGCAACTGTCCCACAATGTCGCCGACGGCTTTGGCGACATCCAGCACACGCCCGCCGCCAATGCCCAAAATCAGTTCTGCGTTGAAGGCGCGCGCCTGTGCGGTCAGCGCTTCTATCGCGGGTTTGGTGCAATCGCCCGGCAAAAATTCGACCTGATAGCGTAAGCCGTGTTCATTGAGGCTACGTTCGACAGCATCCGCCGTCGTTTTCCACGCCTGTGGGCTGGTAATAATCAGTATTGTGCTGGCATAGGGCGTTGCGTAGTCACCGACAGAACGAATGACGCCGTCACGATTTAGATAGGTTTGTGGCGCTTGTATTGCAATCATGCTCGCGATCTCTCATCTCTAGGTGAAAAGACAAATTAGTTGTAACAGCGACATCGAGCGCCGCAAAAGAACAATTCTGGCTATCAATGGCTAGACTTCGCATAACCAGAATGACGTTTAGCGCTGCATCCCCCAGCGTTTTACCGTGATCTTTTCGATGGTGGCAAACACCAGCCCTTCGACCAGCAGGCCGATGATGATGACGGACGCCAGTCCGGCGAAGACACGATCGGTATAAAGCTCATTACGATTCTGGAAGATATACCAGCCTAAACCACCGTTGCCGCTGGATGCGCCGAACACCAGCTCTGCGGCGATCAATGTGCGCCAGGCAAAGGCCCAACCGATCTTGAGCCCAGAAATAATCGACGGCAGCGCCGCAGGGATTAGGATGGCATTGATATAGCGAAAACCAGTCAAACCATAGTTGCGACCCGCCATGCGCAGCGTTTCCGAGACGCCAAGAAAACCGGAATAGGTGTTCAGTGCCCATGTGCGGCAAACCATCGCGGCAGCGGCCACGCTGGGATTAAAAACTAAAGTACTGCTGGAAAAGCGCGTTGAAGACTACGGCGAAGATTACCAGCGATCCGGCAATGTGCTGCTGGATAGTCTGCTGGGAGGGGAAATTATCGATCACTTGCCTGCGGGGACGGATATGCAGCAGGCGATGGAAGAACTTGCGGAATCGTTACGCAAAGACGGCTTTCGGCCTTACGTGATTCCCGGAGGGGGGTCTAACGCGATAGGGGCGTTGGGCTATGTCGCCTGTGCCGAAGAGTTGCTGTTTCAATCTAGCCAGCAGCGCTTGCGTATTGACCGCATCGTTCATGCCACCGGCAGTACAGGAACACAAGCCGGGCTGGTCGCTGGATTGACGGCAACACATAGCCAAATTCCGTTGTTAGGCGTTAGTGTCAGGGCGCCTAAAGCAAAACAGGAAGACGCTGTGTACGCGCTAGCGCAGCGTACTTGGCAACATTTGGGCATTACGGACGCGCTGCCGCGTAGTGCTGTCCAGGTGAACAGTGACTATGTGGGGAAAGGGTATGGTATTCCAACGGAAGGGACATTGGAGGCGCTCAGGCTAGTGGCGCAATTGGAAGGGATCTTGCTCGATCCGGTTTATTCCGGCAAAGGCATGGCGGGGCTGATCGATCTGATTCGTCAGGGACATTTCCGCGCCGATGAAAACATTGTCTTCATTCATACTGGTGGGTCAGCCGGGCTGTTTGGCTACCGTCAACTGTTTGAACAGACGGCCGCGCGATGAGTTCGCTGCTGATTGGGGTGCTGGGTGGCATGGGGCCGCTAGCGACAGTCGATCTGCTGCATAAAATCATTGAAGAAACACCGGCCGGCCGCGATCAGGATCATGTGCCGGTGGTCGCCTGGAATGTGCCGCAGATTCCAGACCGCCAATTGGCACTGGCAGGAACGGGCGAGACGCCATTACCGGCGCTATTGCATGCTATCCGGCAACTCAATCGTTTGTCGGTCAGCCACATTGTGGTGCCCTGTAATACCGCGCACTATTGGTTTGACTCACTGGCCGATGCGAGCCGCGCGCCGTTGATACATATCGCCGACGCAACGTTAAACGCCATCGACCAGTTAGACCAAACCGAAGATGTGCCACACAAGATTGGCTTGATAGCAACAGAGGGGACGCTTAAGGCTGGGTGGTATCAGCAGCGTTTCGCCGCGCATCTGGGGGCAGAAACCATCGTGCCAGATGAACAGCAAATGGCGTCATTCTTTGTGCCGGGGTGCTATGCGGTAAAACGTGGTGAATTAGCGCGCGGTGGCGAGTTGTTGGATCGGCTTGCGACGCAGTTGGTGGCGCGGGGGGCGGAACGCCTGGTGCTGGCCTGTACGGAAGTCCCGCCTGCGCTGGAGACGGTATCATCACGCTGGCGAGATATCAGTATCGATCCAACACGGGCGTTAGCGCAGGCTTGTGTTCGTATTTGGCTGCAAAGCTGACATCCTCCCCGCCCTGAAGGACGGGGTTTTACGGCACACCTGATAACGGCGTTTTGCAACATCGCTTGCCACGGCGTGAGGGGCGCGTAGCGGAGGCACGCTATAAAAACGCCGTCCATTGCTGGACGGCGTTTAGTGTTAGCGAACTGAATTACAGGAAACCGTACATTGCGGCGAACACCCAGCCAAAGATACAGGAGGTGGTTACGCCAATAAGCCCTGGAAGAATGAAGCTGTGGTTGATGACGAAGCGACCAATTCTGGTCGTACCGGAGCGGTCGAACTGGATGGCGGCCAGATCGCTTGGGTAGGTTGGCAGAATATAGTAACCATAGCAGGCAGGTGCAGACGCGACGATATAGGCCGGATCCACGCCGATTGCGAGCGCTACAGGAACAATGGCTGCCAGCGCGGCCGCCTGCGAGTTGACGAATTTGGACACGATCAGCAGGATAATGGCGTATGCCCAGGGGTAGACTTTCACCAACGACCCCAGCGTCGCCTTGATTTCATTGAGGTGAGCGCCGAACATCGTCTCTGCCATCCAGGCGATGCCGTATACCGCAACGATAGCGATCATCCCTGAACGGAACACTTCATTCTTTGAGATGGATGCCGGATTGGTTTTCGTCGCGATAATGATGAGGGCGCCGGAAAGCAACATAAACATCTGAATTACCAACACCATCGACAGCGGCTTACCAGAAAAAGCCGGACGCAGTTCCTCAACGGCGCCCAAAATGGCTACCGCTGCGATCGTCGCCAGAAAGATCCACATTGCTACCCAGTTACTGCGCGGCAGCTTTTTATCCAACAGCGTGGCCGTATCGCCATAAACGTACTGTTTGTTTTCGGGATCGGCGATGAATTTCTGAAAATCTTCATCCTTATCCAGATCCTTACCGCGGAACCAACTGAAAATCCCAATTGCCAATATACCTAACAGCGTAGAAGGGATAGTGATGGATAGCAGATCGAGGAACCCCAGGTGTTTGCCGTGAAACGTGAAGTTAGCCAGCATGGCAACCAGCGAGACCACGGCGACGGAAACCGGGCTGGCGATAATGCCCATTTGGGCACCGATTGAACTGGCCGCCATCGGCCTTTCAGGACGAATATTATTCTTGATGGCAACGTCATAAATAATGGGCAGGATGGTATACACCACATGTCCCGTACCGCATAGGATGGTCAATGTACAGGTGACAAACGGTGCAATAATTGAGACGTATTTGGGGTTACGCCGCAACATACGCTCCGCGATTTGCAGCATCACATCTAACCCGCCTGACGCCTGTAATGTTGCCGACGCGGCCACCACGGCGATGATGACCAACATGACGTCAACTGGCGGTTTACCCGGTTGTAATTTGAAAATAAAAACCAAAATAACCAGTCCAATCCCGCCTAATAAACCCAGCGCGATCCCGCCTTTTCTTGCCCCGTAGAAAAGGCAGATTAGGACGATGACTAATTGAACGATAAAATCCATAGTAGCCTCATTGCATTGCTTTGTAAGATAAAATGATAAATTAGAATTAAAATAGGTTAATTTTTACTGCGGGTACTATAGGGGCGGGGTGTTATTGCTTTTCTTGATCTAAGTCTATTAATTTTTTATCTGCTATCTATTTTATTACAATAAAAGATCTTGATCCCAATAATCGGACTTGTTTGGTTTATTTAGTTTTTTAACTGTAAGTTTATTTTTTTAATCGGGCTGCTGAATTTCCCTCTCGAATTTTGTTAATTTTTACGCGTTAAATGGTGCTTTTTGTTTTTATTTTGTTTTATTTATGTAATTTTATTGTGTTTTTTGTTTGGTTAATGTTGGTTTTTGAGAGTGAAAAATACGGAAACACCACGATTTTTTCTACCTCTAATGAAGTATTCTTTATATTTTATTGTTTTTAAATGATTAGTTAGGCGATGAAAAAATAATTTCTTTTTAAGAGATGACGTCAACATCAGACAACTGACGCCAGAAAAAATAAAAAGGAGTACGGTGGTGTCGTTATTTTTTTTCAAAATAGGTCGCTAATTGACGCAATATTTTTTCATCGACAGTACCCGCATAATAATGCAACTGTAGCCAAGCAGTCAGCCAGGTATAGCGCGCTTCAGTAAGATCACGGCGTGCGCCGTAAAGTTGCTGTTCGGCATTCAGGACATCAAGATTCACACGTTCTCCCCCTTGAACACTCTTTCGCGTGGCGGTGACCAGCGCCAGCGCCGATTTTTCCGCGAGCGCGTAAGCGCGGATTTTGGCCTGGCTGCTGGTGACCAGATTAAACTGGCGACGCAGTTCCGTCTCGATCGTCGCTGTCTGTTCGTCCTTTTGCCGCGCGGTTTGCAGGTAGCGCTCCTGTGCCTGACGCGTCTCGGCAGAAACACCGCCCCCGGCAAAAATTGGTACGCTGACGCGGATGCCAATCGATCGCGTATCGTATTTCTGGTTGTAACTGTTTTCGGTGTCCGACTGCGTATTACGCGTGCTGGCAACCAGTGTAACCTGCGGCAGATGACCCGCTCGATTTCGTTCAATACCGTATTTGGCCACGGCTAACGATTGATTGAGTGCTAATAGCTGTGCGTTGTGGCGTAGCGCTTGCGATTGCCAATGCTGATAGTTAGCGGGTTGAAGCGCCAGCGGCTGAAAATGTGGCGTTAACGTAGCAAGCCGATCCTCGCTAACGGGCACTCCCAGTAATGTTTCCAGTTCACGTCGGCTAATATCCAGATTGTCTTGCGCTTCGATAAGCTGCGCTTCCGTCAGGTTGACCCGCGCTTCAGTTTCCAGCATATCCGTACGGGTGCCTTCGCCTTGCTGAAAAAGACGTTGATTCAGTTGATATTGCTCGCGATAGGCGCGTTGCTGAGCTTGAACCAGTGCGATTTGTTCTTGGCTAAACAACACGTTGGTGTAGGCTTGAAACAGACGTACCAGCAACTGCTGGCTGGCATCGCGCAGTTGTTCATCTGCCAGCACAGCGCTGGCTTCCCCCTGCTGGTAGCGTGACCAGGCCGCATAATCGATCAGCGGCTGTTGTAAGGACAGGCTGGAAGCTCGGCTAGTGTAATCGCGATTTGACCGTTGACCACCTGCCGTTACCGTGGAGTCGTTACGTGAATGGCTGTAATCATAAGTGACTTTCGGCAATAGCCCGGCTCGCCCGATGTTTTTCTCTTCGCTGTCGGCATTACGCGCATGCACGGCAGCCTGAAAGGCCGGATCGTGGGTGAGCGCCAGCTGCCAGGCTTCCATTAATCCTAATGCCTGACTCGGTGCGCTATAGAGTAGCGAGAGAAAAAAAGAGACAGCATAGCAGCAGAGCATCGTCGCGTAATACATAGATGTCAGACGCAGCATGATTATTCCTCGGTCAGCGCCAGATGCAGGCGATCGGCAAGTGGTTTAAACAGATAGTTGAGCAGGGAACGTTCACCAGTGCGAATAAAGGCTTCTACCGGCATGCCGGGACGCACGTCCAATCCGGCGAGCTGTTGCTTGCCCTGTTCGTCGACCCGAATACGCAGTGCGTAATAGGGTTTTCCTGTCTGTTGTTCGATGAGTTGGTCGGCACCGATCAGGGCGACGATACCGGAAACGCGCGGCGTCGTACTTTGGTTAAATGCAGAAAAGAGTAATTCGACCGGTAGCCCGTTACTGACTCTATCCACCAGGGCAATAGGCAACTGCGCGTCAATCAAAAGCGGTTGTCCATCGGGAACGATCTCCATCAGCATTTGCCCGCTATTGACTACGCCGCCTTCGGTATGCAGCGATAGTCCGACCACTGTGCCGCTGACAGGAGCACGAATGTAGGTATTCTGGAGCTCGTACTCTGCTGTTTTCAAGCGCTGGGTCAGATCCTGTATCAAACGCTGTGTCTCGGTGAGTTGGGTGCGCACCTCTTTCTGGTATTCGTGCTGGCGTTGCTGGAGCCGCTGTTCCAATTCTACGACCTGCTGTTGGCTTTGTGCCTGATTATTGCGTTCCTGTGCGATTGCGCCCGCCAACTGGGCGGCCTGGCGTTCAACATCTAACAGACGATTACGAGGGATGTACCCCTCCTGCGCCAGCGGACGTAGTCCGCGCAATTGTTCGCTGATGATCTGGAATTGCAATTGACTGCTGGTTAGTAATGCTTGCGACCCCTGCGACTGCGCTTTTGCCCCGCTAATGGCAGCCTGCATTGCCGCACGTTCCTGTTGCAGCGCGGCGCGACGGCTGATGAAAAGCTGCTGCTGGGCGATCTGCATTTGTTGTGGGACGGTGCTGTGCAACGCTGTGGGGGCAGGGAAGACTATCGTACTCAGATCGTCGCGTTCCGCCCGCAGGCGCGCTTCGCTCGCGTGCGCCTCCTGAAGCTGGGTGACGAGATTGTCGCGCTGCGCCTGCGCGGGCGTTTGATCTAACGTGGCAAGAACTTGTCCGGCCCTCACACGGTCTCCATCCCGCACGGTAAGTGAAGCGATACGTCCGTTACTGACAGGCTGCACGGCTTTACGATTATCCGCGACAATGACCCGCCCGGACACGGCAACGCCTTTATCCAACGGCGCAATGCCAGCCCACAGCAGCAAACCACCAAAGCCGACAATCACCAGCCAGAGCCCTTGCTTTAAATAGCGCCTGGCATCGGTATGTAGCGGCAGCGCCTCAACATTATTCTCAACCTGGGTGAGGGGATCGGTTGGCGGTGATGTGACTTCGCGTAACGCGGACATAGTTATCCTCTTCTTTCCATTGATGTATTTATGGCGATAAGTTTTTGTTATTAGTACGCTAAACCTCATTTATCCGGAGCGGGGCGGCGTGGCGTCGGCGCGCTATACACCATGCTCAGCCCGGCGGAAGCGAGTCCCTTTGGGGTAGCGGCGTTGGCGGAGTCGGCTGTCTTAGCCGGGGTAGGATTGGCGCTGGCGGGTTTAGTTATCGGTTTGTTCGCAGAAGTATTGGCGCGCTGGAGTTCTTTCAGCACGTGCGCTGTTGCCCCGAAATACTGAATCTGTCCGGCGCGCAGAACGAGTAGCTTATTGGCGCAGGACAACAGAGCTGGCTTATGCGTGATCAGCACCTGCGTGCTTTTGGCTTTCTGCTGGGCGGCAATCGCGGCCAATAAGGCTTTCTCGCCGTCATCATCGAGGCTGGCATTGGGTTCATCCATCACAATCAGGCGTGGCTGGTTGTAAATGGCTCTGGCCAGGGCGATACGCTGCTTCTGACCGCCGGATAGCCCCGCCCCGCCTTCGCCTAGTTGGGTATCGTAGCCCTGCGGCAGCCGCAGAATCATCTCGTGAACGCCGGCGGTGATGGCGGCGGCAACGATCTTTTCTGCATCCGGGTGAGTAAAACGGGCAATGTTTTCGGCGATCGTCCCGCTGAAAAGTTGGACATCTTGCGGAAGATAGCCGATAAAGCGGCCTAAATCGCCTTTGTCCCATTGGTGCATATCGGCGCCGTCCAGCCTGATTTTGCCGCCGAGAGCGGGCATGGCGGCAACTAACAGGCGGGCGAGAGTGGATTTACCCGAACCAGAGGGCCCTAACACGCCGAGCACATCGCCGGGAAACAGCTCAAACGTGATATTGGCGAGTATGGGAGTACGCGTGTTGGGCGCGTTGGCGCTGAGCTGTTCTACCTGAAGTTTACCTTGCGGAGCGGGCAGAGACATGCCCGCGGCGCGTACTGGATGAGCATCGAGCAAACGGTTGACACGTTGCCAGGCAAGGCGTGCCTGCATCCACTGCTTCCAGACACCTATAATCTGATCGATCGGGCTAAGTACGCGGCTCACCAGAATGGAACCGGCAATCATCATGCCGGGTGTAATCTCACCGTTGACAGCCAGCAGCGCACCTAAACCCAGCATTAGTGACTGAAGCGCCAGCCGGGTACTCTTGGTTAGCGAGGTAATAGTGGCGCTTTTTTCGCTGGCGATGTTCTGATAATAGAGAAACGCCCGATGTTGCGTCAGCCAACGCTCACGCATCGCTTGCAACATGCCCATGGCTTCGATGGCGTCGGCGTTGCGCAGGTTAACGCTGGCTTGTTGCGTCGCCTGAACCGTAGTTTTAGCGGCTAAAGACAAAGGTTCGCGCGTGAGTTTTTGATTTAGCCAGGCCAGCGTAATCAGAATGATAGCCCCTGCTAGCGCCATCACGCCCAGCCAGGGATGCAGTAAGAAGATCACCAGCAGATACACCGGAAACCACGGCGCATCAAAGAAAGCGAACAGCGCATTCCCAGTCGCGAACTGGCGCAGGGCGGTCAGATCGTTTAAGGCTTGTCCGGCGCTCGCTGAGCCATTCCTGAGATTGCTTTCAAATGCTGCATTGAAGATCCGCTGATTCAGTCGCATATCCATCTGCGTACCGAGGCGAATCACCACGGCGCTGCGTACCCATTCCAGTAAACCCATCAATAAAAACAGCCCCAGCATGATGATCGTCAGCATCGCCAGCGTCATGGTGCTGCTGGCAGGCAAGACGCGATCATAGACCTGAAGCATATAAATTGCCGGCGCCAGCATCAGCAGATTGATCACCGCGCTGAACAGGCCAATTCCCCAGAATCCCTGACGGTAGGCAGCCAGTGCATCAATAATCTCCCGACCTGATGAAGCCGGATGGGATACAGTCATGGGATGTTCCTTCTTCAATAAATAGTGCGTCGTCGTTGGCCGTACTACTATTGACGCGGTTTTTCAGCCGTCCTTACAATGAGATAACCACTGCGGTGTTTGCGCTCACTTCACCGCAATGGTGTGCTTGCTATCAAACGGCTAAAAGCGTCATCTTTTAGCCGTTTTCTTATGCGGCCAGCAGATCGACGGTAGTATCGGCAACGCCGACGACGTCGACCACGGTATCGGCAGAAAGCGCAGCATCGGAGGCTGCTGTTGCGAAGCTCAGGCTATCCAGGCTGGCGTTAATATCGATACCTGCGTTAGTCAGCGCATCCAGCAGCGGCTGAACCTGGCCGCTCATCAGGCCGTAAATCACGTCATGAACGACACCGCGATCGCTCACGGTCAGATTGGCAACGTCTGTGGAGAGATCCAGTCCGCTGAAGGTGACTTCCGGCTCAGCAAGAGAGTACGTGGTGCCCGCGGTGGTGCCGCCTTGCAGGACGTTCCCGAAGGACAGGCTGTCCAGGTCGCCGTACAGCGTGTGGGCTGGAGGTGTGAAGAGGCTATAGGTCAGATCCCCGCCGGCAATGAGCGCGGAGAAATCGTTCTGCGTACTCGTGATCGCATATTGAGTACCGTCTATAAAGGTATCGCCGCCGTAAAAGCCCCCGGTATTATTGCCACCGACTTGTGTATTACCCGCGGTATGGTTAACGTCACCAAACGCTGCCGACCATTCAGTCAGGTAGCTGGCAATGCTGTAATTGGCATAGTAGGCATCGTAGGTAATTGCAAAACTCATAATAGATTCCTCATTAACTAACGATCTACAGGCACGGTCATCCGTGTCTGTCGTGAAAGAGGATGAGCCATCCCATCCCCTTTGTTTTCCTGCCTCCCGCGTGGGGAAACAGGGAAATTAGAATCGGTACTCCACGCCAGCCTGCACTGTTCTGCCCCGGCTTGGCGTGTAACCCAGTGATTCGCCATAGCTCACGATGTAAGTACGGTTAGCGATATTCTCGACGGAACCGCGTACCGTCAGGCTGTCGGTCAGACGATAGCTGGCGTACAGATCGTAAACCTCATATTTGGGCCAGTCGGCTAAATAGGCGGAGTTGGCCGGTGCGGCAGCATCCTGATAGCCGGGAGCGAAGCGCATCGTGACGCCCATATCCAGCTTGCGATCGAAGACTCGTGTCCCCAGCGTGACGGAACCGCGGTCGCCCGGCAGATAGGCCGCGTTGCTGAATAACAGCGTTTTCTGACAAGAGAAATCGCTAGCTGTGGTATCGACAGGCGTAGAGTAGTAGTTGCCTCTGGAACCGCCGACGGTCGTGACGCCGCCCATCCAGGCCACCGGCGCACAGAAATCGTTATTGCCGATCATGTGGGTGTAGGTGGCATCGACATATAAAAAGCCCGCGTCGTAATTAAGCTGGTATTCCATGCCGCGGAAGCGACTCTTCGCCAGATTGTTCTGGAACACGGAATTGCTGAGGGAATAGCCGTTATAGCCCGGTTTATTGCGAGCGCCGTTCAGGCTGATGTAGTTGTTGATCCGGGTGTCAAAATAGGACACTTTGCTGACCAGTCTGTCGCCATCAACGAGCAGATTAGGCTGCTGAATATTGAATCCGACCTCCCAGGCGCGAGAGCGTTCTGGCTTAAGGTTGGGGTTTGGATAGAGGTAATAGTTGCCTGCACTGTAGGTGCCGTTGGCAAAGGTTTCGCTGACTGATGGCGGACGCCAGGACAGGCCATAGCTGGTGAACAGCTGTAGCCATTCAACGCCGGGGCGGACGCCAGCAAACAGGGTGGGGGAAAGTTTGCCGTGTTCGTCATCGACATTCCAATCCTGCGTGGTGGTCACGAACGCGGGGCAACGTGCGATTGACCTTTCCTTACAGGGATCCGCGATAGTATAGGGAATTTCCCGATAGCTGATACTGGTGGTGCCGCGTAACCGGTAGCGGTCGTAACGCAGACCACCTTGCAGCGTTACCCATTCGTCGTAGGCGTAATTCAGGTTCGCGAACAGGCTGGCCATCGCACGGTTTCCCTCTGGGGTTGCGTTACTGGCCGTGCTATTGGTGCTGTCTGTCGTGATCTTGTCGTAATAGAAATCCAGTCCGTAGTCAGTTTTCAGATCGTGCGCGCCCTGCTGCCACAGCGTCGAGGTATTCTGCGCTTGGGCGCCGTACGTGCGTAGCCGCGTGCTTTCATGATAGGCACTGGTATTAGAGAGCGCATAGTTATCGGTGTCGTTATTGGTATCGGCGTAATAAATCTTGGCCTTAAAATCCAGCCAGCGCTGATCGTCCGGCTTCAAGCTGTAATCCAGCGCGGTACTGCGTGCCATAATCTCGCTGTGTCCGCTGGCTTTCCAACCCAGTTCGGTATTGGAAAGATTGGATAGCGTCCCTGCGTTTTCAGAAGAGGTTTGCGTTTGCATATAGCTGAGCTGGAAGCGCTGATTGGCAGGCTGATTCCAGCCGACTTTCGCCAGTCGCGAGTGCATGGTGTAGGCCGCGCTGGTCACTTTTTGATGCTTTAAGTTATTCGCCCACTCATTGTAATTAGTTGAATTTCCGGGAATACGGATATTACCGAGGTTGCCATCATTCCCCGGCCAGTAATCTCCCAAATGGCGCTCACTTGCCCCGACTAGAATATCCCCTGTTTCATTGCCTATCGCGAGAATTCCACTGCCAATAAAGTGGGTGCCATTATCGCCAGTACTTGCGTGTAGCTTACCGCCTAGCTCTTTACCTGGTGCCAGAAAATCGCTGGCGCTAGCAGTATTAAATGTTGCTACACCGCCTAGCGTTCCGGCGCTCCCCATGTTATTCGTCGCGCCTTTTTCAACCGTTACGCCGGAGAGTAGTTCGGAATCGATATACATCTGGCCGTTACGCTGACCATAACCCGTTTTCTGGAAATTCTGCCGCATGCCGTCGATATTCATATTGACGCGACCAAAATCCTGAATGCCGCGGATATTTACCGATAATGCGGGATCCTGCTGGCTGACGCTGGAGTAAACACCGGCAGACTGTTCCAGCAAATCGGCCGCGTGGCGCGCCGGACGGTTATCCATCTGTTCGCGCGAAATAACGCTGATGGCGCGTGGCTGTTCGTAGATCCAATCGCCGGGATTGGCGACGCTGACGGCGCGCACCGTTATCACATCGTTGACTTTAGCGGTATCGACGTTGACGGCTCGTGGGCGCAGGGTAATAACGCCATTGCTATCGATCGAAAAGTCGACCGGATTAATGCCGATCATCTTATTTAGCCCCTGCTCCGGGGTATAGCGTCCGTTAAGCGCGACTGACTGCATATTTTCCAGTCTGACGTCGGCAAAAAAGACCTGTAACCCTGCTTGTTCTGCGAAACGTAGTAAGGCGCTGCTTAGTGGTTGTGGATTGATGGAGAAAGCGACGCTCTGGCGAGCCGTCGCTTGAACGCCAGCGGCTGGCGTTTCTGCTTGCACGGACTGAAACGCGCCGGGCAACGAAAGCGCAATGCCGATGGCAAGAGATAGGGGATTAAGTTGTAACAATGCTTGATAGTGCTGTTGTGTGTCTTTAAACATGTCTCACCTGGTCTACCATTCATTCGATAGGTAAATGTCACCAAAATACAAAGGGTTAGTTGCCCTTTAATTCTTAATGGTAATGATAATAAAAATCATTACCCAAATAAGTAGACGGACGAGACGACGGAACCCGTAAAAAAATATTTAAATTTTTTCTAACGCGCGTTGCGACGTTGTGAATACAAAAAACAGGAGAGAGAGACAGCCACGCCTGAGCGGCATGGCAGATTGGGGAAGATAAGGGGGAAAAGATTAGTACAACAGCATGACGCCAGGGAGGGCGACGGTTTTGACGCCGAGTTCCGTGGTGATGGTGTGTAATGCGCCATCTAACTTACTCAGTGAAAAAATGCCGCTGACCTGACGTTGGCGCAGCGCGGAATTCGCGATAACGATGGTCCCCGCGCGATATTGATTGATACGTGCGACCACCGTGGCTAACGGTTGTTGATCAAAAATTAGCAGGCCGCGTCGCCAGTCGCCGCGTTCGCGGCTATTCCAGCCGGGGAGTCGCGCCATTCCTTGTTCGGAGTAACGCGCTGCCTGCTGCTCATCAAGCCGCAATGTTTGCCCGTTAGCCGTGACCTGAACGCTGTGCTCCACCACGCCGACGGTCGCTGTCTCCGCGGTGTTTTGCACCATAAACTGCGTACCGAGCGCTTGCGTTGTTCCCGACGCGGCATCGACCAGAAAAGGCCGTTTTTCCTGGGCGGTCGTTGGCGCGACGGTGAACCAGGCAGAGCCTTGTAGCAGCGTGACGCGTCGCGCTTGCGGCGTATAGGCGAGTGAGATAGCACTGCCCGCATCCATATCGACCCGACTGCCATCCGGGAGCGTCACATGTTTGACCTGATGCGCGGTATGGAAATCCGAGCGCAGCATGAGGATACCGTCTGAAATCCACGTCGTACCGATACTGAAACCCAGTAACAGCAAGGCCGCGATTTTCCACTGCGTCGCGCGATTGACGCGTTTGATGGGAAAGGTTGCTGGCGCTGGTGGTTGCAGCACTTGCCGTTGCTCGACGCTGAGCGACCCTAGCCCATGCCAGAGCCTCCCAGCCTGTTCCAATGCGTCGCGATGGCGTGGATCCAGTGCCAGCCAGTGCTGGAATGCCCGTTCTTGTTCATCATCCAGCGGCGCTTCAGCCAGGCGTATGGCCCATCGCGCGGCGTGCTGCTGGATGTCAGTGGGATAATCGTTCATGTTATAGGCCTGGAGTGTGTAGGGGCTCTAAATAGGTAGACGTTTGACGCCAATAAACCCGTAAATATATTGTGATTATTTCATGATAACAGCACTTTTTCATGAGGCACGGATCGTCATCATTGCCTGTAACGTCATGGCAAGATGCTTCTCCACGGTGCTGAGGGAAACGCCCAACTGCTGAGCAATTTGCGCCTGCGTCATGTGTTCAAACCGATGCAATTGAAAGATTAACTGCGTGCGTTCAGGCAGGGTTGCCAATATGTTAGCCAGACGCTCCAACTCCTGTTGGGCGATAGCCGTTTGATCGAGATGCGGTGTCGTCTCCGGTAGGCCTTCCTGCGCCGCCTCTATATCGTCAAAGGGGAGCGCCTGCCGCCAACGCTGCTGGTGACGGACATAATCGAGTAGTAAATTATTGGCTGTTTTATAGAGATACGCTTTCTTATCTTCTACATCATTCTGCTGCTCTAAGCGTTGCGCCAAGCGCAAAAAGCTCTCTTGTACCAGATCTGCCGCGATCTGAGTGTCACGCAGTTTATGATTGAGATAACGTTCTAACCGTTCTGCATAGTGGTTGAACAACATCCTGAGTTCAGACTCTGACATGCCAACGCCCCACCAGGTCATCTTCCCGCCGACTCTGCGGCAATCGCCCCCTATTTTTTACTGCATTATTCTCTGGCGGGGCGAGCCTGTCCGCTGACATCGACGGGACAAGGGCCTGGGCAAATAAATACGATGTAATTGATAATTATTATCACATATACCCAGGCGAAAAGCCGCGTTAAATCTTCTTCAGACTGACGGATTGTTACCATCGACTACACTTACTATTAGCAGACATATTATTTGATAGAGAGGAATGGCGATGACGACGAAGGATGATCCCAAAGACGTTACGGTGAGCGAAGGGTTAGCAAAGGTGCATGAGGCATCGGGTCAACTGACAGAAGAAGAGATCGACGCGCTGGCGGAGGAAGCGAAACGGGCCGCGGAACAGGCAAAGAAAATGCCGGACAATGATCCCGGCGTCTGATGTGCAATGGATGGGCCGAACGGTACGATGTGGCAGGTTTTTTGCAGGCCCCTGTTACAGAACGCCATGATAAATACGGCGATGACGCTGTAAGGAAAAGGTATGCACGACAAATTACTGATCGAAGGCAAGCTAGTCGCGGGAAAAGGCGAGAGGTTGGAGGTCGTTAACCCAGCAACGGGGGAATGTATTGCGGCTATTGCGCAAGCCGATTTGCACCAGGTTGATGCAGCCGTTCTGGCAGCAGAATCCGCGTTTGCTCACTGGCGGTACACGACGCCGAAAACACGCGCGACATTGCTATTACAGATTGCTGATGCGATCGAAGAAAATGCTGAGACCCTCGCCGAGCTTGAATCGCTAAACTGCGGTAAGCCGTATCACGCGGTACTTAACGATGAAATGCCTGCGGTAGTGGATGTGTTTCGCTTTTTTGCCGGCGCCGCGCGCTGTCTGAACGGTTCCGCTGCGGGGGAATATCTCGAAGGGCATACCTCGATGATCCGGCGCGATCCGGTTGGGGTGGTGGCATCTATTGCACCGTGGAATTATCCGCTAATGATGGCGTCCTGGAAACTGGCGCCTGCGCTGGCGGCGGGAAATTGCGTGGTGTTGAAACCGGCGGAGCAAACGCCGCTGACCACGTTTTATCTGGCGCATTTAGTGGCGCAGATAGTGCCTGCGGGCGTAGTCAATATTGTGTTTGGCCGCGGCGCGGATATCGGTGATGCGCTAACGGGGCATGAGAAAGTGAACATGGTGTCGCTGACCGGGTCGATTGCGACCGGCGCGCATATTCTTGCGCATACCGCCGCGAGTGTAAAACGAACGCATATGGAATTGGGCGGCAAAGCACCGGTGATTGTGTTCGACGATGCCGATATCGAGCAAGTGGTTGATGGGATCCGCAGTTTTGGCTTCTACAATGCCGGGCAGGACTGTACCGCCGCGTGTCGGCTCTATGTGCAGCGTGCCATCTACGATGAGGTTGTGGGGGCATTAGGCAACGCGGTCGCGACGCTAAAAATGGGCGATCCGCATGATGAAGCCACCGAACTCGGGCCGCTGATTACAGAATCGCAGTTGGCGCGCGTGGTTGGCTTTGTCGAACGCGCTAAAGCGCTGCCGCATATCACCGTTGTGACCGGGGGCGAACGCCTGAAGGGGAAGGGATTTTACTTCCAGCCTACCGTATTAGCGGGGGCGAAACAGGACGATGAGATCGTCCAGAAAGAAGTATTTGGGCCTGTCGTCTCCATTACGCTGTTCGACGATGAGGCGCAGGTAATGGATTGGGCTAATGCCTCGCATTACGGGTTGGCGTCGTCGGTCTGGACGCGCGATATCGGACGAGCGCATCGCCTGGCCGCGAGCCTGCAATATGGTTGTACCTGGGTGAATACCCACTTCATGTTGGTGAGCGAAATGCCGCACGGTGGGCAAAAGTTATCCGGCTATGGCAAGGATATGTCGATGTATGGGCTGGAAGATTACACCATCGTACGCCACATCATGATCCGACATTAAGACGATACGCCTACTGGGATAGGCTCTTAGTCGCAGTGGTTCGCCTCATAAAGGGGCGCGCTGGACGTTAGCGGGGCAGCACTTCATCTGGAGGTGATGTTGTAGATACTGATAATGGCTGTGAGACATAGTTAATCATCGCTATGACTCGCGTTTTATAAAAATAAATGTCTAATCCTATGCCTTAGATCGAAATTTAATATTTTATTTTATTTTTTGGCAGGCAAGTGGCGTGTCATGTGCATTAATTAAACTGGCATCGCGTGATGTCCGTTTACAAGGAGCACATTTTGTCCAGATCAAACGCCCACCTTAACCCGCTAGAGTGTACTCAGCAGGCATTGCATTGGATTCATAGTGACACGCTATCCCACGATGACATGGCGGCACTGAATCAAGAGGTCTTGAATTGTTTTCGTGAATATGTCAACCCAGGTTTTCTGGAATACCGAAAATCTGTCACCACCGGCGGCGATTATGCCGCCGTTGAATGGCGCGCCAGCGGCCCAAATACGTTAATTGATACCCAAGGAAATGAATATCTGGACTGCCTCGGCGGTTACGGCATTTTCAACATTGGGCATCGCAACCCAAATGTGCTTGCCGCCGTGGAGCGCCAACTCACCAAGCAACCGCTGCACAGCCAGGAACTGCTCGACCCACTGCGGGGACTATTAGCAAAAACGCTGGCGGCGCTGACGCCGGGCGATCTGAAATACAGTTTCTTTAGCAACAGTGGAACGGAAGCGGTCGAAGCCGCGCTTAAGCTGGCGAAGGCGTATCAATCTACTCGCGGTAAATATACTTTTATTGCCGCGACCGGCGCATTCCACGGGAAATCGTTAGGTGCGCTTTCCGCAACGGCTAAACCCGCCTTCCGTCGTCCTTTTATGCCGTTATTACCTGGCTTTCATCATGTGCCTTTCGGCGATATCAATGCCATGCGCAAGCAGGTTCAGCAATGCCAGAAGACTGGCGACGATGTTGCCGCCATTATCCTTGAACCGATTCAGGGAGAAGGCGGTGTGATTGTACCACCGGAAAATTACCTGCCAGCGGTTAGATCGCTATGCGATGAGATCGGGGCATTGCTGATTCTGGATGAGGTGCAAACGGGGATGGGGCGCACCGGTAAAATGTTCGCCTGTGAGCATTATGGTGTACAGCCCGATATCTTGTGTCTGGCGAAAGCCCTGGGCGGCGGCGTAATGCCGATTGGCGCGACGGTGGCAACGGAAGCGGTCTTCTCCGTACTGTTTGAAAACCCGTTTCTGCATACCACTACGTTCGGCGGTAATCCACTCGCTTGTGCGGCGGGGCTGGCGACGGTTAATGAGTTGCTGACGAAGAATTTACCGCAGCAGGCGGCAAAGCAGGGCGCGTTTTTGTTGCAGGGGCTCCAGCAATTAGCGGCCGAGTATCCTCAACTGATTGTTGAAGCGCGAGGAATGGGGCTATTGCAGGCGATTGAGTTCAGGAAAAATGAGATCGGGTACGCCTTCGCGCAAGAATTGTTCCATCGACACATCCTGGTCGCGGGCACGCTGAATAACGCGACAACCATCAGGATTGAGCCGCCGCTTACTATTACGCGTGAGCAATGTGTTCGCGTCCTGAAAGAGGCAAAAGAGGCGCTCAGGACACTGAATGGCTCGTTGCCAGACGCTAATAATAAAGTGAAGGAATATGCGGTAGAGTGAGAGACAACGTAACCCTATATCCGTATTCCATTAGCGTTAACTCAAAAAGCCAGTCTACATATGTTGACTGGCTTTTTCTCGCGAGCATGGCATGAGTGCCGTTCACCAGAACTGACCTCTGTGTCGATTTTCTATCAAGGTATTGTCTCGGCATGGCTATTTTAACCGTAATCCCAAAAATGATTATGCCGCGTAAGTAAAAACCCTACCGACAGCCATGTGATGATGTTGTCATAATGCTTAATCATTATTTTCTTTTGGTTATATCTCTGTCTGTTATTTAGGCATACGGCACCTTGAACCGTGCTTTTGGTTAAATTCTTCTATACTCCTTTTATATCGCACCAAGGTGTAATGAATATCACGATTAATAAATTGTGAATTCTTCAGGGTGCATTGGGCGTTAGCCGAGCATGAACGTGGTGGCCGCATGGTTAATAACAGGCCGTTTTGAGGAAAGGGAGAAAAAATGAGATTAAGAAAGAAGAAAATTGAGCCGATGAAAATTCAGGACATTACCATTATTGATAATGACAGGCTTAAGAAAGCGATTACCGCCGCGGCGTTAGGCAATGCGATGGAATGGTTTGATTTTGGCGTCTATGGGTTTGTGGCGTATGCGCTCGGGCAAGTTTTTTTCCCTGGTGCGGATCCCGGGGTGCAAATGATTGCCGCACTGGCAACCTTTTCTGTTCCTTTTTTAGTTCGTCCATTGGGCGGCATATTTTTTGGCGCGATGGGCGATAAATTCGGTCGCCAGAAAGTCTTATCAATTACTATTATTATCATGGCGGTAAGTACATTCTGTATCGGCTTGATTCCGTCCTATGATGCTATTGGTATTTGGGCTCCGATATTACTGTTGTTGGCAAAATTGGCACAGGGTTTTTCCGTCGGGGGAGAATATACCGGTGCGGCGGTTTTTGTTGCGGAATATTCCCCCGACAGGCGGCGCGGGTTTTTAGGAAGCTGGTTAGATTTCGGTTCCATTGCCGGTTTCGTGATGGGAGCAGGCGTCGTGGTGCTTATTTCTTCGATTGTCGGAGAAGAAAACTTTCTGGCATGGGGGTGGCGTATTCCATTCTTTATTGCCGCACCGCTCGGACTCATTGGTATTTACCTGCGCCATGCACTGGAAGAAACGCCAACATTTCAGCAGCATGTTGATACGATTGATAAAGAATCGCAAAATAGTCTCCAATCTGCCCCGAAGATCTCGTTGCGTGAAATTATCGTCAAGCAATGGAAAGGGTTACTGATCTGTATTGGCATGGTGATTGCCACCAATGTGACTTATTACATGCTGCTGACGTATATGCCAAGTTATCTCTCTCATAGTCTGCATTATTCTGAGGATCATGGGGTAATGATCATTATTGCCGTCATGATCGGCATGTTATTTGTGCAACCGGTTATGGGGTTAATGAGTGACCGCTATGGGCGTAAACCGTTTGTTATTGGCGGCAGTATTGGCCTGTTTCTGCTGTCAATTCCCAGTTTTATGTTGATTAATAGCGGTGTGATTGGGCTGATTTTCTGTGGGTTATTAGTATTGGCTGTGTTACTGAATTCGTTCACCGGGGTGATGGCCTCAACGCTTCCCGCACTTTTCCCTACGCATATTCGTTATAGTGCGTTGGCAACGTCATTTAATATTTCAGTGCTGGTGGCCGGTTTTACGCCAACGGCCGCAGCGTGGCTTGTTGAATCTACCGGTAATTTATATATGCCCGCATATTATTTGATGGTGATTGGGATAATCGGCTTGATAACAGGAATGTCAATGCGTGAAACGGCGAACCAACCGCTGAAAGGCGCTACGCCGGCAGCGTCAGATCGAACAGAGGCAAAAGAATTGTTACAAGAACAGTACGATAATATTGAACAGAAAATAGAGGAAATAGACGAGCAAATAGCTGAATTGGAGAAAAAAAGAAAACGGCTGACGGAACAGCATCCTGAGATTAATTAATAATAATGTCATGATAAATAAGCGCCGCAAAGACGGCGCTTATCGCTTGCGGAGCGTTGTTAGCGAAACGGCGGCTCGTTAAAGGTACGCAGCTTGCGCGAATGCAGCTTATCGCCTTCCGCGCGTAATCGTTCGATGGCGCAGATGCCAATCTGCAAATGTTCGGAGATTGCCCCCTCGTAGAAACGGTTCGCCTGTCCAGGCAGCTTGATTTCACCGTGCAATGGTTTATCTGAGACGCACAGCAGCGTGCCGTAAGGGACACGGAAGCGGTAACCTTGTGCGGCAATTGTCGCGCTTTCCATATCAACCGCGACAGCGCGGCTGAGATTAAATCGCAGGGCGGAAGCCGAATAGCGCAATTCCCAGTTACGATCGTCGGTGGTGACGACCGTACCGGTACGCAAGCGTTGTTTGACTTCTTCCCCCGGCATACCGCTAACCTGTTTGGTCGCATCATAAAGCGCACGCTGCACCTCGGCGATGCTGGGAATGGGGATATCCGGCGGTAACACAGCGTCCAGTACGTGATCGTCACGCAGGTAAGCGTGCGCCAACACATAATCGCCGATAGACTGGCTTTCGCGCAGGCCGCCGCAGTGGCCGATCATCAGCCACGCATGCGGGCGCATCACCGCGAGATGATCGCAGATGGTTTTGGCATTAGACGGCCCGACGCCGATATTAACCAGGGTAATGCCCTTTCCTTGCCGTGGAATCAAATGATAAGCGGGCATCTGATGCTTCTTCCAGGCCAGATCGGACACCGCTTGCTCAGGGTGCGGCGTGTCGGCGGTAATATAGATTCCCCCAGCGCAGGACAGCGCCTCGTAGGGGCTAGCAGGATCGGCGATCTGCGCACAAGCCCAACGCACAAACTCATCGACATAGCGGGTGTAGTTAGTGAAGAGAATGAACGGTTGGATATGTTCTACGGGCGTACCGGTATAGTGGCGCAGTCGCGCCAATGAAAAGTCGGTACGTAGCGCGTCGAAGTGCGACAAGGGGGTTGAGGTAGTCGCGTGATACAGACCATCGGCGGTCTCGTCGCCAATCTGTGACAGCTCCGTTGTTGGGAAATGTTTAGCGATGCTGGCGCTCATTGAACGATCGAGAACCAAATCGGAGCCGTCTAGCACGTAGGGGAATGGGATTTCCTGTTGCGATGGGCCGACACTGATGGTGACATCATAATCGTCTTTCAGCAGCGTCAATTGCTCCGCCAGATAAGCGCGAAGAAACGCGGGGCGAGTGATTGTGGTGGAATAGCCACCGGGGTGGGTGAAACGGCCATAGGCGCGAGGGCCTGGATGGTTTGTCGAATTGCCACCCCAACTAACACGCAAGGTTGGGTAGGAAAATAACCCTGCCGCACGCCTGTTGGCATCGGGTAGGGTGCCATCATTGATAAAATCCCCAATCGCGTCACGCAGCGCCGAAACGGCGTTATCGTATAGGGTTTCCAACCTATCCAGCGCTTGAGTGACGGTAAGACCGACGTCGCTGTTATGCATATTCTCTCCTTTAATCACGTTCTGCACATATTTACTTGTGTACTTCGGCAGAGGTTAGCTCACAGCGTAACTGAAGATGCACAGCCCCGCCATCGTGAAATCTAGCGGGGCTGTGGGCGTGAAGAGAAGAGAGCGTTGAGTCGGCATTACGCTATTGATTAATGCTTGTGGCGACCAGAGAGATGTGCTGCGCTCACGGCCAATATCGACAGCACGCCGAGTGCGGCCGCAGGTGCTAGCACACCCCAGAAGGCACGTTCGATATACGGCATGCCTTCTGCCAGCACGCGTCCCCATTCTGGTGTCGGCGGTGAGGCACCCAGGCCTAGGAAACCGAGCGATGCCAGCGCCAGCGCGATGCCGGGCAGTCGCAGCATGGCGTGACGAAAGAGTGGCCCAATCAGCGCAGGCAAAACATAAAACAGGCTGCGCCGTATCGGTCCCACGCCAAGGATTGGCAGCATGCGAATATAAGGGCGCGCATTAATTTCGGCGACCAGCGCCGCCGTGTGGGCCGCCAGCGGTGCCCAGCTCACGGCAATTACGGCAATCGCCGCGCCCGTTGCCGTCGGGCCATTAACGGCCGCAACCAGTAGTCCGGCAATCACCGGCGGTAGGGCATTGGTCACTTCGATCGGGCCAATGAACAGGCGTGGGAACAGCCCAACCAGCAGGCCTATGGCCAGACAGGCCAGCGATACGCCCAGCGCCAGCAGACAGGTTGTTAATGTCCCGTGCGCCACGCGCGCCAGCACATCGCGCCCCATCGCGTCCGCGCCAAAAGGCAATATAAATGACGGCGATTGCAGGCGCTGAAAAGCGGAAACATAGGGATCGCGCGGTAAGCCAGCAAACAATAGCAGCGCCAGTAATAGCACGCAGATAATCGGCAGCCAGATAGCATAGCGAGAGACGGCGTGCTCATGGGCTTGCGGCACCGGCATTGCGCCGCTTCGCAGCGCGCGTCCGAGAATCAACAGCCGCACGCCACTGGCGGCGATACCCGCCAGCGAAGCAATGAGTAACAGTATCACTATGCCGAGCTGTAAAGACGGCAAATCCTGTGCTGCCGCGGCGCCCAGCGTCGCGCGTCCCAAACCCGGAATGGCGAACACTTTTTCGACGGCAATGGCTCCGCCAGTCAGTGAGACCAATACTAGCCCGACGAGTGGCATGACGCTGGGCACTGTGCGTTTCAGTACCGCTAGCGCGATATGGCGACGATTCACTCCGGCTACGCTCCAGGTTGTTAACCAATTCTCGCTAAAGGTGGTGGAGAGTGCGTCGGCAATAATGCGGCCAAGGTAGCCGCCAGCCGGTATTCCGAGCGCCAGCGACGGCAGCACGGCGTAGTGTAAGCCCAGCCAGCCATAGGGTGGAAACCATTGTAACCAGACGGCACCGACGATCAGCAGAAATGACGCCAGCAGAAATTCAGGCAGTGCGGTAAATAAGGCGGCAAAGAGACCGCCTGAACGATGAATCTGACCGCGTAACCCTTGGCGAAACGTCGGAACGCACAGTACCGCAGCCAGTATGAAGGCCACCAAGGCCGAGGATGCCATTAGCGTGAGCGACACGCCCGTCGCCTGCAACATCCCCGGAAGCACGGGGCGGCCAGACACCCAGGAATGGCCCGCATCGCCGTGTAGCAGACCTGTCAGCCAGTTCAACAGCAGTTGCAGCGGGCCCTGATCCAGCCCGAGAGAGTGGCGGATGGCGTTAAGCGTTTCCGCCGTCGCTTCCTGATCGCCGGAACGGGCGCGTAGCAGTGCCAGCGCCGGATCCTGACCGGACAACCACGGCAATATGCCAATTAGCACGACGATCCCCGCCAGCGTCAGCAGTCGCGAAAACAGCGGGATCAGCACGCCGTATCGCGGGCGTTGCGCCTGGTTGAGGGTAGCACAGGTGCGGCAATATAGCGGTTCGCTCATAAACTCATCATCTTTCTGGTTGCTGGGCGTGTTACCCGTTATTTCGCATCGGTAGCAATATGCGTGGCGGCGTTAATCAGCGTGCGTTCACGCGGATCGCGTAGCGCGTCTCTTACCCGCGCGCTTTCCCCCTGAATGACGCGCTCATGCAGCATCGGAATCGCCGCATCGCTGGCAAGGATCAGATTTTCTGCTCGCATAATGGCCTGACGGCGTGCATCACCCGCAGGAATCGCCGCCGCTTTCTGTAACGCCTGATCGATTTCCGGGCGGCACAGTTGGGCGATATTGAACGACCCTGCGCAGGCGAAATCGCTGTACAGGTAAGCTACCGGGTCGCCGGAATCCAACACGGTGGCGCGGGATAAAATAAAGGCGTCAAACTTGCCCGCCAGCGCGTCGGACTCAATCTGCGCGTATTCACGTACTACCTGTTTTACCGTAAATCCGGCGGCGGTAAGCTGCTGTGCCAGATAGACCGCGACTTCAGGCAGTTCGGCGCGATCGCTGAAGGTGGCCAGCGTGATGGTCGCCCCCGCAGGCGTACCGGCTTTGACCGGATTCGCCACCGGCTGGCGTAGTTGCGCCGCCCACGGTAGCGCGGGGCCTAATAAGCCTTGTGCGACATCGGCACGTTGCTCATAGACGTTGTCCACCAGTTGTTGGCGATTGATGGCATCACGTACGGCGGCACGCATCGCAGGATCTTGCATTACACCTTGGCGCGTATTCAGATACAGCGTGTTGGTACGCGGCATCGGGACTTCATGCACCAGCGATTGGTCCAGCAGCGGTGCCTGAGAAACCGGAATGGCTTCAACAATGTCTGCCGTTCCGGTACGTAATGCCGCCGCACGTGCCGCACCGTCAGAGACAAAGCTGACGTCGATCCCGCTGGCCTGCGCTTTTTCACCCCAGTAGCCGTCGAATCTGTCTAACACTGCACTGCTGGTGCCCGTGACGCTACGCAGAACAAACGTGCCGCTTCCGGTGTTGATCGGATTGACCACGCCATTTTTACCGTATGCCGCGGTGGAGAGGATTGCCAACTGCGGGCTGGATAAGCGCTGGGGCAGCAGCGGATCGGCTTTAGCGGTGGAGACAATCACCGCGTTATCGCCATCGGCTTGTACCGTTAACTGCACGCCGTCCAGAATGCGCGGTTTGGGGGCGGCGGTGGACGCCACGGTGAGCGCATTAACCACCGTGGCGGCGTTTAACGTGGTGTTATCGTGAAAATGAACATTGGGACGCAGCTCAAAACGCCAGGATTTATCATCGATCTGCTGCCATGTTGTCGCTAACGCAGGCTGAGCTTCGCCGAGCTTGTCGAGCACCACTAGCGTTTCTGCCGTGCTCCAGCGGGACAGCTTAAAGGCATCATCGCTCAGCGGCGTCAGGCCGGAGCGCGGTGGTTGAAGCATCGCCAATTTAATGCGACCGTCAGCCTGTGTCGGCGTTTTTTCTTCCGTCTCATTGAAGCAACCGGAAAGCAGCAACGAAGCGGAAAGCAGGCAGGAGATCGACCACGGGTGATTACGAGGTTTCATCAAGTTGTCCTTAAATCTTGGTAATGGGAAGCGAGTTGAATGGGCGGCAGATGACAATCATCGCCAGCGAACTGCACAGCGGCACCGCGGCGAGCAGCACCCACGGAATAGCGGCCTGTGGTGACGGCGTCAGCGCACGGTCGAGTTGGCTACCGAGTACAACGTTGCCGACCAGAACAGCAATGCCGCCCATCGATGCCAGCGCGCCATAGTGCGCCCCCAGATTCTGGTTGTTGGCAAAACGCGGGATGAGATCCATGCCAACGGGGACGATTAACATCTGTCCCACTGTTAACAAGGTAATCAAGGAGATAGCCGGAAGTAGGCGCTGCCATCCTTCAGACGGTGTGCTGGAAGCAAACAGGGCGACACTGAGGAATGAGGCAGACAGCAGCGCGAAGCCCAATGGCAGCATGCGTGCTGCACCCACTCGGCGGGCAAAACGCGCCAGCGGAAGCTGCAATCCGATCACCAACAGCGAAGCCAGAACAAACAGCGGGCCGAGGTCTTTCTCACTGCTGCCGGAACGGTGCAGTTCAACCGGCAGCGCCAGATAGAGCTGGTTGTAGCTGAACAGATAAGCGCTGTAGGCAATGATGAAAGCAACAAAGCGTCTCTGACGGAAGGTTTCCCACCACGGGGCGATGTGTAATTCGCCCTGATTACGCTGCGTCGGCGGCAGGCTGAAAAACAGGACGATGAGCGCAATGACAAACACGACGGCGCCGGCGAGCGCCACGCGCTGGAATCCGTATCCGGCCAGTACCGAGCCCAGCAGGGGGCCCAACACCGCGCCTAGCTCACCGCAAATCGCAAACAGGGCGAACCACTCGGCGCGACTGCGTTTTCCCGCATTTTCACTTTGCGTGCCGGCTTGCGCCATTAAGGCCTCAATGGCGGGGGAGAACAGGGCTCCGCCGACGCCGGTCAGGCAGGCACCGAGAATAATTGGCCACAGCGAGTCGCCCAGCGCCAACAGGAGGTAGCCGCTGATGCGTACGACGCAGCCGCACAGGATAATTACGCGTGCGCCATAGCGGTCGGCCAGCGCGCCGCCGACTAAAAACATGCCCTGCTGAGAAAAGGTGCGTAAGCCGATTACCAGCCCGATAGCCCAGCCAGAAAGCCGCATGTCGTCGCGCAGGAAAATCGCCAGAAAGGGCACCACAGCATAAAAGCCAATGTTGAAAATTAACTGGCTGCCGAGTAGTAACGGGGGATAAGGTCGCGAAGCGCGATCGGCAATGAAGTTTGACATGCAATCATCCGTTTTAAACATCTCCGCGATGGGGCGCGGCGTTATTGACGTAGTGTTAAATATTGTTACCGGTGCCGCGCGCTAATAGCCTGACGTCGACAGCGCGGGTACGGCCTGCAACAGGCGGGCAGTGTGCGCCTGTTGCGGTGAGGCCAGTACCTCGGCGGTAGGACGATCTTCAATGATGCAGCCATCGTTCATGACCAGCATCCTGTCGCACAATCCGGCCAGGATGGAAATATCGTGCGATACCATTAGCAAACCCATCTTGTTTTGTTCGGTGATCTGTTGAAGCAGCGCCTTAATCTGTTCGCGCAACGGCAAATCCAGGCCGCTGACAGGCTCATCCGCCACTAAAAACGCGGGTTGGACCATCAGCGCTCGCGCCAGCGCGACACGTTGTGCCTGGCCGCCGGAAAGCTGCCCGGCGACATTGCTCAGAAGCGTGGTGCTCAACCCCACCTGATCCATGACTTCACGCAGGCGGGTCGAATGATTTTCATTGGCGCGCCAACTGCCATTAGCACTGAGCCGTTTCAGCGGCTCGGTGAGAAGATCGGCAACACGCTGGCGTGGCGCGAGCGAGCCTGCCGGATCCTGCGGAATATACTGGACGCGGCGGCGATACCAAATCAGCGAACGTACCGAGCCCGGCTTAATCAGGTTGCCGTCGCAGTACACGGAGCCACGCTCCGGCGCTTCAAGCGCCAACAGGGTTTTTAGCAGCGTGGATTTACCACAGCCGGAAGCGCCAACCAGCCCGACGCGTTCATGTTGTTGCATCGTCAGCGACAGATCGTGAAAAATCGCACCGGCAGGATCGATTTTTTGCCACGGTAAACACGATGTCTGGCGATAGCGGCTGACATGTTCGAGGCTTAAAAACGGTGTGGAAACCGCATGCAGGTGGTGGTTCATCCGGCGAGCGCTCCGGCAAGTGGTAAAGGCTGTTGCCTCGCGGTCGATAAAATATCATCAGCGCGACGGGCCGCCGCAACCAGACGGCGCGTGTAAGGATGTCGGGGCGTATTCAGCAACTGCCACATATCACCGGATTCGACGATCTGGCCGTTTTCCATCACCAGACCGCGTTGACAGAGTCGGGCGGCAACGGCGATATCATGCGTAATAAACAGCAGGGCGGGGGCATCCGGCTGCACGCTACGTTCCTGTAAGATCTGCAATACCTGCTGCTGAGTAATGACATCCAGCGCGGTAGTGGGCTCGTCAGCCACCAGCAGACGTGTCTTGCCGAGCAGCGCCAGGGTAATACAAATGCGCTGGCGCTGACCGCCGGACAATTCGGCAGGATAGCGCCGCAACAGGTTGGGAATGTCATCCATCTGCATGGCGCTAAGCAGTGCGGAAAGTTCGGCGGAAGAGCTCATTTTCAATGCCAGTGACAGCTGTTTTCCCAATGGCATAAGGGGATTCAGCGCCGTTGCCGAGTCCTGGAACACGGCAGAGGCGCGGCCAGTCTGCGGGCGGGCCTGCGCTTTCAATTGGCCCACCTCTTCGCCATTGACCCGAATGCTGCCGCTAATCGTGCAACCCGCTGGCAGCGTACCGATAACGGCTTTGGCGGTGAGGGATTTGCCCGAACCGGAGGCCCCGAGTAAACAGACACGTTCACCTTCGAACAGCGTAAAACTGACCTCGCTGACGTTGGTTTCTTTCCCTATAGACAGGCGAAGGTTCTCTACCTGAAGGATGGCGTCGGAGTGTCTGTTACAGTTAATCATGGTTAACGTATACGGTTGCTGTAAATTGATATGTAATAACATAACAAATTACAGCAAAATGATGCAAAGGAAATGTGATGCAGCGGGTATAAATTGGCACATCGATGCCGTCTTAATCGACAGCGTCGATAATGAAAGAGGGAGGAAGAATAATTGTAGAGAAGCGCGGACTAACTTTAGAGTTTACTCACTTGGTGAATCAATAAGCTGTGCCAGTTCCTCAGCGCTCAGTTGGGTAATCTCACTGACCTGTACAGGTTCCATACCGCTTAGCAGAAGCTGACGAGCAATGTTTCGGGCACTGGCTTTCATACCTTGCTCCATCCCACGCTGTATCCCCTGCTGCATGCCATGTTTGATGCCTTTTTCAAATCCGATTTTCTCAAGCTGCTGTGCGATGGTCATGATCGCCTCCCGATCCGTTGACAGAGATTGTGCGACAGCCTCAATAAACTCTGCTGGCTTTGAGGTATTGCCGCTCCGCGCGATGTAAAACAGTATCGCTCTTTTTTGTGGCAGCGGTACCTGCCAGCGCTCAAATAATAGGCCGATATCCTGTGCCAGTTCCAGCATATCTCGGTGTATCGCCGCCCTTTGATCACATTTCTATGAAGATTCAGAGATGGTTTCGTGCGCTGCACTGTTGCTATTCATCTTTGATACCGAACATGCGCCCGACTCAGGGCGCTCAGTTGCCGTCGCCCTGAGAACCCTGGCTTCCGGCTAAATTATGCCGCTGCGCGGTGCCATCGGTGCCCATGACCGCTAGTCAAGCCGCCAGTGACGCGCTCCCGGCGCGGTACTGGCTTTCGCGGCATCCATGCCGCTCACTCGGCGGCCACGTCCACCGCTGCATAATTTTTTAAGCCGGATATAAATCACCGCAAATTGAGGCATTTGTGCAAGAGGCGGTGGATGGATAGAGCGATCTCACTGGAAGCGAGATCGCATTTAGAGGGGAGTTAGCGTTGTGCGGCCAGCCACTGGCGTAGGCGTTCGGGTTGCTGTGCGCCGCTCAAGCGATCCCGTTCTCCACCCTTTTCGATCCATAGCAGGGTCGGCAATGTTCTGACCGCCAGTTGCTCCGCCAGCGCACTGTGACGATCGGCATCCAGATAATGGCTCGGCAAGTGGCGGTATGCCTCGTTATCCAGAATCGTTTCCAACTGGCGGTAGAGGCTTTTGCAGTGGACACAGCGTTCCGCGCCGACCAGCAGCAACTGTGGGCCTTGTTGGGCTGCCAGTTCAGGCCAGTCGTCAGCGGTCTGTGCAGCAAAACGCTCGCGGTTGACGACAAAGAGCTTCGGACTGCGTTTGAGGTCTTCGCTATCGGTTGCGACGCACAGGGCATCGCCGCTCTTTTGGTAAGGCCGTGTGCCCTCAATGCGCACCACGCTGGCGAAGCCGGGGGCGGCGGCGCCTGGTTGACGTAGTTGCGTGTTGTCGGGGGCGATCACTGGCGTTTCCTGTGGACGCGGCAACTGTGGTACCCACTCGTAGGGCACGCGATAGGCGCGATACACCATGTTGGTATTCACCGTTTTACCCCAGTAGGGAGAAATAAACTCCCAGACGATCTCGTGATCGACAGTGACTTCAAACAATCGACCGTTGGCGCCTTCGTTAATCAGCGTATTGCCGTTCGGCAGGCGCTGAATATTACTGATGTACGGGCTATAAAAACGGAACGCGTCGGTCGGGTGTGGGATGCCTGCTTCGTAGGGCGAATAGCGCCAGACAATATCCAGCGTTACCGGGTTGATTTCCAGCACGCGAGAATAGTCCCGCCAGGCGTTTTTCACGCCGTCGGCAGAGGCCGGATTGGGCGCGCCGTAGCCTGCCCAGCCGCCGTTATCAAACACCAGAATATTACCCGCGCCCGGCAAGCCTGCCGGGACCATATGCGCATGATGCTGGCCGATAATCCAGCCAAGATGTTTGAGTTCAGGCGTGTTGTAATTAGGACCAAGCTGCCAGACGATATTGCCACTCTGTTTGTCGATGATGGCGATGATGTTGGATTCGCGGGCGTCCCAGATAATGTTATCCGGGTGGAAACGGGTATCGCCCTGATCGAACCACGGGTTGGGGCCGAGTGCCGACATGGCGTTGATGTGCATCCAGTCGCCCATGCCGCCGCCGCTTTTGCGCAGGTTAGGATTGTTGTACAGCGCGGTTTTCGCATCGTCGTCAAAGCCCAACTCGTCAAAATGATCGCTGCAACGCCATTCCCATAAGATGTTACCTTCCCAGTCCACCTCAATGATAGTGTCGTCGAGCAGCAGTTTGTCGCTGATCCGTTCGTTATGCAGATTGGTATGCGCCAGCAGTAGCGTGTTGCCGCCAATCGACTGTGGCTCTTGTCCCGGTGCGTAATAGCCGACCGGGTTACCGCTGCGTTGGTAGTCATGATGGACGCGCGCCATCCATTCTGGCGGGAGATCGGGATCGGTAATGTGTTCATAGCCGTTGAATTTCCAGACGACGTTGCCGTCCCAATCCACCTGAATCAGATCGACCATGTCCTGCATGCCGTAGCGCGGATCGCGCTCACCGCTGTGCCCGAGGATGTAACCGCCGGGCAAAATTTTGTTGGGGAAACCTCGCAAGCCTTCCCACAGGCGTAGTTCGGTGCCGTTCATATCGACCAGTACCGCGCCGCGTTCCAGCGCCTGAAAGACGGTGTAGCCGCCCCAGGCTTTTTCCGGGTTGTAAATCGTCGTGCCGGTCGGATAGACGGAAGGGTGTCCCATAATGATGCTCCAGTATTTACGAGTTCAGAGAAGAGAAAGCGGCCGCGGTATCGTCGGGCTGGGTCAGCAGTGCGAGCAACTCGCTGCATTGCTGGTGAAAATCGTGGCTGTCACGCTGGCGCGGATGCGGCAGAGAAATTGTCGCAATCTGGCGGATACGACCTGGTCGCGGTGCCAGTACGACGACGCGATCGGCGAGATAGACGGCTTCTTCGACATCGTGGGTGACCAGCAGCGTGGTGGTGCCCTCGGCCTGATGAATACGGTGTAGCTCTTGCTGCATCTGCTGGCGCGTTAGGGCGTCCAGCGCGCCGAAAGGCTCATCCAGCATTAAGATGCGTGGATTGGCGACCAGACCCCGCGCGATCGCGACACGTTGCGCCATGCCGCCGGAGAGCTGGGCGGGTAGGGCGTCGGCAAAATCCTGCAAGTGCATAAGCTGAATAAAGTGGTCGATCAGGCGTTTCCGCGCTTTGCTATCGATCGCCTCATTCGCTAGCCCGAGCGCGATGTTTTGCCGTACCGTCAGCCACGGAAACAGGCGCGGTTCCTGAAACACCATGCCGCGCTCGCGTCCGATACCACGCACGGTTTGCCCTTCAACCAGCACGCGTCCCTGATAGTCGTTGTCCAGACCGACCAACATACGTAACAGCGTAGATTTGCCGCAGCCGCTGCTGCCGACAATGGCGACCAGCTCACCGCTGTAAATCGACAGAGAAAAATCCTCAATTACCGTCAGCGCTTCGCCCTGTACGCGAAACTGCTTACGCAAGCGATCGAACTGCACCACCGGTGGCGGCACTTCAAGGGGAGTGGATGTCATGCGATTTCTCCTGCGGAACGCCAACGCGTCATCCGCTGTTCCAGACCTAATCCAACGCGGTCGAATACCGCGCCTGTTAATCCAATCAACAGCATGCCGCTGATAATCAGGGGCATATCCAGTAACTGTTGGGCGTTGATCATCAGGCTGCCGATCCCCGTACCGGATGACATGAAATATTCCGCGCCGATGGTGCCAAGCCAGGCGTAAATCAGCGACAGACGAAAACCCGCGAAGATGGCGGGAGCAGCACCCGGCAGAATCAGCACCCTCAGACGGGTTGAGAGACGGAGCTGTAACACCTGTGCGACTTCCTGTAAGGCCAGCGAACGCTGGCGGATACCGCGGTGGCTGGCTACCAGCATAGGAAAGAAGGAAGCCAGAGCGACAAAGGTGATTTTCCCGGCTTCATCGTTGCCAACCCAGGCGGTCAGCAGCGGTAGCCAGGCAAACAGCGCGATCTGGCGTAGCGTCGCGACCGTGGGCGTAAAAAGGGCGTCGCTGGTGGCGTTTAGCCCCAGTAGTACGCCGCCTACGAGGCCAGCGATAATGCCGCATACCGCACCGGCGAGCGCACGAGTCAGGCTGGCCTGCATTGCCTCAGTAAGCGAACCGTCGCGGACGCCTTGCTGTAACATGTGCCACATGTCTGCGGGAGAGGGCAGGAGTAACGGATCGATCCAGCCAAAACGGCTAGCCTGTTGCCAGAGCAGCAGAAGCAGGAATGGGAAAACCAGCGCGGATAAACGGCGAGACGGCATAATGGTTAAGCGACTGAGCGGCGGATGTGGCCAGAAGACCAGACGACGTTCCAACTGATTGATTGTCCACTCCATCGTCAGCCCCGTCAGACCTATTACGGCGATGCAGACAAACACGATATCCAGTTGAAACAGTTGGCGTCCCCATACCAGCAGATAGCCAATGCCCTGAGACGACGCCAGCAGTTCGACCACAATCAGCGATAACCATGCCTGCGAAAGCGCCAGCCGTAAGCCGGTTAGCCAGGTGGGGAGTGCGGCGGGCAATATCAATTTGATGAGGCGCTGATGCCACGGCAGGCGCAGCGTGCGGGCGACTTCCTGTAGCGCATGCGGCACGTTGCGCACACCCGTTTGCGTATGCAACGTCACCGGGATAATTACCGCCTTGATGATGACCGCCAGTTTTAAGCCGTCATCAATGCCAAACAGCACCATAAATAGCGGGATCCAGCCCAGCGTCGGGATCTGTGCCAGCGCGTATACCGTCGGATGCAGCAGATGTTCGGCGCGGTGTGAGACCCCCATGAGCGCACCGAGCAGTGTTCCCGCCAGTAAGCCTGCCAGCAGACCGCTGGCTAATCGTTGCAGGCTGATAAAGAGCTGCGGCAGGAGATCGTTGTGCCAGAGTTCGACGGCGGTGTTAGCGACGACGTTGGGGGCAGGGAGAATCTGGGTAGGCATCCAGCCGTAGTGGGTGCTGATATACCACAGCGCCAGCAGCGCCAGCGGCACGATTAGTGGTACTACAAGCGGAACCATTATTGACGCGATAAGAGAATAGGTCCGTGCTGTCGGTAGAAGAGGCCAGACGTTCGCGTTTTTTTTCAGCAGTATCGACTTATTCATTTTATTCCACGAAAGCATCACGGTTGGATGAATAGGGAATAAAAAACAGGTTTTAGTCTTAAACGCCAATGCAATAAAGCGATGGTCACCGTGCAAGAAATGCATATGCGCCGCCCGTGCCCGCCCGCGCTGATTTATGCTTTTTTCCGCTGAACAAACCTGTAAATGTTATTTAAGCCTGATGCAGACGGTTCGTTAGTTTTCATGGCAGATGACACGAATATTGAGGAAAACCGTATGCACCAACCATCAATCCCATCGATAATGATTTTATCGGTAACCTTCTCTTCTCGCTGGCGGCAGGGGCTGCATAGATTCATTGGTTGTGCTTTGCTGATGAGCGCTGCGCTAATCGCATCGACCGTTCAGGCAAACGATGCGACCCCACAGGATGCACAGAAGCCGACAGAGATTCGCATTGGTTTGCCGGACCAAAGCGCGGGCAGTAAACCCTTTATCCGCGGGCCGTTGGGGTTGGCGCATATTCAAAAGCAACTGGAGAAAGAATTTGAACCGCAGGGCATCAAGATTCGATGGTCGTTCTTTAAAGGCGCGGGCCCGGCGATAAACGAGGCGCTGGCGAACAGGCAATTGGATGTGGTGTATTTGGGCGATCTGGCAGCCATTATTGGTCGGGCAGGGGGATTGCCGACACGGGTGCTGGTGGGATCGCGCGGCGCTAACTCTTACCTGGCGGCGACGCCGGAATCGGGTATTCAACGCATTGAGGATTTACGCGGTAAGCGGATTGCCGTCTACAAGGGAACGGCCGATCAGCTATCGTTTGAGCGCGCGATTAAAAGCGTTGGATTAAATGAGCGCGACGTGCGGGTCATCAATCTGGACTGGACGGCGGGCAAGGCCGCGTTGGCGGCCAGACGCGTGGATGCGGTATGGGGTGGTGTTTCTCTACTGGCGCTGCGTAAGCAGGGCATCAATATTGTAACCACCAGCCGGGCGCTGGGCTGGCCGAACACCACGCAGGCTGCGGTGCTGGCGACGCAGGACTTTATCGACCGCTATCCAGGCACGACGCAGCAACTGGTCAATGTGCTGGTGGACAATGCGCGGTGGATCGGCGAGGCGCAGCACCTGCCGGACTATACCGCGCTTATGGCAGAGCAGAGCCAGATCCCGCAGGCGATCTTTCAGGAAGAGCTGAAAGCGGAAGATCTCCCGTTTCAAAGCTCGCCACGTCTCGATCCGTTCCTGCTTAGCAGCTTGCAGGACAGCATAGAGCGGGCGAAAGCCGCCGGACTCATTCGCAACTCGTTTTCAGCCAGCGACTGGTTTGCTGGCGAGTTTGCCGATCGGGCATTGAAGGCCAAAGGACTGGCGTCAAATTGGCCGGTGTATGACGCTAGCGGCAATCCCGTGAAATAATCATGTAGGCGCTCACCGTGTTTGCACCGCTGAAGCGGGTGAGCGCAGTTTGTCCTGCGCCAGAATAGCGTCAATCATCAGTTCAGCCAGCGGTGGCAGCGTTCTCTGCAAACAGGTGACAATGCCGAAACGGGTTTGCATGTTTCTCCATTCCTGCAGTGTTCCCGTCAGCGGGATTTCTACCAATTGGTGGCTTAATCGTCCTAGTGCGAAGCCGTCCTCACTGGCGAAGCCGATAGCCTGTGTATGCCGCAGGATACTGAAGACGGAATAGATATGGTCACACTGAATCTGTGGACGATAATCGGGCTGGCGCGTTAAGGCGGCCAGCACCTTGCGCATACCGACGGGCATAAAAGGGGAAGCAAGCGGAAAGCGCAACAGATCGTCAGGCGTCACGGTTGCCTGCTGTGCCAGCGGGTGTGAAGAGTGGCAGATAAAGAAGCAGCGCTGCTGGTTTAATGGCTGCACGTGGAAATGGGTTTCCATTTCGGCCTGCCAGGTATCGGCAACGATAAAAGGCCATTCGTCGGCCAACAGTCGCTCACGCAGAGACTGCCAGTTATCCACGCTGTAGGTGACTCTGGCGCGTGGGCGCAGGGCATGGAAATGTGCGACCGCCTTGGGGATCAGCGTGGTAGAGGGGGCTGGGCCACAACCAAACGTCAGCTCACCTTCCTGCGCCTCGCTGATCTGCCGCATGTCGGCCATCAGTTCCCAAGACAACTCCTGCATGCGTCGGGCAAACGGCAACAGCGTATTACCTTGCCACGTCAGCGCAAAGCGACGGCTCTGACGATCGATAAGCGGATGCCCCATCGTTTGTTCCAGCGCCTGAATGCTGCGGCTGAATGCTGATTGCGACAGGCAGACCGCTTCCGCGGCCTGCACGAAACTCCCATGTTCGACTAGCGCAAGAAAATTGCGCAATTGCCGTAAATCCAGATGCATGTTGCAGCTACCTAACGTATCGATTTTCCCCACTTTTTAGGCGGAGGGCAGAGGGCAACGCAATGAATAAAAATGCATAAGTTATAGCGAATTGATTGTAATAAAATGGGTTACCCGCCAATGCATGATGACGTATAGCGTGGCGTAGGCTCCAATCTGCCGTTTAAGTGTACATGTCAGGGGAACGGTACGATGGCTTATAACGGTGCGGGTCTGATGAGTTGTAATTCTACGCCCAACCTGATGGCATGTTTGGCATTGAGCACGCCCAGTTTTTTGACTACGTTCCCGATATGAAATTTTACGATGCTGATTTTTATATCCAAAATTAATGCGATTTCGGGGTAAGTTTTTCCCATACTGGCCCAATAAAGAATTTCATTTTCACGCTGGGAAAAGATCGCTTTATCATTTTGTTTTCTGTTTTGAGGATTCTGTGTTATCTCTTTGTAAAGAGAGGTTATTTTTTCGTGAATGGTAATAAGCAACATTTGCAGTTTATCTTTATTATTCTCAATGACATTTTCAATATCTGTGGGGGAATGTTCCTCAAACATAATCGATAGCGTCGCCAGGTTGTTATTATTGTCATGCAAAACAAAAGTGTAGCCATTAATAATATCGTATTCTTTCGATAAATTGAAAATCTTGGAGAATTTCAATTTAGAGTTAATAACGATGTTATCTTCCCAGGAAAATGGCGCGACCTTATTTATTGCCGTCAAAATGACGGGGTCAATATGTTGATAATTATTTTCTTTGTAGGTGCTAACCCATTGCGATGGATAATTTGAGATAATCACGACCTGCGAAGGATTCTTTTTGTTCATGATCATGTAAGCGTACTTCACGTCGCCATACTGCTTTAACTTTCGTCCGAGGGCGTTCTTAATCGTGTTATTGATAATTTCGTTATCAGAGCAAAAAATAGACATGTTACGGCCTCAATAAAAGCGTGAAGATACTCATGATATAGGCAACCTATAAAAGTATAGTGTCAGCCTAGACCTAAGTCTAACTACTGTTACTTTATGATATCACTTATAATTTTCGCATGAACAGGGGTGATTACACAAATAGACAAGAAAAGAAGTGTTAGCTTAATTCTACAGAAAATATTGTTACAGACGTTCGCCAACCCAGGGATTTTCCCCAATTATCCCCCCTGTTCTGTTTATCCGTTTTAGGGCGCAGGCTACTCAACGCTGCGCCCTAAACAGTGATTCTTTGTTCGGATTTGGATCGCGCTTTCCTCCGCTTTACGTCGAAAATGCGTCATTTACTGCCGTACCGTCTTTGCCACCTTTTTGTTGATATTTGCCGATCGCATATCCTATTCGTCGTCTTGCCGTCTAACACCCTATCCCATTAGCGCTATTGTACTTGTCATTTGGCCCTGGGCAGTGCTCGAAATCCTCACGTATTGCGTGTACGCTCCAGTTTCAGCGCTCTAGCCGTAACCAAACTGGCTGGGCCAATTACGCCTACCGGGATAGTCTCTTAATGCTGGGTGGCATATGTCATCAACATTTTTCCCATTTAAGGCACCGAAACCGGGGCATTTTATGCATTGGCAGCGGTTTGGTCCCAATTTGGAATAAGGTGTTGGCCATTGCTGCCGATATTATGAATTCAGGGAATGCTATCTCGCTTTGAGGGATTCGAGCCAGCCGTATGTTGGAGAGGTTGGATGCCGTTTGCCAATCCGATGATTGCCATTGTTGGATGATGACATTGCCACAGATTGAAAATATTTGCGATTGGACGCTGGATAACATCGATAAACAGGGCTATCACATACAGAGAAGCGGTCGGATGTTGGTCTCAATTTGCTCACATCACGAATGTTGCCTGCTGATGATATAACGATA
Source organism: Pectobacterium cacticida (assembly GCF_036885195.1). Classification (NCBI taxonomy): domain Bacteria; kingdom Pseudomonadati; phylum Pseudomonadota; class Gammaproteobacteria; order Enterobacterales; family Pectobacteriaceae; genus Pectobacterium; species Pectobacterium cacticida. Next base: position 2,397,717 of record NZ_CP133656.1, on the reverse strand, counting down.
ATGACTCATGCTGAGGAAAACATGAATAATTTTCAAAAAGATATTGATGAGAGAACAAACCTTACCTCTGCCAATAAATTTGAACTCTTATTGTTTCAACTGGGCAAATCACCGGATGGTGGCAAATCCGAACTATTTGGCATCAACGTTTTTAAGTTACGTGAAATCGTTCCAATGCCGGCGCTGACCAAAGCCGCAGGGATGAAATCGCCGATGCTGGGTATGGTTAATATTCGCGGGCAAATCATTCCAGTTATTGATCTCCCAGCCATTGTCGGCAGTATCCCACAAACCGGGTTGAACATTCTCCTTGTCACTGAATATGCGCGCAGTACGCAGGCGTTCGCTGTAGAATCGGTTGACGATATCGTTCGCCTGGAATGGAGTCAGGTTCTGGCGGCGGAAGCCGGTGTGAGTAGTACGTATATTACCAGTATTGCTCGCCTCGATAATGATAACGACAGCAACCGTCTGGCGCTGGTGCTGGATGTTGAGCAAATTTTGTTCGACATCATCCCCGGAGAGCGTGAAACCACGCTTAAGAACACAGAAGGTAACGTTTATTCTTACACGCCTGGTGCGGTGGCGGTCGTGGCGGAAGATTCCAAAGTCGCCCGTGCGCTGCTGGAGCAAGGTCTTAACCAGATGGGCATTCCGTTTAGTATGCACATCACCGGGCGGGAAGCCTGGAATAAGGTTCAACAATTGGCGCAGGAAGCACAATCGGAAGGCCGACCCGTTTCAGATAAAATTTCTCTGGTATTGACCGATTTAGAAATGCCCGAAATGGACGGATTTACGTTGACGAGAAATATTAAGCGTGAAGAATTCTTAAAACATATTCCCGTAGTCATTCACTCCTCTTTGTCGGGTAGCGCGAACGAAGATCATGTGCGTAATGTAGGCGCGGATGCTTATGTCGCGAAATTTGAGATCAACGAGTTGTCGACGGCGATCCAGACGGTGTTGGGTAAGGCCCAAGGGTCATACTGACGTTGACAGTATGCGTCCTCGCCATTCCACAGAGGTGAAGGCAAAGCCACTTTTTAGCGCAAGAGGATGTCTTTGACGGCGTTAGCGAAACCTTGTCAGAGTGCCGCCTGATTCAGGCGGCACAAGTTTAATCCAGATCGGATGCCTGATGGCGTTCGGCAACCTGTTCTGACGCGTCTCCCCAGGTACGGTTGACTTTACGCCCGCGAATCACCGCTGGTCGCGCGGCAATCTCATCAGCCCAGCGTTTTACATGGGTGTATTCGTGTGCGGACAGGAATTCCGCGGCGGAATATAGCGCATTTTGCACCAGGCCACCGTACCACGGCCAGGCGGCGATATCGGCAATGGTATAGCTATCGCCCGCCAGATAGCGGTTTTCTGCTAATTGGCGGTTGAGTACATCCAACTGGCGCTTGGTTTCCATGGTGAAACGGTTGATCGGATATTCCATTTTTTCCGGCGCGTAGGCGTAGAAGTGCCCGAACCCCCCGCCCACATAAGGGGCGGAACCCATTTGCCAGAACAGCCAATTTAAGGTTTCAGTGCGCGCGGCCAGATCGCTCGGCAGCAGCGCGCCAAATTTTTCGGCCAGATAGACCAGAATAGATCCCGATTCGAACACGCGGATCGGTTTATCGCCGCTCCGATCCAGCAATGCAGGGATCTTGGAGTTCGGGTTGACCTCGACAAAACCGCTGGAGAACTGATCCCCCTCACCGATCTTAATCAGCCAGGCATCGTACTCGGCCCCGGAATGGCCCAATGCGAGTAACTCCTCCAACATGATTGTCACTTTCACGCCGTTTGGCGTCGCCAGCGAGTAAAGCTGAAGCGGATGTTTACCTATGGGGAGCGCCTTTTCGTGCGTTGGGCCGGCTACTGGCCGGTTAATATGCGCGAAGGCACCGCCAGAGGTAGTGGGTTGCCAGACCTTAGGAGGCACGTAGGTTGATGATGTCGTCATTCAAAACTCCTTATACGGGCATGAAGTCATTACAGGGTGAGTAAACACCATACCAAACTCGCGACGCTACCCGATACAATTCTTAGCATCAAGATGTAAACCAAAGGCGTAGTCGGCGTCGGCATTGTGCTTTAAACTGCGCGTTGCAGCATTAGGTCGATAACCATTAAGTAGGCAGTTATAGCGATGAACGGAACGATCACCACGTGGTTTAAAGAGAAGGGCTTTGGATTTATCCATGATGAAAACGGCGATAACCGCTATTTTCACGTCATTAAGGTTACTAACCCCGAACTGATCAAGAAAAATGCGGCAGTCACCTTCGAACCGACCACGAATAGCAAGGGGCTGGCCGCCTATGCAGTGAAAGTCGTACCTGAAAGCAAATACATTTTTATCGCGGGCGAGCGCATTAAGCTTACGGCGATTAAGTCTTATCAAGTTTACTGCGAGGAGGTACCTGCCGAGGCTCATATCGATAAAGCACGCGCCGTATTATCTGTTGGGGGATTGATGAATAGTATCCGGCCAAAACCAACGGTAAAACCAGGGGAACGACGCTCACTGAAAAAGTTGGCGATCGTCACATTTCATGGGACGACATTTACCTTTTCTGAAGATGAAATTGACGTGGATGCCACGGTGAAGTTGCTCAGAACCTGAGAGAATACGGACCAAATAACCGATATTATGCTATTCATTATTCAACGGATTTAGGGACTAAGATGACAAAACTCTCGTTGCAAGAACAGATGTTAAAGGCCGGCTTAGTGAGCAGTAAAAAAATGGCTAAAGTTCAACGGACGGCCAAAAAATCACGCGTTCAGGCACGTGAAGCAAGGGCGGCGGTGGAAGAAAACAAAAAAGCGCAGCTTGAGCGCGATAAGTTATTAAACGGGCAACAAAAACAGGCTGCCTTATTAAGGGAGTATAAAGCGCAGGTGAAGCAACTCATTGAAATGAACCGTATCAACATTTCAAGAGGTGATATTAGCTTTAACTTTGCAGATAACAATTTAATTAAGAAAATAGATGTGGATAAATCGACGCAGGCTCAACTGATTAACGGGCGCCTTGCGATTGCTCGTTTGGCTGGGGAGAGTCGTGGAGAATATGAGTACGCCATTATTCCTGCAAGCGTAGCCGATAAGATCGCGCAGCGGGATGCGGACAGTATTGTATTAAATAGTGCGCTTAGCCAAGAGGCGCAAGATGAAGAAGATCCTTATGCTGATTTTAAAATACCGGATGATTTAATGTGGTAAGTCATCCTGTGAGGATAATCATGAAAGTCCGAAAGGGCTTTTCATGATCATGGCTATATGACGAAAATCATGTCAAACACTATCGGCATAAAAACTGCCTTACGCAACTTTGTTCATATAGATAACCTTTGGATGTTCAGTATCAAGCGCATTTTTTATCCGCATTATTTTAGCAATGAGCAAAAAAGTAAGTAGATCCTTTATGCCATATTTTCTATAAATGTTGTTCTTCATATTATTGGCAGTTTTATGTGTGATTGACATACGTTGAGCGATAGTTTTTATCGAAACACCGTCTAACCAATAGGCGAAAAATATTTTTTCGTTCGGTGATAAAGAAATTGTTTTTCCTTTTATTTCGTTGATCATGCCCATGGCGGACATCATCTTTTTAATCGTGATAATCGAAGCGTATTTCGATAATAAAAGTACGTTTTTTGTCACCATAATAGGCGCATGTCTACGGTTATTGAGAATAATGATAAACTTCCAATGAGTAGACGTAATTGTTTGAGTCAATCGCGCCATGTCGATACCGTACTCAATATCCAGAATCGCTATTGGTGAGTTATCGCAACTTATATTTTCCATGCAGGTGAAAGCGGCCGAGGTAAAAGGACAGCGGCTGAATACTTCAATGTTCATAGCGATAATGATTCAATAGCTTTATGGTTGGGGCTCCCGATGGAGCCATATTCCTGTTACCGTGCTCACAAGCATATTGGCTATCCGCTATTTGCGGCAGCACAACGGTGATGGGTTAAGACGACATGTTACGTTTGTACGGACAGAAGCTTATCATTCGTAGCGATCAAAAGATAATCGGTTTGATTGATCGATGCGATCGTTTCGATCGGTGCTACCGATCGAAGGTGTATGGATAAGTATTTGTGTAGCAGGCTAAAATAGGGTAAGTCGATAGCCTGCTCGTTTGGATCTTATTGGCGATTGGTGGGAGGATAAGTGCGGGTAGGCGTTTATCTAATTTTTCGACATAAAAATTTATCTTTTATCACGCCATCAAAGAAACGCCCTTTAGAGACGACGGCATCCGAAATAAACTTCTTATAGAGAGAGCTGGGTACGCCCACATACTGATAGATATCTTTATTACAAAATTCTATCTCAAGCGTACGCGCTTTGGCGTCATAGCCTATAGAATGAATGCGTGAAGATGAAACGGGCTGTCGCTGCAATTCTTGTTCCCCCTGCTAAGAATCAAATCAAACTATCAACGATTCGCGATAGCGTGTATTTGCACGAAAAATGTGCTTATTAATTGAATTTGTACCAAATTTCGGAGCGGTTAGGTTAGTAAAATCACTTGGTTTGGCGTTATGACGCTGCGAATTTGCTCAGTTGCTGGTATTTGCCGGTTTGATTAAAATGGATATCGAACCGGTAAAATACCATATTGGACTCGCCCACGAGACCCTCACCGGCATCACAAGCGACAACATTGAAACGTTATTAAGTTTCTGCCGCATACTCAATTCTGTTTCTTCCGTTGGCTTTGGCCTGATAGAGAGCATCGTCCGCCGCCTTTACCAAACATTCATAATCTGGATGGCCATTATATACGGCAATACCCGCGCTTACCGTAACAGTTAGGCTGGCGCCGTTTTGCAGATAAATAATGTGATCCTGAATCTTTTTTCTCAGCCGTTCGATGAGCGTGTAGGCGGCGACTTTGGGCGTTTCGATCAGTACGATCATGAATTCTTCACCGCCATAACGGAAAACATAGTCGCTATTTCTAGTACTTTCGTAAAGCACCTCCGCAACTTTTTTCAAGACAATATCACCCGCGGCGTGGCCATAGGTATCGTTGACAGCTTTAAAATAATCAATATCAATCATGGCAAGACTGAGTGACGCATTTGAGTGCATGGCCAGCGATATCTCATGCCGAAGGATGGTGGGTAGAAAGCGGCGGTTAAGGAGAAGGGTTAAGGTATCTTTGCCACTCTCTAATTTTTGTACTTCATCAAATAACGACCCGAGTAACGTGTTGATTTTGTAAATCCGGCTTCTCACAGCCTTAAGGAGCGGCGCGTAATCCTGTTGTTTTAGTAGCGATACCGTGTTGTAGCTGCGAATATATTCATCCGTTTCGGTTATAACCTCGGCAATGGTGATAATGCCCTGAATATTACTAAAACTGGTTTTACCCTTATGATTAAACCACAGGCCAAATTCGGAATCGCATAAATTCTGGATACTGGAAAGTGGCGTACCGGTAACTACGCTAAATATGAACGCGTTTTCCCAGTGCAGCAACGCGGCATTTTGCCGTTCCCTCTCCATACTGGCATTTTCCAGAATCGAAAATAGTCGATAGGATTCTTCATTTCTGGCGGCAATATCATGCGATTGAGAATATTTTTTATTCATTATCTCTATGGCAATATCTATTGAAATAGCAGCAAAACGCATCGCGTCAAAACACAGCGCCTTGTTCTCCGTAGCTTGGGATATTGCGGTATAGAGATGCCACTTGAGACGTCTGGCCCCGCGTTCAACGAGATCGATAGGAAGGTCGATACGAGCATGGATCTGACCAATTTTTTTTTGGTAATCGATCAGATCATTCAGTTGTTTCCCGGTATTTGTGAGAATGTCTGCAATCCATTTGCTCATCGCCCCATGAAGCCGATCGTGCACTTGCTGCGTTGAGAGAAAAAGGGTGGCTTCCCGATCTTTGAGCATGTAGCTATAAAATTCGTCAGCAAAGTAGGTGGCGCTTTGGTCGGAGATCTCACGTAGCAGATCAAAAGAATCCTGAGAGGTTATCGCTATCAGTTGCATCCACTCTGAAGCGATAATGAGGTCATAATCCAGTTCTCCGCTGTTCCTCTGGTCATAGATACTCGGTGATGCGTTCAATTTTTGATCTCTTTTTGCGAATATGTCAGAGGCATAAGGCGTGAAATATTTAGACCCTATCCCATTAGGGCTATTTTACTTGCCATTTTGGCCCTGGGCAGTGCTCGAAATCCTCACGTACTCCGTGTACGCTTCGGCTTCTGCGCGCAGTCCGTGGCCATACTAACTACGACAATGACGCCTACTGGGAAGGGCTCTTAATCGTACCTGCATTATCAAGACCTCGTGACAGCATGTGTCATAGGGCATGATAAAAAGTAAAATCGCCTATTTTTACAGGTACTATTAATGCCGTTGCAGTAGATGATAATTCTGTTTTTTTGATGTTAGAAGCTATTTTGGATAAATCTATGAAAGTTAGCGATCTGGTTACGGTTAAAACCGATGGGAATAAGCGCAGGGAAGGCGTGGTTCTGGCTGTAGAGACGTTTCAGGAAGGCACCATGTATTTGGTGGCGTTAGAGGATTACCCAGCAGGAATTTGGTTCTTCAACGAGTCTGACAGCCAAGATGGCACGTTTGTTGAGCCAAAGATATTGCCGGAAAAACGTGACGGGAATTGAGAAGTCGGCGAGCCCTGTCAGTTGAACAGGGGTCGCCGTAGTGAGTGGCGCTCGTATTAGAATGTTTCCCAGTTACCACTTTCTTCATTGGTCGTGCGGGGTAGGACCAGTGAAGGCGGCGTCTTCGCGGTAGGTCGGGTAGGCGTTGTTAACGTAGCGGATAACTGGCTTGACAGTTTAAATGTCGCCACCGCCTGGGTGAGGCGCGCAGCTTGTTCTTCCAACGATGCGGCGGCTGCGCTCGCTTCCTGAACCAGAGCCGCATTTTGCTGTGTCACGCTATCCATTTCTGAGATTGCCTGACCTACTTGAGAGATTCCCCTGCTTTGTTCATCAGACGCGGAGGCAATTTCCCCCATGATGTCAGTGACGTTCGTGATGGCATCAACAATCTCTTTCATGGTGTGGCCTGCATTATCTACCTGAACAGAACCACTATTGACCAGGCTGACGGATTCAGAAATCAGTGTCTCTATCTCCTTGGCTGCTTGCGCACTACGCTGCGCGAGGCTGCGAACCTCACTGGCGACGACCGCAAACCCACGACCTTGTTCTCCGGCTCTGGCCGCTTCAACTGCGGCATTCAGCGCGAGGATATTGGTTTGAAAAGCAATACTGTTAATAACATTGGTAATTTCAGATATTTTCTTAGAGCTCCCCGAAATACGGCTCATTGTGTTAACGACGTTTTCAACAATCTCACCACCCTGTTTGGCTTTTCCGGAGGCGTTTTCTGCGAGTTGGCTTGCATGATGGGCATTTTCCGAATTTTGTTTTACGGTTGCGGTCAATTGCTCCATGCTGGCCGCCGTCTCTTCAAGTGCGGCAGCCTGCTGCTCAGTTCGTGAGGAAAGATCTGTGTTACCGGATGAAATTTCCGTTGAGCCTTGATAAATCGAATCTGCGCTTTCTCGAACGGTCATCACCGTTGTCGCTAAAGAGGACTGCATTTGCTGAATGTTGCTGGCGAGTAGGCCAATTTCATTTTTGCCATAACGCTCCATTTCTTGCGTCAGATCGCCTTGTGCAATGCGTTGAATCCTTGCCACCAGTTGATGGATGGGTTTAATAAGAATTCCTCTCAGGAGCAGAAAGGTCAGAAGCGTCAAAATGATGGCTAGCACAAAACCACTTGCCATCAATGAATACCCGAGTAGGGTGTTTTTATGTGCGGTTTCATTTAATGCTTTCGCTCTTTGCGTACGATAAGCGACAGCCTCTAACAATAATTTATTATACGCCGAATCCAACACGCGAATTTCTTCGGATTCAAGGGTGATAACTTCTTCAAATAGCCCTTGTTTAGCCGCATTGAGCATTAACAGAATACCCTGGTTGACATAGGCATCGTAGGATTTACGCAAATCCTTGTCCAGCGCGGTGTCCTGTGGAGACTTAATCGAACGTTGTTCATAGACGAGGAATGATTGCTTAGACTGTTCCAGGCGCTGCCCAGCTTGTTTCAGATTGTCATTGAAGACTTGAGTATCGCCAATACGCGCCGCCGCCGCCGCCTGAATAAGCAACAGGCGTGCGCTGCGTAAATGGTTAGAACTGTTCGAGATACCCATCCGCGTATCGATCTCTTGTGTAATGTCGTTTAGTGATTGGTTGCTGCTCTGTAGAAAAACGGTGGATATACCGATAGATGCCGCAAAAAGCAACATAATACCGCCCAGAATAATGATGAATAGGGGAACTAGCCGTAAATTGCTCAGCAGACCAGAGGCGGTGTGCTGCTCAGACCCTGATGTTATTTTCATATCCATGCGCTCATTCTTAGATGATTTATGATTAACCATGCCACCGACGGTGGTTTTGGCGTTGAGATTTTCGCGTCTACATTAATGATAATTTATTAGCTAAACAACCAATATAAAAGATAATCGGCATATATTGAGAAACCTTAATCATACTCGGTGCGATCGCGATCACGTTTTAATGCTTTAAAAAGAAATCAGTAATACAGAATCATATAGATTGATGATGGACACATAATCTACAACTTCCTATATATTTTATTGTTTCCTGATGGCAAGGTATAGATATCAAATCTATATCCTAAAGGGTTTGCGTTGGAGTGAGTATATACTATTTGGCACTGATTTATTCCACGCTATTACTTAATTAATATATTCTGGTGCAACGCCTTAATTAATCTGAGTCCACACTTTGAATAGAAAAATAAACACGTTCTATAATCCTTTGGAAAGTTATGTGGCTTACCGCGTGTTGATTACTACCTACCTGTTGATCACTACACCCTTATCCTATTCATTAGGGGACAAAAATGACGGTTAACACCTCTGACGCTTAGCGTTTAGCTATTCTAATCGCTCACATCTGAAGTCATCGTCGCAATGATCTCGCAGTCTACATTCTTGGTTTTGCCGGAGGCGCCATCTACCTCAATGTAATTCACCTGTAAAATTATTGATATCTATCATTTAGATAGCAGTAAAATCGTTTTTTTTTCACTATTCACCCTGTGATTTCTTGCGCTAAGAGATGTCATTTTTGATTTAAAAATGACCAATTTAGTGCTTTGAGGGGTTAAGGGTTATAGGTAAACCTTTCGATTTTGTGATCTAGATCACACAATAGCCAAATTCATTCTTCAGTCGCGTTGTATATGCTACGAATAAGGCGGTACAGTTGCTCTGTTTTAGGATTAATCCTATGATTCGGTTGGGACGAATGTCGCGTGGGGTTAAAAGCAACGGATGAATGGATTCACAGCGTAGCAGCCGAGTAGTGATTGCCCGAATGGGGAATGATGAAGGAATGATAAAAGAGTACTCGCAATATCTGGCACCGAACTTTTTTTATGCCATCAATAGAGAGTGATTTTCGAACTGGGCGATATGATCATCACCATAACTTATGTTTTAAACATAGCCTGTCGGGATGGGAAATATGGGTACTTCTGAATTACTCAAACACATTTATGACATTAATTTGTCTTATTTGTTACTGGCACAACGGTTAATTAATGATGAAAAAGCTTCTGCAATGTTTCGTCTGGGAATTACTGATGAAATGGCGGATGTTTTGATGCAACTTACCTTACCGCAGATGGTGAAATTGGCAGAAACTAACCAATTGATATGCCATTTTCGTTTTGACGATCACAATACAATCAAAGTGTTGACTCAGGAATCACGTGTAGATGATTTGCAGCAAATCCATACGGGGATTTTGTTGTCGAGTCACCTATTACAACAGTTGACTTCGAAAGAAGAAAACCTGCCTAAAAAAAGGGCATAGTAATGGCGGAGAAAAGTATTGTTCAGGAGGCGAAAGATATCCAATTGGCAATGGAGCTCATTTCGCTTGGCGCGCGCTTGCAGATGTTAGAAAGTGAAACGCAGTTGAGCCGCGGACGTTTAATTAAACTGTATAAAGAATTGAGGGGTAGTCCGCCACCAAAAGGAATGCTACCGTTTTCAACGGACTGGTTTATGACCTGGGAACAGAATATTCACTCATCAATGTTCTACAATGCTTACAATTTTTTAATCAAGAATGGGCAGTGCACCGGCGTGGAAGCGGTTATTAAATCCTACCGGCTGTATCTTGAACAGTGTGCCCCGCAGAGCGATTCCCCCTTGTTGGCGTTGACGCGAGCCTGGACGCTGGTCCGGTTTGTTGATAGCGGTATGTTGCAATTGTCATCGTGTAATTCCTGCAAAGGAATGTTTATTACACATGCTCACCAACCCAAAAACAGTTTTGTTTGTAGTTTGTGTCAACCCCCATCCAGAGCGGTAAAAAGGCGTAAACTTTCGCAAAATCTTGCCGATATAGTACCTCAACTGCTGGATGAACAGGTAAAACACGCGGTCTGAGCCTGTAGCGATTTGTGAATCTATCACTGTTTGTTGTGTGTAAGGGCGGTGATAGGTTTTTCTTCAAGAGTGTCCCAGCTATGGCTCCGCAGTTTTATCTCACTTTCCGCCCACCTTCTTGATTATAAGGATTTTTTGTGCTGGTTATATTGGGTTATATCGTAATTGTGGCCTCGATACTCGGCGGTTATCTCATGGTCGGTGGGGCCTTGGGCGCGCTTTATCAACCCTCGGAGCTACTGATTATCGGTGGCGCGGCAATCGGCGCTTTCATCGTAGGTAACAATGGTAAGGCGATAAAAGCGACTCTGCGCGCATTACCGCTTTTGGTCAAAGGATCCAAGTACAATAAGGCCTTGTATATGGACCTTATGGCGTTGCTCTTTCGTCTAATGGCTAAATCCCGCCAGCAAGGGATGCTCTCTCTGGAATTTGATATCGATAATCCTCGCGAGAGTGAAATCTTCTCCAGCTATCCGAGAATTCTTGAGGACAGCAACATTGTTGAATTTATTACCGACTATTTGCGCTTGATGGTTAGCGGCAACATGAACGCGTTTGAGATTGAAACGCTGATGGATGAGGAGATCGAAACGATTGAGCATGAGAGCGAGATGCCTGCAACCAGCTTGACGCTAATGGGAGACGGTCTTCCGGCATTTGGTATTGTTGCCGCAGTCATGGGGGTTGTCCATTCACTGGCTTATGTCGACCGACCGGCCGCCGAGCTTGGTATGATGATCGCGCATGCCATGGTCGGGACTTTTTTGGGTATTCTCTTGGCCTACGGTTTTGTTTCGCCACTGGCTGCACTGTTACGACAAAAAAATGCTGAGAAAATAAAGGTCTTACAGTGCGCAAAAGTGACGTTACTGTCGAGTCTGAATGGGTATGCGCCGCAAATCGCCGTTGAATTTGGTCGCAAAACACTGTACTCCACGGAGCGGCCTTCCTTTAGCGAATTGGAAGAACATATTCGTCGAGTGAAATCACCGACTCAGCCTGCGTCGGACAGTAACGCATGAAACAACCACATCCCATTATTCGCAAGAAGCGTAAGTCTTGGCATGAACCGCACCACGGTGGTTCATGGAAGATCGCCTACGCTGATTTTATGACCGCAATGATGGCGCTGTTTCTTGTTATGTGGCTTATCTCAATTTCCACGCCAATGCAGTTAGCTCAAATTGCGGAGTATTTCCGTACACCGCTTAAGGTTGCATTAACCTCTGGCCCTAAATCCAGCGACAGTGAAAGCCCGATTCCAGGTGGGGGCGACGACCTGACCCAGCAAGATGGTGAGGAAAAAAAGGCTATTGAAACGGATAGTCAGGAAAAGAAACTGGACGAGCTTAGGCTCAACAAATTGCGAGAGCGACTGGATCAGCTCATTGAAGCCGATCCTCGACTCCGCGCGCTTCGCCCTCATCTCCTCATCGAAATGATCGATGAAGGCTTACGCATTCAAATCATCGATAGTCAAAATCGGCCAATGTTTAAAACCGGGAGCGCGCAGGTTGAACCGTACATGCGCGATATCCTGCGTGCGATAGCGCCAATTTTGAACGACTTTCCTAACAAGCTGAGTATTTCGGGCCATACCGATGATGTTCAATATACCACTGGGGAACGTGGTTACAGTAACTGGGAACTGTCCGCGGATCGCGCCAATGCATCACGCCGTGAGCTTATTTTTGGCGGACTGTCCGAGGGGAAAGTCCTACGCGTTGTGGGGATGGCGGCAACCATGAATCTCAAACAGGCGGCGGGTGGCAATGATGCGATTAACCGGCGTATCAGTTTGCTGGTGTTGAGCAGGCAGGCCCAAAGGGATATTGAACAAGAAAATGCGGAAAGTTCCGCCGTTGATATCGATAAAGCGGAAAATTTACAAAATATGGCATTTGATCAGTCTAAACCAACCGATCCGCCTGCCGAAACTAGTAATAATGCGAGTGGTAGTGGTGAGCAAACGCCGCAACCCACTCATGGTGTCCCTGCGCCAGAGCGTCAACAGCCAACCACTGCGTTGCCTGCTGCGCCCGACAGTCAGGCGACGCCTTCTCAATAAGCCGCGATTCACATCAGAGGTGACCACGTGAGCATGGACATGAGTGCTTTCTATCAAACTTTCTTTGATGAAGCAGATGAATTACTGGCTGATATGGAACAGCATTTGTTGTTGTTGGATCCGTCGGAGCCTGATACTGAGCAACTGAATGCGATTTTCCGCGCCGCGCACTCTATCAAAGGTGGCGCAGGCACATTCGGCTTTAAAGTTTTACAAGAAACCACACACATTCTAGAAAATTTACTCGACGGGGCGAGACGTGGAGAGATGCGTCTGAGCACTGATATCATCAACCTGTTTTTGGAAACAAAAGACATTATGCAGGATCAGTTGGACGCTTATAAAACCGCGCAGGAACCCAATGCCGAAAGCTTTGAGTATATCTGTCAGGCCTTGCGTCAGCTTGCTCTGGAGTCTAAAGCTGATGGCGGCGCGGCGCAGGCGGGAGCACCAGATGCGGCGTCTACCGTGGATAAGGCAGCAAATGCTGCCGGTACACGCGAAATGTGCATCACGTTAACCGGCTTGAAGGCTCAGGAAATCCCTCAGATGCTGGAGGAACTCGGTAATCTGGGGACGGTTAAAGATTCTCATCAGACTGATACGAGTTTAGACGTTACGTTGGAGACATCTGAGAGCGAGGACGACATCAGTGCAGTACTGTGTTTTGTCCTTGAGCCAGAGCAGATCAGCTTCAAGCCCGCGTCGGTCAGCCAACCCGCCGTTGTGGACGCGGCAGCGCCCACTGCCCAAAACGCACCGGCGGTGTCAGCGCCTATTGCGTCGCCCGTCGCGCCCATGGCAAAACCGCATGTTGCACCGGAAGGTGGGAAAAATAAGGTCAAAGCCGGTGATACCAGTATTCGGGTCGCGGTTGAAAAGGTTGATCAACTCATCAACCTCGTAGGCGAGTTAGTCATTACGCAATCGATGTTGGCTCAACGTTCGAGTGAACTCGACCCTGTTGCGCATGGCGACCTGCTCAATAGCATGGGGCAATTAGAACGTAATGCTCGCGACCTGCAAGAATCCGTGATGTCCATTCGTATGATGCCGATGGAGTACGTGTTTAGTCGCTTCCCGCGTTTGGTCCGCGATTTGGCGGCGAAATTAGGCAAGCAAGTCGAGCTCACGTTGATGGGAAGTTCGACGGAATTGGATAAGAGTTTGATCGAACGTATCATCGATCCATTAACGCACTTGGTACGCAACAGCCTCGATCATGGTATCGAACCTCCAGAAAAACGGGTCGCGGCCGGTAAATCCGCGGTAGGTAACCTAACACTTTCTGCTGAGCATCAAGGTGGTAATATTTGTATTGAGGTTATCGACGATGGCGCAGGCCTCAACCGTGAGAAAATTCTGGCTAAAGCTCAGGCTCAAGGTTTGGTCGTGAGTGATTCGATATCTGATGAAGAAGTTGGCATGTTGATTTTTGCGCCCGGTTTTTCCACCGCAGAAAAAGTGACCGATGTCTCTGGTCGTGGTGTGGGTATGGACGTAGTTAAGCGAAATATCCAGGAAATGGGCGGGCATGTCGAAATCCATTTTCAGGCAGGAAAAGGGACAACAATCAGGATCTTGTTACCGTTAACGTTAGCCATTCTCGATGGTATGTCCGTTAAAGTTAGTAATGAAGTCTTTATTTTGCCGCTTAATGCCGTAATGGAATCCTTGCAGCCTCAGCAGGAAGATTTGTATCCGCTGGCGGGAGGGGAGCGTGTACTGCAAGTTCGTGGTGAATATTTACCTCTTGTTGAGCTGTACCATATTTTTGATGTGGATGGCGCTAAAACCGATGCGACGCAAGGAATCGTCGTTATTCTGCAAAGCGCGGGTCGGCGTTATGCGCTATTGGTCGATCAATTGATTGGGCAACATCAAGTCGTTGTTAAAAATCTGGAAAGTAATTATCGCAAGGTGCCAGGTGTTTCAGCCGCGACGATTCTCGGTGATGGCAGTGTTGCACTGATAGTGGATGTTTCGGCATTACAAGCGCTTAATCGTGAAAAGCGTGTGGTTGAGACTGCGGCTTAATAAAATAGATCGTTAATAAAAAGGTGGAAAACATGACTGGACTTGCTAGCGTCACGAAATTGACCGGCGAAACCGAAGGACAGGAATTCCTGATTTTTACGCTGGGCGATGAAGAGTACGGCGTTGACATCCTAAAAGTTCAAGAAATCCGTGGTTATGATCAGGTTACGCGTATTGCCAACACACCGCCTTTCATTAAAGGGGTTACCAATCTACGCGGAGTCATTGTACCGATCGTTGATTTGCGTATCAAGTTTGCCAAACAAGATGTTGAATATAATGATAATACAGTAGTTATTGTATTAAATCTTGGTCAGCGTGTCGTCGGTATTGTTGTCGATGGCGTGTCTGATGTCCTGTCATTGACAGCGGAGCAAATCCGTCCTGCGCCGGAGTTCGCTGTGACCCTATCCACAGAGTATCTGACGGGGCTTGGGTCGTTAGGTGAGAGAATGCTCATTCTGGTTGATATCGAAAAACTGTTGAGCAGCGATGAAATGGCACTGGTTGATAATGTGTTGAAGTCTTAGCTCTTGGCCTTCTGGGGCTGCGTAAGCGGCCCCAAGAACCTTCCTGAGTTGTATTCCCGTTAGTCCAGAAATTCGTAAAGATATGCCAAATAGTGCCGATACCATCGGTGGTTGGTCTACTCAAAAGGCGTTGTATGTTTAACCGTATTAAAGTTGTTACAGGTTTGATGCTAGTATTAGTGTTGTTTGGAGCTCTTCAGCTTATTTCTGGTGGCTTATTCTTTCATGCATTAAAAACGGATAAGGATATCTTTAGCTCGACCCAGGTTATTAATCAAAAACGCTCTGAGTTGGATTCTGCCTGGTCGTATTTATTGCAGACGCGCAATACGCTTAACCGGGCTGGGACGCGTTTTGCACTTGATGCTAATGGCTCAGGGACTGGCGCCGATGGTAAAGCGTTGTTGGGTACAGCTGAAAAACAATTGGCGGTCGCTAATGATTTTTTCTCCCGCTATGAAAATGTGACGCAGGACGATCGTCTGGATAAGAATGTTACCCGTAGCGTGAAAGATAATTTTGTTGCACTAAATGGTGCATTGACTGAATTAATCCAATTTTTACACGCGGGAGAATTTAAGAAATTTATTGACCAACCGACACAAGGTTTTCAGGATAATTTTGAAAAAGCCTATTACGCTTATAAAGCAGAAAGCGATAGGCTCTACCAGGCCGGTATTGCGGAAAATGAAGCCGCTTATGATTCGTCGATCTGGATACTTATCTTCATGGTGGTGCTGGTTTTTGCGTTAGCCCTGATATCATGGGTTGGAATACAGCGGCTCCTCATTAAGCCTTTGAACAAGATCGTTGAGCATATTCTTCTTATCGCGAAAGGTGATTTGACCAAAACGAATGATTTTCGTAGTACGAATGAAATGGGTATTTTGGCCGACAGTATTCGCCATATGCAAAATGAATTTGTGTCAACGGTTAGCGCGGTTCGGCAAGGCGCTGATGCGATTTATACCGGCGCGTCAGAAATTAGCGCCGGGAATAACGATCTGTCATCACGTACCGAACAACAGGCTGCGTCGTTAGAAGAAACGGCCGCCAGTATGGAACAATTGACCGCAACTGTTAAGCTAAATGCCGAGAATGCTCGTCAGGCGAGTCAATTGGCGCTGAGTGCGTCTGAAACCGCGCAGAAAGGCGGGAAGGTCGTCGATAATGTGGTCAAAACTATGCACAATATCGCCGGTAGCTCGCAAAAAATCGCTGACATTACCAGCGTCATCGATGGTATTGCTTTTCAAACCAACATTCTTGCATTGAATGCTGCCGTTGAAGCGGCCAGGGCTGGGGAGCAGGGCCGCGGGTTTGCCGTTGTAGCAGGTGAAGTTCGCAATCTGGCACAGCGTAGTGCTCAGGCAGCGAAAGAAATTAAGAGCCTCATTGATGACTCAGTTAGTCGCGTTGACGAAGGGTCTGTACTGGTTGAAAGTGCAGGTGAAACGATGGAAGAGATCGTTAGTGCGGTGACTCGCGTGACAGACATTATGGGCGAAATCGCTTCAGCATCAGATGAGCAAAGCAAAGGTATCGATCAGGTCGGCCAAGCGGTGACGGAAATGGATCGCGTAACGCAACAAAACGCCTCGTTGGTTGAAGAATCTGCAACTGCGGCTATAGCGCTGGAAGAGCAGGCGAAAGCGTTGAGCCAGGCTGTAGCGGTGTTTCGTCTCTCTGAAAATGAACATTCTTTTAGAAAAACGTCGCCGGTCATGACAAATCCCAAAACGGAACTGTTGGCTCCAACAGCCAATAGCGTTAAAAAGGCAAAGGAAGCCGCATCTAATGATAATTGGGAGACCTTTTGACAAGCTGTCGTGTCGCTAGTCGATGAATATGGCACAGTAAGATATAGTTACTGAGTCAATGCCCGGCCACTTATGTATAGGTGGCCGGGAGATTGTTTTATTATCCGCCTCACTATTTAAAATGAAGGCAGATTAATAGCAATGAGAAGGAAAATGTTATTCGGTGGCTTGGCTCTATTTGTAGAACTTATCGGGGCAACCAAAATAAAATGTCAATACGCATCGCGATGTGTCGGGTAATTGGCGAATGATAATAAAACCTGCGTTAGCTGTTCGGTAAAGGAAAGTCAGATTGAAAAAAGCCATAGCAAAAAATGTTATTCGAGCGGTTTAATATGAAAAATACACCACCGCAAAACCGCCCTGAATCCGCCTCTATATTGACGCAGATGGTTGATCGTTTGCCATTGTCGGATACCCATTTCCGACGGATAAGCCAATTAATATACCAGCGTGCAGGCATTGTGCTGGCCGATCATAAGCGTGAAATGGTTTACAACCGCCTGGTCAGACGGTTACGTCTGCTTGGAATCAATGATTTCGGTCAATACTTAGCGCTCCTGGAGTCTGATCCCAACAGTGCTGAATGGCAGGCCTTTATTAATGCGTTAACCACAAATCTAACCGCTTTTTTCCGCGAAGCTCACCATTTCCCCATCCTGGCCGAACATGCAAAGAAACGTCCCAATGGCTATACAGTCTGGAGTACGGCGGCCTCAACCGGGGAAGAGCCTTATTCTTTGGCTATAACGCTTGCCGAGGCTTTAGGCAATAAAGCCAGCGGCTGTCAGGTATGGGCGAGTGACATAGATACTCAGGTGTTAGAGAAGGCCACGGCGGGAATCTATCGTCAGGAAGAGTTGCGTGCGCTTTCACCACAGCAACTTCAGCGGTTTTTTTTACGTGGCACGGGTCCGCACAGCGGTTTGGTTCGCGTCAGGCCTGAATTGGCCTCTATGGTGCATTTCCAACAACTTAACCTACTCGCGCCTGATTGGCCGGTTCCTGCGCCATTCGATGCTATTTTTTGTCGTAATATAATGATTTATTTCGATAAAGAAACTCAAGAGCGCATTCTGCGTCGATTCGTTCCGATGCTTAAACCGGGCGGGTTATTATTTGCCGGGCATTCAGAGAATTTCAGTCAAATCAGCCGCGAGTTTTATTTGCGCGGGCAAACTGTATACGGGCTGGCTAAGGAAAGATAATGAGCAAAATAAGAGTATTATGCGTTGATGACTCGGCCTTGATGAGGCAGATCATGACAGAAATTATTAATAGCCATCCTGATATGGAAGTGGTTGCGACGGCACCAGATCCTTTAGTCGCCCGTGATTTGATAAAAAAATTCAATCCTCAGGTATTGACCCTGGATGTTGAAATGCCCCGTATGGATGGGTTGGATTTTCTTGAAAAACTCATGCGCCTGCGTCCGATGCCTGTCGTTATGGTGTCGTCTCTGACGGGGAAGGGGTCTGAAATTACGTTGCGAGCTCTGGAACTTGGGGCAATCGATTTTGTCACCAAACCGCAGTTGGGCATTCGTGAAGGGATGTTGGCCTATAGCGAGTTAATTGCCGAAAAAATTCGCATGGCCGCTAAGGCGCGTCTGCCACAGCGAAGTAACATGACTGAGCCAACAAAAATTATTCAGCATGTCCCACTGCTCAGTAGTGAGAAGTTGATTGCGATCGGCGCGTCAACCGGCGGGACAGAGGCGATACGCCATGTGTTACAGCCCCTGCCGCCGACAAGCCCGGCATTACTGATTACACAGCATATGCCGCCAGGATTTACCAAGTCTTTCGCCGAACGATTAAATAAATTATGCCAAATTACGGTAAAGGAAGCAGAAGACGGGGAGCGTATCATCCCTGGGCACGCCTATATTGCGCCAGGGGCGCGCCATCTTGAATTGGCGCGTAGCGGGGCAAACTATCAGGTACGCCTGCATGACGGTTCTCCGGTTAATCGACATCGTCCGTCTGTTGATGTGTTATTTCGTTCGGTTGCCCAATACGCCGGGCGGAATGCTGTGGGCGTCATCCTCACTGGAATGGGGAATGATGGAGCGGCCGGCATGTTGGAACTCCATCAATCGGGGGCTTATACCCTGGCCCAAAATGAAGCAAGTTGTGTGGTTTTCGGAATGCCACGTGAAGCGATTGCTATGGGTGGCGTTGATGAAGTGGTGGATCTACACCAGGTGAGCCAGCGTATGTTGGCGCAAATCTCTGCCGGACAGGCATTACGTATATAGCAGCTCTCGGTGAGCAATAAACATTTAGGAGTAGGTATGGCCGATAAAGAACTCAGATTCCTGGTAGTGGATGATTTTTCGACAATGCGTCGGATTGTTCGTAATCTACTGAAAGAACTGGGGTTTAATAATGTAGAAGAGGCGGAAGATGGCGCGGATGCGCTGAATAAGCTTCGAGCGAATGCCTTTGATTTCGTGATCTCTGATTGGAACATGCCGAACATGGATGGTCTGGAACTTCTGCAGGCTATTCGTGCAGATGATGCGTTGTCGAAACTGCCCGTACTTATGGTTACAGCGGAAGCTAAGAAAGAAAATATTATCGCCGCAGCGCAAGCAGGTGCCAGCGGCTATGTAGTTAAACCATTTACAGCAGCAACCCTTGAAGAAAAACTGAACAAGATTTTCGAAAAATTGGGTATGTAAGGGGATCTTATGACGCCACATATGCCGTCCGTGAACGACACTGCTTCAGCCACCGAGATTATTTCGCGTATAGGTCAGCTAACGCGTATGCTGCGCGATAGCTTAAAAGAACTAGGTTTGGATACTGCTATAGCAGAAGCCGCCGAAGCTATTCCTGACGCTCGCGACCGTCTTGATTATGTTGTCCAGATGACTGCGCAGGCTGCGGAACGCGCGCTAAATTGCGTAGAAGCCTCACAACCACATCAGAACCAGCTGGAAGCTGGTGCCAACGCGTTGAAAACACGTTGGGATGCCTGGTTTGAAAATCCTATTGAGTTGGCTGAAGCGCGGGAACTCGTGACTGATACCCGGAGCTATCTTGCAGATGTGCCGCAGCATACCGCATTTACCAATGCCCAGTTGCTGGAAATTATGATGGCGCAAGATTTCCAGGACCTTACCGGTCAGGTGATCAAACGCATGATGGATGTTATTCAGGAAATCGAGAAACAACTGTTAATGGTATTGCTGGAAAACATTCCAGAAAAACCAGATGCGCCTAAGCGAGCCAATGATGGTTTGCTAAATGGCCCTCAGGTTGATAAAGATGCCACAGGAATCGTCGCCAATCAGGATCAGGTTGACGACCTTCTGGATAGCCTGGGCTTTTAATCATCGGGCTTCAAGCAAGAGGGGGCTTTCCCCTTCTTGAAACATCAATGTCCGCCGATGCGCTATTAATGATGAGTATTAATGGTCGTATTCGGCGGTTCTCTGTTATGTCTGTCGGACTATCCGCTAAAGAAGCATGCGTTTTTCTTGTTTTTCCAGCCATCAGTTTTTTTCGAATTTGTCATGCTAGGCAGCAAATTCCTATCCTAAAAGTCTTAACAGGGACACCGCCGTGGCTGAAGATAGCGATCTGGAGAAAACAGAAGCGCCCACTCCCCAAAAAGAGGAGAAAGCGCGAGATGAAGGCCAGATCCCACGGTCTCGAGAGCTGACTTCCGTTTTGATGATGGTTGCCGGGTTGGCTATCTTGTGGATAGGGGGCGATGCATTAGCGGGGAGATTGGCCAAAATTGTCTCACATTCACTGAATTTTAATTACGCAACAATAGGTGATGACACGCAAATGTTACGCCATGTCGGCGTGTTATTACGGCAGGCGGGAGCGGCGCTGATGCCGATCATGCTGGGGTCGGTGCTAGTCGCGTTATCTGCGCCAATACTGCTGGGCGGTATAGTATTTAGTTCCAAATCGTTAAAGGTTGACTTCAAAAAATTAGATCCCGTTTCTGGCCTGAAACGTTTATTTTCCTCCCAATCACTGGCTGAGCTCTTCAAAGCCATATTGAAATCAGTCGTGGTTGGGGTTATTGGCACCTTATTTCTGATTCATCACTGGCCAAGCATATTACATCTACTCTCTGAAGCGCCGGTTGACGCGTTGAGTAATGCGTTATGGTTGACCGTAATGTGCGGTTTTCTGATTATGATGGGGCTGGTTCCCATGGTCGCTTTTGATGTGTTCTGGCAAATATGGAGTCATATTAAAAAATTACGGATGACCAAACAGGAAATTCGTGATGAGCATAAACAGAGTGAAGGCGATCCCCATGTTAAAGGTCGTATTCGTCAGCAACAAAGGGCGATAGCGCAACGTAGAATGATGTCTGACGTCCCCAAGGCTGATGTAATAGTCACAAACCCGACACATTATGCCGTCGCTTTACGCTACGATGATAAAAAAATGAATGCGCCCAAAGTGTTGGCAAAAGGGGCAGGTGAGGTTGCTTTACGTATTCGCGAACTGGGAGTAGAACACCGCGTTCCTATTCTTGAAGCGCCGCCGCTGGCACGCGCGTTATTCCGTCACTCTGAGGTTGGCCAGCCTATTCCAGCCACGCTGTATGCGGCCGTTGCAGAAGTCTTAGCTTGGGTTTATCAACTGAAACGCTGGAAGCGGGAAGGTGGATTAATTCCTAGAAAACCGAAACACCTACCTGTGCCGGATGCACTGGATTTTGCTAAAGAGAAAACTACCGATGGCTAATTTGGCCGCTTTGCTTCGTCTACCAAGTAATATGAAAGGTACCCAATGGCAAATATTAGCCGGGCCAATACTGATCCTGCTGATACTTTCCATGATGGTATTGCCGTTGCCGCCATTCATTCTGGATCTGCTATTTACCTTTAACATCGCATTATCGATCATGGTGTTGCTGGTTGCGATGTTTACGCAACGAACATTGGAATTCGCTGCCTTTCCTACGATTCTACTGTTTTCCACGTTATTGCGCCTGTCACTCAACGTTGCTTCAACGCGTATTATTTTATTGGAAGGCCATACAGGCACAGCGGCGGCGGGGAAAGTCGTTGAGGCGTTTGGTCACTTCCTGGTCGGTGGGAATTTTGCCATAGGTATTGTGGTCTTTATTATCCTCGTCTTAATCAACTTTATGGTTATCACCAAAGGGGCCGGGCGTATTGCTGAAGTTGGCGCCCGCTTTGTGTTAGACGGTATGCCAGGCAAACAGATGGCGATTGATGCCGATCTCAATGCCGGGATAATTGGCGAAGAAGAAGCGAAAAAACGTCGTGCCGAGGTAACGCAAGAGTCAGATTTTTATGGCTCGATGGATGGCGCCAGTAAGTTCGTGCGTGGTGATGCTGTCGCAGGATTGATCATCATGGTCATTAATATTGTCGGTGGTTTAATCGTTGGTGTCGCACAGCACGGTATGCCAGTTGGCCAGGCGGCGGAGAGTTATACGCTGCTTACCATCGGTGATGGCCTGGTGGCACAAATTCCAGCGCTGATTATTTCTACCGCGGCAGGTGTCATTGTGACACGGGTCAGTACCGATCAGGATGTTGGCCAGCAGATGGTCACGCAATTGTTTAATAATCCGCGTGTCATGGTGCTGAGTGCGGCAGTGATTGGGCTTATTGGGTTAGTTCCCGGTATGCCTAATTTTGTCTTTCTACTGTTTACCGCCGCGTTATTGGGGCTTGCCTGGTGGATGCGAGGGGAGCAAACAAAAGTGCCGGTTATGCAGCCAGTACCGGCTTCAATGGAAAAACATCAGGTTGTTGAGGCTAGCTGGTCAGATGTACAACTAGAAGATCCATTGGGTATGGAGGTCGGTTATCGATTAATCCCCATGGTTGATGCACAACAAGATGGCGAACTATTGGGACGGATTCGAAGCATCAGAAAGAAATTTGCTCAGGAAATGGGATTTTTACCTCCTGTTGTTCATATCCGGGATAATTTAGAACTTCAACCTGCTAGTTATCGCATTTTAATGAAAGGGGTGGAGGTTGGAAAAGGTGAAGCGCATCCTGGACGGTGGATGGCAATCAATCCTGGCAATGCCATTGGTTCATTATCCGGCGATATTACTCAGGATCCGGCATTTGGGCTGCCGGCAGTCTGGATTGACAATGCCTTAAAAGAGCAGGCGCAGGCGCAAGGGTTTACGGTCGTAGAGGCCAGTACGGTCGTCGCGACACACTTGAACCATTTGATTGCCTTACATGCCAGTGAATTGTTTGGCAGACAGGAAGCACAGCAATTAATGGAGCGCGTCGCACAAGAAATGCCGCAATTGGCCGAAGATTTCATACCAGGTGTTGTTACCCTAACGACCTTGCACAAGGTTTTGCAAAATCTGTTAAGTGAGAAAGTATCGATTAGGGATATGCGCACCATTATGGAAACATTGGCGGAGCATGCGCCAGTGCAGCCGGATCCCTATGAGCTGACCACCGTTGTAAGGGTTGCTCTGGGTCGTGCTATTACCCAGCAATGGTTCCCTGGTGATGGAGAACTTCAAGTTATCGGGCTTGAAGGTTCATTGGAACGGCTGTTATTACAGGCGCTTCAGGGCGGTGGCGGTCTTGAACCCGGGCTTGCCGATCGTTTGTTGGAACAGGCCAGGCAAGCACTACAGAGGCAGGAAATGTTAGGGGCTCCCCCGGTTCTGTTGGTGAATCACGCTTTGCGTGGACTGCTTGCCCGCTTCCTGCATCGTAGCCTGCCAAACATGGCGGTGCTCTCTAATTTGGAAATAAGCGATCACCGTCAGATTCGTATGACATCAATGATCGGGGAAGCCCAACAATGAGGCTGATACTGTACTTTTGGGCCGTTGCGATGCTGGTAAACCCGCTGTATGCAATCGCCACTCCGGGAAGTTGGAACGGCAGTCAACCAGGGGTAAAACTTGATTATCGTGGTGAGATGGTGACAACATCGGCTTTTACCCCCAACGTGGCCGTTAAACCGGAAGAAACCATTACGACCATATACTGGCGCTATGTCGTTGACTCAAGGATACCGATAGGATTAGTGGTCAAACTCTGTTCACAATCGCCGCAGCGATGCATAGATCTTGGGGGAAGTGGCGATGGGCGAACTGAAGCGTTTAACGGTTTGGCAGCGGATAATGCGTTTCGTTTTGTTTACTATATTGAAGGGAAAGGACGAATTGATAACACCTTCAGCGTTAGAACAATAGATATTTCAGTGAACTATAAGTAATAGCGTCGACAGACTAAAAATGACTTAGAGCAATCATGGTTTGCTGGAATCTAAAGTGGTTCAGAACGTGATCTTTCGCCCCCCTACAGTTATCCCCTTTGACTGACCATCAGGGCCATATAGCCCCCCATGACGAGGTTTAAGTATATTGATTGCTTCATTCGTATACGCGATGTGTCGACTTAGCAGGAGGCCATTGTGAGTGTTCTGGTTATTCAGCCGTCGGGTTAATTCTTGCACCTGCTGCCAGCAAGAAAATAGTTTTTCACTACCTTCATAGGGAGCCTGCAGCTTCAGTGCGGTTTCGATATCATGACGACGCGTTTCCAGATGCTGCATTGTTGCCAATAAGGACGTTTTTTTCTCTGTCACCTGTTGCAGAGCGATACTATTAATATGCCCTGCGCAAAGTAACGTTTGCTCATTTGTCATAACCTCATCAAGGTCATGCAGGTTGTGCAACAATTTTTCCAGAATCGATAGCAGATTTTCCATAGAAATTAATTACCAGCCAAAAATTCCTGAGTGTCTTTTATCAATGCATCCGCAATCTTCCCGGCGTCTATCTTGAGTGAGCCGTCACGAATCGCTTGTTTCAAGATTTCAACACGATTCATGTCGATATCTTGCGTTCCCGGCTGCATTAATTTTGCCTGGGCGTCACTTAATTTAACCTGAGTTGCACTAACCTGCGCCTCAGACTGCTTACGTTTTGTTTTAACAACGTCGGCAGACTCGCGTTGTTGCACTTGACCAACCGGCTTAAGAGGCTGGGTGCGCTCAATACTCATAATACATCCCTCTTTTTTGAGGATAAATGGTTAACTGTCAATGGGTTATGTTGTATTCGCCACATTGCTGCTAAAGTTCACATCAGGGGCGGTAATAACACTGTCATTATCATCGGCAAACCTGCCGAAAGCTTTAGTCATTACTGTGGGATAACAACACTGCCATCTTCATCAATTGTCCCGCTAATTATTTGTCCTGTTGTCATCCTGACCCTGACCGATTGACCGATCGCCGCGTTATTCATTGCTTTCCCATCACTGTTAATCGTAAAACCCTCGCCTTGGGCGATAATTCGTACTGATTGGCCGGCCTTAACCGCCCAAGGGCGCCTAATCATTGAAGCAGTAATGATCTGGCCGGGAGTGAGATCGCGCAAAAGGATTGCTCCCTGAGCATCTTTTAACGTCAATATCGGGCGCGGCGGCAATAAATCGAGTCGCCCCTTTGTCAGGGTGATATCTGCAACGGTTAACGCCGTCCCTCGAACGATTGGCCGCGAGCTGGTGACATAGTCTCCTGTTACCTGCACTTCGGTTTGGATGAAGCGACGTTCTTGCCCGCAACGAACAGAGACGCTCACATTCCCCCACAGCTTGGTGTTACTAGGTAACGATATTTGGGGGGCTTCACACTGGGGCCACAGTTTTTTCGGCGACTTTATCACAACGTTAACCGTATTTGGACTGCCGTCGAAGCGTGAGGCGAAGAATTGATTGATTTGTGCAGATAAGTCGTGCGCGTAGGCAGAGTATGAGGTACAGGAGAGCAAGAAACACGCTGTCGCCAGATATGTGGAGTAATTGAGGGTTTTCATTCCAATTCAGCGCTCCTGACGCCAACAAAATCAGAAAAACAAGGAGAACGCATAAGTGTAACGATGTCTGGATAAGGTTAAGGCAATAAATAGCGCTGCATTTAGTGTCTATTCGTTCGATGGCGTAGTCATAATGAGAATTATCCTACCTACTCCAAATTCTAACTTGCGGAGGGAGCATGCTTGATAAATTAGACGCCTCGTTGCGGTTTCAGCAAGAAGCGTTGAACTTGCGTGCCCAGCGGCAGGAAATTCTGGCTGCAAATATTGCTAATGCAGATACACCGGGCTACCAGGCTAGAGATATCGACTTTGCCAGTCAACTCAGCAAAACGATTGAGCAAGGAAGAGCGAGCGGCACGGGTATAGCGCTGAAAACCACGTCGGTACGACACATCCCGGCACAGAGTTTTCGTCCACCGGATCTTGATTTGCTCTATCGCATTCCCGATCAACCAGCATTGGATGGTAATACGGTCGATATGGATCGGGAACGGACTAATTTTGCCGATAATAGCCTGAAATATCAAACCAGTTTGACCGTTCTGAGCGGGCAAATTAAAGGAATGATGTCGGTTTTACAGTCGGGTTCATGATCGTCGCGCGGTGAGATAAGAAGGTGAATATCCATGTCGTTGTTAAATATATTTGAAATTTCGGGTTCAGCGCTTTCAGCACAATCTCAGCGCTTAAATGTGAGCGCGAGTAATTTAGCGAACGCAGACAGTGTGACTGGGCCCGATGGCGAGCCATATCGCGCTAAGCAAGTCGTCTTTGAAGTGAATGCCGCGCCGGGACAAGCAACGGGCGGTGTACGTGTGGCCAATGTTATTGAAGACCCATCGCCCGCGCGTCTGGTCTATGAACCAGGGAATCCGTTAGCGGATGGACAAGGGTACGTTCGTATGCCGAATGTTGACCCTGTAGCGGAAATGGTCAACACCATCTCGGCGTCCCGCAGTTATCAGGCGAACGTTGAGGTTTTGAATACAACAAAATCGATGATGTTAAAGACCTTAACGATCGGGCAATAATCGGGAGACGAGTTAATGTCCATTACGACAAATGATACTTTTTCGGCAACAAAGACACAGACTGTTTCGCCAACGACCGCGGTAGAAAAGAACAGTAGTGCCGATCTGCAAAATCAGTTCCTAACCTTGTTGGTCGCACAGTTGAAGAATCAGGATCCAACGAACCCGATGAGCAACGATCAGCTTGTTAGCCAGCTTGCTCAGCTCAATACAGTGAGTGGCATTGAAAAACTGAATACCACTCTGGGTTCTATTTCCGGCCAAATCAATAACAACCAATCCATGCAGGCAACGACGCTGATTGGTCACAGTGTTATGGTGCCGGGGAAAGAAATTCTGGTTGGTAAAGAAACAAGCACGCCCTTTGGCGTTGAATTGGAAAAAGCGGCGGAAGTTGTCACCGTCACCGTCAATGATGCGTCAGGTAAAGCCGTTCGCACGATCGAGCTGGGGACGCTTTCTGCCGGTGTTCACTCATTCAACTGGGATAGTAAGCTTTCTGATGGCACGGTGGCGCCTGATGGAGCCTATACCTTCACCGTAGCAGCCAGCACGGGCGGTGCCCAGCAAGTTGTTCAGCCATTGAGCTATGCGGTGGTAAATAGTGTCGTTCGCGGCGATAGCGGTGCATTGCTGGATTTAGGATTGCGTGGCAGAGCCACGATGGATGATGTCAGACAGATTCTGTAACGCTATAAATTTCACAATATTCCGGTGAAGCGCATTACCGGAATATGACTTAATCAATTCATCTGGAGAACGACATGGGGTTTTCTCAGGCGGTCAGTGGGTTAAACGCAGCATCTAATAACTTGGATGTTATCGGTAATAACATCGCTAACTCAGCAACAGTGGGTTTTAAATCCGGTACTGTCACGTTTGCCGATATGTTTGCAGGCTCTAAAGTGGGTATGGGCGTAAAGGTTGCATCTGTATTGCAGGATTTCGGCAATGGTACTGTCACCTCCTCTTCACGAGATCTGGATGTTGCAATTAGCGGCGGTGGTTTTTACCGTCTGCAGGATACCAACGGCTCCGTCTATTACAGCCGTAATGGTCAATTCATGTTGAACGGTCGTAATATTGTTAATGCACAAGGTATGCAATTGACGGGTTACCCAGTAGCGGGGACGCCTCCAGTTGTTCAAACAGGGGCCGATCCCGTGCCGTTGACGATTCCTGATGGCGATATGTTGGCGAACCGTACGACAACTGCATCCATTAAAGCTAACCTGAACTCTTCAGACTCAATTCCAACAAACTCCTGGGCGACAACACCTGGTGGAGAAGGTACCTATAACAGCAAAACTGCACTAACAACCTATGACGGTCAGGGTAACGTGCATAACTACACGCTGTATTTTGTCAAAACGGGGGATAATACGTGGCAGACGTATGCGAAAGATGACGCAATTACCCCTGTTACTTATCAAAATGCTGGAACGCTGCATTTTGAAGCAAATGGTGCTTTAAGTTCCACTGGTGCCAATGCTCATACGCCTTTTACTATCAACATGACTGGGACGAATGGTGCGGCAGGGGGGACGTTTACTCTCGATTTGACGGGGAGCGTGCAGCAGAATACAGAATATAGCTATAAAAGCCCAACCCAGAACGGGTTCGCACCGGGATCACTAACGGGTTATACGATCAATGACGACGGTACGATCGAAGGTAGCTACAGTAATGGTCAGAAACAGGCGTTAGGACAAATTTTGCTAGCGAGTTTTGCCAATCCAGAAGGTTTATCGCCTGAAGGTGATAACGCGTGGTCTGAAACAGCGAGTTCAGGTCAGGCGGTTACTGGTTTGGCGGGCACAGGAAGCCTGGGTAAGCTGATAGGCAAGTCTACTGAAAGCTCGAATGTTGACCTAAGTAAACAACTCGTCGACATGATCGTTGCACAGCGCAATTACCAATCCAATGCGCAAACCATTAAAACGCAAGATTCTATCCTGCAAACATTGGTTAGCATGCGTTAATCATCTTAACGAGGGTTTGGCATGGATCACGCGATTTACACAGCAATGGGTGGTGCGAGCCAGTCATTGGAAAAGCAGGCGATTACAGCGAACAATCTGGCAAATGCCTCAACGCCAGGTTTCCGGGCACAGCTTGCCGCGTTGCGGGCTGTTCCGGTAAATGGATTAACAATGCCGACGCGTACGCTGGTGGTTGCTTCTACGCCTGGGGCTGATATGACCGAAGGCGTGATGAACTATACAGGCCGTGCGCTGGATGTCGCTTTACCGAAAGAGAGTTGGCTGGCGGTGCAAACGGCCGATGGTGGGGAAGCCTATACGCGTAATGGTAATATGGAAATCAATGCCGATGGGCAGTTAACTATCCAGGGGCGTATTGTGATGGGTGATGCTGGGCCGATTGATATTCCACCGCAGGCTCAAATCAGTATTTCTCCTGACGGTACGATTTCCACCCTTAATGCTGGCGATCCGCCAAATACCATAGCTCAGTTGGGGCGTTTAAAGTTGGTGAGAGCAACTGGGCAGGAGGTTGAGCGATCGGATGATGGGTTATTCCGTTTGACGCAGCAGGCGCAACAGCAACGTGGCAATATTCTGCCAAACGATCTCACCGTGCGTATTATGCCAGGCGTTATCGAAGGCAGTAATGTGAACACCGTTGATACGATGGTCGATATGATCGCCAATGCGCGTCGTTTTGAAATGCAGATGAAAGTCATTAGCAGCGTCGACGATAATGCACAACGTGCGAATCAGATATTAGCAATGGGCTAAGCGCCGTGTGCGCACAGGAGTAAATCAATGATCCGTTCTTTATGGATTGCTAAAACCGGCTTAAATGCGCAGCAAACCAATATGGACGTTATTTCCAATAACTTGGCAAACGTCAGCACTAATGGTTTCAAGCGTCAGCGTGCGGTATTTGAAGACTTGATGTACCAAACTATTCGTCAGCCTGGCGCTCAGTCTTCAGAGCAAACCATGTTACCGTCAGGCTTACAACTGGGTACTGGGGTGCGCCCGGTGTCAACGGAGCGCATCCATACTCAAGGGGCGTTTTCCGAGACGGGAAATTCGAAAGATGTGGCGATTAAAGGGCAGGGCTTTTTTCAGGTTCAGTTACCTGATGGAACAATCGCTTACACACGCGACGGCGCCTTCCAACTAGACGGTAATGGCCAGTTGGTGACCTCCAGCGGTTATCAAGTCCAGCCAGCGATAACCGTCCCAGCGAATGCGACGGAATTGAATATTGGTCGTGACGGTATTGTCAGCGTTAAATTGCAGGGGCAGGTGGCAACAAACCAGATCGGTCAGTTAACACTGACGACGTTTATTAACGATAGCGGTCTTGAAAGCATAGGGGAAAACCTCTATCTGGAAACGGCCAGTTCGGGCGCACCAAATGAAACGAACCCAGGCTTAAATGGTGCGGGTTTGCTATATCAGAAGTATGTTGAAACCTCGAATGTGAACGTAGCCGAGGAATTGGTATCAATGATACAGACGCAGCGTGCGTATGAAATCAACAGTAAGGCTATTTCTTCTTCTGATCAAATGCTGCAAAAGTTAACCCAGCTATAATAAGTCATCTGCTGGTTTCTATCGTGAGAACGGTATTTCTGCGACATGACATGAGTAGAGGCGTGTTTGCCGGGGGGGAGGGTAGCCATAAGCAACGATGTGGTGCGAGTACGGCGCTTATCTACCCCGCGAATAGGTAAATAGATTAATTAAGGCGATACCCGCAGTGATAATAAATGCAACGTCGGTTATCAAACCACACCGCTGGCCCTGTTTGTTGCCATTGAGCTTGATGTTAGCGCTTAGCGGTTGCGCCTATATTCCGCATGATAAGGTCGTCACTGGGCCTACGACAGCCCAGCCTGCTCCACCCGCGCTTGCTGGCCCAAATGGTTCGATATTTCAAACGGTGCAGCCCATGAATTATGGTTACCAACCGATGTTTGAAGATCGGCGTCCACGTAATGTTGGCGATACACTCACTATCGTGCTGCAAGAAAATGTCAGCGCCAGCAAAAGTTCTTCTGCTAACGCCAGCCGGGATGGTTCATCCACATTTGGCTTATCCACGACGCCACGTTATCTCGAAGGCCCACTCGGCAATAATCGAGCCGCACTTAATGCAACGGGAACCAACGAATTTTCTGGCCAGGGCGGCGCGAATGCGAACAATACATTCAGCGGCACTATCACCGTGACGGTAGGTCAAGTGCTGGCTAATGGCAACCTGCACGTAGTGGGTGAGAAACAAATCGCCATCAATCAGGGAACCGAATTTATCCGTTTCTCTGGCGTCGTTAACCCAAGAACCATTAGCGGAAACAATTCGGTGCCATCGACCCAGGTTGCGGATGCCCGAATCGAATATGTGGGTAATGGTTATATTAACGAAGCGCAAAACATGGGCTGGTTACAGCGGTTCTTCCTCAATGTTTCTCCGTTCTAAGCTAAAGAGGCCTGACATGCGGATTGGATTGCATCATTTTTTTACGGCACTGCTAACGCTATTGGCGCTAGTGATTCAACCTGCGTCGGCCGAGCGTATTCGCGATCTGGTTAATATACAGGGTGTACGGGGTAATGCGCTGATTGGGTATGGTCTAGTGGTGGGGTTGGATGGTTCCGGTGACCAAACCATGCAAACACCCTTTACGACGCAAAGCTTAACTAACATGCTTTCCCAGTTAGGGATAACCGTCCCGGCTGGTACTAATATGCAGTTGAAAAACGTGGCGGCGGTAATGGTAACGGCGGAATTACCCCCCTTTGGCCGTGCTGGCCAAAATATCGACGTGGTCGTTTCCTCACTGGGCAATGCGAAGAGTTTACGTGGTGGCACATTGCTGATGACTCCGCTGAAAGGGGTTGATAATCAGGTCTACGCCCTCGCTCAGGGGAATGTGCTAGTCGGTGGCGCGGGAGCCGCTGCCGGGGGCAGTAGCGTCCAGGTAAACCAGCTTGCCGGCGGGCGGATTAGCAACGGCGCCATTATTGAGCGGGAGTTACCCAGCACCTTCGGCACATCAAACACAATCATGTTGCAATTAAAGAATGATGATTTTTCGATGGCGCAGAAGGTCAGTGATGCGATAAACCGTGCCGGATACGGTGGGAGTGCGACACCGCTGGATTCAAGGACTATCCAGGTTCTTGCTCCACAGGGCAATAGTTCTCAAGTGCGTTTTCTGGCCAATATCCAAAATATCGACGTGAACGTTGGTATTCAGGATGCCAAAGTTATTATTAACTCTCGTACCGGATCTGTCGTGATGAATCGTGATGTCACGCTGGATAGTTGTGCTGTTGCCCAAGGCAATCTTTCCGTGACGATCAACCAGCAGGCCAATGTTAACCAGCCTAATACGCCTTTCGGTGGTGGACAGACTGTTGTTACGCCGCAAACCGAGATTGCGGTGCAGCAGGCAGGCGGTTCTTTACAACGCGTTAATTCTAGCGCCAACCTTAACAATGTTGTGCG
Organism: Pectobacterium cacticida; assembly: GCF_036885195.1. Lineage (NCBI taxonomy): Bacteria > Pseudomonadati > Pseudomonadota > Gammaproteobacteria > Enterobacterales > Pectobacteriaceae > Pectobacterium > Pectobacterium cacticida. The sequence continues at coordinate 2,365,393 of NZ_CP133656.1, read as the reverse complement.
TGCCTTGAACTCTCTGGGGGCGACGCCGATGGAGCTGATGTCTATTCTACAGGCGATGCAAAGCGCTGGCTGTTTACGTGCCAAACTGGAAATTATCTAATGAGCGATTTACAGACGCTGAATAATGCCGCCTTTGATGCGCAATCTCTAAATACGTTGAAGCGTGAAGTTTCAACGAACCCGCAAAGTAAAGCCGGGATTAGAGCGGTGGCACAGCAAATGGAGGGCGTATTTGTCCAATTGATGATGAAAAGTATGCGATCTGCGATACCGCAGGATGGCCTTTTCAACAGCGATCAGACGCGTTTGTATACCTCTATGTACGATCAGCAGATCGCTCAGGAGATTGCAACAAAAGGCAAAGGGCTCGGGCTCGCCGATGTCATGGTTGAGCAACTGAGCCGACAGTATCCCGAAATGACGGCGGCTAAAACACCGGTTCCTTCCGTGCCATTAACGTTCGATGGCGATGTACTCAAAAGTATGCCAACGGTTTCTGTCGAGCAAATGGTTCGTAAAGCCTTGCCCAAGCTACCTAATAAAGGGTCAGCCTTGCCGTTATCGACACATAATTTTGTGTCTCAGATTTCTTTGCCCGCGCAGATAGCCAGTCGGAGTAGCGGTATACCTCACCACCTTATTATTGCGCAGGCGGCACTTGAGTCCGGCTGGGGACAGCGTGAAATCACCACTGAAGATGGGCGACCGAGTCATAATCTATTTGGCATTAAAGCGGGCAGTAGTTGGAATGGCCCAACTACAGAGATCACAACGACCGAGTATGACCAGGGAGTGGCCAAAAAGGTCAAGGCCAGTTTCAGAGTTTATGACTCCTACATCGAGGCTATTGGTGACTATGTAAAATTATTGACCAATAACCCACGGTATGCTGCGGTAATGAATGCAGGCACGCCAGAGCAAGCTGCCTATGCGTTACAGAAAGCAGGTTATGCCACGGATCCACAGTATGCTCAAAAATTGATAAGCATGATCCAGCAAATGAAAAATTCTGGTGAGAAAGCCGTAAGGGCCTATACGCACGATTTAAGCCGTCTATTTTGATTTTTTATTCAAGATTTATACTTGCCGACCGATAAAATAACTAGCTTATGCAGCGAACTCGCTGCCATTAACTTTAACGTATTTGTGCAGAGCAAGAAAACCTGTGTAAAAGGAACAACATTTCATGTCCAATTTAATTAATACTGCGCTGAGTGGTTTAAAGGGTGCACAGGTTGCGCTGAGTACCGTGAGTAACAATATTAGCAATCAGGCCGTAGCTGGATATAGTCGACAAAATACACTGATTGAACAAGCTATCAGCAGCAGTACCTCGGCTGGGTACATTGGTAATGGCGTTAACGTGGTAAGCATCGATCGCCAATATAATGAATTTATTACCAATCAATTACGCGCTGCACAAACGACAAGCAGTTCGGTTACTGCATACTATGAACAGATCTCCAAAATCGATAATCTGCTTGCCAGCAATACGACGAGCCTTTCGACAACGATACAGGGATTCTTCTCCAATCTACAGAACCTTACGAGTAACGCTGGGGATTCTTCTACTCGTCAAACGGTGCTGGGGAAAGCGGAAGGGCTAGTCAACCAGTTTAAGGTAACAGATAAATATTTACGTGACATGGACAGTGGCCTGAATACGCAGATTCAAAGCTCGGTTGGTCAGATTAATTCGTATACTAATCAGATTGCTTCATTAAATAACGAAATTACACGTTTACTGGGCTCAAACGGTGGCACGATGCCAAATGATTTACTTGACCAGCGTGATCTGTTAGTCGATAAACTGAATACTCTTGTGGGGGTTGACGTCACTGTTCAGGATGGAACGGTTTATAATGTTGCATTAAAAAATGGAACTAATTTGGTTCAGGCTGGAACAAGTAACCAGCTGGTTGCAATAGGTTCGAGCAGCGATCCTGCTCGTCTAACTATCGGATATAAAGACCAAACAAATGATGTCACTCCGTTGAATGAGAAGTCATTAACTGGTGGTTCGTTGGGGGGCCTTCTTTCATTCCGTACTGAAACGCTGGATGAAACACGTAATCAGCTCGGGCAGCTCGCGTTGGCATTTGCCGACGCATTTAATGTCCAACATCAGCAAGGTTATGACCGTGATGGTGTTAAAGGCGGCGACTTTTTCTCTTTTGGTAAAGCGGTCGTTCTGAATGATAGCAAGAATGCTGGCAATGCCGTGTTAACGCCGTCTTACACCAATTCCAAAGATGTGCAGGCAACCAATTATTCGATCAAATACGATGGCGCTAACTGGCAAGTGACCCGTTTGTCTGACAATTCAAAATTCACGCCGGCAGTGACGACAGCGGGGACTCCTCCTGAGAGCAGCCTAAATTTTGATGGCATCAAAATGACGATTGCGGGTACGCCGGCTACAAACGATACTTTCCTGCTCAAACCGGTTAACGACGTAATTACCGATATGTCAGTGGCTATTTCCGATCCTAGTAAAATTGCTGCGGCGTCCGTGAAGCTTGATGATGCTGGCAATCCTGTAGTAGATGGAAGCGGTAATCCTGTGTTTGGTGGTGTTAGCGATAACACGAATGCTAAGGCGTTGCTTGCATTGCAAAATGAGAAAATTGTTGGCGGCAAGGCTAGTGTTTCCGGGGCATACGCCTCGTTGGTTGGCGCCATCGGTAACCAGACCAGCACACTGAAAATTAATAATACAGCGCAGGAAAATGTGGTTAAACAGTTAACGGCAGAGCAGCAGTCGATATCTGGTGTAAATCTGGATGAGGAATACGGCGACCTGGTGCGTTTTCAGCAATATTACATGGCGAATGCTCAGGTAATTAAAACGGCGCAATCCATATTCGATGCTTTGTTAGCGGCTCGCGGCTAGTTTGACCATTTAACCAAGAGGAATTAATACCATGCGTTTAAGCACCAGCATGATATATCAGCAAAACATGCAAGGCATTTTAAATGGTCAAGCCACGTGGCAGAAGACCGGTGAACAACTTTCGACCGGGAAGCGGGTTGTTAATCCCTCAGATGACCCGATTGCGGCGGCGAATGTCATTATGCTCGGTCAGTCTCAATCTGAAAATAGTCAATATACCTTAGCACGTACGTTCGCCAAACAAAGTATGTCTCTGGAAGAATCTATTCTTGGGAAAAGTATTAATACAATTACCAGTGCCATGACGGAAGTGATTAGCGGCGGTGGGATTAAGAGCGATGACGATCGACGATCGACGGCGACCGCGTTGCGCGGCATGAAGGCTGAATTATTGAATTTAGCCAACAGTACCGATGGTAATGGCAACTATATCTTTGCTGGCTATGAAACGGACAAAGCCCCTTTTATTGAGGGAGTAGCCGGTATTGAATATGTCGGCGGCAATGAGCCTATTTCACAGCGAGTTGACGCAGCACGAAATATGAACGTTAGCCATATCGGTTCCACGGTTTTTAATGGCACCACTGGCGATGCGAAAAAAGAACCTGATGGGAGAATACAATCCGATCTTTTTGAGACGCTGGATATTGCTATCAGTGCGCTCGAAACCCCGTTAGTGGATGCTGATGAGGCGACCAAGGCCAGCGTGGCGGCAGCGATGGATACCGCTAATCGTGGTTTACACAATGCGCTAAATAATATCTCTTCTGTTCGTGCAGAATTAGGTATACAGCTTAATGAAATTGATACGCTTGATTCTATTGGTAAGGATCGGGATGTCACGAATAAGACAACGCTGTCGCAATTACAAGATACCGATTGGTACGAGGCAATATCGTCTTATATTATGCAGCAGTCTTCTCTACAAGCCTCTTATACGGCTTTCCAAGATATGCAAAGTATGTCGTTATTTCAAATGAGATAGTAGGAGAGATTGGATTATCCGTCCTACTGAACGGTTAGGATACGCTTAAACCGGGCGTATTTTTTGGGCATGTCATTCTTTTTATATTGAATGACATGTCATTTTTTATTCCCTTTTACCAACCTTTCTCGAATCCTCTTTTCGAAAAAGCTAATGTTTTTTCCTCGTCAATGTAGTAAGAACATTGGCAATCAACTAAGTATGTAAATAAAAGAGCATTTTAGTGATCTAGGATTTAGGTACTCGATAGCTGGATAAGGATGTCAGCCAGTAAATCAAATACCTCTCCGAATAAACGTTCGGCAAAGGGAGGGATCAATGGAATTAATAAGCCTAACGTCATAATCCCTACGGTAAGGGTAATGGGAAAGCCGACAACGAAGATAGAAAGTTGAGGCGCCATACGGTTAAGCATACCAAGTGCCAAATTTATAATGAGTAACAGGGTGATAATCGGCAGTGCTAACATAAGGCCATTAATAAAAATTAACCCCCCCGCTTGTGCCAGGGATAAAAAAGCATGGCTGTTAAGTGGATTGCTACTCACGGGGAGGGTGTAAAAGCTATCTGCTAATAATGAAATCATCCAAAGATGTCCATCAAAAGTGAGGAATAATAAGATAGCGAGAAGGTTCAGAAACCGCGCGATGACCTGCATATTGGGGCCGCCAGTGGGATCGAAAAAGGTCGCAAAGGCGAGCCCCATCTGTAGGCCAATGAGCTCACCGGCGTGGCGAATCGCGGCAAAAGCTAATTGCATGGATAGCCCGAGTGTAACGCCGATAAGAATTTGTTGTATTAACAGCCAGATCCCCGCGGCAGAAAAAATGGGGGTCGTGTTTAACGGTAGATAAGGGGCGACGAGCAAGGTAATTAACACACCTAAACCAATTTTGACGCGGTTACCAATCGCTCTTTCATTGAAAACCGGCGCGGTGCTGATCAACGCCAGGATCCTGACAAAAGGCCAAAAAAATTGGCTGACCCAATTCATCATATCCCAACTATTAAATGTCAGCATGCTTACCCAATAATGTTAGGTAATTGGCCGAATAGCGTGCGCATATAATCCAGCATCAGGTTTAACATCCACGGGCCTGCGATGACCAAGGTGAAGAATACCGTCAGAATTTTGGGAATAAATGACAATGTCATTTCGTTTATCTGGGTTGCAGCTTGCAAGACGCTAATGGTTAAACCGCTAAGCAGCGCTGCTAATAACGGGGGGGCAGCCAGTGCTAATGCTATTTTCATGGCTTCATAGCCAAGTGCCATAACCGATTCTGGCGTCATCGTCGCATTCCTCCACTATCTAACTGTAAAAACTTTGGGCTAATGAACCAAGGAGCAATTGCCAGCCATCAACTAATACAAAAAGCATCAGCTTAAAGGGTAAGGAAATGGTAGCCGGAGGAACCATCATCATCCCAAGAGCCATCAGTACGCTTGCTACAACAAGATCGATGATGAGAAAAGGAATAAATATGGTAAAGCCAATCTGAAAAGCGGTTTTTAGCTCACTCGTCACGAATGCCGGGAGAAGTACGCGCATGGGGACCGCTTCAGGCCCTTGAATCTCTGGTATTTCAGCCAATCGGGTGAACAACGCGAGATCGGTTTCCCGTGTTTGTCGTAGCATAAACTCACGCACTGGCTCTGCGCCACGCTCAATGGCGACTTCCATGCTGATCTGATCCTGGCTGAAGGGGAGATAAGCCTCGTCATAAACTCGGTTGAATACCGGGGACATCACAAAAAAAGTGAGGAAAAGCGTTAAGCCTAACAGTACCTGGTTTGGTGGTGAGGTTGGCGTACCCAGTGCGTTACGTAGCAAGCTCAACACGATGATAATACGCGTGAAGCTGGTCATCATTAATAACGCGGCCGGAATGAACGTTAACGATGTGAGGAAAACCAGCGTTTGTACTGATAATGTCCAGCTTTGTCCACCGTTAGGTAGCGGTTGTGTCACTATGCCGGGAAGTTGGGCTGATACGGATGGCGCTAAAACCAACAAACTGATGGCCAGAATACAGCGCAACAGGCGAGGTAGGGCGATAATTTGCAAATAATTAGGCAAGGAACTCATTCCGACTTTTCCGGGCGCTTCAATACTTTCTTGAACAGTTGATTGAAATTCACCGACCTTAAGTCACCCGACGAATTGCTCTCGGTGGTGGATTTATCAGTGGTAGATTGTGCTGGGAGTGTATGCAGTTGAGTGATTTGTTGGGCTGTTACACCTAACACCAGCCAGGTCTTATCAACTTCGACAATAACGACACGTTCCCGCGGCCCTAATGAGCAGTGAGAAACCACTTTTAGCCACTTGTTTTGTTTGGTTTGTGGCGCAAAGCCCAGTTTTCGAACCAGCCAGGCAAGCAACAGAATAAATAGCAATATACCGACCAGCACGCTACCTACCTGGGTAAGTAGCGTGCTGCCAGTGAGTGGGGGCTCAGTAACCAGCGTCGATTGACTGGCTAGAGGCACCGAAGATGTAGCCGGATCGATTGCCATTAACGGCTCAGGCGGCGCATGCGTTCGGATGGTGTCATAATATCCGTAATTCGGACGCCATACTTATCGGACACGACGACGACTTCACCCTGAGCAATCAGATAGCCATTAATCAGGATATCAAGAGGTTCTCCCGCTAAGCCATCAAGTGCAACAACGGAACCCTGAGTAAGACGCAGCAGTTCCTTAATAGTCATCTTAGTTCGTCCCAACTCAACGGTGAGTTTGATGGGAATGTCCAGAATAAGATCGATGTCCTGCATGGCACCCAACGCATCATGGCCTTCCAACGACTTGAAAACGCCTTCCGTTGTCGCGGCCGGTTTTTCTGCAGCCTGTTGCTCGTTAAATGCATCAGCCCACAGATCGTCCACTGATTCCTTGTCGTCGGACGGTTTCTTGGTGTCACTCATGGGGCTGTTCCTCATTATCCAGAGAATTCAATATAGGGTTAATCAACTGTTCAACACGTAGGGCATATTGCCCGTTTAGCGTACCATATTGACTGATCAACACGGGCACGCCGTCAACATGTGCAATAATTTTTTCAGGTTTGTCGATGGGCAATACATCACCAGGTTTTAACTTCAGAATTTTAGATAATCGCAGTGGAATATCGACAAAATTGGCAACTAATTCCAATTCGGAATGTTGTACCTGCTTGGCTAAGGTGTCACGCCAGCTTTGATCTTCCTGTCGCGAATTTTCCAATGGCGGGTTTGCGAGCAGCTCGCGCAGCGGTTCGATCATCGAAAAAGGAATGCAAATATTAAATTCGCCAGTCAGTGAACCGATCTCGACATGAAACGGCGTCGTCACAACGATATCATTCGGTGACGTTGTGATATTGGTAAACTTAACCTGCATTTCTGAGCGCACATACTCGATATCAAGTTTATAGATGGCGTTCCAGGCCTCGCTATAGGCCTCCAGGGCCAAACGTAACATCCGTTTAACGACACGTTGCTCGGTATGTGTAAATTCACGCCCTTCTACTTTTGTCGGGAAACGTCCATCACCGCCAAAGAGGTTATCAACAGCAATAAATACCAGACTTGGTGAAAAGACGAATAAAGCCGTGCCGCGTAGCGGTTTCAGATGAATCAGATTCAGGTTTGTCGGCACAGGAAGATTCCTGGCAAACTCATGGTAAGGCTGAATTTTGATACCGCCAACGGTTATATCAGGGCTACGGCGCAATAGATTAAACAATCCCATCCGGAATTGACGCGCAAAGCGTTCATTAATGATTTCTAGCGCCTGCAAACGTTCACGAATGACACGCCGCTGTGTATTCGGATCGTAAGGCTTAACATCTCCATCCGTCTTTGACGCGGCATTAGCCTCTACGTCGCTATCGCCACTGTCACCGTTTAATAACGCATCAATTTCTGCTTGTGAAAGAATACTATCGCCCATAATAGTTACCGCAGTATAAAAGCAGTGAACAGAACATCAGTAACGACCTGATTCGGTTGACCTGGAACTAATGGCGGGCTCAGCACTTGCTTAATTTCTTCAATCAACTTCTGTTTACCTTGCTCATTAGCGAGTGCAACCGCGTCCTGACGCGAAAGTAACAACAGCAGTCTACTGCGAACCTCCGGCAAATAATTCGTCAACCGCGTACGTGTCGCTTCATCGGGTAAACGCAACGTGAAGCCAACATATAATACCCGGTCAGGATCATTATCCGCATTAACGAGATTCACGGTAAACGTATCCAGCGGCATAAAAACAGGCTCAGGAGGCGGCGGCTGTTGCTCCGCCAAAGCAGCGTTTTTCTGATTGAGTAGCCACCAGGCGGTACCCGCTGCCCCCGTCGCTGCGACAGCAACGATAATCAGTAGTATTAGCCAAATAGACCGTTTACGACCTGGTCGAACTTGCATATCAGACATAGCTAAAGAGAGTTCCCGTTACTTATCGATATTTATTACCAGAAAAACCGATAATAAATACATGCGTAATGTCGATGATTATCCTGCCTATCGCAATGTTCAATACAGAGAATAGGCGAAGAAAATCGTGTTAACTTATTCGTTTACTTTACTATCAGGCAAAGATATCAACGCCGTTTACCGACGATGTCATTGCTCTTAACGGTTCTGGTATATCCAATAACTCACCAGGGCTTTCCGCCGCAGGGCCAAATTGCTGTTGGTAAGAGGAATGGCGGCCATCGCTGTTATTATTATTTGTCATCTGCTGCTGCCAGGCTGAGGACTCGCTCCCAACGCTGCTCTGACCCAGGTTAATGCCGCTTTCGGCCATTGCATGGCGCAGGTGAGGCAGCGCGGCTTCTAACGCCGAGCGAACCTGGCTATTTGCTGAAGCCAGATGGATTTGCGCCTGATTATCATCCATCTTCAGACTAATATGTAGCGCCCCCAATTCCTGAGGATTCAGTCGCAGCTCTACGGTTTGTTGCCCATGCCGACTGAACATGATTATCTGCTGACCCAGCGCATCTTGCCATTGCGGTGAACCAAACGGTGCATTTAACTGAGCGTTGACAGGCTGAGGTAGGGGAGCGGAGCTCCCCACGGACGCCGGCTGAACGTGCATCGCCTGCACCGCCGATGGTGCGGTTTGAGACGCACCGCTACTTAAGGCAGCGATAGATTCAAGCGCATGGCGATCGCCAGTAAGCGAATGCGGGAGGGTAGACGTGAATTTCACCGCTTCATCGACAGACGCTGCCGCGTTCAATGGAGGCTGTTTGGCAGCATAATGCAGATCGCGTGAGGTATCAGCGTTTTTATCTGGCATGATTCTGGTATCGAGCAGGCTAGCCAGAGAGTCATGATTACTTTTCTCAGCCAAGGGAAGGCGTACCGATGAGAGAGCTTCATTTGTGCGCGAAGTATCAGTACGCTCCAGAGTCATTAGGCTGGTGGTACTGGCGGTTGGCGCAACGTAATGTTCAGCGCCAGAAGGGCGCGCAAGCGGTGTTGTCTGCAACATAGCCAGCAACGCCTGCATTGCTATGGTATCGTCAACCGTCTCGTCGCTCTCTTTTTTATCCAGACCTTTTAACGATGCCGATGTTGCAATTTCAGGGTTTGGTTCACCCTGAGAAATAACGGCTTCAGTTAATGCGCTAAATGAAGAGAGCAGGGCAGTGAGATCGTCTTGACTCAGTGAGGCGCCATCTTTGCCCAACGCGCGTAGCAGGGCTTCTCCCTCAACTTTATCAAAGGTTTTTTTCCCTGAGGCATCATCGGCAACTTGCGATAAACGTTTACTCAACAGATCGACAAAATCTTTCGGCAACTCGCCTTGTAACAAGGGGGAAGCAGAAGAACTGCTCGTATCGCTAACTACGGCAGTTAGGGGTGATGTGGACAGATTCATAATTCTGCTTTCCTCTGTGAGGCCCGTTGGGCAAATTCATCCATTTGCTTTTGTTCTATTTTATTTTCTCTGGCGAGTTGCCTCGTCAGTTCGCGATCTTGCAGTTTTTCAAATGCATTCAAACGCTGCTGTTTTTCCCGCCAGGTTTTCATGGCTAAGTCCAAACGCGATGTCCACTGTAAAAGCTGATGCCTATGCTGTGCAATGGCATTGTCCAGCGTTCGGATGAACTGCTGATAATTTTGCCAGCTATTATTCGCCATACCAACCGACATCGTCGAATTCAATTTTTGCCGATAGTCATCCTGGTAGCTTAACAACATATTGAGCTGCTGTTCTGCCTGCTGATGCGCCTGGCGCACTTGTCCTAGCTGACCTGCGGCTTTCTCAACCTCTTTCTGCGCCAGTTCGCGTAGTGTAACCAGCGGTGATGGAACTTTCATCGGCTCTCCTACTCGCTACGAGGGAAAATAGCATGCAATGCCTGGCAGGATTCCTCATAAGTACTTTGTTCAAACATACCCTGCTGCAAGAACGCTTCCAACTGCGGATAAAGCTGGATGGCTCTATCAAGCATAGGATCGCTACCGGCGGCATAAGCCCCCACACTGACTAAATCACGATTTCGTTGGTAACTGGATAACAACTGTTTAAATTGCCTGACGGAAGCATAATGGCCTTCATCTATCAGCGCTGTCATTGCACGACTAATCGATGCTTCAATATCGATGGCAGGATAATGTCCTGACTCGGCCAACTGTCGAGACAATACAATATGCCCATCCAGAATGGCACGCGCGGAATCGGCTATCGGATCCTGCTGGTCGTCGCCCTCTGTCAGTACAGTATAAAAGGCGGTGACCGATCCTCCGCCATGAATGCCATTTCCTGCGCGTTCTACCAATGCAGGCAATTTAGCAAAGACAGAAGGTGGATACCCTTTAGTCGCAGGCGGTTCGCCAATCGCTAGCGCGATTTCACGTTGAGCCATCGCATAACGCGTGAGCGAATCCATGATGAGTAAGACATGTTGCCCGCGATCGCGAAAATCTTCAGCAATGCGCGTGGCATAAGCCGCACCCTGCATCCTCAACAAGGGTGAAACATCTGCTGGCGCGGCGATCACCACGGCGCGAGCGCGCCCTTCAGTACCCAGGATATTTTCAATAAAATCTTTGACTTCTCGCCCACGCTCGCCGATCAGACCGACAACAATAATGTCAGCTTGAGTATAACGCGCCATCATTCCCAATAGCACACTTTTCCCTACGCCAGAACCCGCGAATAGCCCCATTCGTTGCCCGCGTCCCACCGTGAGTAGGGCATTGATTGCACGGACCCCCACATCCAGCACACTGTCGATAGGCGTTCTTTGCAAGGGGTTAATCGGCGGTGTGATCAGCGGCGCGCGATAGCCGGTATCCGGCGCAGGCAGACCATCCAGCGGCTTGGCGCTGCCATCCAATACGCGGCCAAGCAGCTCTGGGCCTAAGGGCAATTGTTTGCCATGACTACTACTGTCCTGGCCCGCCCGGGCATAAACACGGGCACCGGGGGTAATACCTTCAACATCTTCCAGCGGCATGAGAAAGAGTTTTTGTCCGTTAAACCCGACCACTTCACTTTCCACTTCCTCAACCTGAGCCCCGGTTTGGCGTTCGATAAGACAGGTGGCGCCTAAGGGCATATGTAACCCCGTCGCTTCTAATACCAAGCCCGTTGCCCGGGTCAGGCGGCCATAACGGCGCACCGACGGCGTGTCGCCAATCCGCTGCTCAACGGCGTCGAGAGAAGAAAGCCAGCGGCCGAGGCGTGCGGTCATCATAATTCTCCCGGCGCGGCTAGGCGGCAAAGCTCATGCCAACGTGTCGCCAGGCTGGCATCCAGATCGCCTTCTTCCGCACTGACTTTACAACCGCCAGGATGAAGTTGGCTATCGGCGAGTAATCGCCAACCGTGTAGGCTGAGCGTCGGCCCTAAATAGTGTTCGACCCGCTCCAGATCGTCAGGATGAACGCGCAATTGTGTTTTACCCGAAAACATCGGCTCCTGCTGAATCAATTGCTGTATCTGAGCAAGAAGCGCATTGCCATCGCATACGGGCGGCTGCCCGAGGATCTGCTTGGCGGCGGTTAACGCGAGCTGCATCAGGCGAGCCGGGATCACGCTGTCAAGCGCATCTAATGTCTGCTGAAATTCGCTGACCATCTGTTGCATCTGTTCAGTAAGCGGCTGCTGTTGCTGTAGACCCTCTTGCCGACCTTGCTGCTGCCCCTTGGCTAACCCTTCCTGATATCCGGCGTCATAGCCTTGTTGGTGCCCTTGGGCAAAACCGGCTTCTCTGGCCTGCTGAAGCGCCGCTTCACGTAAAGCGGCCAACTCATCCTCTGGCGAAGGAAGCACGTTCGCTTCGCTAACATGGGGAATCGTGTGCTCTACCGCCTCATCCCCATCCTCAGTCTGAGAGGCGGGGGCCGCGGGTGCAGAAATGGGCTCTGCCAGATCGTTAAGCTTCCAGGGTTGCCAGGCCAGCTCGTTGGGGGCATTAGACATAAGCATCCTCGCCGCCACCGATAATCATTTCGCCGCTGTCGGCCAGGCGACGGACAATAAGCAGAATGGCTTTCTGTTCGTTTTCGACCTGCGACATACGAACCGGGCCGCGCGTCGCGAGGTCATCACGCAGAATCTCTGCCGCACGCTGCGACATATTGCGCAGGAATTTCTCGCGCAACGGTTCGTCGGCGCCTTTCAATGCCAACAGCAACGACTCGGATTCGACTTCTTGCAGCAGACGTTGAATACTGCGATCGTCCACGTCCACCAGATTTTCGAACAGGAACATCTCGTCGATAATTTTCTGTGCCAGTTCGCCATCGAACTCACGCACAGCGTCGATAACCGCTTCTTCCTGCTGCGTTTTCATCAGGTTGATAATCTCGGCGGCAGTACGTACCCCACCCATCTTGCTGCGTTTGAGATTCTGTCCATCCAGCAATCCATTCAACACTTCGGTCAACTCCGCCAGAGCGGAAGGCTGGACACCGCCGAAAGTGGCGATACGCAGCATCACATCATTGCGTAGGCGCTCGTCAAACAGCGCTAAAATATCAGCGGCCTGAGCGCGTTTCAAATGCACCAAAATGGTGGCGATAATTTGCGGATGCTCATCGCGGATAAGGTCTGCGGCGACCTGTGGCTCCATAAAGTTGAGGGTTTCCATACCACTCGTCGAATCTCGGCTTTCGAAAATATCTTCTAACAGGCTAGAGGCTCGCTCTTCACCCAGCGCTTTGATCAGTACGGAACGAAGGTAATCGCTGGCATTCACGCTCAGTGCAGCATATTGCTCAGCGTCGGTCTCAAATTCTTTGAGAATTTCGAGCAACTGCTGCTGCGAAACCTGCCGCATGTTCGCCATGGCTGAACTGAGGTGTTGCACTTCTTTCGTTGAAAGGTGAGTAAATACTTCGGCCGCGCGATCTTCGCCGATGGTCATCAATAAGATAGCGCTTTTTTCCGTTCCCGTTAGACTCATAATTCGTTACTCATCCATTGGCGAATGACCAGCGCGACGACGCGCGGATCGTTCTCTGCCAGTTCACGTATGCGGTTACTTTGCATTTCTGCGTTGACGCGCTGCTGTGATTTCTGTTGCAGTTCGGCTTCCGAACTACTGAGGTTAACCACCACATCCTTATCTGCACTTTTAGCCAACGCTGCCGCCTGTGCGGCTTCCTGCAATTCGGCCCGTTTCTGCAACTGCGGACGTACCAGTTTACGCCACAGGATCCAGGCGACGATCAGGACCAGCAGCCAACGGCCCGCTTCCATCAGGAGGTCAAAGAATGTCGGTGTTTGCCAGAAGGGCAGTTCGCCAGAGCCGTTACTACTTTCTACGAACGGGGTATTAACGACATTTAAGGTATCACCGCGTTCGGCAGAAAACCCCATGGCTTCGCGTGCAACCGTTTCAATCTGATTGATCTGCGCTTCCGTCAAGGCGATTGGCGCGCCATCTTCTCCGGAAGGCAGATAGTTAACAATAATGGCGGCAGACAAACGCTTTACATTACCGGTGCTATGTTTGGTATGTAAAATCGTCTTGTCGACTTCATAGTTGGTGGTCGCATCATTACGAATATTGGACGTTTGGATAGCTGCATTGGCTTGCGTTCCCGTCGCCGCATTGTTTGCGTTTTGCTGACCAGCCTGATTGGCATTCGCGTTATTGTTTGCGTTGTTGGGGGGCGTAGCAATAGGCGCGGTAGGCGCAGGTGCAGGCTGATTAGACAACGCACCTGGGACACCACCTACATTTGGGCCGCCTCTTTGCTCACTTTGGCTAGTCTGCTGAGAACGAATGGCCGCCTTGTCTGGCGGCTGGTTCGGTTGATACTGCTCGTCCGTTTGTTCACGAGCAGAAAAATCAATCTGTGCGGTGACCTGAGCATGAACGTTACCAGCACCGACCATCGGCACGATAATCGACTCAATGCGGCGTTGGTACATCGCCTCTAGCTCGTTGCTATACTTCAACTGCGCCGCATTCAAATCACGACCGCTGCCACCAGCCTGAGTTAACAGGCGTCCGGTCTGATCGACGACGGTCACATTATCCGGCGGCAGCCCAGCGACGCTACTGGAAACCATATAAACGATGGCATTAATTTGGCCATCATCTAGCGCCCGCCCCGGTTGTAACGTCAATGTGACGGAAGAAGAGGGAGCTTTCTGCTCACGCACAAACAGCGATGGTTTGGGGATGGCCAGATGGACTCGCGCTTGCTGAACCGGGCCAAGTGTTTCGATCGTTCTGGACAGTTCGCCTTCCAGTGCGCGCTGATAATTAATCTGCTCACTGAATTGACTGATGCCAAACTTTTCCTTATCGAGCAATTCAAAGCCAACGGCACCACCTTTCGGCAACCCTAACTGAGCGAGACGGAGACGTGTCTCATAGACATTTTCGGCGGGAATCAATATCGCGCCGCCGTTTTCCGCAAAGCGATAAGGAATATTCAGTTTGGTTAATTCGCTGACGATTTCACCGCCGTCGCGGTCATTGATATTGCTATACAGCACCCGGTAATCGGGGCCTTTTGCCCACAAAACTAACGCCACGACGATGGCGATAGCGGCGGCGGCGGCGATTAATAGCGGGATCTTCGGATTGGCGCGTATCCGGTTGAGTATTTCGCCAACGCTATTTTTACCGCCAGCGGCACCGGCTAATGAGGCGTTCATACTCGATCTCTGCTTGGTTGTTGAACAATAAACTTAATGTTGTTACGTGACAAAACAGAACTCCCTGATTGCGCAAATCAAAAAAACATGTCGCCTGCATTTATCGGCATGCCATTATTTTCCGTAAAGGAAAAATTGATGCGCCGATAAGGTGGCATTTTTAACGTTAATTACGCCATTTAGACTAAATGTATTGTGTTAGGGTATCGCTGTCATAAATGTGTATAAAACCCAAACAGCACAGGTGAGAGAGATTATGTCGGTTCAAGGTATTGATAGCGTTTTACAGCAAATGCAGGTTAAAGCCTTGCAGGCCGCGGGTACGCCGATCGCCAGACCCGCGGTGGAGCCGGGGTTTGCCAGCGAATTGCGATCCGCGATCGACAAGATCAGCTCGACGCAACAGGCCGCTCGCACGCAGGCGGAGAAATTCACGTTGGGGGTGCCAGGCGTCGCCTTGAATGATGTGATGGTCGATCTGCAAAAATCCTCCATCAGCATGCAAATGGGCATTCAGGTGCGCAACAAACTGGTGTCGGCGTATCAGGAAGTGATGAATATGTCGGTGTGATTTTAGGCAGGGATACGGTCGCGTTGTTCATACCGAATGAAACTGCAATAGTGTAAAGTTTCAATTGTGGGCGGGTTAAGCATCGGATAGTTGACTTAACAGGGATGACGCGACGGTATATATACTATAGCTAGCCATGTCCAAACTTTTGTACGAACAGCCAAGCATGGATGGCGTTGATTAAGATACTATCTGTTACTCAAATCGCCAGGAAGCAAGCGGTGTTCGGCAAATTCGCCATAGGTGCTATTCACGTTTTGCTGAGCAACAGGATTTCTCATCAGTACGCTCAGTTCGTCCATTCGCTTATGCAGCCGTTCCTTTGTTTTTGACTCATTACTTAGAATTTCACTGAGTATTTGTCGAAAGTGTAATTTCATAACACTATCAATATTGGGTGGAATGGGAGTCTGAGTTAGCTTTTCTACCGATTGGACATAGGTAATTTCATGCTCGACCAATGCATCCCATTCCCCACTCATTGCTAAATGAAGAATTTTTTGACTCAGAGACAAAAGTTGTTGGTAATCTTTAAGAAGCTGGTGGGGTGTGGCCATTAACGGACTTCCTGCTCTGGGGTGTAATTAGGGCCAATCTGTCGCCAAGCGCCGGCAATATTTTCCAGTAAACTTTCTACTTCTTCTATTACTTTTACATCGTTATGCAGGTTGGCAATCAACAAACGTTGCGTCATGTAGTCGTACAAGGCAGACAGGTTCTCAACCAGTTCACCGCCACGTTCTTGATCCAACCCGGCTTTTAGCCCATTGTTGATAATGTTAATTGCCTTAGACAGCGCCATACCTTTCCCTGGAATATCGCCCTGTTCTATTAAGATACGTGCACGCACCATGGCACTGCGCGCGCCATCAAAAAGCATAACAATAAGTTGGTGAGGGCTGGCGCTCATCACGCTGCTTTCAAGACCTATTTGTGCATAGGCTTGGCTACCTTTCATGTTGTACATCGTGTTACCTGTTTTTTATCAGAGTGTTATAGACTAGAAAGCATGCCGGATAGACTTGACATCGTGCTGTTCATATTGGACATGGCTTTATCAAGATCGACAAACTGTTTCTGATAACGCGCAATCGTTTCTTCAATGCCATTACTAATACGCGTATATTGAGTATCCAATGATTTTAACGTTTTGTTAATACTATCTTCTTTATTCTTTATTGTTCCATCAACTGTATCAAGAACGTCTTTCAGATAACTGCGCGTTTGAGTGGCAAAACCGGTTTCATCATTATCACCAACGAAAAAAGCTTGCACTTTACCAGGTTCTTCTTTCAGTGCCTTATCGAGTTTAGTGTTATCTATTTCGAGTTTGCCTGTTTTAAAATTTTGTGTAATACCCAAGTCAGCTAAAATCTTAAATTCACCGCTGTCATGTTGGACCGTGGTTAATTGGGATTTGAGTTTGTTTTGGATTCCACGAACCGTTGAGTCGCCAATGAGGGCACCGTTCGTGGTAGATTGTTCTTCGCCTGCTTCGACCTTGGTATATTTAGTTTGTGTATCAATAGTATCCTGCAGCGCATTATAGGCATCAACCCATGCCTTGACGGCATTCTTCATACCAGAGATATCTTGATCGATAGTTAACGTTTCGGGCTTGTCAGATTCCGTTTTGGCCTGTAATGTCAGCGTTACACCTTCAAATGCATCATCAATAGTGTTACTTTGACGCTCGATTTCTATTCCGTTCGCCATGATAACAGAGTTTTGTGCAGCAACTTTTTCTTCTGTCTGGCCTAAAACGTTGCTACTGTCAGTCAAGGTGATTTCGCCTTGAGTACCGCTATCCCTAGCCGTTAACATCAGATAAAATTCATTGTCTTTTGCTTTGATGACGCTAGCCGTAACACCGCCATTTACTTTGTTAATCGCATCGCGAACGTCATTTAGGCTGGTTTCCCCACCCTTTATATCTATAGACAGTGACTTACCATTTGTCTGCGCAATTGTTAGTGTGGAATCTGTTGTGCTCAATGCTTCCGTCGCGCTGGATTTGGCCTCAGAGGTAATAGAATGGGCTTGTGCGAGGTGCAGCACTTCAATGCTATAGCTGCCTGCAACCGATTTGCTGCCGGTGGTCGCGGTAAACGCCTTATTGGTACTGGAGACTTTGGTATTCGTGATGCCGTCAATAGATCCGGTCACAACGCCAAAGGATTCAGACTTCGCCAATGCATTGTTCGCTGTATTTAGCTTATCCAAGGCGCTTTTAAGTGCGCTGACGCCAGTAAGCTGTGCTTTATAACTTTTTTGCTGTGTGGATATGGGGACTAATCGCTGATTTTCAGCTGTTCTTAGCTGTGTTAAGAGTGAGCTTAAATCCAGACCTGAACCTGCGCCTAATGCGGAAATACTTGCCATTAACGAATCCTTTTTAGAGAGAAAAATCTGCGCCATTACCTATCAGTAACGATTATTATCGGCAATAGTCAGAACAAGTTTAGTACTAAAACAACGCTAGTATTTATCCGTAAGGTCCCGAGCTAAAAGACAGCCGGTTTTTACTTGGATAATTCCTTTCTTACAGCCCGAATTCATTTCGGGTAAAAAAATTAAAGCTTCTGGAATGCGGGCCGATACATTTTAGCGACGGGAGAACCCCGTGGGTCTTACCCGAAAACTATATTTTTTAAAGGAACCGCTATTATGGCAGTGATTAATACAAACATTATGTCTCTGGTTACCCAGAACAACCTGAATAAATCGCAATCTTCACTGGGCACCGCAATCGAGCGTCTGTCGTCTGGTTTGCGTATCAATAGTGCCAAAGACGACGCGGCTGGCCAGGCGATTGCTAACCGCATGACGGCGCAGGTGAGAGGTTTGACCCAGGCGGCGCGTAATGCCAACGATGGTATTTCTCTGACGCAAACGGCAGAGGGTAACCTTAACGAAATCAACAATAACTTACAGCGTATCCGTGAGTTAGCGGTGCAGGCTGCCAGTGATACCAACGGTCAAACCGATCGGGGGTCAATCTACACTGAAATGAAGCAACGTCTAGATGAAATTGACCGTGTGGCTAGCTCGGCTTCGTTCAACGGTACGAACCTATTAGATGGTACTGCGAGTGGTGGCATCAACATTCAGGTGGGGGCAAACACCGGAGCCGATGAAGTTATTAAGATAGATTCTGGCGCGTTGGTCAACGCGAAGACTTCAGGCGGCTTGGCTTCAGGCGTGTCTACTGCTGTTGGAATGATTAGTGGAACAACAGCAACTGGTGTGGTAACTGGTATCGGTGGTTCTGGTGGGTTAGCACAAAAAATTGTCGAATCTGTAGATATTGCGCTAAAAGCGGTGGACACTGCTCGTAGTAATCTGGGGGCGATCCAAAACCGTTTTGAATCGACGATCACCAATGTGAATAACACCATCAATAACCTGTCTAACGCCCGAGGCCGGATTCAGGATGCGGATTATGCGGTGGAAGTGTCAAATATGACCAAAGCGAATATTCTGCAACAGGCGGGGACCTCCGTATTGTCGCAGGCGAATCAAGTTCCGCAGACAGTTCTCTCTCTGCTGCGTTAATGATAAATTTGATTAAGGAACCGCTATTATGGCAGTGATTAATACAAACATTATGTCTCTGGTTACCCAGAACAACCTGAATAAATCGCAATCTTCACTGGGCACCGCAATTGAGCGTCTGTCGTCTGGTTTGCGTATCAATAGTGCCAAAGACGACGCGGCTGGCCAGGCGATTGCTAACCGCATGACGGCGCAGGTAAGAGGTTTGACCCAGGCGGCGCGTAATGCCAATGATGGTATTTCTCTGACGCAAACGGCAGAGGGTAACCTGAACGAAATCAACAATAACTTACAGCGTATCCGTGAGTTAGCGGTGCAGGCTGCCAGTGATACCAATGGTGAAACCGATCGGGACTCAATCTACACTGAAATGAAACAACGTCTGGATGAAATTGACCGTGTGGCTGAGTCGGCATCGTTCAATGGCACGAATTTGTTAAATGGTTCGGCCAGCGGTGGTATCAATATTCAGGTCGGGGCAAACACTGGTGCCAATGAAGTTATTAAGATTGATTCTGGTGCGTTGGTGAATGCAACGACAGATTCAGGTAAGTCAGGTCTTGCTGCTGATGTATTGACTGCGGTTGAAGCCATTAAAGGTGGGACAGGTGCTTCAAGCATTGGTGGTTCTGGTGGATTGGCGCAAGATATTGTTGACGCTGTAGATACTGCGCTAAAAGCGGTGGATACTGCGCGTAGTAATCTGGGGGCGATCCAAAATCGTTTTGAATCGACGATCACCAATGTGAATAACACCATCAATAACCTGTCTAACGCCCGAGGCCGGATTCAGGATGCGGATTATGCGGTGGAAGTGTCAAACATGACCAAAGCGAATATTCTGCAACAGGCGGGGACCTCCGTATTGTCGCAGGCGAATCAGGTTCCGCAGACGGTTCTCTCTCTGCTGCGTTAATGATAAATTTGATTAAGGAACCGCTATTATGGCAGTGATTAATACAAACATTATGTCTCTGGTTACCCAGAACAACCTGAATAAATCGCAATCTTCATTGGGCACCGCAATTGAGCGTCTGTCGTCTGGTTTGCGTATCAATAGTGCGAAAGATGATGCGGCTGGCCAGGCGATTGCTAACCGCATGACGGCGCAGGTGAGAGGTTTGACTCAGGCGGCGCGTAACGCCAACGATGGTATTTCTCTGACGCAAACTGCAGAGGGTAACCTGAACGAAATCAACAATAACTTACAGCGTATCCGTGAGTTAGCGGTGCAGGCCGCCAATGATACCAACGGTCAAACCGATCGGGGGTCAATCTACACTGAAATGAAGCAACGTCTGGATGAAATTGACCGTGTGGCTAAGTCGGCATCGTTCAACGGTACGAATCTGTTGGATGGTTCTGCGAGTGATGGCATCAATATTCAAGTCGGGGCAAACACTGGTGCCAATGAAGTTATTGAGATTGATTCTGGCGCGTTGGTGAATGCAACGACAACTGCGGATTCTGGTCTGGCTTCAGGCGTGTCTACAGCGGTTGCTGCAATCAGCGGAACTGATGTGAAAAATATTGGCGGCACTTATGTTACTGGTACTCCTGCTAGTGGTTTAGCTCAAGGTATTGTCGCTGCCGTAGATGATGCATTGAAAGCGGTGGACACTGCACGTAGTAATCTGGGTGCGATTCAGAACCGTTTCGAATCGACGATAACCAATGTGAATAACACCATCAATAACCTATCTAACGCCCGAGGCCGGATTCAGGATGCAGATTATGCGGTGGAAGTGTCAAATATGACCAAAGCGAATATTTTGCAACAGGCGGGGACCTCCGTGTTATCGCAGGCGAATCAGGTTCCGCAAACAGTTCTATCTCTGCTACGTTAATGATAAATAAATAGCGCAATTATCAACCCGGCTCTATGCCGGGTTATATATGTCGATATCATAGGTATGTTGCATTTTTTATATAAAAAGAGAATCCGCTGCAATAAAATCTGTTATAGAAAAATGCTATTTTTTAGTACCAATGCTTTAAAAAACATGGATATTGTCTGGTTTATTTGCCGTTAGATTTGTTTTTTTTATCGTAAAATACCTTGTATTTATATCTCTTTCTACAAGGCACCTCTGCTTATGCCACACGTTTTTATCAGCACACTTCAGCTTACCGATTACAGAGATGATACGCTAGCTATGCTGAATCTGATTGGTGGATTTGTTGATAACGGTTGGCATGTTGATGTTTATTGCTACCAATATGCTGCTTGTGTAAAAGATTTAATAGGCAATAGGTTTTCTGATAAATCAGTTTTTGTCACTGATGACGTTAGTTATGTGTTTGATGGAAATTATGATTTATTATGGATTCAGTATTTTTCACTAAATACAAGTATGTTAGACAGATTAATTAATGGAGGTATTACAACAAATATTATATTTGATCATCAGTCCTTAGATAGTCGAGAGTCTGCATCCGCTGATATTATACTTGAAAACCGTTTATGTGACCGAGCATTAGTTACACTACCTCGGCTTACCGATTTTTTGAATAACAGTGGAATAGTCGACTCTTTGGCGTCTGTATTCCCACACGTCGTTCCTGATTCTTATTTCCCACTTGTTTCGTCTGCTCATAATAGCCGACCTAAAAAAATACTTATTGTGGTGGAAGAAACAACACCCATGCTCAACGCATTGATAAGTGAATTAGGCAAATTTTCGATCGTTTGTGAGATTTTGAGTCGTGAACAATGGGTCAATAATAAAGTCATTATCGATTTTGACGCTATTGTTGCAAATGGAATTATTGCTCAATGTGCGTTGTGTGCAGGAAGGCCAGCTTATCTGTATCAAGGTGATTTATTCATTGGATATATTACCAATGAGTTGCTAGAGGGAAATGTATTTCGTGAGGAAACGATAGGCAAATCACTTTCTGCAGAAGAAGTAGCATACAATATTTATCATGACTACGAGCAGGCTGTCGAATATATTCAACAGCGTGCGGGTTACTATAATAAATCCTGGCGGTTATCTAAAGCGCTACCATCATTATTAAACAGTTTACCAAGGCCTACGCTTAAAACGATAACCGATCAGGAACTGCAAAGACTTGCTCTTCATAACTTAACATTAAAAGATAAAACCAAGCCCTTCTATTCTGTAGATAAGTGGCTAGGTGAGCGTTTGATCAGCCCTGCTCGGCGTGATTTATTGCAAGCTTTTATTCATGCTTATCCTGAAACCGGTAATTTAAGTATCGCGGTGCTGGCACAATCAAACGACTATAATGCCATAGTTGCTTCATTAGCTAGTATTTATGAACAATTTTACTTGGCCAAGGAGGTCTATGTATTGACCTCTAATGATTTCATTTGTGCAGATGCTCCTGGGTCCGCCATATGGTTATCATCTGACCCAAATCAGAAAAGCCCACTAAATGATGTTCTGGCTAAAACATCGACATCCTACCTGATAGTTTTACGTGCTGGGGAACGTTTACTCCCGCATGCATCATTATTATTAGCAGAGCACCGCCTGCGTTTCCCTTCGGCAAGAGCCTTCTATTTTGACGAAGCGATTCTGAAAGAAGGAAAAGCAGAAAACCCAATGCTCAAACCTGAGTGTAATATTGATATGTTGCGCAGTTTTCCCTATATAGGACGTAACTTAGCTGTTGATGTATCAACTTTGCGCCAGCAAGGTATCATTCCTTCGATAGGCGAATTTCTAGAGCTGCATGATGTCGTTTGGCAAGTGATCGAGCAAGAAGGGCCACAAGCTATTAGGCATATTCCAGAAGTGCTGGTTTATACCACAGATCCATTATTCGATTGGTTGAACAGTGATAGTGTCATGCAGCACTATCCTGATATTATTCAACGCCATCTTTCTCGTTGTCATGTCGATGCTGTTGTTTCAAGACATTACGATGATGGGATATGTCGTATTCAATATCAACACGCAAATAAGCCGCTTGTTTCCATTATTATTCCTACGCGCGATCACCTACCGGTTATTAGCCGATGTATCGAAACACTGATGGAACGTACGCAATACCTCAACTATGAATTGTTAATCGTAGATAATCAGTCGACAGAAGCGGGAACTTGTCAATATTTAAGACAACTTGCTGCAATGGAATTAACACAGGTTCAAGTATTGTCGTGGCCACATCCGTTTAATTTTTCCGCTATTAATAATTTTGCTGCTCAAAAAGCAAAAGGCGATGTTCTACTTTTTCTTAATAATGATACCGAAATCACAAATGGGGATTGGTTGGATGCTCTATTAAATCATGCATTGCGCCCTGAGGTGGGCATCGTTGGGGCTAAACTACTGTTTGAGGATGGCCGTATACAGCACGGAGGTATTGTTTTAGGTATGAACGATAGTGCGGCAATTGCGTTTCAGGGCAAAAGCTCTGATTCGAAAGGCTATATGAATCGGCTATGTACTACCCACAACGTCAG
This sequence comes from Pectobacterium cacticida, assembly GCF_036885195.1. NCBI lineage: Bacteria > Pseudomonadati > Pseudomonadota > Gammaproteobacteria > Enterobacterales > Pectobacteriaceae > Pectobacterium > Pectobacterium cacticida. The sequence goes on along the minus strand of NZ_CP133656.1, from coordinate 2,341,830 downwards.
CGCAGTTAGCGCAGCTTGCATGATGATGCGGCGTGATGTTTATGTTGAATTGGGTGGCTTTGATGAAGAACAGTATCCTGTTTACTTTGGCGATGTTGATCTTGCTCTGAAAGCACAGCAACAGGGCTATCTGGTTGTATGGACTCCCGATGCTCAAGTGATGCATTTAGGCGGAGCATCTCGCTTATTACAACAGCACTTTAAGTTGCCACCGTTACCGCAAAAGTCAGATATTGACTCACTCTATGAACGCTGGTTGCCGCAATTGGCAAATGATCCATGCTACCATCCGGCATACGGTAAATATGCACCTGGGTTTGCTTTGACACCGGAAATGGCAAGGTGTCACCGGGCGCTACCCGGGCGGCCTCTGCCTGTGATTATTGGGAGCCATAGTGATTGGCATGGATGCGGTCATTACCGTGTCATTTTCCCTTTTCAGGCATTAGAACGAGAGATGCTTATAGAGGGCGGGCTGAAGCATGGTGTACCCAAGCTGGTTGATGCTGTTGATATGGAACCCGATGTTGTAATTGTTCAATCAGCTGCTGGAGTCCAGACGCCGGAAATGGTGGCTCAGTATCGCAAATATACTCGTTCATCAATTGTTGCGGAATTCGATGACTACATTCTTAATATTCCTATCAATAGCGGTAATAGAAAAGCGTTCTCACAACAGTTAATTAAAAATTTCAGGAGATCGCTGGAATCTGTTGATTGGGTTGTGGTTTCTACTCCAGCCCTAGCTGAAGCCTATTCAGCGTACCATCCGGATATTCGTATTGCTTATAATCGGCTACCTGCGTCATGGTGGAAAGGCTTGACGAGCCTGCGTCAGCAAGGGCATAAACCCCGTGTGGGATGGGCTGGCGGAAGTAGCCATAAAGGTGACTTGGCTATTCTCCGCTCAGTGGTGAAAGCGCTTGAAGATGAAGTAGAATGGGTTTTCATGGGAATGAAACCTGAAGGAGTGAAATGTGAATTTCACGCAGGAGTTCCTATCGAATATTATCCACAGAAGACTGCTAGCTTAAATCTTGATCTGGCGCTTGTACCGTTAGAACATAATTTGTTTAATGAATGCAAAAGTAATTTGCGGCTCATGGAGTTAGGAGCCTGTGGAGTACCTGTAATTTGTACTGATATAGAGCCTTATCGCTGTGGGTTGCCAGTTACGCGTGTAGGTAATCGTTTTAAAGATTGGATGGATGCCATTCGTATGCATTTATCCGACATGGATGAGACCGCAAGAATGGGCGATCAACTGAGAGATGCTGTGTATAAAGATTGGATGCTGGAAGGCGATGGCTTGACAGATTGGCTACGGGCCTGGTTGCCGAAATAGCAAGATAGCGAAGTAACGCAACATAAGGATGATATAGCGCGTTGGTTGCTGAAGAGCCAAGGGCGGTAGCGTCCTTATTTTTTATAACAATTGTGTTTTTTTCGTTAATTGCGGATATGTGCGCTTGAATTTTTGGATAAACAATGGGAAAAAAATTTAAATATCCTTATGTAATTACTGCTCCTAGTTATATTGAATCTTCTCTTGGAGTTCAGGTAGTGCATCGTCTTTGCCATCTCATTAACGCTCATGGTGGTGAAGCATACATTATTTCTCCAGTAACTAATCCTGAATGGAACACGCCTCAATTAACTTCTGAAAAATTTAGCGAATATAAAGAATCTGGAAAAATATTTATCGCAGTTTATCCTGAAATAGTATCAGGTAACCCTTTGCAAGCGCCTATTTGTGTCCGATACATGCTGAATAGAGAAGGGGTTCTGAACGGTAATAGTATTAATGCAGGTGAGGAAGATCTTTTTTTCTTCTATCGACAGGAATTTGCTGAAAATGAAGCAAATGTGAATTTATTGACAATATCGACTTATGATTTGTCAGTGTTTTGTGATGATGTAAAAGAGAAAGATCTTGATATTTTGTATTTAAATCGGGTCCCACGCAGTTCTATCGATTTTTCGACATTACCTGAAAACATAATGGTTTTATCGATGGAACAGCCTTTATCACTGCATGAACTTGCTAGGGTTCTTAAACGTGGGCGTGTTTTGTATTCTTACGAATCGTCTGGTACCTGCGCATTAGCAGGATTATGTGGTTGTCCTGTAGTTGCAAGGGTTGCATTGGGATATGAAAAATATGCCATCACGGAGAATACCTCGAAAGATGTGGGTAATGCCGATTTTGCTTGGAATGATTCCCCGTATGAATTGGAACGAGTAAGAGCAACTCTTTACAGATATAAAGAGTTTTATGAAGGGCTAGAGAGTGTATCCAACCAGCAATTATTAACCTTTCTGAATATTACGCAAGATAAAGCACAGAATTATTATGATAATAGCTATGAAGAGAATGTAGTTGCATGGATTAAGCAGCAGGCACTTTCTCCAGAAAGAGTCTCTTTGGTTTTCAAAAGTATTAATAAATTAGTATCACCACAAACTATTTGTGTTTGCATCTATGACCATTCTAAATGTTGGCATGAAGTTTTAACGACATTAGAATCTTTATTGCCTGTGAAGCAGATGTATTCAAGATTAAATTGTATTATTTTTACTGATGAAGAATATACTATTTCTAAAGATTTTGAGTCTTGGGTTTCATTGTGTGGAAAAACAAAGCTAAGCGATGCAATAAAAAATATTGTGATAGATCAGTGTGTTGATTGGTTTCAGTACGTGAGAGCTGGTGTTACATTTATCACGGACGGAATTTTTTCTGCTATATGTTACTTGAACAAAATAAGTGAATATAGTGTTGTTTATCCTGATAAGATATTTATTAACGAAACTGGTGGATTAGAATCTGCTTTTTTGCCTGATTTTAGTATTGATTATTTTCTTGGTTTCCCTAGCGCATTTTTTGTTGGTTGCTACTTCCATAAAAGAATATTTAAAGACACTGTTTTCTGTAATGAGATTACTCCTGATTTTTTTGATTTCGATATTTTTATGAGGGTGATTACAGAAAAAGGGAATGAAAGTGTCGGCCATTTTTCTGAGCCTTTGTTAATCAGTGAATCAAAACAAGTGTTAGATAGTAGTAAAACTGAGCAATTGGTCAGTAACTATTTAAGTGCAAAGGGTTATATGAATGGTTTGATCTTACACAATGCTTCTGGTGGATGTAGGGTTATTTATGATCATAAGAAGGATTTGCCTAAAATTAGTATCGTTATCATCGATAATGGTAAGCTTAATATATTGCAGCGCTGTGTCATGGGAATATTGGAAAAATCTAAATATCCCCATTATGAAATTTTAGTTCTAAGTTGCTATGCTGGAATTGAAGAGAATCGCTACTGGCTGGAAGAAGTCAGTAAAATTGATCCCAACAGGATAAAAGTTATACTGTCTCCATATCAGAAAAGTCGCGCAAGACTTAACAATATCGCGGCCAATCAGGCATCTGGTGATTATTTACTCTTGCTTGATGTAGGGGTTTTCCCTGCACATGATGAATGGCTTGAAAATTTAGTCAATCATTGCCTGCGTGATGACGTAGGGTGTGTTGGCAGTAAAGTCATTAATCTAAATGAAAAAATTTATTCAGCAGGAATGGTTCTTGGGCTCAACGGTATAGGGGAAAGTCCTTTTATCGGAAGTCACTACTCGGCTCCAGGTTATATGCATCGTTTAGCAATAGAACAAAATTACAGTGCGCTTCCTTTATTATGTTTACTTATTAAGCGTTCTATTTACCAAGATGTTGGTGGAATAGATGAATCATTAACCGAGGGGTGTCTTGGTGATATCGATTTAAGTTTAAAAATCCGTGCGGCGGGTTATCTTATTGTTTGGACTCCTTACTCTATTGTTGCAACTGATTTATCTCCGGTAAAAAAAGACAGGAGCAACGAAACTTATTCAGAACAGGAGATGGGTATCTATTGTAAGTGGGGAGATGTTATTGCTAATGATCCTGCCTATAATAAGAACTTATCATTAGTCAAAGATTATAAAATAAAAAAGGATATCAGGCCGTACGGACTATCGCTAGAGCCTCAACCGTTACCTCGCGTAATGATATTTTCTGGTGATCGTAATCCCGTAGGAACATATCGGTTAGACGAGCCTTTTAATAAAATGCGATACAACGGAATGGTTGATGGAGCAGTGGCTTCAGAACCTACTGGCATCTCTGATTTTTTACAAATACAGCCTAATGTTGTCATTACTCAGAATCCTATTCGAAGTAGACAAATAGTTAATTTCAAATCAATAAAAGATTGTTTTTCTATTTATGATATGAATTATTTTGAATCAAATAATTTTGATGATGGTAAAAGTAAAAAAGAACACTTGAATAAAATAAAAGAGAGTTTAGCTTCTTTTGATAGGGTGATTGTCGGATCTGAAGTATTAGTTGAGAAATACGGCAGATTACATCACGATATTCGGGTTCTGCCTACATATTTACCTCATTACTGGAATGATCTTGCCATCACAGAGAAGGTAAGCGATAAGCCTCGAGTAGGGTGTATAACGTTAGATCTAAGTGGTGAAGATATTGAGTTGGTTTCTAATGTCATCCGTAATTTTTCTCGCCACGTTACATGGGTCTTTTTGGGAACTTGTCCTCTTAAACTGAAACCGTTTATTCATGAATATCATCGCTATCATGGTTTTAAATATTATCCTCAGCAGCTAGTTTCTCTCAATCTTGATTTTGCAATAGCACCGTTGGCTGATAATACTGCAAATCGATCGCGTAATAATATTCGCTTATTAGAGCTTGGTATATGTGGAATACCAGTTATATGCAGCGATGTTGTATGCTACAAAAGCAGACTTTCCGTTAACCCAGTGAAAAATAGATACAAGGACTGGTCTATGGCAATGAGCCAATATATCGATGATATTAATTCGGCCAGAACAGTTGGCGCTATGCTGAAACGTGAAGTTCAAGAAAACTGGATGCTTGATCAGAAAAATTTGGAAGTTATAAAGAAGATTTGGCTACCATGATAATTTATTATGTTAAGGGCTGTTTATGAAAAATGAAATATATGTCACCAGTCCACTGCTTCCTCCGCTTGAGGAATTTATTCCTTATTTAAAAGGAATATGGGAAAGCAAAAGGTTAACGAATGGTGGTCCTCTGCACGAACAACTTGAAGAAGAACTGGCAAAATACTTGGGAGTTAAGTATATCAGCCTTTTTTCAAATGGCACGTTGGCTCTATTGACTGCGTTGCAGACGTTGCGTATTACGGGTGAGGTCATCACTACCCCTTATTCCTTTGTTGCTACCTCACACTCGCTCTTGTGGAATGGGTTAAAACCCGTATTTGTCGATATTGATCCTCTTACATGTAATCTCGATCCTGATAAAATTGAGCAAGCCATTACCTCTTGTACCTCCGCTATTATGCCAGTGCATTGTTATGGTATCCCTTGCGATGTTGAGCAAATTCAAACGATAGCGGATAATTACGGATTAAAGGTTATTTATGATGCCGCTCATGCGTTTGGTGTAAAAAAAGCTGGTCACAGTGTTTTAAATCATGGTGATTTGTCTATCCTCAGTTTCCATGCGACAAAAGTTTTTAATACCTTTGAAGGTGGAGCGATTATCTGCCATGATGCAAAAACGAAAAAACGCATTGATTATTTGAAAAATTTCGGTTTTGCTGATGAACTAACGGTTGTGGCATCGGGAATTAATGGCAAAATGAATGAGATGCAAGCCGCGTTCGGTTTATTGCAGTTGCGGCATATTGACAGCGCACTTGCGCGGCGGCAAAAAATATATCAGCGCTATCATGATGGGTTAAAGGATGTTCCGGGTATCCGTCTGGCTAAGGCGCCGGATAATATCGTCTGGAACCATGCTTATTGTCCGCTATTTGTTGACAGCGAATTCCCATGTGGCCGCGATGAACTCTATAACATCATGAAAGAGAATGGAATTCTGACGCGCCGCTATTTTTATCCGTTGATCAGTTCGTTTCCCATGTATCGTGGTTTTGACAGCGCCAACCCGGCTAATTTGCCGGTGTCGCAGTCTGTGGCCGATGCCGTTCTTTGCCTGCCGATCCATGCCGACTTACAGGAAGATGAGCAGAATCGTGTGATTGATATTATTCTAGCGCAGGCCACTCGTGGTCTCTCGTCTATTGCGGGCGCAAACGTGAGGGAAGCGGTATGAAACTGGCTATTTATGGCGCGGGCGGATTGGGCAGAGAAGTATTAGTTTTGGCACAAACAATCAATGCCGACAAAAAATGCTGGGACGATTTCGTTTTTATTGATGATATTAATCCTGGGCGCGAGTTGAAAGGTTTTCCCGTTCTGGATTTTGACACGATAAAACAGATTGGCGACATTGAAGTGGTTATTGCTGTCGGCGAACCAGCGGTTAGAATGTTGTTGGCAGAAAAGGTACTGGCCGAACAGTTAGTGTTAGCGACATTAATTCATCCCGGCATTCGGCTTACGGCGTGCACGACCATAGGAAAAGGCGTAGTGGTGTGCGAGGGGGTGTTCGTTTCTTGCGACGTGACACTAGCGGATAATGTTTTTCTCCAGCCCAATTCCAGTGTGGGGCACGATGCCCGGATAGGCGAGCATAGCATTTTGTCCACCTATGCTACATTGGGCGGGAAATGCCAAATCGGTGCCAGAACGTTTATTGGCATGAGCACGGCGGTGAAAGAGAGCGTTACTGTCGGCGACGATACGATTATCGGCATGGGCGCGGTGGTGCTAGGTGATATTGAAAGCGACGTTATCGCGTTAGGGAACCCTGCCCGTGTGATGAGGAAAAATGAGAGTAAAAAAGTTTTTAAATAATTTCTCATTTTATTTTTAATATTCTATGTTAGAGGTGTTGGCTATGTTAGCTAAGATAATAGAAAAAAATAATAAAGATATGTACAGAGATATAGAAACGATTAAAAACAATAAATGTACTGTTGTATTGATAGGTGTGTCGCAATATTCACTTATGATGTTTTATTTTCTTCAAAAAAATGATGTGAAAGTCGATATTATTTCAGTAAATAAAAAATACCTCAACAAAGGGGACTCTTTTTTGGGAAAGGATATTATCCCATTAGAGGATGTGGTTAGTCGCCAAGAATGTTTTAATTACATCATCGGTTTCCAGCCAATTAACGATGATTTTTTTGAAATGATTTCATTAAATTCTAAATTTGTGTTCTTTTATGACATTCTAAATATAAATAATGTTAATGTTTCTTATAATTTCATAAAGGAAAATGAAGGTGAATTACAGTGGTTTTATGAAAGACTAAATGATGATTTGTCTAGGGGATCGTTAACAGCATTTATTAATCAACGTATTAGTTATAAAGCTGATTATTGTAAAAAAGTATATTCTGATAATATTTATTTCTTGGATTCCATTGTTGATTTCATGGACGATGAGGTTTTTGTGGATTGTGGCGCATATACTGGTGATACAATATTATCTTTTTTATCTAACTATAGAAAAAAAGGATTTTTGAAACCAAAGAAAGTGTATGGATTAGAACCTGATGAAAATAACTTTCAACAACTTACTACTACTATGGAAGGGTTCGATTTTTGTCAGGTGATTAATTCTGGTGTGTGGAGTGATAATGCAAGGATTAGTTTTCTAAAAGGAGAGGGGGAGTTATCAAGAATAGATTTTGAAAATAAATCTGACTTTATTGATGTCATCAGCATCGATTCTCTCTTAAACGGTGATAAAGCAACATTTATTAAAATGGATATAGAAGGGGCAGAGTTAGCTGCATTACGAGGCTCGGAGAATACTATCCGTAACTATAAGCCAAAATTAGCTATTAGCTTATATCATAAACCCGAAGATTTGATCGAAATACCATTCTATTTAAATAGTTTAAATCCGAATTATAAATTTTATCTGCGATGCCATCAACGTTACTTTTCTGTTGACATGGTATTGTATGCTATCATGTGATTTTAATATTTCTTCAATAAGGTAAAAACAATGAGTAATCTAGAAAAATATAATGGCATATTCATTGAGATATTTGGAGTTGCAGAAGATATACTGCCCGACTATAAATATCAGGATACCGCTTCATGGGATTCCGTCGGGCATATGACGATGATCGCCGCATTGGAAGAGTCCTTTGATATTATGATGGATACCGAAGACATCATCGATTTTTCCTCGTACGCCAAGGGAAAAGACATCCTGAAAAAATACAACGTTGAAATTTAAGGAAAACTTATGCTTCTGGCAGGAAAAAACGCGGTTATTACCGGATGCCTACAGGGCATAGGCCGAGCAACGCTGGAGACGTTCGCCAGTGAAGGGGCGAACGTCTTTGCTTGCTGTCAGACTGATGACGCTGAATTCAATAAATATGCTGTTGAATTATCCCAAAAATATAGTGTGGATATTATTCCCGTCCATTTTGATTTGCTAGATGAAGAGGCAATCAAAAAAGGCGCGGGCGTTATCCAGAAGAGTAAAAGACCGATTGATGTATTGGTAAACGTCGCTGGCGTTACGTTGGATGCCTTTTTCCATATGATCACGATGGAGAAAATGAAAAAAACATTTGCGATTAACTTTTTTTCTCAAATGTTTTTTACTCAGTATATAACTAAACTGATGCTCCGGCAGAAAAAGGGCAGTGTCATTAATGTGTCCAGTATTTCTGCATTGGACGGTAATCCGGGACAGCTTTCTTACGCTTCCTCTAAGGCGGCATTAATCGCGGCGACAAAGACGCTTTCCGCTGAACTGGCTCCGCAGGGCATTCGCGTCAACTCGGTGGCACCGGGCGTGATACAAACTTCGATGACGGCAAATCTGCCACAGGAGGCATTGGATCGCCAAATGGCGCGTTGCGAGCTGAAACGTCTCGGTTTGCCCGAAGAGGTGGCTAAAGCGATTCTTTATCTGGCGTCCGATGCGTCCAGCTATATCACGGGGCAAGTGGTGCGTATCGACGGCGGTATGGGCTGAAGATGAGGATCTCCTATGTTATTGCAAGGAAAAAACGTACTGATCACCGGAACCCGACGGGGGATGGGACGTGCGATGATTGACGCTTTCGCGGCTAATGGTGCGAATATTTACGCCCATGCCCGACAGGAAGATGCGGCATGGCTGGCAGAACTGCGGAACGTTGCAGAACGGCACCGGGTTGAAATCTGGCCGCTTTATTTTGATATGACGGATTACGCTGTGATGAAACAAGTTATTAAGCGTTTAATGGCGGATAAGCGGCCGATCGACGCTGTGATTAATAATGCGGGCATCACATTAAACGCGCTGTTTCAGATGACTAGTGAAGATGTGCTGAGAAAACAGTTTGAAGTGAATTTCTTCTCTGTTTTTCTGTTTACGCAATATATCGCTAAATTCATGGCCCGCCAGAAACACGGCAGTATCATTAATATTTCCTCCACGGCCGGAGAAGACGGCAATCCGGGTAAATCAGCGTATGGCGCATCCAAGGCTGCAGTGATTGCCATGACTAAATCCATCGCGGCCGAAATGGGCGAAATCGGCGTAAGGGCCAATTGTATCGCGCCGGGTATTACCGATACGGATATGCTGGATACCTTGCCCGCTCATATTCTTACAGAGACCAAAAACACGGCGGATTTACGCCGGGCGGGACTGCCGTCAGAAATAGCCGATACGGCGGTTTTCTTGGCGTCGGAACTGTCAAGTTACATTACTGGGCAGGTCATCCGCGTCGACGGAGGATTAAAATGAAGGGAGATCAAAAAACGCTGCTTCAAATGGCGCGAGATATTCGTAAAAGCATATTGCGCGTGGCTTACCTCGCACCGAGCGATGGCGTGCACATTTCTCCAGCGTTGTCCCTTGTCGATATTTTAACAGCGCTCTATGGTACTAAATTGCGTTATGAGCCGCACGATATCACCAATACCGAGCGCGATACCTTTATTTTAAGTAAAGGACATGGCGCGTTAGGTTTATATGCCGCGCTGTGTGAGTTCGGCATTATTAGTCGGGATGTATTGGATTCTTTTGAAATTAATGGTTCGCCACTCCAGGTTCATCCGACCAAATGTCATGAATTAGGCATTGATTTCTCCAGTGGAAGCCTGGCGCAGGGATTAGCGTTCGGCATCGGTCTTACGTTGAGTCGGCGTCTGAAAAAACAGCCCTGGCATGCCTATATTCTGGTCGGCGACGGCGAATGCAATGAAGGTGCGATATGGGAAGGCGCCTTCTTTGCCGCTCATCAGAAACTGGATACGCTGACCGTGATTGTCGATCGTAACGGCCTGCAGTCGGATGGCTTTACTCTGGAAATTATCAATCTGGATATTCCCGCGCTGTGGCGCGCGTGCGGCTGGGAGGTCGTCGAGTGTGATGGTAACGATCTGGACGCGCTGCTTGTCGCGCTGGATGCGCCTCACAATGGAAAACCGAAAGCGATTGTGGCGCACACGGTTAAAGGCAAAGGCGTTTCCTTTATGGAAAACAACAAGGAATATCATCGGAATCGGCTTTCAGAGCAGCAGTATCATGCCGCGATGGATGAACTGAATGGAGAAATGTCGTGTTAGTCATCAAACCTGCCACTATTCGCTCATGGTCGATGCTGGGTTCGCGCGGCACCTTTGGCGTGACCCTGCTGGAACTGGCGCAGCAACATGACAATCTCGTCGCTCTGTCGGCCGATCTGTGTAAATCATCCGGTCTAGCTCGTTTTAGCACAACCTACCCGGAGCGTTTTTTTAATGCGGGCATCGCCGAACAAAATATGGTGGGGATGGCGGCGGGGCTGGCAGCGGGGGGATTTGTGCCGTTCGTGACCTCGTTCGCCAATTTCCTGACGATGCGTGCGGGAGAGCAGGTGCGCCATAATCTGGGATATATGAATGAAAACGTGAAGCTGGTCGGGTTGGCTAGCGGCGTCGCCACCGGAATGTTCGGCGCGACGCATCACGGTATTGAAGATATCGCCGCTATTCGTTCTATCTCCAATATTACTATCCTCTCCCCGGCCGATTGCACTGAAACTGTGAAAATGACGGAAGCGGCATTAAAACACGACGGCCCGGTTTATTTGCGTCTTACCGGCAATATGCGGGCGCCCGTCGTTTACAAGGATGATTACGAACTGAAAATTGGGCAGGCCATCAATCTGCGCGAGGGCGACGACGTCTGCGTCGTGGCGACGGGCAGCATGGTGCACTTTGCGTTGAAAGCGTCGGAACTGCTGGCCAGGCGCGGCATCGACTGTACCGTTATTGACATGCACACGATTAAGCCGCTGGATACGGACATTCTTGATCGGCAGTTGGATAAAAAGCTGCTAGTGACCGTGGAGGAACATAGCGTTATCGGCGGATTGGGCAGCGCGGTTGCCGAGCATCTGGCAATGAAACGGCAACGACCGCCGCAGGTGATGCTGGGCATTCCGCAGGGATATCCTGATGCCGGTGATTATGCTTATCTGCTGGTGCAGTGCGGGCTGACGGCTGAACGCATCGCTGACGCAATTCAACGCCATTATGGATGACAGTAGCCATGTTTCTTAATTTGAATCAGCATGATCCAGTGGCGTTAGCCGCAATCGACGAGTATGGACGTTCGTTGAGCTATGGAGACCTGTGCTCCCAGGGACGTCGTCTGGCTGAACATATTCCCGCGGGGTCGCTGGTATTTTCTTTTTGCGAAAATACCTTTGGTTCGCTGATAGGTTATGTGGGTTTTCTGACGCATGGCATCATCCCCCTAATGCTGGATAAAAATCTGGACGAGGCGTTGTGCGAGCGTCTGATCGCCACTTATCGTCCCGGTTGGTTATGGCGTCCGCAAGGGCAAAACGGCCCGGAAAAGCAGGCGGTTTTTACGTTGGAAAATTATGAATTGGTGCCGACCGGTCTGGAACCTTATCCGCTTCATCCTGAATTGGCTCTGCTGGTATCGACATCCGGTTCTACGGGTAGTCCGCGCCTGGTGCGTCAGAGTTTGCGTAATATTTTAAGCAATGCGTCGAGTATTGCCGATTATCTGTCAATAGGCTGTCAGGAACGCCCGGTCGTGAATTTGCCGATGAACTATGTGTATGGGCTTTCTGTGATCAACAGTCACTTGCTTCAAGGTGCGACGCTGTTGTTAACGACGCGAAGCGTCATGCAGCGGGAATTCTGGTCATTTGTAAAAGAGCAGTCAGCGAGCTCTATCGCTGGCGTTCCTTATACTTACGAAATGTTGAAGAAACTGCGTTTCATGTCGATGAAACTGCCAGCATTAAAGACGTTAACGCAGGCTGGCGGGAAATTACCACCCGAATTACATCGAGAGTTTGCGCATTATGCGCGTGAAAACGGCAAAGCATTCATCGTCATGTATGGTGCGGCAGAGGCCACTTCTCGAATGGGATATTTGCCAGCGGAAAAATCGCTGGAAAAATATGGCAGCATGGGGAAACCGATTCCCGGCGGACGTTTCGTTATTATTGACGACCATGGCAATGAAATTGAAAAGGCTGGTGAGGTTGGGGAACTGGTTTATTTTGGGGAGAATGTTGCTTTAGGTTATGCCGAATGCGGTGATGATCTGCAAAAAGGCGATGACCGCGACGGATGTCTGCACACCGGAGATATGGTACAGCGCGATGAAGAGGGTTATTACTACGTCGTCGGTCGTAAAAAACGGTTTCTGAAAATTTTTGGTAACCGCATCGGGCTTGATGAAGTGGAAACCATGATTCGCACAGCGTTTCCTGATATGGGCTGCGCGTGCGGGGGAATAGACGATCGCCTGTATATTTTCATTACGGATGAAACGGTTGCTGATGACATCAAGCATTTCATGATGCAACGGACGCAGTTAAACCATACGGCTTTTCGTATAAAAACGCTGGCTGATATTCCTAAAAACAGTGCCGGGAAAATATTGTATTCCAAACTGGAAGCCTATTATGACCCGCTATGAAGACATTCTTAAGCTGCCGCCCTATTCTCTGGAGCGCAATGATAAACATGCGCTCATCATGGGAAGACTATTGGAATTAACCCAGCATCATTATTCTCATTGCCAACCATATCAACGTATTCTGGATGCACAGGGCATAAAAATCGATTCTATCCGCTCAGTTCAGGATATTCCTTTCCTGCCGGTTTCATTGTTTAAAGAGCTTGATTTATTAAGCGTGCCGGCTGAACAGGTGATAAAAACCATGACGTCGTCGGGCACCACGGGACAGGCAGTGTCGAAAATTTATCTGGATAAGGTCACCGCGACTCATCAGCAGAAAACATTGGTAAAAATTGTCAATGACTTTGCTGGTCCGGCGAGAATGCCTCTGCTGATTATCGACTCTCCCTCGGTAATGAAAAATCGTAATCTGTTTTCAGCAAGAGGTGCGGGAATTCTAGGTTTTTCTATATTTGGCGCGGACAGGGCCTATGCGTTGGACGATAATATGTTGCTCGATCTGGCCGCGATCATAGCCTTTTTAGATAAACACCGAGGGCGAACTATTATGCTTTTCGGTTTTACTTTTATGGTATGGCAACATTTTTATAAACAGTTATTATCTGCCAAAGAAAAGCTGGACTTATCTGATGGCCTCTTAATTCACGGCGGCGGCTGGAAAAAATTGCAGTCCGAAGCGGTTTCACCGTTGGATTTTGCCGATGCCCTGCATAACGTCTGCGGCATAAAGCGCGTTTATGATTATTACGGTATGGTGGAACAGACCGGCTGTATTTATATGCAGTGTGAAAAAGGACATCTGCATACCAGCATCTTCTCCGATATTATTATTCGTGATTACCGGGATTTTTCTGTCTGTCCGCACGGGCAGCGCGGTATTATTCAGGTTCTTTCCCTGCTTCCTGAATCTTATCCCGGTCACTCTCTGTTGACTGAAGACGAAGGCGTGATTTTAGGCGAAGATGATTGTCCGTGCGGCCGTTTGGGAAAATATTTCATGGTATCAGGACGTTTAAAGCGTGCCGAGTTGAGAGGATGCAGTGACACTTATGCAGAACAATTTTGACGGCATTTCATTTTTAGTCGGAAATGAATCCTTGATGCGAGATATGACCGATCGTCGCACGTTTAAGCCGTTCGATGAAAATGTCGTTGCATTTCTGGATAACTTCTCAAAGCGGCTATTTAACAACCCGTTATCTAAAGCCTGGCCTGATGTCATTAGTCTGGCTTTCTGGTGCCGAAAAAGTTCCGTATTACAAATGAAAAAGGCATATCCTGATTTGTCGAGGCGGATGGGGCGGGGATTGGCTTTTCATATTGCGCCGTCCAACGTAGCAGTGAATTTTGCTTATTCTCTGATTGTCGGCTTGTTAAGCGGCAATGCCAATATTGTCAGGGTGCCATCGCGGGATTTTCCTCAGGTGGCACTGATTTGTGATGAATTAAATGCTACTCTGCGTGAGCAGAACGCTATTTCCCCTTATATTTGTCTGGTGCGTTACGGCCGTGAAAAAGTGATTAACGATATTTTGTCAGGGTGGTGTCAGACTCGTTTGATCTGGGGCGGCGATGAGACTATTGCAACCATTCGCCAGTCGCAGTTGCCGCCTCGTGGTCTGGATCTGGCATTTGCCAACCGTTATTCTCTGGCGCTGATTGACGCCGGCAGCTATTTGTCCATGCCGGACAAACGGACGATTGCTGAACGTTTCTACAACGATACGTTTTTAACCGATCAAAATGCCTGCACTTCGCCTGGGCTGGTGGTATGGCTAGGAGAGCAAGCAGAGACGGAAAAAGCGCGTGCGCAATTCTGGTTAGAGTTTGAAACATTTTCCCAAGAAAGATATGAACTGCAAGCTGTGATGGCCGTACGGAAATTGACTCAATTCTGCACGCTTAGTGCATCGATGAATGGCATAAAAAAAGCATCTGATTCTCACAATTTGGTGTTCCGGGTTCTTCTGGATAAATTGGATGAGAGGACAATGGATCATAGTGGTTCTGGGGGATATTTTCTGGAATATCTGGCGCGTGATGTTGATGATATTTATCCTATTTGTAATAACAGTCGTTGTCAGACACTTTCTGTATTAGGTATTGATGTTACAAGAGTTGAGGAGTTTTTAGCGGACTACCAGCCAAAGGGAATCGATCGAGTTATTCCTATGGGACGGACGATGGAGTTTGGGCTTCAGTGGGATGGGTACGATTTGATTAATATACTGACTCGATGTGTAGTTATATAGAATAGTAAGAATAAGAACATTATGCGCGTAAATAACGCTAAGATATAATTACCCTATATTGAACGAGGAGCTATTATGCAATGTCCTGTTTGTGACAGTAAGATGTTTTTTTACTTTTTAAAGAAATTTAGTGTAAAAAACATTGAAAATGCAGAGTATCTAAAATGTCCCGTATGCCAGGTAGTTGTTTCCAAAACGCATTTCGAAATGACATCGACGGAATGGGAAGAGTTAAATGAAAAAATCCACAGCGGCTATCAGGGATTAGATTCTTCTGAAGATGATCCTAAGTGGTTGATGAGATTAGATGCTCAGAGTAAAGCGATCTCTCAATTATATAATGATGGAATACTGGAACGAGACCATATAAACGCAATCGACTATGGTTGCGGTGATGGGAAACTCGTTAAGCTGTTGGAGTCTGATAACATTCGCGTAGGTATGTATGATAAATATATGACGACGGCGATGTTGGAAAGAGATAATTCGCTCGCATATCTTCGTAATGAGGATGTGGAAGGGAAAATTTTTGACTTAGTGATAACCTGTTCCGTACTAGAGCACCTTAGATGTATTGATGACGTTAACGCTATTTTTGATTTGGTTGATAAAAGAAAAGGTATGTTTGCCTTTCATACTTTAATTTGTGAGGATGTGCCGCAAGATCCTGAATGGTTTTATTTGTCACCAGTACACTGCTTGTTTTTTACGAATAAAAGTATGAGTATTCTATTTGACAGATTCGAGTTTAAAGGTTGCCTCTATAATGTAGAAGCTCAAATGTGGTTTTTCATTTATAATGAATCGATGCTTGAACGATTTAAAAAATCTGCGCTTGGTAACGAATCACAATGGCTATTTTCAGACACGTTTATTGATTACTGGAAAGTAAAACCATATAGAAAACAGTTTTGAGTTTTGTGTCAGATGATTATTTTCTCCGTGCACATGAAGGATTCCGCTCATAGGATAGGCTTTGTTGAATAAACCGAACTTTCTTCCGAGAAACAGGAGCAGTGGGCTCCGCCCTCTGTCAGGATAGTTGTCGCGCTCTTTGTTAAACTTTCTTATTCACTCAGGGGCGTTTGGAGATCTGTATGCCTCGTTACTCCGATGAGCGACGTCAGGTCGTTGTGGCCAAGCTGTTACCACCCTACAACCAAAGCGTCGAAGACGTTGCCCGCGAGGAAGGCATTTCCTCAGCGACTGTTTATAAATGGCGCAAAGAAGCGCGCGCTGAAGGGCGCTGCCTGCCCGATGCCAGTAATCAAGGCACAGGGAGCTGGTCCTCACGTGACAAGTTTGCGGCGGTGATTGAAGCCGCTGCGATGAACACCGAAGAGGTCGCCGCCTATTGCTGTCAGCGAGGGCTCTATCCTGAGCAACTGCAACGCTGGCGACATGATTGTGAACAAGCGGCCAGCCTGTCCTGTGACGAGCGTCGTCGAGAAGCCGATGACGCCAAACAGCAGCGCAAGCGGATTAAAGCGCTGGAGCAAGAGCTGCAACGTAAAAACGCTGCACTGGCGGAGACGGCTGCACTGCTGACGCTGTCAAAAAAAGCACGGGCGATCTGGGGGGACGAGGAGTCATGATCAGCATCGAAGATCGCCAACATGCCGTGCAGCCGATCACTAATGCCTGTGAAGACGGTGCCACGCTAACGGCAGCCTGTGAGGTGCTCGGGATCTCGATCCGAACACACCAACGTTGGATACAGACGGGTTAAATTACGGCCGACAAACGCCCTTTTGCCGTACGCCCGGTGCCTGCTAATGCGCTGACTGTAGAAGAAGAGGCCGATATCCTGAAGCAGTGTCACCGGGATGCGTTTGCTGACCTGCCACCGGAGCAGATCGTTGTGCGGTTGATGGACGAAGAGCAGCGTTACATCGCATCTGTCTCCAGTTTTTATCGTGTGCTGCGCAAGCATGGTCAGCTGGCTCACCGCGGTCGAGCCAAAGCTCGTCAATCACAGCCTGCACCGACCACGCATACTGCAACAGCCCCTAACCAGGTCTGGTCGTGGGACTGTACCTGGCTCCCCGGTCCAGCCAAGGGGATCTACTATTATCTGGTGATGATCCTCGATATCTTCAGTCGCAAGGTGGTGGGCTGGGAGGCTTTGCTGGGAGAGTCCGCCGCCAACTCACGTACCGTCATTGAGCGGGCGGTGCTGGCCGAGAATATCGTGGGCCAACCGCTGGTGTTACACGCCGATAACGGTAGTCCCTTTAAAGGCGCGACCTTGCTGGAAAAGCTTCGGGCTCTACAGATCCAGCCATCGTTCAGTCGGCCGAGAGTGAGCAACGATAACGCGTTCTCCGAGGCCCTGTTCCGCACCTGCAAGTATGTGCCGAACTATCCTGCCAATGGCTTTGCTGATCTAACAGCAGCTCAGCACTGGGTACACGGCTTCGTGCAGTGGTACAACCATGAACATCGTCACAGTGCTATCCGCATGCACTCAATCTCGCCGCCCGAGCGGCACATCCTGAACGCTGGAACGGTGATACACGTAACTGGGAACCAGGGACATTAGGGTGTGTCCCGTAACTGTTTTTTGTACAATCGGGGACATGATTTCACTACAAAAGGTTCTTTCATTTGGCTCGTTACGATTTCCCTGATGAAGCATGGACGCTGATTTCTCCTATGCTGCCACCTGAAAGGGGTTCTTCCAAAGGCGGTCGTCCTTACTTTGCGCATAGGCGTGTCATGAATGGTATATTCTGGGTGCTTTGCTCCGGTGCGCCGTGGCGGGATTTACCTGAGCGTTATGGTCATTGGAAAACCATTTACAACCGCTTTAACCGGTGGTCCAAAACTGGAATAATGAACAGTATTTTCAATAAATTACTTCAGATTTTGGACGAAAAAGCGCCGATTGACAGGGGTGTTATCGCGCTGGATGGCAGTAACGTTCGCGCCCTGAAAGCAGCAGCCGGTGCAAAAAAAAACATCCCGATGAACTCGAGGACCATGGGCTGGGTCGCTCTCGCGGCGGCTTTGGCACCAAAATCCATTTGGCGACAGATGGCACAGGATTACCACTAAGTTTTTGTCTGAGCGGCGGACAAGCTCACGAAAGCCAGTATGCGGAAACGTTGCTTAACCGGGTCGGGGTCATCCGAAAAAGTGGGTACTTGAAATCGCGCCCGAAAGCAGTGCTGGCGGATAAAGGTTACTCAAGTGGAAGAATTCGCATTCATTTGAAAATAAAAGGGATAAAAGCGGTTATCCCGTTTAAATCAAATGAGAAAGCCAGTCGTGACAGACGTCGGTGCCTTAATACGGGCTTGTATAAAAAACGCAATGTCGTGGAGCGTTGCTTTGCGATATTGAAAGAAAATCGTCGTATTGCGACACGCTCGGAAAAAACAGCTAGAAACTACCTGAGCATGCTAAAGCTGGGGGCGATCAGGTTATTTTTGAAACGGTTGTTAAGTTAAGGGACACAGCCTAGTATCGTTGAATCCAGAGCGTAAGGTGGTTACTGAGGCAGTGCGAATGGTTGCATAAAAATCAGACAGGGCGACAGATATCTTGACAGTTACCGTTCTGGTGAAGACCAATGATGGCTGGAAAGCTAACTAAGAACTATTATAGAAAATAAATCATCCGATTCCCTCTCTGGCTGAGAAAGTCAGGAGGGGATTCACGTCTGGACTGCTGCCATGCATCAGTATGACATGAAACCTATCCGCAATAGTTCACTTCGGTGGTTATCTTTACTGATAATGCCATTCTTACACGAAGAATGTAATATTAATACCCTTCAATAAATCTGAGCTACATTTTATTATATAGACATGTTTTATATTTTTATTTATGTTTGGCTATTATCAGTAATGTAAAAATATATTTTTTATTGGCTAAAAAACTAGATGCTCAATGATGAAATTTAGCATGGCAATATTTGAACAAGCTATTATCGTTTTTTATAATACAGGATGCTATCTTAACTCAAATTTCATTCATCATTAACTTATTTAAGTTATATGGGTTTTAGATTGATTCATTAAGGATTTACTTATATAGTGGTCCTTTTTTATATGAGCGCAGGAGGAAGGATGAGCAGTAAAGATTTTGGAACAGTAAAAGAAACATTATTAGGATTTCTATCCGAAAAAAGTATCAAAGAAAAAATGTCTCATATTTTAGATAAAGGAACAAATGATTGGGAGAAGTGGTTCCAGATTGAATTCGAGTATTTTATTGAGCACTCGTTAGGGTATAGTGCTAAACGTGAAATTCGTGCTATTGCGGATAAGCGTCATCAGTCAGGTAGGCAACATATGTATGTTGACCTGATATTTAGAAAGAAAAATACGCGTACTGATCGTTTCATTTACCTTGAATTTAAACTAGCTAAAAATCCGACAACCTTAGTAAATAACATGTGGAAAGATATCGTTAAAAATTATGAAATAGTTCAATCCCATTTTACTAGCTCAGGAAGAAAACGCAGGTCTGTTTGGAGTATAGGATTTTATAGGAATTTTAATCCAACAACCTTAAAGAGGATAGGTGAAAGTTTGAGCGAAGAGTACTCTGAAAATTTTTATACTTATCATGAATCCATTTTTATGTGTAAATGCCGCGGTAAAAAGCATTCTGAGGAGTGTAATAAAATTGGTGTTATTATTATAGGTTCAGGTGCGGAGTAGTAGTTATTTATCTAAGAGGTCTAAATATACTTATTGCCAAATCTATTATGGCTAACAAGGATGTTTTCAATAATTTTATATGTTAAAGAATAAATGGTTTTCAATTTAGTATATGAGGAGGGTCTGTACAGGTTGTCTTTAAATTCTAAAAAATATAGTCGTATTGGATTGTCGGCTCATTTTCAATAATCTTTAGACTTATTTATAGTTAAATAGACAACTAATAAGATACTATTTATAGTATGATCAAGGCTATTATTCTAAAAGTATAAATGTAATGAAAAAAAAGTATATGCAAAGGATGATTTCATCGAACGATTGTTGACAGGATGGATTCTGACTAATCAGCGGTATGTAGAGTTATTGAGGCAGAAAGATTGTTGTTGGTGGTATAACGAAAGAACTAATGTCAGTGTGCTTGCAGGGGCTGCATGGTCAATGGGGCGGGCCGCAATTGAAGAATACCCTTCGAGCAAACTAATGAAGGGATCTCTTCAGGAAGATACTGACACCAGTAGAGGTCGTGTTGATCTATATATCACAAGCAACCATGATGATATTGCGATTGAAGCTAAACATGCGTGGTATCATCTTGATGATATAGTATCAGGCAATGAGACTGTTCTGTAAGCGTCCGGCGAACTCATATTGTTAACACAACTCTGCTGCCACATGCTGCCCTCATTCAATAAAATGAACCTGAGGTAAAATATGGCAAAACGCTATTCTCACCGTGAACGGCAACAGCATCACGACGACGCCACCGTCCCCGCAGCATTTATTCCTGCGCGCCGGGTTATGCCGGGAAATTACTACGCCGACACGGTGACGCTCAACCTCCCCAACGGCAGTTCGGTCAGTTGTCTTCCCGCCCAGTTACGGGCCGTGATGCAGGCTTTGTCCCTGTGTTAACGCCGCAACACATCTGGCTGGCGCGCGAGCCCGTCGATATGCGCCGGGGTATCGATACCCTGACCCAATACATTACCGACCACCTGCACCAACCCTGGCAAGGGGAAGCCGCTTTTGTCTTCTGCAACAAGGCGCACTCGCGTATCAAAGTCCTTCGCTGGGACAAACACGGTGTCTGGTTGTGTCTTCGCCGTCTTCATCAGGGCCATTTTATCTGGCCGAAACAGGGGGATGTCGCCTGGATGTTGTTGCCCGAACAGTTCGACTGGCTGATAAAAGGCATCGACTGGAAACGGGTAGACGGCCTGGATTTAACGCAACGGAAATAAAAATGAATGTGAATTAATGCATTGATTTTAAATGACAATAAATCTCTGTTTTGATAAAATGCCTGCATGGATATCGATTCGCTGTTGGCCTCACAAAACCCCGATGAACTGCGCTCCCTGGCGTTGAAATTACTTGCGGACCTTGGGAGGCGGTTTCTTATAACGGTATGACCATTACTTATAGCGGCGATGGGGATCGTTATGAAACAACGCCTAACGATGGCTCTGTCGGTGCGGCATCTCATGAACGCGTCCATATTGATCAAACGACAGAGACCCTGATTATCATGGTCATTGGGAAAGGATCATTTGAAGGGGTCGCAACGTGGGATAAGTTACCCACGCCCACACAATTACCACCACCGCCTCTACCGCCGGTAAGTACACCAACGGAGATTATCACCAGCGCCAACTATGGGGAAGAAATTCAGGCCGTGACTATCAGCCCAACCCCCTCGGACACCGAATCCCTAGGGTTGAAAGATGTCGGCTTAGATCCGATAGAGGAGGCTCGCAGAGCATTGGCTGCTTTTGATTCGGAGTTAGAAAAAATCAATGGCTATCGTGGCGAATACGGTAGCATGGTTAACCGTTTTGAATCTGTTCGCTCGAATTTGGCGCAGACATCAATCGCAGCGTCTACTGCGCGTTCCCGTATTTTGGATGCGGGTTATGCCCAAGAGGCTTCCGCGATGACGAAACAGCAAATTTTACAACAGGCATCATCAGCGGTGCTGGTTCAGGCTAATCAGGTGCCCGAAACGGTATTGACGCTGCTGCAGCGATAATGCTTGAAAATATAGATATAGAGCGAAATCTGTTAACAATAAAAAAGAAAAATATAATGGCTGATGCAATAACGATAAGGTAGTGCATCCAATGAGTAGAACATGTATTTTTCGATAAACGCTCCGATCACTTTTTCATAAAGCTCAATTGAGCGTGAGAAGCAGATTGTTTTACGAGTCAACCGCTTAATACGGGTGCGGAGCGTCAGGTTATTACGCTCAATGCGTTGGGTGAATATTTTACCGGTCAGATGCTTATCCTTCGGCACCTCTCGGCCATAGCTGCCCCAGTCGTCGCTGATGCTCATGCCGATGTTGAATGGTGTAAGCAGTGCCAGTAACTCCCGGTTGGTTTCATCGGTTCGGGGACCAAAAGTGTAGGCCAATACACCGCCTGTTTTGGTGTTATACGCGTATCAAGGCCAGTGCTGCCGGGCTTTACTGCCAACGAAGCGCCATTGCTCATCAAGTTCGCAGATAAGCGCCACGTCAGCATGGGCAACAGGCGAAGACGTTATTCGCTTTGGCGCGAGTTTTTTAAAATCAGGATAACGGTGTTAATACCAATTTTCAGTGTTCTGACGGTATCGCGAATCCCGGCACCATTGAAAGCCATTTCAGTGATCTTCTCTTTAATACCCGGCTTACGTGCTTCATAAGCATAAGTGAGCTGAAACACACGGCGGCAGTCGCGGCAACGAAATCTGTCATGGCCTTTAGGGTTCTAACCATGGAGGTAAACCTTAGCAGACTGACAACGGGGACAATGAACGTTAACACTGACCATGAGATAACCTCAAAATCCCGTACAATACATCAGAGTCAACTTAGAGGCATCACCGTCTCATTAACATTGCGATGGTTGAATTTTCTCCACACACTTTCCCTAATGTTTCACATCGTTACGCCGATAAGTAACCTAAGTTTTCTGAAAAATTTCGGAACGTGCTGTCATGCCGACCATCAATACCAATATTGCGTCGCTTATAGCGCAAAAAAACAGCAATAAATCGGCTTCCTCGCTAAGTTCAGCCATTGAACGCCTGTCCTCTGGTTACCGTATCAACGGCGCGAAAGATGACGCCGCCGGTCAGGCGATCGCTAATCGCTTGACGGCAAATATGCGTGGTCTGAATCAGGCGGTTCGTAATGCAGGTGATGGCGTTTCAATGTTGCGGACGGCAGAAGGCGTGCTTGATGAGATCAATAACCGCTTGCAACGTATTCGAGAACTCACGGTGCAAGGGTTGAATGATACTTATGTCGGTGATACAGGCGATAGTATTCAGGCCGAAATTAACCTTAATCTGAAAGAGATTGATCGTCTTAACCTATGGGCGTCTTTTAATGGTATTCCTCTACTCAATGGTAGCGGGGGAACGAAAGCGATCCAGGTTGGCGCGTATGACCATGAAACCGTGGATATCGACTTCGGGCCGCCGGGGTTCAGCGTACAAGAGATTGGATTGCTGGATATGACGGTACAAGGTGTACCGGGTAGGATCGCGCCAGTCTCCTCGCTAAGTGGTTCATCGAACCAGATCAATGTGGATGATTCGACATATACCACCGCCACCTATATTCCACTGGATAATAATCCTAATCTGGTGCGTGCCTCATATGGATCTAATCTAGTACAACTGGATGGCCCCAGTGGGCGGCTGATGAACGTTTCGATTAGCGCGTCACATGATACCGATACCCGCTTGAACAAGGTAAATTTGAGCGTCAGTGATGCTGTGGTGGACGTGACCGTAGGGGAGTTTATTTCGAATATCAATTATCGGGGTAGCAATGATATCGCCATGTTTCCAGTACCTAACGGCATTGTTCGTTCAGGTGGAAAATATTGGATTCAGCAACAGTTAAACGGTGGAGTTTGTTATACCGAGGCAGAATTAACGATTTATGGCGATCAAAACAAGGTGACGGCGAAGGCACTTTCCACTACCAAAGTGGCTCGGGAGGATATGCTAGCGAGTGTTTCCAATAGATTGCAATATGCGCCTTCAGTATCTAAAAATAACGCCGATTATAGCCTTACTCTGGATAGTACAGATGAAACCAGTAACGCCAACCTTGAATTAGTGCGTTTGGGGGGACGTTACTACGTTGAGGAACAAAGCTGGGGGCGATCAGGTTATTTTTGAAACGGTTGTTAAGTTAAGGGACACAGCCTAGAAATCCGAACGTGTAGATTAACAAAGGGAACGGATATGCTGTGCAGGGGATGAACCGACTACTCAGTAGGGGAGGTTTACTTCCGCAAACAGAAAAGTCCGCCGCAGCGGACTTTCTATATATTACTTTATGTAAAGCCAAACCACATGTAGAGCCGATTTTGCTGGCTTGGCTAAATGTATGGCGGTGAGGAAGGGATTCGAACCCTTGATACGTTTTCACGTATACACACTTTCCAGGCGTGCTCCTTCAGCCTCTCGGACACCTCACCGGGGGTTGCCTACAGGGGGCAACGGGGCGCTACTATAGGGAGTCATGCTGTTCTGGTCAAGCAGTATTTAGTGTGGCGAGTGCGTCTGGCTAAGCATTGAACGACAAAGAATCGCTGACGTAACGATAAAGCCAAAAGGTATGAAAAAAGCATAAAAAAACCACAGGTTGTAACAACCTGTGGTCTATGTCAGCGATAGGGCAATTATGCCAGCAGCGTTTTAATGTAGCTGGTCAAGGCTTCATCTTTACTGTTAGCGAAAAAGTATTCTTGGAATTTAGGGCCAGCGATGGCACCTTTAACCAAATCCTGATCCAGACCTTTCAAAATGGTGATCAGATCGTTATAGGTTACCGCTTTAACGGCATCCAGGATCTTCTTGTTACGTTGTTGAGGAACAACGCGATCGCTCGGATAACCTCTGCCACCTTCTTCTTTGAACAACTGGGTAAACATATTTTCCAGATTCAATTCCGCGCCCCAGCCAAAGCCTTTAGCGTAAGGTACGGAAACTGCATTACCATCGTTGATCTGTGAGAACAGGTAAGCATCAGATGGGTCAACAATCAGACCGCAAATAACGCCAGGGAAGGAGTTACAAGCCAGCATCGCGCCCTGGCCTGTGCCGCAACCGGTGACGACGAAATCAGCAGCGCCAGAGTTCAGCAGGATAGCTGCCAGAATACCATTCTGGATGTAGGTCAACTGTGCTGCATCTTCAACGGTGTATTGACCGTAGTTGTATACCGTGTGTCCCATTGGGGCCACCGCTTTGGTCAATGATTCAGCGATGATAGCGTTTTTAGCCGCCTGGCTGTTCTCATTTATCAGTGCAATTTTCATGTTCGTTCCTTTTTTGTGACGGACAAATACATTTTTTAAAACTGTATTTCAATTTAATGTGTGCAGTATACCGTTTCAAAAATAAAGCGCAAATCGTGCAAGCAAAGAATGCGGCACAGTCCATAAATTCGAGCGGGGCAAAATGAAGAAAAGCCAATATCGAGGGGATAACCGATCGAAAATGGTGCCATCACGCAGCGCGATCGGTAGGCGGTTATACATCTTCTGCATCTCAAGATATAGCATCTGCATAAATCGTAGAGAGAAGTGCGATTCATACTTTTCATTGTTATACATAATCTGACAAACAAACGCCTTTAGCCCCACTATTATGGAGGACGATACCATCAGTGATGCCACTTTTGCTTGAGGAACGAAAATGAATAATTGGCTGCAACAGCTTCAAGGATTATTAGGGTCTGGTAGCAAGCAGGAGAATCATCAAGGCGGAAAAAGCGGTAATTTCGGGGATATGCTAAAGCCCGCTGCGTTGGGGGGCTTGGCGGGCGTATTGTTGTCAAATAAATCCGCACGGAAAGTCATGGGCTCATTAGGTAAAAATGCCCTGATCATTGGCGGTAGCGCTGCGGCGGGTGTCATATTGTGGGATCAGTATAAGAAACGCGTTCGTGATGCACATCAGGACGATCCGCAGTTTGGTTCTCAGTCTTCATCTGAGAATAGTCGTGCTCGACGGTTGATTCAGGCTCTGGTATTTGCGGCTAAGAGTGATGGCCATATTGATGAGACTGAAAAACAGCGGATTGATGAAAATATCCAGCAATTGCAACTCGGCAATGAAGCACAGCGTTGGGTACAGGAAGCGATCGCACAGCCGCTGGATCCTGCGTTACTGGCCAGAGACGTAAAGAATGAAGAAGAGGCGCTTGAGCTCTACTTCCTAAGCTGTGCGGTCATTGATGTCGATCACTTCATGGAGAAAAGCTACCTAGATGCGCTAGCAACCGAATTGAAGATACCGCAAGACGTGCGGCAGTCGATCTCCAATGAGCTGAAACATCCAGCATAATCAGGCTCGTCGAAAAATCTGGAGCAGGTCAATAAGAAAGATGATGCGGGCGAAAATGCTTCGCCCGCGGTGCCACTTAGGCGTTAGAAAGCGCTAGCGTCTTTGAACAGACCGACTTTCAGTTCGTCGGCGGTATAGATCTGGCGACCATCAACGAGTACTTCGCCATCAGCAATCCCCATCACTAAACGACGATTGATCACGCGTTTGAAGTGGATACGGTAAGTCACTTTCTTCGCTGTCGGCAGAATTTGCCCAGCAAATTTAACCTCACCCACGCCGAGCGCCCGACCTTTGCCTTCTCCCCCTAACCATCCCAGGTAGAAGCCGACTAATTGCCACATGGCATCCAGACCAAGGCAACCTGGCATAACCGGATCGCCGATGAAATGGCAACCAAAGAACCACAGGTCAGGTGTGATATCCAATTCGGCTTCGACATAGCCTTTGCCATACTTACCGCCGTCTTCCGTCATCATTACGACGCGGTCCATCATTAGCATATTAGGTGCGGGTAACTGAGGGCCTTGCGGGCCAAACAGTTCACCTCGGCTGGAGGCAAGGAGGTCTTCTTTTGTATAGGATTCGCGTTTATCTACCATGGTCTCTGTAAGCCTTATTTTAATGAAGCACGCAGGTTAGCGTACACCTGTATGCTGGGCAAGTCTGTTGCGTCTGGTTGAACCAGTTGGTTTAACGAAAAAACCAAGGAAAACGTTTACGTTCTTGAGGAACAAGCTGTCCGATTCGCTCGCGGATTGCGGCCAACAAATTTGGCTGATGTTCGTCGTCATATGCACAGTTGGTCAACAGCGACAATGCTTCGGGAGCTGTCTCCACGGGGAAAAGATGGAATTTCCCTTCACGCACGGCATTAACAACATCGCCCTGTAGACAAAGATGGCGCAGGTTTGCCATGGGTAAAATCACGCCCTGAGAACCCGTTAACCCGCGGCGTAGGCAAACTTCAAAGAACCCTTCTATTTTCTCATTCACACCGCCGATTGGCTGCACATGACCGAATTGATCGACGGAGCCGGTAACGGCGAGCTGTTGATTGATCGGTCGTTGCGAGAGGGCGCTGACCAGCGCACACAATTCCGCCAATGAAGCGCTATCGCCATCAACTTCACTGTACGACTGCTCAAAGACCATCGAGACAGAGAAGGGAAATTGCTGGTCAAGTTCCAATTCTGTCATAAGAAGTGCCTGCATGATCATCATGCCCTTGGCGTGTAAATTGCCAGCGAGTTCTGCCTTGCGCTCAACGTCAGTGAATTCACCATCGCCAGCGTGAACGACACAGCTAATGCGCACGGGTTCACCAAAAGCAGCAGGGTGACCGGGGAACTCTAAGACAGAAAGTCCGTTGACCTGCCCGATGACATCGCCTTCCGTCTCGATCAATATTTGCCCTAATTCTATTTCATCTTGCATGCGTTCACGGAGATAGCCTTCGCGCCATTGGCGACCGGTAACGGCGTCAACCAAGGATTGCTCTGTGATTTTTCCGTCTCTTGCGTACAGCGACGCATATTTTAATTGACTAATTAACCACCGCGGACATAACGGTAAGTTTCCCTGATCGCCGCTGTAGCGTATCGCCAGGTTAACTAATGCTGGCCAGGCTGACGCATCGAGCCGCGGTAATAGGTTATCATTACATAATGCATTGATGTAGGCGCACCAGCGCGCCATGTCATCTGTTTCAATCAATGGCAATTGTGCCTCAAACTCGCCGTAAATAGCGTGTTCGGCTAACTCTGGCTCCATATCATGGATATCAGCCAGACTATCTCGATCGCCGAGAATAATCAGGCGGACATCCAGCGGCATTGAAGGGACTTCTATAGGGAGCGGTTTACGTTCATCGGGCGAAAGCCAACGAAAGACGCCCTCGGCCATAATCTGCTTCAAACGGAGCCACATCAGCGGTTGGGCCAGTAACGTTCTGGCAGACAGGATCAGCACCCCCCCGTTAACCTGATGAATAAGCCCTGGGTGCAAGGTGAGCTCATCGTGAAAATATCGTACGCAACCAAAAAGCTGTTCCGGTTCAATCCACTCCCGGTAGTCGCAATATTGTGTCGCTGCAAAATTATCTTGCGGCTGAGTGGCTGGCTCGATCCAGATATGGCGGCCCTCAATACGATAATTACTACCGTGTATTGCCTCGGCATCAGCCACGTTTGCACCGAGCGCTTGAGCGATGATTGCCATATATTCACTATTTTCCTGTGCTTTAAGCAGCATCAGGCGGGATGGCGAACGCGGATGGCAAAAGAGCATCAGGCTGTCAGCCAAACGTGGTTGGATACCAGAGAATTCGACTGGGGGAAGCTGGTCCGCTTGAGTAAAGAGTGTCTGATACGGGGTATTATTGGGCAGTAAATGCTGCCATGAGAGTCGGTTACTGGTCAAAGTATCAATGTAATCGTCTAAAGGAAAAGCGTGATTATACAAGAATAATATCAACTTCGCATAAGGAGAGTTATTTCTCCTCCATCTTTCGCAAGTTTGGCCCCAGACCACGTTTGTCGAACGTCTCAAAAGCTGTCAGAAAGCGGTCAATATGAGTGAAAGCTGCTATGCTTGACTTAACGTTACACGGTCACTGAAGCATTTAATATGAAATATCAACAATTAGAAAATCTTGAGTGCGGTTGGAAATGGATGTATTTGGTTAAAAAACACCGTGAGGGAGAAAAGATCACGCGTTTTTTAGAGCAAAGTGCTGCGGATGAGGCCGTAGAAGCTTTGTTTAAGGCTGAGAATCAGCCAATGAAAATAGTTGAGTGGATTGTACAATGTATGAATCCGGCGTTAGAAAATCGGATGAAGCAAACGATACGTGCGCGACGTAAACGTCATTTCAACGCGGAACATCAGCATACGCGTAAGAAATCGATCGACCTTGAATACCTAGTCTGGCAGCGACTCGCGGCTCTCGCACAGAGACGTGGTGTTACCTTGTCAGAAACGATTGTGCAATTAATTGAAGACGCGGAGCACAAAGAAAAATACGCTAACCAGATGCTACTGCTTAAACAGGATCTTAAATCAATGTTGAATAAAGATAAGCATTGAACGGCAATATATCCGCTTCTGGCTGATACGTAGACATAAAAAAACCTCGCCGAAGCGAGGTTTTTTCGTTGAAACTTAAGCCTGAGGCTGAGTTACAACATCTTTAATGCCTTTCACTTCAATCTCTACACGGCGGTCTGGTGCCAAGCAATCGATCAAAGCGGCACGAGGTTTCACGTTATCACACGTAGAACCGGTAACCGGCTGAGATTTACCCAGTCCACGGGCAGAGATTTTATCCGCAGGGATGCCCTTGGAGACCAGATAATCAACAACGCTCTGAGCACGTTTTTCAGACAAGCCCTGGTTGTATTGTTCGGAACCTAAACGGTCGGTGAAGCCCAGAACGACAACAGAACCATCTTTCGGATCCAGTGAGCTCAACTGAGTGTACAGTTGATCCAGTGATTGCTGACCTTCTGCTTTCAGAGTTGCTTTGTTGAAGTTGAACAGTACGTCAGATTTCAGCGTAAAGCGCTTGGTTTCGACGACTGGAGCTGGCGCGGGTGCCGGAGCAGCAACGGGTGCTACGCGGTCATCCTGACCAAAGCGATAAGACAGGCCAACACTCATCAACATGTTGTCAGGGCGCGCACCTACTGTACCTGCATCGCCAATGTTGCTCACCCATTGGTAGTCAACACGGGTAGCCCAGTTCTTGTCGATAGCATATTCAACACCGATGGCTGCCAACGGGGAGACGCCCGTATCGTCGTTGTTGAGATGAGTACCGCTCTTATCTGCATGGCTGTCTACACGCCATACCAGACCGCCTAAACGTGTATAAACGTCAAGATCGGGTAAAACCGGGTAGCTTAATTTCGCTGCCAGTTGGATGCCCTGAGCCTTAAGGCTAGCGCTGTCGGCAGTATTCGTATTAGAACCTGCATACTTCATACGGCCTAGCCAGTCATAACCCAATTCAAAGCCCAAGTAGGGGGTCGCTTGATAACCAAGGAACGCACCAGCACCTAACTTGCTTTTGATCGGGTTATTATTAACGCCCGTATAACCATTGCCGTAGAAGCCGGTATCATGGAACTGAGAAACACCTAATTTACCACCGGTATACCAGGTATTGTCTTTAGGAGCTGCTTGCGCCATAGTCGCGAAGCCAGCCAGTGCCACTGCAACTGCGATAGCTGTTTTTTTCATTTTTACGCCTCATTATCATCCAAATCGGTAATTAACCTGAAGAGCTAATAAACCTTTGGTTAAAATCCTTCGATTGGAGACTTTGCCCTTATTTATGACTCACTGTCAGTCAACTGACGTTATAAAAGAGCAACTCCATCGAGTTAAAGTCTACAACGTGATGAGAAAGTTACAAGTATGATGTGGATTGCACTATAAGAAAACCGCACGATTCATACATACTTGCTAACAAATAGCTGACACTTTTGACAGTTATTATGTCTTTAGTTTGTATCAAATATATGCCAAAAGCCCGCAGAATACGGCTCTGCGGCGATCGACAAAATGCATGCATTAAATGGGCTGAGAATATTCTTAATTTACTTAATGATACAATGCAGAATGAATTTTAAGGCTAGGAAATAGTCTATAGCCGCCATTACTTGCACTTTCCGTCCGCATAATAAAACCGTAGGTGTTTCCTGTCTTCGCTGCGTGCTGTAGCCGACACTTTTCTTCTTGTGTCAATTCGTGCTGCAGCCAACACAAAACGGCGCTGTAATTCCCTGTCAGCAAGGCTCTTTCCATGGCATCAACCGTAAATAGCGGACTGATATGGTGAAGTTGCACCATTTTTTCCAGCGGTAACCCCGATTGAAGTACCCAGGGACGGCTGAGTTTTCGCTGGGGCGAAAGCCACAATAGCCAGCGAGACTGCGTGCCTAGCTGACGCAAAAGCGGCAGTAATAGGTGCGTGATTATGGGTTGATCGGCGTTATACACGATTTCACTGATAATTCCGCCCGCAACAGCCGAAAGATCCGTCGCATGTCGATTAGGGGAAAACGAGGATGACTCGATATTGTGAGTGAGGATTGGTTGTGTGCGCATAATGAGTTCTACCCATAGTGTTACTGTATAAACATACAGTATCCCCTGCATGGATAAAAATCAACCCGATTTTTTTGAAAGCGCTTCGCATATTCCTCATGCAAGAGGCCGCAAATTCATTTTATGTTTGAAGCCACCTCTGTGCTGTGTTTAATTATTTGTTCCTGCAACAGATATTTTAAGTGTTTAGGGCGACACCATTTCAATACTAAAGGATGATGGCAATGAAGCAGTTATGCAAAAAAAGGATTTTGCAATCTCAGCAGTCTTTTTCGCCGCTGGGGGACATTACGTCGCGTTCCCAGTTTGGTGGCTACAGCATCGCAGCAAATAAAATAATTTTTGGCCTGGTATCGGAAGGAGAACTGTATCTTCGTGCCAGTAAGAAGGATGAAAAACAATTTCAACAACGTGATATGCCTCATTTGATTTATACCAAGCGAGGTGTCCCTGTGCCGCTGAACTACTATCTTGTCGATGAAACATTGTGGCAAGACCCTGAGCGGCTTTTACATTTTGCTCGTCTGGCGCTGATGGGCGCGCAGTATGATAAAGCGATCAGAAAAGCAAATGGGCGTTTAAAAGATCTCCCTAATCTTAATCACGATATTGAGCGCCTGTTATGGAAGGCTGGAATAAAGAATATTGACGAATTACAGCGTCATGGTGCGAAAAATAGCTATCTTGAGTTACGTAAAGTCCGGTCGAATCTGAGCGTCAACATCCTCTTAGCGCTTGCCGGTGCCATTTGCGGTACGCATCAGGCGGCCCTCCCACGCGTTATCCGTAATGAGCTTTTGGAGTGGTATAAAAACAATTCGGTTTCAAAAGGCCCCAAGCATTAAGCCACTCGGTTTTTTATTAATGACTCACGATGTCGCTTTTCAATTGTATGAGCTCTGGTAAAAGGTTAATCAGTAGGCCAACCTGTTGGATGATCAACGACTCTTGATTGTCTGAATCGGGAGATAGGGATTGGATGTCGGCGGTAAGACTTTTCAATCCCGATTCGATATCCAAACGGTCTTCTTCACCGCAGTGTAGTGCGTTATCAACATGGCATATGGCTTCGTCAAGTAATCGCAACGTTTCCGGCGCGGTAATTTTGTCGCGGTGTGCGCCGAGCGCGGAAATATAGCTTAGCAAGGTATGATTGAGACACATAAAACGGAATGCGCTGTCCAATTTGCTTCGGGTCGCATGGGGTTCCGAGGACATATTCGATACAACGGATGCCAGCTCCGCGTCACAGTTGTGTGCGTCACGGCGGGCGATGCGGTAATTCAGGCTATTATCCTTTCCCTGATGATACTGCTCCATAATCGCACTGAGATAACGGCAATTAGCATCCAATGTTTTGTTGATAACCGTTGAGAGATCGCGGAAACGCCAGTCCGGCCAGATAAAACTTACCGCCGCCCAGGCAATTCCGCACCCAATCAGCGTATCAATAATGCGTGGTACTGCAACCTCAAAGCCTTCGCCTAACAAGTTGAAACTAAGCAGAACAAGCAGCGTTATAAACATGGTTGCATGCGCGTATTGCACGTTGCGAAAGGCGAAAAATAGCACACCGCTAATGACGATTAACGTGAGTTGCCCCTCCAGCGAGGGAACAAAATAGAGTATGGGTAGACCGAGCAAGATACCGGTTAACGTCCCAACAATTCTCAACATTAGCCGCCGTCGAGTGGCGTTATAGTTGGGCTGACAAACAAACAGGCTGGTCAGTAGAATCCAGTAGCCGTGCTGCATGCCCGTTACCTGGATTAATGCATAGCCGCTACAGAGTAGTAGCGACATGCGAATCGCGTGGCGGAACAGCGCCGACTGCGGTGTCAGGTGTCGGCTAATGCGTAAGCGAATGTCGTTCCACCCCGTGATTTTGTCATCGGCCAGTGTGTTTTCAGGATTGTTTTCCTGTTCAATTGTTTGTTCGGATTCAATCGTTGCTAATTGGGCATCAATGGCGCGCAAATTATTTAACAAGTAGGTCAGCGCTTTAATTTGTGTGGCATCCGCCCTATTGTTGGCTGCGATACGCGCTATAGCGGATTCTAGGTGCACAAATGCCCGCTCAATACGGCCGTTATGCTGGTATTTCTGGTGTAGCAAAATGGATTGTGACAACTGCTGACAGGATTTGGCCTGCATGCTCAGAAGGCGTTGAAAGCGGAATAAGACGTCACTGTAACGTAACTTTTCCCGTAATTGCGGGTAGTGTACATGGGAAGAACTGGCGCGTTCGTGAATGTCTTGTGCAACAAAGTAGTAATGTAATGTTTGGCGCGTACCACGTTGGCCGCGATCGCCTCGTAAGCGTGTTAACAGGGAAGATTTCGCCTGATTTAGTGTTGCGACTAGCTGGCTGTTTGCCATCGCAACATCAATCAAAGGCGCGTCTGTTTCTTCTTCGATGTCGGGATCGAACAGATTAGCTTTGGCATCAAGATAATGGGCCAACTGCTGATAACATTGAGCGAGATTGTCCTGTAACGGTCGGATGGGGAATATAAGATGGCCCAACAGCGTAAGGACGTTGTACCAGGATGCGCCGATCAGTAGCATCATGGGTTGCTGATACCAGTTGTCGTAAAGCGATATTCCCAACATGGTATAAATCGCGATGAGCAGTGCGCCAAAGGCGATAGTGGCATAACGTTGCCCTAATGCGCCGAGCAGAATAAAGCCGCAGGTGGATATCGCCAGCCCAAATCCAAATAGCCACGGATAGGGAAAAAGCAGTTCGATCGAAACGGAAGCAACAAAAAAACAGGCCAGCGTAATGAATAAATTACGCAGTCGCCCAGTTAGACGATCGTCAAGATCGGTAAGCGCGGCAGCGACGACGCCAAGCGTGATGGGAATTGTCGATGTCGATTGACCTAACCACCAGGGCACGATAACCGCGCCACTAAGTGCGATAAAGATGCGAATGGTATACAGCCAGCTGCTGTTGTATATATAGCGGCGAATGCCTGGGGCAACGGTAAACAACGTTATATCCTTAAGTGCCTTTAGCGAAAATGACGGCGTGCCAAGTTTTCCCGCGCCGCCTGCGCCAATTCGACAGAAACGACACGGCGTCCTACTGGCCACAGCGCGATGGCAGCAATCTTGAAATTGGCGATGCCAACAGGTATGCCGATGATCGTAATGCATTGTGCAATACCCGTCATGATGTGTGACAGGCAAAGCCACCAGCCAAAGAAGATCAACCAGAAAATATTGAGTAGAGATCCGCCAGCGTTGAGGAGCACGTTCCTTTCCTCCGGGCGAAGTTCATCAACATGGATGGCTTCATTACCATAAGGCAGAAACGACAGCTTGGTGATCTCCCAACATGAGCGTGTTAGCGGCAATGTGAAAATGAGCAACGCGCTAACGACAGTTGCCAGAAACCAGGCAAAGGTGGTGAAAAACCCGCCTAATAGGAAATTAAGGATATTCAACACAGTACGCATAGCTTCTCCCATTCTTATTAGTCATGTCGATGATAAAAGAATTATCACACTAAGCATCAGGATATCCTAACCTGTTTTTAAGGCTAGAGCGTGAAGTCCCATAACGGGTAAACTAAGAAACAGGCTGACGACGAAAAATAGAGTTATAACCGCTCACCACGTATAACCTCTTACACAGTTATGGCGCAAACATCATGGAACTGAAATCTACCTCATTAGGCAAGCATCTGGCCCAGCATCCTTATAATCGGGTGCGGCTACTGAATGCCGGTGTCGAAGTCAGTGGGGATAAACATGAGTACCTGATCCCCTTTAATCAGTTGCTGAATATCCACTGCAAAAGAGGGTTGGTGTGGGGAGAGCTGGAGTTTGAATTACCAGCCGGAAAAGTGGTGCGCCTACATGGCACTGAGTGGCAGGAAACGCAGGCTTTTTACCGCCATCTTCTCAAATCCTGGCTTGACTGGAGTGAGGCGATGAGCGTGATCGGCGCTGAAGTATTGCAGCGCCAAAAGGATCATATTCAAATGTTAACGCAGCAGGATAAATGGTTCAGTCGGCAGGCGCTGTTAACATTGCAACAGGCTATTCGCGACGCTTTGTCGGCACTTCCCCTGCCAGTTTCTCGACTTGAAACCTTTGATAATTGCCGCATTAATTACCAGCTTTGCCTACGCTGGCTTGAACAAGGCGATGAGATGCGGAATGCGGCTAATCAGGCATGGGTAGAACGTACATTGCTGTCGGAAAACGCTTTCTTTGCCTCGGTGGAATGTGCGCCATTAAACCATTCGCAGAGTAAAGCGGTGATTAATGGCGAGGATGCGACGCTGGTGCTGGCGGGCGCGGGTAGTGGGAAAACCTCTGTGCTGGTGGCGCGGGCGGCTTGGTTAGTACATCGTCAGGAGGCGGCTCCCGAACAAATCCTGCTTCTGGCATTCGGTCGTAAAGCGGCGGAAGAAATGAATGAACGCATACAGGATCGTCTCCACACCGATGAGATTCAAGCAAAGACATTCCATGCGCTGGCGTTGCACATTATTCAGCAGTCTAGCCGTAAGACGCCAGTGATAAGTCAGCTAGAAAGTGATGCAAAACAGCGGTATGCGCTGCTGATTTCTCACTGGCAACAACAATGTAGCGAGAAAAAAACGCAGGCCAACGGATGGCGACGCTGGTTAACAGAAGAGCTGCAATGGGATGTGCCTGAGGGCGATTTTTGGAACGATGCGACATTAACAGCGCGGTTAGCAGGGCGCCTGGATCGCTGGTTGGCGTTGATGCGCATGCATGGCGGAAGCCAGAGTGACATGGTTGAGCAAGCGCCCGAATCATTACGCGCGATATTCCAGCAGCGTATTCGCCTGATGGCCCCGCTATTGAAAGCCTGGAAAAAAGCACTCAAAGAGGAAAATGCCGTCGATTTTTCTGGCCTCATTCATCAGGCCATCAACGCGTTAGATAAAAGACGCTTTGTTAGCCCCTGGAAGCACATTCTGGTCGATGAATTTCAGGATATTTCGCCACAGCGTGCGAGCCTGCTGGCGGCGCTGCGTCGGCAAAATAGTCGCACGTGTCTTTTTGCTGTGGGAGATGACTGGCAGGCCATTTACCGTTTCAGCGGTGCAGACATGACATTGACAACGGCATTTGAAGCGCACTTTGGCGTAGGGGAACAGTGTGCGTTAGATACAACTTATCGTTTTAATGAGCGTATTGGCAAAATAGCTAATGCCTTCATACAGCAAAATCCCTATCAACTAAAAAAACCGCTTAATAGCCTGCGCAAAGGAGACAAAAAAGCGGTGAGCATCCTCCCTCAGGAGCAGATAGAACCACTTCTCGATAAGTTAAGCGGATTTGTCAACGCTGATGAGCGCATTCTCGTACTCGCGCGTTATCACCATCTGCGACCTACTATTTTGGATAAAGCGGCCACCAAATGGCCGAACTTGCGCATAGATTTCATGACGGTGCATGCCAGCAAGGGGCAGCAGGCAGAATATGTAATTATTGTTGGTATGCATAAAGGTCAGGATGGGTTCCCGGCACCGGCAAGAGAATCCGTCATTGAGGCCGCGCTATTACCTGAACCCGAGGATTTTCCCGATGCGGAAGAGCGTCGTTTATTGTATGTAGCGCTGACGAGAGCGAAACACCGCGTTTGGTTGCTACAGGATGTCGCCAATCCATCGGTGTTTATTGAACAGTTGCATCGTTTAGGCGTGCCGATACAGCGTAAGCCGTGAAGGGATAAGCGAATAGGTGGCGTCGAGCGGCGGAGAAACCAACGTCGATGCTGCGGCACACGCTGGTTTCTGGTATCGCAATGAGTGTCGATTACTTCAAACGATCTTGTAGATAGCGTTGATAATCAGGGATGGTGATCTGCACGGGTTCTTTAAATAGCACAGAATTGATCAGAAAATCTGCCGTTGAGCGATTAGTGGCGACAGGAATATTCCACACGGTAGCCAGCCTGAGTAATGCTTTCACGTCAGGATCGTGTGGCACGGCGTTAAGAGGATCCCAAAAGAAGATCATCAAATCGATTTTACCTTCGGAAATCAGTGCGCCAACCTGCTGATCGCCCCCCATTGGCCCGCTCAGCATGCTTTTCACCGGAAGCCCCGTATTCATCTGGATTAAGTTACCCGTGGTGCCGGTCGCGTAAAGCGTGTGCGCTTTAAGTTGTTCTTTATTGGTTCCGACCCAATCCAACAGAGATTGTTTACAGTGATCATGCGCGACTAATGCAATATGTTTTTGCGCAGCGATAGTCCGAGTGGTGAACTCCATCGTAATGTCCTTCAATCTGGTGTAGTCAAATGAATGCCGAGATACGGATAGATTACGGAAACGCGGTTTCGGTGCAAAGCGATAAAAGCGCGAAATGGCGAACGGGTATCAAAAAGCAGAAGTGATTGCGCGTAAAATCACCAGGTTGCGGGCTCTGCCAGTGTTAAAGCAAAACGTGCAACCGCCGCTCCCTTAGCCGCAGCATTGTACTCTGCCATCTTTTGTTCTAAATCGCATCGCTCATCATCTGCAATGACAAATAAATCGGTACGTACGGGAATAAGTTGGTTTTTTTCATCAAACAATTGGTACTGGGGATGATCCGCAAAACGCCGACGCTCCTGACGCGTTTGCAGCGATGGTAGTTTAAACGATACCGATGTGATGTGCTCTGTACTAAATGTCGCTATAAAGGTTGAAGGGAAATAGCTTGTTGGCACTCCTGTTTTATCATCGGTGGTATCAACCACATTGAACAGAAGTTGGTGTTGTCCATTGCCCAGTTCGAGACTATCGGCACCTTTAAGCAGCGAGCCTGATATTTTTTGTCCGTCAACCATGAGGAGATTGATTTTCTGATTTAATTTCAGCGTCGTTGCCGCCATGGTTGGGGCACCGATCCCTGCCCAAAAAAGGCAAACGGTGATGAAACAGAATTTCATAATTTTCCCATATGGCACGTAATTCACGTATTGTTGAGGAATAGCCGGAATGTGTCAAAGGTTTCGATTGGAAACAGACAGTTGCAGCATCTTTCGCTCTACAGGACGCGAGGTATGCAGGCGTTCTTTTTGCCACTATTGGCGCTAAGATCCTATTCCATTATGGCTATTTTACTTGCCATTTTGGCCCTGGGCCGTGCTCGAAATCCTCACGTACTCCGTGTACGCTTCGGTTTCTGCGCGCTGTCCGTGACCAAACTGACGGCGACAATGATGCCTACTGGGATAGGCGCTAAGTATCCTACACTGTAGCCAATTATGCGAGAGAGGCCGAATAGCATGAATGACCGTGATATTGAATTTGTTTTGAAAACGGTAAAAACCATTGCGTTAGTGGGTGCAAGTGAGAAGCCATCTCGCCCAAGTCACCTCGTAATGGCGTATTTACTTGAACAAGGCTACCACGTTATTCCCGTAAGCCCCGCACTGGCCGGGCAGACGCTTTTAGGGCAAAAAGTCTATGCGAGTTTGGCAGATATCCCGGAGCCTGTTGATATGGTGGATGTCTTTCGTCAGCCGGAGGCGGCTTATGATGTCGCTAAAGATGCCATTGCTATTGGTGCTAAGGTTTTATGGCTACAAATCGGTGTGATCAATGCGCCAGCAGCAACGCTAGCTCGCGATGCTGGGTTAACCGTCGTGATGGATCGTTGCCCAAAAATTGAAATTCCTCGCCTGGGGCTTGAAACATAAGTGATGGACACATGGGCGATGCTGAATAGCACAGCATCGCCGATCCTTGCCATAAGGCATGACTAGTGGAGCATTTGTGGCGCGCGGCGTTGAATTGTAACGGCCAATTCGTTTAACGATGGATATTCATGCGCAGAAAGATTTTCTTTTACCAATTGCGCTTCGGCCAGATAAGTATGAATCGGTTGACCTCTGGCATCTTCCATCACAACGTGGTACCACGGTTCGGTTCGCGGTGCGTCATTACTGCTAATTTCTTCCCACGCGGGCTTCACTAATGAATATTCGGGATCGATGTCAATAATGACACCGGGAAACCCCAATAACTTATGACGTATTTGTTCCCCGATACCAAATTTACAAACGATCATATAAACCTCCTGGAAATAGATTACACTTTCTTCTCGCGGCGGATGGCATGGATGGCGGCATCCGGTGGTGCGCTTTAGCGCATATTTTCACGCGAGCTATTGCCAAAATATGACTGATTGAACACATCACTACTAATATGGGGCATATTTCTGAAGAAACAGCCCCAGTGATAAAATGTTTTTTAGTTTTTTGGAAAGAAAGGAGGGGGAGTGACAAAGATCGCGATAGTCGCCAATGTCTATGGCATCGTTCAAGGTGTGGGGTTTCGTTACAACACACAACACCAGGCCAGGCAGCTTGGGGTCGATGGATATGTTCGTAATTGCGATGATGGCAGCGTTGAGGTTGTTGCCAGCGGCGAAGCGCATTGCGTTGAGGCACTTATTGAATGGCTAAAGCAAGGCGGTCCGCGCGGCGCCAGCGTTGCTAAAGTGTTGGTTGAACCACATCACAACACGAATTATAACGGTTTCGCCATTCGCTATTGAAATCGAGAGCCGTCAGAGGCATTTAACCGGTTTGGGTAAACCCGCGATTTTTGTCGCCTGTTTTGCCGGCCCTTTAGGAAACAGTTTAAACAAGTAGCGGCTATTTCCCTTTTCTTCGCCGTACTTTTTCGCCATGGCTTTAACTAACATGCGTATCGCGGGCGACGTGTTGAACTCTTGGTAGAAATGGCGCACAAAACGGACGACCTCCCAATGAGGTTCGGTCAATACGATGCCTTCCTGTCCAGCTATCACTTCTGCGAGCGCTTCACTCCATACCGTGCTGTCCAAAAGGTAACCCTGCGCATCTGTAGCGATAACTCGCCCTTCAAACTCCAACATCTGCCCTCCGCCTCTCTTATGCCAGCCCGCATTCTAGCAAATTTTCTGATTACGCTGGAGTAAAAAAGCCCCCGTCAGTGGGGGCTATCTTTCGCATTTATCGCCAATGAAACTTATATCGCTAATAAAACTTAGTCGTTGCGCATAATGCCCAGAATACTCAACAGACTCACAAAGACGTTGTAAATCGAGACATACAGGCCGACCGTTGCCCGGATATAGTTGGTTTCGCCACCATGGATAATGTTACTGGTTTCCCACAAAATGGCGCCCGCAGAGAACAGAA
The DNA here is from genome assembly GCF_036885195.1 of Pectobacterium cacticida. Classification (NCBI taxonomy): domain Bacteria; kingdom Pseudomonadati; phylum Pseudomonadota; class Gammaproteobacteria; order Enterobacterales; family Pectobacteriaceae; genus Pectobacterium; species Pectobacterium cacticida. The sequence goes on along the minus strand of NZ_CP133656.1, from coordinate 2,301,339 downwards.
TAAACAACGCGCTGATTGCGAGATGTAAGGCCGGAATCTGTAGAAACAGGTTGGCGATGACAGCAACAATGAGCACCACGAATCCCGCCATCATCATGCCAGACAGGAAAGACATATCCTTACGTGTGGTTAATACATATGCTGAGCAGCAGAAGAATACTAACGCCGTACCGCCGAGCGCTAACATGATGATATCGCCAGCGCCAGAGGCAATGAGTGAGCTAAGGATAGGCCCCAGCGTATATCCCATAAAGCCTGTCAAGGCAAACGTTGCCAGAATCCCTGCCGGGCTATCCGCGAGTTTATATGTCAGGAACATGAGGCCATAAAACCCAACCAGCATAAGGATCAAACCAGGGGCAGGCAGGTTGAGTAGGGTGCTGGCCGTCGCGGTAACGGCGGAAAAACCCAGTGTCAGTGACAACAGGAAGTAAGTATTACGCAATACTTTATGCGTGCTTAGCAGCGAATTTTCGCGGGTAGAAGAAACTACAATACGATCCATATCAGCGACTCTCTCTTCAAAGTGCTATTATCCAATGTCAAAGAATAAATAGTTGCATAACGTTATTAAAGAGGGTTTACCCTTCTTTACTCGATCACCTTAGCCATGTCGTTTGCCCGTGCTTATGCATTGTCATTCAATTATGTATGGCGATGGTAAGGGTATCCCGTTGACCGGATGGTCATGCATTATTGCGTGGCGGCTTTTCGTTCAATCTTATTGCGTTAGATTGTTTTTCAGACAACTAAACGCCGTAGCGCTTTACAAGATCTTAGACGCTGTTTATAGTGCGCGTCATTGCGGAGGAGTGGCCGAGTGGTTGAAGGCACCGGTCTTGAAAACCGGCGACGCGAAAGTGTTCTAGAGTTCGAATCTCTACTCCTCCGCCAATCACTAAATAGATTCAAAGCGTTATAAGTGATTTTTGATTCTATCCTGCATAATGTGCAGCATAAAAGCTTCCTTAAAGGAGGCTTTTTTTTGGCCTAATGGCTAAAACCCTCATTTTTAATTCCATTCACTGCTTTTTGGCCCATCGCTGAAATGAATCGATTTCCAGTATCGATCGCGACTGCGCGATAGGTTTTTGCTCTCTTTCGACCCTGCCGTCCATTTGTTTGTTTTACAACAAACTGTGCGCAGATTGTTTTCTCTGCTTCTAGCATTGTCAGCTTATTAAATTTAAAACGCTTATTTTTCAATGAATTTGTGACCATGGCATCGTGGTACAAACACTGCAATAGCCTGTATGTCAACTGGACACTACAGGAGAGAAAACGATGGCAATGCGTCAATGTGCAATCTACGGGAAAGGGGGGATTGGAAAATCCACCACCACCCAAAATCTGGTCGCGGCTCTGGCCGAAATGAACAAAAAGGTCATGATCGTCGGCTGCGATCCTAAGGCTGACTCTACCCGCCTCATTCTGCATGCGAAAGCGCAGAATACCATCATGGAAATGGCTGCCGAAGTGGGTTCCGTAGAAGATCTTGAATTGGAAGATGTGATGCAAATCGGCTACGGCGGCGTACGTTGCGCGGAATCAGGCGGCCCTGAGCCCGGTGTAGGCTGTGCTGGTCGCGGGGTGATCACCGCCATCAACTTCCTTGAGGAAGAAGGCGCCTATGTGCCGGATCTGGATTTCGTGTTTTACGACGTATTGGGTGATGTGGTGTGCGGCGGTTTTGCAATGCCGATCCGCGAAAATAAAGCGCAGGAAATCTACATCGTATGTTCAGGCGAAATGATGGCGATGTATGCCGCCAACAACATTTCCAAGGGCATCGTGAAATACGCGAAATCGGGCAAAGTACGGCTAGCCGGTTTGATTTGCAACTCCCGCCAGACCGATCGCGAAGACGAACTGATTATTGCGCTGGCTGAAAAACTCGGCACGCAAATGATCCATTTCGTACCGCGTGACAACATTGTGCAGCGCGCTGAAATCCGCCGTATGACCGTCATCGAATACGACCCGACGTGTGCACAGGCCGATCAGTATCGTGCATTGGCAAACAAAATCGTCAACAACACCAAAATGGTAGTGCCGACACCGGTCACCATGGATGAGCTGGAAGCCCTGTTAATGGAATTCGGCATTTTGGAGGAAGAAGACCTGAGTATTGTTGGTCGTACCGCCGCCGAAGAGGCGTGATGTTTTTCCCTATATACCGAGATGCATAACCCTATGGGAATATGCACCCTTTTCAGGCAATCAGCGGAGTCTTTATGACCAGCGAAACACGCGAACGTAACGAGGCGTTGATCCAGGAAGTCCTGGAAATCTTCCCTGAGAAAGCACGTAAAGATCGTAAAAAACACATGATGACCACCGATCCGGCGATGGAATCAGTCGGTAAGTGTATCGTTTCAAACCGCAAATCTCAGCCGGGCGTGATGACCGTGCGCGGCTGTGCATACGCCGGTTCCAAAGGTGTGGTTTTTGGTCCAATAAAGGACATGGCGCACATTTCCCACGGCCCAATCGGCTGCGGCCAGTATTCTCGTGCCGGACGCCGCAACTATTACACCGGCTGGAGCGGGGTGAATAGTTTCGGCACCCTCAACTTCACCAGCGATTTCCAGGAGCGCGATATCGTGTTTGGCGGCGACAAAAAGCTCGACAAATTGATCGACGAACTGGAGATGTTGTTCCCGCTGACCAAAGGCATTTCGGTGCAGTCGGAATGCCCGGTCGGTCTGATCGGCGATGACATTTCTGCCGTCGCCAAAGCCAGCAGCGCCAAAATCGGTAAGCCGGTCGTGCCGGTTCGCTGCGAGGGGTTCCGCGGTGTGTCGCAATCGCTCGGTCACCACATCGCTAACGACGTTATCCGTGACTGGGTACTGGATAACCGCGAAGGTAATGAATTTGAAACCACGCCGTATGACGTCGCTATTATCGGCGACTACAACATCGGCGGTGACGCCTGGGCCTCTCGACTCCTGCTCGAAGAAATGGGGCTGCGTGTGGTGGCGCAGTGGTCCGGCGACGGCACGCTGGTAGAGATGGAAAATACCCCGAAAGTCGCGCTCAATCTGGTGCACTGCTACCGCTCAATGAACTACATCTCCCGCCATATGGAAGAAAAATACGGCATTCCATGGCTGGAATACAACTTCTTTGGTCCAACCAAAATTGCCGAATCATTGCGCGAAATCGCGGCGCGTTTTGATGAAACCATTCAGAAAAACGCCGAAGCAGTCATCGAAAAATATCAGACGCAAACACAGTCGGTGATCGACAAATATCGCTCGCGTCTGGAAGGAAAAAAGGTGCTGCTGTATCTCGGTGGTCTCCGTCCACGCCACATTATCGGAGCGTATGAAGATCTGGGGATGGAAATCATCGGTACCGGCTATGAATTCGGTCATAACGATGACTATGACCGTACCTTGCCGATGCTTAAAGAAGGCACCTTACTGTTCGATGATCTGAGCAGTTATGAGCTGGAAGCATTCGTAAAAGCGCTGAAACCCGATCTGATCGGATCAGGCATCAAAGAGAAATACATCTTCCAGAAGATGGGGGTGCCATTCCGCCAGATGCACTCCTGGGATTATTCTGGCCCTTATCATGGCTACGATGGCTTCGGTATTTTTGCCCGTGATATGGATATGACACTGAACAACCCGGGCTGGAGTCAACTTACCGCCCCCTGGTTGAAATCGGCCTGATTGAGGCTACCGACATTCCGTCAGTTCACCGATTTGTGGCGCGGAAGGAGAGACAAATGAGTCAAGATCTTGGTACCCCTAAACCCTGTTTCCCACTGTTCGAGCAGGATGAATATCAGAGTATGTTTTCCACCAAGCGCGCGCTGGAAGAAGCACACGGCGAGGCGAAAGTGCGGGAAGTGTTTGAATGGACCACCACGCAGGAATATCAGGAGCTCAATTTTTCGCGTAAAGCGCTGACGATTGACCCGGCGAAGGCTTGCCAACCGTTAGGCGCGGTGCTTTGTGCGCTGGGGTTTGCTAACACATTACCGTACGTTCACGGTTCGCAAGGCTGCGTGGCGTATTTTCGTACCTATTTTAACCGTCATTTTAAAGAGCCGGTACCCTGTGTCTCCGACTCTATGACCGAAGATGCCGCTGTTTTCGGCGGAAGTAACAACATGAATATCGGTTTGGAAAACGCCAGCGCGCTATACAAGCCGGATATCATTGCCGTTTCCACTACGTGTATGGCGGAAGTGATTGGTGACGACCTGCAGGCGTTTATCGCCAATGCCAAAAAAGACGGAGTTGTCGATGCTAACATGCCTATCCCATATGCCCATACACCGAGTTTTTTGGGCAGTCATGTCACCGGTTGGGACAATATGTTCGAAGGCTTTGCTCGCACCTTTACCACCGACACCACACGGGAATATCAGCCGGGCAAACTCGCTAAACTGAACATGGTGACTGGTTTTGAAACCTATCTCGGCAACTACCGGGTTATCCGCCGTATGATGGAGCAGATGGGCGTCGAATGCAGCATTTTATCCGACCCGTCGGAAGTGCTCGACACGCCGGCCGACGGGCATTACCGCATGTACGCCGGCGGCACCACGCAAACCGAAATGCGCGATGCGCCAGATGCCATTGACACCTTGCTGCTGCAACCGTGGCAGTTACAGAAGACCAAAAAAGTGGTGCAGGACGACTGGCATCAGCCGGGTACAGACGTCAGCGTACCGATTGGCCTGGCGGCGACCGACGCACTGCTGATGGCGGTCAGTCAACTGACCGGTAAACCGATAGCCGATGCCCTGGCGACTGAGCGCGGCCGCCTGGTGGACATGATGCTCGATTCCCACACCTGGCTGCACGGCAAGCGTTTTGGTTTGTATGGCGATCCGGATTTTGTGATGGGCATGACCGCGTTTTTGCTGGAACTGGGCTGTGAACCGACCACCATTCTCAGCCATAACGGCAATAAGCGCTGGCAGAAAGCCATGAAAAAAATGTTGGCCGATTCGCCTTACGGGCAGGATAGCGAAGTGTATGTGAACTGCGATCTGTGGCATTTCCGCTCATTGATGTTTACCCGTAAACCAGACTTTATGATCGGCAACTCGTACGGGAAATTCATTCAGCGCGACACCTTGGCTAAAGGCGAACAGTTTGAAGTGCCGCTGATCCGCATTGGTTTCCCGATTTTTGACCGGCATCATTTGCATCGTCAGACCACCTGGGGATACGAAGGGGCGATGAGCATTCTGACGCAACTGGTGAATGAGGTGCTCGAACAACTGGATCGTGAAACCATGAAGCTCGGCAAAACCGACTACAACTTCGACCTGATCCGCTAATACCCTCGCCCCGTTACTAAACTGTGCCGGGGCATTTCTCTTTACCGCCAGGGCGCGAGGCGCCGGGAGGGGCTAATGCCGATGGTTATTTTCCGGCTGCGTAATGACAGTCTTTATTGCTATATCGCGAAACAGGATCTGGAGGCCAAAGTGGTGCAACTGGAGCATAACCATCCGCAACAGTGGGGCGGACGTGTTTGTCTGGAAGGAGGAAAAGCCTTTTACGTGGAGCCTCAGCCGGGCATTCCGGCGTTTCCCGTCAGCCTGCGAGCAACCCGTTCAGCACTGTGAGAGGAGTAAATCCGATGTCAAAAGACGATCTGCTGTTCTGGCGTTTATTCGCCGTAGTGCAATTATTCCCGGAAATCCCACCGCCGGAGATTCTGGTCTGGCTGACACGGAATAGCCGGGAAGGTGATGACAATATCGGGCTAGCGCATTTACAGGGCATGAGCCTGGAAGAATTGGAGGCGACATTTCCAGGGGACGCCGGAAAAGTGACGATTGGCCGCTGGCAGTCGCTGATGAGTTGCCTGCAAGGGCAATTGCCACCGCATTTAAGCCTGATTGAGAATCGCCGCCAGCCGCAGCAGCTCAGGGTGGCTTTTTCATCTTTGGATGGCATCACGGTGAACGGCCATTTTGGGCAATCGCATCTGTTTTTTATTTATGCGTTCGACAGCGACGGGCCCTACCTGATGGCGCTACGCCGTACCCCGGTTTCAGCAGGCGGTGAAGAGTCTAATGAAATCCGCGCGCGGCTAATCAACGACTGTCATCTGTTGTTCTGTGAAGCCATTGGCGGGCCGGCGGCGGCGCGGATCATCCGCCATAATATTCATCCGGTCAAAGCGCTTCCCGGCGTAAGCATTGCGTCTCAGCTTGCGGCGCTGCAACGCATGCTGAATGAAAACATTCCGCCGTGGCTGGCGCGTCGGTTAGGCAAAAGTAATCCGCTGGAAAACCGTCTGTTCAGTTAACGTCCCTCTGCGGGGCGCGGTCTGCGCCCCGACATCCGTCGTCTCCTTTGTTTTCTTTGTGTCGTTTGTCATAAATACGACAAATAAATTCCCTTTAAAAACAGTGTATAACCCGCTGGCCTGCGCCTTGCAACATCCACTCGGATACTTATCTGTCATGAGAGGTTGCGATGAAGGCAAAAGAGATTCTGGCACTGATTGACGAGCCAGCCTGTGAGCATAATCACAAGGAGAAGCCGGGTTGCAGCCTGCCGAAACCGGGAGCGACGGCGGGCGGTTGTGCGTTTGACGGCGCGCAGATTGCGCTGTTGCCGGTTGCGGACGTTGCGCATCTGGTTCACGGCCCTATCGGCTGTACCGGCAGTTCATGGGATAACCGCGGCAGTCGCAGTTCTGGTCCTGCCATCAATCGCATGGGCTTTACCACCGACCTGAGCGAACAGGATGTGATCATGGGGCGCGGCGAGCGCCGCCTGTTTCACGCCGTGCAGCACATCGTTAGTCATTACCACCCGGCGGCGGTGTTTATTTACAACACCTGCGTACCGGCGATGGAAGGCGATGACGTCGAGGCCGTGTGCCGCGCGGCATCGACCGCCGCGGGCGTGCCAGTCATTGCCGTCGATGCCGCCGGTTTCTACGGCAGCAAAAATCTCGGTAACCGCATAGCCGGGGATGTGATGGTCAAAAAGGTGATTGGTCAGCGGGAACCGGCACCGTGGCCGGAAAATTCGTCGATCCCCGTTGGGCATCGTCACAGCATCAGCCTGATTGGCGAATTCAATATAGCTGGCGAATTCTGGCATGTGCTGCCGTTGCTTGATGAACTGGGGATCCGCGTGTTGTGTAGCCTGTCCGGCGACTCCCGATTTGCAGAAATTCAGACTATGCACCGTGGCGAAGCCAACATGCTGGTGTGCTCGCGGGCGCTGATCAACGTCGCCCGCAAAATGGAAGAACGTTATCAAATCCCCTGGTTTGAAGGCAGTTTTTACGGCATGCGTTCAATGGCCGATTCCCTGCGCACGCTAGCCGCATTGCTCAACGATCCGGACTTACAGGAACGTACCGAGCGTCTGATTGCGCGTGAGGAAGCCGCGACGAACCGTGCTCTCGCGCCTTACCGTGCAAGGCTCAGCGGACGCAAAGCATTGCTGTATACCGGCGGGGTGAAATCCTGGTCGGTGGTCTCGGCGTTACAGGATTTAGGTATCACGGTGGTGGCGACCGGCACGCGAAAATCGACCGAAGAGGACAAACAGCGCATTCGCGAACTGATGGGTGAAGATGTGCTGATGCTTGACGAAGGCAATGCCAGAACCCTGCTCGATACCCTCTATCGCTTCGGCGGCGACATCATGATCGCCGGGGGCCGCAACATGTATACCGCCTATAAAGCCCGTCTGCCGTTCCTGGATATCAATCAGGAGCGTGAGCATGCCTTTGCCGGTTATCACGGTTTGATCAATCTGGCAAAACAATTGTGCATCACTCTGGAAAGTCCGGTCTGGACGCAGGTCAACCGTCTGGCGCCGTGGCGTTGAACAGACCGACTGTCAGCGCTGTTTTGATTCATTGTGTTTGGAGACTGTGTATGGCCCAAATTCTGCGTAATACCAAACCGCTGGCCACCACGCCTATCAAAAGCGGGCAACCGCTTGGGGCGATTCTGGCGAGTCAGGGGCTGGAAAATTGCATCCCGCTGGTTCACGGCGCGCAAGGTTGCAGCGCGTTCGCTAAAGTTTTTTTTATCCAGCATTTTCACGATCCGATCCCGTTGCAGTCCACGGCGATGGAATCGACCACGACTATCATGGGCTCGGATGGCAACGTCAGCACGGCGCTAACCACGTTGTGTCAGCGCAGTAATCCGAAAGCCATTGTGATTTTGAGCACGGGACTGTCAGAAGCGCAGGGCAGTGATTTGTCGATGGCGCTGCGTGAATTTCGCGACAAAGAACCGCGCTTTAATGCCATCGCTATTCTGACCGTCAACACGCCGGATTTTTACGGCTCGCTGGAAAACGGCTACAGCGCGCTGATGGAAAGCGTGATCGCTCAGTGGGTGCCGGAAAAACCGCCGACCGGTATGCGTAACAAGCGCGTAAACCTGTTGGTCAGCCACCTGATGACGCCGGGGGATGTGGAGTTACTGCGCAGCTATGTCGACGCTTTTGGCCTGCAACCGGTGATCCTGCCGGATTTATCGCAGTCACTGGATGGACATCTGGCAAATGGCGATTTCCATCCGGTGACGCAGGGAGGCACACCGCAACGCCAGATTGAACAAATGGGACAAAGCCTGACCACTATCACGATTGGCAGTTCGCTTAATTGCGCCGCCAGCCTGATGGCAATGCGCAGCCGGGGGATGGCGCTAAACCTGCCGCACCTGATGACGCTGGAAAACACCGATCGCCTAATCGATCATTTGCATCAGGTTTCAGGCCGCGAGGTGCCAGCATGGATAGAGCGTCAGCGCGGCCAACTGCTGGACGCGATGATCGACTGCCATACCTGGCTGCAATCGCAGCGGATTGCGCTGGCGGCAGAAGCGGATTTGCTCGTGGCGTGGTGCGATTTCGCACAGAGTCAGGGGATGTGTATCGGGCCGGTGATTGCGCCGGTGAATCAACAGTCACTGGCCGGGCTGCCGGTTGAACAGGTGGCGATCGGCGATCTGGAAGATTTACAAACCCGGCTCGACAGCGACCCGGTGTCACTGCTGGTGGCAAACTCCCACGCCGCACCGCTCGCGGAAAAAAACGGTATCGCGCTGGTGCGTGCCGGTTTCCCGCTTTACGACCGCCTCGGCGCGTTCCGCCGCGTGCGACAGGGCTACGCGGGCATTCGCGACACCTTGTTCGAACTCGCCAACCTGATGCAGGAACGCCATCACATGCCGGCGGTGTATCACTCACCGCTCAAACAGGCGTTCTCGCTGAGTCCAGAAGCGGAGGTCAGCCATGAAGCGCACTAACCGTTATCTCAATACCGTCAGCACCACACAATGGCCGATGCAAGTGGCGTTCGCCAGTTCAGATTATCACCACGTCGACCAGCATTTTGGCGCCACCACGCGGCTGTTGGTGTACGGCGTGAAGCAGGATCGGGTGCAACTGCTTCGGGTCGCCGAATTCAGCGCCGAATCCGGCCATCAGCAGGAAAAAATAGCCTGCCGGATGGCCGCGCTGGAGGACTGCGTGACGCTCTATTGTCTGGCGATCGGTGATTCCGTTTTCCGTCAGTTGCTGGAAATTGGCGTGCGTGCAATCAAAGTACCGCAAGACACCGACATTGCCCATCTGCTCAAACAAACACAGCAACACTGGTCGGCGGCAGAACGTCAGGTGACGCGTCGCAGTCGTGACCCCGGCCGCTTCGACAAACTGTTGGCGGGGGACGAATGGCAGGAGGAATAGCGACCGTAAGTTTGTGTCATCAGTATGACAAACCTGACAAATATCGCGACATCGATGTGCCTTGTCCTCATTGCGAGAGAGACTATGTGATTGAAATTACATTAATAGTGTGACTGGCATCACAATTGCTCAGTAGTAAGGAATCCGTACGGAAGGCGACACATGATGGTAATTGAACCCGCTGTTTTTGACCGTTTGCTGGCGTTACAGCGACATCTGTCGCCGCAAGGGGGGCTGCGAATGACATTAGATGGTGACCCGTGTAGTGGCTGGAAGGTCGGGCTGCACTGGAGCGCGGCCTTCCAGCCGCGTGATCACGTAGAAATGATCAACGGATTATGTCTGCTGGCCGATCCGCTGCACTGGACGCTATTACAAAACGCCACGCTGTCTGCCGGTCGGCAGAACAACCGCGCCGGAGTACGCGTGGTATTGCCTGCGGTATCAGCCTGTCAGTGCGAAAGCGGCGGTTGTACGACATTACCCGAACAGGGCTAACAAAGGGGTTAAAGATATGTGGAATTATTCTGAGAAAGTGAAAGAGCATTTTTTTAATCCGCGTAACGCCAAAGTCGTGGATGAAGCGAATGCCATCGGTGATGTTGGCTCACTGAGTTGCGGCGACGCGCTGCGCCTGATGCTGAAAGTGGATCCTGAGACGGAAATTATCCTGGACGCCGGATTCCAGACCTTTGGCTGTGGCAGCGCCATAGCGTCATCCTCGGCGCTGACCGAACTGATTATCGGCCGCAGCCTCACGCAGGCACAGCAGGTGAGCAACCAGCAAATTGCCGACTATCTCGACGGCCTTCCACCGGAAAAAATGCACTGTTCAGTGATGGGACAGGAAGCGCTGCGTGCTGCCATCAAGCATTACCGAGGGGAAGCGCCGGATGAAGATCATGAAGAAGGTGCGCTTATCTGCAAATGTTTCGCCGTCGATGAAGCCCAGATCCGTCGCGCGGTGATCGCCAACGGCCTGACCACGCTTGAGGAGGTGATCAATTACACCAAAGCCGGCGGTGGTTGTACCTCATGCCATGAAAAAATCGAGCTGTGTCTGGAAGATATTCTCAAAGAACACCCGGCGAAAATAACGGTGGCGGCAAAAGTCAAGGATGAAAGCTGGCTGGCGGTAGAAGAAGTCGTGGCGTCGTTGCGTCCGCATATCAGGGCCGACGGCGGTGATATGTCGCTGGTGCGTGTCGACGGGCAGGAAGTCACCGTAGCGCTTTCAGGCAGTTGCAGTGGTTGCATGATGACAGACATGACGCTGGCCTGGCTGCAACAAAAACTGGTTGAGCGCATGGGCCGGTATATGCGCGTGGTTTGCGCCGCCTAGTCTGTGCCATCAGGTGTGCATAACACCATAACATCCGCCCGGTAATTAAGGAGCAGACAATGAAAAATGTGTATCTGGATAACAACGCCACTACCCGTATTGATCCGATGGTGCTGGAAGCGATGATGCCGTATCTGCGCGACTATTACGGCAATCCGTCCTCAATTCATGATTTCGGTGAGCCGTGCCGGGCAGGGCTAGAACGCGCCCGCGAACAGGTGGCGAGCCTGCTGGGCGCAGCGTATACCAGCGAAATTATTTTCACCTCCTGCGCCACCGAAGCCACGTCGACGGCTATTTACTCGGCTACGTCGCTGTTACCGGAGCGTCGCGAAATCATCACCACCGCCGTGGAACACCCGGCCACGCTCGCCGTGTGTGAACACCTTGAGCGTCAGGGGTATATCATCCACCGCATTGGTGTCACCGAGGAAGGTGCGCTGGATACCGCCCACTATTACGACGCGCTGAGTGAAAACGTCGCACTGGTCACTATGATGTGGGCCAACAACGAAACCGGCGTGCTGTTTCCTGTCGCCGAAATGGCGGCCGCAGCGCATGAACACGGCATTCTGTTCCACTGTGACGCGGTGCAGGCGGTGGGTAAAATACCGATCTCGTTGCGTGCCACCGATATCGATATGCTGTCGTGCTCGGCGCATAAAATCCACGGACCGAAGGGCTGCGGCTGTCTGTATCTGCGACGCAATACCCGCTTTCGTCCGCTGGTGCGCGGCGGCCATCAGGAACGCGGACGCCGTGCCGGAACCGAGAATATCGCCGGGATTGTCGGCATGGGCGCGGCCTGTGAACTGGCGGATGTGCATCTGCCCATGATGGCCACAGTACAGGAAATGCGTGACCAGCTGGAGGCAGGCCTGCTGAGCCGTATTCCCCACACCCTGTTGATGGGTGCAAACCAGCCGCGCACGCCGAATACCGTGAATATCGCGTTCGAATATATCGAAGGTGAGGCCATTTTGCTGTTGCTTAATCATTGTGGTATCGCGGCATCCAGCGGCAGTGCCTGCACGTCGGGTTCGCTCGAACCGTCGCACGTGATGCGTGCCATGAATATTCCTTATACCGCCGCACATGGCAGTATCCGTTTCTCCCTGTCCCGTTTTACCCGCGAAAGGGAAATCGAATGGACGATTGAGCAGATGCCGGACATTGTGGCTCGCCTACGTACGCTGTCCCCTTACTGGCAGCAGGATAAACCGCAAGTTGCTCAAGGTGGCCAATTTGCGCCGACCTACGGCTGAAACAGGAGGCGGCGATGGCGGTTGCAGAATCCCAACAAACCGGCGACGCCCGCAGGCCGCAGGCGGTCACTATCAATGACACCACTTTGCGCGATGGCGAGCAAAGCCCTGGCGTGGCATTTCGTGCCAGTGAAAAATTGGACATTGCGCGGGCGCTGGTGAATGCCGGGGTGATCGAGTTGGAGGCGGGGACACCAGCGATGGGTGAAGAAGAGTGCGTACGGCTGGCCATGTTGCGCAGACAACTGCCGGACACGGTGATGATGTCGTGGTGCCGGATGAATGCAGCAGACATTCACGACGCCGCGCGGGTGGGCATGGATTGGGTGAATATCTCGGTTCCGGCTTCCGATTTGTTGCGTGAGCAAAAGCTCCGCCAGCCGTGGCCTGCGGTGATTGCCTCACTTAAACCACTGGTGAAATTGGCGCGACGTCTGGGTATGCGAGTCAGTATGGGTTGCGAGGATGCTTCGCGTTCTGCCGATGAAATCCTGAAAATGCTGGCGGAAGTGGCGGCAGATATGGGCATTGAGCGAATGCGGTTTGCCGATACGCTGGGTATTCTCGACCCGTTCAGTACCTTTGCGCGTATTTCGGCGCTGCGTCGGCACTGGCATGGCGAACTGGAAATGCATGCACATAACGATCTGGGTATGGCTACCGCCAATACGCTGGCGGCAGTCAGGGCCGGGGCGACGCATGTCAACACGACCGTGCTCGGACTCGGCGAACGGGCAGGCAATGCGGCGCTGGAAAGCGTGACAATGTCACTTTCCCGCTGTCTGGGCCTTGACAGCGGTATTGATTTTACCGAGCTGCCGGAACTGTGCCGCATCGTTGCGGCAGCGGCAGGCAGAACCGTTGATGTACAGCATCCGCTGATCGGCGGGCAGGTTTTCACCCATGAATCGGGCCTGCATGTGGCGGCGCTGCTGCGCGATCCGCGCAGTTATCAGGGGATCGAACCTGCGCTGGTCGGGCGGGAGTTTACTCTGGTGCTGGGCAAACACTCCGGCCGTCAGGCTGTGAGCGGGATCTGCGCAAGGCTGGGCTATAGCCTTAACGAGAAACAAGTGCTGTCGATGTTGCACGAAGTGAAACGCTTTGCCGAGCACCTCAAACGCAATCCGAGTGAGGAGGAGGTGATCGCCATGTGCCAGATGCGCATGGAGGATCAGATCCTCTTTGACGAACACCTTCAGGCGCAGGGAGGCTGACATGGACTGGTTTACCCGAATTGACGGTGTGGATGAGCTGGAGTCAGCGCAGTCATTCTTCGATTTCTTCCAACTGGAGGCCGATCCGGTGCTATTACGCAGTCGCCATCTGCACATCATGGCGCAGTTTAACCGGCGTCTGACCGCCGCCGTGCCACTGCGTATTGTCGGTGACGCGGGAACTGAGCACGCTGACTGGCAATTGGCCAGGCGTCTATTGGCCGAAAGTTACCAGCATATCGTCGACGGGCCGCTGACCACGCAGTCCGGGCTGGCAGTGTATCAGCGGCATAACGGCAGCTTTATCGACTGGGGCGATTTGCTGGAGGTGAAGCCTTGAAACCAGCATTTGAAATAGACCAGCAGGTGCGAGTGACGCGCATTGTGCGTGATGACGGCACTTTTGCCGGTAAAACGCGCGGTGACTTACTGGTTCGCCGTGGCAGTCTGGGATACGTGCGGGAATGGGGCGTATTTCTGCAGGACACCATCGTGTATCAGGTGCATTTTCTTGACGTCGATCTGATTGTCGGTTGCCGCGAACAGGAACTGATCGCCGGTGACGCGCCGTGGCTGGCAGGCGCTTTTCAGTATGGCGACCGGGTCAGCTCACGTCACAGCCTGGTCATCCGTGGCGAAGTGGTGGTGTCGCCGGGGGGCACGGGGCGCGTGCTGGGGGGCGTGTCGCTGGACAGCGTTTTTCATTATCAGGTTTTGTTTGGGCAGCGGATATTTCAGGTGCCCGAAAAGGCTCTGATCCTTGAGGAAGAGCAGGCATGAGTATTCCTGTGTGGCAGCGCTACAGCCGCTGGAAACTGGCACAAAAGATGAATCTGAGTGAAGAAATCAGCCAGACGTCAGCGCAGTATTTGCAGTTTACCAAAGTCTGGCAGCGCCAACTGGCGATAGAAGAGGCGGTAGTGCAGGCGGCGCTGGCGAGATCTCTCAATATTGAACCGCAGTCGGTAGAGACGACACGACAGGCGCTGTCCGCCGAGCTGCCTGAACTGGAGCTGACGGCGAGCGAGACCGAAGAACTGGTGATACACCAGACGCTGTTGCGCGAACAGTTGAACTGGGTGCAGCAACAAGCGCCGCTGCCGGATGATGCACAGGTAGAGGCATGGTATCGCGGCAATGTACAGCATTTCGTCCGCCCTGAACAACGTTACACCCGCCATCTGTTACTGACCGTGGAGGGCAATTCACCGGCGGTGCGCGATCGGATTGAGGCCATCGCGCGCCGTTTGCGTGACGGATATGCCCCGTTTTCCCGCGAGGCGCTGCGCTATTCTCACTGCCCAAGTGCGATGAGCGGCGGTGTGCTTGGCTGGGTGGGCCGCGGCATTCTTTATCCGCAACTGGAAGAGGCGTTGTTTCGCCTTGAGGCCGGGCAACTCAGCACCGGGATTGAAACTGAGCTGGGCTGGCATTTACTGTTGTGCGAACAAATCCGCCTGCCGCAACCTTTGCCGAAAGCCGATGCTATAAAACGGGTGCGCCAGCAACTGACCCGACGCCAGCAGAAACAATATCAGCGCCAATGGTTGCAGCAGTTGATCAGCATCTGACCTTATACTTTCCTGCCAGATGTTGTCGGTTTTAGCGACCGAATTGCACAAAAATTGCTCATTCATGGCCTGTGCTGCCTTATAACGGCGCAGATGGCCCCTTTGTCTGGCCTGGCGCTGCGCCGCTGTCAGCCTGCTTTGCGACAAAAAACGATTAACGTTGCGTCTTAAACCTCAAAATACCCTGTTCAGATCAACTTTTGTTCAGATGAATCCGCGAAAGGCCTGCAAATTGCACGGTTATTTCGGGTGAATGTAGATGTGATTTGGATTCCGGCATAGTGCAATAAAGGAGAGAAAGACATGAGCATAACGGCGTTATCAGCATCATTTCCTGAGGGGAATATCGCCAGTCGCTTGTCGCTGCAACATCCTTCACTGTTTTATACCGTGGTTGAACAATCGTCGGTGGCGATTTCGCTGACCGATCCGCAGGCGCGCATTTGCTATGCCAATCCGGCATTTTGTCGCCTGACGGGATTTGCCCTTGAGACGCTGATGGGCGAAAACCACCGCCTGCTGGCCAGCCAACAGACGCCAAAAGCTATCTATGACGACATGTGGCGTACGTTATTGCAAGGCAAATCCTGGAGCGGCCAGTTAATCAACCGGCGCAATAACCGATCGCTGTATCTGGCGGATGTCACTATTACCCCCATTTTAGACGCCGACGGGCAGGTGGAGCATTACCTCGGCATGCACAAAGATATCAGCGAAAAATATGCGCTGGAACAGCGGTTACGCAATCACATCACCTTAATAACGGAAGTGCTGAATAATATTCCCGCCGCCGTGGTGGTGGTGGATGAGCAAGACAACGTGGTAATGGACAATCTGGCCTATAAAACCTTGTGTGCTGACTGTGGAGGTAAAGAACTGTTGGCCGAAATGGGCTACCCGCAACGCAAAGAGGAGCTGAACAGTGGTGAGTTGGTGCCGGTTCCGATGCGCGGCAACGTACGCTGGTTTTCTTTCGGTCAGTGGGCATTGCAGGGCGTCAATGAAGAGGCCAGCCGCTTCTTTACCAGCATTACCGCGCCGGGGAAGCTGATTGTGCTGACCGACTGCACCGATCAGCATCACCGTCAGTCGCAGGGTTATCTTGACCGTCTCAAGCAAAAACTCACCAATGGAAAATTACTGGCGGCTATCCGCGAATCGCTCGATGCGGCATTGATCCAGCTTAACGGGCCTATCAATATGCTGGCGGCGGCGCGCCGTCTTAACGGCGAAGAAGGCAATAATATGGCGCTGGAATATGCCTGGCGTGAAGGTGAGCAGGCAGTGAATAGGTTGCAAGCCTGCCGTCCATCGTTGGATTTTGAGCCGCAAGCCGAATGGTCGGTCAGTGAATTCTTTGACGATCTGAGTGCGTTATACGACAGCCATTTTCTCAGTGACGGCGAATTGCGCGCCGTTGCGACGCCGTCTGATTTGCAAGCTTTCGGGCAACGAACGCAAATCCTCACCGCGCTGAGCTTATGGATTGATCACACACTGTCACAAGCGCAGGCCATGCCGTCACTGATGCTGTCAATGAGCATTGTGGCCAGGCAGGATGAAGGCTGGCTGTGTTTTGACATTACCGATAACGTGCCGCGTAAGTTGGTGCGTTATGCCCGCCCGGAGGCGACATTTTCCCGTCCGGGGAATGGTATGGAACTGCGCCTTATCCAGACGCTGATCGCTCATCATCGGGGCGCGTTAGATCTCTCGGCCCGCCCCGATGGCTGCACCTCGCTGACGCTACGTCTACCGTTACAGCAGGCTATCACCGGAGGTTTACAATGACTCAGTTACCTACTGCGGACCCGGTTATCAGGCGTTTTGACCTATCTGCTCAGTTTACGGCGCTTTATCGCATTAGCGTGGCGCTGAGTCAGGAAAGCAATACCGGGCGCGCGCTGGCGGCGATCCTCGAAGTGCTGCACGATCATGCTTTTATGCAATACGGCATGGTGTGTCTGTTTGATAAAGAACGCAATGCGCTCTTTGTGGAGTCCCTGCACGGCATCGACGGCGAAAGGAAAAAAGAGACCCGCCATGTCCGTTACCGCATGGGGGAAGGCGTGATCGGCGCGGTGATGAGTCAGCGTCAGTCGCTGGTCTTACCGCGTATCTCAGACGATCAGCGTTTTCTCGATCGCCTGAATATTTATGATTACAGCCTGCCACTGATTGGGGTGCCGATTCCCGGTGCGGATAATCTACCTGCGGGTGTGCTGGTGGCACAGCCGATGGCGTTGCACGAAGACCGGCTGACGGCCAGTACGCGTTTCTTGGAAATGGTGGCGAATCTCATTAGCCAGCCATTGCGTTTCGCTACGCCACCGGAATCGTTACCTGCCCAGACGCCAGTGCGTTGCAGTGCTCCGCGCCAGTTTGGTTTCGATCAGATGGTCGGTAAAAGCCAGGCGATGCGCCAGACCATGGACATTTTACGTCAGGTTTCCAAGTGGGATACCACGGTATTGGTCCGGGGCGAAAGCGGCACAGGCAAGGAACTTATCGCCAACGCTATTCATTACAACTCGCCACGCGCGGCCGCGCCGTTTGTGAAATTCAACTGCGCCGCGCTGCCGGATAACCTGCTGGAAAGCGAACTGTTCGGCCATGAAAAAGGGGCCTTCACCGGCGCTATCCGCACCCGCAAAGGGCGCTTTGAACTGGCGGACGGCGGCACGTTATTTCTTGATGAAATCGGCGAATCGAGCGCATCGTTTCAGGCTAAGCTGTTGCGTATTTTGCAGGAAGGTGAAATGGAACGGGTCGGGGGCGACACCACGCTGAAAGTGGATGTGCGCATTATTGCCGCCACTAATCGTAATCTTGAGGAGGAAGTGCGTGCCGGGAATTTTCGCGAGGATCTGTATTATCGCCTGAATGTGATGCCGGTTTCGTTGCCGGCGTTGCGTGAACGTCTGGACGATATCGCCGAGCTGGCGCCGTTTCTGGTCAAAAAGATTGCGCTGCGTCAGGGGCGGGATCTGCGCATCAGCGACGGCGCGGTGCGTCTGCTGATGACCTACAGCTGGCCGGGCAATGTGCGTGAACTGGAAAACTGCCTTGAACGGGCCTCGGTAATGACCGATGAGGGGCTGATCGACCGCGACGTGATCCTGTTCAATCACCACGAATCCCCGGCGCTGTCCGCCAAACCCAGACCGCCTGTGGCGGCAGACGAAAGCTGGCTGGATCAGGATCTCGACGAACGTCAGCGGGTGATTGCGGCATTGGAAAAAACCGGTTGGGTGCAAGCTAAAGCGGCCAGATTACTGGGTATGACGCCGCGCCAGATTGCCTACCGCATTCAAATTATGGACATCAACATGCACCGCATCTGATCTGGTCTTCCTGTCATGGCGACGTGCCGACCTTGTTGCTTTTGAAACAATGTCGGCACAACGCCATAAATCTGACAAATAACCCCTGCGCATTCCCGATATAAGATGTTAATAAATCACGTTTTTTACTGTCTTCATCAACGGTATGTTCTTTGCAAATATGCAGAACCTTCTGCTGATTAAGGTTTACCGCTATGACATCCTGTCCCTCCTCTGCGGGTTGCGCCGGACAAGGCCAGCACCGTGTTAATAAACAACTGGCTCGTAAAGCGGCGCAGCACCCGTGTTATTCCGTCAGCGGACATCATCGCTTTGCCAGAATGCATCTGGCCGTTGCCCCAGCCTGTAATCTGCAATGCCATTACTGTAATCGGAAATACGATTGCAGTAATGAATCACGTCCTGGCGTCGTGTCGGAATTGTTGCTTCCCGAACAGGCGGTGGCCAAAGCCCGTCAGGTGGCAGCGGCGATCCCGCAACTTTCCGTGGTCGGCATCGCAGGGCCAGGCGATCCGCTGGCTAATATCGGTCGCACGTTCCAGACGCTCGAACTGCTGCGCCAGCAACTGCCGGATCTCAAACTGTGTCTTTCTACCAATGGCCTGATGCTGCCGGATGTGGTGGACCGACTGGTGGATATCGGTGTGGATCATGTCACGGTGACGATGAATGCGCTGGATCCGGCCGTGGCCGAAAAAATCTATGCCTGGTTGTGGTATGAAGGCGAACGATATACCGGGCGGATGGCGGCAGACCTGCTGATTGAACGTCAGGCTGAGGGCATCAGAAAGCTGATTGAAAAAGGCGTGCTGGTGAAAATCAACTCAGTGCTGATCCCAGGGATTAATGACCGGCATATGCAGGCGGTTAGCCAGCAGGCGAGCGAATGGGGCGCGTTTTTACATAACATTATGCCGCTGATTTCTCGTCCCGAACACGGGACCGTATTCGGGCTGAACGGGCAGCCGGAACCGGACGCCGACATGGTGGCCTCGGTGCGAAAAGCCTGCGGTATTTCGATGCCGCAGATGATGCACTGCCATCAGTGCCGCGCAGATGCCATCGGCATGCTGGGTGAAGATCGCAATGCGGCTTTCCCGCTGGCCTCCGTGCCGGTTAATCCGCCGCCTTACTTACCGGTGTTGCATCAGCGTGCACAGCTTCA
The DNA here is from genome assembly GCF_036885195.1 of Pectobacterium cacticida. NCBI lineage: Bacteria > Pseudomonadati > Pseudomonadota > Gammaproteobacteria > Enterobacterales > Pectobacteriaceae > Pectobacterium > Pectobacterium cacticida. The sequence goes on along the minus strand of NZ_CP133656.1, from coordinate 2,281,725 downwards.
CGCAAGTATTGTATCGCAGGGCGAATCCGAAGAAGCGGACGCCTGTCTGGTGGCGGTGGCAACGTCGCAAGGGCAGGCTGTCGATCAGCACTTCGGTCACGCCGATCGTTTTACGCTGTACAGTCTGTCGGCGGCGGGCGTGATGCAGGTCGGGCAGCGTTTTACGCCCCGCTATTGCCGTTCGCCGGATGACTGCGAGCCGCAAGATGCCACGGAAAATATGGATGCCTTGCTGGCATTGCTGGCGGATGTTAAAGCGGTATTCTGCGCGCGCATAGGCCTGACGCCCTGGAAACGGCTGGAAGCGGCTGGCATCGAACCGCAGGTGGATGGCGCCTGGCAGTCGGTTGACACCGTGTTGGCGCAATGGTGGCAGCAACGAAAGCTAGCCCGGGGGGAAATCAGCATTCGCGGGGTGGCGTGATGAACGGCGCGCAAGGGTGGTTGCGCCGGTTGGTGTCATTGCATCTCGCTGGACGCTCGCATTTCCCGCCGCAGATGGGGCTGGATGATGCCGCCTGGCAGGCCTTGTTGCAATATACCGGACACACCGCGCCGATGCTGTCCACATGGCAACTCGAGCAGCAAAAACTGCTCGGGCTGCTGCAACAGACCCGAACCCGGGAACGTGAACAACTGGCGCGCTGGCTCTCACAGTCACAGGTGCCGGAGGCCGCACCGATGCATGCACTGATCGCCACGGCCTCGATGGGGTTTGATCATCTGTGGCAGGATCTTGGGCTGGATTCCCGCGCTGAACTGCGCGATCTGATGGCTGATTGCTTTCCTGAACTGGTCAGGCTTAATCATCAGAACATGCGTTGGAAAAAGTTCTTCTATCGCCAACAATGTATTGGGTCGCTGGGCGAAATCGTCTGTCGCTCGCCAAGCTGTAACGAATGCTGTGAATGGAACACCTGCTTTGCGCCGGAAGAATAGGCGTAGCGCCTCGGGTTCTGCGTATTTCACCCGCAATGACCAGAGCGAGTGAGCAAAAAATCGACTCCTGTCGATAGAACAAAACCAGCCAGACGGCTGGTTTTGTCTTTTTAGCGGAGGTGCCATCACCGGAGGGTCAGAGCACAGCCTGTTTGAGCACCCCCAACCACGCGTCAATGCGCTCCTCGGTCAGATCATACTGATTTTCCTGATCCAGTGGCAGGCCGACAAATTCATTGTTTTCCAGCAGTGCGGCGGAGAACGAGAATTTATAACCTTCACGTGGCCACTGACCTACAATGCGGGCACCACGCGAAATGGCGAGGTCATAGAGGATCCGCATTGCACTCACAAAATTTTTGGAATAATTAAGCTGATCGCCCAGCCCGAATAAGGCCACTGTTTTACCAGTCAGATCGGCTTCGGACAGCGTGCTGATGAACTCCAGCCAGGAGTTATACTGACAGCCGGTATCCACGCCTGGCAACTCGCCATCGCCCAGCGTTGGCGTACCCAGCAGCAATACCGGGTAGGATAAAAACTGTTCACGGGTTGCACGCCGGACATCCAGAGGCGCGTCGGCAATGCCGTCCAATTTCTGGTAGATAAGTTTTGCAACTTTTCTTGTTTGCCCTGTATCAGATCCAAAAAAAATACCGATGGTAGCCATAATTATCTCCTGATATATCAAACGCCTGTTAAAAGAGTGGACTAAGACAACGCGTCGTTTTCGCTCAGGATGACGCGAGTTTTTTATAACCTTCACGTCGTTCACGAGCATCGTCTTCCGTCTTTTTAAACAAAGACTCGGCAAATTCCGGATACAGCTTTTTCAATGACGAGTAGCGAACTTCGCCCGCCAGAAATTCCTGGAAATCCTCTTCTGGCTCATCAGAATCGAGGATGAACGGATTTTTACCTGCATCTTTCCGTTGCGGGTGATAGCGGTAATTTGCCCAATATCCCGCCTCGACAGCGCGTCTGGCTTCATGCTGACTGCGTCCCATACCAATACGCAAACCGTGATTGATACAGGCTGCATAAGCAATAATGAGGGAAGGTCCTGGATAGGCTTCGGCTTCAGCAATCGCCCGTATCGTCTGATTTCTGTCGGCTCCCATAGCGATTTGTGCGACATACACGTAGCCGTAACTCATCGCCATCATGCCCAGATCTTTCTTTCGGGTTTTCTTGCCATTGGCCGCAAATTGCGCAATGGCGGCCGCGGGCGTCGATTTAGACGACTGGCCGCCCGTGTTGGAATAGACCTCGGTATCAAATACCAGAACGTTGATATCCTTACCCGATGCCAGCACATGATCCAGCCCTCCGAAACCGATGTCATAGGCCCAGCCGTCACCACCAAAAATCCAGTGAGAACGTTTCGCCAAATAATCACGATGGGCATAGATATTGTCTATATATGGATTTTTTCCCGGCACTTGAGAAGCCAGAAGCGCCACCACTTTTTCTGCCCGTTCTCGGGTCCCTTCACCCCGATCTTTATTGGCCAGCCAGTCACTCAGGCAGTCTGCCAGTTCAGCGTCCAGTGGTGCTTCCGAGTCATGATTGAGCGCGGCCTTAACCTGTGTGGCGAGGGCATCACGAAGCGCATCCACGCCCAGCAGCATGCCAAGACCAAACTCGGCGTTATCTTCAAAAAGTGAGTTGGCCCAGGTTGGTCCATGCCCTTTGTGATTAGTGGTATAAGGAATAGAGGGTGCGCTTGCGCCCCAGATAGATGAGCAACCGGTGGCATTGGCAATCATCATTCTGTCGCCAAATAACTGAGTCACTAGCTTGGCGTAAGGCGTTTCACCACATCCCCCGCAGGCGCCGGAGAACTCCAGCAGGGGTTGTTCAAACTGGCTTCCTTTCACGGTGAATTTATTTTGCGGATTGGCTTTGGGTGTCAGGGTGAGCGCATGGTCCCACAGATCAATTTCATGCTCCTGAGATTCCAGCGATTGCATGGCCAGCGCCTTGCCTTTGACCGGGCAGACATCGGCGCAGTTACCACAACCAGAGCAATCGAGTGGAGAAATGGCGAGGCGATACCAGGCATCTTCTGCTCCGCTGGCCAGTATGGCGCTGAACCCTGCCGGTGCATTTTGTTTTTCTTCTTCAGAAATCAATACAGGGCGGATAGCCGCGTGAGGGCAGATAAAGGCACATTGGTTACATTGGGTACATTTATCCGGCTGCCACACGGGCACATTAATTGCCACACCGCGTTTTTCATAGGCCGCCGTGCCGGACGGAAAGGTGCCATCCTCGATGCCGGTAAACGTGCTGACGGGTAACGAATCGCCTTCCTGCCTATTCATCGGGATCAGAATATCTTTGATAAATGCAGGTAATGATTTAGACGATACAACATTGTCCTCCAGGTGGTTCCACGCCACCGGAACATTGACCTGCAACACAGACTCAAAACCGCTGTCCACCGCCAGATTATTCATATCGACCACCTTCTGGCCTTTATTACCGTATGTATGCTCAATGCTCTGTTTCAGGTATTCCACGGCCTGAGCCGGAGGAATGATGTCTGCCAGTTTGAAGAAAGCCGATTGCATGATCATATTAAAGCGCCCGCCCAGCCCCAGTTTCTGGGCGATCCCGATGGCATTGACGATATAAAACTGGATATTGTTTGCGGCTATATAGCGCTTCATGGCAACAGGCAGTTTTTCGTCTAGCTCCGCGACATCCCAGCTACAGTTGAGCAGGAAGGTTCCACCCGGTTTCAGCCCTGCCAGCAGGTGATATTTGTGAACGTAGGATTGTTGTGAGCACGAAATAAAATCCGCTTTATCGATTAAATACGGGGATTTGATCGGGCTATGACCGAAACGCAGATGCGACATCGTGACGCCACCGGACTTTTTAGAGTCATAAGCGAAGTAGGCCTGCGCGAACATGTCGGTGTTGTCGCCGATAATTTTGATGGCGCTTTTATTCGCCCCGACCGTCCCGTCTGAACCCAGTCCCCAGAATTTGCAGGCAGTCGTTCCGTTAGATGATGTATCAAGGCTACGGTCTGAGGGGGGCAATGAGGTGAAGGTGACATCGTCGTTGATCCCCACCGTAAAACCATCGCGCGGACGTTCAGACGCTAGGTTATTGAAGACGGACATAATGTGGGAAGGTAGAATATCTTTGCCGCCCAACGCATAGCGGCCGCCGACAATGACCGGACGCCAGTCGCTGTTATAGAACGCACTCTTCACATCGAGATACAGCGGTTCAGCCAGTGAACCGGGTTCTTTTGTCCGATCGAGAACGGCAATGTTGCTGACACTCTTCGGAATATATTTGAAAAAATGCGATAAAGAAAAAGGCCGATAAAGGTGGACGGTCAGCACGCCGACCTTTTCGCCGCAGGCATTGAGATAATCCACCGTTTCCTGAATGGTTTCGCATACCGATCCCATAGCAATAATCATCCGCACAGCATCCGGCGCACCGTAATAGTTGAACAGATGATACTCACGACCGGTAAGGGCGCTGATTTTCTCCATGTATGACTCCACCATTTCCGGCAGAGCCATGTAGAATTTATTTGATGCCTCACGCTCCTGGAAATAAATATCCGGGTTTTGTGCCGTACCCCGGATAACCGGATGGTCCGGATGTAAGGCATTCTGGCGAAAACGCGCCACGGCTTCCCGGTCCAGCAACGCGCCCAAATCTTCATAATCGAGCACTTCGATTTTCTGGATTTCGTGAGACGTACGGAAACCATCAAAGAAATTGATAAACGGGATACGCCCTTTTATGGCAGTCAGATGTGCCACTGCGGCAAGATCCATCACCTCCTGGACGCTGCTTTCTACCAGCATGGCGCAACCGGTCTGGCGAACAGCCATGACGTCCTGATGGTCACCAAAGATATTCAACGAATTGGTTGCCAGAGCACGCGCGCTGACATGAAAAACAGCGGGCAACAATTCACCCGCAATTTTGTACAGGTTCGGCGTCATTAATAATAACCCTTGCGAAGCGGTATAAGTGGTCGCCAGAGCGCCAGCCTGCAAGGCGCCGTGTATTGCCCCGGCGGCACCGGACTCGGACTGCATCTCGATGATTTTCACCGTCTGACCGAACAGGTTTTTTTTACCCTGTGCGGCCCATTCATCAACACTTTCTGCCATCGGAGTCGAAGGTGTAATAGGATAAATCGCGGTAACGTCCGTGAAGGCATAAGACACATAGGCCGCCGCCGTATTTCCGTCCATGGTCTTCATTTTTTTCGGCATGATTCTCTCTCCAACTCGATGTTGCTCAATTCAAGATTTGGTAAAGAGGTAAGCATGGGGCATGCCAAGCTGAAGATTTTGGTCAACGCTTTGATTTACTGCGCGTAGTTGCGATTGCGTGTCAGGCAGGGTTGTCGCCATTGACGGTTTCAGCACACATTTGTTAGCCACTTGTCGTTACGCTAACATTATTCACCGGAAATGGAGTCTGCGCGGCTGACAAACAGGATGTTTGTTCGGCGAGTAGCGCGCGAGTTTATTAACCGCCTGTTATGGAAACGTTCGGTTATTAGCGCTCGTTGTTTTCGCGTTAATGCGCGCAAGATGAAAAGTTGCAATCAGATCCTGTTAATGTTGGAGGGTCTGATTGCTTTTTCTATTTTCTAACGGGTAAACGCCAGTGCGTTTTGCAGCATCTCTTCCAGAATCCCCTGTAATGCTTGCGCTTGCTCTGCGCGCCACTCCCACGGCGGATTTTCATCCATGTAGGCGCTTTGAGCCAACTCCATTTGCAGGGCGTGAACCCCCTGTGCCGGCGCGGCATAATGGCGGGTAATGTACCCTCCCCGATATCGGCCATTTTCAACGGATGTCAATGAGGTACTTTTTCTGGCCACGGTTGCGATACGTGCTTGTAAATCAGGCGAACAACTGACGCCATCGTTAGTACCAATATTAAAGTCAGGTAATTTACCCTCGAAAAACTGTGGCAAAACAGAGCGGATTGAATGTGCATCCCATAATACGACCACGGGAAACTGTTGGCGCAGTTCGTTCAGGGTTTGCTGTACCTTATCGTGCCACGGTTGCCAGTAACGGCGGCGACGGTAGGCGATCTGCTGCGCATCAGGTTCGCACCCGGCGCGATAGATTGCGCCGCCGTCAAAGCGCGTTACCGGACACAGGCTAGTGGTGGCTTGCCCAGGATACAGCGACGCGTCATCCGGCGGGCGGTTCAAATCGACAACATAACGCGACCAGTTGGCCTGAAGTACTGATGCGCCAAGGGCTGTCGCAAATGCGTAGAGTTTTTCAATATGCCAATCGGTATCGGGCACGGTGAGCGCTTCGGGCGTCATCGTTTGCGCGATATCATCGGGGATTGCCGTCCCCACATGCGGCATGGTGATGAATAGCGGCGTGTTGCCGCGTTGAAAAAGGTAGTCAATAGGCTGAGACATACGTTATTCCTGTGGCAAGGTTGCAAGAATTTCCTGGCGAACGGCGGTGAGCGCCTGTGGTGAGTGACATGGCGTTGAGGCGCGTTCTATACCGGCGGTCCAGACGCGACGGATCGCCGAACGTCGGGAACTGGCGAATAGGTGTACCGCCAGTGCGCTTTCCGGTTTTCGCCCGGCGAGGAGTGGATGGTTGGCGTCCAGTTCGATAAAATCTGCCTGCTGGTGCAACTGAATGCCGGCAATCGGCCTGCCAGAGGCTTGCGCGCCCCCGTCAGCGCTTGACGATAGAGATAGCTGGCAACGTCTGGTTGCTGTTCATCACAACAAACGTTGCGCTCGCGGCGTAGCAGACGTTGTGAGTATTCCAATTGCAGCAGTTCCTCTGCCGCATTGACGGCGATATGACTGTCAGAGCCAATTCCCCAGCGGCCTGCATGCGCCTGCCAGCGCGTAAAGTCAAAGATACCATCGCCAAGATTGGCTTCGGTGGTGGGGCATAGCCCAATCACCGCGCCGGAGGCGGCCGCGCGGCGATACTCATCAGCATCCATATGCGTTGCGTGAATTAAACACCAGCGTTCGTCAACGGCGAAATTATCCAATAACCATGCAACTGGTCGCTTACCGCACCATGCCAGGCAGTCGTCGACTTCTTTAGTCTGTTCCGCCACATGAATATGCACGGGAGCCAGAGGATCGCTCTGATGAATATGGCTAAGTACTCGGCGTAAATCGTCAGGATTGACCGCGCGTAACGAGTGGGGAGCGATACCCAACGTCGCTCCCGCAGCTTGGCACAGAGGATAGAGTTGCCGCCAGGTCTGTAGAAATGCTTCGGCATCATGCGTAAAGCGGCGCTGATGTGGTTCCGCTGGCTTATTGCCGAACCCACTGGTTTGATACAGTACGGGCAGCAACGTCATGCCTATGCCACTATTTTGTGCCGCGCGCAGGAGCGCCTCGCTCATCGCGATAGCGTTGGGGTAGGGGTGTCCGTTGGGCTGATGATGAACGTAATGAAATTCGCATACGGAGGTATAGCCCGCGCTCAGCATCTCCTGATAAAGGTGAGTCGCGATAACGTAGAGCTGCGACGGAGTGATTTGTTGCGCAAAGGCGTACATCAGCTTACGCCAGCTCCAAAAACTGTCGGATGGGTGCTGGCGATACTCGGTTAACCCGGCGAAAACATGCTGGAAAGCATGAGAGTGCAGATTGGGCATCCCCGGGATCAGCCATTCCGCTATCTCAACTCCTGTTGGCAGAGGGGCATCCTGGACGATTTGCGTGATCATTCCGCGCTCATCCCAATGAATAAGGACATTCTGATGCCATCCTTGTGTAAGCCAAGCGTGGCGCGCGAAAAGCGATTTATTAGTCATAGTCATCTTCTGTCTGAATATTGATGTCGCGTTATTGACGCGTCAGCACCGCATTAAGGAACTTCTGCGTGCGCTCATGTTGTGGCGTATTGAAAATGTGTTCCGGTGGCCCGGATTCCACAATGCCGCCGCCATCCATCACGACTACGACATCGGCCATTTCACGCGCAAAGCCCATTTCGTGGGTCACAACCATCATCGTCATACCTTCGCGCGCCAGCATTTTCATCACATTGAGAACTTCGCCAACCAGTTCCGGGTCAAGGGCCGACGTGGGTTCATCGAAAAGCATCACTGAAGGCGACATTGCCAGCGCCCGGCTGATGGCGACGCGTTGCTTTTGTCCGCCGGATAAATTGCCCGGCATGGCATCCGCTTTCATGGCTAACCCGACTTTTTCCAACAGGGCTAAGGCATGGCGTCGCGCCGTGGCTTTATCCTTATTGCGCAACATAACTGGCGCAACGCAGAGATTGTCGAGTACCGAGAGATGGGGAAACAGGTTAAACGATTGAAAAACCATGCCGACATCTTTGCGTAATTCATTAAGCTGTTTCTCCGGCAGCGGTTTCCCCTTACTGATCAGCGGGCGGCCACACAGCGTAATATCGCCGCTTTCCGGAAGCTCAAGTCCGTTGCAGCAGCGTAAGAATGTGCTCTTGCCCGATCCGCTGGGGCCAATAATCACGATAACCTGCCCCGGCATAACGTCGAAATCAATGCCGTCCAGCACAACATGATCGCCATAGCTTTTCTTTAAACCGCGAATAGAGATTTGCGGTGAAGTCGTTGCCTCCGTCGCTAGCATTATTGAACCCCTCTTTGATGATGACGTTTTTCAAAATGGCGCAGCGTAATGACGGTAAATCCCGTCAGGATGAAGTAGATCACCGCAATAACGAGATACGTTTCGAGGTCGCGGTAGGTGTTGCTAATAATCGTATTCCCCTGCTGCATTACGTCGTGAATCGTAATAAGGGAAACAAGCGCTGAGTTTTTAATTAGCGCGATGAATTCATTACCCAGTGGAGGGAGCATTCTTACCAATGCCTGAGGCAAAATGATTTTGCGCATCGCCTGCTTTGCCGACATTCCCAACGAACGGGCCGCCTCGGTTTGTCCGCGATCCACAGACAATATCGCGCCGCGCACGATCTCTGAAATATAGGCGGCGGAATAAAGCCCAAGCCCAATAACGCCGCAAAAAAAGGAAGGTAAAAGAATGCCTAAACGCGGTAGGCCGTAATACCAGATAAAAAGTTGAACCAGTAATGGCGTTCCGCGAATAATCGCCACATAGGTGCTGGCCAGTCCATAAATAAATTTTCGCTGCGGGTTGATTCGCGCGACGCCAATAATCAAACCCAGCAGGCAACTTAACAGCAACGCGCATAGCGTTACTTCGATGGTGACCAGCGTGCCTGCCAATAACGTATCGCTACTGGCAAACACGGGGGCAAAGTTAAGGTCAAGGCTCATTCTTCTTCCTGTTATTCTGTGCGACTACGCGTGGATGTTTACTTTGTCTGGGCAGGAAACCACTTATCGAGCAGTTGCTGGTAGCTGCCGTCGGCCTTAAGCTGTTCCAGCGCCGTATTGATTTCGCCGACTAAGGCGGTCTCGTCCTTGCGCACGGCGATGCCGTATTCTTCGCTGGTTAGCGGGGTAGGGAGGATCTTCATGCCACCGCGCGTTCTGGCGTATTGATAGGCGGCGGGCTTACCGGTGACGGCCGCATCAACACGCCCAATACTGACCAGGTTGTACATCTGCTGGTTTTTCTCAACCTCCACCGTCTGCACCGCTGGCATGTGGGTTTTCAGCCACCCCACGGATTTGGTTCCAGTCTGTACGCTGACCTTTTTACCGTTTAAATCGTCTGCTTTCTGGATGCTGTTATTTCCTTCTTTCACCATCACCACTAAACCGCCAGCCAGATACGGCACGGTAAAATTAACCACCTGCTGGCGCTCCGGCGTGATGTAAATTGCAGAGATGGCAATATCCGCGCGACCAGAGGTAAGGCTGGGAATTAACCCTTTGAAATCGACATTAGTCCATTCGATGGGGCGATCCAGTTTTTTGGCGATGGCTTCCGTCAGCTCAATATCAAAGCCGGTCATCTTTTGGTTTTCCATATATTCCATTGGCGGAAACGTGGCATCAGTGACCGCTTTAATTGGCGTGCCTGCCGCGAGGCTCATTGCGGAGAAACCGCACAGGCTCATCGCAACGACGATATTTTTCATGGTGTGTTTTATGATTGTCATGGTGCTCACGCTCTCTGGTTAGTATTAAAAATAAAGGGGTGTTCCGCCTGAATGAAACGGTGAGTAATCTGGTCTGCGGCCAAACGGGTGGCCTGAATCAAGGACGCCTGACGATGGGCGGCGCGTAAGGACGGCGCCATCAGGCTGAGTACGCCAAGCAATCGTTTCTCATGGGTTAGAAGCGGAACGCTGACCCCCCACACGCCTTCATCGACCTCGCTGTCGCTAACGGCATAACCCTGCCGCACGATATGCTCTAATTCGTTCAGACGCTCGGCGCGTGTAAAGCCATCCGGCCAGGCCGTCGTCAGTACAGCCTGACGATGTGAGGATGGCAAATGGGCTAGCAGGCATTTTGCGGTGGCCCCGCGGTGCAGAGGCAGGCTACGTCCCTTTTCAAAGGAGCAGCGTAGTGCCTGCCGCGGTTCCAGCATGCTGATGCAGATAGCCTCATTTTGCATCGCCACGCTGACGGCGACCGTTTCCTGGGTTTCCTCACATAATGTCTGCATCGCTTGCTGGGCATGCTGCGCCAGCAAATTTACCGTATCGAAATTAATCGATAGCTGTAAGCAGGCTGGCCCCGGCGCGTACAGTTTTTCCGTTTCGAGAACGAACCCCCAGCGGCGTAGAGAGGCCAGAAGACGGTAGAGGGTGCTTTTGGTTAACCCGGAGGTAGCCATTAATTCATTCGCGCTAAGCGGCCGATTCGATCCGGCGATCAGCCGTAAAAGCATTAATACACGCTCCGACGTCGCGACCGTCTCTTCTGATTCCGCTGCGATAGTGAAGTTCTTCAACGCGCAAACCCTGCTTGGTGATTTGTAGATATCATGACTAAAGCAGCAAGCGTGCCATCTTTTAGGAATTCATTTCCCGTGATGTGGGAATGTTTTTAAAAACAAACAATAAATTGACCATTTAGGGGCAAAAAAACCCCTATGCTCATTCATTTCGGTGAGCGTTTGAACCATTGGGGAGCGCTGGGCTGCATCAAAGTGCATGATGTGCACTGATTTTGTGCGCGCATTTCAGGAGGGGAAGGAACAAAAAGCGGATAAAAATACACGGTGCTGGTCCCACCATGTTAATTATAGGTTACAAGGCGGCTTGCCCACTGCGGAATACCCCTGAAAATGGTATGCTGGGGCGTAAATGTTGCCTCAGGAGAACCTATGTACCCCGTCGATCTGCATATGCACACCGTTGCCAGTACCCATGCGTACAGCACTTTGCATGATTACATTGCTGAAGCCCAGCAGAAGAACATTCGCCTGTTTGCTATTACCGATCACGGCCCGGATATGGCTGATGCGCCCCATTACTGGCACTTTATGAATATGCGGGTATGGCCGCGTGTGGTCGAGGGTGTGGGTATCCTGCGCGGTATTGAAGCCAATATTAAAAATATTGCCGGCGATATTGACTGCACCGGCCCCATGCTGGAACAAATGGATGTGATTATCGCGGGGTTTCATGAACCGGTTTTTCCACCGCAGGACAAAGAGACACATACTGCGGCGATGATTGCGACCATGGCACGCGGCGACGTGCATATCATTAGCCATCCCGGTAACCCCAAGTTTCCCATCGATATCCGTGCGGTTGCTGAGGCGGCAGCAAAATACAATGTGGCGCTGGAATTGAATAACTCTTCTTTTATGCATTCCCGTGTTGGCAGCGAACCCAACTGTCGTGCGGTTGCCGAGGCGGTCCGTGATGCGGGCGGGGTGCTTTCCTTAGGCTCTGATTCTCATATCGCCTTCTCTCTGGGGGATTTCAGCCACTGCGAACGTATTTTACAGGAAGTTAATTTTCCGCAAGATCGCATATTAAATGTCAGCCCTCGTCGTGTGTTGGCGTTTCTTGAAATGCGCGGAATGCCACCTATCGCAGAATTTGCCGGGTTGTAATGCTGTTAAATAATCAATAGGGTTATGAATGAACGAATTTTCCGTTTTATGCCGCATATTAGGGACACTGTTTTATCGTCAGCCGCAGGATCCGCTGCTGATGCCGCTGTTTGCGTTGATCAAGGAAGGAAAACTGGCGCAGCAATGGCCGTTGGAGCAAGAAGCCTTGCTCGCGCGGTTACGCAAGGGGATAGATATGGCGGCAATGGCGGCTGATTATCAGGCGCTGTTTGATAGCCAAACGGGTTCGGTTTCACCCTGGCGTTCGGCGTATGAGACGGATGCCGATGACGCGGAAATTCGCCTCTTTTTACAGCAGCGCGGTATGCCGCTAAATAATAATGAGGGCGCTGTCGATCATTTCGGTCGCTTGTTGCTTGCGGCTTCATGGCTGGAAGACCAGTCACAAGATGATGAATCTGCCGCTCAAATAACGCTGTTTGAACGCTATCTCTTACCCTGGAGCGACCGCTTTCTCGGGAAAGTAGAAAGTCACGCCACCAGCGTATTTTATCGTACGCTAGCGATAATGTGCCGTGAGGCTCTGGAGGCTATGCGGGAGGAGTTGGCTGAATACCGTGAAGAAAACGAACCCGAAGCGCTAAAATAAGGGCGGAGGTGACGCTCGTATTCGCCGAGGTCACCCGCTATCGGCGAAGGGATCTTAGTCCGTAAACAGAATAACGATCTGGCCGGGCTTGACGTCGATGCCCTTTGCTACCTTCTTAACCAGCGATTGCGCCATACTTTTTTCCGCGTCCAGAACGTATGCTGGTTTTTGGTCAAAATAGCTTTTAAGCGATTGATTAAGGTAGGGGCTTAAGGTTTTCATCACCGCCTGCATTTTTTCCGGCTGTACGTGATAATCCACGAGTTCCATTTCTTTGAGGTAGATGGCTCCCTGCGAGTGATCAAACACGGGCTGAGCTTTTAGCGTTAGCGTCATCTGTGCCGTCTGATTTCCCAACAGCGAGGAGATATCGACGTTTGCTTTGCCTGTCAGCGTCACTTTTCCCGGTTCTGCGCGACCAATCTGGCTAGAGAGATCGCTCAAAACGATATGCGCATCAACGACACCCGGCACACCAAGCTGTTTCTGGTAATCATTATGTTTTTGCAGGTACTCATTGATTTCCTGCTCACTGAGCGTGAGTTGAGTCAGTTTATTACAGCCGCTAAGGGTAAATGCGAGCAGCACGGCAGTCGCCGTCATCCATCCTAATTTTCTCATTACTCTGACCTCTTGAGCCTACTAAATGGTGCGCGATCTCCATTTCAGTGAAATCACGCTTTAAACGAAGTTTATGCGCACGGCGATCTATGATGGGCTCTAGACACCCACCTTTAGCCTATCAGCCGTTGGGGGGATAGGCCGGGCTGCGTAGGATAGCACTGAAATCGGCGGATGGCTTTGCCAACGAAGTGGGCTGTATAGGACACCCGCGGACTAATGCCCACCGAGCATGGCAGGTTCAATGCGGCGTTGATTGAATTGCCAGTACAGCGCGGCTAACGTCAGGAACCCAATAGTACCTAGCATAAACCACGGGAGTTGGGGCTGATTCAACGTATGCCCGGTATCAAATAGCCAACCGCCGCCGCTATAGCCTATTGCCCCGCCGAGCGCAAGTCCAAGTCGGCTAAAGCCCATATAGCTGCCTCTGGCTCTGGCATCTGCCAGCGATGCACTCAACGTTTCGCGCGCGGGTTCAGCGATAATCGACCCCACATAGAACAGGCAAATAAGCATGAGTAAGGTTTGCAGGTCGGTTGCCATCCCGATAGGGAACATGCTGAGAGACATAATGAAAAGTCCCGCCATCAGACGCTGCTCCAGGCGGAAGCGTTTTTCACTCCAGCGGGCGATAGGGTACAACAGCGTAAGTGATAGTGTGGCTTCAATGGCATACATCCATTTCACCGCCGACGGCGTCCCGGCAAGCTCATTGACCATAATGGGTAACATCAGGAGCACCTGAACCGCCAGCATGTAGTAGCCGGTTAGCGTTAACACATACATGAGGAAACGACGGTCGCGAATGACGCGTGTCAGACCTTCCACTATTGGCGTTTTGATGGTCGAGATACGATAGGCTGGCAGCAGCCAGGCATTCAACATGGCGACCATCACGAAAATGACGGCGCCGGCCCAGCAAACCACCTTAAAATCGTACTGAAGTAGCCAACTGCCGATGAGGGCGCCAATCACGGCGCCGGCGTTGTCCTGCATCATTAACAGGGAATAAAAGCGACCACGTTCCTGTGGGCGAACTAACTTGATAACCAGCGCGGTCCGTGGCGGATCGAATAGCGTGCCACCAAGGCCGGATAATGCGCAAGACAGCCACAACAACCACGGTTCATCGGCGATTGCCATGAAGACAAAACCGGAAGCGCGTAGCAGCATGCCAATAATAATCATGGGTTTGGCGCCGAAACGATCGGCAATCGCTCCGCCGAAAATACCGAGACCTTGCTGAATAAGCTGGCGTAATCCCAATGCAATGCCGACTAATAATGCGGCCCAGCCGAGATCGTCAACAAAACGAATGGAAATAAGGGGAAAGACAACGAAGAATCCCAAAACGACCAACATATTATCGAGCAATAAAAAATATTTACCCAAGCTCCGAGCTTGCGACATCAGAGGCATGTTTCACCACAATGAAGAGAAGAGGAAAATAATAGACGCGGCTATTTTGTACCCTAATTCGAGATTGGTATAGCCCATTGGGGGATAATATTTTTTTATCGTCTTAATGATATTCGATCGACATATTGACGAAAAACTCAGGCATTTCAGAAGCGACTGCGCAATAACTCGGCAGCATGGGTTTTACGTCACCGAATTAATGTGGTTATAGTAAGGATTGGCGGGAATACCGATATTTTCTGCTTTTGTGCAATAGCCACATGGTTAGTGGCGATGAATTTTACTTATCGATAACACGCGAGGCAGGGGAAAGCATGTTTGGCTATCGTTCAACGCCGACAAGAGTGCAATTGACAACTGAGAGGCTGGTGGTACGCCTGGCCCATGAGCGCGATGCGTGGCGTTTGGCAGAATACTATTCTGAAAACCGTGATTTCCTCAAACCCTGGGAACCGGTGAGGGATGCCAGCCACTGTTATCCTTCTGGCTGGCAGGCGCGGTTGAGCGTCATTAATGATATGCATAAACAGGGCAGCGCCTTCTATTTTCTCCTGCTAGATCCGAATGAAAATGAGGTGTACGGCGTGGCTAATTTCAGCAATGTGCTGCGCGGATCGTTTTACGCATGCTATCTGGGCTATTCGCTGGGCCAAAAATGGCAGGGACAAGGGCTGATGTATGAAGCGTTACAGCCAGCAATACGTTATATGCAGCGCCAACAACGGATGCATCGCATCATGGCTAACTATATGCCGCACAATCAGCGCAGCGGGAATCTATTAGCGCGTCTGGGGTTTGAGCGCGAGGGGTATGCGAAGAATTATCTACTTATTGATGGTAAGTGGCAGGACCATGTATTAACGGCATTGACGTATGCGGAATGGAAGTCTCCACGCTAAGGAAAAGGCCGAAAAGTTCGATGGTTATGGCAATGTCCGGTGGCAATTATACGCGCAATGCGTAGACTAGTCGCACCTCGCTATCAGGATGGCCCAATGGGTCAATAATTGCGCCTGAATTGTTCAGAACATAATCGATGAATTTACTTAAATCACTGGCTGCCGTCAGTTCCATGACCATGTTATCGCGCGTGTTAGGGTTTGCGCGTGATGCGATCGTCGCCCGTATTTTTGGTGCGGGTATGGCGACAGATGCTTTCTTTGTGGCATTTAAGCTGCCCAACCTGCTCCGACGTATTTTTGCGGAAGGCGCATTTTCACAGGCTTTCATTCCTATTTTGGCCGAATACAAAAGCCAGCAGGGTGAGGAAGCCACGCGTACGTTTCTCGCTTACGTTTCGGGTATGCTGACGCTAATTTTGGCGTTGGTCACCGTGGCGGGGATGGTCGCGGCGCCCTGGGTGATTATGGTGACCGCGCCTGGCTTTGCCGCGACCCCTGAGCGCTTTACGCTTACGTCGGATCTATTGCGCGTCACCTTTCCTTACATCCTGCTAATTTCACTGACCTCTATGGTTGGTTCGATACTCAACACCTGGAACCGTTTTTCGGTACCTGCATTTGCGCCGACGCTGCTTAATGTGAGCATGATTGGCTTTTCGCTGTTTGCTGCCCCTTATTTTAACCCACCGGTGATGGCGCTGGCCTGGGCGGTATTGGTGGGGGGGATACTGCAACTCGGCTATCAGCTACCACATCTGAAAAAAATTGGCATGCTGGTTTTGCCGCGCCTGAAATGGCGTGACCCGAGTGTTTGGCGGGTTATAAAGCTGATGGGGCCTGCGGTTTTGGGGGTGTCGGTGAGTCAGGTTTCATTAATTATCAACACTATTTTCGCCTCATTCCTTAGCGAAGGCGCGGTATCGTGGATGTATTATGCCGATCGCCTGATGGAGTTTCCTTCGGGGGTGCTGGGTGTAGCATTAGGGACGATCTTGCTCCCGTCGTTAGCGAAGAGTTTTGCCAGCGGTAATAACGAGGAGTACTCGCGACTGATGGATTGGGGGTTACGCCTGTGTTTCTTGCTGGCGCTGCCGAGTGCGGTTGCCCTCGGGATCTTAGCTAAGCCGTTAACGGTATCGCTCTTTCAATATGGAAAATTTAGCGC
Organism: Pectobacterium cacticida; assembly: GCF_036885195.1. Taxonomy (NCBI): domain Bacteria; kingdom Pseudomonadati; phylum Pseudomonadota; class Gammaproteobacteria; order Enterobacterales; family Pectobacteriaceae; genus Pectobacterium; species Pectobacterium cacticida. The sequence goes on along the minus strand of NZ_CP133656.1, from coordinate 2,265,061 downwards.
TTTTGACGCGCTGATGACTCAGCGGGCGCTGATTGCCTACTCAGTCGGATTAATGGGGCTCATTGTCGTTAAGGTGCTCGTGCCCGGCTTTTATTCCCGGCAGGATATCAAAACGCCTGTGAAAATTGCGCTAGTGACGTTAGTCCTGACCCAAATCATGAATGTGATCTTTATCGGCCCGCTGCAACATGCTGGACTGGCGCTGTCCATCGGGCTGGCTTCCTGTCTGAATGCCGGATTGCTGTATTGGCAACTGCGTAAGCAGGCCATTTTCCAACCGCAACCGGGGTGGCGGCGTTTTCTGATTCGTCTGCTGGTTGCGGTTATGGTGATGTCGTTGGTTTTATTTGGCATGCTAGCGTGGATGCCAGCATGGGATGACGGCAATATGGCCATGCGAATCCTGCGTTTGTTGCTGGTTGTTGTCGCAGGGGCGGGGTCCTATTTCGCCACGTTGGCACTGTTGGGATTTCACCCCAGAGATTTTGCCCGCCGTGGTGTGTAAGCGCTTGACCGTGTAACGCAATAAAAAAAACGCCATGAGTGCAGTGACTCACGGCGTTTTTTAATAGGTTGCTGGAAGGCGGGGAGATGCTGATTACATCTTCTCGACGGTTTCGATCCCCAATGTATCCAGACCTTGTTTCAATGTTTTTGCCGTCAGCAGCGCCAGTTTAAGGCGGCTCTGGCGCACATCGTCACTGTCTGCATTGAGGATCGGGCAGTGCTCATAGAAACTGGAGAACAGACCCGCCAGATCGTATAAATAACTACACATCACGTGCGGCGTGCCATCACGGGCAACGGTAGTGATGGTTTCTTCGAATTGCAGCAAACGCGTCGCCAGCATGAATTCACGCTCATCGCTCAATATAATTGGCCGCGTTAAGCTGTCCTCCTTTATGCCAGCGCGTTTGAAAATAGAGACCACACGCGTATAGGCATATTGCATATACGGCGCGGTATTGCCTTCAAACGCCAACATGTTATCCCAATCGAAAATGTAGTCCGTGGTACGGTTCTTCGACAAGTCGGCGTATTTTATCGCACCGATCGAAACGACCTTCGCCAGGGCGGCCAATTCGTCGTCCGCCATCTGCGGGTTTTTCTCTGCAATGAGTTTCAGTGCGCGATCGTAAGCCTCATCCAGCAACTCAGACAATTTGATCGTCCCGCCAGCACGTGTTTTAAACGGCTTACCGTCTTTGCCTAGCATCATACCGAACATATGGTGTTCTAAACTGACAGAATCAGGAACATAGCCAGCTTTACGCACGATAGTCCAGGCCTGCATCAAGTGTTGATGCTGACGAGAATCGATGTAGTAAAGCACACGATCGGCATGCAGCGTTTCATAACGATATTTGGCGCAGGCGATATCCGTGGTGGTATAGAGGTAACCGCCATCCTTTTTCTGGATGATAACGCCCATCGGTTCTCCTTCCTTGTTTTTATATTCATCAAGGAAAACTACCGTCGCCCCTTCGCTTTCAACCGCTAAGCCTTTCGCCTTCAGATCGGCAACGATGCCCGGCAGCATGCTGTTATAGAGACTTTCCCCCATCACATCCTGCTTGGTCAGCGTGACATTAAGACGTTCGTAGTTGATCTGATTTTGCGTCATGGTGATGTCGACGAGTTTGCGCCACATCTGACGGCAATATTCGTCGCCACCCTGCAATTTCACAACGTAACGGCGTGCGCGTTCGGCGAAGTCGGCATCGCTGTCATAATGTTTTTTCGCTTCGCGATAGAATGCTTCCAGATCGGACAAGTCCATCTCGCTGGCATTCTCATTTTGTACCTTTTCCAGGTAGGCAATGAGCATACCGAACTGCGTTCCCCAGTCACCGACATGGTTGGCGCGAATAACATGATGCCCTACGAAGGACAGGGTTCTGGCGGCAGCGTCACCAATAATAGTCGAGCGGAGGTGGCCGACGTGCATTTCTTTCGCAACGTTAGGCGCGGAATAGTCAATGACGATCGTTTGTGGCGTAACAGGGGTTAACCCCAGTTTTGGTGCATTCAGAGCGTTCTCAACCTGGCTCGCTACCCACTGCTTATCGAGAAAAATATTAATAAATCCCGGGCCTGCGATTTCCGTTTTTTCCGCAATGCCGTCCAGGGCCAAAAGCTGCACCACTTTTTCGGCCAACTGTCGTGGTGGCATGCCGAGTTTTTTGGCTGCTGACATGACGCCATTGGCTTGATAATCACCAAACTGGGCCTTTGCCGACTGACGAACCTGAGCGTCGCTGTCTGTTGGCGCGCCTGCGGCGATTAACGCCTGGCTAACCTTTTCGGAGAGAAGAGCCTGAATATTCACCGGTTTACCTTAAATAAAAAATCAAGCCTTGCTTATACCATATTTGCCTTTCCTCGTCAGTAGACGGGGAAGGCAACGAAAGACATGGACGGGCAAAGCTGTTAGCAGTGAGGGCTAGCTACGATCGGAAGAGAAAGGTTTGGAAGGCGAACACGACAAAAGAAACTGCAATGTATAGTAGAATAACGCTAATTTAAAACGACGATCTTATTTAAAATAAACAGCTTAAGGTTTTCTGGAACGACTGTTGACACCGATTTTATGCGAGCCTCTGGTTTTAAAATGGCGAAAAATAGCATATGCCGCAATGGCAATCAGCACGATGGATATAATGAGTAAAACCATGGTGATATCTCTACGTTATTATTTGTTCCCTTAATTTATAGTTTTTTCTTTTTGCGTTCAATGGCGTGGGGCTTATTTAAGATTCCTCCCATGATTGATAGCGATAAGTAATGTGAATGCATGCTGAATAAAATATTGTTGGCGATTGAGCAAACAGTGGTATTAGTTAATCTTTAGCATTTAATCCTTATCGCGGGTTGTTTGCGAGTTGTAACGCAAGGGAAAATTCAATTAGCATGCGTTATGTATATGATATTCTCACTATGCCAAAAGCAGTTGGTAATAGGCGATGCGACGAGGAGATGCCCCCGAGATGTTACCCGATGATTTGAAAGCGGATTTAGTGCGTTTTGAGCGAGAGTTACAGGATTTCGCCGGTGTGTTACAACTGAATTTGAACGAATTTCACGCAGACCATATCTCATTGCGTTGCCATCAAAATACGACGGCGGAGCTGTGGCAGGCGGCCTTACTTCAGTCAGGTGCTTTGCTGTCTGAAAATCAGATTAATGGTCGGCCTATCCGTTTGTTTATCATGGATGATGCCATCTCAATCGGCCCCTGGAAGATAACCTGTGTCGAGTTACCCTGGCCGGGAGAGAAATATTATCCACACGAAGGGTGGGAGCATGTGGAACTGGTATTGCCTGGTGAGGCGCAAACGCTGTGTCAGCGCGCGCTGGCCTATTTATCTGATGATGCGTTACGCACACCGGGTATTAAAGTTGCCTGCCGTTCGCCGCACGGTGAAAAAGAGCGATTGCCTAATCCTACGTTGGCGGTGACGAATGGGAAAGTGACAATCAAATTTCATCCCTATGATATTCGCGAAGTTGTCGCGAGCGAAATGGCACCACAATGAAATAATGAATAAACCGCACCACGATAACCTGACATATAACATGGATTAGTGTGAGGGACATGCGTTTGTTGTTTTCACCCGTGTCTATTTATTTTTTACGGATAAGATTAATTAAATTGTGGTTCATATCATATTTATCGCGGCGATGAATGATGTTCGTTGTGACTTCCGTCTCCCCTCGATATGAAGGTGAATGTCATAGTGGTTACGTTAACGAGTGTAATGAATATGCTTTTTTTTGACACATAAGAAAAATAATTTGGCAATTAATGGAGAGGCAGCGATGGCGAAATTAGAAGTGTGCTGTTATAGCGTGGATTGTGCGATAACCGCTGCCCAGGCTGGGGCTGACAGGATTGAGCTTTGCGCGGGGCTGCGAGAAGGTGGGTTAACGCCCTCTTATGGCGTGCTGCGAGATGCATGCGAAAAAGTTGCCATTCCTGTGCATCCCATTGTGCGTCCGCGGGGGGGAGATTTTTGCTACAGCGCTACTGAGTTCGCCGCTATCAAATATGATATCGAACGCGTTCGTGAGATGGGGTTTCCCGGGGTGGTGGTTGGCGTGCTCAATGAGGAGGGGAATATTGATTTGCGCAAAATGCGTGAAATCATGGTGGCTGCGGAGGGAATGGCGGTGACGTTTCATCGCGCATTTGATCTGTGTCTTAATCCGTATATTGCGTTGGAACAGCTCACCGAGCTTGGTGTCGCGCGTATATTAACGTCGGGACAGCAGCAGACGGCGGAAAATGGATTGCGTTTATTATGTGAATTGACTCAGCTCAGCCGTGGCCCGGTGATTATGGCGGGCTCTGGTGTGCGGCTCACGAATCTGCAAAAATTTCAACAGGCCGGTATTCAGGAATTGCACAGTTCTGCCGGCCGATGGATGTCATCCCCCATGCGCTATCGCAAAATTGGCGTATCAATGTGTTCGGATACGGAATTGGACGAGTTCACCCAGTATTATGTCGATGGCGATGTGGTGGCGGCAATGAAGCAGGCCATCAGTGCCGAGGGCGAAATTCAGCGTGTGTCGTGAATCTGTCATGCTTTTAAGTCGCTGTTACGTCCTATATTGCGCCGCGTGATGCTGGTGCAAGCATGCTGGGAGGATATAGAGAAGACCTTTTTGCTCACTTCCAGATTGGCATCTTCCCACAGCACAGTGTTTTATCCTCTCAGGATCTTTGCCGACTATTCATAATAGCAGAATCGCTGTGGTCGTTATCCACAGCATGTTAGCGCTAACTTTCGATGTCAGGTTTGCGTGCAACCAATACTGCCCTGACCGGGGCAGGGTAGCCCTCTACCGTTTTAGACGGATCGTCAGCATCGAGAAATTCGGCCAGTGATTCCGTGATCATCCAGTCGGTGCGACGCTGTTCTTGCGTGGTGGTAGCACAGATATCGACAACCCGAACATCAATAAATCCGCATTTCTCCAGCCAGGTTTTTAACGCTGCCGCAGAAGGAATGAAATACACATTACGCATTTGCGCGTAACGTTCTCCCGGCACCAGCACCTGATGTTGATCGCCTTCAACCACCAGCGTTTCGAGCACCAATTCTCCTCCCGGCACGAGTTGATGCTTCAATTGCCATAGGTGATCGAGTGGAGAACGGCGGTGATATAGCACGCCCATAGAAAAAACGGTATCAAATGCGGCAAGATCGGGGAGTTGTTCGATGCCGAGTGGTAGAACGTGTGCCCGTTGATCGTTACCCAGCAGTTTTCGTACTGCTTCAAACTGACATAAAAAAAGCTGCATAGGATCGATACCAACAGCCATCGTAGCGCCTTCACCCACCATTCGCCATAAGTGATAGCCACTGCCGCAGCCGACATCCAATACCAGACGATTCTTCAGCGGACTAATATGCGGTAGTACGCGCTGCCACTTCCAGTCGGAACGCCATTCGGTATTGATCTCCACACCGTAAAGCGAAAAGGGGCCTTTACGCCAAGGCATTAGGTTGCGCAGCAGTTTTTCAATCCCCTCTCGCTGGCCGATTGAAATATCTGGCTCCCGACGTGCCGTAACGCCGTTATGCAAATCCAGAGACGTTGGTGTCAGGGATGGAAGATGTTCCAGAGTGTTAAACCAGAGTTTGAACTTCCCGTGTAGAGATTCCCGCTGCCAGGAACTGAGTTGCGGCGGTAACGTGTTGAGCCAGTGGCTAAGTGGGCTTTTTGCGATTTGCTGATAAAAATTGCCGAAATCAATCACGCCTTTTCCTCTGCTTTCACCGCGAGTAGCGAACCAAAATTAAAACATTGAAACCAAATCTCGCTATGCTCAAAGCCCGCGTTGGCCAACCGAGCCTTATGGGTTTCTACCGAGTCGGTCAGCATGACGTTCTCCAGCATGCTGCGCTTCTGACTAATTTCCAACTCGCTATAGCCATTAGCCCGTTTGAAATCGAGATGCATGTTAAACAGCAATTCACCGATGTTTTTATCGGCGAAATCGAACTTCTCCGAGAGAATAAGTACGCCGCCAGGATTTAACCCCTGATAAATACGGTCAATTAGCGCCTGACGCTGGGAAGGGGCCAAAAATTGCAGGGTAAAATTCAATACGACCATCGACGCGTTTTCGATATCAATATGCATAATATCGGCTTCTATAATGTCAACTGGCGTAGCGGAACGATAGGCATCGAGGTGGCTCTGACAACGTTTTATCATAGCCGGAGAATTGTCTACCGCGATAATTTTGCAGCCAGGCGCACGGATATGGCGTCGCATTGATAGGGTTGCGGCACCCAATGAACATCCAAGATCGTAGACATGGCTATCTGGGCGGACAAAGCGTTCCGCCACCATTCCAATCATGGAGATAATATTAGAATAACCTGGCACAGAGCGTTGAATCATGTCGGGAAAGACGTCGGCAACGCGTTCATCAAATGTCCAGTCACCTAAGTTGGCAATCGGCACGGAAAAAAGCATATCGCGGTTTGGCATAGCGAAAAGTATATTGAGAGTAACAAAGAGGCGCGCATTCTAGCAGAATACGCTATAGCGGCATACAGTGAGTTGCCAATACATAGATAGTGTTACTTAATATATTGGCGTGTGTCGCAGGTTTAATACAACGTGAAAACCAGATACCAGGGAAGGTAGTAGAGATTGGCTGCAACCATTAAAACTAAGGCGGCGTAAGTTGCCGCCATACCCGAACGCCGCCAACGAAACTCTCGGTGGTGAAGGCCGTAATAATGCATCAGACGGCCGACAATCAATAAGGCACCACAAAAATGGATCATGATAATAAGCGCGCCGTTCATTTCCATCAGCACCAGCAGAATAGCGGCGATAGGAATGTATTCCACCGCATTACCATGTACCCGGATTGCCGTCTGTAATTCATAAAAACCGCCGTCACCATAGGCTACGCGGTACTGCATCCTGAGTTTTACGACATCAATCGACAGCTTTATCAACAAGATTGCGCCAAGCACGATATAAAGCGCACTTACCATTTTTTACTCCGTGACCTGACCGAAAACGGCTTGCAGAATAATAGCTTTACCTAACGCCACTGTCGCCTCTAAAGACCACTTTTTTTAGCGGAAATGGCGTGCATAGTGGACTTCCTTATAACGAAATAAACTAACATATCGGTGTCTTAGGATTAAAACAGCGTTGTTTGCCGTGGCCAATCCGGCGGCGCGGGTAAAGTGGGGTCGATCTCGGTGAGTAAGGGCCATAATAGCTGTGCCAATGGCGGGGCATCGCCAATATCCGGTGTATGGATAAAAAAGTAGGGGGTTGCACCGGACCATTGAGGCAATTTGTTACGCCATGAATCGAACCAACGCAGATTTTCTTCCTGCGTCTCACTACCGATAAAGCGGATCAGCGGCTGCGTTGCGGTCAGCACGGCATGGACTGGCACGCGCGGCTTTTTACGCTGGGCTTCCCGTAACGCTGCGCTGTTTGGCGCGGCATGATGAACCGGCCGGCTGTCGAGGATCACGCGATTGACGCCGCGTTGTCGTAACCCACGATTTAGCGCTTGCTCCTCTTCGCCTTTGGCAAAAAACAAAGGGTGGCGCACTTCAACTCCGTAGTTAAAGCCTGACGGTAAAGCGGCGAGAAAATGCCACAGAACGGGCAAGTGAACAGGACTAAAAGCGGCGGGAAGCTGTAGCCACAATTGTCCGATACGATGCTCAATTGGTTTAATACATTGATAAAAAAGATCAACATCTTTATTACAATGTTGCAAGGCAGCCGTATGGCTGATTGCTGCGGGAAATTTGAAGCAAAAACGGAAATTATCGTGCGTCATATCGCGCCAGCGCCCGACAACCTCAGGTGAAGGCAAGGCGTAGAAGGTTGTATTACCTTCTACACTGGTAAAATAGCGGCTGTAGTCGGCAAGATCATTTAACCCCAACCGACGCCAGGCAGGATGCTGCCATTGCGGCAATCCAATATACATTGTTGCACCTTAACGTCATTGCATCTTAACAAGGTATCGGCAATTATCCCGTAATTTCCCAGCCAGCGCGAGTGAGCCGAGTTTCCTCGTTTATAATATCTCATCAGCCCATTGCGTTGCTTCCATAATCATAATAAAAAAGGTGCTCTCATCGATGCCCAATTGCGCCAAAATCGGCGCTAGCGCTTCCCATTCTTGCTGCTCATATTTAGCAATCAACGTCAGATACACGGCAAAGTCTCCCGAATGATCCAACAGGCTCTGGTTAATTTTTTCTGATAGTGCAATTTGCGACAGTAGCAACGGCATTGGCGCATCTAATACGGCATCAAGCAGCGACAATAAGCCGCATAAAAATGCTTCGGTCGTATCTTCCCCGGTATTATATGAAGCGTACAGTAACTCGAAAAATCTGGCGCGAATTAGGCTGGCACGATAGAGTTCGCCAGGTTTATTTTTATTGCAATGCGTTATGCTGATTAACGAGACGAAACGTTTTAGTTCTCGCGGACCAAGCAACATCGCCACAGAACGAAAAGGTATTGACGTTGTCGTGATGCCAAAACGAGTATGATATTTAATGTTGGTAATGTGGCGCATCAATTTATAATAAAGCGACAAATCGGCACAGACCAGTTCTTCTATCTTCGCATAGTCGATCTCCGGTTTATTGACCTCTCTCAGCAGCCTGATGGTATTATCGAAACGGCTAACCAATTTCTTCGATTGAATCATTTCTGGTCGGCTGAAAAAATATCCTTGGAAAAGGGAGATGCCCAGATTTTTACTGTGCAGGAATTGCTCATGCGTCTCCACTTTCTCGGCCAGATATTGTAAATTCGGCAGTGAAATTCTGTTGATAAAACGCTCAATGTCGCTGAAATTAGATCGATGCAAATCAAATTTGATGACATCAATGTAAGGCAAAAAGCGATCCCATTCCGGTGACATCGAAAAATCATCAAGGGCAATCTTGAAAGCTTTTCTTTTTAATTTTTTTACCGCGCTGAGCAGAGCATTGTCGGGGACTGCATTTTCAAGAATTTCGATAACTACCTTTTCGTGCGGCAGGACTTCCGCGTGGCCGTTAATCAGCATCTGATAAGGGAAATTAATATAATATGGTTTTTCTACGATATTTTTTGTTAATGGATTCGTCAGAAACTGATCCGAAATAAGCTGTGCGGTCGCAAATTCCGGACTGACATCAGGGAATTGATTGGTGACATCCATACGGAAAAGCAGTTCGTAGGCGACGGTTTGGCGGCGCAGGTTCAAAATAGGCTGGCGGGCGACAAAGGAATACATACTTGCTCTCCATGTAAACTACACACATTAGTTGATAATGGAAAAGCGCTTTTTTATTACGTCTTATAAACACAACGTGTGACTGAGCTATACTAGCAGATTTTAATAAAAGGGAAACGTGGTTTCCCTAAATCCCCATGCTCTGGATATTATCTTCTTTGTGCCAGCGCGCTGCCGCAGCGTGTTTTACTGCGACGTCAACGCCCAGAGAAGGCCAACGGCGGTATACTCACATTGCGCTGTTTCCCGACCACGCTTATGCAACAACGTAACGCGAACAAAAGAACATTATGTTAACCGGAAGAGACATTTCGTAAAAAGAGTAGGCGACTACGTCGCAGAGCGCTACCTTCATGCTTATCGTTCGGGCGAATATCCTTTATAATAACCGCCTTTTTTCACCGGGCACTAACCCAGAAAAATCATGCCGTACAGCGAAATTGCCTTTGTTTTTGCGTTGTGATCTACCGTGAAAAGTAATCCTCTGTAACAACGAGTGAGCTGACGGATGAGTAAAAGGACATCGTGATGCGTACTAATTATTGCGGGCAGTTGAATTCGTCCCATGTGGGCCAGGAAGTGACATTGTGCGGTTGGGTTAACCGCCGCCGCGATCTGGGTGGTTTGATTTTTATTGACATGCGTGACAGAGAAGGGCTGGTTCAGGTATTTTTTGACCCAGACCGCCAGGACGCATTTAAATTGGCGTCCGAGTTACGAAACGAGTTCTGCATCCAACTTACCGGCGTGGTTCGCGCGCGTCCTGAAAGCCAGGTTAATAAAGAGATGGCGACGGGGGAAGTGGAGGTTTTTGCCAGCGGGCTGACGATCATTAACCGTTCGGAAGCGTTACCGTTGGATTCGAACCAAACCAACACTGAAGAAGCCCGTCTGAAATATCGCTATCTGGATTTGCGTCGTCCCGAAATGGCGCAACGCCTGAAGGCGCGAGCACGTATTACCAGTTTTGTCCGTCGTTTTATGGATGACCATGGTTTTCTGGACATCGAAACACCAATGTTGACAAAAGCAACGCCTGAAGGCGCACGCGATTATTTGGTTCCGAGCCGTGTGCATAAAGGCAAATTTTATGCGTTGCCGCAGTCTCCTCAATTGTTTAAACAGTTGCTAATGATGTCCGGTTTTGATCGCTATTATCAGATCGTCAAATGTTTCCGTGACGAAGATTTACGTGCCGACAGGCAGCCGGAATTTACCCAAATTGATGTCGAAACCTCTTTCATGACCGCGCCGCAGGTGCGCGAAGTGATGGAGAAACTGGTGCGTGCGCTATGGCTGGATATTAAAGGCGTCGAACTGGGCGATTTCCCAATCATGACGTTTGCCGAAGCCATGCGTCGCTTCGGTTCCGACAAGCCTGATTTGCGTAATCCGCTGGAATTAATTGATGTCGCCGATCTGGTTAAAGACCTCGAATTCAAGGTGTTCTCTGGTCCGGCAAATGATGCTAAAGGTCGCGTTGCCGCTATCCGCGTCCCTGGCGGCGCACGACTAAGCCGTAAACAGATTGATGAATATGGCAAGTTTATTGAAATCTATGGCGCGAAAGGCCTTGCTTATATCAAGGTCAACGAGCTGGCTAAGGGCCTGGAAGGTGTTCAAAGTCCGGTAGCGAAATTTTTAAACGCTGACACGCTGTCTGCATTATTGGCGCGTACGGCGGCTCAGGATGGCGATATTCTGTTCTTCGGCGCGGACAGTGAGAAGGTGGTAACCGATGCATTGGGTGCGCTGCGTCTTAAGCTGGGGCGCGACCTTAACCTGACGGAAGACAATAGTTGGAAGCCGCTTTGGGTGGTCGATTTCCCGATGTTTGAAGACGATGGCGAAGGGGGGCTTACCGCGATGCACCATCCGTTTACCGCGCCGCGCGACATGCTGCCTTCAGAACTGGCTGCGAACCCCGCTTCGGCGATTGCCAACGCTTATGATATGGTGATTAATGGTTATGAAGTAGGCGGCGGTTCCGTGCGTATACACAACGGCGAGATGCAGCAAACGGTATTCGGCATTTTGGGCATTACCGAGCAAGAGCAGCGTGAGAAATTTGGTTTCTTATTGGATGCGCTAAAATATGGTACGCCACCACACGCCGGGCTGGCGTTTGGTCTTGACCGTTTAGTGATGTTGCTGACGGGCACCGATAATATTCGTGACGTTATTGCCTTCCCGAAAACGACGGCGGCAGCGTGTCTGATGACGGAGGCGCCAAACTTCGCCAACCCGGCTTCGCTGGAAGAGCTTGGCATTGCGGTAGCGGTGAAAGGGAAAGCGGCGCAGGATGGAAAATCCGACAACGAGTAAAAGAGTCTATAAGCGGCCTGTTTCGGTACTGGTTGTGATTTATGCCAGCGACACCGGACGGGTGCTGATGTTGCAGCGGCGTGACGATCCTGAATTCTGGCAATCGGTTACGGGTAGCATAGAAGAAGGGGAAAGCGCGTCGTATGCTGCACAGCGTGAAGTTAAAGAAGAAGTTAACATCGATATATCCGCAGAAGCGTTATCACTCTTTGACTGTCAGCGCTGTATTGAGTTTGAGCTATTCGCTCATTTGAGACATCGCTATGCGCCGGGAGTCACGCACAATACCGAGCATTGGTTTTGTCTGGCGTTACCTGCTGAGCGCGAGGTGCAATTATCCGAGCACCTGGCTTACCAGTGGCTTGATGTGCCGCGTGCGGCCCAGTTGACCAAGTCCTGGAGCAACCGGCAAGCGATTGAGGAATTTGTTATTTATCCGGCCTAACAGGCTTTTTTCGGAGATTTTTATGGCAGGTCATAGTAAGTGGGCTAACACAAAGCATCGTAAAGCAGCACAGGACGCTAAACGCGGTAAAATCTTTACCAAGATTATCCGTGAATTGGTTACCGCCGCCCGTCTGGGCGGTGGCGATCCAGGGTCTAACCCACGTCTGCGCGCCGCGATCGATAAAGCCCTGTCCAACAATATGACGCGCGATACGTTGAACCGCGCAATTGCCCGTGGTGTAGGGGGGGATGATGAAGCCAATATGGAAACCATCATCTATGAAGGTTATGGTCCGGGTGGTGCGGCAGTCATGGTGGAATGCCTCAGTGACAACCGTAATCGCACCGTTTCCGAAGTGCGTCACGCCTTTACTAAGACGGGCGGTAACTTGGGGACAGACGGTTCCGTATCGTACCTTTTCACGAAGAAAGGCGTCATTTCGTATGCCCCCGGTCTGGATGAAGACACGGTGATGGATGCTGCTTTAGAGGCCGGGGCAGATGATGTCGTGACCTATGACGACGGGGCGATTGACGTCTTTACGCCGTGGGAAACCTTTGGTGATGTGAAAGATGCGTTGGATGCGGCAGGCCTGAAAGCGGAATCAGCGGAAGTCGCGATGATTCCGTCGACCAAAGCGGAGTTGGATGCGGAAACGGCACCGAAGTTGATGCGTCTAATTGACATGTTGGAAGATTGCGACGATGTTCAAGAGGTTTACCACAACGGTGAGATCTCTGATGAGGTGGCCGACCTGCTTTAAAGGCAACTCGTTGATGCAAAATAGATATTGCGACTCAGAAGAGCGAATTGGCGGCGTGCTGCGATGACAATCATCGTCGGCATCGATCCTGGTTCGCGCGTAACGGGTTACGGTATTATCCGTCAACAGGGACGCCATCTGACCTATCTTGGTAGCGGCTGCATTCGTACCGTGGTGGATGATATGCCCACGCGGCTTAAGCTAATTTATGCCGGAGTCAGTGAAATCATTACGCAATTTCGCCCTGACTGCATGGCGATCGAGCAGGTTTTCATGGCGAAGAACCCGGATTCAGCGCTGAAGCTGGGTCAGGCTCGCGGCGTGGCTATTGTCGCCGGTGTTAATCAGGCGCTGCCCGTCTTCGAGTATGCGGCACGCTTGGTTAAGCAGACCGTGGTAGGTACGGGTGCGGCAGATAAAAAGCAGGTGCAACATATGGTGCGCGCGCTATTGAAATTATCGGCCAGCCCACAGGCGGATGCTGCCGATGCCTTGGCAATAGCCATTACGCACTGTCACTTTAACCAAAGTCTGCTGCGAACGGCAGAGGTGAAAGTGAGCCCATTGGCGGGAAGGCTGCGTTGAAACGGGAGGCTGGATATTCATCCAGCCTTTTTTATGCTATATACTCGTTATTTCTCGCTATTCATCTCCTATGTAAAAAAGGAAGTGCAACGTGATAGGTCGTCTCAGAGGCATAATTTTGGAGAAACAGCCGCCGCAGGTGTTGATTGAAGCTAACGGCGTGGGTTATGAAATCCATATGCCAATGACGTGCTTTTACGAACTCCCCGAGCTTAATCAGGAAACGATTATCTTTACCCATTTTGTTGTCCGTGAAGATGCGCAACTGTTGTTCGGCTTTAACGACAAGCAGGAGAGAGCCTTATTCCGCGAACTGATCAAAGTCAATGGCGTTGGGCCGAAGTTGGCGCTAGCGATCCTTTCCGGGATGTCAGCTACGCAGTTTGTCAGTGCGGTTGAGCGTGAAGAAATTGGTGCATTGATTAAACTCCCAGGCGTCGGTAAGAAAACCGCGGAAAGGCTGGTGGTTGAAATGAAAGATCGCTTCAAGGGCCTGAGCGGCGATCTCTTTAATCCAGTTAGCGATGTCCCGTTGTCATCGCCGACTACCGCTGACAGCCGTGTTAGCGATCCCGAAGCGGAAGCGGCCGCAGCATTGATAGCGCTGGGCTATAAACCTCAGGAAGCCAGCCGTATGATTTCCAAGGTTGCTCGACCTGAAACGGATTGTGAAACCCTGATTAGGGATGCGTTGCGCGCGGCGCTGTGAGGTATTGATGATAGAAGCCGATCGTTTAATTTCCGCTGATAGCGTTCCCGAAGAAGAATTCCTCGATCGGGCGATGCGGCCCAAATTGTTGAACGAATACGTGGGGCAGCCGCAAGTGCGTGAGCAGATGGAGATTTTTATCCAGGCTGCGCGTAAAAGAGGGGACGCACTGGATCATGTGTTAATATTTGGTCCCCCCGGTTTGGGTAAAACCACGCTGGCAAACATTGTGGCCAATGAGATGGGCGTGAATATGCGCACGACATCAGGCCCGGTGTTGGAAAAAGCGGGTGACCTTGCTGCGTTACTGACTAATCTCGAACCGCATGATGTGCTGTTCATTGATGAAATTCATCGTCTGTCTCCGGTGGTAGAAGAAGTGCTGTACCCCGCGATGGAAGACTATCAGTTGGATATTATGATCGGCGAAGGGCCTGCGGCTCGCTCGATTAAACTCGACCTGCCGCCTTTCACCCTGATTGGCGCAACGACGCGAGCAGGGTCGTTAACCTCGCCGCTGCGCGATCGCTTTGGTATCGTTCAGCGCTTAGAGTTTTATAACGTTGCCGATTTGCAGTATATCGTTGGTCGCAGCGCACAGTGCCTGGGGTTAGATTTAACACCCGAAGGTTCTCTTGAAGTTGCCCGTCGCGCACGAGGTACGCCGCGTATTGCCAACCGATTGTTACGTCGGGTGCGCGATTTTTCAGAAGTGAAATCACATGGGGCGATCACCGGCGAAGTTGCCACGCAAGCGCTGAATATGCTGGCGGTGGACACGGAAGGTTTTGATTACATGGATCGAAAACTGCTACTAGCGATTATTGATAAGTTTATGGGCGGCCCTGTTGGGCTGGACAATTTAGCCGCGGCGATTGGCGAAGAGCGCGAAACCATTGAAGATGTACTCGAGCCGTTTCTGATTCAGCAAGGGTTTATCCAGCGCACGCCGCGTGGACGAATGGCGACCCAGCATGCCTATCGGCATTTTGGCTTAACCCGTGAAGAATAATTGCATATTTCCTGTCATCTCTAAAATATCTCGCCCTGCCTAATTTGCATGTGGCAGGGCGTTTGGCGATGGTTTGACTAAACGGGTTGTCGCTTAAGCAGACTGATAATGAAAAGCAGTGAGGCGCAGAGAACCACCGACGGCCCCGCCGGGGTGTTGTAACTTGCTGAGAGTGCCAACCCGCCTGTCACGGCAAGGATGCCAATGATAATTGCCATGCTTGCCATTTGTTCTGGCGTTCTTGCAAAACGCCGGGCGCAGGCAGCGGGAATAATCAGCAATGAGGTGATGATCAACGCCCCGACAAATTTCATAGCAATGCCAATGGTGAGTGCAGTAGTCAGCATTAGCAGCAGCTTGGATCGAGATAGTTTCACCCCATCAACGTGTGCCAGTTCCGGGCTAATCGTCATAGAGAGCAGCGCACGCCAATGCCAACAAATCGTGATAACGACAGCGATGACACCGCCGCCGATAATCCATAAATCCTCAGTCGTGACAGAGAGTAAATCGCCAAACAGGTAGGCCATCAAATCGACACGCACGTTGTTCATTAGGCTAACGACGACTAATCCTAGCGATAAAGCGCTGTGTGCCATAATGCCAAGCAATGTATCGATGGCTAAATAAGGACGCCGCTCCAGCCACACAAGCCCGAGTGCCAGCATGAGCGTTACGGCGATAACAGCGGCGAATAAATTAATATTTAGCAACAAGCCGAAAGCAACACCGAGTAAGGACGCGTGCGCGAGTGTATCGCCGAAGTAAGACATCCTCCGCCAGACCACAAATGAGCCGAGTGGGCCAGCCGCTATTGCGAGAAAAACCCCCGCCAGCCAGCCAGGAAAAAGCAGTTCCATCATGCGTCGTTTCCACCTTGCTTTTTTAGAATGATGCGTCCTTTTAAATCGTGACGATGATTATGGTGATGGCGATAGATGGCTAGTTGTTCCGCCTCCCGAAGACCAAACATGGACAAAAATTCAGGATGAAGAGAAACGACATCAGGTGTACCAGAACAGCACACGTGCTGATTAAGGCACAAGACTTCATCCGTTTTTGCCATGACCAGATGCAGATCGTGTGAAACCATTAACACGCCACAATTGAATTCCTGCCGCAGTTGGTTAATGAGATCGTACAATACTAATTGTCCATTAACATCGACACCTTGTGTTGGTTCATCAAGAACCAACAATTGGGGGCGGTTGAGCAGCGCACGGGCTAGCAAAACACGTTGCGTTTCACCACCGGAAAGTTTTTGCATCGGTTGTTTTAACAGATGTGCAGCCTGCACGCGCTTAAGCGCCGGCAAAATATCCTGTTTCTTTACTCCGGGACGAAGTTGCATGAAGCGGCTGACGGTCAACGGCAGTGTGGCGTCCAGATGCAATTTTTGTGGCACATAGCCGATGCGCAAAGTGGGATCACGTACCAGCTCACCAGAAGTCGGAGTGAGTAGCCCCAAGACGACTCGCACCAGCGTTGATTTTCCTGCGCCATTAGGCCCCAATAGCGTCAGGATACGACCTGCCTCTAGGCTTAACGAGACATTTGACAAGATCTTTCGACGGCCAAATGTTACTGAAACTGTATTTAGTGATACCAATGTCGACATAGAATTGGGTTTTCATCAATCATGTGATGTTATAGTATAACGATTTTCGTCATGAAAATCGATAGGAACACGGTTAATGCAGCTATTTATTCAACCCCAAAAAGGCATTAAAAATGCGTTGATTGCCGGCGTGTTGCTGGCAAGCGTAATGTCTATCAGCACAGCGTCCGCAGCAATCATTACATCAATTCGTCCTCTAGGATTCATTGCATCAGCCATTGCCGATGGCGTCACGCCAACGGAGGTGTTATTACCGGATGGCGCATCGGCCCATGATTATGCCCTGCGCCCAACTGATGTCCAGCGTTTGCAGTCTGCCGATTTGGTGATATGGGTCGGGCCAAACATGGAAAATTTCCTCGAAAAGCCATTAATGGCAATCTCATCGACAAAACAGATCACGCTTTCGGCGCTGCCAGCGATCAAAGCAGAACTGCAAAAAGAGGCGAGCGACGAACACGGGCATAACCACGATCGTGAGGACGACGATCACGGCTCCGCGATGCAGGGTCATGACGAACATGAACACCAGGATGATGAGTATGAACACCATCATGGTGAGTACAATATGCACATTTGGCTGTCGCCGGAGATGGCAAAACAGGCGGCAATTGCCATTCATGCAAAATTATTGGAACTTATGCCTCAAAACAAGGACAAACTAGACGCAAATCTGCTTTATTTCACGGATAAAATCGCGCAAGCAGATGAAAAAATTGTTAAGATGCTAGCGCCTGTGCGGGGAAAAGGGTATTTCGTGTTTCATGATGCCTATGGCTACTTTGAGAAACACTATGGGTTAAGTTCATTAGGTTATTTCACCATAAACCCTGAAATCCAACCCGGTGCGCAGCGTTTACATCAAATACGAACACAGTTGGTTGAGCATAAAGCCGTATGCGTTTTCGCTGAACCACAATTCAGGCCAGCCGTTATTAATGCTGTTGCCAAAGGAACCGATGTACGCTCGGGTGTGCTCGATCCATTGGGAAGCAATATTGCTCTGGGCAGAGATAGTTATGCTAATTTCTTGCTACAACTATCGAACCAGTACGCGAGCTGTCTGGAGGATAAATCATGAGGATACGAATAAGTGCAGCAGATAGTCCGAACTATCGCTCTGGCGTATAATAGCTTACCTCGTCCCCACCGCGTGATGCTGGGGTCGCTTACCGTTGTGACATTGGCCGTTGCTGTTTGGCGGCCTTTTGTTTATCTCCATGTCGATGAGGCGCCAGCCATTGTGAAAGATATCGACCTGGAAAACAGTCAACTACGTACGTTAACGCCTGAAGCCAGTGAACCGATAGACCAACCCTCCCCGGATGACGTAATTCCACAAGATGAACTCGATGATAAGGTTGCCGATGTCAGCGGCGTCCATGAATATGTCGTGTCTACTGGCGATACCTTGAGCAGCATTTTGACGCAGTACGGCATTGACATTGCTGACGTTACCCAGCTTGCAGATCAGAACAAAGATCTACGCAATCTGAAAATCGGCCAGCAAATGTCTTGGGTCTTAGGAGAAAACGGCGAGCTGCAAAGCTTAACGTGGCAGACATCCCGTCGTGAAACGCGTATCTATGAACGCGTGGGTTCTGATTTTAAAGAGCGTATTGAAACACTAAAAGGTGAATGGCGTAATAGCGTTCTGATTGGTAGAGTCTCGGGTAGCTTTGTGAGTAGCGCGAAAAATGCGGGTCTGACCAGTACGGAAATTAGAGACGTGATTAAGGCGCTGCAATGGCAGTTAGATTTTCGTAAGTTGCGTAAGGACGATACCTTTTCTGCACTAATATCCCGTGAAATGCTTGATGGTAAAAGTGAACAAAGTGAACTGCTTGGCGTTCGCTTGAATACCGGCGGTAAGGATTACTACGCTATTCGTGCCGATGACGGTAAATTCTATGACCGTGAGGGTTCCGGCTTAGCGCGCGGTTTCATGCGATTCCCGACATTGAAACAATATCGTATTTCCTCTAACTTCAATCCACGTCGTATTAACCCGGTAACCGGGCGTATTGCACCGCATAAAGGTGTCGATTTCGCGATGCCAATAGGTTCACCGGTGTTGGCGGTTGGTGATGGGGAAGTTGTCATCGCCAAACGCAGTGGTACGGCAGGAAACTATGTGGCAATTCGTCATGGCCGACAGTACACCACGCGCTACATGCACATGCATCGTATCTTGGTTAAGCCTGGGCAGAAAGTAAAACGTGGCGATCGTATCGGACTCTCTGGTAACTCGGGGCGCTCAACGGGCCCACACCTACATTATGAGATCTGGATTAATCAGCAGGCGGTGAATCCGTTGACGGCAAAACTGCCACGATCGGAAGGATTGACTGGCAAAGAGCGGCGTGATTACCTGGCGCAGGTCAAAGAAGTTGTGCCACAACTCACGTTTGACTGATTTTTACTGACTGCATGTTATGCCGGTAGTTCGTTGCCGGCATTTTCATTTATTAAATTCTGAATATTTGCCATAAATCAGCGTTTTCTGCATCACGATGAGTGCGGAAGTGAATGCTAATTGGCGAGTGTGTGATTGAGTTAAAGAGTAGAGGTATGGAAAAAGAAAAAAAATCGAGTGCTGAATTTGTTCCGCAATTCCAACGCGCATTTTTTCATCCTCGCTATTGGGGGGTGTGGTTAGGTGTCGGTGCCATGGCTTGCGCCGCTTATATCCCAGCCCGATTACGAAACCCGGTTCTGGGAAGGGTGGGGCGTCTTGTCGGAAGAATATCGAAAGGGGCGCGGCGCCGTGCTCGTATAAACTTGCTGTACTGCATGCCAGAGTTATCAGAAGCGCAGCGTGAAGCCATCATCGATGACATGTTTGCTACCGCCCCACAGTCGATGATCATGATGGTGGAAGTAGGAATCCGTGACCCAAAGAAGATTGAAAAACAGGTTCGATGGCATGGTGAAGAGATTCTGAAGTGTATTAAGGAACAAAAGAAAAATGTGATATTTCTGGTTCCACACGGCTGGGGAGTTGATATTCCCGCGATGTTGTTGACTTCTCGCGGCCAACGAATGGCGGCGATGTTTCATAATCAAAAAAATGCGCTGGTAGATTATTGGTGGAATCGTTTGCGTCGTCGTTTTGGCGGGCGTATCCATGCGCGTAACGATGGGATTAAGCCGTTTATCAGCTCTGTGCGTTCCGGGTGCTGGGGCTATTATTTGCCCGATCAAGATCATGGCCCTGAACACAGCGAATTCGTTGATTTTTTTGCCACCTATAAAGCCACGCTACCCGCTATTGGGCGATTAATGAAAGTATGTCGCGCCGATATCGTACCGCTGTTTCCCGTTTATAACGCTAAAGATGGTTGCCTGGATGTGTTTATTCGCCCGCCAATGGATGATTTGGCAGAGGCCAATGATGCTTATATTGCGCGCCGTATGAATGAAGAAGTAGAAATATTGGTTAAGCCGAATCCTGAGCAATATACCTGGATTTTGAAGCTATTGAAGACGCGTAAGCCGGGTGAGATAGAACCCTATCGTCGGGATGATTTATACCGTAACTAGTTGGTCTTACCACGTGCGGACCCCAAAAGTGATTAAGACCTTACCCATTAGTGCTAATTTACCTGTTATTTTGGCCTTGGACAGCGCTCGAAATCCCCACGTGCTCCGTGTAGGTTCCGGTTTCTGCGCGCTGTCCGTGACCAAACAGACTGCGCTAATATGTCTACTGGAATGGATGCTAAGCCATAAGAAATTACATGGCGAAGATCTGGCCACAGCCTGATAAATAAAGCCGGACGAAATATCGTCCGGCTTTTTGCTGAGTCAAACTCTTGTAGTCACAGGCGATTAGATCCCGTGTTATTCCACGCGCAGAATACGAATGGTATTCGTCGTACCGACGGTGCTCATGATGTCACCCTGAGTAACGATAACGAGATCCCCAGACATCAGGAATCCTTTATCGCGCAGTTTAATTACGGCGTCATTCGCGGCAGCGACGCCATCGGTGTAGCTATCGAAATGTACGGGGGTAACGCCGCGATATAAAGCCGTCAAGTTTAGCGTTTGCTCATGGCGAGACATTGCAAAAATGGGCAGACCGGAACTGATGCGGGACATCATCAGCGCAGTGCGTCCTGATTCTGTCATGGCGATTAGTGCAGTGACTCCTTTCAGATGATTGGCGGCGTACATTGCAGACATCGCAATGGACTCTTCCGTATTATCGAATTCCACATCAAGGCGATGCTTGGACACATTGACGCTAGGGATTTTTTCTGCGCCTAAGCACACTTTTGCCATGGCCGCCACGGTTTCGGCCGGATATTGACCCGCGGCGGTTTCCGCTGACAGCATAACCGCATCGGTGCCATCTAATACCGCATTGGCGACGTCCATCACTTCGGCACGGGTTGGCATCGGATTAGTGATCATCGATTCCATCATCTGCGTAGCAGTGATGACTGCACGGTTCAACTGCCGGGCACGGCGGATGAGTTTTTTCTGAATCCCAACCAATTCGGGATCGCCGATTTCAACGCCCAAATCCCCTCGGGCAACCATGACCACGTCTGAAGCCAGAATAATATCATCCATAGCGGCATCAGAGCACACGGCTTCCGCGCGTTCTACTTTTGATACAATTTTGGCATTACAGCCAGCATCGCGAGCGAGGCGACGCGCATAATTGAGGTCTTCGCCGGTGTGCGGGAAAGAAACCGCCAGATAATCCACGCCAATTTTTGCGGCGGTAATGATATCGGCTTTGTCCTTTTCCGTCAGTGCTTCGGCAGACAAACCACCACCGAGCTTGTTAATGCCTTTATTATTAGATAACGGCCCACCCACGGTGACTTCGGTATAAACTTTTAACCCTTCGACCTGGAGGACTTTTAGCTGTACTCGACCATCATCCAGTAACAAGATATCGCCAGGCACCACATCGCTGGGCAACCCTTTGTAATCGATCCCAACCTTTTCTTTATCGCCTTCGCCTTTTGCTAAATTGGCATCCAGCAAGAATTTATCACCAACATTCAGGAATATTTTACCTTCTTTAAAGGTGGAAACCCGGATTTTAGGACCTTGAAGATCGCCGAGAATGGCGACGTGGCGACCGAGTTTTGCCGCGATTTCACGGACTTTGTTGGCGCGTAATTGGTGATCTTCTGCTGTGCCATGAGAAAAATTCATGCGTACTACGTTAGCGCCTGCGTTAATAATCTTTTCAAGATTGTTATCGCGGTCGGTAGCGGGCCCCAGGGTGGTGACAATCTTGGTTCTTCTGAGCCGTCTGGACATGTATAACTCCGTTCACTTATGAAGCTGTAGTGTTGCGATTAAGCGTCGGATAACGGTATAAAATATGCCGATACAAAACTGCGTTACCTGCGTTATCCGAACATCGAGTTGAGTCTGATTATCATACTGTACAGGTAATCCCCACCCGCTTGCTATGTGTCCACTCAGTGGCCATATCAAGAGAGGCGGGTAGATGATACCGCTCATTTTTCATAGATATAACTAAAAAACACAGCACAATGTAAAACTTAGTTATCGCCTGAAGGGATTCATTAACCCTGCGTCTTTATCAAAGCGTGATTCGCGCAGAGCCTCTTTAACCCGCTTTAGGTTATCACGAAATTTTTCTCCACGCCGTAGCGTGAACCCCGTTGCCAGAACATCGATCAGCGTCAACTGGGCGAGGCGCGACACCATCGGCATATAAACATCGGTATCTTCCGGCACATCAAGCCGTAACGCGAGCGAGGCTTCGTGCGCCAACGGAGTATCGTCTGAGGTGATGGCGATAACGGTCGCGTCGTTCTCGCGCGCCAGTTGCGCCATTTCGACCAGGCTTTTAGTTCTGCCGGTATGGGATATCAACACCACGACATCGCCGTCGCCGGAATTCATGCAGCTCATGCGCTGCATCACAATATCATCGAAATAGACGACAGGAATGTTGAAACGGAAAAATTTATTCATCGCATCATGTGCGACCGCGGCTGAAGCGCCCAGGCCAAAGAAAGAGATCTTTTTCGCCTGCGTCAGTAAATCTACGGCGCGGTTGACAGCCGCAATATCGAGGCTGGACTTTACCTGCTCCAGACCCGCCATAGCGGATTCAAATATTTTACTGGTATAGGCGTCAACGCCGTCATCTTCTTCAACGTTACGATTCACATAGGGCGTACCGTTTGCCAGACTTTGCGCCAAATGTAGTTTAAAATCAGGAAACCCTTTCGTTTCAAGGCGGCGACAGAAACGATTAACCGTAGGCTCGCTGACATCAGCCATTTGTGCCAAAGTGGCGATGCTGGAGTGAATGGCTGTCTGCGGCGCACTCAGGATCACTTCAGCAACTTTTCTTTCTGATTTGCTTAAGAGTTCCAAATGACTCTGGATTTTATCCAGCATATTCATACAACAAACGCCATGTAAGTTTTTTCCAATTTTAATGAAAGAGACAATTGGCATGTATAACGTGAAAAAAGAGAGCCGGGAAAATATACTACGACGCTGTTGCGGTTGGCAGAGGGCAACCCGCTAAGTGGCGTCTTTTTTACCAGAACATGACATGTGTCTAACTTTCAGAAAAGTAATCGATTGTCAGAAACGATTAAAAATTTCATTTTAGGGCGAATGCATAAATGATTTCGGCTGCTGCACAACGTAATTTATGTGTGATTCAAGCCTACACCCATTGCTCTTTAACGTTTCTATGATGGGTTTACTGGTTATAGTCAAAAAGAGTACATTATCGCTGTAATAAAATTACAGTATCCTGCAACGAGGAGATGAACATGGCGGTAACGTCAACAGCCCAGGCGTGCGATCTGGTTATTTTTGGTGCTAAAGGCGATCTGGCGCGTCGTAAATTGTTGCCTTCCCTGTACCAGTTGGAAAAAGCAGGCCACATTCACCCGGACACCAGAATTATAGGGGTAGGGCGTGCGGATTGGGATAAAGCTGAGTATATCCGCGTCGTGCGTGAAGCGCTTGACACCTTTATGAAAGAAGCCATAGACGATACGTTGTGGGAAAAGCTAAGCCGCCGGTTGGATTTCTGTAATCTGGATGTGGAAGACACCAAAGGTTTCACTCGGTTGGGTAAAATGCTTGACCAGGAAAACCGTACTACCATCAACTACTTCGCGATGCCGCCAAGTACATTCGGGGCAATTTGCAAAGGGCTAGGTACTGCGGGGCTAAATAAAGAACCCGCTCGCGTGGTAATGGAAAAACCGCTGGGTACCGATCTGGCGTCGTCGCGCGTCATTAACGATCAGGTGGCGGAGTTCTTCAATGAATGTCAGGTTTATCGGATTGACCACTATCTGGGTAAAGAAACCGTATTAAATCTGCTTGCGCTGCGTTTCGCCAACTCGCTTTTCTCTTCGAACTGGGATAACCGGACTATCGATCATGTGCAGATTACGGTAGCCGAAGAAGTCGGAATTGAAGGGCGCTGGGGCTATTTTGACAAAGCGGGTCAGATGCGCGACATGATTCAGAACCATCTGTTGCAGATTTTGACGATGATTGCAATGTCGCCGCCGTCCGATCTGACGACCGATCGTATTCGTGATGAAAAAGTGAAAGTGCTGCGTTCGCTTCGTCGTATCGATCGTTCCAATGTGCATGAAACGACCGTTCGTGGTCAGTATACGTCAGGCTTTGTTCAGGGGCATAAAGTGCCGGGCTACCTGGAAGAAGAGGGCGCAAACAAAAGCAGCAGTACGGAAACCTTTGTTGCGATCCGCGTCGATATTGATGATTGGCGCTGGTCGGGCGTGCCCTTCTACCTGCGCACCGGCAAACGTTTGCCGACAAAATGTTCAGAAGTGGTCGTGTACTTTAAAAATCCTGCGTTAAACCTGTTCCATGATTCTTACCAACAGCTGCCGCAGAATAAGCTGATCATCCGTTTACAGCCGGACGAAGGCGTGGAAATTCAGATTTTGAATAAAATACCGGGGTTAGAACATAAGCACCGCCTGCAAACGGTGAAACTGGATCTGAGCTTCTCGGAGACCTTTAATCAGCAGCATTTAGCGGATGCTTATGAGCGACTGTTGCTGGAAACGATGCGCGGGATTCAGGCGCTGTTCGTTCGCCGTGATGAAGTTGAGGAAGCCTGGAAATGGGTGGATTCCATCATGGAGGCCTGGGAGATGGACAACGATGCGCCTAAGCCGTATCAGGCAGGGAGCTGGGGGCCGGTAGCCTCCGTAGCGATGATCACCCGCGATGGCCGTTCCTGGAATGAGTTTGAGTAAGTTTTAATAATGTATCAGTAGTTGAGATGCCGTGCGGTGCCAGCATCTTTCCGCTTTTAATGTATGGCTAACGGTGCGGTCGGACATCTGCGGCAACGCAGATCCCTGTGGCAGGGGCGCGCTATATAATTAATGATGCCTTCGGGCATGACTGGAGATAATTTTTGATGAAAAACTGGAAAACGAGCGCGGAACAGATTTTGACAACAGGCCCGGTCGTTCCTGTGATTGTCGTCAATAAACTGGAACACGCGGTGCCCATGGCGAAAGCGTTAGTCGCGGGCGGTGTTCGCGTTCTGGAATTGACATTGCGTACCGACTGTGCCATTGACGCCATCCGCGCCATCGCGAAAGACGTTCCAGAGGCTATCGTGGGCGCGGGTACGGTAACTAACCCTGAGCAACTGGCGGCGGTCGTTGACGCTGGTGCGCAGTTTGCCATTAGCCCTGGTCTGACAGAGCCGTTGTTGAAGGCGGCGACGGCAGGCACTATCCCGTTGATTCCTGGTATCAGCACCGTCTCTGAATTGATGCTGGGTATGGATTACGGTCTGCGCGAATTCAAATTCTTCCCAGCGGAAGCCAACGGTGGCGTGAAGGCGCTGCAGGCGATCGCCGGGCCATTCGCTCAGATCCGTTTCTGCCCGACAGGCGGGATTACGCCCAAAAATTACCGCGACTACCTGGCGCTGAAAAGTGTGTTATGCGTTGGCGGCTCCTGGTTAGTGCCGAACGATGCATTGGAAAGCGGCGATTACGCGCGGATTACTGAATTGGCACGTGAGGCGGTAGCGGGCGCTAAAGCCTAAATTCACGTATACCATTGTGTAGGCCACTCATAGCGGGTGGCCTTTTTTATGATTAGCTGCGGTATCACACCTGCGATATCAGTTGTTAACCGCTGACCTTGACACCGGCGGCGACGCGTTTAGCTACGTCAACAGCATCGTCGATCGTTTCTGCCGTGGCCAACGCGACCCCCATACGACGTTTTCCACTGATGCTCGGTTTGCCAAACAGGCGTATTTGCGTATGCGGTAGTAGCGAATTTTCCAAGCCCTGATAGCACACGTTATTGCTTTCCAGTTCCGGAAGGATCACGGCGGATGCCGACGCGCCATATTGGCGAATTGCACCAATAGGTAGGCCGAGGAAGGCACGAACGTGCAGGGCGAACTCGGACAGATCCTGAGATATCATCGTGACCATACCGGTATCATGCGGGCGTGGGGAGACTTCACTAAAGATGACATCATCGCCACAGATGAAAAGCTCAACGCCGAACAGACCATAGCCGCCGAGTGCTTGCACCACGTCACTGGCGATCTTTTGGGCACGCTCAAGCGCCAGCGTACTCATCTGCTGCGGCTGCCAGGATTCACGATAATCACCATTTTCTTGGCGATGGCCAATAGGGGCGCAAAAATGGATACCGTCAACCGCATGAATGGTGAGTAACGTGATTTCAAAATCGAAATTCACCAGCCCTTCTACGATGACGCGTCCACCGCCAGCGCGTCCGCCCTGCTGAGCGTATCGCCACGCGGGCTCTAGCTGCTCAGCGGAGCGAATCAGGCTTTGCCCTTTGCCGGATGAACTCATGACTGGCTTAACGATGCACGGATAACCTATCGCTTCAACTGCCTGATGAAAGTTTGC
The DNA here is from genome assembly GCF_036885195.1 of Pectobacterium cacticida. Lineage (NCBI taxonomy): Bacteria > Pseudomonadati > Pseudomonadota > Gammaproteobacteria > Enterobacterales > Pectobacteriaceae > Pectobacterium > Pectobacterium cacticida. Next base: position 2,238,377 of record NZ_CP133656.1, on the reverse strand, counting down.
TTCGCTGTCGGCAAAACGGTAGGTAGAGGTGGGTACACCGAGCGTTTCAGCCGCCAGACGGCGGATGCCTTCACGGTTCATCGTCAAGCGTGTGGCTTGTGCGCAAGGCACTACACGGTGCCCCTGCTTTTCCAGCGTGACCAGCATGTCGGTGGCAATGGCCTCGATTTCTGGCACGATGTAATCGGGGCGTTCGGCTTCAACCAGTGCTTTCAGCGCCTCACCATCTAACATATTGATAACGTGATAGCGATGCGCGACTTGCATAGCAGGCGCATCGGCATAGCGATCGACCGCGATCACTTCGAGCCCCAGACGCTGGCACTCAATCGCCACTTCTTTGCCTAATTCTCCGGATCCCAGCAGCATCACTCGTGTGGCGTCTGTGCGCAGAGCGGTTCCAATCGTTAACATAACCTATACCTGATCGGGTTGTGAAAAATGGCCGCAGTATAAACGAAAACGTTTGCGTCCGCATTATCAGGCCAGGGCATTGGAATGTGGTGCGCAAAGTGCATTTAGAGATGAGTTCGCAACTTGGCATAGCGAGGTAACCATGTCACTCTGCTTGCTGTGTGAATTTTATGTTTAGACAACGAGATCCGACGTGATGAAGACCCCGCAAGCTGATAAACGGCCTCATGTATTGAGCGCCCATGGCGATACACGTATCGATAATTACTATTGGCTACGCGATGATAAGCGTGCCGATCCGCAGGTATTAGCTTATCTGGAGCAGGAAAACGCCTATAGCGCTGCGATAATGGCTCCGCACGAAAAACGTAAGCGCGCGCTCTTTGATGAAATGGTTAATCGCCTTCCATCAACGGATATGTCTGTACCGTATATCAAAAAGGGCTATTGCTATCAAAGTCGCTATGAGCAGGGTAAGGAGTATGCGATCTACCTGCGCCAGCCCGAACAGGAAACCGGCGCGTGGGAAACGCTACTAGACGGAAATCAACGTGCGGAAGGGCATGAATTTTATAGCCTCGGGGCGCTTGAGGTGAGTCCTGATAACGCGCTGCTGGCACTTTCAGAAGATTTTTTATCTCGTCGGCAGTTCACGTTGCGCTTTCGCGACTTGATTCGGGGAGAATGGTTAGCGGAGGAAATCGAGAATGTCACCGCGGCTGCAGAATGGTCGGCAGATTCGAAGATGCTCTACTACGTAAGAAAACATGAGCATACGCTATTACCCTATCAAGTTTATCGTCATCGCGTGGGCAGCGACCCGGCACAGGATGAGCTGGTATACGAAGAGCAGGATGATACCTATTATGTAAGTCTAAGTAAGACGACATCAGAGCAATACATCACCATTTACCTTAGTAGCACCACAGCATCGGAGGTGTTGTTGCTCGACGCGTCGCTTCCCGATGCCGTGCCGCAGGTGTGTATTCCCCGCCGAAGAGATCACGAATACAGTATTGATCATTACCAAGGGCAATTTTATCTGCGATCGAATCGTGAAGGAAAAAACTTTGGTCTTTATCGTTCGCCTACACCTGATGAAAATGCGTTGGAAACCGTCATTGCACCAAGCAAGCACCGCGTATTAGAAGGGTTTGAGCTTTTTCGTGATTGGCTAGTCGTCGAAGAACGGGAACGCGGTTTGACCCGTTTACGTCAGATTCACTGGGATACGCGGCAAGAGAAAATGATCGCCTTTAACGATGCGAGTTATGTGACATGGCTGGCGTATAACCCGTCGCCCGAAACGGCATTAATGCGATATGGTTACTCATCGATGACCACGCCCAGCACGATCTATGCGTTAAACCTGGATACGGGCGAACAAGAGATATTAAAACAAACCGAAGTAAACCATTTTTCGGCGCAGGATTATCACAGCGAGCGTGTGTGGATTACGGTTAGAGACGGTGTCGATGTGCCCGTTTCCTTGGTTTATCATCGCGCGCATTTCAATCCGGGTAGGAATCCCATACTGGTCTACGGCTACGGTGCCTATGGCAATAGCATGGATCCGGATTTCAGCGTAAGTCGCCTGAGTCTGTTAGATCGAGGGTTTGTGTTTGCCTTAGCACATATTCGCGGGGGCAGTGAGCTTGGGCAGCAGTGGTACGACGATGGTCGTTTGCTCAATAAAATGCATTCTTTTACGGATTTTATCGATGTATCGCAGGCATTAATCGAAAAGGGGTATGGCGACCGGAGAAATATGTTTGCCATGGGCGGTAGCGCGGGAGGTTTGCTAATGGGCGCCGTGTTAAATATGGCGCCTGATATGTTTAAAGGCGTTGTTGCCCAAGTTCCATTTGTTGATGTATTAACAACCATGTTGGATGCGTCAATCCCGTTGACGACCGGTGAGTACGATGAATGGGGTAATCCAAATGAACTTACTTACTATAATTACATTAAACAATATAGCCCCTATGACGGTGTGACTGCGCAGCGTTATCCACATTTATTAGTAACAACTGGATTGCATGATTCCCAGGTACAGTACTGGGAACCCGCGAAGTGGGTGGCAAAATTACGAGAGGTTAAAACGGACGACCGATTAGTATTGTTATTTACCGATATGGATGCAGGCCACGGCGGAAAATCGGGACGTTTCAAGCGCTATGAGGATATTGCGCTGGAGTATACTTTCTTGTTGATGGTGTTAGAAGAAAGCATAACGGAAGATAACGAATAAAATCTGACGGCTACGCTACAACATACGAGGGTAAACCCACCGAAGGGTTTACCCTATCTGCATGGTTCATTACCAGAGTTATTGATACTCAGGTAATATCAACCTGCGATTTTTTTGCTTTTTTATCAGCACGTTTTTCAGCGGCCGTTTTTAAGGGCTTTTTCTTACTATTCTTTTTGCTATCCATTCCTTTACTCATATCTTGCCTCGCTTGATAAAAGGTAAGGTTGCCACTCCATTAACCTCCTGCGGGCGCTGACATGCAAGCATAAAATCATTCAACCCGTTTAATATGTTGATTTTAAATGATATTTAAACATAAGCAATCCATGTAACACCAGAGGCGAAGGTAGGGTTATTTTACCTTGGGTTCATAGGGTAAGCGAGAGAACTGCAAGGAGCGCTGACGATAAAACATGACGCGTTCGCGAAAGTAGTGGCGCAGATGCTCAGGCTGCTCTCTTTCAATGGCCTCTGGGATGACCGGCATATTGTAACGTTCCTTGAAGGCTACGCCCGACGCAGCTAAATCGACGTTAACTTTTTCCATCTCTTCCTTAGAGAGTTCGGCCAAATTATGACTCATGATACTTCCTCCTATGTTCATACACAGAGCAATGTGCAACGGTAAAGTAATGATGGGTAAATGGCAAGCGCTCAACCTATCATGGATATGATTATTATTATCATTATGTAGTAATAATCATTATAATATTTTTTATTGTGGCTATATTACATTTACTCAAAATCTTTTACGCTAATGAAAATGATTCGTAATTGTATATTGAGATTTTTTATTAAATAAATATGAATAAATAACGTAGGATGAAAGTATGCCTTAACAGATGGATCTCCAGGCTTTAAATTAGCGCGTTTTAGGTGTTTTTGATTTTATTTTTCAGGCATAATGCTCAATAGATTTCATCTGCTAATAAAAGAGGCGTTACTATGCTAAAAAAAGAAATGATTCAGAAGTTGAATGAACAACTGAATTTAGAGTTTTATTCTGCAAATTTGTATTTGCAGATGAGCGCGTGGTGCGGTGACAAAGGTTATGAAGGCGCATCGCGTTTTCTTAAGATGCATTCTCAGGAAGAAATGCAGCACATGCAGCGTCTGTTTGACTATTTGGATGATACCGGAAGTTTTCCCGTATTAGGCGCTATTGCGGCTCCGCCGGTTGATTTCGAGTCATTGACTGACGTGTTCAAATTAACCTATGAACACGAACAACTAATTACCGCCAAAATTAATGAGCTGGCGCATGCGGCAATGACGCAGCAAGACTATTCCACTTTTAATTTCCTGCAATGGTATGTTGCTGAGCAGCACGAGGAAGAGAAATTATTCCGTTCTATTCTAGATAAACTGGCGTTGGTCAATGCTAGTGAAGGTGGTTTGTTCTTCATCGATCAAGACTTGAAAAAAATGTCGGTTGCTGCACCAACGGCCTGACGACAAGCGACGCCCCTGCAAACCAGTACGCATGTGAATAACGCGGGATGAGGTTTTTATCCCGCCGTTTCTGCCACCAAATTACTTTTCTACCACTATCTCGCCATTAATTTTATTCTAGGCATGGTCTCGACTTCATCTTCCCCAGCCGCTATGATCGCAGTAGCCGTGATGTACAACCTTATGTTTTATAAGGTGTGCGCCTGCTTTTTCCTGATAATGGTAAAGACAAACGTGCCACGTATATCATCATCTGAATTCGCATGTAGAGAACACCATGATGAAGAAATTTTTGCTATCCGTTGTGCTTACATCATTTTCTGTCAATGCCTTTTCTGCTGCTAAACTGGTCACCATCAGCCGGCTACAATACGGCGATCGTTGGGCTTTCACGCGTGAAGAAGTTCAACTAATTTGTCGCCCTGGGCACGCATTATACGCATTACATACTGGGACGCTGATGCAATACCCATTAAATGACGTCGCCATTGCGCAGATGAAATCCGGCCAGGTGAATGCGCAGCCAATAGATGCTATCTGGTTAGATGATCCTGAACAGCCAGGACAGAAAAAAAGCCTTCAACCGTTTATCGAGCGTGCAGAGCAGCTGTGCCAGACTGATACGGTGCCGCAGCGTCACTAATACAGCTGCCCGCAATGCTCTTTGATTTTGCAATATACAAAAAGTGTGTAATTTGCTCCAATTTTAATAAGCACATGAAAATGTACACAATTTGATAGACGGCCTTTCCTAAGTAGCAGTATTTCTTATTGTATCCAGGTAGTTATCCGCTATTTGGTCTGATCTATGGCAGTTACTTCTGCGCAAAAGCCTATGCCCCTTACCATTGAATCCACGAATGCTCGTAAGGAATATCGGTACAGTGGGATTAATAGGTGAAGTGCGAGACTGGTAGCCGGAGAAAGAATTTATGAATATTTATGCCCGTCGGACACTTGCCAATATAAGATTTTATTGACTACATTTTATTGAATAGCGGTCAGTGTATTGTGAGGTTTGATGCTTTGGCTTGAACAAGGTTTATACGTAAGAATCCAGGAATTGGTTAATGGGCCTAGACCATTACCATCACATAGCGGTTTTTCCACGGATATCGCTTACCGCGTTCTTGGGTGTTTCAATCCATCAGAAACGTCGGATGCTTACTATATATTAGCGAATGATCGGGACGAAATATGGTTTATTTGTAATAGGCATGTCCGCGTCGTTAAAGTAGATGATATACGCAGAGATTTTCGGTATCGCTTGAATTGATATTTGTCAAATAGTTAGTTTTTTATAATAAGACAACGGTGTTATGGTCATTAAAATCCCTTAAATACAAAAGCCTGTTCATTTACAGGGGCTATTAGCGAACTGTTCCGCATCGTAGAGGGGCGTATCTCATTGCGTGCTGCCATAGGTCTCGTATCTTAACGAACAACAATTCACCGATCCTCTCTGGATCTGAATGTAGCAGGAATTCATCGCTCGCAGGTGGTGATCATTTATTCTTTGTACCGGGTTTTAAAATAAAGGCTTGCTAAAAAATGTTAGGCATGCGTTAATAGGTGGTCGGTTTGATTCGCAGACATAAAAAAGCAGTTTAGTAAAGCAGTTCTCATTTTCAAGAGTTATCCATAGATATCCCTTCTTTTGAGCCTTCTTATTGTTGCTAATGAATTTCTGTGCGCAGGCCATATTTGCCGGAAGGCGCTATAAAAAATAAGGTAATTTCTATGTCTGATAAAATGACTGGTTTAGTAAAATGGTTTGATGCTGGTAAAGGTTTTGGTTTTATTACTCCTGACAACGGTAGCAAAGATGTATTTGTACATTTTTCTGCTATCCAGAGCAATGATTTCAAAACTCTTGATGAAGGCCAGAAAGTTGAGTTCTCCATTGAAAATGGTCAGAAAGGTCCTTCAGCTGGCAACGTTGTTGCACTGTAATAAAGCCGCGCATTAACGTGATGCTTTTCTTGCTGAAACGATAGTTGCAATTTTTGCCAGAGTCGTTAAGAAAAGTATAATAAGCCCCTAGCCAAAAGCTAGGGGTTTTTTTGGTCTCATCAATCCTCATATTCAATTTGTAACTCCTTCTCCGTGTTAGTATTTCTCTCTAGTCTCGTATCAATGGTCACCTTTGGTCACTCTTTCTTTTTTGGCCAAAAAATAGCCAATGACATCATTTATTATTTGTTATGCCATTCGCGCCTGTTCCGCAGTAGGATGGATTCAATGAATACGCAATCAGAATAATAGAGGGAAAGATATGCAGATTTCAGTGAACCGTTTGATGGCGACGACGCAAAGTGTATTGCAAAAATTAGGATGTGAAGAAAGTGAGGCGCGTATTGTCACAGAACATCTCGTGGCAGCAAACCTGAAAGGGCATGATAGCCATGGGGTTGGGATGTTGCCACATTATGTGTCTTTTATTGAAAAAGGCATTATGCATCCGAATACGCCGGCGCGTTTGCTACGTGATAGCGGAGCGGTGTTGCAGTTCGCTGGCGACCGCGGTTTCGGTCAGCGGACAGGCAAAGAAGCAATGCAGGCGGCAATTGATCGCGTGAAAAAGACGGGCGTGTGTTTAATGACGCTATCCTCAACGTGCCATTTAGGGCGTATTGGCACCTATGGAGAAATGGCGGCGGAGGCTGGGCTAGTTTCGATACATTTTGTTAACGTTAATGACATCGATCCTATCGTCGCGCCTTGGTGTGGTAGTGACGCGCGTTTTGGCACAAACCCTATCTGCATCGCCTTTCCGCCAACGGCTCATAATGCTGCGTTTGTGTTGGATTTTGCAACCAGCATGGTGGCGTTAGGAAAGACACGGGTTGCCTATCTGGCAGGCAAAAAATTTGATGAAGAGGTAATGCTTGATTGCAACGGCGTTTCAACTAACGACCCGACAGTTATGTGGGAAGGCGATAAACACGGAGCTTTAAAGCCTATCGCCAAACATAAAGGTGGGGGGTTGATTTTAGCGGCAGAGATGTTGGCGGGTTTGCTTTCTGGCGGTGGGACTATTCAACCAGAAAATACGCGTGACGGGGCGATAATGAATAATATGACAACGATTGTTATCGACCCCGCCAGCCTGGTGTCGATGTCGTGGCTGCAAAAAGAGTATGACGCGATGCTGGAATACGTCCGATCTTCAACAGCGCCCGATCCGGCACAGCCTATTTTAATCGCAGGTGAGCCAGAACGTCGGTCTCTGGCGCAGCGTCATGCTGAAGGGATTTATCTGTCCGATCAGGAATGGCAGAAAATTGTGGAAGCGGGGATTACATTGGGAATGAACCCGGACGAATTTTCAAAAATAGCATAACGTTACGCCGAAGGGCTCAGGGTGGTAGGGTTACTACCCTGGGCTATCTTCATTGGGGCGTTAAGAACTAACCGGATTTGGGGCAGAATATTCGTCACGGATGCGTGAGGATTTCGAGCCCTGCCCAAGGCCAAAATAGCAAGTAAGATAGTCTTAATGGGATAGGTTCTAAGTATTACGCAGCGAATGTCGGCAAGGGTATCAGGTAAGTCAACTAGAAATCCGCGTACTCCTGAGCAGGGACCCAGAAGCCGTCAATATACTCCTCAATAGGAAAGCAGCCAGCGCGACGCAAGCGCTGTTCATCCATCGCGTGCAGACACTGCGCTTCCGTGTTGTAGGCGCCAATGACTAAATCATCACAGCCATGCCCGAGATAACACACAAATATCACTAACGCAAACATGCCGTTCTCCAGACATTACTGACGTTATTATCTGTCTTGATAATTGTAGATGAAAATTAGTGAGCAACGAGAAACCCCGTGATTCGTCAGGTGGTTTCATTGCCACCTGATACAGAGCAGGGCGCTATTTTTTAGCTATGGGCTGTGCGGAGAATGCACCATCCCGCACTAGGTCGCGAGGCAGGCCGTTTTTTATCCGGCTGTTAATGCGTTTGGCCAGACCGACAGGCGTGTTCCGATAGGTTAATACCAGTTCCTCCTTATCGGGAAGCGGTTCAGGGTAGCAATCTTTGCCTTGAAACCATGTAATGGCAAGACGATCTGTCAGTTCGTAGGCGTTGATCGCTTTTGGATCCGCCAGGGCGATAACCGCTTCATGTTGCCAGCGCAAGCCTTTGGGATAGCGTTCGGCAAGTTTAAGGCCAATACGTGAGAATTTGATATGACCAAAAGCGGAGGTTAATGCCGCAGGGAAAAGCCAAATCTCTCCATCACGCTGCCAGAGCTGAAGTAATGCCTCATCCCAATGCATACCTTGTTTATCTGCAGCCTGTCTGATCAACGCACTATCCTTGGCCGCGACAGGAGAGAAGGGAAATTTACCCACTTTATAGCCTGGGCGTGGCAGTGGCGGTACGCTGGCTGTTTTCCGCAACCGCGCGACGAAGAAGCCTTCACTATCATAAATCTGTGGGAATACGTGCAAGAAGCCTTCTCTCGTGGCGGCGCGGTCGGCATTGGGGAAAAGGCCGTTTAATGGCTCAAATTCCAATGCATCGGGAAATTGCGTCTGTAGCCAATGACAGACCTGCTGATTTTCCTGCATATTTAACGTGCAGGTGGAATAAATCATGATGCCACCAGGCTTAAGGGCATGAAATGCGCTCAAAATCAGGTCGCGCTGTGTAGCGGCCATACTAATAATGCTCTCTGGCGACCAGTGGTTTATCGCCATGGGATCTTTACGCACAACGCCTTCGCCAGAGCATGGGGCATCCAGCAGAATAGCGTCAAAATATTCCGGTAAAGCTGCACCAAAAACGCGCCCATCAAAGTGTGTTATTGCGGTGTTGCTGACTCCGCAGCGGCTAATATTAGCGTGTAATACTTTCACCCGACTGCCCGAATATTCGTTGGCGATAATGGCGCCCGCGTTGTTCATTTTCGCCGCAATTTGCGTCGTTTTGGAACCTGGTGCAGCCGCGACGTCCAAAATTGTTTCCAACCCATCGTTATGATGGAACAGGGCGCTGACGGGCAGCATGGAACTGGCTTCTTGGATGTAAAACAGCCCGCTCAAGTGTTCTAGCGTATTACCCAGTCGGGTGTTTTCCTCCTCGACATTCAGCAGCCAGAAACCTTCCTGACACCAGGGAATGGGTTCAAGCTCCCAGCCATAAGGCTGCACGAGCCGAAGAAAGGCATCGACGCTGATTTTTAAGGTATTAACGCGGATACTTCGGCGTAAAGGGCGTCGGCAGGCGGCAATAAAATCGTCCATTGATAGTGATGATGGCATGGTATCGCGCATAGCATCGAGGAATTCAGCTGGCAGGCTGGCTGGGGTAAATTTTGCCACGGGCAGGGTTCCGTACACGTTGTCTGGTCAAACAAGGGAGAAGAGCGGCGAAGTGTAACACGGATTTTTCATTGACGGTGTTGAAACGCCAGAACGGCGCTTGTCGCCGAGGTGAATATCGCGCGGATTCTTTGTGAAAAATGGCATCGGAGCACTCAAGCATAACCCAATGCCTTCGGTAATAAGGATAGCGTTGCGATTCACTATTCATATGTCAGCAGAAATAGCACGATATGCACGATAGCCGTATAGTTAAACAGACGATTCTCCGCGCGAACGCGGTAATCTTATGGCATGCTGTGGCTGATGTTAAAGCCGTTTATATGGGCACTTTCCGCTTTGTTTTGAAAAGACAACGATTATTGTATGAATAAACAAGAATTTTATCAGGATCTCATTCGCGATATGACATCGCTTATTGCGGATGAACAACGTTTTATCACGATTTTAGCCAACAGTAGTGCGTTGCTGTTTGAGCGTTTGGATGGGGTTAACTGGGCGGGTTTCTACCTATTGGACGACAATACGCTTTTCCTGGGGCCGTTTCAGGGTAAGGTCGCCTGCGTACGCATTCCCGTGGGTAAAGGCGTGTGTGGTACGGCAATCGCTGAAAATCGCGTCCAACGCGTGGATGATGTCCATGCGTTTCCCGGGCATATTGCCTGTGATGCCACGAGTAATGCGGAAATTGTGCTACCGCTTGTCGTTAACGGGCGACCAGTTGGCGTTCTGGATATTGACAGTACTCTCTACCAGCGTTTTGACGCGGATGATGAAGAAGGGCTGAAGGCCGTCGTTAGTGTACTTTGTACTCAACTGGAAGCGAGCGATATGATGACGTTCATCAATTCTCTCATGTTGAGACAAGGTTAACGTGGCAATTGCCGATGGCGTCATTATAATGGCGCCTGTTCATGCCTGCGCCGGTTGGCGAACCCGTTGTAATCAGGAAATTTCATGGAAAATCAACCTAAGTTGAACAGTAGTAAAGAAGTTATTGCTTTTTTGGCAGAGCGGTTCCCGCTTTGTTTCACCACAGAAGGTGAAACGCGCCCGTTAAAGATCGGTATTTTTCAGGATCTTGTTGAGCGCATCCCTGAAGAGGATAACGTCAGTAAAACGCAATTACGCTCGGCATTACGCCTTTATACGTCAAGTTGGCGCTATCTGTATGGCGTAAAGGTGGGGGCTCAACGCGTTGATCTGGATGGTAATCCGTGTGGTGAGTTAGAGCAGCAGCATGTTGATCATGCCCGCACGCAATTAGCAGAGGCGAAAGCGCGAGTCCAGGCCCAGCGTGCGGAGCAACAGGCGAAAAAACGTGAAGCAGCCGGAGAGTCGGCACCTGCGACACGCCCGCCTCGTCCTGCTCAGAAGCGTACGCCACGCCGTGAAGGTGCCAATACCCCATCTCGAAGCAACGCACCGCGGAAGCCTTCTTCCGGTCAATCTCAGTCTCCTGCTTCGCAATCCGCCAATGCGCGACCACGTCAGGCTAAGCCTGCTGGTAATGAGCGTCAGCGGGTAGCGGTTACGGATATTTCCAAACTGCAAATCGGTCAGGGAATCAAAGTCAGGGCTGGCAAAGATGCCATGGATGCTACCGTGCTTGAAATTGCTAAGGGTGAAGTCAGAGTACAGTTGGCTTCCGGATTGGCAATGATTGTGCGCGCAGAACATTTGCAGTTCTGATACGGAGGCCAACCTGGGCATGAACAATATCGTCAAAATAACCGCTATTGCAGGTTTACTGCTGGCGGGTTCGAGTTTTGCAAATGAAAATATAACGCGTGTCGAGCAGATCCCTCAGCTGCATCAGGAACCTCAACATGCGACGGTGAGTGACAGGGTGGTCTCACGTTTCCTGCGTTCGCATTATCGTCAGTTTATGTTGGATGCATCGTTCTCTGAGAAGATTTTCCAACGCTATCTCAATATGTTGGACTACAGCCACAATGTGCTGTTAGCCTCGGATGTCGCGCGTTTCGCCGGGCAGGAAGCTCAACTAGGCGACGCACTTAAATCCGGTCAATTGGCTGTCCCTTACGCATTATATAACTTAGCGCAGAAACGACGTTTTGAGCGTTTCCAGTATGCGCTCTCGCTGCTCAATAAGCCCATCGATCTGACGGGCAACGATACGTTTGAAGTTGACCGCAGTAAAGCGCCCTGGCCGCAGAGTGTGGCTGAGCTTAATCGACTGTGGGACGCCAAGGTAAAATATGACTGGCTTAATCTGAAACTCTCAGGTAAATCCGATAAAGATATTAAAGAAACGTTAACCAAGCGTTACCAGTTTGCTATCCGCCGTTTGGCGCAAAGCAACAGTGAAGATGTGTTTCAACTCATCATGAACGCCTTCGCACGGGAAATCGATCCGCATACCAGCTACCTATCACCGCGTAATACCGAACAGTTCAACACTGAAATGAGCTTGTCGCTTGAAGGTATTGGCGCCGTATTACAGATGGATGATGATTACACCGTGATTAATTCGCTGGTCCCTGGCGGGCCGGCAGCGAAGAGCAAAAATATTACCGTTGGCGATCGTGTGGTGGGCGTAGGACAAAGTGGTAAGCCAATGGTGGATGTCATCGGCTGGCGTTTGGATGACGTGGTCGCACTCATTAAAGGGCCAAAAGGGAGTAAGGTGCGCCTGGAAATCTTGCCAGCCGGTAAAGGAACCAAGACCCGCATTGTCACATTAACGCGCGAACACATTCGCCTTGAAGATCGTGCCGTTAAAATGTCGGTCAAAACGGTGGGTAAAGATAAAGTTGGCGTGTTGGATATTCCCGGTTTCTATGTTGGCCTGACTGATGATGTCAAAGTTCAACTCCAGAAATTGGAGAAACAGCACGTTAGCAGCATTGTCATTGACTTGCGAGCTAACGGCGGTGGGGCATTGACCGAAGCCGTGGGGCTTTCCGGCCTATTTATCCCGAGTGGCCCGATTGTGCAGGTGCGTGACAATAATGGCAAGGTGCGAGAGGACAGCGATACCGACGGTGTTGTGTATTACAAAGGTCCGCTAGTGGTGCTGGTTGATCGCTTCAGCGCCTCCGCTTCTGAAATTTTTGCGGCAGCAATGCAGGATTATGGTCGCGCACTGATTGTGGGGGAACCCACGTTTGGTAAAGGTACCGTACAACAGTATCGTTTGCTGAGTCGAATTTACGATCAGATGCTGCGTCCTGATTGGCCTGCGCTAGGTTCGGTGCAATACACTATTCAGAAATTTTATCGCATTAACGGCGGCAGTACCCAGATGAAAGGGGTGACGCCTGACGTAATGATGCCAACCGGTACTGAAACAGTGGATACCGGTGAAAAATTTGAAGATAACGCGCTGCCGTGGGACAGCATCAAGGCGGCTAACTACACCAAAAGCGGCGATCTTAGCGCACTGATTGGCAAGCTGAATGAGTTTCATCAGGAGCGCATTGCCAAAGATCCAGAGTTCCAATACATTGCGCAAGATATTGCGCATTACAACGCGACGAAGGATAAGCGCAATATCGTCTCACTCAATCTTGCGCTGCGCGAGAAAGAGAATAATGATGAGGAATCCGTGCGTTTGCAACGCGTTAATGAGCGGTTAGCGAGGGAAGGTAAAAAACCGTTAGCGTCGTTGGATGATTTGCCGAAAGATTATCAGGCGCCCGATCCTTATCTGGATGAAACGGTAAAAATCGCTCACGATTTGGCTCAGGAGCAGAAAGAGTAACGTTTCGCGCGCATTAGAAAGGTAAATAACAAGCGCCCTGTCGGATTAATCCAGCAGGGCGCTTTGCGTTGGCGGCGAATTACGTTGGTAGATAATTGCTGCCTGGGGAGCTAATGGCGTTTGCCCCGTATAGCGATAGGGCGCACGCGGTGCACCGCTGCCATCGTGTTAACGACCCGCTTTTAGCTGCTGAAAATAGGTTTCGTACAGTGTGCTGGCGCTGCCAACATCATTCTGCCATTCGCCTTTGGCGATGGTTTCGTCATCCGGGTATAGTGTTTTGTCTCCCGAAATTTCTGGTGGAAGTCGCTTTTTCGCCGCTAGATTCGGCGTTGGATAGCCGATAGTTTCCGCAACCTGCGCCGCCACTTCTGGACGTAACAGGAAGTCGATCAGTTTCATTGCGCCATCAACGTTTTTGGCGTTGGCGGGGATCGCCAAGCTGTCCATCCAGAAAATGCCGCCTTCTTTGGGCCAGATTACATCCAGCGGCGTACCCGCCTGACGTGCGACATAGGCAGAACCGTTCCATATCATCCCCAAGTTGACTTCACCTTCAATGAACGGATTGCCGGGGTTATCCGAGTTGAACGTTAACACGTTCGGCATTAAGGCTTGCAGTTCTTTGTAGGCTGCCTCGATCTCCTTTGGGTCGGTGGTATTGGCCGAGTAGCCGAGTTTACGTAGCGCAATTTGGAACACCTCACGCGCGTCGTCCGTGAGTAACAAACTATTTTTGTATTTCTTATCCCACAAATCTGCCCACCCCGTGACGCTGGCCGGATCAATGGCTTCATGATTAACACCAATTGCTGTTGCGCCCCAGATATAAGGCACCGAGTAGTCGTTGTTCGGATCAAAAGATTTATGTAGCAGATTAGGGTCGAGGTTGTGGAAATTGCTGAGCTTGCTGGTATCGATCTTTTGCAGCATGCCTTCTTTACTCATTTTGGAGATAAAATACGTTGATGGCACGATCAGATCGTAGGCGCCATCCTTATAGGTTTTCAATTTGGCATACATACTCTCATTGGACTCATAGGTCGAGTAGATCACCTTGATGCCGGTTTCTTTCGTGAACTGTTCCAATAGGCCCGGCGGCACATACTCGGTCCAGTTATAGAAATAGAGTGTTTTACCGTCGTTGGCATTGGCGGTGCTGACGCCAAATGCCAGCGTGCAGGCTGCCAATAGATGTGGCCACTTTTTCATTGTTTACCTCCTCATAAGTCCCAAAGGACATACCTGCCGATATCGACAGGTATGCAAATATAAATGTCATCATTCACTGCGTAAGCCGCCGCCTTATTTTCCGGTGCGATCGCGTAAAATGAGTTGGCTACTCAGCACCAGCACCAGCGATAAAACCAGTAAAATAGTTGCCAGTGCGTTGACTTCCGGCGAGACGCCGACCTTTACCATCGAGTAGATTTTTAACGGTAGGATTTCATACGCAGGCCCGGTGACAAAGGAGGACACCACCACGTCATCCATCGATAACGTAAAGCTGAGTAACCAACTGGCGGCGACCGCCGGCATGGCCAGCGGTAAAATAATTTTGCGTAAAATAATGACCTCGCTGGCACCTAAATCACGCGCAGCTTCCAACATTCGCACATCAAACCCCTTCAAACGCGAGTAAACCGTTACGACGACAAACGGCAGGCAAAAAGTGATGTGGGAAAACAGCAGCGACCAGAAGCCGAGTGAGATGCCCAGTAGCATGAAGAGCACCAGCAGAGAAATGGCCATCACAATATCGGGCGACATCATCACAACGAATAGCATACCGCCGACAAAAGGTTTACCGCGAAAACGATAGCGATACAGCGCAACCGCCGTTAAGGAACCAATCAGCGTGGCAAAAGTTGCGGAGAAAATAGCCATTGTCAACGAATGCTGTGCGGCCTGAAGCAGGCTGTCGTTGTTTATGAGCAGACGATACCAGTCTAGCGTAAACCCCTGCCAGTTGATGCCGAAGCGTGCCTGATTAAAGGAATTCACGATCAGAATAACGATCGGGATATACAGGTAAGCGTAAATGATGGACATCAATCCACCGCGCAGTACACGTCCGATCATTCCAGTTCTCCCTTCTTGTTGAGCATGCGCGCAGTGCGGTAGTAGATAAACAACAGCACACCCATGATCAGCGTTAGGCAAATGCTCGTGGCGGCGCCAAACGGCCAATCGCGAATATTGAGAAACTGGCTTTTAATTACATTGCCGATCAAGAGATTTTTGGCTCCGCCCATCAAGTCGGCGACGAAGAACAACCCCATAGCGGGTAATAGCACTAATAAACAGCCCGCAATGATTCCCGGCATCGTGAGCGGGATCACTACGCGAATAAAGGTTTGCCATTTATTGGCGCCTAAATCGCGTGCGGCTTCTAGATACGACTTATCCAGCTTCTCGATACTGGAGTAGAGCGGCAGGACCATAAAAGGCAGCAAAATATAAATCAGGCCGAGGATCACCGCTTCAGAAGTATACATAATCCGTATTGGGGTATCGATGAGACCAGTCCAAAGCAGGAATTCGTTCAGATGTCCTCGCGTGCTCAGGAAAATTTTCAGTCCATAAATACGGATCAGCGAATTAGTCCAGAACGGCACGATGAGTAAAAATAACATCAACGGCTGAATTCTCTTTGGTAAGCGCGCCAGAATAAATGCAAACGGATAGCCGAGTAGTAAACAGCAGAGCGTAGCGATAACCGCCATATTCAGCGAATGCAGCAACACTGAGGCATACAGTGGATCGATCAGTCGCGTATAGTTTTCCAGCGTAAAGACCAGACTGACGAAATGGGCATCATCGCGCGTGAGAAAACTGGTCGCGATAATCATCAGATTGGGCAGGAAAACAAATAACACCAGCCAGGATACGATGAGAGTAATAATCATGTTTTGAAAGCGTTTACGCGGCGTCTTCATCGTTAAGGACGACCTCCCAGCTTTCTACCCAAGTGACATCGACCTTCTGATTGAGTGAATGATCGAAATCGGGATCGTCTTCGTTGAAGAATTCGCTGACCATGACCATTTTGCCGTTTTCCAACTCGATGTTGGATTCCAGCGTCATACCTTTATAGTTGCGCTCACGCACATAACCCACCATGCCTTGCGCCTGCATGCCATCGCCTAGCTCTTCGACACGTAAATCTTCCGGGCGTAGCAATACGTTAAGGTGCTGACCAATGTGGACCGGAAAGTTGACGGCGATCGCACATTCGTGGCCTTCTACCCTGGCGCGAACCCGCTGTTCGTCAAGAGGCTCCAGCACCACGGCGTCGAAGATATTAATTTCGCCAATAAAACTGGCAACGAACAGATTTTTCGGTTCTTCGTAGATTTCACGCGGCGTGCCATCTTGCTCAATACGTCCTTCGCGCATGACTACGATGCGGTCAGACATAGTCAGCGCTTCTTCCTGATCGTGCGTGACGAAAATAAAGGTAATGCCCAGTTTACGTTGCAGCGCTTTGAGTTCGTTTTGCATCTGCTTACGTAGCTTGTAATCGAGCGCTGAAAGCGATTCGTCCAGCAGTAGCACTTTGGGCTGGTTAACCACAGCGCGGGCAATAGCGACGCGCTGTTGCTGACCGCCTGATAGCTGGTGGGGGCGGCGCTGCGCCAGCGCGTCAAGTTGCACCATTTTTAGCGCTTCCGTTACGCGTGGCGTAATCTCTGCGGCAGGTGTTTTCTGCATACGCAGGCCAAACGCTACGTTCTCGAACACGCTGAGGTGAGGAAACAACGCGTAGCTTTGGAACACGGTATTTACATGGCGTTGCTCCGCGGGTTGATGGGTAATATCTTGCTTTTCCAGCATAATATTGCCGCTATCGACCGCTTCCAGCCCGGCAATCAGACGCAGTACGGTGGTTTTCCCACAGCCGGAAGGGCCAAGGATCGTCAGAAACTCGCCGTTATTAATAGTGAGATTAAAGTGTGAAATGATGTCTTTGCCATCAAAGCCTTTATGGACGTTGATCAATTCAACGACCGGCACAGTCAGGGAGTTTTCTTTCATTAAGGTATAGCTCTATTCCTGATTCGGCAGATCGGCAACATGATTATTGCGATCGTACCAGGGTTATCACCTTTCAGACAGTGGGGGTGCAAGTAAGGGCGGCATTTTACGGGAAACGCAGCTTAACGCCAACTTACGTGACTGACTGGCGGCTAATGGATAAAAGAATAGCGGAGATCCCTTCAGTAAGGGAATATAACTGTTACTCCATTGTTTCTTAACGGTTTCAAGATTGAGGCGCGTATGGCGCTGCCACGGTGGCTTTTTAGCCTGAATTCTGGTCTCTCCCGCTGTTAAATAAGATAAAAACTGACCTGACGCAATATTTGCCAGAGTAGCGCTATCCATAATGCTTGTCAGGGTTCAGGGGGCATAAAAAGATGGATAAATTACTCGACAGGTTTTTGAATTACGTTTCGTTTGACACACAGTCTAAATCCGGCGTTCGCCAGGTACCGAGTACCGAGGGACAATGGAAGCTGGCGCGGGCGTTGCAACAAGAATTGTTGGAATTGGGATTTGAACAGGTCAGCCTAAGTAAACAGGGCTGCCTGATGGCGACGCTTCCCGCTAATGTTGCCTGGCCCGTTCCGGTTATCGGGTTTATTTCACACATGGATACGTCGCCGGAATTTAGCGGTAAAAATGTGAATCCGCAAATTTTGGAAAATTATCGCGGCGGTGATATTGCGCTTGGCGTAGGGGATGAAGTGTTGTCCCCCGTGATGTTCCCTGTGTTGCATCAGCTTCTGGGGCATACGCTAATTACGACAGATGGCAAAACGCTGTTGGGGGCGGATGATAAAGCGGGGATCGCAGAGATTATCACTGCGCTGGTGCGGCTTAAACAGAGCCACCTGCCGCATGGCGAAATTCGCCTTGCCTTTACGCCAGATGAAGAAATTGGTAAAGGTGCGCAGTTTTTTGATGTTGCAGCATTTAATGCTCAGTGGGCCTATACCGTGGATGGCGGGGGCGTCGGCGAATTAGAGTATGAGAATTTTAACGCTGCCTCGGTTCAAATAAAAATCGCGGGCAACAACGTGCATCCCGGTAGTGCAAAGGGCGTCATGGTCAACGCGTTAACGTTGGCGTCACGCTATCATCAACTCGTGCCAGAGAAAGAGTCACCGGAGCTGACGGAAGGCTATCAGGGCTTCTACCATCTTCATAGTATGAAAGGCACCGTTGAGCGAGCAGAGTTACACTATATTGTCCGGGATTTTGATCGCCATGGTTTTGAACAGCGTAAACAAACGATGCTGGATATAGCGGAAAAGGTTGGCGAAGGGCTGCACCCAGATTGTTATATTGAAGTCACGATTACCGACACATACTACAACATGCGTGAGCAGGTTGAGCAGCATCCACATATTATTGCGCTGGCACAGCAGGCAATGCAGGATTGCGGCATTGAGCCGAATATCAAACCGATCCGCGGCGGTACAGACGGCGCACACCTATCGTTTCAAGGGTTGCCGTGTCCGAATTTGTTTACGGGTGGCTATAACTATCACGGTAAACATGAATTTGTCACACTGGAAGGCATGGAACAAGCGGTCTCGGTGATTATGCGTATTGCCGAACTGACGGCGTTGCGCGCAAAGCCATAAGCGATGTATTTTCCACGGTGAACATGGCGGGACATGCCCGCCTTGGCATTATTCTGCTACTCGCCTCTAGCCGTGATATTAATCTACAAAGTACCAGTAACCATTGTTAACCAGCGCGGTGAGTTGTGCGAGGAAGGCGGGATCCTCTAGTGCTTCACCCAATAGTTGCGCATCAACGATTGGGTGCTCCGCCAGCGCCAATAGCGCAGCCTGGTGCGGAGTATCTAGTTTCTCGCCATTCACGAAGCCGCTATTCCCCACACAGATAACGCGGAGCCCCCCTAATCGACGCAGAGGATCTCCCTGTTGTAGGCATTCATACACTTCATTGGGTTGATAAGGGGGTTCTGGCGGAGAAAGGTCAAGTTCATGGCGCGACTGAGAAATGAATTCGCCAAACCAATTCTGGAAATGTTCAGGCTGTTGAACCAATTCCAACATCATTTTTTGCAGCGCATCCAGTTCCTGCGGCAATACGCTTGCGATACGCTCCCGAGATGGAATATCAGGATCGCTGTAGCGGTAACTACCGAGTTCGCGCGAGATGACGTAATCCGCAAAGCTACTGATCAACTCGCGGGCATTTGGCGCCCGGAACCCTACCGAATAATTCAGCGAGTTTTCTAATGAATAGCCATCGTGCGGGAAGCCCGGCGGAATATACAGAATATCGCCCGGTTCCAACTCGTCATCAATAATGGCGTCAAAGGGATCAACCTGAAGAAGGTCGGGATGAGGGCAGTGCTGTTTCATCGGTATTTTCTCACCGACGCGCCAGCGGCGGCGTCCTGTTCCCTGGATGATGAAAACATCATATTGATCCAGATGCGGCCCTACGCCGCCGCCAGGTACAGAAAATGAAATCATCAAATCATCCATACGCCAGTCCGGCAACCGGCGAAATGGCTGCATTAAGGCAGAGGAGGGTTCATGCCAATGATCGACCGCCTGTACCAGCAGCGACCATTGACTTTCTCCCAAATGATCGTAGCTTTCAAAAGGGCCGTGGCTGACCTGCCATCGTCCGTTCTGATGGCTGACTAAACGACTATCGACCTCATTTTCCAACGCCAGTCCGGCGAGTTCGTCTGGAGAAATGGGGTCGATAAAATGCGTAAAGCCGCCTTTGATCAACAGTGGACGCTTTTGCCAGTGGTTCGCTAAAAAATCCTGCCAGTCGAGATTAAGCTGATAGTCCATACTAGTTTCCAGAAACGCGTTTTGAGGAAATGACTGTTCTTGAAGACATGATTTTTATTGAAATAATCAGTATTTTAAAACAAGCCGCATTTTGGCAGTCAGTATAGCGGAAGCCTCACGTGCTGTACCGCCTTTTACCCCTCATTCTGACTCAGGTTCTGGCGAGAGAAAATAGCCTCGACGCGAGCGCCACCCAGCGCGCTGTCACTGATAAGGATCTCCCCCTGATACTGTTCGATGATGTCAACGGCGACCGCAAGGCCGATACCTTGTCCGGGGCGCATACGGTCGGCGCGCTGGCCACGCTGGAAGATGATTTCACGCTTGCTTTCGTGGATACCGGGACCATCGTCATCAATGATCAGGTGCAGCTTGTGATCGGAATATTGCACGCTGATTTCGACGAATTCCAGACAGTATTTACAGGCGTTATCAAGGATATTGCCTAATACTTCCATAAAATCATTCTTCTCACCCACGAAAGTCAGTTCCGGCGGAATATCCAACGTTAACACCACGCCTTTACGCTGGTAGACCTTATTGAGCGCGGAGCACAGGCCATCCAATAGTGCCGGAACCGAATGCACTTCACGTAGCAGAAGGGTATGTTCGGACCGCACGCTAGCGCGATGCAGGTAATAACCTATCTGCTGGGAGATGCGGCTAATCTGCGCCAGCATAATAGGCTCCGCCTGGTCGATGGTGATCTCTTTGCCGGTGCGCAACGCCCGCAAAGTAGTCTGTAAAACCGCCAACGGCGTTTTCAGGCTATGGGTGAGGTCGGTCAGCGTCGTGCGGTATTTGTGATAGCGCTGGCGTTCGTTATTCAACAAAATATTGAGGTTTTTCACCAAACTAAACAATTCACGCGGTGGTTTTTCATCTAACCGATCGCGTGTACCTTTCTCTAGCTCGGCAATCTGCCTGACCAGATGCTCAATAGGGCGCAGGCTCCAGTGGGCACCCAACCACAATAAAGGGAGCACCAATAGAAGGTTAGCGATCAGCACATAGCTAAACCACTCCCACACGACATCTTCTTGTTGTAGTTCCTGTGGGATACGGTCAATGACGACAATAGAGAGAGCAGGGAGGTGCTCGGTTTGCGGATAGACATTTACGGCAATGGAGTGCGTTAACGCATTGCTATGTGTACCGTTCAGCGCTCTCAGGCTGCTAAGAAGTAAGGTATGGCCCTTTAAAACCGCGCTGCTGGTATTGGTATCGGTGTCCAGTTCATGATAGGCCGTTTTATTAAGCCATTCCGGTTTTATCAGCGCTTCCAGTTCGGGAACATGCTTTTCGCGCCAGAGCACATTGCCGTGCTCGTCATAGATCAACACTAAAGTGGGAAAGTTGATGTCGACATCGGGCGGCATCACGATATGTAATTGATTATCACGCCATTGAGCAAGGCTATAGTAAAGGTTACTTTCCCCGCGTAGCAAACGAAATGAAGTTTTATCAAAAT
The DNA here is from genome assembly GCF_036885195.1 of Pectobacterium cacticida. Lineage (NCBI taxonomy): Bacteria > Pseudomonadati > Pseudomonadota > Gammaproteobacteria > Enterobacterales > Pectobacteriaceae > Pectobacterium > Pectobacterium cacticida. The sequence continues at coordinate 2,216,880 of NZ_CP133656.1, read as the reverse complement.
TGTTACTGTAGCCGATGATCGCGACGATACCATAGGCTAGCGACAGCGCCAGCACGATAGCCGCCGTCGCCAGTAGAAAACGAATCCGCAGAGAAAAGGGCGGCTTCTTATTATTCATACTGCGCATGGGGGCGTATTAATATCAAAGCGATATCCTTGCCCTCGCACCGTCGTGATCGCATCCGGCCCGCCAGCCTGCTGAATTTTTTTACGTAATCGCCCCATTAACACATCAATAGTGTGGCTCTCACGCAGTTCGGCATCGGGATATAACTGTAGCATCAGCGACTCTTTACTAACGACTTTTCCTTTATTGCGGACTAAGGTCTCGACAATCGTATATTCGAACGCGGTCAGCTTGATCGGAGATCCGTGGATCACCAGTTCGCGACGGGACAAATCGATCTCAAAGGGAGGTAGGCTAATAATTTGCGAGGCCAAACCACTATTACGCCGCATTAATGCCTGCAAGCGCGCAACCACTTCCTCCATATGGAAAGGTTTGGTCACGTAGTCATCCGCGCCGGCTTCCAGCACGGCAACTTTGTCCTGCCAGCCCTCGCGTGCGGTCAGTACCAAAATCGGGAGTTTGACCTGGTGAGATCGCCAACGTTTGATCATACTCATGCCGTCCTCGTCAGGTAATCCGAGGTCGACAATCGCAATGTCGGGTAGATTCTCGTGCAGAAAATAATCGGCTTCTTTGGCGTCGGACGCTGCGTCAACCTGATGCCCCATTTCGTTCATCTGAACGGTTAAATGGTGGCGGAGTAATACGTTATCTTCAACGACCAAAATCCGCATTGTTAACTCCTCTGTCGAATAGATAGACTCACCGTTATCGAAAGACGGTTATGCGTCCTATATTCCGGTCGTGCTCTTCTACATCACTATTATATGCAGAGAAAGCGGTTTAATTGATTTGTTAAATTATCCACAGAGAGAATAAACCGGGTGTAAACGGGCTGGAAATGCCAGAACACTGGCGAGCAAGAGGCCCGCCAGAGAGGACGATAAAGCGCTTGAACGCGGTTATTTCAGGTCATCGACCATGGCGATCGCACGGCCAATATAGTTGCCAGGCGTCATCGCTTTCAGGCGGGTTTTCTCCGCTTCAGGTAACTCCAGGCCATCGATAAATGCCTGAATGCCTGCGGCATCAACGCGTTTGCCGCGCGTCAAAGCTTTCAATTTTTCGTAAGGTTTTTCAATGCCATAGCGGCGCATCACCGTCTGGATGGGTTCGGCCAACACTTCCCAATTGTGATTCAGTTCCTCAGCCAGTCCATCGCGATTGACTTCCAGCTTACTGATACCTTTCATTGTGGCCTGATAGGCGATCAGCGCATAACCTACACCTACCCCAAGATTGCGCAACACGGTAGAGTCGGTGAGATCGCGCTGCCAACGGGAGACAGGAAGTTTGCTGGCGAGATGCCCCAAGACTGCGTTAGAAAGGCCTAGATTGCCTTCCGAATTCTCGAAGTCAATTGGGTTAACCTTATGTGGCATAGTGGATGAACCAATTTCACCCGCGATGGTTTTTTGTTTGAAGTGGTTTAATGCGATGTAGCCCCACATATCACGGTCAAAATCGATCAAAATCGTATTGAAACGCGCGATGCAATCGAACAGTTCGGCGATGTAATCATGCGGTTCGATCTGTGTGGTGTACGGGTTCCAGTGAATGCCCAGCGAGGTGACGAAGTTTTCGCTGAATTGGTGCCAGTCCACTTCTGGGTATGCCGCCAGGTGTGCGTTATAGTTACCGACGGCGCCATTAATTTTGCCCAGAATCTCAACCTGTTGCAGTTGACGATATTGGCGTTCCATACGGTAGGCCACGTTAGCGAACTCTTTACCGATGGTGGACGGCGTGGCGGGTTGTCCGTGTGTGCGGGAAAGCAGTGGAATATCACGATATTCTTGTGCCAGCGCTTTCAGCGCATCAATGATTTGGCGCCAGTGTGGCAGAATGACATCGCGGCGTGCGGTATCCAGCATCAACGCATGTGACAGGTTGTTAATATCTTCCGAAGTGCAGGCGAAATGAATGAATTCATTGACGGCATGCAGCGCAGGGACTGTGGCAACCTTTTCTTTCAAAAAGTATTCAACGGCTTTCACGTCGTGATTCGTGGTGCGCTCTATCGTTTTGATTCGCGCCGCGTCGTCTTCGCTGAATTCGGTGACAAGTTTATCGAGGAAAGCGTTTGCGTCCGCGTCAAATGCAGGAACTTCCTGGATCTCTGCACAGGCCGCTAGTTTTTGCAGCCAACGCACTTCAACCTGCACCCGGAATTTTAGCAAACCGAATTCGCTAAAAATCGTGCGCAATGTGCTGACTTTATCGCCGTAGCGTCCATCAATCGGGGAAACGGCGGTCAGTGAGGATAATTCCATCGCAAGCAACTCCTGAAATTGGTTTCAATAATAATTAATTTCAATAACAATTCATTTCAAAACTATTATGGCAACAATACCATTAAACGGACGGGCAACGCGCCAGGATCTGTTTCGCTTCCTTAACCAGCTGACCGCGCGAAAACATCAATTGCAGACGGCCACCGCCAATTTGCTGCCAGAGCACCGCTGAACGGATACCCGCCAGCAAGGTGGCGCGAACCTTAGCCTGAGCTTGACTGTTTTTCAGTACCTCCGGCGAACCGGTCACCTGAATACGCGGGCCTAACGTACTAATCACATCCACGTAAATGGCGGCCAGCGCGCTCACGATAGTGTCAGAAAGCAACTCGAAATGCTCCAACTGGCGTTCTAACTGACCAATACGCCGACCCAATTCATCAAGCGCGGAGGGCTTTGCTTTCAGTTTGCGCTCCAGTGCAATCAAACTAAACGTGTAACGTGAAAGTTCTGCGCCTGCACCTCTATTACTGCTGGTGTTGAGGATAGCTAATAATGTTTCCAGCCCTACTTTCAGGTTTTGCTCCGCATCGCCGTAAACGGCCAGCGTCGAGACTGGATTCACATTCAACACGCTGTTCAGCGAGGTATGCAGGGCGTCATGATTACAATTGCCCGTATGGGCCAATTGTTGAACTAAATAGGCCGATTGACATATGCCCGCTAACGCTAACGTAATCTCGTAATAATTCTTAGCCACGGTTACTCCTGTAAGCGTTCTTCGATGACGCCGCCACCAAGGCAAACATCGTCGAGATAAAATACGGCGGATTGGCCTGGTGTAACGGCGGAAACCGGCGTATCAAAACGCACGGTAAGGCGATCGTCGCCAAGCGGGGTGATGGTGCAGGGAATGTCAGCCTGACGATAACGGGTTTTCACCGTACACCGACATTCTGCGCGCAGTGGCTCACGGTCAACCCAATGTAATTGCTGCGCAATTAAACCATACGACATCAAGCGGGGGTGTTCGTGCCCTTGTGCGACATACAGAATATTGTTGGCGACATCTTTATCCACTACGTACCAGGGATCTTCGCCGCCGTCTTTAACGCCGCCGATCCCCAGTCCTTTGCGCTGCCCCAGCGTGTGGTACATCAGGCCCTGATGTTGCCCCATCGGTTTATTGTCATCGACGGACAATATTGGGCCGGGGCGCGCGGGCAGATAACGCGCCAGAAAATCAGTAAATTTGCGCTCGCCGATAAAGCAAATGCCGGTGGAATCTTTCTTTTTCGCCGTCGCCAGGTCGAGTTCTTCCGCAATTTTACGCACCTGCGGCTTTTCCAACTCGCCGACCGGAAACAGACTCTGCGCAATCTGTTGATGACTCAGTGTATAAAGAAAATAGCTCTGATCTTTATTGCCATCCAAACCACGCAGCAAGCGGCTTTTACCGTTAACATCATAACGACGCACGTAGTGACCCGTCGCGATATAGTCTGCGCCAAGATCCTCAGCGGCAAATTCCAGAAAGGCTTTGAATTTGATTTCTTTATTGCACAGGATATCGGGATTAGGCGTCCGGCCTGCCTTATATTCTGCAAGGAAATGTTCGAAAACGTTGTCCCAATATTCAGCGGCAAAATTGACGGTATGAAGTTCAATACCCAGTTTATCGCAAACGGCTTGCGCATCGGCGAGATCGGTGGCCGCTGAGCAATATTCCGTGCCGTCGTCCTCTTCCCAGTTTTTCATGAACAGGCCTTCAACATGATAGCCCTGTTGCTGTAACAGGTAAGCGGAAACGGAGGAATCAACACCGCCGGACATACCGACAATCACTTTTTTCTGGCTGTTATCTGACATGGAAGTCTCACGAACTGAATAGGCTGACGCAGTGATGCGAAAAACAAGCGGCGTATTTTAGCATGTAGAACCGTGCGCTGCATCGCTATTCCTGTCGTCGGACGGGTAGCACATTCGACAAGAATAACAAGATACCTAAAAAGGCCAGCGGAATGCGTCTAATACAGTTAATGGATAGCGTTCTGGCTGCTGATAACAGCGAATACTTTCTGCTACCAGCGGCGAACGAAGCTGACAGGAAGAAAGGATCTCATCGGCAGTCAGCCAGCGGCAGCACTCGATATCACTGTCATGCGGCTGGGTTGTGACCCGCTCAGGCAGATCGAGTACGAAGCAAAAGCGTAAAAACGGCGTATTATCTGGTGCAATCCACTGGTGCAGTCGCAAGAAACTGTGTGGTACGGCCTGAATACCGGTTTCTTCCCACAGCTCGCGGCTTGCCGCCTGAATCAGCGTTTCGTTGGCTTCCAGATGGCCGGCTGGTTGGTTCCATAATAACGTGTCGTCGATCAATTCTTCGACAACCAGAAAATGGCCTTCCGCCTGTACCACACTCGCTACGGTAACATGGGGTTTAAACATCAGTAATCTCCTTCCATTCTCCGGGCAACAAGTTTGCTACCGTCTGATTTGCCATACCGTATCGAATCAGACGTAACGTTGGATATCCAATATGCGCTGTCATTCGACGAACTTGCCGATTGCGCCCTTCATGCAGCGTGATTTTTAACCAGCATTCAGGAATGCTTTTACGCTGGCGAATAGGCGGATTACGTGGCCACAGCCAGTCAGGTTCGGGTACGATTTCCGCCCCTGCGGGCAGCGTTTTTCCGTCATTTAGATCCAGGCCATGACGAAAGCGCGCTAGCGCCGCTTCATCAGGAATGCCTTCTACCTGAACATAATATATTTTTACCGTTTTGCGCCTTGGTTGAGTGAGTTCAGCTTGAAGCCTGCCATCATTGGTGAGAACCATCAGGCCTTCGCTATCGCGATCCAGACGCCCGGCGGCATAAACACCGCTGATGGGAATGTAATCTTTCAGCGTGCGGCGACCGGCGTCATCAGTGAATTGTGGCAGGACATCGAAGGGCTTATTAAACAAAATGATTCGACGTGGCGCATTGTCAGGCGACCTTTTTCTGGCTGACTGCGTGTTGAATCGCTTAACTTTGTGATTTTTAACAGAGAATTTATTCATCATCTTTATCTTTGTGGACAATAAAAGCAGTATACTCGAAACGGTTTGCGATTGGCGCGGGCCAATTATTCAAGTAGTATTGACACGAATCTTACAAGTCATTAACAAAATTGCGCTCGAAGGAGAGGTTAATGGAAAGCAAAGTAGTGGTACCGGCAGAAGGCCAGAAAATCACGGTTGATGCTCAAGGTAAATTAGTGGTTCCCAGCCACCCGGTAATTCCCTTTATTGAAGGTGATGGCATCGGTGTCGATGTGACGCCAGCGATGATCGATGTTGTAAACGCTGCCGTGCAGAAAGCTTACCAGGGCAAGCGTGCGATTTCCTGGATGGAGATCTACACAGGAGAAAAGTCCACGCAGGTTTACGGTAAAGACGTCTGGCTACCGGATGAAACATTGGATTTGATCCGTGAATATCGTGTGGCAATTAAAGGCCCGCTGACGACGCCTGTCGGCGGAGGTATTCGTTCTCTGAACGTTGCGCTGCGCCAACAACTTGATCTGTATATCTGCCTGCGCCCGGTACGCTACTATGAAGGCACCCCCAGCCCGGTTAAACACCCCGAACTGACCGACATGGTAATCTTCCGTGAGAACGCCGAAGATATTTATGCGGGAATTGAGTGGAAAGCGGGTTCTGCTGAAGCCGACAAAGTGATCAAATTCCTGCGTGAAGAGATGGGCGTCAAGAAAATTCGCTTCCCTGAGCAGTGTGGCATTGGCGTAAAACCGTGTTCGGAAGAAGGGACAAAACGTCTGGTTCGTGCCGCTATTGAATATGCCATTGCCAACGATCGTGATTCCGTCACGCTCGTGCACAAAGGCAATATCATGAAGTTCACCGAAGGCGCATTTAAAGACTGGGGATACCAGTTGGCGCGCGAAGCATTCGGCGGTGAGCTAATTGATGGCGGCCCGTGGGTGAAGATCAAGAATCCGAATACTGGCAAAGAGATCGTGGTGAAAGACGTGATCGCCGACGCATTCTTACAGCAAATCCTACTGCGGCCTGCTGAATATGATGTGATTGCCTGTATGAACCTGAATGGTGATTATATTTCCGATGCGTTGGCCGCACAGGTTGGTGGCATCGGTATTGCTCCTGGCGCCAATATCGGTGATGAATGCGCACTATTTGAAGCAACGCACGGTACGGCACCGAAATATGCCGGGCAGGACAAGGTTAATCCAGGTTCCATTATTCTGTCGGCTGAAATGATGCTGCGCCACATGCAATGGTTCGAAGCCGCCGACCTGATTGTTAAGGGAATGGAAGGCGCGATCAAAAACAAGACCGTGACTTACGATTTCGAACGCCTGATGGAAGGCGCTAAGCTACGGAAATGTAGCGAGTTTGCGCAAGACATCATCGATAATATGTAATCTTACTGTTATCACATTGTTTGGCGGGGGCGCTTCGCTCTCGCTGATTATTAACATCGAAAAATTCATTCAGTAAAATCCCAGTAAAATGATTCAGTAAAATGGATTAAAAAACATCCACGTTAATTATTACCTTTTATCCTTTCTTGACCTGAATTGTGAACCAATCTTTACCGCGATTATCGTTATAGGCGTCTGTCTGATGCTGAGATTTATGCCCCAGCAAATGCCGAGAATAGTTATTTTGATCCAAACGCTGGCGTTTAATTCTTTTACGTGACCGCCCCACAATGCGATTGAATCGCTGAATCGCTGAATCGCTGAATCGCTGAATCGCTGAATCGCTGAATCTCGCCATCCGTCTGGCGATGCGTCGCTTTGTTATAGAGTTTGGTGGTTGCCTGAACGCTCACCTTTGATACGGTGGCAATTAGGCACAATTATTTATAGGGTCGCTGAATATTCAATGCCGCCTAGTCTGCAAATGAGCATGGCAACCATTTGGTGTTCTTCCAGTGGACCAGATACTGTCACATCTATACTATAAACATCTTCAGATATATATGAATTATCTTTATTGAACCTAATATCTGGTTTGGCCGTGCCAAGTCTATCCATTTGGAACTCTTTCCATCGCGGTATTCGATAACTAACCAGATCGCTTCTTACATTTTCAATAGCTTCTTCATAGGTGATTTCATCGCATGTCGGCCCCGAATGCCAACGATAATATCCGTAACCTAAGTCGGCAGCAGCAACCGCCAAAATACATAAGGCTGTTTTTAATTTCCATCCCATTGTCTTACCTTATGAAGATATATCAGCAGTAAATTATATGTTCACACACGAAAGTCAAGTCTGTGACGATGAGTAGGGCACTAAGGCAAAGTACGGTGGGAAAAGGTTGCTGGCCGATTATGCCGCTGCATACTCAGCAACGGGGATCCGAAGCCAAATACTAGGCTGTGTCCCTTAACTTAACAACCGTTTCAAAAATAATCTGATCGCCCCAGCTTTACCCTGCTCAGGTAGTTTCTGGCTGTTTTTTCCGAGCGTGTCGCAATACGACGATTTTCTTTCAATATCGCAAAGCAATGCTCCACGACATTGTGTTTTTATACAAGCTCTAGGCGTAGGCCAGTTGGAAAACACGTTTACGTGACTGATACCGATCGCCTTGTGAAGTACTACGGCTATTGGCGATAAATTTTATCTGAATGGCATCGGGGACAATAGCCGCTAACCGACCGGGGTGCTGTTCTGGCTGATAACATCGACTTTCTCTTTGTTGCCAGCAAAATTACTAATGCCTATTAACCACTCATAGCATTATCTTATGACTCTGCTGATTTGATTGAAACCTGTGCGTAATTTGATTCAGATCACGATTCTACTCTATGCATTTTGCTTTTATGAAAGCGTATTGGGGAAAGAGAACCAATAAAATTAATTTCATTAAGCATACGCATGACGGCGTGTCGCGGGGGATGTATGTCTGTAATTCGCACGTGTTTAAGTCTTTTTGGTGGTGATACGGTCATTGTTCGGTGCGCAAATAGTTTTGAAGTGCAAATGAGCAATAGTGGACAGGAAGCGTTGCCTGAAGAGAATCGCGTGTCATTGGATTCTATTTACTGCCATGCTGAAAATGAGGTGTATTTAACCGTTCCTTATACGGGAGTTTGGAACGTGGTAATACGAGCGAAAAATGAAACACCAGAACATTCAATAAGTTATTTCCCAGCTTGATAATTCCCAGTTGGCAATATTCTTAATATATTCACGATGGTTTTTATGCTCTCGTGATGTTCATAGAATATGCCAACTCCTTTCTTTTTTCTTCCTTCATTCAGCATGACGAACGTACTCCGCTTTAATTTAAATGCCTCTATATCAATATAGCGGGTCACTCTATTGTTATTATGTATTTTTCAAAAAGAGGATAGGGTTCGGATCTTTTGCCATACTTAACACTATGCACTAAGCATCGTGATTCGCGGTTTGAGCGATCGAGCCTGGTGCTTATCGCGATTTTTGCTGCAACAATTTGGTTTTATGGCTATTTTTTGAACTGGATATTTAATACGGTTGGAGGGGGAACCCATGAATCGAGCCCTAATAGGCAAAGATGAAGATGGGCGTCTTGCTGCGCTAAGTGAGTATGGCATTAAGAATGCGTTATACGATCCGAGTCTGAATAATCTGATTAGCCTGGCTGCGAACATATTTAGCGTCCCCATCGTTTTGGTGTCGTTAGTAGAGGCCGAACGTCAACTATTTGCCGCTAGCGTTGGCGTTTCTTTTTTTGAAACCCCGCGCGATATCGCTTTTTGTGCACATACGATCCTGCAAAAAGAGATCATGGTAGTACTTGATGCTCGTAAAGATGCGCGTTTTAAAAATAACCCCTTGGTGGTGGGGGCGCCTAACATCCGTTTTTATGCGGGGGGGTTATTAACAACATCCTCCGGGCATGCTATTGGCACATTATGCATTATCGATTTAAAGCCTAGGGCAGCATTCACCAAACGAGATGAGCGCAATTTACTGGACCTGGCCTCGTTAGTGATGGATAAGCTAGAAATACGGCGTCTTGATCTAGCGCGTAAGGCCAGTCAGGTGCGGTTCGAAAATATTGCCAATACCTCCCCTGATACTATTCTGTGTGTCAATGATAAGGGTCTGATTACCTTTTGGAACACCGCCGCGGAGCATATGTTGGAATACTCTGGAGAGGAAATTATCGGCCGCAGTATTAATACCCTCTTACCGGATGCCTTTATTGTTCAACTTAACCACCTAATTGCCGATCGTGACTCGCTCATGAAAGGGGTCACGTTGGAATTGAATGTACTGGCTAAAAACGGTAATCAGATGCCAGTTGAATTATCGGTTTCCATGTGGGAAGACAGCGGAAATATTAGCTATGGGGCAATATTACGGGATATTACAGAACGGAAGCGCAACGAAGAACGTCTTTTTTTGCTGGCGCATATGGATCCGTTAACCGGGTTGGCAAACCGAACGTTGCTAACCTCCCATTTGGAAATGGCGCTAAAGAGTAAACCGGCCGTTTGTATTATGATGATCGACCTGGACGGTTTTAAGGATGTGAATGATAGCCTGGGGCATGCTAGCGGGGATGAGATACTTGTGTCCGTCGCTGAAAAAATCAAGGGGGCGGTTCGATCAGATGATATCGTGGCTCGAATAGGGGGAGATGAGTTTGCGCTATTGTTTCCCGGGTTAAGTGATAAACGGGTGGCTGGAAAAATTGCCGAGAAAATTATTCATGAAATCTCACAGGCAATGATAATTAACGATCATCAGATTAATATTAGCGCTAGTATTGGCGTGGTGCTATATCCGCAATATGGGCCGACTGTACAGGATCTTTTGACCAGCGCGGATTTAGCGCTATATCAGGCAAAATCTCAGGGGCGAAATTGCTACCGTTTTTTTACGCGAGAAATGCTCGACGTCTTTAAGGCTAAACATGCATTCCAGCTCGAATTTGTGCGCGCCTATGAACAACATGAATTTGAGATGTTCTATCAGCCACAGGTAAAACTGGCTACACATGAGATCGTTGGAGCGGAAGCGCTACTGCGTTGGCGTCATCCGAAACGGGGGCTGCTAAGCCCGTCAACTTTCCTTAGCGCATTGGAAAATGGCCCGTGGGCGGAGCGAGTAGGTGATTGGATCGTTGAAACCGCTTGTCAGCAGGCAGCGCAGTGGTGTCAGTTGAGCAACGGCTATTTTCGCATCAGTATTAATCTTTTCAGTGCCCAGTTTCGTACCGGCATGTTAGCGGAAAAAATTATGACGACGCTTGCGCGCACCGGGTTGCAGCCAAGTTCGCTTGAGTTGGAGATTACGGAAAATATTATCCTGCGCTATGATGAAAATATGCTTGAACCATTAAAGGCTTTGCGTGACGCAGGAATTGGCATTGCTTTCGATGACTACGGCACTGGGTATGCATCGCTCAGTATGCTTAAAAATTATCCGGTAACCCGACTGAAGATTGATCAGAGCTTCGTGAGAAACATGTGTGAATCGCCATCGGACGCCGCGATAGTTCGAGCGATCCTATATCTTGGGAAGAGTTTTGGGCTGAATATCATTGCTGAAGGGGTAGAAACCATCGAGCAGAGCGAACGGCTACTGAGCAAAGGGTGTGAGGAGGCACAGGGATACCTGTTTGGGCATCCAATGTCTGCAGAAGCGTTTTCTCGGCTGTTAACGACGAGAAAATGTCTAAGCGTGTAAGTCTGTGCAATCTACGATAATCGAAATTCTACGCTTTCCAACGGGGAGCGTTTATATTCTGCACAACTCATCCTCTGAGTAAGCTAATTAGTGGAATCTCGATCACATTTTTTCTATAGTGCGGGTTTGTAATTCAGTACCGGATATCTCGTGCACGACATATTTGAAATGCTCCTTGCGGTCTTTGATCGCGCAGCCCTGATGTTGATCTGTCTGTTCTTTCTCACGAGGATGCGCCCGTTTCGCCAGTTGCTGCAAAAAGAGCAGCATTCGCCGAGAGAGCGTGCAACGGTAACGGCGATTTTTTCGCTGTTTGCATTGTTTGGTACCTATTCCGGCATAAATGTTGAAGGGTCGCTGGTAAACGTGCGTGTTATCGCCGTGATGTCCGGCGGTATTCTTTTCGGACCTTGGGTCGGAATCGCAACCGGCATTATTGCAGGAGTACACCGTTACGTAATTGATATGGATGGCATCACCTCCGTACCGTGTTTGATTACCAGTATTATCGCTGGCATCATTTCTGGCTATATCAATAAAAAAGTGAAAAAAGAACAGCAGTGGAGCATCGGGATTTTGGGGGGAATGCTGTGCGAGTCATTGACTATGTTGCTGGTGGTGGTTTGGGCGACACCGATAGCGTTAGGTTTGGATATCGTCTCTAAAATAGCCGTTCCGATGATTTTAGGCTCCATCTGTATTGGATTGATTGTATTGCTGGTACAGGGGGTTGCGAATGAAAAGGAAACGATTGCCGCTAGGCAGGCCAAACTGGCGTTGGATATAGCACACAAAACCTTGCCATATTTCCGTAATATTAATAGCGATTCACTAACAGCCATTTGCCAGATTATTCGTACTGAGATTAATGCTGATGCGGTAGCAATCACCAATACACAGCACATTCAGGCCTATGTGGGACTGGGGAGTGATAAGTATAATATCGGTCACGATATTATCAGTCCGATGACGCAACAGGCAATTCATGATGGAAAAATCATTATTAAAAATAATGATGAACAGCATCTCACGCCAGAAATTCATTCGATGATTGTTATTCCACTGTGGGAACATGGGCAGGTAACCGGTACGCTGAAAATTTATTATCGCCATGCACATAAAATTACCTATTCATTGCGTGTGATGGCCGTCGGTCTATCGCAAATTATGTCAACGCAAATTGAAGTATCTCGCACAGAACAATTGCGCGATATGGCAAACAAGGCAGAACTGAGAGCGCTGCAAAGTAAAATCAATCCGCACTTTCTTTTTAATGCACTGAATGCGATCTCTTCATCCATCCGTATAAACCCCGATACCGCGCGCCAGTTGGTGATTAACCTGTCGCGTTATTTACGTTATAACCTTGAGCTCAATGACGATGCGCTGATCGATATAAAGAAAGAGCTGTATCAAATTCAAGATTATATCGCGATTGAGAAGGCTAGATTTGGGGACAAATTGACGGTAATTTACGATATCGATGATGATATCGTTTATAAAATACCGAGCTTATTGATTCAACCGCTGGTTGAAAATGCGATAGTGCATGGCATTCAGCCGTGTAAAGGCAAGGGAACAGTGGTATTGTCGGTTAAGGATCAGGGCGATAGGCTATTGGTCGCGGTCAAGGATACGGGACATGGTATCAGTCAGGAAACGATGGATCGCGTGGCGCGCAATGAAGTACCGGGAAATAAAATAGGTTTGCTGAACGTACACCACAGAGTGCGTTTGCGCTATGGCGAAGGATTGCATATTCGGCGGTTAGAGCCTGGAACTGAAATTTATTTTTATATCCCACGGGAAGAGAGGACGCCGTCGGCTCTACCGGACACCATTAAGGTCCTTCATACGGTGTCTTCTACCACCGAAAATAGAGAGCTGTCATGAAAGCTATTATTGTTGAAGATGAGTTCCTTGCGCAACAGGAATTGAGTTACCTTATTCGTCAGCATAGTAAAATTACGATTGAAGCGGTATTTGATGACGGGTTAGATGTTCTGAAATATTTGCAAAATAATGAGGTCGATGCGATTTTTCTGGATATTAATATCCCCTCATTAGATGGCGTTTTGCTGGCACAAAACATTAGCAAGTTTGCGCATAAACCCTACATGATTTTTATCACAGCATACAAAGAACATGCGGTCGAGGCCTTTGAGGTTGAAGCCTTTGATTACATTCTTAAGCCATACCATGAATCACGTATCATCACTATGTTGCATAAGTTAGAGGCAGCATGGCTACAGCAGAAGAATGCCTCTGTGGCTGAAATAGGCGCACATGCCGGTGTCCCCAGGAGCGCGCAGCAAACGATAAATTTAATGAAAGATGAGCGGATTATCGTCACGGATATTAATAATATTTATTACGCTGCGGCGCAGGAGAAAGTCACGCTGGTGTACACGCGACGAGAGGAATTTATTATGCCGATGAATATTACAGAATTTTGTAACCGATTGCCTGAAGACTACTTCTTCCGCTGTCATCGCTCATACTGTGTTAATTTGACGAAAATTCGTGAAATTGTGCCGTGGTTTAACAACACTTATATTCTGCGATTAAACGATCTGGATTTCGAAGTCCCGGTAAGCCGAAGCAAAATAAAGGCATTTAGGTCATTGATGCGCCTTTAAAGGCGTTTCATTCCCCGTTTCAGGCATCTCATTCCCCATTCGATCATCCCCGCTCAGCCCCCTTGTATACTGGCGTCAGACCATAGTTGAGCGTGTTTTGACGGGTTTTTGTCACTCCACTTCAGCTTGTATTTTTAGCGCGCCGAGTGAATCGGGCCAATTTCGATGTAAGGGGAAAACCCATGACTACAAGATCTGTAAATCGGGGATGGATTGTCCTTGGCACTATTATCACCCAGATGGGGCTGGGTACAATCTACACTTGGAGTTTATTTAACCAGCCATTGGTAGATAAATTTGGTTGGACGCTGAGCTCTGTCGCGACAACCTTTTCCATCACCAGTTTCTGTCTGGCATTTGCCACACTGTTTGCCGGAAAATTTCAGGAGCGGATAGGCCTACGTCGGTTGACTATTATTGCCGGGATCGCGCTGGGGACGGGGCTGATAGCAAGTTCAGTCAGCCCGTCTTTGGCGTTGATCTATCTGCTGATGGGCGGTGTCGTGGGATTTGCCGACGGCACGGCTTACATAACCACGCTGTCTAATTTGATTAAATGGTTTCCTAATCGCAAAGGGCTGATTGCCGGGATTTCCGTTGGCGCATTTGGTACGGGAAGCCTGTTATTTAAATATGTTAACAGCTTTCTAATTGCGGAAGTCGGCGTTTCAGCCGCCTTTTTCTACTGGGGAATCATTGTGATGGCAATGATTTTGATTGGCGGTTCATTGCTTAAAGAACCTGCTGTCAGTGGGGTTCAGCAGACGATGTCTCAGGGGCAGTCACGAGATTTCTCTTTGGCCGAAATGCTGGCAACCAAAGAGTCGTATTTATTGTTTATTATCTTTTTTACCGCTTGCATGAGCGGGCTGTATTTAATTGGTATTGTGAAAGATATTGGTGTGCAAATGGCTGGCATGGATATAACGACGGCAGCCAACGCTGTCTCTGCAATTGCCATTTTTAATACCGTTGGCCGCATTATCCTTGGGGCGCTCTCCGATAATGTTGGGCGTATGCGGGTGGTCAGTTTTACGCTGTTTGTGACGATTCTCGCTGTTTCAGTGATGTCTTTCTTACCGTTAAATCCAATCCTTTTCTTTATTTGTGTTAGTGCGATAGCTTTTTGCTTTGGCGGTAATATTACTGTATTCCCAGCGATTGTCGGCGATTTTTTTTGGCCTGAAAAATCACAGCAAAAACTATGGCGTCATTTATCAGGGATTTGGCATCGGTGCGCTATCTGGTTCATTTATTGCCGCGCAGCTAGGCGGCTTTCAGGCCACATTTATGGCGATCATCGCCATGTCGATTGTTTCGTTGCTGATTACGCTATGGATTAAACCTCCAAAATATCAACCTATTAGTGATTCAATACGTGCTGATATGGTGCATGGACGAAGCTAAACTAAAAACGAACCAATCGTACTGCTAACGTGATTTTACGCCAGGTCATTAATATATGGCCTGGTGTAAAGTATTTGTTTCCCCGTTGACGCTCATCCGCCGCCTACGCTAGCTCGTATTATCGGTTGTCTCCGCAGGGCCAAAAAAAGCGAAAAGGCTGATTTCCCCTTAAAAAGTGTAAAGTTATGTGGTTTTAGTCACTGAAAAGTTAAGAATGCTTGAAAATGCCACGGCAACCCATACGATACGACGTAGATGTTGCAAACCTTATCTTTCTGCAAGAGGAAATTAGACCCTTATGATGCGTATTGCGCTTTTCCTGATCACCAACCTGGCGGTGATGTTGGTTTTTGGGCTAGTACTTAGCCTGACGGGAATTCAGTCCAGCAGTGTCCAGGGCTTAATGATAATGGCTGGGCTGTTTGGCTTTGGCGGTGCGTTTGTTTCGCTGCTGATGTCTAAATGGATGGCGTTACGGTCCGTTGGCGGTGAAGTGATTGAACAACCACGTAACGAAACGGAACGTTGGCTGGTGGAAACCGTTCGTGCGCAGGCACAACAAGTTGGCATCGCGATGCCACAGGTGGCTATCTACCATGCGCCCGACATTAATGCATTTGCAACTGGCGCCCGACGTGATGCTTCACTGGTCGCGGTAAGTACCGGTTTGCTGCAAAATATGAGCCGTGATGAAGCTGAAGCCGTTATTGCACATGAAATTAGCCATATTGCCAATGGCGACATGGTGACTATGACGTTGGTACAGGGTGTTGTGAATACCTTCGTCATCTTTATTTCTCGCCTTATCGCTCAGGTGGTTTCTGGCTTTCTATCAGGCAACCGCGATGAAGCGGAAAGCAGTAACGGGAATCCGCTGGTTTATTTTGCTGTGGCAACCGTATTGGAACTGGTGTTTGGTATTCTTGCCAGCATCATCACCATGTGGTTCTCACGTTATCGTGAATTCCATGCGGATGCAGGGTCAGCCAAGCTCGTAGGGCGTGAGAAAATGATTGCCGCTTTGCAACGTTTGAAGACCAGCTATGAACCGCAGGAAGAGAGTAGCATGATGGCTTTTTGTATTAATGGAAAATCGAAGTCGTTTAGCGAATTGTTTATGTCACACCCACCGTTGGATAAGCGTATTGCTGCGCTGCGTGCTGGCGATTACCTGAAATAATTGCTTAGATTTCTCTTCCCAAAGGCCCATTCGGGCCTTTGATATTTTTACGTCTGTTGATTCGGCCGCTCTGTATTTCTTCTGTTTACCCATTACTCGTTTTCACGATGCCGCAAACAGGTGGTGAAAATAGGTAGAATGTTTTATAAAATAAAACTACGATCACGGAAAAATGAAACATTGTTTCTATAATGCCGGTATAACAGGCGTCTCACGTCAGGTGGGATAGGGTTTCCTGAATAATGTGGCTCCGGGGCAGCTCGTTTTCACATGCTCAGAATATCCGCTTATCGAGGAGTAAGCACGTGCGACGTCAGATTCTTCATGACAAGTTCAAAGGATTTACAGATGGCCAAAGGTAACAAAATCCCCCTAACGTTTCATACCTATCAGGATGCAGCAACCGGAACTGAAGTTGTACGTTTAACCCCGCCCGATGTTATCTGTCATCGCAACTATTTCTACCAAAAATGTTTTTCTAATGATGGTAGTAAGCTGTTGTTTGGCGCAGCGTTTGATGGCCCATGGAACTATTATCTGCTGGATTTGAAGGCGCAAAGCGCCACACAGTTAACAGAGGGCAAAGGTGACAACACGTTCGGTGGATTTTTATCTCCGAATGATGATGCGCTGTATTATGTCAAGAATACCCGCGATTTGATGCGTGTTGACTTGGCCACATTGGAAGAAAAAACGATTTATCAGGTGCCGGACGATTGGGTTGGTTACGGTACCTGGGTGGCGAATTCCGATTGTACTAAAATGGTTGGTATAGAAATCAAGAAAGAAGACTGGAAGCCATTAACTGATTGGAAAAAATTCCAGGAATTCTACTTCACTAACCCATGCTGTCGTCTGATTCGCGTCGATTTAGTTACGGGTGAAGCGACGACGATTCTGCAGGAAAATCAGTGGTTAGGGCACCCCATTTACCGTCCAGGCGACGATAATACTGTCGCTTTCTGCCACGAAGGGCCGCATGATCTGGTGGATGCGCGTATGTGGTTCATCAACGAAGATGGCACGAATATGCGTAAGGTGAAAGAGCATGCAGAAGGTGAAAGTTGTACTCACGAATTCTGGGTACCAGATGGTTCTGCAATGATTTATGTTTCCTACCTCAAAGGTGATAACAATCGCTACATCCGTAGTATCGATCCCGTGACGCTGGAAGATCGCCAATTGCGTGTCATGCCGCCATGTTCCCATCTGATGAGCAATTATGATGGTACGCTGCTGGTTGGTGATGGTTCCGATGCGCCTGTTGATGTACAAGATGACGGTGGTTACAAAATCGAGAATGATCCGTTTCTTTATGTGTTTAACCTGAAAACCGGTAAAGAGCATCGTATTGCACAACACAATACCTCTTGGAAGGTGTTGGAAGGAGATCGTCAGGTGACTCATCCACATCCCTCTTTCACGCCGGATAATAAACAAGTCCTGTTTACCTCTGACGTCGATGGCAAGCCAGCGCTGTATCTGGCCAGGGTGCCTGATTCCGTCTGGAACTAATTAAGCTGGAAATCTGCGCCATATTTTATGGCGCAGGTCATTAACATATTTATTTACACAATATTGTCAGTCACGGTGAAGATTATTCTTCAGACTTCACCTAATTATTGTGTTACTCCATTGCCATAATCAAAGTGTTCCCTTTATACTAAAACCGTTGTTCTATTTTTTTTAAAACAAAAAATCCTGAGTAGGGTAACCACAAAAATGGCTATTGCAGATTTAGATAAACAACCCGATTCCGTGTCGTCCGTTTTAAAGGTCTTTGGCATTTTACAGGCATTAGGTGAAGAGAGAGAAATTGGCATTACTGAACTTTCTCAGCGTGTCATGATGTCTAAGAGTACTGTTTACCGCTTTCTTCAGACGATGAAGTCCTTGGGCTATGTTGCGCAGGAAGGTGAGTCAGAGAAATATTCTTTGACGCTTAAGTTATTTGAACTTGGCGCTAAGGCATTACAGAACGTAGATTTAATTCGCAGTGCGGATATTCAGATGCGCGAGTTGTCTGCGCTAACGCGGGAAACGATCCACCTCGGCGCACTGGATGAAGACAGCATCGTTTATGTTCATAAAATAGACTCGATGTACAACCTGCGTATGTATTCGCGTATTGGCCGCCGCAATCCGTTGCATAGTACCGCGATTGGTAAAGTATTGTTGGCATGGCGCGATCGCAGCGAAGTGGAAGAGATTCTGTCTACGGTTGAGTTCACGCAGAGCACGCCACATACGCTGTGTTCTGCTGACGATCTTCTTAAACAACTTGATGTTGTCCGTGGGCAAGGTTATGGCGAAGATAACGAAGAGCAGGAAGAAGGGTTACGTTGTATCGGCGTCCCGGTGTTTGACCGTTTTGGAGTAGTGATTGCGGGTCTCAGTATTTCTTTTCCAACGATTCGCTTTTCAGAAGAAAACAAACACGAATATGTTGCCATGTTACATACGGCCGCTAGAAATATCTCTGAGCAAATGGGTTACCACGATTACCCATTCTAATCGCGTTAAGGCCTGTCCTTTGATGGGCTTTACTGATAGCGCCAGCCCATGTTTATGCTGGTCTGGCTTGCGCGCTTTTATAGTGCGATTTGTGTCGGTTTCTTTCTCATGCAGTAAATGTGCCCATAACCTTCGATTTTACTCTCCCCATATAACTCGCAGATGCCCCTGATAAGTCGATCGGATTAGGTTGTGGTTTCTGATGTTTCGCCAATCTACTCGTTTAATCTCTTAATTTTTGCCATCGAGACTCATTCATTCGACATTGAAATGGCCGGTACGGGAAGATCCACTATATCCTTCATTCTTTGCGTTAAATATCTGGCGGGTGATTCGCCCACAGCTTTGCGAAACATAGTTATGAAACTACTGGCGCTTTCATAACCGAGTCTAAGGGCTACATTTTTGACACTGCTTCCGTTCATGAGCCATTGCAGTGAAAGTATAATGTGCAATTGACGGCGCCAGTCTCCAAAACTCAGGCCTACTTCATTCATTAGCCGTCGGCTCATGTTTCTTTCACTCATCCCGATACGCTGAGCCCATTCACTTTTGCTTGTTTTATCAGAAGGCATGGATAGTAACGTTGCTGCTAACTGTTGCAAACGGGGATCTTTCGGCAATGGGAAACTCAGTTCTTCTTTGGGCGCGCACACTATTTCATCGATAAGAGTCAGTATTAACCGCTCCTGTGCGCCACCGAGGGTATAAGTTGATGGAAATTGTACGGCTTTCAAGAGTAATTCGCGTAAAAGAGGGGAAACGGAAAGAGTGCAACAATCGGTTGGTAAGTCAGATATGCCTTCTGGTTGAATGTAAAAACAATAACATTTTGCATTACCTACACCGCTCACCGCATGAAGCGTTTTACCGGGGATCCATACCGCACATTGCGGCGGTACAATCCATACGCCATTTTCAGTTTTACAGTGAATAGCCCCCAGAACGGAATACAACAATTGCGCCTTTCTGTGGCGGTGGTTCTGCCCCCATTGCCATTGCGTATACTCACCGGTGTACGGTACAAGTCGTCTGTTAATACTATCTGGATGGACCTCATCGGAAGTACCTTTACGCTCAGACATTGCCGTAACTCACAAGGTGTGTCCTAAATGGAAAGTATTATGGCTAAGTTGCGCAATGCTGTCCACTTTGTACCTCGTTAGAATATAAAACCTTATGGCACTGCTATCGCTACAGCATGGCAACATGTTGGCATGTGTCGCAACAGGCGAAACATCCATCGATGCTTCTTTAATGATGTGGTGTGGGCTCAGAGATAAACCATAGTGAATTAACCTGCATTGGAATCAGAATATGAAATCGTTGCTTCTCATTAATAGCAGTGTGCGTCAATCGGGATCGATTACGAGACAACTGAGCGCAGAGTTTGTTGAAAAGTGGAGATCTGAGCATCCAGAGGGATCGGTTGTTGTGCGGGACCTTGCGTTAACCCCGGTACCTCATCTCTCAGAGCCAGTAATTAATGCCTTTTTTACCCCCGCAACACACCGTAGCCATGAAATGAATGTCGTTCTTAAAACCTCTGATGAACTCGTTGACGAGTTGCTTGCCGCTGACACTATTGTGATTGGTGCCCCTATGTATAACTTGGCAATCCCCTCTGGGCTCAAGGCATGGATTGATCATATTGCTCGGGCAGGACGTACATTTCAGTACAATGCTGTCGATCCTGAAGGATTGGTGCGTGGTAAAAAGGTGATTGTTTTCGTTTCTACAGGTGGAGATTTCAGCCAGCCTCCTGCGAATAAGAAAGATTTTGTCACGCCGTATATGCGTGCCATGCTGGCCTTTTTAGGAATGACGGATGTCACCTTTATCGTCGCCTCTGGCGTCGCTATGGGAGACGCCGCCTTGACCCGCGCCATTAAGCAGGGGCGAGCTAGGATTGAGGAAATTAGCGGGGGAAATTGTCCCTCAGAGTGAGACGCGAATGCGGCGCTCCCATTCTAATGCATGGACATAGGGGCGCCTGGACTTCAGCTTTTGTGCGTGTCATGGCAAAGCGATTTTAGCCTTCACCATTAAACTAGTCGATAAACAGACCACTTTCGTCACCTAAACAGTAAAATCATAAGATAATCATCGCGTTTAGTTCATGGCAATACGACCGTGCCACGCATTAGCACATGGTTGGAGACAAATGCCTTTGGGTATCGAACTTGGCTATGCCACGGTGTTAAGATAGCGACGGATTTCTATCATACGTGGTAATAAGTGGAGTCGTTGTGGACATAATGAAAGTTATTTTTATCTTGTTGATTGTGCTTCTGGCTGCACTGGTCTGGTTTTTTGTCAATCGGGCGAGTGTCAGGGCCAACGAGCAGGTAAAATTACTGCAAGAGATCGTCGAGCAGCAGCGCCAGCAGTTAGCCATACTGAAAAAATGTCGATTAATGGACACAGAGAAAAATGCGCCTGAATCGCTTGCTGACCCCGGTGATGATGATGTGGCACTTACGTTAAGCAGCGTTATCCCAGAACGTTAATGGCGTGAAAATGCTAAAACAGGGTTGCGTTAGCGTCAGAGCAAACTCAATAAATAGCCTAAGTTTTATTCATCCGGAACGGAAGTGATAAGGGCTCCAATCTGGCTTTAATACACAATTTATAAGGTGTATTATGACCCCCGATATTATCCATGTAATGCTGATGCATGTTTTTCAGCGTGTGCATCATGTGTATATATTTCGCAGAGTACAGAGAAATAGCATGGCTAACACTGTTGTTTTTTTAATTGAATCACGATTTTTGCATGTGAGCTTTCGTGCGGTTCACCACTGTAAATAAGGGAATTATAATGCCAGTCATCACCCTTCCTGACGGAAGTCAACGTCATTACGACCACGCTGTTTCTCCACTAGAAGTTGCGCTTGACATTGGTCCCGGTTTAGCAAAGGCCTGTATTGCTGGCCGAGTCAATGGCGAGTTGATCGATGCCAACGACAAAATCGATACCGATGCACAGTTAGCCATCATTACCGCTAAAGATGAAGCTGGTCTGGAGATTATTCGCCATTCCTGCGCACATTTACTGGGGCATGCGATCAAACAATTGTGGCCAGATACGAAAATGGCGATTGGCCCGGTCATCGATAATGGTTTCTACTATGACGTAGATATTGATCATACGCTGACGCAGGAAGACATCGAACTGCTTGAAAAGCGGATGCACGACCTCGCTAACACTGACTATGACGTCATCAAGAAGAAGGTTAGCTGGCAGGAAGCCCGTGATGTGTTCGCCGCCCGCGGTGAAACTTATAAAATGGCGATCCTGGATGAAAATATCGACCGCGACGATCGTCCTGGGCTGTATCATCATCAGGAATATGTCGACATGTGTCGTGGCCCGCATGTGCCGAATATGCGCTTCTGCCACCATTTTAAATTGCAGAAAACGTCAGGCGCTTATTGGCGTGGTGACAGTAAAAATAAAATGCTGCAACGTATCTATGGCACAGCATGGGCGGATAAAAAGCAGTTATCGGCCTACCTGCAACGCCTTGAAGAAGCGGCTAAGCGCGATCACCGTAAGATTGGCAAGCAGCTTGATCTGTACCATATGCAGGAAGAGGCGCCGGGTATGGTTTTCTGGCACAACGACGGCTGGACTATCTTCCGTGAGCTGGAAGCGTTTGTGCGTATGAAGTTGAAATCGTACCAGTATCAGGAAGTGAAGGGTCCATTTATGATGGATCGCGTATTGTGGGAAAAAACAGGCCACTGGGATAATTATAAAGAAGCAATGTTCACAACGTCGTCAGAGAACCGTGAATACTGCATTAAACCCATGAACTGCCCTGGACATGTTCAAATTTTCAATCAAGGATTGAAATCCTATCGCGATCTTCCGCTACGTATGGCTGAATTCGGTAGCTGCCATCGTAATGAACCTTCGGGCTCTCTGCATGGCTTAATGCGCGTGCGTGGTTTTACTCAGGATGATGCGCATATCTTCTGTACGGAAGAGCAAGTTCGTGATGAAGTGAACAATTGCATCAAAATGGTGTATGACATGTACAGCACCTTCGGTTTTGAAAAGATCGTGGTGAAATTGTCTACACGTCCTGAGAAACGCATCGGAAGCGATGAGATGTGGGATCGCGCTGAGGCCGATTTGGCGGCGGCGTTGACTGAAAATAATATTGAGTTTGCCTACCAGCCGGGTGAAGGGGCGTTTTACGGCCCGAAAATTGAGTTTACGCTGTATGACTGTTTGGATCGTGCGTGGCAGTGTGGTACGGTGCAGCTCGACTTTTCGCTACCAGGTCGATTGAACGCCTCTTACGTTGGTGAAAACAATGAACGCCTAGTGCCAGTGATGATTCATCGGGCTATTTTAGGTTCGATGGAGCGTTTCATCGGTATTCTGACCGAAGAGTTTGCCGGATCTTTCCCAACGTGGTTAGCGCCGGTGCAAGCGGTGATTATGAATATTACTGACAGCCAGTCAGATTATGTCAACGAATTGTCGCAAAAACTGCAAGAAGCAGGCATTCGGGTAAAAGCAGACTTGAGAAATGAGAAGATAGGCTTTAAAATCCGCGAACACACTTTACGGCGAGTTCCCTATATGCTCGTTTGTGGCGATAAAGAGGTAGAGGCAGGAAAGGTTGCTGTCCGCACACGTCGTGGCAAAGATTTAGGGAGCTTGGATGTCAGTGAAGTCATCAGTAAGCTGCAGCAAGAGATTCGCAGCCGTAGTCTTCATCAATTGGAGGTATAGGTATTAAAGGCGGAAAACGAGTTCAACCGGCGCGTCCTAATCGCATCAATAGAGAGATTCGCGCACATGAGGTACGCTTAACAGGCGTCGAAGGCGAACAGCTTGGCATCGTGAGTCTAAATGAAGCATTAGAAAAAGCCGAAGAAGCAGGTGTTGATTTAGTTGAAATCAGCCCGAACGCCGAGCCGCCGGTTTGCCGGATTATGGATTACGGCAAGTTCCTTTATGAGAAGAGTAAGGCCACAAAGGAACAGAAGAAAAAACAAAAAGTTATTCAGGTTAAGGAAATCAAATTCCGACCTGGTACAGATGATGGCGACTATCAGGTCAAACTACGCAACCTGGTTCGCTTTCTGGAAGATGGTGATAAAGCTAAAATCACACTGCGTTTCCGTGGTCGTGAAATGGCGCACCAACAGATTGGTATCGAAGTGCTTAACCGCGTTCGTGACGATCTAAGTGAACTGGCGGTCGTTGAGTCTTTCCCTTCAAAGATCGAAGGCCGTCAGATGATCATGGTGCTCGCACCGAAGAAGAAACAATAAGGCATTCAAGTAACAACGCCATATAGCAATGATTGTATGGCATTGTTCGCCTTATTGGTTCATTTAATTAACAATGCGAAGTGGAAATAAAAATGCCAAAGATTAAAACAGTACGTGGCGCCGCTAAACGCTTTAAGAAAACCGCCAGCGGTGGTTTTAAGCGCAAGCATGCTAACCTGCGTCATATTCTGACCAAAAAAGCGACTAAGCGTAAACGTCACCTGCGTCCGAAAGGTACAGTCTCCAAAGGAGATCTGGGTCTGGTTATCGCATGTCTGCCGTACGCATAAGTCATTTTTTTTAATTCAGAATAAGATGTTAGGAGAGAGCATATGGCTCGCGTAAAACGTGGTGTAGTTGCACGTGCACGTCACAAGAAAATACTGAAACAGGCGAAAGGCTACTACGGTGCCCGTTCGCGTGTTTATCGCGTTGCCTTTCAGGCAGTAATCAAAGCGGGTCAGTACGCTTATCGTGACCGTCGTCAACGTAAACGCCAATTCCGCCAATTGTGGATTGCACGTATTAATGCTGCGGCTCGTCAAAATGGCTTGTCTTACAGCAAATTCATCAACGGCCTGAAAAAAGCCTCTGTTGAAATTGACCGTAAGATTTTGGCCGATATCGCCGTATTCGACAAGTTAGCGTTTAGTGCGCTGGTCGAAAAAGCGAAAGCAGCGCTGGCGTAAGTCAGTTGAGAGAGGGAGCTTTTGCTCCCTTTTTTATCTTATTCTCCAAGTTATATTTATTTAACGCCGTATCGTTTACATAAAAGGTAACGCAAGTATGAATGCTGCTATTTTCCGTTTCTTTTTTTATTTTAGCGCCTGAATATAAGGGGCTCTGCGCGTAAGAAAAGAAACGAAAAGTTGCGCTTAAGCCTCCCTAAGGGAGGCTTTCTTGTTTATAATTACCGGTTTTTACTATGGTTTT
Organism: Pectobacterium cacticida; assembly: GCF_036885195.1. Taxonomy (NCBI): domain Bacteria; kingdom Pseudomonadati; phylum Pseudomonadota; class Gammaproteobacteria; order Enterobacterales; family Pectobacteriaceae; genus Pectobacterium; species Pectobacterium cacticida. The sequence continues at coordinate 2,191,821 of NZ_CP133656.1, read as the reverse complement.
TAGTAAAACAAATTCTTCAATCATGATTGTTGGCCGCATAGGCAGAAAAAGAGGAACACTATGCCACATCTCGCAGAACTGGTTGCTAAAGCCAGAACAGCTATAGAAGAGGCTCAGAATGTTGCCGCACTGGAAAATGTGCGCGTCGAATATTTGGGTAAAAAAGGTCACTTAACCCTTCAGATGACCTCGCTGCGCGAGTTGCCGGCTGAAGAACGTCCTGCTGCTGGCGCGGTGATTAACCAAGCTAAGCAAGATGTTCAGGATGCGTTGAATGCCCGTAAGTACAAGCTAGAGTCTGCTGAATTAAACGCACGTTTGGCGCAGGAAACCATTGATGTGACGTTACCGGGACGTACCGCTGAAAATGGCGGATTGCATCCGGTAACGCGTACTATCGATCGTATTGAAACCTTTTTTGGCGAGCTGGGTTTTTCCGTTGCCACCGGGCCGGAAATCGAAGACGACTATCACAACTTTGATGCGCTCAATATTCCAGATCATCATCCTGCGCGTGCTGACCACGATACATTCTGGTTCGATGCAACGCGGCTACTGCGTACACAGACTTCCGGTGTCCAGATTCGCACCATGGAAAAGCAGCGTCCTCCTATCCGCATCATTGCGCCGGGTCGTGTTTATCGTAACGATTATGACCAAACTCACACCCCCATGTTCCATCAAATGGAAGGATTGATCGTCGATAAGGGGATTAGTTTCACCAATCTCAAAGGGACGTTGCATGATTTTCTTCGTAACTTTTTTGAGGAAGATTTGCAAGTTCGCTTCCGACCCTCTTATTTCCCATTTACCGAGCCATCCGCAGAAGTAGATGTCATGGGTAAAAATGGTAAGTGGTTGGAAGTTTTAGGGTGCGGCATGGTTCACCCCAATGTCCTGCGTAATGTCGGTATCGATCCAGAAGTCTATTCAGGCTTCGCATTTGGTATGGGGATGGAACGTCTGACCATGTTGCGCTATGGCGTGACCGATTTGCGGGCATTCTTCGAAAACGATTTGCGTTTCCTCAAACAGTTTAAGTAAGGCGGGTATACATCATGAAATTCAGTGAACTCTGGCTGCGCGAATGGGTAAACCCGGCGGTCGACAGTGAAACGCTAGCTGAACAAATCACCATGGCAGGATTGGAAGTCGATGGCGTTGAACCTGTCGCAGGTGCCTTCCACGGTGTTGTTGTAGGTGAAGTTGTTGAATGTGGGCCACATCCGAACGCCGATAAACTGCGTGTGACGAAAGTAAATATTGGCGGCGAACGCTTATTGAATATCGTTTGTGGCGCACCAAACTGCCGTCAGGGGCTTAAAGTGGCGGTGGCAACAGTTGGTGCAGTATTACCCGGTGATTTCAAAATTAAAGCGGCCAAATTACGCGGCGAACCTTCTGAAGGCATGCTGTGTTCTTTTGCCGAATTGAAAATCTCTGAAGACCACGATGGGATTATTGAGTTACCAGCAACGTCTCCGATTGGCACTGATATTCGCGAGTATTTGCAACTGGATGATCACGCCATTGAGATTAGTGTGACGCCAAACCGCGCAGATTGCTTGGGCATTATCGGCATAGCGCGCGATGTGGCCGTGTTGAATCAACTGACATTAAAAGAACCGATAATTGAGCCAGTTGCCGCGACGATCGCGGATACCTTTCCCATTCAAGTCGATGTGCCTCAGGCATGTCCACGCTATTTGGGAAGAGTAGTGAAAGGCATCAACGTTAAGGCCGAGACTCCGCTGTGGATGCGAGAAAAACTACGGCGCAGTGGTATTCGTTCTATCGATCCGGTTGTTGATGTGACTAACTACGTCCTGCTGGAACTGGGTCAACCTATGCACGCGTTTGATCTTGACCGACTTAACGGCGGTATCACTGTGCGTATGGCGCAGGAAGGTGAAACCTTGACGCTGCTCGATGGCAGCGAAGCGACGCTAAATGCGGATACATTAGTTATTGCCGATCGGCAGCATGCGCTGGCGATGGGCGGTATCTTTGGTGGAGAGCATTCAGGTGTTAATGATGACACACGAAATGTTCTGCTAGAGTGCGCGTACTTTAATCCGCTGTCAATTACCGGGCGAGCGCGTCGCCATGGGCTGCACACCGATGCTTCCCATCGCTACGAGCGTGGCGTTGACCCCGCAGTGCAAAATAAGGCTATTGAACGCGCCACGCGCTTATTACTGGATATTTGCGGTGGTGAGGCCGGGCCAATCGTTGATGTGACCAGCGAAGTTGATTTGCCATCACGCGCGACGATAATGCTGCGTCGTGAAAAGTTGATTAAGCTGATTGGTCATGCGATCGCTGATGAGCAAGTTAGCGATATTTTGCGGCGTCTGGGATGTGACGTGGTGGAAATCGACGCTGGGTGGCAGGCGACGGCACCGAGCTGGCGCTTTGATATGGCAATTGAAGAGGATTTAGTGGAAGAGGTCGCGCGAATTTACGGCTATAACAACATTCCGAATATTCCGACTCAAGCGCCGTTGGTTATGACCTCGCATCGTGAGGCATCATTATCTCTAAAACGCGTGAAGACATTATTAGTCGATCGCGGCTATCAGGAAGCCATTACCTACAGCTTTGTCGATCCGAAAATTCAGGGGCTAATCCATCCTGACACCCTCTCTTTGCGCCTGCCAAGCCCGATTTCCGCAGAAATGTCGGTGATGCGTTTGTCGTTGTGGAGTGGTTTACTGGGGGCGGTTATCTATAACCAAAACCGTCAGCAAAATCGCCTGCGTCTGTTTGAAAGCGGCTTACGTTTTGTGCCAGATGCCGATGCCGACTTGGGGATTCGCCAGGATATGATGCTGGCCGGTGTGATTACCGGTACGCGATATGAGGAGCACTGGGATCTGGCGCGTCAGCCTGTAGACTTCTATGATTTAAAAGGTGATTTGGAAGCGATATTGGCATTGACAGGGAAATTGGCGGACGTTGAATTTAAGGCCGAAAATCATCCTGCATTGCATCCGGGGCAAAGCGCGGCTATTTATCTGTGTGAAGAACCAATTGGGTTTATCGGTGTGATTCATCCGGAACTGGAGCGCAAGCTGGATCTTAATGGGCGTACCGTGGTGTTCGAACTGTTGTGGGACAAAGTTGCGGACCGCGTATTGCCTGATGCGAGCAACATTTCTCGCTTCCCGGCTAACCGGCGCGATATTGCCGTTGTGGTCGCCGAAAACGTCTCGGCAGGCGATGTTTTAGCCGAGTGTAAGAAAGTTGGCGCAAATCAGTTAGTTGGCGTAAACTTATTCGATGTGTACCGAGGGAAGGGTGTAGCGGAAGGTTATAAGAGTTTAGCCATTAGCCTAACCCTACAAGATACCACGCGTACACTGGCAGAAGAGGAAATTGCCGCTACCGTTGCAGAATGTGTGGCGGCATTAAAACAGCGATTCCAAGCATCCTTGAGGGATTGAACCTATGGCGCTTACTAAAGCTGAGATGTCAGAATACCTGTTTGAGAAGCTCGGGCTGAGCAAACGGGATGCCAAAGAGCTAGTCGAGCTGTTTTTTGAAGAAGTTCGTCGCGCTTTGGAAAATGGCGAACAGGTCAAGTTGTCAGGTTTTGGCAATTTTGACTTGCGAGACAAAAACCAACGACCGGGACGTAACCCAAAAACTGGCGAAGATATTCCGATTACGGCGCGCCGTGTGGTCACGTTCCGTCCGGGGCAAAAGCTAAAAAGCAGGGTAGAGAACGCGTCTCCCAAAGAGTAATCGTTTCACTCCAAAAGGCCGCATAAGCGGCCTTTTCTTATCATATTCGCTTTATGTGCGCTATTTCGACGTCAGTTTATCAACCATTTGACTTACAGAGGTTTTTCCATCGGATGGAGTCTGTTTCGCTGCCGTTTTCTTCGGATAATCGGGTATAGGCCGGTGGTCGTCAATCAGGTGACGTATTGCCAGGATCGGGTGATGTAGCAGCATTCTTGGCCCCGACCAGCGCATAATCGCTTTAATGGCTTCCCGTCTTGCGGGTTGATAACAGTGGATAGGGCAATGTTTGCACGCGGGTTTATCTTCTCCGAAGTGGCAACGCTCCAACCGATTGATAGCATAGTTGAATAAATCGTGAAAGTGCGCATCACTGTCGGATTTAGGGTGATGCTTTTCATATAATTCGATCATCAGTCCGACAGTACGGATCTCCCGCTGTCGGTATTTTCCCAGGGGTTTTCTCGCCATGTTTGTAGTGTCCTGATGAAACGCTAATAGATGTATTTTATCTGCAATTTATAAAAAGAGAAACCACAGAGGTCGGCATCAACAGTAAAAAATCACAAGAAAAGGCGAGGTGGAACCTCGCCGAAGGGAGATGACCTCAAGCCAGGCCAAATTGCGCCTGATGTAATCTGGCATAGGTGCCACTTTGCGCCAGCAGTGCCTGATGGCTACCTTGCTCAATAATACTGCCGTTATCCACCACCACGATGCGCTCCGCATTTTGTATCGTTGCCAGACGGTGGGCAATGACCAATGTGGTTCGCCCAGCTGAGAGTTCGCTCAGCGACTGTTGTATTGCCTGCTCTGTCGCCGTATCTAACGCGGATGTCGCCTCGTCAAGGATCAGAATAGGGGGGTTTTTAAGAAAAATCCGCGCGATAGATAAGCGCTGTTTTTGTCCGCCTGATAGCTTGACACCGCGTTCGCCGACTACCGTATCTAATCCATCCGGTAGATTCCCAATCATTTCATCTAACCGCGCGCGTCGCGCGGCTGCCATGATTTCCTCATCGCTTGCATCCAATTTGCCATAGGCGATATTTTCCCGGATAGTGCCGCCGAATAAGAATACATCCTGCTGTACAATACCGATCTGGCTACGTAACGACGTCTGTGTCATCTGACGAATATCTATGCCATCAATGGTAATGCTTCCGCTGGTCAACTCGTAGAAGCGGGGAAGCAGAGAGCACAATGTCGTTTTGCCTGCCCCCGACGGGCCGACAAACGCCACGGTTTCCCCAGCATGTATTGATAGATCGATAGCGCGAAGGATAGGGCGATCCGAGGAATAGCCAAAGCTCACCTGATTAAATCGAATATTGCCTTTCAAGTGGCCGACATCTCGCGCGTCTGGCGCATCGGTAATCTCGGGAACCGTATCGATCAGTTGGGTAAAACGTTTGAAACCTGCGATTCCCTTGGGATAACTTTCCAGCACGGAGGTGATTTTAGCAACCGGACGGAAGAACACTTCAATCAGGAGTAAAAAGCCTATAAAACCGCCATAGCTGAGTTCGCCCTGAATGACATACCAAATACCTGCCAGCATGACAATGAGTTGGATAAGCCGAGTGCTGAGATAACTGAGCGTGATACTGGCGGTCATGATGCGATAAGCCTGCAACTTGGTCCGGCGGTAGTTTTCGTTATCGTTAGAAAACAGTTTCTTCTCATGATCTTCGTTGGCAAATGCCTTGACGACACGAATGCCGCCGACGCCTTCTTCAATGCGTGCGTTGAAGTTTCCTACTTGACCAAATAGCTGACGCCAGGTTTCGGTCATTCTGGCGCCGTAGCGACTCACGAGATAGGTCATGAAAGGCACGATAATCATCGTCAGCAGCGCCAGATTCAGATGAACTGTCGCCATCAGGATAAATGCCCCTATAAAAGTCATGACGGCGATAAAAAGATCCTCTGGGCCGTGATGCGCGACTTCACCGACCTCTTCGAGATCCTTCGTCACGTGGGTAATAATATGCCCGGTCTTCATATTATCATAATAGCGAAATGGCAAATTTTGCAGATGTTCAAAGGCTTGCCGCCGCATGTCGGTTTCAATGCTGACGCCCAATGCATGCCCCCAGTAGTTGACGACTGCCATCAACGCCGTATTCAGCAGATACACCGCCAGTAGCGCCACTGATGCTAATAGAATCAGTGACCAATCCTGGGCCGGTAGCAGTTTATCGATGAACGCTTTTATCGCCATCGGGAACCCTAATTCAAGCAGGCCGGCAATAATCGCGCAGCCAAAATCGAGCATGAACAACCCTTTATAAGGGGAATAGTATGAAAAAAAACGTCTTAACATGAGCCACTATTTTAGGTAACGAAATGTGGCGATGACTATAACAGGTTGGCGAGAGAAATGTGACCGTGCGGGAATGAAGGTTTTTATTATCTGCGCGCCGTTACGCAAAAAAGAAAATGAGGCGTATCAGCGTGCAGCAGGTCGACTCGCATACCAACAGAGCAGGGAGCCTGCAGTGACCAGAACGGCGCCTTGCCAGAATGAAATGGCGGGCGTGATACTGAGCCAGAGTGCAGTCAGTAAAGCGGAAAGTACGGGGGTAAAATAGGAGGCCGTTGCCAACAGCGTCAGATTACCGTACTGAATCCCCCAATTCCAGGCAGAATAGGCCAGTGCCGTAGATGCGCCCATGAAGAGCAGTTGCAGTGAGCTGGATAAGGTAAATGAAATTGCCCCTTCGGTACTGAAAATGTAATGCGTCCACAATACGAGAGCGGTGATAAAGAAGAACAGTGATACGCCATTTTTACCTTGGCCGTGGCGCCGGGCGATATTGCAGTAAAGCGCCCATGCCAGCGCCGCAGAAAATGCGAGGCTATAGGCCAAAGGGTTAGCGAGAATATTGTTCCATAGCAACGTCGGCGACCAGTCATTTTCCCCTTTCATTATCCATACAATGCCTGCCAAAGAGAGCATGAGGCCGGGCCAGAGCAGAAGGCGACTCTTTTGCCGATTAAAAAACAGAGAAAGAAATACGGTTAAACTGGGCCACAGATAGTTAATCATGCCTAATTCCATGGCCTGCGCTCGGCTGCTTGCTAATCCAATGGAAAGTGACAGAAAGACTTCATAGCTGACAAATAGCGTACCGCCGACAAGCAAATACACGCTGGGCTGCCTATCTACACGTGGCAGCCCATAAAAAACCAGGAGACACAGCGTGCTAACGGAGTAAATGAGTGCCGCGCCGCCAATAGGCCCGAACGATTCGGCCAGGCTGCGGATAAGCCCGATGGAGGTGCTCCAGAGAACAATTGCCAGTAAGCCAGAGAGTGTGGCACGCCGCGGTGTCATGTTTTTCCTTGGCAACAAGCCAGGTTATTAATAATAAATCGGACGCCATTTTCTGCGCCCGTTGATGTGTTTATTACGATCGGTTATCGCCAGAAGTCATCAAAAACGGTAACGGGAGGACGGCGTTTGTGCTCCGTTTTGCGATACCAGTTTTCAATAATCTCGGCTTCCTTCGCATCAATCTTTTTGCCTTCCAGATAATCGTCGATCTTCTCATAGGTAACACCCAGCGCGATTTCGTCGGGCAGAGAAGGGCGATCCTCTTCCAGGTCGGCGGTAGGCGCTTTGGTATAAAGGTGAGGAGGGCAGCCCAGTTCACGCAGTAGCGCTTTGCCCTGGCGTTTATTCAGTCGGAAAATTGGGTTGATGTCGGTGCCGCCATCGCCGTATTTGGTGAAAAAGCCGGTTACCGCCTCGGCGGCATGATCGGTGCCAACGACTAGGCCTGCATTCATGCTGGCGATGCTGTATTGCGCTTTCATTCTTTCCCTTGCTTTTTCATTTCCTTTGACAAAATCGGAAAGTGCTATCCCGATGGCGCGCAAGGTTGCTTCACTGGCATCAACTGCGGGTTTGATGTTAACGGTTAAAACACGATCCGGTTGAATAAAGGTAATGGCATCCTGGCAGTCAGCTTCATCAGCCTGAATGCCATAAGGTAGCCGAACCGCGATAAACTGATAGCGCGTATCCCCTGTTTCATCGCGTAATTCCGCGATCGCCATCTGACACAGTTTTCCCGTGAGCGTGGAATCCTGGCCGCCGCTGATGCCCAGAACGAGTGTCTTAATAAACGGGTGAGCATTCAGATAATTCTTTAAAAAATCAACGCTAACGCGGATCTCCTGAAGCGGATCGATACTGCTTTTAACGCCCAACGTAGTGATAATGTCCTGTTGTAATGACATGCCATCCCCTCCTGAACCTATTGATACTGAAACAAAAAATAGAGCGATTGCCAGAGTGTAAAACGAATTGGCATGAAGAAAAAGCATAAGCTGCCAGGTAGTCGTTTTCCCTATAGATAATCGGTTTCGACTATCGGTCAATATGTTACATATCGGTGCAATAATTTGAAAAAGAGGTTGTTGCCGACTAGCCTTAAAGCGGCACATTAATTATGAGGTGATGGAATGAAAAATAACAGATTATTACTCGCTATTGCGGCAGCAGGTGCGGTGATGTTAGCGGGATGCTCTACTTATAATAAGGTCGAAAGCTATGTCAATGAACCCGTAGTGAAAGACGTAAAAGTGGGTATGACGAAGCAGCAGGTTCACCAACTGGCGGGCAGCGGAATCGAAAAACGCATGGTGAATGCTAAGGGAACCTGTAGCGATTATGTGCTGAAAAATCGCGATGGCACGGCGCAGAACTATTTCGTTAGTTATGACGAGACCGGACATGTTCTGAATAAAGGTTTCCAGAGCTGTCAGGCTTACGATACCAATCCACAGCGTTAAGCTGTTGATGACAAGTCATTATTATTATATTAACGCCGACTGTCCGAACCGTCGGCGTTTTCTTCTAGCCGAATACAAGGACTAGCGGTGAGTTAACTCCGCGTCGTCCTGCGCATTGAAAACGGTTTTATCCGTCTGCTTCATTAATTGGCTGGTAACCGTACCCGCCGTCATCGACCCGCTGACGTTAAGCGCGGTGCGCCCCATATCAATCAGCGGTTCAATTGAAATCAATAGCGCGACGAGTGTCACCGGAAGACCCATTGCGGGTAAGACAATTAATGCGGCAAAGGTGGCTCCGCCGCCTACGCCAGCCACGCCGGCAGAACTAATGGTCACGATCCCGACCAGCGTCGCAACCCAGACCGGATCGAATGGGTTGATTCCGACCGTTGGTGCGACCATTACCGCCAGCATTGCTGGATATAGTCCGGCACAGCCGTTCTGTCCTATAGTTGTCCCGAAAGAAGCGGCAAAACTAGCGATGGACTGTGGAATACCAATGCGCCGTGTTTGCGCTTCAATGCTCAGCGGGATTGTTGCCGCGCTGGAACGACTGGTAAAGGCGAACGTCAGCACCGGCCAGACTTTACGATAGAAACGTGCCGGATTAATGCCGGTGAAAGAGAGGATTAGCGCATGGACGCCGAACATTATCGCCAGCCCCAGATAGGAGGCGACAACAAAACTACCCAGCTTGAGAATGTCCTGCAGGTTAGAACTGGCAACCATTTTGGTCATGAGCGCCATGACGCCGTAAGGGGTTAGTTTTATTACCAGCCGAACGAGTTTCATCACCCAGGATTGCAACGTATCAATAGCGGTTAAGACACGTTCACCTTTAACGCTATCATCCTTTAGTAACTGAAGCGCCGCTACCCCAAGGAATGCAGCAAAGATAACAATGCTAATGATAGAGGTTGGATTCGCCCCCGTTAATTCAGCAAACGGGTTTTTAGGGATAAATGAGAGAATAAGCTGTGGCACATTGAGATCGGCAACCTTATTCGCGTAATGGCTTTCAATTGCCGTCAATCGCGCGGTCTCCTGGGCGCCTTGCACCAGTCCGGTTGCCGTCAGGCCGAATAAATTCGTCACAAAAACGCCGACTAATGCAGCGATCAGCGTAGTGAACAACAAGGTAGAAAGCGTCAATACGCTGATTTTTCCCAATGACGAGGCGTTGTGCAGTTTGGCAACAGAGCTGAGGATGGAAATAAAGACTAGCGGCATGACGATCATTTGTAATAGCTGCACATAGCCATTTCCTACAATATTGACCCAGGATATAGACTGACTAATCACGGGGTTGTTATCGCCATAAATCAAATGCAATGCTGAACCAAAGATGACACCGACGACTAAGCCCAACAATACCTTTTTGGCCAGGCTCCAGGTGGGGTTGCGGCTGGCATAACCGAGTCCGAGTAATAATACGACAAATAACACAATATTTATGAGCAGCGGAAAATTCATCCGGCTTTTCTCCCTATCAATAAGCCACATCGCTTTGCTGCCAATGCCGTATATTTATCTGGATCAGCAGCAGTCGAGTTTTTTTGCGATAATAAATAACTACCACGCACAGGATAGCAGGTCTTTTATCAGGATGTTACCGAGACAACGTTGACGGTAAATAACCCGGTTATTTCAGGTAATGGGCGAGGTAGCTTTGCGCCGATTGCCAGAAGTAGGACAGCTGGCCATAAGTACAGCAATCCAAATTCTTTTGCGGCTGATATAGCGAAAAACCGATGCAGGCGAGACATAAAATGCGTTCCCATTGATTGCCTTTCTGGCTATTTACTAGCGGTAGACGGAAACGCCAGCGACAAGGCCAGAGAAGAGGAACGCCCGCGGGGGTTAACATGTCAGCGAGAATATGGCTTAAATAACCAACGATCATGGCATGATAGGCATCGGTTGGGATCGGCCACTCCGGCGGTAGACGCGTTTGGATAAAGAAAATACCCGTGGCGATGGCCAGTAGGCTATGTGTAAAACCACGATGGCCAAATAGGCGCGCAACCGGCACGGAAAGCCACTTCAGACGTTGTCCGAGGACAGATTTGGGGTGATCGATGTCCGGCAGCAGTGCGGTAAGAAGGGCACCGGGAATAATATGCCACCAGTCTCCGGTAGCCAGCGCAGGCGAAAGTTCAACTTTTTTAGCCAGAATTACGCAGGCAACAGAAAACAGCAGATGTCCTTCCGCAGTCATGAAGCATCTCAAATTTAAACTGTTATTTTATACAGTATAAGAGATTATCGCTGCCTGCGGAAGCCGTGACGCCGTAACGAGTTATTTCAATTGCGGCCAAATTAACGCTTTATGGCGTAATTTTCGCCGGTTGGCTGGTTGCGGGTAATGTGCGTAGCCAATTATCGAGAAGCTGGGGCCAGGTTGACGCTGGAAGGCCCTCGGTGCCACGCAGACCGAAACCATGACGCCCCTTTTCAAAGAGATGCATTTCGACTGGGATCTTCTTTCCCCGCAGTGCGTTAAACATCACCAGGCTATTATCTACCGGCACTGATGGATCATCGACCGCATGTACCAAAAATGTGGGCGGCGTTTGCGCGGTCACTTGCTTCTCAGGTGAATAACGCATCACCTGCGAGTCTGTCGGCTGTTCGCCGATTAACTGTTTACGCGATCCCAGGTGCGCAATATCGGCCTGCATTGAGATGACAGGGTACATCAACACCATGAAATCGGGGCGAGCGCTGACGCGATCAATAGCATCTATGGCAGGATAAATGGGCTGCGCGAATCGGGTACCAAGGCTGGCGGCAACATGTCCCCCGGCAGAGAACCCCATAATGCCAATGCGTTGAGGGTCAATATGCCATTTTGTGGCATTGGCTCTCAGTGTCCTTATGGCGCGTTGCGCATCGGCGAGAGGGGCATCGGCACCTTCCTGATGACCATCACCAGGCATACGGTAGGTCATCACAAAAAGCGTGTATCCTCGCTGGTTAAAAAATGGCGCCAGGTCACTCCCTTCTTTATCCAACACTACGCGCTGATAGGAACCGCCGGGGGTAACCAGCAGTGCCATGCCATTAGGGTTGTCTGCGGGATAAACGGTAATTTCGGGACGGCGAATGCCCATCGCCGCCCGGTCGGGTAACGCAGGATTGTTACTCCGTTCGATAACCTTCGGTTGTATGGATGAGGTCGCGGCACCCGGTGCTTCACCCTGGGGCCAGACAGGAAAAACAGGCTGGGCCTGGCTAAACCCATAAATAGACATCATCATGGCCCCAATGAGCAGAGAACGAACGATCATGATAGATTACCTGACAAAAAATAGAAGGAAACTATTAGATATTAAAAAAAGGTAGTCATTATTTCTGAGAAAAATGACTACCTTGAACCGCAGCTAGAACAATAAACAAACAACATTCACAGGTGAAGAGGGTAAATCAGACACAGCAAAGACTAAAATCGATTGAAAAATATTCTCTATAATATTGGACAATACACACAAAATAAAGAAACGTAATTATTTAATTTGCAGCAAATCTACTCATAGAAGGATGCTATTGGTCAACAGCATTTAACAATAACACCCATTTAATTAACTAATAAATAACCGGTGAATGATTAGAAACTATATTGTACACCGACACGAAAACGCGTTTGGCGATGATCTGATTTCCCACCCTCCGCAACGTTACCCAGCGCGGTGTAAGGTTTCCAGTTTTTGTCCCACTTATAAGAAAGTTTTACGTCATGGGTGAAATCATAATTATCATTATCATAGATTACTACTCCCGCCTTGGTGACTTTTTTATAATCTAATTCATAGTCAACCTGGAAATCTTTCAGGAATTTATAGCTAATAACGGACGTTAACTGATAACCTTTCTCAACAGAAGGGTCGCCGTTGGATTTACCAACATTCAGTCCACTATTTCTTTTGTAATACGGACGATAGCGTAAAGAAATAGACAGATCATCAGTAATCGCAGCTTTCCCGCGCAGGTAAGGGCGATAGTTATTTGAGGTAGAGCTTGAATCTAAGGAGAAACCTGGTTCGATTTGGAACGTTTTGTCGATTTTATAGACATAGCTGGCGACCACTTCAGTGCCGTTACTTACCGTTTCATGATATGGCTTATTCGGTGTACTGTCATTATTGGCCTGACGCCATTTTGCTTCAGCGGATAATCCAAAACCATTGGCAAAACGGTGTGACATGGATAAGCGGTCACGGTGATCGTTCTTCGGCGTATCTTTCATTTCATGACGGTAGTCAATAGTTACTGCCATTGCATTAACGCTAATTAATGACGTTACAGCCAGTGCGAGTAATTTAATTTTCATCATTATATTCCCTATCGGTTAGTACAGTGTTTAATACTTATTCTAAAAGCGCATTATAATTCCGAAAGACACATTGTTCTTTTGTGGCAGGAACTATTCTATTTATTAATAAATGGCTTTCTGTGATCGAGATCGTCTTGGGTAATAAAAAATAAAATGGAGTTTCAAGTTGTGAAGGCGATCGGGTTGAATAGGGCAGTTGTTTTAATTTATATGAAAAATCCCTGCCGGGGATTGGCAGGGATTAAGGGGAGGTAAATCGAATGCTATTTTATCTCATTGCACGTCTTAAAATACGTTCAGATTGACGTTGGAAGTATTTTGCCGCTTCTTCCACAGTTTTCTGACCATAGTCAATAGACTGGATGGCATCATTAAACAACGTGACGATTTGCGGATCGTCAAAATAAGGTGAAACCGGTACCTCGTGAGGCAATGTCAGCGCGAGTTTCAATCCTGATACCGCCGGCGCATCATCCTGGATAACGCCATCCGCAGTCAACTGAGCGACAGCCGCTTTACTTAACGGTACACCCCGTTCCAGCCCCAGAGCCTGAACGCCTTCCTTGCTATTTAGCAGGAAATTAATCAACTGAGCGGCTTCCTTAGGATGCTTGGTTGACTTGCCGATAGATAGCATCTGTGCAGGCTTGAAAAACAATCCGGCATCTTTCGCGCCGGGCAACATTGGATAGTTACCCAGCTCCAGTTTTGCTGGCGGTTGTAGATTATCGGAGTACTTAGTGATAGTGGAGTTCCACATGTATGTGCCTGACCATTCGCCAGTGATCCAGGGTTTCATTTCATACATGTTGCTCTTGCCATAAGAGGCATAGTATTTCGCATCAGGCATGACATGGGCGTCGATCAGTTTCTTATACATCCCAAAGAATTCATTCCATTGCGCTTCGCTATAGGAGAATTTTTGACTCTTCACATCAATAGCTGGAATATTGTACTTCTGCACCATGTACGAATTCAGTAGCGCCAGAGTATCCTGGTGTTCCAATACGATAGGGTAGTATTGGTCGCCCAGCTTTTCTTTGAATACCTTACCGGCATTCATCAGCTCATCCCAGGTTTTTGGATATTCCAGACCTGCTTTTTTCCAGGTTTCCGTGTTGTAATAAAAGACACGGGCAGTAACGGAAATCGGAATGCCGTTTAGCTTGCCGTTCACTGTCGTATTTTGCAGCTCTTTAGCGTCAAATTGTGTCAGATCCAGGGTGTCTTTCACTTTATTCAGATCGTAAAAACCATCACCATTTTTAGAGAAAATCGGCAACCAGTTCCAGTTAGTCTGCATGACATCAGGCTCTGTTTTACCGGCAATCTGCGTTGTCAAACGGGACAAGTGCCCATCCCATCCGGTGTATTCGGCTTTTACGGTAATATTAGGATGTTGCTTATGAAACTCCTCAATCGCTTTGAGCGTTTGCTGGTGACGGCTATTGCCGCCCCACCAGGACATCCTCAACTCAATCTGATCGGCTGCAAAAGATGGTGCCGCCAGCAATGCCAGAGATGAAGCTATTAACGTGTGTAGGATCGCTTTTTTCATCGGTTACTCCTGTTAAAGAGAAATATTTTTTTCTGTTTTTGCATCAAATATATGACATTTTTCCATGTCGAATTGGAAATATACCGGACGATGCAGTCCCTTCTCGATAATCAACCGTGCTTCGTCAGAAGGTACGCGGCTGGTTAATTCAAAGCCATTAACTTTGATGTACATGAAGAATTCATGCCCCATGTTTTCTACGCGAACCAGATCGCCCTGTGCATAGTGGTCTGCAAATGGCGTATCTGATACCGCGACGTATTCAGGACGAACGCCGAAAAATACGTCTTTGCCAACGTAATCACGAACTTTATTTTGTTTTTCAGCATTCAATACCAGTGCATTATTACCAACAGCCACGCCAATCTGACCATCTTTCTCAACCAGTTTGCACGGCTTGATATTCATTTCTGGCGAGCCAATAAAACCGGCAACGAACATGTTAACAGGGTAGTGGTACAGGTTATCTGGCGTATCAACCTGCATAATGTGACCCAGTTTCATCACGCAGATACGATCGCCCATGGTCATGGCCTCGGTCTGATCGTGCGTCACATATACCGTTGTTGCCGCTTTACCGCTTTTTTTCAGCTCTTTATGCAGGTCAGAAATACGGATTCGCATCGAAGCACGTAATTTAGCGTCCAAGTTAGATAAAGGTTCATCAAACAGAAAGACATCGGGTTTTTTCACGATAGCGCGGCCTACGGCCACACGTTGAGCCTGACCACCGGACAGTTGGCGTGGCAGACGATCCATCAAATCTTCCAACTCCAGGATCTTGGACGCTTCTTTCACCTGCGCTTCAATCTGGTCTTTAGGCATCTTGCTCAGCTTAAGGCCAAACGCCAGATTTTCTTTGACGGTCATGTGAGGGTAGAGCGCATAGTTCTGGAACACCATGGCAATCCCACGTTCCTTTGGCGCCAGATTATTAACCACGCGCTCACCGATGCGAACTTCACCGCCACTGATGGTTTCCAGACCTGCTAACATACGCAGTGTTGTTGATTTCGCACAACCGGATGGGCCGACGATAACCATGAATTCACCGTCTTTAATCGTTAGATCGATACCGTGAACCGCTTTGAAACCATTGGAGTAAACTTTTTCCAGCTTATTGAAAATAACTTCAGCCATGATAAATCCTCTATTAACCTTTAATTCCGCTGCTGGTCACGCCTTGTACGAAGTAACGCTGTGCCAGGAAGAAAACAATAATGGATGGCAGAATGGAGATGCTGGACATGGCCAGAATTTCATTCCACGGGGCGCCTTCAGTGACATCAATAGACATTTTCAGCGCCAGCGCGATGGGATACTTATCCACGCTATAGACATAAATCAGCGGACCGATAAAGTCGTTCATTGACCACATAAACTGGAACAATGCCACAGAGATGATGGCCGGTTTCAGAATCGGCACAACCACATACCACAGAACCTGGAAGGAGTTACACCCATCGATCTGAGCCGCTTCCTCCATATCACGAGGTACACCACGTAAGAACTGGATTAACATGAACACAAAGAAGCCTTGTGTTGCGAACGCCAGCGGCAGGTACAGTGGCAGATAGCTATCCAGCATGCCCATTTCACGGAACATGATGTATTGTGGAATCAATAACACGGTGCTTGGCAGCAGCATGGTGGTGATCAGCGTCGCGAACCAAAAACCTTTCCAGGGAATCTCGAAACGGGCGAAACCGTAAGCGACGATAGTGGAAGAGATTATGGTCAGGATGACTTTCGGAATCACATACTTGAAGGTGTTGATCATGTAGTGACCGAAATTGTATTCCGTCCCGGTTTTCCAGCCGTTAATGAAACCATCCCAGGTAGCATGGTCTGGCCATAAGCCCAGCGTGGTAAAGATCTCATGGTTCGGTTTGAACGATGCTGAGAACATCCACGCCAGTGGATATAGCATCAACAAACCAACAAACAGCAGTATCACGTAACGGATGGCGGCACTGAGTTTTTCTTTACGCAGCGTGCGTCGAACCTCAGCAGCAGCGACTTCTTGTGCTGTCGTCATATTTGAATGCATATCAGCCATTTTTTCCTCCTTTATCAGCGGAGTAGAACACCCAGTATTTCGACGACTTAAAGGAAATAGACGCAAATACCGCAACAACCAGGAACAGAACCCATGCTAATGCCGCACCGTAGCCCATATCGAAATACTTGAACGCCGTATCATAGATATAGAGCGAGAACAGGTAGGTATAGTGTGTTGGACCGCCGCCAGTAATGACGTAAGGCGCCGTAAACTCCTGGAATGCCTGAGTGGTCTGCATAATAAAGTTAAAGAAAATCACCGGTGTAATCAGCGGTACGGTGACTTTCAGGAACATTTGCCATTTAGATGCACCGTCGATCATGGCTGCTTCATATTGTGATTGCGGCACGTTCTGCAATGCAGCCAGGAAGATCACCATCGCGGAACCGAACTGCCATACACGCAATAGCGTAACCGACATCAGTGCCAGCGAAGGTTCGCCAAGCCAGTTAATAGCGTCAAAGCCTAATACGCCGAGGAAGTTATTGAGTAAACCATCGATGGCAAAGAGCGCGCGCCACAACACGGCGATAGCGACACTGCTTCCCAGAATAGAAGGCACATAGTAAGCCGTACGGAAGAAACCGATACCCCGTAATTTAAAATTAAGAACGAATGCTATTAACAGCGCGAATATTAATTTCAATGGAATGGTGAGAAATACATAGGCAAAAGTCACGCCCATCGATTTCCAAAAAAGATCATCCTCCATAAACATACGGTGATAATTCTCGATGCCCGTAAATTCAGGCGGATTCATCAAGTCATACTCAGTAAAACTGAGAATAAATGACGAAATAAAGGGGAAAGCGGTAAAAACTATCAGCCCTATAATATAGGGGGAGATATAGGCTAACCCCAGCATTCTGTTTTCATTCATAATGCTTACCTATTGATTAATTGTGAACTATTAAAAAAATATAAAATCAAGCTGTTAATAACTCTGGATAAATTAACTCCACGTCATAAACAATGCTATTTTCCCCATTAGTGTAAAAATCACCGTGAACATATCCACCTTGCGTCAAATACGGAGGAATATCGTTTAATTTGTTGCGACAGGCGGCAACGAAAGTCAGTAAAGCCAGCGGATAAATATCATCCAGACGAACATAACGATGCTGTGCAGAGCGAACGAACAAACCGCGATGGAAATGTTGTTCAAACAAAATGCTCGCTAACTGGGCGGCGTAATGTGCCCATGATTCGGATTGCAGCTGATCGGCCAGTTCGATGGCGGTTAACAGCAAAAGCGGGCTAGCGATGCGTTGAATATCTTCTTTATTGAGGCGCGTCAGCATAGTGTTAACTAAGGCGAGCAGATCCTCATCGCCGCTCAAGCGATAGGCGCGGATTAGCGGCAGTAAATAATCGCCTTCTAAAGCAAATGGTTTTAACTGTGTTCCCGCTTTGCCGTAATAGCCATCACGTTGAAAGCGATAGCCTGTCATGTCTTGCCCGTCGTTCCACATTGGACGCAACGTATTACTGGCGACGTCATAAGCGTATTGGTAATAATTTTTTAACCCTGAAATGACCCAACTCAACATTTCCGCATCAGGCTGCGTGCGCAGGATATCCAGCATTGCCAATGGGTTATCAACCAGCAGTGGGCGCATATCGCGAAAGAGCACGTTGGCTTCTCGTGCGATTTCGCCAAATTCCGGGCCAAATTGGCGCTGGGCGCGATCGCCAAACCAGGATTGTGTTTGGTTATCATCATCCGGTACTGGCTGACGTTGCCGCGGGGAACTGAATTGATACACTGGCATACCGGTTTCAGGATTACGCGCCAGAACATATTGGCGATAAAGGTGTTTTCCCCAGGCGGCTGCATCGCTATCACCGGTGTATTCGGCATACTTAAACGCCGCATAGATCAGATCCGTACCGGCGTTAACAAAGGTTAACCCTTTGGTCAATGGAAGAACGGGCCACGCCGCTGGATTAACAACATCATGACGCGCATGGCGAAAAACATCAGGATCGCGTTTTTTACTGTAATCGCCATGACGTCCCAGATCGAGAGAGGCCCAATCTTCAACGTGCGCGTTCCAGAACCCTTGCAAGAAATTCAGTGTCTTTTCTGCATTCACGCGGTGTAAGAGCGCGTAATAGGGCAAGTGGTGCTTTAATTCATGCACCTGAGCTTTAGACTCCGGCCCTTCGCTGGCCAGCGTGTCGAGATTAATAAAACGGTGACCACCCCAGTAAAAAAGGCCGCTATTATCATCCACAAAATGATCCAGAAAATAGTGGCTTTGGGCGATAGCGTGTTGCTGATAGCTATCGTTATCCGTTACTACGCTCATGGCACATAACGTTCTAAGCCAATTTTGCTGGCTGGCAAAATTAGAAATAGCCGCACTATGTCCATCCGGAAATTTCCACATTACTGGCGCATAAGTTTCTACATTAAAACCATCGGCCAATAACAAGGATGGATTATTTTGACTACGACCTTTTTCCAGCACGCAGGCAATATGGCTGTCTAGTGCGGCAACCCATTCATCGATTTGCGATTTTCTGCTGGTGTATACGTTTTCAAAAATACTCATGGAGTACCTTCTTATGGAACCGCATTAACAGTTCCTTATAAATAGAAACACTGTTTTGATTGATTATATTGCGCTATTAACGTTTCCGTCATGCACGCAATAGCGAAAGTGTGATCAAAGTCGGAACGTTGTTTTGATTTTTTTTAAGAAAGGATTTTGACAGGGAAAAGAATCACGAAAATAGAAATAACAACTTGAAAAACAAATAAAAAGCACAATAGAAATTGTGCTTTTATCTTAGGTTGGTTCAATTTTTCTAAGAATAATGACGCTTAGCGTGCCAACCAGCCGCCATCAACGGCAATAGTGTACCCATTGATATAGTCAGAAGCACTGGATGCCAGGAAGACGGATGGCCCCATCAGATCCTGCGGCAGGCCCCAGCGACCAGCGGGGATACGATCGAGAATGGCTTTATTACGTTCTTCATCAGCGCGCAGTTGCTGGGTATTGTTAGTTGCCATATATCCCGGTGCAATGGCGTTAACATTGATACCGTATTTGGCCCATTCGTTAGCTAACAGACGGGTTATGCCCATGACAGCGCTTTTTGATGCGGTGTAAGAGGGGACGCGAATACCACCCTGGAAGGATAACATCGAGGCAATATTGATAATCTTGCCGCCTTTGCCTTGCTTAATGAACTGGCGTGCGACGGTCTGAGACATAAAGAAAACACTCTTAATGTTCAGATTCATAACATCGTCCCAGTTTTTCTCGCTGAAATCGATCGCGTCTTCACGGCGGATGATACCCGCGTTGTTGACCAGAATGTCAACGTGACCAAATTCAGCGACGGCTTTCTCTACCAGACCAGCATGAGCAGAGATATTGCTCATGTCGGCGGTCAGGCTGAGGAATCGACGTCCCAATGCGGTCACTTTTTCGATAGTTTCTTTCGGTTCAACAATGTTGACACCGACGATGTCGCAACCGGCTTGCGCCAAACCGATTGCCATACCTTGACCTAACCCTGTATCACAACCCGTGATAAGCGCTACTTTACCTTGCAAATTAAAAGAATCTAAAATCATAGCTGTAATCTCTCTTTAAGCGACAATACTGAGTCGTTAGCTGTTACTGTAGGGAACACCGGTAATTCCGGTAGAAAGCGATTCACGTAACTCGCTAACCTTGACGTGATCCATGTCACAGAAACCTGATCCCCGTCAATTATGCCCCAGATGAAGGTGTAGCGTCTGGTGCTAACACCGGAATGTATCGACCAACGCAGTGCAGCTATCGTTTGCTCGATTTATACCTCGAGAATGGGGTACATAAGCTTGCCCCACCATAAGTAAAACGCCCCTTTTTCTGAACACATCAAGGTAGCGTTCCGGGTGAAAGCACCGGGCGAAACAAATGAAATTGCGTGGCAGTGACAACGACATTTATTCCCCTGCATGCCCGGTTCTTTCTTGTTAAACGGGATGATAGTTTGGATGAGATGCGAATTCAATAAAAATGAAATAATGTTTTATTTATTTCTTGAGGGGCGTCATGGTTTTGCTTATTTTATGTTTCTTCTGGTACTGATGTCGCTAAGATGTCGGAATCCCTAGACATACCCTTGTCGTCATGCACAATCGTTGACGCAATCCAAGGTATGGTAATAGACGTGTTAAAGGAGAGATCATGAGAAGATACTTTATTGACGATGAAACGCCGTGGGAAGTGTTGGGTGGCGGGATTAAACGTAAAATCATTACCTGGAGCGATGAGCTAATGATGGTTTGCGTGCACTTCGACAAAGGCGCTATTGGTACGCCTCACTTTCACGAGATTCACGATCAGATCGCCTATGTCGCGGCAGGCAGTTTTGAAGTTGTGATTGAAGGTGAAAAACGCATTCTGAAAAAGGGCGACGCCTATATGGCCGTCAAAAATGAGATGCATGGCGTCGTGTCATTGGAAGATGGCAGCGTGCTGATCGATACCTTTTCGCCAAAACGAGCGGATTTCCTGTAACCCGCTGACGCGTGGCCCTCTTATCTTGGTCACGCGTTCACATTACCCCATGTGGCACACGCTTAGCGTAGTATTTATGTGCCTGTGAGGTGTTCAGCGCTCAACGCTTCCAGCGAATCCAGTTTCTTGTCGGCTAATGCCCAACGTGCGTCAGTGCGTAACCCTGCGGGCGGGATCACGATCGAACGCATCCGTGCCGCTTTGGTGGCGATCATACCGTTCACCGAATCCTCTAGCGTAACGCATTGCGTTGGCGGGACGCCAAGTTTGGCCGCGGCATTCAAATACACTTCAGGGTGGGGCTTACTATACGGTAGCGCTTCGGCTGACATTAAAACATCGAAATAGTGATCCAGATTAAACATGCGTAGAACGTGCTGCTGCATATGGAGCGGAGAGGCTGAAGCCAGCCCAATGTTAAGATTCAGCGCCCGGCACAATTGTAGGGCATGTTCGACGCCGGGTAGAAGAGGCCGCCGTTCAGTAACAAGCTCAACGGCGCGTTCGATAATACGCCGGACAACCTCATGACGAGCGGGCGTTGGCCAGGGGGAGCGTTGGTACCAGAGATCAACAACCATATCAATACGTAAACCTAGTGTATCTTTCATTGAGTCTTGTAGCGAAGTATCGATGCCTAACGAGGCGATCACTTCCAATTCAGCCTTATCCCAAAGTGGTTCTGAATCAATCAGCAACCCATCCATATCGAAGATTGCTGCGCGTATTGTAGAATCACAGGACATATGACTGCCTCCGTCAGTAAAGCGTATTTAAGGGAAAACGGGTTAAGTAAGCTGGATAATGCTCAACACCTCGGCCCTACGGCGTGCGCTGGAGTCTCGTTACTATCGTGCTTTATCCGCCAGTGTGAGGGATAATCTATTGACTGTGCCTATACTTAAAGTAGGCTACTCGTCGTACTAAAACAAGACATTACCTATGTTGCGTCGCTAAGAAGGGGTTCTCATGACGTATCAACAGGCTGGTATTATTGCCATCGTCAAACGTATCGCGGGATGGATCCTTTTTATTCCAGCGCTACTTTCAACGTTGGTATCACTGGCTAGCTATCTTTACACATTTACTCAGAAAACACCGGGGATTGACGCTGTCCTTCTGGATTTTCTGCATTTGATGATCGATATGGTGCGCTTTAACACACCGTTTCTAAATCTTTTTTGGTATAACTCGCCAGTGCCCGATTTTACCCACTTTTTCAGTGCTGCAACACTGATGTTTTGGTTGATCTACGCTGTGATTTTTGTTGGTCTCGCGTTACAGGTTGCAGGGGCGCGGATGTCGCGTCAGGTAAAAGCCATAAAGGAAGGCATTGAAGATCAACTGATTCTGGAAAAGATGAAGGAAGGCGGTGGGAATTCGCGCGAGACGCTGGAATCTCGCGTCGTCGTTCCTGGTCATCCTTTTTTTGTGCAAATCTTCCCGCTTTATATTTTGCCGGTGATTATCGTGGGCATTGGGTATCTGGGATTACGCCTGCTTGGTTTCCCGGTTTGAAAGGGCGTCTGGCGCGATTCTTAGCGCCAGACGATGACGGATTGCCGAATTAGGGTAAAAGCTGCTGCTCAATAAGCTGCTGTGCTTCGACAATATGTTTGCCGCCAAAAAGATTGGCGCGGTTAAGCAGATAGTAAATTTGGTAGAGGGGCTGGCGATCGATGAAATTTTTATCCAGCGGCCATACGCTTTGGTAACCATCATAAAGCTGTGGAGGCAACGTGGGATAGCGTGGCAGCATGGCGAGGTCGCACTCTCTGTCGCCCCAATAGCAGGCCGGATCGAACAGATAACACCCATTATTGCTATTAGTACAATTATCCGGCCACAGGTCGCCGTGTAAGAGCGAAGGGGGTGGTTGGTGGCCGGAAAGGCGTTCCTCAGTGCGTGCGATCAGTGTGTCAATATGGCCAAAGTGCATGCCTTTTTCTGCCGCCAGCTGTAACTGCCATCCAATCCTTTGCTCGGCGAAAAAGGTTGCCCAGCGGCGCTGCCAACTGTTTGGCTGTGGCGTTGTGGAAAGATCGTTATCGAAATCCAAGCCAAATTGTGGTTGATCGCTCCACTGGTGCAGACGGGCTAACTGTTCGCCCAATCGCCATGCGCTGTGTGCGTCTAGCGGTTTGATAGGCAAATATTGCAGTAATAGGAAACTATGGTCGCGTGAGCTGCCAACGCCATAAACCTCAGGTACGCGGACTGTATTACTGCGTTTGAGTAAGTTGAGTTGATCGGCTTCAGCCGTGAATTTAGCCAACATGTCACGACTATCGCATTTTGCAAAAATGTCATGTTCGCCGTAGCGGACGTACCAGGCTGAGTGTATTTCGCCGCTGGATAATTCGCGGTAATCCTGAATAGTCGCCGTACCAAGATGTGCTGCCAACACTCGGCTAATTGCGTGCCACATAAGGTCATCCTCTCGCTAATGTTACCCGATACGATGCAGTCTATTGAGCGCTTATTTACGGTAACCTATTGCGTGCAATAAAAGTGGAATCCATCGCACACTGATAACCGATAGCTGAAGATAGCGATAAACCAGTATAGCCACGTATTCAAAAAACGCGTGAAAGAGGATGCGGTATCCTTTTACTCATCCGCATTATCAATGCTATGTACATCAAGCATGACATAACCGACGGCAGTGTCCGGTTATGTCATGCCAAAAGCGGCGGACGCATTAGTGCGCGTCAGTAACCGTTGTTGAGGCCACTCTACGGCGCTGTTTAAGCTGATGATAGGTCAACGCTACTGTGAAGAATAACGCCTGAACGATGACAATACAGGGGCCGGTTGCACCATCGATATAGAAACTGATTAAGGTGCCGGTAACGCAGGAAATGACGGAAACCAGCGTCGCGACAAGCACCATAAGCTCAAAGCGTTTACAAACCATAAAGGCAATAATTCCGGGGGCAATAAGCATCGCTATCACCAAAATAACACCGACGGCTTGTAAAGAAGCGACGATAGTCATCGCCAGCAGGCTCAGCAACCCATAGTGTAGCAACTTGACGGGAAGGCCAATGACGCGGGCATGATTAGGATCGAAGCAATACAGCATGAAATCTCGTCGTTTTAACAAGATGATCGCTAGTGTCACCCCGGCAATCAGTAATATTTGCGTCAGTTCCTGGCGGGTAATCCCTAATACATTGCCAAACAGAATATGGCTCAGATGCTGATCGGTATCAATGCGTGCAAACATCACCAGGCCCAGCGCGAACATACCGGAAAAGATAATTCCCATAACGGTATCTTCTTTGACCCGGCTATGTTCCTTAACATATCCCGTTGCTATGGCACAAAAAATACCAGAAGCGAAAGCGCCGATGACGAGTGGGATCCCCAGTAAAAAAGCGACGACGATGCCCGGCAATACGGCATGGGATATGGCATCGCCCATTAGCGACCAGCCTTTTAGCACCAGATAACACGATAACACCGCGCAGACCGTACCGGTAACAACGGCGGCAAGTAGCGCCCGCTGCATGAATGGATAGGCCATCGGCTCAAGAAGCCAGCTAATCAATGTCACAGCGCATCTCCCGATTGATCGCGTAGCCGCAGGCGACGTGATGCCAGTAAGCCATGTTTAGGGGCAAAGACAAACGCCAAGAGGAATACGACGGTTTGCAATGTGACAATGACGCCACCGGTTGCACCGTCAAGGAAAAAACTCAGATAGGCACCGACGGCGCTGGTGACCGCCCCTAAGGTAATCGCGATCACAATCATGCGGCCAAAACGATCGGTGAGCAGATAAGCGGTAGCACCGGGCGTAATGACCATCGCGATCACCAGAATAGCCCCGACGGTTTGCAATGCGGCGACAGTACAGGCACTCAGCAAGGTAAAGAACAAAATTTTCAGTTTTAAGGGGGAAAGGCCAACCGAACGAGCGTGGTTCTCATCAAAGAAGACGGCCAGCAGATCTTTCCATAACAGGCAGAGAATCACGAACGTCACGCCGATGATAATTTCAACTTGTAGAATGTCTTCATCGGCAATACCCAAAATGTTGCCGAAAATAATGGACTGGACATTAATCGACGTGGGATTGAGCGAAATAATCAGTAGACCGACGGCGAAAAACGTCGAGAAAATAAAACCAATAATGGCATCTTCGCGCAAGCGGGTAATGTGGCGAATTAACGTCATGGCCAGAGCGGCTAGCATGCCAGTAAAAAATGCGCCTGCGGCGTAGGGTAAACCTAATGCATACGCGCCTGCAACGCCCGGGACAACGGAATGGGACAGCGCATCGCCCATCAGCGACCAGCCTTTTAGCATCAAATAGGCCGAGAGAAAAGCGCATACGCCGCCAACGAGCGCACTGACCCAGATTGCCCTGACCATGTAGTTATAATGGAATGGCTGCAACAGAATATCGGTCATCAGGACGTTTTCTCCCCCGGTTTCCCACGCGAGGCCGGCGGGTCGCTCTTGGTCGACCCATAGAACACGGCAGGCCGTTCATCGTCAGTCAACACTGTCACCGAACGGACATCGTCGTCATCGTGAAGATGAGGGCCGCCGAGGTTGATATGACGTAAAACGCCGCCAAACGTTTTTTCCAAATTGCTTTGGGTAAAGGTGCTGTGTGTCGGCCCTGCGGCTAAGGCGGTACGATTGACCAGAATTACGTTGTCGCAAAATTCGGGAACGCTGCCAAGATTATGCGTCGCCACTAAGATCAAATGTCCTTCATCGCGCAGGGTTCGTAGCAGATCGATAATAGCGTTTTCTGTCTTGACATCAACACCGGTAAACGGCTCGTCAAGCAGTAACACGCTACCTTGCTGGGCCAATGCGCGAGCCAGGAAAACGCGTTTTTTCTGACCGCCGGATAACTCCCCGATTTGGCGATGTTGCAGCGTCGAAAGCCCGACGCGCTCCAGAGATTCCGCTACAATGGCACGATCTTGTTTGCTGGGTATACGTAGAAAATTCATTCTCCCGTAGCGGCCCATCATCACCACATCTGTGACCAGAACAGGGAAATTCCAATCCACCTCTTCCGTTTGTGGTACATAGGCAACCAGGTTCTGTTTTAGCGCATGGTAGATAGGCTGTTGATTCAGGAGGACTTGCCCGGAGGTTGGCTTAACCAACCCCATGATGCTTTTGAACAACGTCGATTTTCCGCTGCCATTCACGCCAACCAAGGCGCAAATCGTACCATCTGTCAGAGAAAAAGAGGCGTGACGAATGGCCTGATGTCCGTTGCTATAAGTCACCGACACATCGTTAACGTCTAAAGATTGTACGGTGCGAATGTGGTTCATTGATTAAATCCTTTAGCGATGGTTTCCACCGTCGTTTGTAACAGATCGATATAGGTTGGAACGGGGCCGTCAGCGGTAGACAGTGAATCCACATATAGGACACCGCCATATTTTGCGCCTGTTTCTCTACTGACCTGTTTCGCCGGTTTATCGGAAACGGTACTCTCACTGAATACGACGGGAATAGCCTTCTCGCGTACGGTATCAATCACTCGGCGTACCTGCTGGGGCGAGCCTTGTTCGTCAGCATTAATCGGCCAGAGGTACACCTCATTAAACTGGTAATCCTTTGCCAGATAACTGAATGCGCCTTCACTGGTGACTAACCAACGCTGCTGTTCTGGAATGCGGGAAAGGCGTTCGCGCAGTGGGGCATCCAGCGCTTTAATTTTTTCAGCGTAGGCTTTTGCGTTGCGATTGTAAATTTCCGCATTAGCTGGGTCGGCCTGAATCAAACCGTTACGTATATTATCGATGTAAATTAATGCGTTAGAAGGTGACATCCAGGCATGTGGATTGGGATTGCCATTATAAGCGCCTTCCCGGATAGGCAGTGGAGTAATCCCCTCCGTCACGACAACGGCTGGCACGTTTTTCACATTCTCGAAAAAACGGGTGAACCAGCGTTCTAGGTTCATACCGTTCCACAGTACTAACTGAGCAGACTGTGTTTTAACAATGTCGCGTGGCGTCGGTTGGTAGTCGTGAATTTCTGCACCGGGTTTAGTGATCGATTCAACCGTTGCGGCATCGCCTGCAATATTCTGTGCGATGTCTTGAATGATAGTAAAGGTGGTAATGACTTTAAGTTTTTCGGCCGCCTGAGCTGGAATTCCGATTAACATCAATAAGGTGAATAACAGTGCAGTTCGGTTGAACCGCTTAGATAAATGAGCATAGAAACCGATCATGTGGATATCCTTACAAAGCGTGAAAACACTATATGAGAATAATTATCAATATCATTTAAGTCAAGAGGCATAAAAATGCGGGACGTAGAGACTGAAGGGTATCTTGTGATATTGGCGACAGAGGCTAGCGGGTTCGACGGACGCACTTGCAAGGACAGAAAACGCATCATGCTCCTTAAGGTAACAAAAGTGTTTCTTTAATTTAATGAATCCTACTCAAGGTTACAATAAATGTCTAACGGTTGCGGTGAAACGTTGTTGCATCGTTTTTGCGTAAGCGATACCGATGGTGAAAAGCACACCAACGAGTAAGAGAAATGTTCTGAGGCCTTAAGAATGCGCCGATATCTGCCGATAAACGATAAGGAATGTGAGTCATGTCGCTATTTTATACAAGAAAGGATTAGCTGTAATATGAGTGCAAAATCAGAACGACGTTGGAAATTGGCGAGTTTGGTACTATTGGTTTTTTTAGTAGGGCTCATTGTATTGTTGATTCAGACGAGTTAATTCCTGAGTTTACGAAAGGTTAGATTGAAAATAGTTTCTATTATTGGATGGCATCCCTTGACGAGATAATGATGACATGAAAATGACAATCAATTTTCAATATTGATATAAGCGTGACCGATGGTAAGCCGGGAATGTGATATATCTATATCCTTCATTGAGAATTCTAAACATCATTTTTTGTTATGTAAGCAGGGATGCGATATCGGAAATGCGATGAGGGTCAAACATTTTTATCTTATTGAATAAAAATGGGTTTTGTTTTTTTAGCAGTGGGCATGGCTCACAAATATAAGTATTGGCGATACATCGTCGTGTATTACGGCCATAGGGATCAAATGAATGTGTGCTACGTATCATAATTGGTGAAAAAGGGCTTGCCATCGTTTTGAGAGTGTGTAATAACAAATATGGGTAAAACGAGGTACAGTTCTGTATATGAATGGCATTTTCAGTAAAGAAGAGTCAGGTACAACCGAAGAATCAGGTACAACCTTTAACGTTGCATGCTGCTTCTCTGCCGATCCTTATCTTAGTGCCTCAAGCAGTAACGACTTTGGTTTGTCTGTATAACGCCTATTGGGCGGTTTAAACAATTAAAGTGAAGGAAATATTTGAAATGGCAAAGATTAAAGGTCAGGTTAAGTGGTTCAACGAGTCTAAAGGTTTTGGTTTCATTACGCCTGCTGATGGCAGCAAAGATGTATTTGTTCACTTCTCTGCAATTCAAGGTAATGGTTTTAAAACCTTGGCCGAAGGTCAGAATGTAGAGTTCGAAATTCAGGATGGCCAGAAAGGTCCTTCCGCAGTAAACGTCACCGCGCTGTAATTTACCGTTTCGTTGCAGAACCCGCCATGGTGCGGGTTTTTTGTTATCTGCGTTTATTTGTCTCTGCACCGTCGTGCAGATGAGTCTAATGAGGAATAAGGTGCAGATGAGTTATCAGTGTCCGCTATGTCAGTCGCCTCTGGTAAGGCAACTGCGGCAATGGACGTGTGGTATACATAGTTTTGATTGCGCAAAAGAGGGATACGTTAATTTGCTGCCCGTGCAGTTTAAGCGCTCAAAACAACCGGGCGATAGCGCCGAAATGATGCAAGCGCGGCGCCGTTTTCTGGAGGCTGGTCATTATCAACCGTTACGTGATGCTGTGGCGCAACACCTTGAGCCTATTGTGCCGGATGATGCTACGGCATTGCTGGATATCGGTTGCGGAGAGGGATATTACACGGCGGCGTTAGCACGACGACTTCTATCGCACAAGGTAATGACAATATATGGGTTAGATGTTTCTAAGGCAGCAATACAGCGTGCGGCGAAGCGGTACAACAACGTTGAGTTTTGTGTCGCTTCCAGCCAGAGGCTGCCTTTTCAGGATCGTTCCCTTGATGCGGTTGTAAAAATTTATGCGCCCTGCAATGAAACCGAATTAAAACGCACGGTTAAGGTTGGAGGGTGGGTGATAACAGTATCGCCGGGCCCCAAGCATCTTTATCAATTAAAGGCAGAAGTTTACGATGATGTACATCTGCATCCAAGCAAAGATGAAGTGCTTTCTGGCTTTCAGCTTAAAGAGCTGCATCAACTTACTTACCCGATGCAGCTCGTCGGGCAGGAAGCGGCGGCTTTATTACAGATGACGCCTTTCGCCTGGCGGGCTAAGCCGGGGGTTCGCGAGCGGTTACAGGCAATGCCGGTGTTTACCTGCGAAACGGATTTCATCGTTCGTTTACATCAGCGCGTACTGCACGATGAGGTGATATAAACATAAGGAACAAAAACGGGCTATGAGATACTGTCTAGCCCGTTGAGATTAACGCTTTGTTTACCTGTAATAATTTGAACTGTACCAAGTCTGAGTATTGACCACGTACCTATGACCGATATATTAGGCAGCGTAGCCGAGATGCTCATACAGGATATTACAGCCGATACCGATCAGAACCAGCCCGCCGATGACTTCAGCTTTTTTACCGAGAATCGGGCCAATATAACGGCCTATCATCATTCCGAGTGTCACCATAATCATGGTGGCACAGCCAATCACCATCGCAGTATGAAAAATATTGACTTGAAGAAAAGCCAAACCGACGCCGATAGCCATCGCATCTAGACTGGTGGCGACGGCGGTACAAATTAGCAATGCCAAGCTATGATTTTTAACTTTCTCGCAGCGACAATCTGGGGTATTCCGAAGCCCTTCAACAACCATGCGGCCCCCAAGGATGGCTAACAGGATAAACGCAACCCAATGATCCCATTCGAGGATATATTGACTGGCAAAGAAACCGAGGGCCCAGCCGATAAGTGGCGTGATGGCCTCGATCGCGCCGAAAATGAGGCCAGTGCGGATGGCGTCACGAAAGCGAGGATTATGCAGGACGGCACCTTTACCTATTGACGCGGCGAAGGCATCCATGGACATACCAAATGCTAGGATCAGTGTTGCTGACAGATTCATTGTAAATAGCCTCGGCTGGACGATTAACCATATACACGTATATCGTCTCCAACCCGAACGACGATATTACGTGCCTATGGTCTCGCCTGCCAAATTGCCTCTGGCCGCCCGCACCACGTTTTATGTTCTTCAAAATAAGAGCGATAAAACGAGTATGTTGATACGAACATTTTTGATGACCCACTATGAATAGTGTTTATCAAAAATTGGCTACTCCCCAATGACGGCGCAACCTTATCATATTATTTATACGGTAAACAACACCAAAAATTTCAGGTGTTAATAATGCAATTGATAATTATTTTCATTTGACTGCGGTGGTAAAAATTTTGTGTAAAATAACGGCAATAAAATCAGGGGTAAAATACCGGAAGGATTGAGGTGTTAATTTGATGCTATTTATTATAGAGCGAAGGGAAAAGTACCTCATTGATTTTCAATCATAAAATTATATATCTTTTCTAAATCATCAAGCTGATTAACCTGTATCAATAAACGTCGTCTCTCAAGATCGATTGCGAGGACGCCATCTTCAGATAAATTCATATTTTTAATTCTGCTATAACAAATGAACGTATTAGCATAAAAAAAACCGGTCGATTTAAAAATCAGTTTTGGCCGGCGAATATAGGCGAGATAGCACGCCATAAAAGCCAGGGAAATTAAGAGATAGGTGGTGATGACAGCCCCATTATTTATCACGTTTTGATAAATAAGAATGCCGACTAAACCGATGAAAATTAGTGTGTCGAGACGGTTTACTCGCTTCAAAGGAACAAGAAGTCGTGTTTTCCCTTTACGCTTATCCATAATGAACTCGTCATAGACGGCATAGGAGAGTGCGAGCGCAATCAGCACCACCAGCGTGATATCCGTTATTGTCATCGTCAAAGGCCTTACCCATTTAAGCTTAGTGAATAAAAAGCCAGGCGATTTAACGCCTGGCTAACGAGGATTACACGCCTAGCAGCCCGATCCAGTATCCAAAGATACCAATCGCAAAGAAGCCCATGATGAGCCATAGCGCGTTTACTTTGCGCCGTAGTAACCACATACAGCCGAACGTTAACAATAGAGGAACAAGCCCAGGCATGAGTTGGTCAAGCACGGATTGCACCGTGGTCACCGTCGTTTCTCCATTCTGATTCGTCACGGTCGACACGACCATTGGAATATTGACATGAGTCCACTTATTGACCAAGGCTCCCATTACAAATAAGCCGAGGATAGACGCTGCTTCGGTCATTTTTTGCAGGAAGCCGCCGCCCATATCACTAACGATATCGATCCCCTTGCGATAACCATAGGCCACGCCATAGTAGCGGACCAATAGGCGAACCAGGTTAAACAGGACGAAGAAGAGGATCGGTCCTAACAAACTACCGCTCATCGCAATTCCTGCGCCCAGTGCGGCAAAGACAGGACGGGCAGTCCCCCAAAATATCGGGTCGCCGACTCCAGCCAGTGGCCCCATCAGACCGACCTTCAGGCCGTTTATCGCCGCATCGTCAATGGGGGCGCCATTCGCACGTTGTTCTTCCATGGCCATGGTAACACCCAGCACCGGGGCTGCTACGAAAGGATGGGTATTGAAGAACTCAAGATGGCGTTTTATCGCCTGTTTACGCTCGTCCGAATTTTCGGGATAAAGCCGACGGATCACGGGCACCATGGAAAAACAAAAACCGAGCGCCTGCATACGTTCAAAGTTCCAGGAACCCTGGAATAGGTTGGAGCGAATAAACACCGCGCGGATATCGCTATTAGTGAGTTTCTTGACGTTAGTATTTTCGATCATTTTTCCCACTCCCGTTAATCCAGTTCGTTATCAAGATCGTTGGCGCCTGAAGCAACGGGCTGACCTTGAACTTTGTTATATTTCGGGCTGAGCTGGATATACAGCACGGCCATCACAATCCCAATGACACCCAGCGCCACCAGGTTAAACTCGGTGAACGCGGCGGTAACGAAACCAAGATAGAAGAATGGCATCAGGTAACCCGCGCGCATCATATTAATGACCATTGCGTAGCCTACGACAACAATCATACCGCCGGCGATATTCAAGCCATTAGTCACAACCTCTGGGATAGCGTTCAGCATGGCGTGGACGGCGTCGGTGCCGACGGAGATCGCCACTATTACTGCCGGAATTGCGATACGCATGGCCTGTAGCAGCAGGGCGGACACGTGAATCCAACTGATGGCCCTCAGACTTCCTCGCTCAGCCGCGCTATCCGCCGCATGTTGGAAGGCAACGGTAATGGTACGTACAATGATGGTTAATACTTGCCCGGCTGCAGCCAGCGGAATTGCCAGCGCGATACCGGCACCGATTCCTTGACCCCCTGCAATAACCAGAATGGTTGAAATAATGGAGGCCAGCGCCGCATCTGGCGCGACGGCTGCGCCAATATTCATCCATCCTAAAGCGATCATCTCCAGTGTACCGCCGATAATGATCCCCGTTGTTAAATCACCCAGTATCGCACCTATCAGCGTACAGGCGACGAGCGGGCGGTGGAACTGGAATTCGTCGAGAATCGAGCCCATCCCCGAAACGCACGCGACGAGAAATATCAGCACAATTTGAAGCGTGGTAATCTCCATCGTACTTCTCCTATAAAATGTGTCTGAGTAAAAAATAAATTACCATCCCCGCGGTTATCCAATTTCAATACAGTGCCGAATTTGAAAATCGTCGGGTCTACAATGCTTGCTATTGTCATAATCGGGTTTAATAACATTTGTGGCCAGCGTAGATATCAGCGCGCCATTTTGTTAATTAAATCCATCATTTTAAGTCGACTATCGGATGAAACTTTTCGAACCTCCAATTCAATGCCGAGTTTATCTAACGCTTTAAACGCTTCGATGTCCTTCTCATCGATAGAGACGGCATTATTTACCTGAATTTTCCCCTGCTTAAATGCCATACCGCCAATATTGACTGAGGTAATATTTACGCCATTCTCGACCAAAGTTAATACGTCTGTTGGATTGGTGAACAGTAACATGACACGGTCAGCGGCATATTTCGGATTGTTATAAACACGAATGGCCTTAGCGACATCCACGACGTGAGCGGTAACCCCCGGTGGCGCAACCTGAGTCAATAACGTTTTGCGAACGTTATCGGCGGCGACTTCGTCGCTGACGACGATGATGCGTGAAACATTAGTTTCCTTCGTCCAGCGTGTGGCTACCTGCCCGTGAATTAATCGATCGTCAATGCGCGCCAGGCCAATTTTCATATGTTCGCCGGGATTGGCCGGCGTCAGAGGTGGATGCGCTTGGGCCGGGGAGGAGGGAGGCGGCACGATGTCGGCCGTTTTCTGATGTTTCAGTGCTTTTACGCCATCTCTACCGGCTTCCAGCGCGACAGACACCAGATCGACAAAAGAGGGATTATCGTCTCGCGCCATAAACGTTTCTGCGAGCATAGGGATGTTAACGCCTGTGACAACTTCATAGTTTTCTTTGTCCACGACAAGACGACTGGCCGCATTAAACGGGCTACCTCCCCAGGTATCAACGAGAAATAGTACGCCTTGTGAGGTGTCTAACTGTGAGAGTTTTTCCTGATATTTTTCTATCAATGTTTCGGCGTTTTCTCCGGGAACAAAATCTATCCAGGCGACATTGCTTTGTTCGCCCAGAATCATTTCCGCTGTCTTCAATAGCGGTCCCGCAGTGGCGCCGTGAGTGCATAACATGATTGCAATACTCATTTGCTACCTCTTCACGTTCACGATCAAAAGAGCCAAGGTGTCAGAAACCAGGGTTAGCGTTCGGCTAGGGAACGTTAACGGTCACGATACACGATAGGGGTATCGATAAAAAATTACCGCGGGTTCATGACAATCACTATGCTCTACCAGGTCGTCAGATAGGAAACTGTACCGACAGATTTATTTTAGTCATCGAAAAAATAAATAGTGTGATAGCGCTCTAATGCTGATCAGTTAATGAGGTTGCTTATCGCAGAGGAAACAGGGGAATGTGAACGGGTTATCGATACAAAACCGATCTAAGAAATTCTTTGTGAAAATTGGTAACAACCTGTTAGAGTAAATATCCCTTAAATTGCTTAGGAGCACTGGGCATCAGCCCTTCCCATGGACTGTCACCGACAAAACATTCTCTGTTTCTCCGCTAATGCTGGCGGTTTTTTATACTTAACGGGTCATGCTGGCCACGTTCAGAATCTCTCTGATTCACACCAATTCTTTTTATTACCATTCAATGTGGTTTGCGCATTGATGTCATCTGCTCGTTCATTTTCTGGAGTCTGACATGGAATTTTTGCTAGATCCTTCAATCTGGGCAGGTTTATTGACGCTGGTGGTACTTGAAATTGTTTTGGGTATCGACAATCTGGTGTTTATCGCCATTTTGGCGGATAAACTACCCCCCAAACAGCGAGATAAAGCCCGCATTATCGGTTTAAGCCTGGCGTTGTTAATGCGTCTGGGTCTGTTGTCTTTGATTTCCTGGATGGTCACCCTGACACGTCCACTTTTCAGCCTCGGTGATTTCAGCTTCTCTGGACGCGATCTCATCTTGTTATTCGGCGGTATGTTCCTCTTGTTTAAAGCAACGATGGAACTGCATGAACGGCTTGAGAATAAAACGCATGATGGCAATGGTAATCGTGCACACGCCAGTTTCTGGGCCGTGGTGGCGCAGATTGTGGTGCTGGATGCCGTGTTCTCGCTGGATGCGGTCATTACCGCCGTGGGAATGGTGGATCATTTGGGTGTGATGATGACCGCCGTGGTGATCGCGATGGGTGTCATGTTGCTCGCTTCCAAGCCGCTCACCAATTTTGTCAATGAACACCCAACGGTGGTTGTGCTGTGTCTCAGCTTCTTGCTGATGATTGGCCTAAGCCTGGTGGCGGAAGGTTTCGGCTTCCACATTCCTAAGGGTTACCTGTACGCCGCTATTGGTTTCTCTATCTTGATCGAGCTGTTTAACCAAATTTCCCGTCACAACTTTATGAAGCATCAATCACGCCGTCCCTTACGTGAGCGAACCGCAGAGGCAATTCTGCGCTTGATGGGAACGAGGAAAAATACAGACGACGTGGATGAAGATGAGCCGCAGGATAAACCCGCCACAGAGACTTTCGTCGACGAAGAACGCAATATGATCAGCGGCGTACTTACTTTAGCGTCGCGTTCGTTGCGCACGGTAATGACGCCGCGCACGGAAATCTCCTGGGTGGATAGCGAAAGTTCTGTTGAACAGATCCGGATGCAATTGCTGGATACGCCCCATAGCTTGTTCCCCGTTTGCCGGGGATCGCTGGATGAACTTATCGGTGTTGTTCGGGCTAAGGATCTGCTAGTCGCTCTTGAAACGCAGACTGATGTGGAAAGCTTTGCCGCGGCTAACCCGCCAATCGTCGTGCCGGAAACACTCGACGTGATTAATCTTTTGTCGGTTCTGCGTCGCGCGAAAGGCAGCCTGGTCATCGTCACTAATGAATTTGGGGTGGTGCAAGGGTTGGTGACGCCATTGGATGTGTTGGAAGCGATCGCCGGCGAATTTCCAGACGAAGATGAAACGCTGGAAATTATTCCAGATGGGGATGGCTGGTTAGTGAAGGGCGGAACGGATTTACATGCATTGCAGCAAGCGTTGGATTGTAACGATCTTGTTGATCCAAAAGAGGATTATGCCTCATTGGCAGGCCTCTTGTTAGCGCATTGTGATGAGTTCCCGAACGTTGGCGATACCATTGAACTTCACCACCTGCGTTTCCAAATTGTAGAAATATCTGAATACCGTATCGAACTGGTGCGGGTCGAACGTGTTGTAGACCAGGAAGAGGATGCCGAAGAGGCGTAATCGGACCGGGTGCTACATCATAAAAAGAGCGCTGCCAGGATTGGCAGCGCTCTTTTTCAATTTAAGCCATGCCATGCCCATTTCGATGTTGAGCAATGCTTACCACACGGTTCGCACTATTGGATGAAACCGGTCGTCTGACATTAATTAGCGTATGAAATCAGTTAGACGGATATCTGCAACGCAAGCTGGTGAATGATGGCGGCCGTGAGTCCCCAGACAAACTGCTGCCGATACCAGGAGAGGTAGACACGGTGGCGTTGTTGCTTTCGCTCAATGTCCAGCGGGTAATAACGCGTGAGCGTGAAGGCATCTTCCAACGGAATTTCAAACAGTTCGTCAACTTCATCTTCACTTGGGCGTAGACGGGTTTGCGCGTCGATAAGCCCAACGACAGGCGTGACCTGAAAGCCGCTGACGCTGTCCACTGGCGGTAGCACACCCAACACATGGACATTATCGGGGGGAATCGCAACTTCCTCCTGCGCTTCGCGCAGAGCGGTATCAATGATTGAACCATCGCTAATATCTGCAGCGCCGCCGGGAAAGGCGACCTGTCCGGCATGCTTACGCAGCGTCATTGAGCGTCTGGTCAGTAATAATGTGGGTACCGCGTGGCGCATAATCGGCACCAAAACCGCAGCCTGGCGCGATTGACTCACCGACTGGCGCGCCGCTACCGGGCGTTGTAACTGAAAACGAGTAATAAAATGATTCAGCGTAAACGTCGTAGGCGGCAAAGCTATCTCACTCATTTGTTTCATACCTGCGTTATTCGGGCGTTCTCCAATAGCGGGAGAATACGACCCACTTTATCAAACGTTTCCTGATATTCTGCTTGTTCGTTACTGTCTGCAACGATGCCGCCGCCTGCCCAACAATAAATCTTGCCGTTTTCGGTGAGCAATGTCCTGATGGTGATGTTGGTATCCATGGTTCCACATAGGCTGATATAACCGATACTGCCGCAATAGGCATTGCGGCGTTGGGGTTCTAACTCTTCAATGATTTGCATGGCTCGGATTTTGGGCGCACCAGTAATCGATCCTCCAGGAAAGCAGGCGCGCAGTAGCGTGGTAGCAGGACAATTTTCCGGTAGCCGGGCTTCAATGGCGCTAACCAGATGATGCACTGCGGGAAAAGGCTCGACAACAAACAATTCTGGTACGCGAACGCTACCCGGCGTCGCGACACGGCCGATATCATTGCGTAGTAGATCGACAATCATCAGGTTCTCAGCGCGGTCTTTTGGGGAATTGGCAAGCCGCACTCTCTGCTGTTCATCCGCTTCTGGATCGTCAAGACGCGGCAACGTACCTTTAATCGGCCGCGTCTGAATACGGCGATTTTCCAGCCAGAGAAAACGCTCCGGCGACACGCTGATCACGGTGTTTTCCGGCAGGCGGAGGAAGGCGGAAAAGGGCGCTTTATTTCCTGCCGATAATTGTAAAAATGCCTGCCACTCATCGCCAACATAATCGGCGGAAAAACGCTGCGCCAGATTGACCTGATAACAATCGCCCGCGTTGAGATATGCTTGTATTTTACGGAATTTTTCGCCGTAGGCGGCGCGTGACATATTCGCCTGCCAGTTGTCTGTAAGACTGAAGCGGTTTGGCGAGGTGCTAACGGGCGGGGTGCTTAACCAGTCGAGCCGGGCCTGAAGAGAGTGATGTGCGATCAACGTTAACGTTTTTCGGTAATGGTCGGCAACCAGCGCCCAATCATACAAACCAATCGCCATATCAGGCAGATTGATATCCCGTTCTGCCTGGGTCGGTAACGTTTCAATCTGACGTCCCAGATCATAGCCAAACAGGCCAAGCGCCCCCCCCTGAAACGGAAAGTCGGGATTGGCGGAGGTAACCAGCCCCAGCGCATCCAATTGCTGTTGCAGCAGGGAGAATGGATCGCCATCGACACAATGCGTGACACCGTCACGGGAAATTTCCGTCTTGCCGTCGCGGGTGCACAGCGTGACCCGCGGATCGGCCACCATTATATCGAAACGGTTATGCGGATGATCGGCAAACCCTGAATGGAGCAACATCGCCCACGGTTGCTGGGAAAAAGGAGCAAAACGTTCGAGCAAAACGTTCGGGTGATAAGGCAATGAGTGATAGAAGACGCTAGGGTCAGACGTGGTGACAAAAGCGTTTGCGGTGGTGTGGGTCGTATTGGCGTCAGTCATTTTTTCGTGTTGAGTCTATTATGATAGCGATCTTATTGAGCGCAGCGTACCACAAAGCAGAAATGCTGGTGTAGGGTGAAGCGGGCATGCGAAGATACGCGCGCGTTTGATCAACCAGGAAACCCTCTAGGAAAATAACATGATTGCAGGTATACCCGCACTAACGCACGAGGAGCAGCAAGAAGCCGTAGAGCGTATTCAGGAATTGATGTCTGAAGGCATGAGTAGCGGCCAGGCGATTGCAATCGTCGCGGAGGAAATCCGCAAACATCATCACGGTGATAATGTTGCGATGATGTTTGACGAAGACGATGACGACCTCGGCGACATCAACGATAGCGAACACTTTTTTGACGATGGTGAAGAGCCCGAAGAGCAGTAAATACACTTTCGCCTCATCGCGTGGTGGCTGTGCCATTTACGCTAGTTTGCGGAGATTTAGGCGTGCAGAGAGGCATCTTTTGCTGAAGCAGATCTTGGAGAAAGAGAGTCGGTGTGACGAACAAGCGAGTAATTGACGATTTTGCTAATGATGGCGCGCTGGCGAAAGCGATCGCAGGGTTTAAGCCACGTGATCCACAGCGGCAGATGGCGCAGGCGGTCATGCGCGCCATTGACGATAAAACGGCGCTAGTTGTGGAAGCGGGAACAGGAACCGGTAAAACCTATGCTTACCTTGCGCCAGCCTTACGCGCCAATAAAAAAGTCATTATCTCAACGGGGTCGAAAGCGTTACAGGATCAACTCTATAGCCGTGATTTGCCGACGATTGCACAAGCGCTCAACTATCAGGGCAAATTGGCGCTATTAAAGGGGCGCTCGAACTATCTCTGTCTGGAGCGGCTTGAACAGCAATCGCTGGGAGGCGGCGATCTCCCCGCGGAAACGCTGAGTGAACTAGTCAGATTACGTGGCTGGTCGTCGGAAACGACGGAGGGCGATATTGCGACCTGTGCGGGCGTAGCGGAAGACAGCGCCGTCTGGCCATTAGTGACAAGCACCAACGATAACTGTCTGGGCAGCGATTGCCCACGCTACAAAGAGTGCTTTGTGGTAAAAGCGCGCCGTAAGGCGATGGATGCCGATATCGTCGTGGTCAACCATCATCTGTATTTGGCCGATAGGGTGGTGAAGGAAACGGGTTTCGCAGAGCTGATTCCAGAAGGTGACGTTGTCATTTTTGATGAGGCCCATCAGATTCCGGATATCGCCAGCCAATATTTTGGCCAGCAACTCTCCAGCCGCCAACTGCTGGATCTGGCAAAAGATATTATTATTGCCTATCGCACAGAGGTTCGTGATGCGTCTCAACTACAAAAAAGCGCCGATCGCCTGACGCAAAGCACCCAGGATTTCCGGCTGGCCTTGGGCGAGCCGGGGTTTCGCGGCAACCTGCGCGATGTGCTGGGGCAGCCGACGCTCCAACGAGCCTTGGTATTGCTGGATGATGCATTGGAATTATGCTACGACGTAGCGAAATTGTCTCTTGGCCGTTCTGCGCTGTTGGATGCCGCTTTTGAACGCGCCACGCTCTATCGTAACCGCCTAAAACGGCTGAAGGATGTTCAGACGCCGGGTTACAGCTACTGGTATGAGTGCAATTCTCGTCATTTTGTATTGGCGCTGACGCCGTTGTCTGTTGCCGATCGTTTTCGTGAACTGCTCAAAGAGAAGCCCGCCGCGTGGATCTTTACCTCCGCGACACTGTCGGTTAATGACCAGCTTTGTCATTTCACCGATAGGCTGGGGCTGGATGACGCGCACTCACTCTTATTACCTAGCCCGTTTGATTATGCGCATCAGGCGTTGCTCTGCGTCCCCCGTCATTTACCGGAAACGCATCGTCCTGGCGCCGCGCTGAAGCTGGCGACCATGCTGAGCCCGTTGATTGAGGCTAATCAGGGGCGCTGTTTTATGCTCTGTACCTCACACCAGATGATGCGTGAACTGGCTGCGGCATTTCGCGCCACGTTGGCACTTCCGGTGCTATTGCAGGGGGAAACCGGCAAAGCACAGTTATTGTCGCAGTTTGTGTCGGCGGGCAATGCCTTATTAGTAGCGACCAGCAGCTTCTGGGAGGGTGTGGATGTGCGCGGCGATACGCTTTCCTGCGTTATTATTGACAAATTGCCCTTTACCTCACCCGATGATCCGCTATTAAAAGCGCGTATAGAAGATTGTCGCCTGCGTGGCGGAGAGCCTTTCGATGATGTGCAGGTGCCGGATGCGGTAATAACCCTAAAACAAGGTGTGGGCCGCCTCATTCGTGATGTCGATGATCGTGGGGTGATTGTTATTTGCGATAACAGATTGGTGACGCGCCCGTATGGAGCCGTCTTCCTTAATAGCTTACCGCCGGCGCCACGCACCCGTGATATTCGACAAGCGATTAACTTCCTGACGCAATCTCCTTGATTCCTTGGGATAGCGGGAGTAGATGGCTGCGGTGTGGTAGGGGGATATGCTATGCTAGAGGCCGTTAAGATTTATTTATCCTGCCTGAGGTTGGCATGTCTACGCGAATTCTAGCGCTTGATACCGCAACGGAAGCCTGTTCCGTTGCACTGTGGAATGAAGGCGAAATTCATTCTCTATTCGAAATTTGTCCCCGCGAACACACCCAGCGTATCCTGCCGATGGTTCAGCAGGTGCTCGCCGATAGCGGTCTGACGCTTAAACATCTTGATGCGTTGGCTTTTGGTCAAGGGCCGGGGAGTTTTACCGGTGTGCGCATTGGTATCGGTATTGCGCAAGGCTTGGCGCTGGGAGCGGATTTACCGCTAATCGGCGTGTCGTCTCTGGCGACAATGGCGCAGGGAGCCTTCCGTCTGACGCACGCGACGCGCGTGTTAGCGGCTATTGACGCAAGGATGGGGGAAGTTTACTGGGGCTGTTATCAGCGTGATGCGAATGGGGCCTGGCAGGGCGATGCCGAGGAAGCAGTATTGAAACCTGAGCAGGTGCAGGCGTTAGCCGCTTCGCTATCAGGCGAGTGGGCGACGGTGGGCACCGGATGGGAGACGTATCCTAATCTAGTAAATACATCTTCGTTGCTGTTAGCGGAAGGGAAAGTGCTCTTACCGCAGGCACTGGATATGCTGCCATTGGCCAATCAGCGCTGGCTGGCGGGCAAAGCGGTCAGTGTAGAGAGTGCGCAACCGCGTTATTTGCGTAATGAAGTGACCTGGAAAAAGTTGCCGGGGCGTGAGTAATGGAAATATAGGTTTTACTTAGAGTATACCAGCTATAAACAGCAACTTATTCGATGCTGAGTAGTCCAACTACGCAGATACCTGAAGAGAGGTTGTGCCATGCTTACACAGATAAAAAATGCGCCAATGAAAAGTTTACGCTTGAATCAGAAGCACGTTCGTCTTGGCATTGTGGCGGCGACGGTGATGCTGCTTTCTGGCTGTGTCACGGTGCCGGACGCCATTAAAGGAACATCGCCGACGCCGCAGGAGGATCTGGTCTGGGTGATGAATGCGCCGCAAATCTATGTCGGTCAGGAGTCGCGCTTTGGTGGAAGAGTGGTCAGCATTCGTAATGAAGCGAATAAAACGCGTTTGGAAATAGCCAGCATGCCGCTGGATAGCGGTGCGAAGCCGCTGTTGGACATGCCGTCAGAAGGGCGTTTTATCGCTTATGTAAATCGTTTTTTAGAGCCAGTAGATTTTAAAAATCGGCTGGTTACTGTCGTTGGCCCGATCGTTGGCACTGAACAGGGCGCAATTGGTAATAAACCTTATCGTTATGTCGTAGTGGATGCGCAAGGCTACAAACGCTGGAATGTTGTACAACGTCTGGCGATGCCGCCAGGTGGCTATGGGCCGTGGGGATGGCGTGCGGGTTACGGATACGGCTGGGGGCCGGGATGGTGGGGGTATGATGGGGGTTGGCTCGGCCCAGCCCGCATTGAAAACGTCGTCACGGAGTAACCCAGCTTATCAGGCTCTTTTTTGTCATCTACCCCGCTGGCGGGCGCATCATATTTTTGAAAACGATCAGGCGACGCAGGTTGCCTGATTTTTTTTGCATCGTAAATAAATGGGCGATCGCTCTCGCGACGTGAAGATTATTTGTTAGCAACTGATGTGATTAGGTTAAAATAATGTTGATTATTGTGTGCTGCCGAGGGCGACAACATGCCATTAAAGAAATATCTCAGGAGTAACGTCTTAGAAAAAATTTGGCTATCACGCTACCCGGTGGATGTTCCGGCGGAAATTGATCCGGATCGTTATTCATCGCTAATTGAAATGTTTGAAAATAGTGTAAAGCGTTATGCCGATCGCCCCGCATTTATTAATATGGGTGAGGTGATGACCTTTCGTCAATTGGACACGCGCAGCCGGGCATTTGCTGCCTATCTGCAAAATCAGCTTAAGTTGCAAAAAGGCGATCGCGTGGCGCTGATGATGCCCAATCTGCTGCAATATCCTATCGCATTGTTTGGCGCGTTGCGCGCGGGAATGGTGGTGGTTAACGTGAACCCCCTGTATACGCCGCCGGAATTGGTGCACCAATTAAAAGACAGCGGAGCAAACACGATAGTTATCGTGTCAAACTTTGCGCATACGCTGGAACATGTCATTCATGAAACCGCTGTTAAGCAGGTTATCCTAACCCATATGGGAGACCAACTCCCTACGATAAAAGGCATGCTCGTCAATGCTGTCGTAAAGTACATTAAACGACGGGTTCCCCGCTATCATCTACCGCAGGCGATACCCTTCCGCCGTGTTCTGCGGGAAGGGCAATATCAACCGTATAGTCGGCCCAATATAAACCATCAAGACCTGGCCTTTCTGCAATATACCGGCGGGACTACTGGTGTCGCTAAGGGAGCAATGCTTACACACCGTAATATGCTGGCCAATATTGAACAGATTAAAGGGGCTTACGGTGCGGTTCTGCAAGACGGTGAGGAACGGGTTGTTACGGCATTGCCGCTTTATCATATCTTTGCGCTCACGGTAAATGCGCTTCTATTCTTTGAATTAGGCGGAAGGAATTTGTTAATTACCAACCCCCGCGATATCCCTGCGCTTGTGAAAGAACTGAAACGGTTCCCATTTACGGTCATCACTGGCGTTAATACCCTATTTAACGCACTGCTCAATAATAAAGCATTCCACCAATTGGATTTCTCTACGTTACGTCTCTCTGTTGGCGGAGGGGCGCCGGTGCAACAAACCGTAGCAGAACGTTGGGAAAGAGCCACGGGGAAACATTTGTTGGAGGGGTATGGACTAACGGAGAGCGCGCCGCTGGTGTCGGGAAATCCATACGATCTTAAGCGCCATAGCGGTAGTATCGGGCTTCCTGTGCCGTCAACGGATGTCCGAATTATTGACGATGATGGCAATGACGTTGGCCCTGGCGAATCAGGAGAGTTGTGGGTGAGAGGGCCACAGGTCATGCAAGGATACTGGCAGCAACCCGCCGCAACGGAGGATGTATTAAAAGATGGCTGGCTGGCAACAGGTGACGTTGTCACGTCAGATGAGGAAGGATTTTTACGGATCGTCGATCGCAAAAAAGATATGATTCTGGTTTCCGGCTTTAATGTTTATCCGTCAGAAATTGAAGCCGTTATCAACCGCCATCCAGACGTATCCGAATCGGCCGCGATCGGCGTGGAACATGAGTCCACCGGTGAAGCGGTAAAAGCCTTTGTCGTGAGGCGCGGTGCCACATTAACCAAAGCCGCGCTGATTGGGTATTGTCGACAAAACTTGACCGGTTATAAAGTGCCTAAAGAGATCGAGTTTTGTGATGATTTGCCTAAATCCAACGTGGGTAAAATCCTGCGCCGCGAGCTACGCGATCGTATTCATCCCAGGGAAAATGACGCAGCCTGATAATTTTCCTCGAAAATGCCTGCCAGGCCGTCTAGGACACGATATGATGTTTTCGCGCTGGTTGATCCAGCGTTCTTTTTTAACGCGATACGGTCTTATTCCAGAATCGTAAGTAAAAACAATGAAGAGAATGACGTTTTGAATTATCAGTTGATCACGTCCGACACAGAGTTAGAACAGGTTTGTAACCAGGCGCGACGTTTTTCCCACGTGGCTTTGGACACCGAGTTTGTCAGAACACGTACTTATTATCCGCAACTAGGGCTGATTCAATTATTCGATGGCGATCGGCTTTCACTAATTGACCCGTTAACAGTGACAAATTGGTCACCTTTCCAGGCACTCCTGCAAGACGAGCAGGTTAAAAAATTCTTGCATGCGGGTAGCGAAGATCTGGAGGTGTTTCTTAATGCGTTTGGCGTAGTGCCATCGCCTTTTATTGATACGCAAATTCTGGCTGCCTTTTTAGGCAAACCGCTCTCCTATGGCTTTGCCGCGCTGGTGGCCGACTATACCGGGATCATGCTGGATAAGAGCGAGTCGAGAACCGACTGGCTGGCGCGACCGCTGAGTGAAAAACAGTGCGATTATGCCGCCGCCGATGTGTTTTACCTGTTGCCGGTGGCCACCCAACTGG
The DNA here is from genome assembly GCF_036885195.1 of Pectobacterium cacticida. NCBI lineage: Bacteria > Pseudomonadati > Pseudomonadota > Gammaproteobacteria > Enterobacterales > Pectobacteriaceae > Pectobacterium > Pectobacterium cacticida. The sequence continues at coordinate 2,147,049 of NZ_CP133656.1, read as the reverse complement.
AGGCCGATACGCAAGCCGCAGGGTGGATGCGAGCCGCGCTTGATGAGTGCCTTCAGCTTTGTTCGAGGAAGCAGGATATCTTGTCGCCGATGTTAGCCTATCGCGAATTCGGTAACGCCTGGCAGTTACGGGGACGACAGCTGGCTTGCCTTCAACGTTTGGCTGAATGGCGTTTGCGTAAAGCCCGTGAGCGGGATAGTGCAGTCAATTTTGTCGTGCGTGAAGAAAACCTATTGCAGGTGGCGCGTTTTCTGCCTACATCGCTGGGGGAACTGAGTTCACTCGGGTTGAGCGGTCCGGAAATTCGTTACCATGGGAAAACGCTATTGGACTGCGTCGCTGAAACCGAAGCGCTGAATGAGTCCGATTTCCCCCCGCCGGTGATTAACCTGATTGATTATCCTGGCTATAAAATTGTCTTTAAAGCGATCAAGTCGTTGGTACAGCGCGTGAGCGTACAGAGTGGTTTATCCACCGAGTTATTGGCATCACGGCGGCAAATTAATCGCTTGCTCAGTTGGCACTGGAAATTGAATGGTCAGGATGCAGGTATACCAGAGATGTTATCCGGGTGGCGCGGGGAATTATATGGCGATGAATTGCGTGAGATCATACAGGGTTATTAACGGCCTATGACACATTTTTCCGTTATGCCTTATTTGCAAGAAAAAGCAGCCATGAAAAGCGGTCAATGGAATGAGGAAAATACCGTAGAATAAAATTTGAATCTGGTTAAATATACAGCCATTCCGTTGAATGAGGGGTGCCTGTCATTTGACGTATGGCGAATCAATATCTCCTGCATCATCGCAGGAGATATCACAGCAGAAAATTATTTTGGCGTTTCCTCTGCTTCGGGTAACGTCACGTTCAATTCGAGAACGGAAATATCATCACCTTTTTGTTCGAGCTGAACCGTTACCATTTCTGGATCGATCTGGACATATTTACAGATGACTTCAAGAATATCGCGTTTTAATTGTGGTAGATAATGGGGTTCACTGTCTCCACGGCGCCGCTCCGCGACAATAATTTGCAGCCGTTCCTTGGCAATATTGGCCGTGTTTTTTTTGCGGGACAGAAAAAAGTCGAGTAAAGCCATAATTTATCCCCCAAAAAGTCGTTTAAGGAAGCCCTTCTTCTCTTCTTCAACAAAACGGAAAGGCCGCTCTTCACCAAGCAGGCGCTCGACGGTATCGGCATAGGCTTTTCCGGCATCGGATTCGGTATCCAGAATGACGGGCTCGCCCTGGTTGGATGCCCTGAGTACGGATTGATCTTCTGGAATCACCCCTACCAGTGGAATGCGTAAAATATCAAGGACATCTTCCATGCTCAGCATGTCACCACGGCTAACACGCCCCGGATTGTAACGCGTCAATAGCAGATGCTCTTTAATTGGTTCTTCTGAACGTTCCGCCCGGCGTGATTTTGAGGATAAAATACCAAGTATGCGGTCGGAATCGCGCACGGAAGAAACTTCCGGATTGGTGGTGATAATCGCTTCGTCAGCAAAATAGAGCGCCATCAATGCTCCGGTTTCGATCCCCGCGGGTGAGTCACACACGATAAAATCGAACGCCATGTCGCTCAACGTGTTAAGCACTTTTTCAACGCCATCATACGTTAATGCTTCTTTATCACGCGTTTGTGATGCGGGTAAAATGTAGAGGTTGTCTGTTCTCTTATCTTTAATGAGTGCCTGATTTAGTGTGGCATCGCCTTGAATGACATTCACAAAATCATATACCACGCGGCGTTCACAGCCCATGATCAGGTCGAGATTACGTAAACCAATGTCAAAATCGATGACAACCGTCTTTTTTCCTTTCTGGGCTAAACCGGTAGCAATGGCCGCGCTTGATGTGGTCTTGCCAACGCCCCCTTTACCCGATGTAACAACAATGATGCGTGCCATAAATGTTTCCTTGGGAGATTTTAGTCTAGAGGTTTTATCGTTAGAACATTATCCAACTGGTTCAGGCTGACTCGTGCTGGCTGCCCAAGATAGGCTTCAGGAATCTGGTCGCTCAGCCAGTAACGACCCGCGATAGAGACAAGCTCGGCGGCCAGGTGTGTACAAAATATCTGACTGTGAACATCGCCAGAGACGCCAGCGAGCGCTCGGCCGCGCATCATACCGTAAACATGAATATGACCATCGGCAATCACTTCAGCCCCCGCACTGACGCTATTCATCACGATTAAGTCACAGTTCCGCGCGTAAATCTGTTGGCCAGAGCGTACCGGCGTGCTGATCACTTTCGTTTTAACCGCAGCGGGAAGCGGAATGACTAGATCTGCCACCTGGCGTTGTGTTTTGCCTTCGTTCAGTAGAGGAAGACCGGCCTGCGTAATGGCTTTCTTTAAGGCATCATCGGTGCATCCGCTAACGCCAACAACATGAAGGCTAGTTGAGGCGATAGCCTGCTGTAATTTTATCCAATCAGTCTGCGCTGTTAATGCTGCGACATTAATGACAACAGGCGCATTTTTCAGGAAAGCGGGCGCTTGCTCTATTTTTTCCTGCAATGCCTGATAAATTACCTCTGGTTGGGAATCATACAAATGAACAACCGATAAGGTAAAACTGCTGCCTTTTAACTCTATTGGCGTTTGTGACATCTATCCTGACTCAGTTTCAGCATCTTTTAATCCCCAGAGTAGCATTTAAGGCATGATATTCCAGAGCGCTGTAAGCATGTTATAGTTACAATTATATACAGGCAAGATGGCATTCCCATCAAATAGAGTAAAAAAAATGTTTTGTGTGATCTATCGAAGCCCGAAACGCGATCAAACCTATCTTTATGTTGAGAAAAAAGACGATTTTTCACGGGTGCCTGATGCATTAATGAAAAGTTTCGGCGCGCCCCAGTTAGCCATGGTATTAACCTTGGATAAGCGCAAAAAACTGGCGAATGCCGATATTGAAAAAGTAAAACTGGCGTTGCAGGAACAGGGGTTTTATCTGCAAGTGCCGCCACCAGTAGAGAGCTTATTATCCACGTCAACGTCAGCGCGAAAATAAACCCAGGGCATCTTTTTCAGATAAAACCGAAAACCTCATGGGAGGCGAAATATCGTGTTCATTTATATCTCATCACGTATGGGAGATATTCACCCGTCATCCCCCTGTGTCAAAATTTAATGGATTCTTTTTAGGATGGCACTGCGCGTCTTCTTCAGGCCAGGCGATCGTCAGGCTGACGCCCCTAAATCTGTTGGGCGAACCCGTGTAGCGATGATATAACGATGGGTTTGCACCGCCGTGTTTTGTATCGTAGGTTTCCGTTGAAGAGCCTTATGACACGGTGAAGAGAGCACTAACCCAACAGACAGGGCAGGAGAGTAATCATGTATCAACATAGAGACTGGCAGGGCGCACTACTGGATTTCCCGGTAAATAAGGTGGTTTGCGTCGGAAGTAACTACTCAGAACATATCAAAGAAATGGGCAGTGCCACGCCGAGTGAGCCAGTATTATTTATCAAACCAGAGACTGCGCTGTGTGATTTACGTCAGCCAGTCGCTATTCCTAACAATATGGGTGCCGTTCACCATGAAGTCGAGTTGGCCGTGCTGATTGGCACGCCGTTGAAGCAAGCGAACGAAGAGCGCGTCGCACGGGCCATTGCCGGTTATGGCGTGGCATTGGATCTGACGTTGCGAGATTTGCAGGCCGAATTCAAGAAAAAAGGCCAACCGTGGGAAAAAGCGAAAGCTTTTGATGGTTCCTGCCCAATTTCTGGTTTTATTCCTGTTGCCGAATTTGGCGACCCGCAACAAACCGATTTAGGCGTAAAAGTGAATGATGAAGTCCGTCAGCAGGGGAATACGCGTGATATGATCACACCGATTCTGCCGCTGATTGCCTACATGAGCCGCTTCTTTACGCTGCGTGCGGGCGATATCATTTTGACGGGGACACCTAAGGGCGTTGGCCCGATTCTGTCTGGCGATATGTTGACGATCACGATAAATGATCGAACGTTGAGCACACGCGTTATCTAATGCTCCAGCTGCCCGTGTACAACGATGGGCAGCGATATATTCCCTTCGAATCCGCTAGAATTACGCATTTTTATTCATAAACGAAGTAAGTGGAAGGAACATGACTGAACGCCCTTTTTGGCAGCAAAAAACGCTGTCTGAGATGTCTGACGCTGAATGGGAATCGTTGTGTGATGGTTGCGGTCAGTGCTGTTTACATAAATTGATCGACGAGGATACTGAGGAAATTTACTTTACCAACGTTGCCTGCAATCAATTAAATATTAAAAGCTGTCAGTGTCGTAACTACGAAAAACGCTTCGAATATGAGCCGGACTGTATCAAACTGACGCGCGAAAATTTGTTAACGTTTAATTGGTTACCGAAGACCTGTGCTTACCGATTGGTTCATGAGCGTGAGGATTTACCAGCATGGCATCCGCTCATCAGCGGTTCTAAGGCCGCTATGCACCGGGAACGAATTTCTGTACGTCATATTGCTGTGCGTGAAAGTGAGGTCGTTGACTGGCAAGCGCATATACTCAACAAGCCGGAGTGGGCGGAATAGTTTGGCGGCGTCGCCCACTCGCGGTTAAAACCGAACGATCATCTGTTTATTTTGCCGATCATGTCACACTTTATCCGTGAGAAATGTGCTGCTGTTACCCTTTTAAATCGCTGCGTGTTGTATAATTTTAAAACAGTTAAACCAGCGAAGTAGGGGGAAGGCGTGATCAACTTTGAGAAAATCATTCTTGAATATAGCGAGCAATACACTGACTTTGCTGCCTCCACCATTGCTTTCATGGAAAGTCAGCAAAAAAAGATCGACGTAGAGGAAATCTCGCGAAGAATTCCACAGGAAAAGCGGCGTTTTTTCAGCGAACGCTTAGGCCATTATCGCGATATTTATAGGCCACAACAGTGACGGTGGCAATGTTGTGTGATGCAAGCGTCCTAAAGCCCGATGTTGCCATCGGGCTTTTTCGATCTCAACGACTGAAGAGGTCACGGCGCTTAGGACGTAAAAATTGAGTAATCAAAACCAGTACGGCAATCAACAGGTAAGCGGCGAAAATACCGACCAACCATTGCGGCATTTCCAGCGATAGGAAGGACCACTGGCGCTCAGAACAGTCCCCAGTTGCATTGAAAATACCGGGGAGCCATTGGTTCAATGGCAGCCATGACGGGAAACTGACGAAGAAATCGCAGGTGTTAAACGGGGATGGATGCAACAAAATGTCAGTATGCTTCCATGCTAACAGAAGACCTTCGTAGGCGCTGTAGATCCAGAGCAGGATGGCTGGATAACGCAGCGGTGTCGTCGGCGCGATGGCACCGATTATTCCGGCAGCAAACACGCCCCACAGTGCGCAGCGTTGATAGATACACAGCACACAGGGTTTTAACAGCATAACGTGCTGAAAATATAGCGCGACCAGTTCTAATGCCAAGGCAGTAAACGCCAGTAACAGCCACGCCCCACGCCCACGTGAGCAACGATTAAGGAATCGCAACATAAAAATATTCCCTGCTAAACATGATTGAAGCAGCAGTGTAAACCGTTCAGGCTTCACTGCCATCCTTTCACTACGCAAAATGTAACGGTGTACTTATTTAATGCTGTAATGTCATTTTATCTACCGAGACTACTATACACGATCGCGATTATGCGTGATTGTCCGGTATGGTCAAATCGGGTAAAGAAATCCAGTGATTATTTATCATGAAATCGGTAAATGGCATTAGCGTCAACTCAATGTGTAGTGACCCCATCTAGTAAACACAAATAGCAACAGTTGCTTCATCAAGTAGATACCGGCCACCATAAACACCAGCTACATATTGACATCAATTTTTCCTATTACTTCACACCACATCTGCCCTGAGCTGATCATTTCAATCATTATGGCTTGGAGCGCGCCGACCGCCGGGTTGGAGCGGATAACCTTTTAACGCCATGGCTAACGTAAAAATAAATTCTACGACTACTTATCAACCAGCCCCAAATGGGCTACAAACAAAGAAGAGCAGCGAGTTAATGAGTAGGAAGTAAAAATAGGGAGTTTTCCCCGTCTGGCGCGAGTCCCCGGAAATTTTTTAACTGCGTCCGGTGCAGTGAGATGGCGAACATGATGGATAATCAATCCTTTTTTGTGAGCATAGGTTGTCGGTTTTTTCATACTGTAAAAACTTTACAAACGATTGGGAGCCAATGGCTACACACGGTGGAAGGGCGGTTTACCGGCACGATTTTCAGGGAAAGGGCCAGCTAACTGAGCGCGGCGCTATATCATGATTCTATCGTCTGGTATTATGATTTGAGTTTTTCAGCAATCACCGCTACGGATTATCACACTCATGGTTATAAAGTCGCAAAGTCCGGCTGGATTCGCGGAAGAATATATCATCGAAAGTATATGGAATAATCGTTTTCCTCCTGGCTCTATTTTGCCCGCAGAAAGAGAGCTTTCCGAACTGATTGGCGTGACACGAACAACCCTGCGAGAGGTGCTCCAACGCCTGGCTCGCGATGGCTGGCTAACCATACAGCATGGGAAACCCACAAAAATTAATAATTTCTGGGAAACCTCCGGGCTGAATATTCTGGAAACGCTGGCGCGCCTCGATCACGACAGCGTGCCGCAATTGATCGATAACCTGCTTGCTGTACGCACGAATATCGCCGCTATTTTTATCCGAACCGCGTTACGCAATAACCCGGAAAAAGTGGGGGACGTGCTGCGCGACGCTCGGGTGGTCGACGACAGTGCGGACGCTTTTGCGCAACTTGACTACAACGTATTTCGCGGTTTGGCTTTTGCTTCCGGCAACCCGATTTATGGCCTGATCTTAAATGGTCTTAAAGGATTATATATTCGCGTCGGACGGTATTATTTTTCCAACCTTGAGGCGCGTAAGCTGGCGGTGGAATTTTATGGTCGATTAGACGCGCTACGCCGTGAAGGGACTTATGATCGGGTAATGGATATCGTCCGACATTATGGGAAAGAAAGCGGGGCGCTTTGGCAAAGTATGCAAAACGCCATGCCACGAGATATTGCGGATGTGCGTCGTTAAACGCATTGGCGCATCATGGATTGATCGTTTTAAGCGGATTCAGAGAAGCGAGAATCCGCAGGTAGGCCACTTCTTTTCGTAATGGAACGGTTTCCGTCACGGTGATAGCGTTTTGCGCGGCGGGCAGCGTTCAGTGAGTTCAACGCTACCGTCCGGGCTGACCTGTTCCAGATAAACGTCAAATCCCCACAGGCGGTGAACGTGTTTCATCACTTCCTGTCTGCTCTTATCCAGAGGGGCGCGATTGTGGGGAACATAGCGTAATGTCAACGCTCGATTGCCGCGCAAGTCCACATTCCAAACCTGAATGTTCGGTTCTAAATGACTCAAATTATACTGCGCAGAAAGCTCCTGCCGGATAATACGATAGCCTTCTTCGTCATGAATCGCCGCAATTTCCAGATAGTTATTCTGGTCATCATCCAGCACCGTAAATAACCGAAAGTCACGCATTACTTTGGGTGATAGAAATTGGCTGATGAAACTTTCGTCCTTGAAGTTTTGCATGGCAAAATGCAATGTATCCAGCCAGTCTTTACCGGCAATATCGGGGAACCAGTAGCGATCTTCCTGTGTCGGCGATTGACAAATACGCTTAATGTCCTGAAACATGGCGAAGCCGAGCGCATACGGGTTAATACCACTGTAGTACGGGCTATTGTAGGGCGGTTGGTAGATAACATTCGTATGGCTATGCAGGAATTCCAGCATAAAACGCTCGGTTATCCGGCCTTCATCATAGAGGTGATTCAGAATGGTGTAGTGCCAGAATGTGGCCCAACCTTCGTTCATTACCTGGGTCTGCTTCTGCGGATAAAAATATTGGCTGACTTTTCTCACGATACGCAGAATTTCACGCTGCCACGGCTCCAGCAGCGGCGCATTTTTTTCCATAAAGTAGAGCAAATTTTCCTGTGGCTCTTGTGGAAAACGCTTGGCCTGTTCTGCCGGCGCGTCCTGCTCGCGCCGTGGTAAGGTTTTCCACAGATCGTTAACCTGACTTTGCAGATAGGCCTCCCGGCTTTTCTGGCGCGATCTTTCCTCTTCCAGCGAAATTTTCTGCGGGCGTTTATAGCGATCTACGCCATAGTTCATTAGCGCATGACAAGAATCCAGCAGGCGTTCCACCTCATCCACACCATAACGCTCTTCACACTGCGCAATATACTGTCGGGCGAACAGCAAGTAATCAATAATCGAACTGGCATCGGTCCAACTGCGAAACAGATAATTACCTTTGAAGAAAGAGTTATGTCCGTAGCAGGCATGTGCCATTACCAACGCCTGCATGGGCAGCGTGTTCTCCTCCATCAAATACGCAATACAGGGATCGGAATTGATAACGATCTCGTATGCGAGCCCCTGTTGCCCTTGTTTATAACGCTGTTCGGTTTCGATAAATTTTTTCCCGAACGACCAATGTGTGTAGTTGATTGGCATTCCTATGCTGGAATAAGCGTCCATCATTTGTTCTGAAGTAATAACTTCAATCTGGTGAGGATATGTCTCCAGACGATAAGATTTCGCCACTCGATCAATTTCATCGAGGTAAACTTGCAATAACTCAAATGTCCAGTCCGGTCCATCACTCAGGCGTAGTGTTTTTTTAACCTGATTATCCATCGATATAGCCATCTGCGCGCCCCCTACGTGACTCACCTGCACGCAATCATGCAGATATCATTAATCGTAGCCCAATATGACAACATTGATGAGAAAATGGTGACATTGGTCATCACTACGCGGGGTAGCGTAGTGATGCTTTTTTCTAAGCTATTGCGACGGCAGCGATGTAATGCTGCCTTTGTGGTGTCGAGTGAGAAGGCGAGCGCGTATCGCTAGCAGCGCGGCACTGAGCATGACCAGCGCAAGTGATATCTTGGATGGTAAAGGGAGCGCCATGGCCACCAGCCCCAACCCAGCGCCGCCAGCCATTTGCACAAACCCTACCAGCGCCGATGCAATTCCTGCCTCGTTGGAATACGGTTCCAGCGCATAACTGGTGGCGGGGCCGATCAAAAAGGCCAGACCGGCACAGGCCAGCGCGACGGGCACCATATAGGCGGGCCAGGTATCTTGTAGCGCAGTGGGTAGGAGAACGACGCCGCCAAGTAGTGAAAGGCAGCCCATACCCATGAGTATACTGCCGATAGTCAGACAGTAGGGGCGGCCTACTTTACGGATAATACGGTTTGCCAGATAACTCACGAGCATGATCCAAAAACCGTTTGCGCCGAAGGCGATCGAAAAGGCCAATGGCGTGAGCTGCGCCTGATTCATTAATACGACGGGGGAGAAGGTGACATAGGTTAAAGCCATTCCCATGGCGCCGGCGTTAACAGAGGCGAACCCGCGAAATTGGCGATCGGATAACAAGCGAGCGTATTGACGTAGTGGTAAACCATGCACGGGTAGCGTGGAATCCGGTCGGGTTTCAGGCAGAAAACGAAGGCTGAGCGCCAGTACCGCTGTGCTATACCCGACGAGAAACCAAAATGGGGCCCGCCAATTGAAGGCTTCAGCCAACAGCCCGCCTAATAGCGGTGCCAGCGCAGGCACGATATTCAGTGTACCGTTAAGAAAACCATAGGCTTTCGCTGCTTCATCACCGTTCAGTGTGTCGCGCACGCTGCTAAAAATAGCGACGGCGGTACAACACACCGCCATGCCTTGTAACAGGCGGGAAAGAATAAACAGTGTGGCGTTAGTGGCGAGCGCAGCGATGATTGCGCCAATGAGATAAAGGATGATGCCAACCAACGCTATTGGGCGCCGTCCATATTTGTCTACCAGCGGCCCGGCCAGGAGCTGACCTAACCCCATGACCAAAATAAACAGCGCGACGGTGGATTGAATCAGCGCTTCAGGGCTGTTCAGTGCCACAGCAATGGCAGGAATAAGCGGCAAATAGATATCAATGCCCAGAGGGCCGAGTAACACCAGCGTTAAGAGAATCAGCACTAATCGTTGCATAACTAATATAGGTATCTGCATTGATGGGGCCGACAGGGTAATGCGCTGGCCGGTGTAAAGGAAGTGTTATATTTGTGACAAGGGCACAAATGGGCGTTTGTGTGGTAGCAGCGCTCTTGCCTCTGGCAGAACGGATCGCCACCTTTCAGCAGTTCACCGTCCTTGGGTCAGGTTCAGGCCGTTTCAATGCGGGGATAAAAGTCATGATTCTCGCGTTGCATGCGCTCATAGACCTTACGTAACACGTTATTGGCCTCGGCCCGGAATTCTCCATCATGGTCAATCAACTGTGCCGCCGTGTTCCAACGTCGAGAAAACGCCTCATAATCTGCGGCGATAGTTTGCATTTCATCCTGATAGTATTGGCTCATTCTCGCTAACTGGGCGTCATTGCTGCGCTGGAGCGAGGGGTAAAGTACGCGATCTTCTGCGGCAAGATGCAGTTTGATGGTTGAGCTCATGGCAATGATGGCGCGAGCAATATCAGCGGCGTTTTCTGTGACGCCGGCCTGTGTCAGGCGACGTAACGTCGCAATATTTGCGAGAATGTCGGCATGCTGCTGTTTAAATTTGTCAATGTTCATAAACGGCTCTCTGTACTGAAATAATGCTATAAAAATGCATTATAAATACATGTTTATATAAAAGCATCAACAGTGAGTTATCAGCCAGATAATCAGTAGATAACTGGCTAATAAATGCCCACTAATTCCCTAGGGTTTGTTTATGGAACAGTTCACGGAAGACCGGATAGATATCATCCTGCTCGCGAATATGTTGCATTGCGAAGTTATCGAACGTATTACGTAACGTTTCATATTCGCGCCAAAGCGTTTGATGTGAACGTCGGGTAATTTCGATATAGCTATAGTAGCGTACTCTCGGTAAAAGGCGGTTCGCCAGTATCTGGCGGCACAGGGGGGAATCATCGGCCCAGTTATCGCCATCCGATGCCTGTGCTGCATAAACGTTCCACTGTTCAGGGTCGTAACGCTCATGCATGACCTCCTCCATAAGCTTTAATGCACTTGAAACAATAGTGCCGCCGGTTTCTTGAGAGTAGAAGAACTCCTGTTCATCCACTTCCTTAGCCTGCGTATGGTGGCGAATATAAACCACATCCACGTTTTTATAATTTCTGCTGAGGAAGAGATACAGGAGAATATAAAAGCGTTTCGCCATGTCCTTCGTTGCTTGATCCATCGACCCTGATACATCCATCAAACAGAACATTACCGCCTGGCTTGAGGGTTCAGCCCGGCGCTCATAATTCTTGTAGCGCAAGTCAAACGTATCAATAAAAGGCACGCGGGCGATTTTCTGACGTAGGTCGGCGATTGCCTGGCGCAACCGTTCCTCCTCCAATAATTGTACGGGTTCGCTATGGGCCAATTGCGCGAGGGTTTCTTCCAGTTCATGCAGCGTGCGGCGTTTACCCGCAGTCATCGCCATGCGGCGTGCCAGTGAGTTTTGTAGCGACCGCACCACGCTGATATTGGCTGGAACCCCGTTAGCGGTATAGCCTGCACGATGGGTTTTATATTCGCTCATCTGCTGATGCTGCGTTTTTTTAAGGTTTGGCAGCGCCAGATCTTCGAACAACAAATCCAGATACTCATCTTTGGAGATCTGAAAAACAAATTCGTCTTCGCCTTCGCCATCTTGACTGGCGTCCCCCTGTCCGGCCCCTCCGCCGCCACCTCCTTGTGGCCGCTCAATTTTATCGTTCTGTACGAAATGATCGTTACCAGGATGAACGCGATGGCGACGTCCCCCACGCCCCTGGTGGAACATGGGTTCGTTAATGTCGGCATTAGGGATAGACACCGACTCACCGCTTTCAATGTCGGTCACCGAACGCTTATTAATGGCCTCGGAAATCGACTGTTTTATTTGTGACTTATAGCGGCGTAGAAAGCGTTGGCGATTTACCGCGCTTTTATTCTTGCCGTTTAGCCGCCTGTCAATAAAATAAGCCATGTTCCCTCCCACTGCTGTTGCCAGCCTCGTACGTCATTACGATGATTTCCTCACCCGTAGGTACCACTCGCATAGCAAACGCACCTGCTTCCGGGTATACCCTTTTTCCATCATACGATCGACGAAGTCATCATGTTTTTTCTGTTCGTCGGTGGAAGTCTTGGTATTGAACGATATCACCGGCAGTAGCTCTTCCGTGTTGGAGAACATTTTCTTCTCGATAACCGTGCGCAGTTTTTCGTAGCTGGTCCAGTTGGGGTTCCGTCCGCTGTGATTTGCGCGAGCACGGAGTACGAAGTTTACTATCTCGTTGCGGAAGTCTTTTGGGTTACTGATCCCCGCGGGTTTCTCGATCTTTTCCAACTCGGCATTCAGCGATTCACGGTCAAACAGTTGGCCGGTGTCCAGATCGCGGTACTCCTGATCCTGAATCCAGAAATCCGCATAGGTAACATAACGATCGAAAATGTTTTGCCCGTATTCGGAATAGGATTCGAGGTAGGCCGTTTGAATCTCTTTACCGATAAATTCGGCATACTTAGGTATCAAGTAGCCTTTCAAGTGTTCCAGATATTTCTCTGCCTGTTCTTGCGGGAACTGTTCGCGCTCGATTTGCTGCTCCAATACATAGAACAGGTGTACCGGGTTGGCGGCTACTTCGCCGTGATCGAAGTTAAAGACACGAGACAGGATCTTAAAAGCAAAGCGCGTCGACAGGCCGTTCATTCCTTCATCCACACCGGCGTAATCGCGGTACTCCTGATAGGATTTCGCTTTGGGGTCGGTATCTTTCAGGCTCTCCCCGTCATAAACCCGCATCTTAGAGTAGATGCTGGAGTTTTCCGGTTCTTTCAGGCGCGATAAAATCGAGAAGCGGGCCAGCGTTTCCAGCGTGCCGGGGGCGCAGGGCGCATGCGCTAGTTCACTGTGATTCAACAGCTTATCGTATATTTTGACCTCTTCGGAAACGCGTAGGCAATAGGGGACTTTGACGATGTAGACGCGATCGAGAAATGCTTCATTGTTCTTATTATTGCGGAATTGCACCCACTCGGATTCATTGGAATGCGCCAGAATAATCCCGTTAAAGGGGAGGGCGGCAATACCCTCGGTTCCGTTATAGTTACCTTCCTGCGTGGCGGTCAGCAGTGGGTGGAGCACCTTGATCGGCGCCTTAAACATTTCAACGAATTCCATAATGCCCTGATTCGCACGGCACAGTGCGCCAGAATAGCCGTAGGCATCGGGATCATTCTGTGCAAAATGCTCCAACTTGCGGATATCGACCTTACCGACCAGGGCTGAAATATCCTGATTGTTCTCATCACCCGGTTCGGTTTTCGCGATCCCTATTTGCGCCAGAATGGATGGCCATACTTTGACGACGCTGAATTGGGTGATATCTCCGCCGAATTCCTGAAGGCGCTTCGCTGCCCAGGGTGACATGATGGTGCCGAGATAGCGTCGTGGAATCGCATACTCTTTCTCTAATATCGCTGCATCTTCCTGTGGGTTAAACAGGCAAAGAGGGTGGTCATTGACCGGGCTACGTTCACCATTCGCACTGAGGACGTAAATGGGAACACGCTGCATAAGTGCTTTCAGGCGTTCCGCCAGAGACGATTTCCCGCCGCCCACAGGCCCGAGCAAATATAGGATCTGTTTCTTCTCTTCTAATCCCTGAGCGGCATGCCTTAGGTAAGAAACAATTTGTTCTATCGCCTCCTCCATCCCGTAAAATTCTTCAAAGGCCGGATAGCGAGCGATAATCCGGTTCGAGAATAGGCGCGATAGTCGCGAATCCTGGGCGGTATCCACCATTACGGGTTCACCGATAGCGGTTAACAATCTTTCTGCAGCGTTGGCATAGGCAGTGCGATCCTTCGCACAGATGTTAAGGAATTCCTGCAGAGTAAACGCTTCGTCCTTGGCAGCGTCATAGCGCTGACGGTAGTGATCAAATAGGTTCATAGCGATGCCCGTCCTTCGTCGATTAGCATAGATTAAGAGAGCGCGTAGAATATAGGCCTATTAATATTGCCCTCTGGAAGAAGACTGTTTCTTAGCCCAGCAACCCTCATGCCAACTTACAGCATCAGAGTATTGTGATTTAATTCATACAAGCTGGACGGGAAATGTCACCTTCTATAATTAAGCGTAGTTTGCATTCGTAAAATTGCCTCTCGTCCTCGGACATATTTTTAAGATATTTCAAGGACTCACTTTCAGAAAAACCCGTGTAACATTATAGAGAATCAGCGTTTGGCCTTAAATGCGCTGCCTATTCCGCTGTCACGGAGGTGAAAATCATCGATGGGTAGGTTATTCATTCATGCTATTTTTATATAGCCCAAACGTAAATGTGTGTAATTAACTATCATGTTTCATAATAATTATCTGTTATAGGAAATAGAAACTGTGAAAAGAATGCAACTCTCTAGGCTAGCTGCACTACTATTGGGCCTTGGCCTGCTGCCTTCAGTCTATGCCGACGGTGTATCGCTGGGCCTTGGCGCTGTGGGTTCAAATTCCATCTACCGTGGTGTTGATAATGATGTCTATCCGCTTCCTGTACTGAATTATGAAAGTGAAAAATTTTATTTCCGTGGATTAGGGGGCGGGTACTACCTATGGAATGAAGGAGCAAATCGACTCTCTTTAACGGCTTACTATCTGCCTTTGGGTTTTAAACCCGGAGATAGCGACGATCCGCGCATGAAGCAGTTAGATAAACGCCGCGGGACGTTAATGGCGGGGGCGGCCTATCGGCATATTGCCGATTGGGGGGAAATCCGTACCGTGCTGGCAGGCGATACGCTGGATTACAGCAACGGCTTCGCGTGGGATACCGCTTATCTTTACCGTTTCTCAATGGGAGATTTGAGTATCACACCGGGTATTGGCGCGACCTGGTTCAGCGAAAACATGAACCAATATTATTATGGCGTTAGCGGCAAAGAGTCCGCGCGCTCCGGTTTTAATCAGTATAAACCGGGTGATGGTTGGGCACCGTATCTTGAGCTGAGTGCTGGATATAAGATCAATGCTCAGTGGAGCGCCTGGGCCGTTGGCCGCTACACGCGGTTGTCTGACGAGACGAAAGATAGCCCAATTGTTGATAGCAATCATAGCGTCTTAATGAGTGCTGGCGTCAGCTATCGTTTCTGATTGAATGCCTGCACATAGTGCACTTGCCGTACAATAATGGGGTGATGTCACCCCATTTGCACGTTTATAGTGCGCTAAAAGCTATGCTACGGTGATCATCAATAAGGGAGGTGCGCATGACAAAAACTTTCGGTATTTCCAACGCAGCCCATACGCCCAAAACGATTCGTTTTCCCGATGGCACTCGTGTCCCGGCCATCGGCCAGGGAACATGGTTCATGGGTGAAGATGCGCTGATGAAAGCGCAAGAGGTGGCGGCGTTGCAGGCCGGTCTCGATCTCGGGCTATCGGTGATTGACACGGCTGAAATGTATGCGGACGGCGGGGCAGAGCGGGTGGTCGGCGAAGCAATACGCGGACGTCGTGACAGCGTGTATCTGGTATCCAAAGTTTACCCGCATAACGCAGGCGGCGATAAAGCAATACAGGCGTGTGAACGCAGCCTGAAACGATTGCAAACGGATCATATCGATCTTTATCTATTGCACTGGCGCGGGACTATTCCATTAGTCGATACGATCATCGCCATGGAGCGATTGCAGCAGGCAGGTAAAATCGGCCAGTGGGGCGTGTCTAATTTCGATCTAAATGACATGCAGGCGCTATGGTCATTACAGGGAGGGAAGCGCTGTATGACGAATCAGGTGCTATACCATTTGGCGTCGCGCGGTATTGAATTTGATTTGTTACCGTGGTGTCAGCAACAGTCGCTTCCCGTGATGGCATACTGCCCGCTGGCGCAGGCGGGGCGGCTGCGTGAGGGACTGTTTTCACATCCGCTGGTGAATCACATGGCGCGTGAAAAAGGCATCACGCCCGCTCAACTCTTATTAGCTTGGGTTATTCGTCAGCCGGGGGTGATTGCGATCCCTAAAGCGAGTTCCGTTGCGCATGTTCAGGAAAATGCGAAGGCCCTAGGGGTGATGCTCTCGATGGAGGATTGCGCGCAGTTAGATCAGGCTTTTCCGCCGCCGACGCACAAACTGCGGCTGGATGTGGTATAGAGGCAAACAAACGCAGGATCAAGGGGGCGGGAAGCGGCCCCCGATGAACGTAGAAAAATCGAGATTATTTTTTAATGCGAATTACCGTTGCCAGGCGCGCTGGCGCTTTTGTTGCTGCCTCAAAGGGTTGACCGATCCGAGCGGTTTCCACACATACAAACGTTTTATACCCGTCGTCTGGCATATCGCTAATAGTACGCGAGAGTGCTGCACCAGGGTTCCACGCGACGACATCGCTATGATGCTCATGGTGAATTTCAATGACGCGTTTCAGCCCTGCGTCATGAATCACGCTGGTCTCCTGCGGCTGGGTATAAATACGGTCAGTACGATCGGTGAACACCAGATCGCCTTGCTGAGACGCCTGTTTGCCCCCATCGACTTTATCAATGTAGGAATCGCCCAGACCCGCAATGCGAATATCGCTGATATCGCCGATGTTGAAATAGGTGTGTAGCGCGCTGGTAATGCGATAATCGCCATGCGCTTCCAGTTCAATACCGCATTCCTTACCCAGCTTGAAGCGGGCAATAAGCGTAAATTCATGCGGCCAACTCTGACGCGTTTCTTCATTGTCGCGCAGCGTGAATGTGAGTTGTACGCCATGCCGATCCTCACTGTGGGCGGTGAATTCCCATGGCAACAGGCGGGCAAAACCATGGTTAGGTTCTGCGAAGGGGCCAAACCATGGGAAACAAATCGGTATCCCACCACGGATTGCGACGTGGTGAGTAAAAGGCGAATTGTCACTTAACCAGAGCACGGGTTCTTCGTTCGTCGGTTGCCAGCTGAGCAGGTGCGCACCTTGTAATGCGACAGCAGCACGAACTTCTGGGTGCTCAACGACGATAATCGGTAATTGGCCCAACTGACGTTGACTCAGCGTCTCGTTGATCTGTTTGGTGATGGGGAGCGAGAAAAGGGTGTTATGCATGATAAGGCCTTTTTTGATTTTTTTCGTTGTAAAACAAATCTGCAATTAATAATAAAAAAGGGCGACATCGCGTCGCCCTTTTTTCACCGAATCATCGCCGACGCTTATTTTGCAATGTGCGCGATCAGATCCAGGACTTTGTTTGAGTAACCTGTTTCATTGTCATACCAGGAAACCAGTTTCACAAAGTTGTCGCTCAGTGCGATACCGGCTTTGGCATCAAACACTGATGTCAGTGTTTCACCGTTGAAATCGGTAGAAACAACGTCGTCTTCAGTGTAACCCAGTACGCCTTTCAACTCACCTTCAGAGGCAGCTTTGATTGCGGCACAAATTTCTTTGTAAGACGCTGGTTTTTCCAGACGCGCTGTCAGGTCAACAACCGATACGTTAGGCGTAGGAACGCGGAACGCCATACCTGTCAGTTTACCGTTCAGTTCAGGGATGACTTTACCTACGGCTTTCGCTGCGCCAGTAGAAGAAGGGATGATGTTCTGAGACGCACCGCGGCCGCCACGCCAGTCTTTATGAGACGGGCCATCAACGGTTTTCTGCGTTGCAGTGGTCGCGTGAACGGTCGTCATTAGCGCTTCAACGATGCCGAAGTTATCGTTAATCACTTTTGCCAGCGGAGCAAGGCAGTTAGTGGTGCAAGACGCGTTAGACACGATGTCCTGGCCGGCGTAAGTTTTGTGGTTAACGCCCATTACGAACATTGGCGTATTGTCTTTGGAAGGCCCTGTCAGAACGACTTTTTTCGCGCCAGCAGCGATGTGTTTACGCGCAGTTTCGTCAGTCAGGAACAGGCCGGTCGCTTCAGCAACGATATCGACGTTGGCTTCGTTCCATTTCAGATTGGCAGGATCGCGTTCTGCGGTAACACGGATGGTTTTACCGTTAACAATCAGGTGGCCATCTTTAACGTCAACGGTGCCGTTGAAACGACCATGTGTGGAATCGTACTTCAGCATGTACGCCATGTAATTCGCATCTAACAGATCGTTAATTGCAACAATCTCGATGTCAGAACGTTCTTGCGCGGCGCGGAAAACAATACGGCCGATACGGCCAAAACCGTTGATACCTACTTTGATAGTCATATATTCCACCAGCTATTGGTTTGTGAATAGTGAGTAAAAGGGTTGGTTGTAAAATTACAAAAACCTTGCTGAGCGTCAAGCGGAATCGTGTCAATAGTTGCGGTAAGTCAAACCTATGACTAATCCTTGTACGAAAACCGATTGAACCTGTAACTTAGTAACATCTAAGACTGATATTGGGGCGAAACGTATCATATAAAGCCCATGTGTTCTCTATATGTGATGCATGTCACAATTAAAGGCTCATGCTTAAAACATGCAGAGGATTAAGTGATAACAGTCTACCAGATTGTTAAGCTCTTGTTATAATCGACAGCCTAACGAATTGATGCTCCAGCTGTGAGACTTTCATGATTAACGACTCTGCTACACCAACACCTTCCGATGATACAGAATTGACTGAGATGCAGCGCTATGTCACTCAGCAACGCGGTACGGAACCCGCATTTTCAGGCAAGCTACTGCATAACAAACGCACCGGCATCTATCACTGCCTGTGTTGTCAGGCCCCACTATTTTATTCCGATAGCAAATATGATTCAGGTTGCGGTTGGCCAAGTTTTGATCGGCCTGTTGCCATTGATGCCATTCGCTATCTGGAAGACGATTCGCACAATATGCGTCGTATTGAGATTCGCTGTGGGCAGTGCGATGCGCATCTGGGCCATGTCTTCCCTGATGGCCCCCCAACCACTGGCGAACGTTATTGTGTTAATTCCGCCTCGCTGAGCTTTATCGACAAGGCGAATGGCGAGCGCATTGATGGATAAGCTTTAAACGATTCAGCCATTCTTATGAAAATACAAATGTTATGAGAATGCAAATGTTGCGATATGCCATGAATATCTGGACTATAATCGTTGCGCGAGTAAAGCGCTGTATTTTCTTGGAGCAGAAATGGGTATGGAACTCAATGAGTTGATTGACGCCATGACGCCAACCATTTACCAACGGATAGTGACGGCCGTGGAACTGGGTAAATGGCCGGATGGGGTCGCATTGACGCCTGAACAGAAAGAGAACTGTCTGCAAATGGTTATGCTGTGGCAGGCTCGCCATAATACGCAGGCTGAACACATGACGATTGGCACTGATGGTGAAATTGTGCTGAAGAGCAAGCAGGAACTAAAGCGTCAATTTACGCAAGCCGATGCGATTGTTAGGCTAAAGCCAGATGCATAAACGGCATATTTAACCCGGCGACGCCCGTTACCGATAATCAGCGGATTGACGGTAGAGTGGCAAGGAACCGCGTTATATCTGTTAGTATTGCCCCCCGCTGCGCCATCTCTTGTAGTGCCGCATCGCTGTCGTTAGGTAAGAGGTTTACACCACGACAGCCATCTACCAGCACCTCGGTGTGGTATCCCAAGTCTATGGCATCTAACACGCTGAACTTTACGCAATAATCTGTTGCCAGCCCCATTATCGTCAGATGGGTAATCTGGTGAGCGCGTAGCCATGCATCCAGATCGGTTTTAACCCGATGTCCGTTATCGAAAAAAGCGCTATAGCTGTCAACCTCAGGCTGAGTCCCTTTTCGCACAATCCACTGAATGGCAGACCGATGTAATGCCGGATGGAGGTCTGCGCCTGCTGTGTGCTGTACGCAGTGAACGGGCCACCATACCTGCGGTAATCCATTTAATTCACCGGTATCGCCGATGCTGGCATGTGCATTAGCAGCAAAACTACCGTGATTAGCAGGATGCCAATCCTGACTGGCGATTATCGTAACGCCTGCCGCCTCGCAGGCATCAATGGCACGGTTGGCAATATCAATAACGCGATCGCCCTCCTTAACGGCCAATGAACCACCAGGACAAAAATCATTTTGCAAATCAATCAGTAGCAGTGCTTTTTTCATGGACAGCTCCGTGATGGATCGAGGTACAGTGATAAATCAAACCCAATCACCATCAGCAATAATGACGATGATTGAGCCAATTAATATGAATATTAGCGAACGTCCCCACAGGGGAGGCAAAATGCATATCGATTTTGCGGATCGTTGAAATTATTCATGAGGGAAGGTTGTGCGCGCACCACCTCCGCCAACTGTGCAACCGGTGCGGGCAACATGGATTGAACGGCAACAGGTAATAATGCATAAACTGAGGCATTCACCTGATTCAACATCGTATCGAACAGACCCGGCGATTCGGCATACCAATTCAATTGATATTGATCCAGCTTCGCCAGTTTAGCGGCTAATTTCACTGCATCATCAAAATCACCTAGCTGATCGACCAGGCCATTTTCTTTCGCATCGCTACCCACCCAAACGTGCCCTTGAGCGATTTTATCGATTTGCTCCGGCGTTTTTTTACGCGACTGTGCCACAATATCAATGAAATTTTTATAGCCACGTTCAATACTTAGCTGCATCATCTGTGAAAACTCCGGAGGCAGCGACTTGGTGATAGACAGATCGGCCAATGGAGAAGTGGCTATGCCATCGGTGTGGACGCCAAGACTTTCCAATGAATTTTCAAACGTAGTAATTACGCCAAAAATACCGATGGAGCCGGTTAACGTAGCAGCGCTGGAGATTATCGCGTTCGCTGGCGTGGAGATCCAGTACCCTCCTGATGCCGCCATTCCTCCCATGGAAACCACAATAGGCTTGCCTGCCGAGCGAAATGCCATCAATTCCGAGCGAATCTGTTCCGAGGCTGTAACACTACCGCCGGGACTATTGACGCGCAGTATCAGCGCTTTTATTTTGGGATCGAGTCGGGCGGCGCGAATCTGTGCGGCCGTGGTAGCACCGCCGACCATTCCTGGTGCTTCCGGCCCGTCAATGATGGCTCCGTTGGCAAAGATAACCGCAATCTGATTAGCGTTTTGCCCCTGCGGTTTAAGCGCGTAGTCGTAGATGCTGGTGGAATTATAATTATTTTTTTGGCTATTCCAGCCAAAGACTTTAATCAGTGATTGTTCCGTCTCGGAGTGTGATGCGACGACATCGACCAGCTTATTATCTAACGCATAGCGAGCGGTATCGCCCTGAACGGCCTGTAAACCGGCAATTATACCTGCTGCGCCGGGGAAGAGTTGCTGCGGCGTGATCTGGCGATTAGCGGAGACGGTGTTTAAATACTGTTGCCATAGTGCGTTAACCCAGCGTCCATCCGCATCACGGGCGGCTGGTGACATATCGTCACGCAAATACGGTTCTACGGCGGATTTATAGGTTCCCACCCGGAAGATGTGGGTGGTGACTTTCAGTTTGTCGAGGAGGGACTTGAAGTAGAGATTATTGGTGGCGAAACCGTGCAGATCAACACTTCCCTGTGGCGTTAATGACACGGTATTAGCAAAACTGGCTAAATAATATTGCGCCTGACTGTAGCTGTCACCGATGGCATAAATAGGCTTACCGCTGTCACGAAATTCACGCAGTGCCTTGCCAATATACTGAAGGGAGGGTTGGTCGGCGCCGGTAAAATCGCTGAGATCCAGCACCATACCCGTGATGTTGTCATCTCCCTTTGCCTGACGGATGCCGTCGACAATATCAAACAGTGAGTTTTCCTGACGTCGATTGCTCGATGCGCCGAAGAATTCGCGCCCTAATTGACGTAGCTTGTTATTAACCGTCGGTTTATCAACCACCACACCCGAGAGATCGACGAGTAACGCCCCCTTCGTGGCCGGTTCCGGCGTCGATTTTACTTGCAAGTAAATTCCAACGCCGACAAAAAGTAACGCGATAAGGAAAAGGTTAAGAATAAATTCCCTGATGAAATTGAGTAGACGCCATGTCCACGTAAACAATCTGCTAAAAATTCGCCACAGTGTGCGCATGATATCTCCATGAACGGGTAAAACAGCGTGTGCCCTGAGGCTCCCCTTTGCCTCAGACAAAGGATGAAGCATTAGGTATGCTAATATCCTAAAGAGCGGACAGTGAAAAGTCAGCATTAAATCGCCATAGAATCATACACCGCCGGGGTTATCTTGTAACAAAACTTCTACTTGTGCTAACGTGGCCCGCGATGTTGCGGTGCACCCCTTTCTCTCATTGAAATGGGGTGTGGCTAGGAACAATAAATAATATTGTCAGACTGGGGATACATAATGGATGCGCTTGAATTGCTAGTGAATCGTCGTTCGGCCGCGCGCCTTACCGCACCGGCACCTAAAGGTGACGCACTGGAAAACATCATCCGCGCCGGTATGCGCGCGCCGGATCACGGTGGCATGCAGCCATGGCGCTTTTTTTTGATTGAAAATGACGGCTTAGATCGCTTTAGTGCCTTATTGGCGCGAGCGGCGCAGCTGGAAAATCTGGATGAAGCCGGTATCAATAAGGCGCGTCAGGCACCTTACCGGGCACCGTTGATTATCACCGTGGTGGCGCATTGTGAAGACAATCCGAAAGTCCCTCGCTGGGAGCAAATTGTGTCCGCCGGCTGTGCCGTTCAGGCTATGCAAATGGCCGCCGTGGCGCAAGGGTTTAATGGCATCTGGCGTAGCGGTGCCTGGACGCATAATACGTTGGTACGTGAGGCATTTGGTTGTCGGGAACAGGATGAAATCGTTGGTTTTCTTTATCTGGGAACGCCACAACTCAAGGCTTCGACCACGGTCGCGCCCTGTGCCACTGAAGCGTTCGTGCGTCACTTCTGATCGTTTTCGTTGAGTAATATTGTTTTTATCCATTTTACTATCCACTTTCCCGCCCATCGCGCGGGACTTGTCCAGTCTGCTTAATGGTGAATAATGCGACTCTTTATTGCCGAAAAGCCTAGCCTAGCGCGGGCAATTGCAGACGTATTACCCAAACCGCATCGGCGAGGCGATGGCTTTATCGCCTGTGGTCAGCATGATGTTGTCACATGGTGCGTAGGGCACCTTTTGGAGCAGGCGCAGCCAGAGGTCTATGATGCGGGATACGCGCGCTGGTCCCTAGCCGATCTCCCTATTATTCCGCAACAATGGCGATTGCAACCGAGAGCCTCGGTGAGTAAACAACTCAGCACCATAAAAAAACTTCTCAATGAGGCCACAGAGGTGGTTCACGCTGGCGATCCAGATCGGGAAGGGCAATTGCTTGTGGATGAGGTATTGGAATACCTTGCGCTTTCAGAAGAGAAACGCCAAAAAGCGCGCCGCTGTTTGATCAACGATCTCAACCCGCAGGCGGTCGAACGCGCGGTGTCCCGCCTGCGTGAAAACAGGGAGTTCATTCCGCTCTGCGTATCGGCATTGGCGCGTTCTCGTGCTGATTGGCTTTACGGTATTAATATGACTCGCGCCTACACGTTATTAGGCCGCAGCGCCGGCTATGACGGCGTGCTATCGGTCGGCCGCGTACAAACACCCGTGCTGGGGCTGGTGGTACGGCGCGATGAAGAGATCGAAAACTTTGTTCCCAAGGATTACTTTGAAGTAAAGGCGCATATCGTGACGCCTGCCGATGAACGTTTTGTCGCGCTTTGGCAGCCCAGCGAGTCTTGTGAGCCTTATCAGGACGAAGAAGGGCGTTTACTACATCGAGCGCTGGCAGAACATGTCGTCAAACGTATTGAAGGCCAGCCGGCAGTCGTTATCAACTACAATGACAAACGGGAATCGGAAATCGCGCCGCTGCCTTATTCGCTCTCAGCGTTACAGATTGAGGCGGCTAAACGCTTCGGGCTGAGTGCACAGCAGGTGCTGGACGTATGCCAGAAACTGTATGAAACGCATAAATTGATTACCTATCCGCGTTCTGACTGCCGCTACCTGCCAGAGGAGCATTTTGCCGGGCGCCATGCCGTTTTAAACGCCATATCCGTCCACCAGCCTGACTTGTTGCCTCAGCCGGTAATGGATGCAGATCGGCGTAATCGCTGCTGGAACGACGGTAAAGTCGATGCCCACCACGCAATCATTCCTACCGCCCGTAGCGCGCGTGTCTCACTGACGGAAAACGAGCGCAATGTGTATGGTTTAGTTGCGCGGCAGTACCTCATGCAGTTCTGTCCAGACGCGGTGTTCCGTAAATGCGAGATTGAACTGGATATCGCAGGCGGTAAATTCATTGCTAAAGCACGCTTTCTGGCGGAAGCCGGTTGGCGCACGCTGTTGGGGGGTAAAGAACGGGACGAAGAGAACGAAGGCACGCCGTTGCCTGTCGTGGCAAAAGGGGACGCGCTACTGTGTGAACGTGCTGAGGTGGTTGAGCGACAGACCCAGCCGCCGCGACCGTTCACCGATGCGACACTGCTTTCGGCGATGACCGGGATTGCTCGTTTTGTGCAAGATAAAGCGCTGAAGAAAATACTGCGAGCGACCGATGGTTTAGGTACAGAGGCAACGCGTGCGGGCATCATCGAATTACTGTTTAAGCGTACATTTCTGTTTAAGAAAGCGCGTTACATTCATGCGAGTGAAGCTGGGCGCGCATTAATACATTCCTTGCCGGACAGCGCGGTGCATCCCGACATGACGGCGCATTGGGAGGCTACACTCACTAAGATCAGCGAGAAACAATGTCGCTATCAGGATTTTATGCAACCGCTGACGAACAGCTTACATACGTTGATTCAGCAGGCAAAACAACAGGGTACACAGAGTGCGTTCAAAGGGCTTACTACGCCGCCAGCAGGGGCTTCCAAACGACGTAAGGCTCGAACGACGAAAACCAAGGGGTCAAAGTGATGAAATCGTTAGTGTCTTTCTGTTTCGCCAGTGTGATGTTACTGCCGATGTTGGCGCAGGCAAATCGTGGTGGGGCGGATATTGTCGTTCCCGTGCCATCGGAAGTGTGGGGTACCGCCACGACGGTCCGCGAACAAAGCAATAACTGTCTACGTTGTTGCGTATATGAAAACCGTAATTATTCAGAAGGGGCGGTGATAAAAGCCGAAGGGGTTGTGCTGCAATGCATGCGAGACAAACAGACGCTGGGAACGAATAACTTAATATGGCAGGTGCTCAAGCCATCGCCCTAAATAACGTGGCTGAGTCTATCCCCGCCGAAGCCTTCATTTTCAGCGGGGTGCGGTGCGCGCTCTCAGTGTGAATTTGCTACCTCTTGCCCTATACGCGTTCTAAAACGGCACACGTTACAATGCAAACTGCGCCCAGATAGGAGCGTGGTCGGAAGGTTTTTCCATACCTCGAATCGCGTAGTCAATACCGGTTGCAACGCAGCGTTCAGCCAGGAACGTGCTGGCGAGAATCAAGTCGATACGCAGGCCCCGGTTGTCATCAAATCCAGAAGAGCGATAGTCGAACCACGAGAAGCGATCGTTGCTGTCGGGGTTAGCGGCACGAAAGGTGTCGACAAGCCCCCAGCCTTGCAAACGCGCCATCCATTCTCGTTCTTCGGGCAGGAAAGAACATTTACCGGTGCGCAACCAACGTTTACGATTCGCTTCGCCGATGCCGATATCCAGATCGGTGGGGCTGATATTGACATCACCCATCACTATCAATGGTTGCGTGGGGCTGTGGTGCTGTTCCAGATAGTGTTGCAGGTCCTGATAAAAACGCATCTTGGCCGGGAATTTCACCGGGTGATCCCGGCTTTCGCCTTGGGGGAAGTAACCATTAACAACGGTGAAAGTCCCGTGTTCGGTCGTAAAGTCGGCCATGATAATGCGCCGCTGGGCATCGGCTTCATCTGTCGGAAAACCGCGGCGTACCGCAATAGGCGGGGTTTTACACAGAAGTGCGACACCGTAGTGACCCTTTTGTCCGTGATAATAAACATGGTAGCCATATTGGCTAACGTCGTCTAACGGGAACATGTCATCGTGGACTTTGGTTTCTTGCAACCCGATGACATCCGGTTGGTGCTGTTCAATAATGGCGGCCAACTGATGAGGGCGCGCCCGCAGGCCATTGATATTAAAAGATACAACTTTCATGTTCGCTGCCATTAACTAAAAAATGTGGCCAAATGGTAGCAGAAAACGGAACCCGTCGTCACGGTGAGGCTTCATGGCCGTTTCACGTAGCGAGCTGGCGCACTGTGGCCTCAGCGGTTGTTGGTGAAGTAGATGAAAATGATTGAAATAAGCTTCACTTATATTCAGTTGAACTTAGCGCTTGTCGGCCGCTATACTGCGCTCCTCGCAGGAGAGAGAGCGGTCATGAAATGACGCTCCGCCGAAGGCGCAAACTCCCATAATCGCTCAGGCTACCCTAACTGCGAATTCCATTAGCGCCAACTGGAGAGAGGTTGCGATGCAACCCACCGAAGGGGCAAGCAGCTCTGCTGCGTAACTCTCAGGTAAAGCGGACAGAGGGAGTGGCACATTTCACAGGATAACTTGTGTGCTGACTTACATCTATCTGATAGCCATTACGGCGGAAGGTATGTCTGGGGCGCTCGCCGCCGGACGACGCAATATGGATATTTTTGGCGTAGGCATGATAGCGTTCATTACCGCGCTTGGCGGCGGCACCGTACGCGATATTCTCCTCGGTAATTATCCCATCGGCTGGACGCAACATTCCGGCTATATTTATCTCACCATCGGTGCTGGTCTTTTTACGATTATCGTTGCGCGCGTTATGCATCATTTACATCGCTTCTTTCTGGTGCTGGATGCCATGGGGTTAATCGCTTTTACCATTATTGGCTGCAATGTGGCGCTAAAACTACATTATTCGTTAACCGTAGTCGTGATGGCGGGCATTGTCACAGGCATATTTGGTGGCATCTTGCGTGATATCTTTTGCAATCGCACGCCAATGGTATTGAAAAAAGAGCTGTATGCCTGCGTTTCACTTTTGGTTGCCCTGTTATATCTGGGGCTAAAGTCGCTTAATATCGATCACGATATTAACCTGTTAGCGTCCTTTACTATCGGCCTGGCTGTGCGATTGGCGGCTATTCGCTGGTCATGGCAACTCCCGGTTTTTTCGTATGTTCCTGGGCGTTGGAAAGGGAGGGAATAAACTCTATTTGTCTGCGGTTTTGTCGAACCTTGGTCGAAGGTTCTCACCTTCCCCTGATGAGGATCTGATGCTTTGGCGTTGGGATGATGTTAGGAGATGCTGCGTTGAGATGGTGGTGGGGGAAGGATAACTCGGTGCTTCGCACCTCACCCTTCGGGTCAACGCTACGCGTTGCTCAAAACCGTACCGGTTTTGTCGAACCTTGGTCGAAGGTTCTCACCTTCCCCCAATGAGGATCTGATGCTTTAGCGTTGGGATGACGTTCGGAGATGCTGTATTGAAATGGTGGTGGGGGAAGGATTCGAACCTTCGAAGTCTGTGACGGCAGATTTACAGTCTGCTCCCTTTGGCCGCTCGGGAACCCCACCACTGGCCTTACTGCGAGAGGTTTTCCCTCAAGCGGGGCGCATCATATCAGATGCCGCGCCCCTGTAAAGTGGTATGTATCTAAAACTAATACACTTGCCGTTTTTTTATTCTGTTCGCCGTATCCTTATCCAAAAAAGGATCGCCCCAGCGATTACAGAATAATCGTGCGGTTTCCATAGACAAAAACACGTAGCGCCAGTACCCGGTACAGCGCGCGGCTCAGAACATTTTTCTCGACGTCACGACCAGCACGCATCATGTCATCTGCAGAGTATGTGTGATCGACGTGAATGACATCCTGCATGATGATGGGGCCTTCATCCAGACTATCGTTGACATAGTGCGCTGTTGCGCCGATGAGTTTTACGCCGCGTTCGTAAGCTTGATGATACGGGCGAGCGCCGATGAAGGCTGGTAAGAATGAATGGTGAATATTAATCACCTGATTGGGAAAATGTTGAACAAACGCTGGTGTCAGAACCCGCATATACTTTGCGAGCACCACGTAATCGGGTTGGTATTGGTCTATCTGCGCGATCATTCGCTGATCGTGCTCTTCTCGCGTTAGCCCTTCGTGGCTAACCAGGTGGAAAGGAATATCGAATCGCTCGACTAAACTCTGCAACGTGTCGTGGTTGCCGATCACCGCCGCTATTTCTACATCCAGGCCACCATAAGCGCTTTTCATTAGCAGATCACCCAGACAATGGGCCTCTTTCGTCACCAGAACGACAATACGACGACGGCCTACGGCAATTAATTCACGAGAAGACCCTTCAGGAAGCGCACCGTCTAAGTCGGCTAACAGTGTACTGTCGTTGAAAATACCTTCCAACTCGGTTCGCATGAAAAAGCGCCCCGTACGATGATCGACGAATTCAGTGTTTTGCACGATGTTCAGTTCGTGCTTGTAACAAATATTGGTAATTTTCGCGATGAGCCCTTTTGCATCAGGACAAATGGTTCTTAATACTTTTCTTTGTATATTTGGGGATTGCATGAGCGGGTGGATCCTGTCCAAAGCTAGAATAACGGCCTAATGATAACGCAGCGGTAAGGCCGCGTGGGCAACTGCCTGTGTTATTGTCCACAGCATTTTTTGTATTTTCTGCCGGAATCGCACGGGCAGGGTTCATTTCTGCCGGTCTGTATATGAACGCCGTCTATATAGTACCAGCGATTATGTTGACGAAGGAAGCGTGAGCGCTCCCGCATCAATTCGGTTCGTTGCCTGTCGACATCCGATAAATAGCGGGCGGCAAATTCCACATAATGCTCATTGGCCGTTTGACCGGGAGATGTTGCCAGTATAGTGAGGCCAAGCCATTGCGTATTCTGGCTGCTCTCAGCGAGAGAGGCGCGCCATTTCTCAGGGTTGAGATCAGGGTGCCAGGTCGCAATGAGATAATCGACATCCTGTTTGACGTAAGCGGTATAGCGCGATCGCATTAATATGACTGGATCAGCCGCTGTTGCGGCATGGGCGAGGTAGGGTTGACAGCATGCGTTATACTGCAATCCACTGCAACAAGGGCAAGATTCTGACACGATGTCTCCTGAAGAAAACTTAATATAAAAACTGATGGAGAATAAACGGATCTCTATGCAGGATGCATATGTTACCTAACAAACTCTGCGCGTAGCAATGTGCACTAGAATGAAGACGGGTGGTACTCATGCGGCGGAAAAAAATTGGTGTAGCCTTGGGATCTGGGGCTGCAAAGGGGTGGGCGCATATTGGAGTGCTGAATGCGCTGACAGAAATGGGGATTGTGGTTGATGTGGTGGCCGGTTGTTCAATTGGCGCGCTGGTGGGGGCGGCTTATGCGACGGATCAATTGACCTCGATGGAGCGTTGGGTAAGAGCCTTCAGCTACTGGGATGTGATCCGGTTGATGGACCTTTCCTGGCAACGCGGCAGTTTGTTACGCGGCGATCGTGTATTTAATAGTGTTAAGAATTTGTTACAAATAACGCAGATTGAAGACTGTAAAATCAAATATGGTGTGGTAACGACAAACCTCAGCACAGGGCGTGAACTCTGGTTGACAAAGGGTGATTTACATCAGGCTATGCGGGCGTCTTGCAGTATGCCTGGCCTGTTATCCCCTGTTAGATTCAATGATTACTGGCTGGTCGACGGTGCGGTGGTTAATCCTGTCCCTGTCTCTTTGGCGCGAGCGATGGGGTCTGACATCGTAATCGCTGTGGATCTACAGCACGATGCGAGCCTTAATCACCACGATTTACTGTCGATAAAACCGATGTCGTCCAGCATTAATGCGAAAAATGTTCCGCACGGTTGGCGCAGTAAAATTCGTGAACGACTACGGCGAGGCCATCGGTCATCAGTAGAAAACACGCCAACGGCGATGGAAATAATGAGTACCTCGATCCAGATTTTGGAAAATCGGTTAACGATGACAAGAATGGCGGGCGATCCTCCCGATGTGCTGCTGCGGCCACGTTGCCCTCAGATTGCTACACTTGACTTTCACCGGGCGCAGGAGGCGATTGAGGCGGGATATAAAGCGGTAGAGAAAATGCGCGATGAGTTGTTACCGCTTGTGGAAAGAACATAACGCGCGCATGTGCACAAGCGAAAACTTATGCAGAGGCATACAAGCCTGATGTTTCATCTGTCTGTGCGCTAGAGCAGATGTGATTATCCGGTGTTTGACGTAAGGGGTACAGATGGAACAACCACTAGCGGGTAAGCGTATTTTGGTCATTGATGATGAGGCTGTTTTTCGATCAGTGCTCGCTGGTTATCTGGTTTCTCTTGGCGCGCAGGTTCAGGAGGCGATTAACGGTGTGGACGCATTCACTATTCTTGAGCATGAGCGACCCGATTTGATCATCTGCGATCTGGAAATGCCGACGATGGGGGGGATCGAATTCCTTGAGCGTCTGCGGATGAAGGACAGCGTTACGCCTATCTTGATCGTCTCGGCGACGAGCCAAATGGCGGACATTGCTAAAGTCCTTCGTCTTGGCGTTCAGGATGTGTTGCTAAAACCGATTCGAGACTACACGCGTTTACGTGAAGTGGTCATGTCCTGTCTCTACCCTGGCCTGTTCACCTCGCCGTTGAATGAAGTAGAACAATTGATGCAAGACATGGATTCGTTTAAACAGTCACCGGAAGCGGTAACCAAATTGCTTGCTCAGCTACAGCCGCCTGTACAGCAAACACTTGCTCACTGTCGCGTCAATTATCGACAGTTGACGGTGGCAGAGCAACCGGGATTAGTGCTGGATATGGCCGCGCTGTCGGAGGACGATTTGGGGTTCTACTGTCTTGATGTTACCCAGGGTGTCAATAATAACGGGGCATTGGCCGCGTTGCTGCTTCGAACGTTATTCAATGGATTACTCCAGGAACATTTGGCCGATCGCCAACACCGCTTACCACACCTACCTGCATTATTAAAGCAGGTAAACCAACTACTGCGTCATGCGGGCTTAGACGGACGTTTTCCCTTGCTTGTTGGGTATTACCATCGGACGCTGAAACAGCTAATACTGGTTTCTGCCGGGTTAAGTGCGATGCTAAGTGTGAATGAACAACAGATTGCGCTAAATAGCGGCCTTCCCTTAGGCACGTTGGATGACGCCTATCTCAACCAACTGCATTATTCGTGTGAGGCATGGCAATGTCAGGTATGGGGGCGTGGCGGTCGCTTACGGCTGATGCTGACGACAAAATAGTCTCCAGGGAAAAACGTCGCTCGCGCTGGGAAATACCACGCTCTCGGTATTAATTGTAATTCCCTATTAGATAGGGAGTTATCTTAATTTGATTGCATGACCATGTTGGGGCAAGCGTATGCTGATTAAAATCGTTATACTCTTTCGATTATGCTGACGGGATAAATAAAGTTCATTATTTG
This sequence comes from Pectobacterium cacticida, assembly GCF_036885195.1. Lineage (NCBI taxonomy): Bacteria > Pseudomonadati > Pseudomonadota > Gammaproteobacteria > Enterobacterales > Pectobacteriaceae > Pectobacterium > Pectobacterium cacticida. The sequence continues at coordinate 2,115,650 of NZ_CP133656.1, read as the reverse complement.
AACGGTATATAAGAGGCTGTTTATGTCTATTGTGAATAAAAAAGTAAAAAAAGCGGTCATACCTGTTGCTGGGCTAGGGACGCGCATGCTACCTGCCACCAAAACCATTCCTAAAGAAATGTTGCCATTGGTTGATAAGCCGCTAATCCAATATGTTGTCAATGAGTGTATTGCCGCAGGGATTAATGAAATTATTCTCGTCACACACTCTTCCAAAAATTCCATCGAAAACCATTTCGATACCAGTTTTGAACTGGAAGCCATACTGGAAAAACGTGTAAAACGGCAATTGTTGGAAGAAGTGCAATCTATCTGTCCAAAGCATGTCACCATTATGCAAGTGCGACAGGGATTAGCTAAAGGTCTCGGCCATGCGGTGTTGTGCGCGCATCCGCTCGTGGGAGATGAGCCTGTTGCGGTAATTCTCCCGGATGTGATTATTGATGAATACGCATCCGATCTGAAAAAAGATAATCTGAGTGAAATGTTGCAACGTTTTTCTGCAACAGGTCATAGCCAGATTATGGTAGAACCGGTTGAAAATGTCAGTAGCTATGGTGTGGTTGATTGCAAAGGCGTGGAATTAAAAGCGGGAGACAGTGTCCCGATGGTGGGCGTGGTAGAAAAACCGAAAGCCTCAGAGGCACCCTCTAATTTAGCTGTCGTTGGCCGTTATGTCCTTTCCGCGAATATTTGGTCTCTGTTGGAAAAAACACCACCCGGTGCAGGAAATGAGATCCAATTAACCGATGCGATTGCTATGTTGATGGAAAAAGAAACGGTAGAGGCGTACCACCTGAAAGGCGTGAGCCATGACTGTGGCAATAAATTAGGCTATATGCAGGCATTCGTGGAATATGGCTTACGACATGAGGGGTTAGGCAAGGAATTTGCCCAATGGTTACAGGAAACGATTAACACTGATGGAAAATAACACACTGCCGTTTTATTACTCGCTATTTATCTGAATACTAAAGGCGGTTAGTGCGAAGTTTGTCTATTTCCCACCATGAAATGGTCTCCAAAGAAAACCCCTGATAACTATCAGGGGTTTTTTGTATTCAGTATTACTACAGCATCACAGCAGGAAATCTTCTAAAGATTTACCTTGTTCTTCAATAGCCTTCTTGATTACTGCTGGCGTACGGCCCTGGCCAGTCCAGGTTCTAACTTCGCCATTTTCGTCCGTATATTGATATTTGGGCGGGCGCGCTGCGCGTTTACTTTTACTGGCAATTTTCACGGAACCAGACGATTGCAATAATTCGTTCGGATCAATACCATCGGCAATCAGCATTTCACGATATTGTTGCAATTTACGCGCACGTTCTTCAACTTCAGCTTGGAACTGACTATCTTCTTCGCGGCGTTCATTTACCACGACTTCCAGTTTTTCCAGCATTTCCTCTAAAGTTTCCAGGCTACACTCCCTTGCCTGGGCACGCAGAGTACGGATGTTGTTAAGAATCTTTAGTGCTTCGCTCATTGTGATAATCTCAAATTAATATTATTGGTGGCGTGTGGTGTGATAATAGAGTGCTATTTTCTATTCTGCAATAGTCAACTTTGTAAGTTTGTTAAAAATACCATTTTTAAAACCGGTTTCACCGCGTATGTTACATAAATATAAATATGCTTCTGTTATCAGGAAATACTTTGGTAATCCTATTTTTTACCCGAAAAGCAGGGGAAATAGCATATTGAAATTACATCCTTGTTATAAGGAATGTTTATATCTTTTATCATGATACGCAGTTACTGACGATTGTTAACGCATGAGATGCGCCGCGGATGAACACATTGCGCCCAGTGAAGTTTGGTTGTTAAAATACACTTTTGCGACATGAAAAATGATTTAGCCTGCTTTAGTGGAGTGGCGAGTGGCCCAACTTTATTTTTATTATTCTGCAATGAATGCGGGGAAATCGACCGCGCTACTACAGTCGTCCTATAACTACCAGGAACGCGGTATGCGCACGCTAATATTCACTGCGGAAATAGATAATCGAGGCGGCGTGGGTGTAGTGAATTCGCGCATTGGCCTTTCTTCCCCGGCATTATTGTTTAACCCGCAAACCTCCTTATTTGGATTGCTAGAGAAGGAACATCGCACTCAGCCAGTTGATTGCGTATTAATTGATGAGTGTCAGTTTTTAACTCGAGAGCAGGTTAGTGAACTCTCCGACGTCGTGGATCAATTAGATATCCCGGTGTTATGTTACGGGCTGCGCACTGATTTTCGTGGGGATTTGTTTTCCGGTAGCCATTATTTATTAGCGTGGGCCGATAAGCTTATTGAGTTAAAAACGGTCTGTCATTGCGGGCGCAAGGCCAACTGTGTTTTGCGACTGGACGCACAGGGTAATGCCGTTCTTGAGGGCGAGCAAGTCGTCATTGGCGGCAATGAGCGCTATGTTTCCGTTTGCCGTAAGCATTATAAAATTGCGTTAGGGTTGACCCGTAACCTCGGGGAGTAAGAACGTAAAATTCCTGGCGGGGGCGGCGAATAATGGAGTTGCCTTGCGAGTTTATCCTTTAGGTACGCCAACAAAAATGCCCAACCATAACAGGGTTGGGCATCGTCGAGAATGTAGACTAAGACGCTTCGGTGTGTCGCTTAATGTGCCGCTTTTTTGGCCGTTTTAGTCGCTTTTGCCTCAGTGTCAATCGCTTCTGTTTTCGGTTCCTCGGAGAATTTACGGCCGTAGTAAGTGTCCAATAGAATCTGCTTCAACTCGGAAATCAGAGGATAACGCGGGTTAGCCCCAGTGCACTGATCGTCAAATGCATCTTCTGATAGCTTGTCGACCTTAGCCAGGAAATCAGCCTCTTGAACACCGGCTTCACGAATGGACGCCGGGATCCCCAACTCAGTCTTCATTTCTTCCAGCCAGCCCAACAATTTCTCGATTTTTTGTGCAGTGCGATCGCCCGGCGCGCTCAAGCCTAAATGGTCGGCTATTTCAGCATAACGACGACGCGCCTGTGGACGGTCATACTGGCTGAACGTTGTCTGCTTGGTCGGGTTATCATTCGCGTTATAGCGAATAACATTGGCAATGAGCATTGCGTTAGCCAGCCCATGAGGGATGTGGAACTCCGAGCCAAGTTTGTGGGCCATAGAGTGGCAGACGCCGAGGAAGGCGTTGGCAAACGCGATACCTGCGATTGTTGCGGCATTGTGCACGCGCTCACGGGCAACCGGGTTTTTCGCCCCATCGCGGTAGCTGGCTGGCAGATTTTCTTTCAGCAGCTTCAACGCTTGTAAGGCTTGCCCGTCAGAGTATTCGTTTGCTAGTACTGAAACATAGGCTTCCAATGCGTGGGTTACCGCATCAAGCCCGCCAAAGGCGCACAGTGATTTCGGCATGTTCATCACGAGATTCGCATCGACAATCGCCATATCCGGCGTTAACGCATAATCTGCTAATGGATATTTCTGCCCGGTAGCATCGTCGGTGACTACCGCAAACGGGGTGACTTCAGAACCCGTACCCGAGGTGGTGGTAATTGCCACCAGTTTGGCTTTGACGCCCATCTTGGGAAATTTGTAGATTCGTTTACGGATGTCCATAAAACGCAATGCCAGTTCTTCAAAGTGCGTCGTAGGGTGTTCATACATGACCCACATAATCTTCGCCGCGTCCATTGGAGAACCACCGCCCAGCGCAATAATCACATCCGGTTTGAAAGAATGCATTTGCTCTGCGCCTTTGCGCACGATGCTCAATGTAGGATCGGCTTCTACTTCAAAGAAGACTTCGGTTTCAATCCCGTTGTGTTTCAATACGGAAATCACCTGATCGACATAGCCATTATTGAACAGGAAACGGTCTGTAACGATAAACGCACGTTTTGCGCCGTCGGTCGCGACTTCTTCAAGCGCGATAGGCAGCGATCCACGACGAAAATAAATAGACTTGGGAAGTTTATGCCACAACATATTTTCTGCTCGCTTGGCTACCGTTTTTTTGTTGATCAAATGTTTCGGACCCACGTTCTCAGAAATGGAATTTCCGCCCCAGGAGCCGCAACCCAACGTTAGAGATGGCGCGAGTTTGAAATTGTAGAGGTCGCCAATTCCCCCTTGTGACGCCGGCGTGTTGATCAGAATTCGGGCAGTTTTCATCACATTACCGAACTGAGTCACGCGTTCTCGCTGGTTGTCCTGATCGGTATACAAACAGGATGTGTGACCAATGCCGCCCATTGCGACCAGCTTTTCCGCCTTGGATACGGCATCGTTGAAATCTTTCGCGCGATACATCGCTAGCGTCGGCGACAATTTTTCATGGGCAAAGGGTTCGGATTCATCGACAGCCGTGACTTCCCCGATCAATACCTTGGTGTTTGCCGGGACGATGATGCCAGCCATTTCTGCAATTTTGGGTGCCGCCTGGCCTACAATGTCGGCATTGAGTGAGCCATTTTTCAGCAAAATATTTTGTACGGCATGTAACTCCTTGCCTTTCAACATGTAGCCGCCATGGGTAGCAAAACGTTCGCGCACGGCGTCATAAACGCTATCTACCACGATCACTGACTGTTCTGATGCACAGATAACGCCGTTATCGAAGGTTTTTGACATCAGAATGGATGCGACGGCGCGCTTGATATCTGCCGTTTCATCAATAACAACCGGCGTATTACCGGCACCGACGCCGATAGCCGGTTTGCCTGAACTGTATGCGGCCTTCACCATACCTGGGCCACCGGTTGCCAGAATCAGGTTGATATCGGGATGGTGCATCAACTGGTTGGATAATTCGACAGAAGGTTGATCGATCCAGCCGATAATATCCTTCGGTGCCCCTGCTGCAATTGCCGCTTGCAGAACAATGTCTGCTGCTTTATTCGTCGCATTTTTGGCGCGAGGGTGAGGGGAGAAGATAATCCCGTTACGGGTCTTCAGGCTGATCAGCGCTTTAAAAATTGCAGTAGATGTGGGGTTGGTTGTAGGAACAATGCCGCAAATCAAGCCGATAGGCTCGGCAATGGTGATGGTGCCGAAGGTATCGTCAGTGGAGAGAATCCCACAGGTTTTTTCATCCTGGTAGGCGTTATAAATGTATTCCGAGGCGAAGTGGTTTTTGATGACTTTATCTTCCACAATCCCCATACCGGACTCGGCCACCGCCATTTTTGCCAGCGGGATACGCGCATCCGACGCAGCGAGTGCGGCGGCGCGGAAGATGTTATCTACCTGTTCCTGCGTATAGGTGGCAAATTCCTGCTGTGCCTTTTTTACTCTTTCGACCAGTGCGTTAAGTTCAGCCACGTTAGTTACGGCCATAATGCTCTCCTGATAAAGGTTAAACTCTTTCAGTCAATCGTCCGCCGGAAAAAACAGTATAGATAAAGGTATGACTTAACACGTATCTACCTAATCGTCCTTACTCGACGCCATTGACTCAAAGAGCTCATTACCTGTGGCTACAGCATGTTTGTCGCTTTTTAAAGCACAGTAACTTTCTGTATCGAAAATTTTTAAAAAAATGTTTTAAAAAATCGTAATTTTAAGATGTTTTATGCGTCTGCTGATGTATGTGATGAGCATACCTATTTGTGGGTGTGGTTATTGTGATCTATATCGTGTTTTTTTGAAGCTGACACCATTCAGCATGGTGTTTTTGATAGTAATTCTCATTCATATCACAATGCTGATAATAGTAACGTCTCAACGGCTCGATATGCAGTCATTCGGTGAAGGCGGTGAGCTGAGTCGATCCCCTATAGAAAACGCTAGACATGTTCAGTGCTTATCAATGGAGCGCGCTTTTTAACCAAATTAATTCTTTTTTTGGTCATGGCAACGAAAGGCTCGATATATTTATCGCGGCCAATTGGCAATACAATTGTTAAAATAATTACATTTTGTGAAGCGATAGCATGAAATGACATAAAGTAAGCATCCTTTTTATACTGTGTGGATGCTAATATTCGCGACAATATTTTTTGTTTACGTTTAAAAAATAGCCATGCTTATGAAGAAGTTGCACGTTTAAAATAAAATTTGTTTTTTATCATGTGGTTAATTAATTCTGTTGCTGTTTGTTGTTAGACGCCTCTCTAACGAGGATAAAGATAATTACGTAACATGGATGTAAAAATATTGGCGAATGGGCCTGTATTTGATAGCGTCTAAGCGTGTCCAATCCTGTATAGGTAATCTATAAAATAAATTTATGGATTATCTTTGCATGGGGTGTGAGCCGAATCGATTAACCTTTCCCGGCAGGGACGAAATTCAGGGATCGTTGCCGCAGTAACTAACACGACTATTTCACAGGAGATGAAAATAATGACCAACATCACAACGAAAAATAGAATCGCTGCCGCTATTATTGCGGCGTTAAGTAGCTCAATGGTTGTATCCGCTTTTGCCGCCACGGTTCCAGCAGGCGTTCAGTTAGCAGAAAAACAGGAGTTAGTGCGTAACAATGGTGCTGAGGTCGCTTCGCTCGATCCACATAAAATCGAAGGCGTACCCGAGTCCAACGTATCGCATGATCTGTTAGAAGGTCTGGTCATTTCCGACGTTAATGGCAAAACTGTTCCTGGCGTCGCAGAAAGTTGGGATAACAAAGATTTTAAAGTGTGGACGTTCCACCTGCGTAAAAATGCCAAATGGTCAAACGGCGAGCCGGTTACTGCGCAGGATTTCGTCTATAGTTGGCAACGTTTGGCCGATCCGAAAACGGCCTCGCCTTATGCCAGTTATCTGCAATATGGTCATCTGGTTAATATTGATGACATTATCGCCGGTAAAAAATCCCCCGATACGCTAGGGGTGAAAGCGCTGGATGACCATACCTTTCAGGTGACGCTCTCCGAAGCGGTACCTTACTTCTATAAACTCCCCATTTACCCAGCCATGTCGCCCGTCAATAAAACTGCTATCGAGAAATTTGGTGATAAATGGACTCAGCCGCAAAACTGGGTCGGTAATGGCGCCTACACGCTGAAAGATTGGGTGGTTAATGAGAAACTGGTGCTGGAAAGGAACCCCTATTATTGGGATAACGCGCATACGGTGATCGATAAAGTGACCTATCTGCCGATTGCCTCTGAAGTGACCGACGTCAACCGCTATCGCAGCGGTGAAATCGATATGACCTATAACAACCTGCCAATCGAGCTCTTTCAAAAATTAAAGAAAGACATTCCGAATGAGGTGAAGGTCAATCCGTACTTGTGCACCTATTATTACGAAATCAATAATCAGAAGCCCCCATTTAATGATGTGCGCGTGCGTACTGCGCTGCGTCTGGGGCTGAGCCAGGATATTCTGACCAACAAGGTGAAAAATCAGGGTGATACGCCTGCTTACGGTTTTGTGCCGCCGTATATCGATGGTTTTAAGGCACAAGTGCCTGAATGGTTTACCTGGCCGCAGGCGAAGCGTAACGAAGAAGCGAAGAAATTGCTGGCGGCAGCGGGTTATACCGCGGACAAGCCGCTGACGTTGAGCCTGTTGTACAACACCTCCGATCTGCATAAGAAGATGGCGATCGCGGCGGCTTCCCTCTGGAAACAGAATATCGGCGTGGACGTTAAGCTGGTCAATCAGGAATGGAAAACCTTCCTCAGCACCCGTCATCAAGGGAGTTACGATATCGCGCGTGCAGGCTGGTGTGCGGACTATAACGAACCGTCAACCTTCCTGAACAGTATGCTGTCAGACAGCAGCAGTAATACCTCGCACTATAAAAGCAAGGCATTTGATGCGCTGGTGGCTAAATCCTTACAGGTGAAAACTGACGAGGAACGTGCCGCAGTTTATCAGCAGGCGGAATCCTTGCTGGACAAAGACGCTGTCACCATTCCCGTTTATTACTATGCCAATACCAGACTGGTGAAACCGTATGTTGGTGGATTAACCGGTAACGATCCGCTGGATAATATTCACGTAAAAGATCTTTACATCATTAAACACTAATAATAATGGCTGGCGCATACACGCCGTGTCGCCAGCCTTTTATAGGTACGGGCAATGCTAAAATTTATTCTTCGTCGCTGTCTGGAGGCGATCCCAACACTATTCATCCTGATTACCATTTCGTTTTTTATGATGCGCTTGGCGCCAGGCAGCCCTTTTACCGGCGAGCGTAATTTGCCGCCGGAAGTGATGGCGAATATCGAAGCCAAATATCATCTTAACGATCCCATCCTGACGCAATATGGTCATTATCTATTGCAATTGGGGAAGGGGGATTTCGGTCCTTCTTTTAAATACAAAGACTATTCCGTTAATGATTTGGTGGCGTCATCGTTTCCCGTTTCCGCGAAGTTGGGGGCTGCCGCCTTCATTCTGGCTCTTGTTTGCGGCGTGAGCGCGGGTGTTATTGCTGCGCTGAAACAGAATACGAAATGGGATTATACCGTCATGGGCTTTGCGATGACGGGGGTGGTGATTCCCAGCTTTGTCGTCGCGCCGTTACTGGTGCTGATTTTCGCTATTACGCTGCGTTGGTTACCCGGCGGCGGTTGGAACGAGGGCGCGGCAAAATACATGGTGTTACCGATGGTGGCGCTGTCGTTGTCTTATATCGCCAGCATCGCGCGTATCACCCGAGGATCGATGATCGAGGTTTTACACGCTAACTTCATCCGCACCGCGCGCGCCAAAGGGTTGCCGATGCATCGTATCGTACTGAAACATGCGCTGAAGCCTGCATTGCTGCCGGTGCTTTCCTATATGGGGCCCGCCTTTGTGGGGATTATTACCGGTTCTATGGTGATTGAAACCATCTTTGGCTTGCCGGGTATTGGGCAGCTGTTCGTTAACGGCGCGCTGAACCGCGATTATTCGCTGGTTCTCAGCCTGACGATTTTAGTCGGCGGTTTAACTATTCTCTTCAATGCGATCATTGACGTGCTCTACGCGGTTATCGATCCAAAAATCCGTTATTAAGTGGGGATGCTATGTTTTGGCAGCGAAAAAACGTTGAAGCGTTAGAGAACTTCACCGAACAGACAGAGATTGCGGGGCGCAGCCTGTGGCAGGATGCGCGTCTGCGCTTTATCCATAACCGTGCGGCATTGGCTAGCCTGTTTATTTTGGCGGTGATTACTGTATTTGTAATTTTGGCCCCCCAATTATCGGCTTTTAATTATGCGGACACCGATTGGAATATGATGTCAGCCGCGCCTGATATTGCCTCCGGCCATTATTTCGGCACGGATTCTTCCGGGCGCGATTTGCTGGTTCGTGTCGCCATCGGCGGGCGCGTTTCCCTGATGGTTGGTGTGGCGGCGGCGCTCGTGGCCGTGATCGTCGGAACGCTATATGGCGCGTTGTCTGGCTATCTGGGCGGAAAAGTTGATTCCGTCATGATGCGCCTGCTGGAGATCCTCAACTCGTTCCCCTTTATGTTTTTCGTCATCTTGTTAGTCACCTTTTTCGGGCAGAATATGTTCTTGATATTCGTGGCGATTGGCATGGTGTCCTGGTTGGATATGGCGCGTATTGTACGTGGTCAAACGCTGAGCCTGAAGCGCAAGGAATTCATCGAAGCCGCAAGGGTTTCCGGCGTTTCCACGCGGGGTATCGTGCTGCGCCACATCGTGCCGAATGTGCTGGGTGTGGTGGTGGTTTACGCTTCTTTGCTGGTGCCAAGCATGATTCTTTTCGAATCCTTCCTCAGCTTCCTGGGGCTAGGGACACAGGAACCGTTAAGCAGTTGGGGAGCGTTATTGAATGATGGCGCGAATTCAATGGAAGTGTCGCCGTGGTTACTGTTTTATCCGGCGGCGTTTCTGGTTGTCACGCTGTTTTGTTTTAACTTTATCGGTGATGGCCTGCGCGACGCCCTCGACCCGAAAGATCGCTGAGGAACACCACGATGAACACGATTGATGTATCTGGCTCGCAGGATGTGCTGCTGCATGTTCAGGATCTGCGGGTTACGTTTAAAACGCAGGACGGGGACGTTACGGCAGTCAATGACCTGAATTTTACACTTCACGCGGGTGAAACGTTGGGGATTGTGGGGGAGTCAGGCTCTGGAAAATCGCAAACCGCGTTTGCATTAATGGGATTGCTGGCCAGTAATGGGCGTATTGGCGGTTCCGCGCGTTTTCATGGTAAAGAAATTCTTAATCTGCCGGAGAATCAGCTTAATAAACTGCGGGCAGAAGAAATGAGTATTATTTTCCAGGATCCGATGACGTCTCTCAATCCCTATATGCGCGTTGGCGAACAACTGATGGAAGTGCTGATGTTACATAAAGGCATGAGCAAGCGTGACGCGTTCGAGGCCTCGGTCAGCATGCTGGACGCGGTTAAAATGCCGGAGGCGCGTAAGCGTATGAAGATGTATCCGCACGAATTTTCGGGGGGGGATGCGCCAGCGCGTGATGATTGCGATGGCGCTGCTATGCCGCCCGAAACTGCTGATTGCCGATGAACCGACAACGGCACTGGATGTCACGGTTCAGGCACAGATTATGACGCTGCTCAATGAGCTGAAACGCGAATTTAATACGGCAATCATCATGATCACTCACGATCTGGGGGTTGTCGCCGGGATTTGCGACAAAGTGCTGGTAATGTACGCCGGGCGCACCATGGAGTATGGCACCGCACGGGATGTTTTCTATCATCCGAGTCACCCCTATTCCATTGGCCTGCTGAATGCCGTGCCGCGTTTGGATGCGGAAGATGAGGTGCTGGCGACTATACCGGGTAATCCACCAAACCTGCTACGTTTGCCTAAAGGGTGTCCATTCCAACCTCGTTGCCCGTTTTCAATCGCGGCGTGCCATCGTGCGCCGGTGCTGGAATCATTTGGTGATGACCGCTTACGCGCCTGCTTTAGAGCGGTTGAGGAGATAGCATGAACCAGCAGGATGATAAAAAAGTGCTGTTAGAAGTGGACGATCTGAAAGTTCACTTTGAGGTTAGGGATGATAAGCAGTGGTTCTGGCAGCCGCCGAAAAAGCTGAAGGCGGTTGATGGCGTTACGTTACGTTTATACGAAGGTGAAACGCTCGGCATCGTCGGCGAATCCGGCTGCGGCAAGTCGACGCTGGCTCGCGCCATTATCGGGTTGGTTAAAGCCACCGATGGGCATGTCACCTGGTTGGGCAAAGATCTGCTGCGCATGAATGCCGATCAGTGGCGCGCCGCGCGTAGCGATATTCAGATGATATTTCAGGATCCGTTGGCATCGCTGAATCCGCGTATGAACATTGGCGAAATTATTGCGGAGCCGTTGCATGTTTATCACCCTGAGTTGGATCGACAGACGGTGAAAGAACGCGTGAAGGCGATGATGCTGAAGGTCGGGCTGCTGCCGAGCCTGATTAATCGCTATCCGCATGAGTTCTCCGGCGGTCAGTGTCAGCGCATCGGCATTGCGCGCGCGCTAATTTTGGCACCCAAACTGATCATCTGCGATGAACCCGTTTCCGCATTGGATGTGTCGATTCAGGCTCAAGTCGTTAACCTATTGCGTCAGTTACAACGTGAAATGCGCTTGTCATTGATTTTTATCGCCCACGACTTATCAGTGGTGAAGCACATTTCCGACCGTGTGTTGGTGATGTATCTGGGCCATGCCGTGGAATTAGGCCGCTACGATCGGGTCTATCAAAATCCGCAGCACCCGTATACGCGAGCGCTGATGTCTGCGGTGCCTATTCCCGATCCCGATCGGGAACGCAACAAGCAGATACAATTATTAGACGGGGATTTGCCTTCGCCTATCGATCCGCCATCGGGCTGCGTGTTTTGCACCCGCTGTCCAATAGTCGGCCCTGAGTGTATGAAAACCCGGCCTTTGTTAGAGGGAAGTTTTACGCACGCCGTCTCGTGTCTGAAGGTTGATCCGGCGGCATTGCTACCGGTTTCGCCGGTGCAATAACGCGCCATCGGGGAAACGGTTAAACAGTCTCTTCTGAGATTAAACAGTGTCTTCTGAGAAGATAAAGCCGTTCCCCTAAGCATAGGTTTGGGGGAAACAGGGTGATGAGGCTCCAGCAGAGATGCCTCGTGCCGTGCTTTCCCCCGGTATCTCAGTCTTTAAACGGTAAGCATGACGCCAGTGGAGGGCGCCTTTTTAAGATAATTTACTCTTTCCACAGAATGTGGCAAAGCTTGTGGTTTTTTTCCCGGCAAATTAACACGCGCGCAAAAATATCAGTGATCTCTTCACCATCCTGTTCAGCCAATCCAATGACCACTTCCGCAAAGAAATCGGGATTGAGGTCGAAATCAACGTGATCTGCCCAGTCTTCCGCGGGATCGAATAATTCTGCGCCGCCGCGTTCTTCGAATTGCAGGTTGAACAGTAGAATATCGGCCGGATCGAGATTATCCGCGGCCAATTCCAAAAAGATGTCGTATGCCTGCTCCAACGCTTCGTCTTCGGTCAGGCGATTATTCAAATCCATAAAACGCTTCCTGTAAATTCCCAATGGCCTTATTAAAACACGGGGAAACACGTACCCCAAAGCAATTCACGTCATAGCCGCGGGTCACGTTATAGCAACGGGCTGAAAAAGTAGAATAATCGCTCGACGATACGTTGCCAATAAGGGCGAGTTTGCCACTGTGCCGCGTTTAATAAGCGAGAGCGGGCAATATAGTCCTCCTGTACGCAGGCTAAATCCCCCCCGAACCCGGCATCGTCAATGACCAGCGTAATTTCGAAATTCAGCCATAGGCTACGCATATCCAAATTCACGGTGCCCACCAGGCTAAGTTGACCGTCGACCAATACGCTTTTGGTGTGCAGCAAACCGCCCTCGAACTGATAAATTTTGACGCCCGCGTCCAGTAGTTCCGCGAAAAAGGCGCGGCTGGCCCAGCCGACCAGGACTGAGTCATTTTTATACGGCACAATAATGCTGACATCGACGCCGCGTTGAGCAGCGGTACAGATGGCGTGCAACAGATCGTCGCTGGGCACGAAGTAGGGGGTGGTCATGATCAGTTGTTTGCGCGCTGAATAAACTGATGTCAACAGCGCCTGATGAATCATCTCTTCAGGATAGCCGGGGCCGGAAGCAATAACCTGAATCGTGTGGCCGCTCTCCTGTTCGAAAGGCATTACGTTAACATCCGGCGGCGGCGGGAGAAGGCGTTTACCGGTCTCCATTTCCCAATCGCAGCAAAAAATAATCCCCAAGGTGGTGGCGACGGGCCCTTCAATACGCGCCATTAGGTCAATCCACTGGCCGACCCCCGCGTCCTGTTTGAATAAACGCGGATCGACCATATTCATACTGCCGGTATACGCAATGCGGTTGTCGATTAAAATAATTTTACGGTGCTGCCGCAGATCCATCCGGCGCAGAAATACGCGTAACAAACTCACTTTCAACGCTTCAACCACCTCAATACCGGCGGTGCGCATGAGTTCGGGATACTGTTGGCGGAAAAATTGCACACTGCCCGCAGAGTCCAGCAGGATTCGGCAGTGTACGCCACGCCGCGCCGCCGCGATCAGCGACGAGGTGACGCGATCGACCAACCCGCCAGCCTGCCAGATGTAGAACACCATTTCGATGTTGTTGTGTGCAAGTTCGATATCACGCAACAGCGCCTTAATCGTGTCATCAAAAGTGGTCATCAATTGCAATTGATTGCCTTTAACGCCGCCAATGCCTTGTCGCCTTTCACACAGTTGAAATAATGCGCGAGCGACTTCACTGTTCTCCGTCGCGAAAATACGGCGATACTCTTTTAGTTCGCGTAACCACTTTGCGGTTGATGGCCACATCTTTCGCGCGCGTTCCGCACGACGTTTACCCAGATGGAGTTCGCCAAACGAGAGATAAGCGACAATACCCACCAGTGGCAGGATATAAATCACTAATAACCACGCCATTGCAGAAGGCACCGCTCTACGTTTCATCAGAATACGTAAGGTCACCCCTGCAATCAGTAGCCAATAGCTAAACACCAGTAACCAGCTTATTACGGTATAGAATGTCGTCATAACAACAGCACAGTTCCCTTCGGCGGCGAATGAGCAAAGTGTACGCATAGATTGATAAAAGGGGAAATGCCTTTCCCCGGATGTAGCGTTATCGCGTCGTGCGTGTTATTTGGCGACGGCGCTGCACAGCCTCGTGGGCGGTTCTTTGTACCCAGTCAATTAGGGCTGTTTGTCAAAGAGAAGCGTGTAGACGACAATCGGCGATTGTCGTCATATCGCAGGAGTATATAATGGCGACGCAAGTATTAATAAGAGTCGCATGATGAAACGTAGTCGGAATGAAGTGGGCCGCTGGCGGATGTTGCGTCAGGTTCAGCGTAGAAGAAGTCGGTGGTTGGAGGCCCAGTCTCGCACTTACCGCCATATCCGCTCTGCCCGTTATTTGCAACAAAAGCACAAACGGCGGGCACTGCTGTATGCTGTAGCCTATGAGTGGTAAGTCAGTGGAAGATAGCGGCCTGAAGCCGGGCCGCTATCCTTTTACCTTATTGGGCTGATTTTCTATTGGCTCAACCCATTACCGGAAGGCGCGGCGTCTTCGTTTCCCGATCGGCGATTGGCTTCGTCTCTTCCTCCTGAGAGGGAAGAATGAACAGCGATACGGAAGCCTTTAGATTCTCTGCTTGCCCCAGGAGCGATGAGAACGTGTGAGCGGAAGCCTCCACCTGGCCTGCATTTTCTCTCACCGTATCATTGAGCGTACTAAGCCGTGCGGTAACCTCATGAATACTATCATTTTGCTGATGCGATATTTCTGCTATTTCGCTCAGGAAGGTTCCGGTGCCTTTGGCGGTTTGGATAATATTCTGTAAGCTGTCGTTAAGTTTATTCACGAGTCGTGTTCCGGCGGTGACGCTGTTATCGGAATCGCGGATCAGGACATTAATGCTCTGTGCAGACTGGCTACTCTGTGAGGCCAGTGTGCCGACTTCTCGTGCGACGACGGCGAAACCTCGTCCCAGCGCGCCAGCGCGAGCCGCCTCAATGGCGGCATTAAGCGACAAAATATGTGTCTGAAACGCAACGTTCTCGATCATCCCAATGGCTTCCGTCATTTCACGTGTCCTGCCAGCGATATCTGACATCGCCGCTTTGACATCATTCATCATCGTCTCGCCCTGCGCGGCAATCTTGCTGGTATCTTCCGCGTGCAAATTGGCTTGCTGCGTATGCTGGGTATGGCGGGCGAGGTGTTGGCTCAGTTGAATAACGTGCTCCGTAGTGACTTTCAGCTCGTGTGACTGACGATTTGCCTGCTCGGAAAGCCGATGATTATCTGTCGCAACCCGATCCACCTGCGTGACCATATTCTCAACGCCCTGGCGCACCTGATTGACTAACGTAACCAGACCTTCCTGCATTTGTCTGACGCTGGCACTAAGTTGTTCGACTTCCCGCGTGCCGCGTGTCTCGGTATTGACTGAATGTGACAGATCGCCTGCCGCAATCCGTGTTAAATGGGTGATGATATGTGTCAGTGGGCGAATAATAACGCGATTAACACCAATCCAGACGGCGATAGCGATCGCCAATAAAACGCATAGCACCGTGATAAAAATTGTTTTGGCTTGGTTAAGCGAGGAAAGAAATTGCTGCCCATGCTGTTTTTGTAACGTATCCGTATCTTGCAGATAGCGTGAGTATTTTTGGGCGAAATCACTTTGATAGGCCTGAACCGGAACGGCAAAGAAAATATCGATCTGATTCGTGGTTTTTATCCCCTGAGCCAGTTCAACAAGCCCCGCATAGAGTTGGTTGTAGCTCTTTTTCAAATCGATAAATGCCTGCGTGTCGGCCTCGGTTGCTGAACCGGCATCTAGCAACTGGTAATGTGCCTGCGCCTGTTTTAGCGACACTTCGGCTTCATCCATCAGGCTGTGCCAACTGCCTTCAGACCCGGTTTCTTTATCTACCAGCAGATAAATGCCAGCGCGATTGAGTTTATCACTGGCATTCATCACCTCCATGCGGGCGTTATCCATCAGAGCCTGTTGCTGACGCAAGCTTTCATTCGCGGCAATATCCTGACGAACCTGCGTCATGGTTTGAGAAATGACAGTAATGGAAACCAATTGCAGTAAAGAAAATAACCCGATGATCAAGAATAATCCGGAGAGAATACTGAGGCGATGACGGCGGCGGAGAGTAGCAATTCCGTTTCGCAAAATCGCAGGCATTAACATGAATGTTGACCCTCTATATAGGAATAGCTGCCAAACTATCATTGTTAAATGACTAAAATATTTCAGTTTTTGTAAGATGTGCCGGCCACAATTTAGCAACATATTATGGCCAGTATTGATGAAACCGCTAAAATACTCTCTTAAACGGTTTTACGCTGACGTGTTTATAGACGTCGGCTGCGATATAAGGGTCAGAATCCGCCCATGCTATCGCCTCCTCCAGCGAGGCGAATTCGGCAACAATCAGTGAACCACTAAAACCGGCCTGACCGGGATCTTCACTGTCAATCGCCGGTAACGGCCCGGCGGTAATTAATCGCCCCTGATCGCGCAATGCCTGTAAACGGGCCAGATGATCCTGCCTAACAGACAGGCGATTGGCTAATGAATTAGCCTTATCTTCTGCATAAATAACGTAGAGCATAGTGACCTCATAAATTGTTAGATGTCAGGGGGTAGCGTACATGTCTATAGATTTTAAGCCACCAGCGCCTAGGCGGGGATAGTCGCTCGCCACCCATAATACGTGATGTTTTATCATCACAATAGATTGATTTATGAGAATAAAACCCTACTGTTTTTATTTTTACGGCAATTCCTTCGGTTATTATTGAATATGATTGCTATTTGCATTTAAACTTGAGCGGCATAAGAGGATAAAGACAGACCATGCCGCAAAAAAAATTTTTTTTGACTCGTCGTTACTCATGGCCATTCTTGCTTTCTGCCGGTTTTCATGGATCGCTGATTGCAGGCTTGCTATTCGCATCATTTAATAATTCAATCGAGTTACCGCAGGAATCAAAACCTATTAGTGTGGTAATGGTAAACCCTGCGGCCTTTGAAGCGGCACCCGCGCCTAAATCGGCGCCTGAAACCGAGCCAGTAAAGCAGCCTGAACCGGCTCCTGAGCCAGTTCAGCCACCAGAGCCTGAACCAGAACCAGAACCTATCCCGGAGCCGGAACCCGTTCCGCAGCCGGTTCCCATTCCATTGCCGGAACCTAAGCCGAAACCAAAACCGAAACCCGCCCCCAAATCGGTGAAGAAGGTAGAGCAGGCGAAGCCTGTTAAACGTGAACCCGCGGTTAAAAAACAGCCGCCGTCCCCGTTTACCAGTGATGAACCCGCGCGCAATGTCACTAATGCGCCGATTAAGCAGGCTCCCGCGCCAAGCGCGAATACGCAATCAAGTGGGCCACGCCCATTGAGTCGTACGCAGCCACAATATCCGGCGCGAGCGTTTTCTCTGCGTATTGAAGGCCGGGTAAAAATGCAATTTGATGTCGACCCATCCGGGCGTGTTGATAATGTACGCGTGCTTTCCGCTGAACCGCGCAATATGTTTGAACGTGATATTAAACGCGCTATGCGCAAATGGCGCTATGAGGCGGGCAAGCCAGGTAAAGATTTAGTCGTGACTATTGTCTTTAAGATAGACGGTGGGGCAGCAGTGGAGTAATCCATATTAGGGAGAAAAAGAACAGGGATGTCGCAATTGTTTGACGACATCCCGTTCTTTTGGCTTTCTAAGCGGTAGGTTTTGTTTTGTTGATGCCCGCAGGCGTTTGCGCAGGGGTGAAAAGGTTACTCACTTAGCGTGAAGTGGCTTTTACCCGCAGGCAGTTCGCGCGAATGGCCTTCATCATCGACTGCGACGTATGTGAATAGCGCTTCGGTCGCCCGATAACGCTGACCAATCGGTGCGGTCGCGACTTTCTTAATCCACACTTCAATATTGACGTTAATTGAACTCCGGCCCGTACGTAAGCAACGCGCATAACAGCAAACCACATCGCCTACGGCGACCGGTTTCAAGAACGACATGCCGTCTACTCGCACGGTCACCACACGCCCTTCGGCTATCTCTTTCGCAAGAATTGCGCCGCCCATATCCATTTGTGACATCAGCCACCCGCCGAAAATATCACCGTTTGCGTTGGTGTCGGCAGGCATGGCCATCGTACGAAGAACTAACTCACCCTGGGGTAACTCATTTTGCGTGCTCATTTTACAATCAGCCAAGTCGGTTAAATAAAGCCTACCCACCAGTAAAAGCGGCTCTGCTGACGGGTACAAAAGATATCTATTGCCTTATAATCGGCTTAATACACATAGCATATCGTCATTATTGCTGTTCGCTTTTTCCCTCTTTTTCCTTTTCCGGATCATTAGGCAAGTGGCGATAAATGTAGAAGCCACAAAGTAAGGTAAACATCAGCGTGGCGGCCGTCAAACCGAAAACTTTGAAATTCACCCAGACGCTTTGTGGCAACCAGAACGCGATATAAACATTAGCGATACCGCATGCCAGAAAGAATATTGCCCAGGCAAGATTTAATTTTCCCCAGACGGGCGACGGCAAAGCTAACTCTTTCCCTAGCATTTTTTGAATCAGGGTTTGTTTCATAATGAATTGACTAAATAGCAGTGCGGCGGCAAACAGCGCGTAGATAATGGTCACTTTCCATTTAATAAACAAATCGTTATGAAAAATAAGCGTCAACGAACCGAAAACGACCACCATAGCGAAGGTGATCAGCGTCATTTTCTCTATTTTTCGATACAAAACCCACGTTATTGCGAGAGACAACGCCGTTGCCGCAATTAGCGCGCCCGATGCGATATAGATGTCATAGAGCTTGTAGGCTGCAAAAAAGACGACCAACGGTATAAAATCCAGAAGTTGCTTCATTATATCAATCCATCACTCATAGTATCGTAACCCTCTCTACCAAGAGTTACCCGGTAACCTGCATCATTATCCTTCATTGTGGAACACCATTCCCAAAATAGTGTAATAATTTGCAGAAAATTACGCTTGGGCCAGCGCGAATATCACGCGTGGCGCGTCACAATCGTAACGTGGCGACGGTGACGCGAACGCAGGTTAAGCGCGTAACAACATATAGAGGCGGAACAGATAAATCAGCAAGATAGCGGAAATCAGGTTGCTTAACCCGTTTAATACCACGCCTAACACGGTAGGTGAGGAGATTGGTAGCTTGGACACCACCAGCAAAATAGCGACTTTCGCTAACAGCCATGTGATAACGGCGGGCGCGGTGGCTCGCATGTTGCCATAGGCTAATTTAGCGCTTGTTTTCATCGCGCTGAAAATCCCGCTTTTTTCCGTGACGACAATAACGGGAGACAAGCTAAGTGCGATAGCAAAAAGTACGCCAGGGATGATCAGTAGCATCATACCGAGCTGTATGAGTAGCGTGCATAACAGAATCAGTAATAGCAGGCGCAGTAAAAAAGGTGCTGATGCACCGATAGCACGCAGCGCGCTGGTGCGTTGTCCCTCTGAGACCAATTGGATCAACATCAGAATGCCGCCGGTCAGCAGCACATTGCCAACCAATTCGGCGAATACGCTTGCCGCCGACATTTTCAGTAACACGCTTTGTTGCTCCGGCGTCATCTGTTGGATCAAGTCCATCAGGCTGGATTCGACAGACGATGACAGATCGCTGCTCGTGCTGCTCAGAATCCGTAACTCATCGACAGAGGGCGACAAGGCATGGCTCAATATGACAGCAATGAATGCTGTTAACAGCGACAGCATTAAAATGCTGATGAACTGGTTACGGGTAAAATTCATTGTGTCACGGTACAACGTGTTAGCCGTGATAGGCATGGAAGCTCCTTGAGAAAGACTAATCGACAGAAAGGACTTAACACATGATTGTACCTGTTAATCCGTGTTGTGGCACCCCGGCGACGACATGACACATTTTTGCCCGCCAGTATTACCGGAATCCGCCAGAAGGGGCGCCAAAGGCGGCAAGCCGTAGCTTGCCCGTGCCCGGTCGCAGGCCTCATTGATCTGCCCATTCTCGCCTGATGGCATAAACTCGCGGCACGGTGAAGGGCGATTATCATAAATCGCGCACCTAACGGCATCGCCAATGCGGCCTTCCAGCGCCTGACAACGGGGTTTTTTGCTATTTGTGCCCGCCATGCAGCACAGAAATGGCGTCAGTGGTTCGGTAAGTTGCGAAGGCACCAACCCGCCACCGTCATCCGCTTCCGCCCAATAGAAAGACACTCTGAAGAAACCGCAGCATGCGCCGCAGTGCATACAAACGTTATCGCTCATGTGATGACTAACTGGCTCTAATTCACGTTAATGAAAATAAAATTTACCGCTGAATGCGGCGACATGGTAATGCAATTTGCCACACGGGCATTTTATGTTCGTTATTTGGTTTTTGATCTAAATCAATATTAGGAATATTAATCAGTTAGTAATAAATGATTCAATGCAATTCGGGCGTTAAAACGTTAAGAGATGTGATCTGGGTTAAAACAAAAATACCTACTTAGGGTTATATTCCGCTCGAAATTTAAACCCTGTGAATGGAGTGGGTAATGAAAAAGACAGCTTTCTTATTGTTGGCAACGGCGCTGGTGCCGGCGTTGGCGCAGGCGCATCAAGCGGGTGATTTTATTGTACGCGCTGGCACCGCGACAGTTCGTCCGGTTGAAAGTTCGGATAATGTATTGGGTAGCCTGGGATCATTCCAGGTCAATAACAATACTCAACTAGGACTAACCTTTAGCTACATGGTGACGGATAATATTGGTGTTGAATTGCTTGCCGCGACCCCGTTTAACCATAAAGTGGGCTTGAGAAGCACAGGGACGATTGCCGAGGTGAAACACCTGCCCCCGACACTGGTTGCCCAGTACTATTTTGGTGAACGGGAAGATAAATTGCGCCCCTATTTGGGGGTAGGGCTAAATTACACACTGTTCTTTGATGAGAAATTCAATGATACGGGGAAAGGCGCTGGATTAAGCGATCTGAGCCTGAAAAATTCATGGGGGGTTGCCGCACAGGCTGGGTTAGATTACAACCTGGATAAAAACTGGCTACTTAACATGTCGGTATGGTGGATGGATATCGATACCGATGTGAAGTTTAACGCCGGTAACGATCGACAAAATGTGCATACTCGTCTCGATCCGTGGGCCTTCATGTTTGGCGTAGGCTATCGGTTCTGATTGCCTATTTTATTGTGCCAACCATTATCAGAAATAAAAAACGGCGAGTTTTTAGCTTCGCCGTTTTACACAGAGCAAACAAATCGATAAAAGGAACGCTACTTATAGCGTAGGGGCTATTTCTTACCCTGTTCCGATAGCGACCTCACACATGCGTTACAAACGTGTAGCCGCTTTCATATTCTTCACAAAATCATGTAACTCCGCCAACATCGTATCCGGTTGATGACGGTTTTTTTCTATAATCCTCACGATAGCTGAGCCAGATATGGCACCTGCAGCGCCGGATGCTAGCGTCTCTTGCACCTGAGCGGGTTCAGAAATGCCAAAACCTTGTAGCGGTGGGGCGGCATGGTAGGCATTAAGCTTGGCAACCAGATGGTTCAGCGGCAGCTGAGCACGTTTCTCCGTGCCAGTCACGCCCGCGCGCGAAACCAGATAGGTATAGCCACGGCCATAAGAGGCAATCTCGCGCAACAGTTCATCATCAGCATTCGGTGGACAGATGAAGATAGGCGCAATACCGTGTCGCAGCGCAGCGGTGCGAAAAGGCGCTGATTCCTCCACCGGAACATCCGCCACTAACACCGAATCGACGCCGACCTGCGCACAGCGCTGATAGAATGCGTCAATGCCATTGCTAAAGACCAGATTGGCATACATTAGCAGACCAATCGGGATGTCTGGATACTGCTGACGTATACTCGCCAACATATCGAAACAGCGCGCGGGTGTAACGCCTGCGGCGAATGCGCGTAAATTAGCGTCCTGAATGGTCGGGCCATCCGCTAAGGGATCGGAGAACGGCACGCCCAATTCCAGCGCATCGGCACCGGCTGAAATCAACGTATCGATAATTTTCAGCGATTGCTTTGGGGAGGGGTCGCCTAAGGTAACAAAGGGGACGAACGCACCTTCTTTTTTCTCTGACAGACGTGTAAATAGCTGCTGATAACGCTCCATTAGATCTCTCCCCGCTCTTGCAAAATATCGTACACGCTAAAGATGTCTTTATCACCGCGACCGGACAAATTAACGACTAATAGTTGTTCCTTTTCCGGCTCCGCCTTAATCATCTTTAAGGCATAAGCCAGCGCGTGGGACGATTCTAGCGCGGGGATAATGCCTTCACTGCGGCAGAGCGTTTGGAAGGCGTCCAATGCCTCATCATCAGTAATCGACACATAATCTGCGCGCCCGATGCTGTTCAGGTAGGCGTGCTGCGGCCCGACAGAGGGGAAATCCAACCCGGCGGAAATAGAATAGGACTCTTCAATTTGTCCGTCGGAGGTTTGCATCATAGGGGACTTCATGCCGAAATAGATGCCGACGCGTCCATGCTTTAACGGTGCGCCGTGCTGGCCGGTTGCAATGCCTAACCCCCCAGGTTCAACGCCAATCAAGCGGACATTCGCCTCATCGATGAAATCCGCGAACATGCCGATCGCGTTGGATCCGCCGCCAACACAGGCTAGCACCGCATCGGGCAAACGGCCTTCTTTTTCCAGAATCTGCGCCTTCGTCTCTTCACCGATCATGCGCTGAAATTCTCTGACGATAGTCGGGTAAGGATGCGGGCCAGCCGCCGTTCCTAGCAGATAGTGCGCAGTCTCATAGCTGCCTGACCAGTCACGCAGCGCCTCGTTACAGGCATCTTTCAGCGTAGAGGAGCCGCTATGTACCGGAATCACCTCGGCCCCCATCAGGCGCATACGGAAGACATTCGGTGACTGGCGTTCAACGTCCTTCGCACCCATATAAATGCGACATTTCAAACCGAGTAGCGCGCACGCCAGCGCCGCTGCCACGCCGTGTTGACCCGCACCGGTTTCGGCGATAATTTCGCTTTTACCCATGCGTTTAGCTAATAAAGCCTGTCCAAGCACCTGATTGGTTTTGTGCGCGCCGCCGTGCAGTAAATCTTCGCGCTTTAGGTACAGTCTGGTTTTCGTCCCCGCCGTCAGGTTTTGGCATAAGGTTAACGCCGTCGGGCGGCCCGCATAATTTTTTAATAAATCGGCAAATTCAGCCTGAAAGGCAGGATCTTGTTGTGCACTGACGAAGGCCTCTTCCAATTGATGTAAGGCCGGGATGAGGATCTGCGGAACGAACTGCCCGCCAAATTCGCCGAAATAAGGGTTAAGTAATGTCATCGTTTTCCCGTCTGTTTTAGTATTGTGGCTGGTGCAATATCGCAAAAACCGCCGCAATTTTATGTAAATCTTTTTTTCCCGGTTCGCTTTCCACCCCGGAATTGAAGTCCAGCCCTGCACAACCCTGTTGTGCTGCGAGGGCGCAGTTATCGCTGTTCAGACCACCGGCTAACAGCACGTTTTCCAGCGACTGATTAGTCAGTAATGACCAATCGAACGTTTTTCCGCTGCCGCCCTGACCGTTGTCAAATACGTAGCGGTCAACGTGAGTGAAGTTGCGCTCTGGTAGCACATCCGCGATGCTCAGTGCTTTCCAAATCTGGCAGGCCGGCGGTAAACGTTGGCGTAGCTGGTCGATGGTTTGTTGATTTTCATCGCCGTGCAGTTGCACTGCCGCTAACTGCAATCGTGTCGCAACATCGACGATATGGTCGATTGGTGCGTGACGAAACACGCCGACGTAGCGCAGCGGGGCGCCCGCCATGATGGCGAGCGCCTGTTCAACGTCAACCTGACGCGGAGAATCTGCGACGAAAATCAACCCGCCGTACAGCGCGCCGGCTTGATAAGCCGCCTGTGCGTCGGCGGCGCGTGTTAGCCCGCACACTTTATTTTCGCCAAAAATAACGCGACGTACCGCGCTATTCAGGTCGGGTTCAGACATCAATGAACTGCCGATCAAGAAGCCTTGGGCAAAGGCGCTGAGTTCACGAATCTGCGCATGGTTGTTGATGCCGGATTCGCTGATCACCGTGACGCTGGCGGGTAAACGCGGTGCCAGCGTGCGGGTTCGGTTGAGGTCAATCGAGAGATCGCGCAGATTGCGATTGTTAATGCCGACCACGCGCGCCTCAAGTTGGATCGCACGCTGTAGCTCTTCTTCGTTGCTGACTTCCGTTAACACGCCCAACTTCAGACTATGCGCCACCTCGGCCAGTTGTCGGTACTGCGTGTCATCTAACACAGACAACATCAGCAAAATAGCATCAGCCTGATAGTAGCGTGCCAGATAGATCTGGTAGGGCGTAATAATAAAGTCTTTGCACAACACCGGCTGATGAACTGCCGCGCTGACCTGGGGCAGAAAGGCAAAATCGCCCTGAAAATATTTCTCATCGGTTAACACAGAAATGGCGGACGCATAACTCTTATAGACCTTGGCAATGGCGATTGGGTCAAAATCATCGCGGATCAGCCCTTTTGACGGCGAGGCTTTCTTGCACTCCAGAATAAAGGCAGGCCTGTTCTGTTTCAACGCCTGATAAAAGTCGCGTTGGCTGGGAACAATCTCATGTTGAAAAGAGGCCAGCGGCTGCACTTTCTCTCGTTCCGCAACCCAGCGCGCTTTATCACGCACAATGTTATGTAATACGGTGTCCTGCATGGTGGGTTATCCTCTGGCAGACAGGGCAATAACACGCTGATAAGCCTGCCCGCTATGAATGATTTCAAGTGCCTGTTGCGCATTCTGGCGCAGATCTTCTTGCCCGAACAGCCTCATCAGCAAGGCAACGTTGGCGGCAACTGCTGCCGCCTGCGCACGTTCACCTTTACCTTGTAGTAGAGAGGCCAGAATGTCACGGTTTTCTTCCGGTGTACCGCCTTGTAATGCCGACAGCGGATAAGTCTCCAGACCAAAATCGCGGTGCGTCAGTTGGTAGGTTTCAATTGTCCCGTTATTCAACTCGGCTACCTGCGTTGGTGCATGGATCGCGACTTCATCCATTCCGCCACCGTGGACAACCGCCGCACGCTGGTAGCCCAGTACCTTCAGCGTTTCGGCGATGGGGCGAACTAATTCAGGACTGTAAACGCCGATCAATGCCAGTGGTGGCCGGGCTGGATTCACTAACGGCCCCAATACGTTGAAGACGGTGCGCGTTTTGAGCTGCTGGCGCACTGGCATGGCATGACGAAAGCCCAGATGATACTGCGGGGCGAACAGGAAACACACGCCTAAATCATCCAGCGCCTGGCGAGCGTCCTGGGCGCTCATATCCAGTTTGATGCCAAAAGCGGCGAGCAGATCGGAGGAACCCGAACGACTGGACACGCTGCGGTTACCATGCTTGGCGATTTTCAGCCCGCAACTGGCGGCGACAAAAGCACTGGCCGTTGAGATATTGATGCTATTGGTGCCATCGCCGCCGGTCCCGACGATGTCGGCAAATAAATAATCAGGACGTGGAAACGGTTGTGCATCGGCCAATAACGCCGCGGCTGCGCCAGCGATTTCATCGGGGTGCTCGCCGCGCACTTTCATGCTAATCAACGCGGCGGCCAATTGGCTGTCTTTGAGTTCGCCGCGGATAACCGCGCCAAATAGCGCCTGGCTTTCCTGACGGCTGATGGGTTCGGCTTGATATAATTTTTCCAGTATGTTTTGCATAATAAATCCGTTCTGAGCTGTAGATGATTTTGGCGTTATAGCGTGTTGCACCAATGTATCCCGTATTAGGCCAGCGCCCATGCCAGCGTTTGTTCCAGTAACCGAGCGCCATGGGTGGTCAGGATCGACTCTGGGTGGAATTGAAAACCGCAAACTCGGTCGGCATCGTTACGCACCGCCATCACCATCGTGTCGATATGGGCGTTAACGGTCAGCGTAGCCGGAATGCAACTGCCAACCAGCGAGTGATAACGAGCCACCGGTAACGGATGCGGCAAGTCGCTGAACATGGCGCAGCCATCGTGGTCGATGACTGATGCCTTGCCATGCAGGATTTCTCCGGCCTGACCGACATGACCGCCGTAAGCTTCCACAATGGCCTGATGGCCGAGGCAAATACCGATAATGGGCAATTTACCGCGTAAGCGCTGTAACAGTTCCGGCATACAGCCTGCGGCTGCCGGGGTGCCGGGGCCGGGAGAGAGCATCAGAATCGGGGTTTCCATTTGCTGTAAGTGCGTGATGATGACGTCGGCGGGCAAATGGTTACGATAAATGACAACCTGATGACCGCTGGCGCGTAGCTGATCCACCAGGTTGTAGGTGAACGAGTCGATATTATCGAGTAGCAGAATGTCGGCCATCAGAAGATCTCCTTTGCATGATGCGCGGTGGCGATAGCGCGCAGGACGGCGCGCGCCTTATTGCGCGTTTCGTCAGCTTCCGCCTGAGGGTTGGAATCCAGCACGACGCCAGCGCCAGCCTGAACGGTAGCAATGCCATCTTCGACATAAGCGGAGCGAATGACGATGCACGTATCCAAATCGCCATGTGCGGTAAAGTAGCCGACCGCGCCGCCGTAGCTACCGCGTCGGGTTTTTTCACTCTCGGCAATCAATTGCATCGCCCTGACTTTCGGTGCGCCGCTGAGCGTACCCATATTCATGCAGGCGCGATAGGCGTGCAGGACGTCCAAATCTTCACGTAGCGTGCCGACGACACGCGACACCAGATGCATGACGAAGGAGTAGCGGTCAACCTTGGTCAAATCCGCCACGTAACGGCTGCCCGGCTGGCAGATACGCGCCAGATCGTTACGGGCCAAATCAACCAGCATCAGGTGTTCTGCCAGTTCTTTATGGTCGGTTCGCATTTCCAATTCGATGCGGCTGTCGAGATCGCGATCCAGCGTTCCATCGGCCCGGCGACCACGCGGGCGTGTACCGGCAATGGGATAGATTTCGATTTGACGGGTATCGGCATCGTATTTCAGCGAACTCTCCGGTGACGCGCCGAATAGCGTAAAATCCTGATCCTGCATGTAAAACATGTAAGGGCTAGGGTTGTTATCTTTCAGCGTTTGGTAGGCGGCAAGTGGTGAAGGGCAAGGCAGGGAAAAACGACGCGATGGGACGACTTGAAAAATTTCGCCCACGCGAATGGCTTCCTGCATGTGGCTGACCACCGCGCCAAAAGCTTCGTCGCTTTGATTACAGCTTAACGTCATGTTTTCGATAGATTGGCGCGGGAGTATTGGCGCGGGCTGGAGTAGCTGATCCTGTAATTGCGAGAGACGTTGCTGTAGCCGCTGTCTTTCGTGGTGATTGGGCGTAAACAGGCTGGCTTGCAGCGTGGTCACCTGCTTTTGGTGGTCAAGCACCAGCAGCGTTTCTGCCAGATAAAAACAAAAATCCGGGCAACGCTGATCCTGGCTTAGCGCGGGCAAGGTTTCAAATCCAGCCACCAAATCGTAGGCAAATAGCCCGCCGAGGAACATGGCCTCACGCTCATCGGGGGGGCAGGCGACCAGTGTCAGGATCTGGCGTAAGGCATCAAACACGGACAGTGAGCGCAGGCGCGCGTCTTCGTCTTGCTGGGTATCGGCCAGTGGGAAAGTCAGTTCCCGCCCGTTAGGACGCGGTTGATTGATGACTTCGCGAGGTAATGCGTCGTCCAGAAGGGGCAGCAGGCTAGCGCCATTGGCGCTTAAAGCCTGAATGGAAACCTGTTGACCGAGCGCGGTGATGCGTAGAGCGCTATCGATGATTAATAGGCTTTTCAGGTTTTCCTTGCTATCGATCTCAGCCGACTCTAATAGCAATGTCGCCGCTCTGTCGCCGCAGAGTTGGAGGAAGAGGGTACTTGGGTCGTTGCGGTAAACGGCTTCGGTACGCAGCAATTCCAGTTTAGGTTGTGTTGTTTGCATTTTGCTACCCGCTAAATGTGTGTCCATCAAATAAAAAAACCCGCTACGTTAAGCGGGTCTTGGAATATCTGCATGTGTGACAACAGCGATGCGTGATCAGTCCACCCGCGATAGGGAGGAGTGCCACCAACCATGCTTCATCGTTTTTTGCATTGCCATTATCATTATCTCGCTATTTCTGTTCAGATTACTGCGCTGAGCCTGTGTACTAGTTAACTGGTTCGTTGACGAAATGTCAACACCTTCGATAGGATTATTTTATTACCCAGAAAAATGGCGGGCATTACCCTTTACTTATGATTAATGGCATCATGCGGCCTTCACCTTATTATCGATGGACAGGGTTGTGCCAGAAGACTCTCAATTAGTAACACCATTCCCACTTTATGACTTACATAGCCACACAACGGCATCCGATGGGCTGTTAACGCCAACGGCACTCGTCTGTCGGGCCGTCGACATGCGGGTAAACGTGCTGGCCATCACCGATCACGATACGATCGGCGGTCTTGCAGAAGCGCAACAGACCATTGCGCAGCAAGCGCTGCCGTTGCGGCTGATTCCGGGGGTGGAGATCTCCACGCTGTGGGAAAACCATGAGATCCATATTGTTGGGCTAGGCGTGGAGGTCGCGCATCCGGCGTTAACTGGATTACTGCAACAGCAGGCGGATAACCGACTGCGTCGGGCAGAACAGATTGCCGTCCGGTTGGAAAAATCGCGTATTCCCGATGCGCTGGCAGGCGCACAGCGTATGGCGACCGGGGGGCAGATCACGCGAGCGCATTTCGCTCGTTATTTGATTGAATTAGGTATCGCGGCGAATATGAATCAGGTCTTTAAAAAGTATTTAGCAAAGGGGAAGACGGGCTATGTGCCGCCGCAATGGTGTAGTATTCCGCAAGCAATAGACGCGATTCATCAATCCGGTGGCGTGTCGGTTTTAGCGCACCCGGGGCGCTATGATCTGACAGCTAAATGGCTAAAACGCCTGATAGCGACGTTTGCAGAAGGTGGGGGCATTGCAATGGAAGTGGCCCAGTGCCAACAGGCACCAGAGGAACGTGCGCAGCTTGGTCGTTATGCGCGCGATGCCAATTTACTGGCGTCGCAAGGTTCAGATTTCCATCTGCCGTGCGCCTGGATTGAGTTAGGGCGTAAACTGTGGCTCCCTGCCGGTGTCGACCCCGTGTGGCATCATCCATTATTGGCACAATAAGCGCGCATTGCTGTGTACGCCATAACGTATGAAATACCATTTTTTGCCGCTGTCTCGTTCTATAATAACGCATTGCAGCTTGACGCGGGAAGGAACGAGCAAACCGCGAAATGTCAGAGAGTAGAGGTAAAGTCATGAGCCAGTTTTTCTATATTCATCCGCAGAATCCACAACCGCGATTGATTGCGCAATCGGTGGAAGTTTTGCAAAAAGGCGGGGTGATCGTTTATCCAACGGATTCCGGCTATGCATTGGGCTGTATGGTCGGTGAAAAAAACGCGCTTGAGCGCATTTGTCGGATTCGCGATTTGGGTAACGATCATAACTTCACCTTGGTGTGTCGCGATTTGTCCGAGTTATCGACGTATGCCCATGTGGATAACGCCGCCTTCCGCTTAATCAAAAATAATACGCCGGGTAACTATACTTTTATTCTGAAAGCCACGAAGGAAGTCCCCCGGCGCTTAATGAATGAAAAGCGTAAAACCATCGGTCTGCGCGTGCCATCGAATCCGATTGCACTGGATTTGCTCGCTGCGCTCAATGAGCCATTAATGTCGACGACACTGATGCTACCCGGCAATGATTTCGCCGAATCCGATCCAGATGAGATTCAGGAAAGATTAGGCAAACGCGTGGATTTGGTTATTCACGGCGGTTCGATTGGCCAGCAGCCAACGACTGTGATCGACCTGACTGATGCCTCACCGCGCGTCGTCCGCGAGGGCACGGGCGATATCACGCCATTTTTGTAAGCGCGTCGATACGTTATAACGATGTGCGATAACATAACGATACAAAAACAATAGCGATACAAATGGTACGCAGGCAGGTATAATCGCGCGGTTGTTAGAGACTACGAATGATTTTTATATAACCTGCTGATTTTAATAGTGGTTATGATTTTCCCTGACGCCTGGGAAGGCGACATTAGAGGTTGCTCAATGAGCGAAAAGTTACAAAAAGTTCTGGCGCGCGCCGGACATGGCTCACGCCGCGAAATTGAAGGTATTATTCAGGCCGGGCGTGTTAGCGTCGATGGTAAAATAGCCACATTGGGCGATCGCGTTGATGTGACGAAAGCCACCAAAATTCGTATTGATGGTCATCTCGTTAGCGTAAAAGAAACGGAAGAAACGGTGTGCCGTGTCCTGATGTACTACAAACCGGAAGGTGAGTTGTGTACTCGCAGCGATCCTGATGGTCGGCCTACGGTATTTGATCGCCTGCCAAAAATTCAGGGGTCTCGCTGGATCGCGGTAGGGCGCCTTGATGTGAATACATCTGGTCTTCTGCTCTTTACGACTGACGGTGAGCTTGCAAATCGCCTGATGCACCCCAGCCATGAGGTTGAGCGTGAGTATGCCGTGCGGGTCTTTGGCGAAGTTAATGACGAAAAGATCAAACAATTAAGTAAAGGCATTTCATTGGAAGATGGCCCGGCGTCGTTCCGTACTATCCGCTATCAGGGAGGCGAAGGCCTGAATCAGTGGTATAACGTAACCTTGACGGAAGGGCGTAACCGCGAAGTTCGCCGTCTGTGGGAGGCGGTAGGTGTTCAGGTTAGCCGCCTGATCCGTGTGCGTTACGGGGATATTACCTTACCGAAAGGCATTCCTCGCGGCGGTTGGGCCGAAATGCCGTTGGAACAGTTGAACTATCTGCGTGAATTAGTGCAACTTCCGCCAGAAACCATATCGAAATTGCCTGTCGAGCGCGAGCGCCGTCGGGTCAAGGCGAACCAGATCCGTCGCGCGGTAAAACGCCATAGCCAGATCAACAATGCGCCAGCCCGCCGCTCGTCGCCAAAGCCGAAACGCAACGGCTGATCTTGTTCCTAAACGACTTACGGGCAGTCGACTCTGCCCGTCCTACCAGTCAATGCCTTGCTGTGCCTGAATACCGCTATCAAACGCGTGCTTTACCGCGCGCATCTCCGTCACGGTATCGGCCATATCCAGTATATCGCGGTGACAACCTCGACCTGTAATGATCACCGTTTGCCCAGTCGGACGTTGTTTGATTGCTGTGACAACGTCACGTAATGGTAAATAATCGTAGCTAAGCATATACGTCAGTTCATCTAATACGACGAGATCTAGCTGGGGATCGGCCAGCATGCGTTTGCCATGCTGCCAGACACGTTGCGCCGCATCCCCATCTATCTGACGATTCTGCGTCTCCCAGGTAAAACCCGTCGCCATGACCTGAAATTCCACACCGTGCTGTTGAAGCAACTGCTTCTCACCGTTTGGCCATTCCCCTTTGATAAATTGGATCACGCCAGCGCGTAAACCGTGGCCGATCGCCCGAGTGACGGTGCCAAATGCCGCGGTGGTTTTTCCTTTCCCGTTGCCCGTAAATACGATCAGGATACCGCGTGTTTCATGCGCGGCAGCAATGCGGGCATCGACTCTTTCTTTCAGGCGCTGTTGGCGTTGCTGGTGCCGTTCATCGTGCATATTGTGTGTGCTCATCTTTTATTCGGCGGGACCGGCTTTTCTGCTCGGCTGTGCATCAAAACTCATTCCTGTCTTGCGGCGGCTGTCGTCACCCATCAGGTAGAGATACAGTGGCATGATGTCTGCCGGTGTTTTTAGCTTCATCGGATCTTCCTGGGGGAACGCCGATGCCCGCATGGCCGTTCGTGTCCCGCCAGGGTTAATACAATTCACGCGTAGATTCTGTGAACGATATTCCTCAGCCAACACTTGCATCATGCCTTCAGTGGCGAATTTAGACACGGAATAGGCGCCCCAGCCTGCGCGACCTTGGCGGCCGACACTGGAACTGGTGAACACCAGAGACGGGCTGGGAGATTGCAATAATAATGGCAGCAGTGCCTGCGTTAGCATAAATGTGGCGTTAATGTTGACTTGCATCACCTGATGCCAGATTTCCGGGGTTTGTTGCGCTATCGGGGCAATTTCTCCGAGTAGGCCAGCATTATGGAGAACACCATCCAGTCGCGGAACGACCTGCGCCAGTTCCTCAGACAACTGAAAGCACTGCGCGGAGGACAACGTCAGCAGATCGCAGACAACAACCTGTGGCGTAACCCCCTGTTCCTGAACGATCTGCTGCTTGACCGCTTGCAGCTTACTCTCTGTCCGGCCTAATAAAATGACCTGTGCGCCATAACGAGCGTACGTCAGTGCGGCTTCCCGACCGATACCATCGCCTGCGCCGGTAACCAGAATGATGCGGTTTTGCAGTAAATCAATTTTAGGTTGGTAATGCACGGTGTGTTCCTCTTATCGCGGCACATCTTATCGCGGTACATCACCGCGTCGCATTAATGCGTAAATCTGCCGTCGTGCTTACCGTGTCGGCGATGCCTGACATCGCGGGCGGCACGCCGTAAGACGACGGCGGTGCAGGAGAATGGGGGTGTTATGCCTCAAATGCGGTAAGTTTTCAATGAGACGACCTCCATTTATCCCGCCGCTGTTTTAAAAAACAGCAATAAGCATACAAAGCGCAGGAATAACATCGCCATATTGCTAGCCATCAGTTAGGTTATAGAAAGGGAATGACGCATGGCGTCAACGTCATCGTCGGTGAGAGAACCAACATTAATGAATACCCAATGAATGAGGACGGTGTTTGTGGAATTTCTTTCTTTATACGGTTTATTTCTGGCTAAAGTGCTTACCCTTGTGGTGGCCGTGGGGGCGTTAGTTGTTCTGATTTTTGGTATGACACAGCGTAAGCGTCAACATAAGGGTGAGTTACAGGTCACCAACCTGGGGGAGCAATATCAGGAAATGCAGCGTGAAATGCAGACGGCCTGTATGAGCGATACCGAGCGTAAGCTGTTATTGAAACAAGAAAAGAAGAAAGAGAAAGAAACCGCGAAGCAAGAAAAGCAACGCGCTAAGCGCGGCGAAGAGAAAAGTCGTAAACCGTGTCTGTATGTGCTCGATTTCAATGGCAGTATGGACGCGGGCGAAGTCAGTTCATTGCGGGAAGAGATTTCGGCCGTTCTGGCTGTAGCAAAACCACAAGACGAAGTCTTACTGCGCCTCGAAAGTCCTGGCGGCGTCGTGCACGGTTACGGGCTGGCGGCTTCACAATTACAGCGTTTGCGTCAGGGCGGCGTACGCCTGACCGTTGCGGTGGATAAAGTGGCGGCCAGCGGCGGTTATATGATGGCTTGTGTTGCCGATCGCATTGTCGCGGCCCCTTTTGCGATAGTGGGGTCTATCGGTGTTGTGGCGCAGATTCCTAATTTCCATCGTTTATTAAAAAACAAGGATATTGACGTTGAATTGCACACCGCGGGTGAGTTTAAGCGCACGTTAACGCTCTTCGGTGAAAATACCGAACAGGGGCGCGAGAAATTCCGTGAAGATCTTAATGTGACGCATCGGCTATTTAAGGACTTTGTCCAACAGATGCGCCCCTCGCTGGACATTGATGCGGTAGCGACGGGAGAGCATTGGTTTGGTACACAGGCCAAAGCGCTGGGGTTAGTTGATGCTATTGGCACAAGTGACGATCTATTGATTGCAGAGATGGCCAGCCATGAAGTTCTCAATGTTCGCTATACACGACGTAAACGCCTATTGGATCGCCTAACCGGAAGCGCTGGTGATACCGCAGAACGGTTAATGTTGCGCTGGTGGCAACGCGGGTCGAAACCGTTATTGTAAACAACGCCGCATGATGTGAGGCACCAGCCCGCTCAACGCGGGCTGGTGTCGTTAATCTACCAAATAATATTTTTCGGATAATACATGAGCAAGATGTTTGAACATGTTAAATACGGCGGTGCTTTTTAACGTCGGCATTCCTGCCTCATCGAGAAAAAACTCACCGCGAAAAACTAACACGCCATTTTTTTGTTCTACGCCATCAGCGACCATACCATGTAAATAATCATCGTGATGTTTAATGATATCATTGGCCTCAGCTAATAAATTTTGGCGATCGATGGGGCGTTTTTCTACGTTACCCTGATATTCAAATGACATGATTTATACTCCTGTACTCACTCTTGAAAAAGCGGGTTGTTGCACTATATCAATCAATAGCATCAATCAATAATATCAGCAGCACTATACACCTCAGTGACGCAGCTTCAACCGCTGTACCTAAGCCAAGGGTACTGCGATGCGGTTTCAGCGTAAAGGGTAAAATGATGATGCAAAGTGACGATCTTTGAAGGGGTTACCGACCGATATTCGATGTGGTGGAAAGCAGGGAAAACGGTTTTTCTCTGTTAATTAAGTTGCGCGTCAACATTTATCAGGTAGAGTGTGGGACTTTGTGCAGTGAGTCGATTTCGTATCGGGATGCTCCGAAAAATATCTGATTTTCAGAAGAATTCAGCAGGTAATAGTACATATGGGTAAAGCTCTCGTTATCGTCGAGTCCCCGGCAAAAGCCAAAACGATCAATAAGTATTTAGGCAATGACTACGTGGTCAAATCCAGCGTCGGTCATGTGCGCGATTTGCCGACCAGTGGCTCAGTCAGTAAAAAGAGCGCGGACTCAACGAAAGATAAAATCAAAAAGAAAGTCAAAAAGGATGAAAAAACCGCCCTGGTAAATCGCATGGGCGTCGATCCTTATCATGGCTGGAAGGCTAATTACGAAATTCTGCCGGGTAAGGAGAAGGTCGTTTCCGAACTTAAAACGCTGGCAGAAAAAGCCGATCATATCTACCTCGCGACCGACCTTGACCGCGAAGGGGAAGCTATCGCTTGGCATTTGCGGGAAATTATCGGTGGCGAAGACGCGCGTTTTAGCCGCGTGGTATTTAACGAAATTACAAAAAATGCGATTAAACAGGCATTTGAAAAACCAGATACGCTAAATATAGATCGCGTTAATGCACAGCAGGCGCGCCGGTTTATGGATCGCGTAGTGGGTTACATGGTCTCGCCGCTGCTGTGGAAAAAAATTGCCCGCGGCTTATCTGCCGGGCGTGTGCAATCGGTGGCGGTGCGTTTGGTTGTCGATCGCGAACGTGAAATCAAGGCGTTCGTGCCGGAAGAATATTGGGAATTGCACGCCGATTTGCTGGCGAACAGTGACGTCCAATTACAAATGCAAGTGACGCACTACAACGGCAAACCGTTTAAACCGGTGAACAAAGCGCAAACACAGGCGGCAATTAGCCTGCTTGAAAATGCGCGTTACGTGGTTGCCAACCGCGAAGATAAACCCACCAGCAGTAAACCCAGTGCACCATTCATTACCTCGACGCTCCAGCAGGCGGCCAGTACCCGTCTTGGTTTTGGTGTGAAAAAAACCATGATGATGGCGCAGCGTCTGTATGAAGCGGGCTACATTACTTATATGCGTACCGATTCGACGAACCTCAGTCAGGATGCTTTGACGATGGTTCGTAGCTATATTGACGAGACGTACGGGAAACGCTATTTGCCAGCGTCGGCGAACCTCTATAGCAGTAAAGAGAATTCACAGGAAGCGCACGAAGCGATACGCCCGTCGGATGTCAGCGTGCTGGCTGATAGCCTGAAAGATATGGAAGCCGATGCGCAAAAACTGTATCAATTAATTTGGCGTCAGTTCGTCGCCTGTCAAATGACGCCTGCGCAATACGACTCCACCACGTTAATCGTCGAGGCCGCAGATTATCAGTTGCGGGCCAAAGGGCGCACGTTACGTTTCGACGGTTGGACGAAGGTCATGCCCGCGCTGCGTAAAAATGATGAAGATCGTACGTTGCCAAGCGTTGCCGTAGGCGAGGCGCTTTCTTTGCAAAAATTGCTGCCGCGCCAACACTTCACTAAACCGCCTGCACGTTACAGTGATGCCTCTTTGGTAAAAGAGTTGGAAAAACGTGGCATTGGGCGTCCGTCCACCTATGCGTCGATCATCTCAACCATTCAGGATCGCGGCTATGTCCGGGTGGAGAACCGTCGCTTCTACGCCGAGAAGATGGGTGAAATCGTTACCGATAGGCTGGAAGAAAATTTCCGCGAACTCATGAATTACGATTTCACCGCGCGGATGGAAAGTCAGCTCGATCAGGTCGCCAATAATCAAGCCGAATGGAAAGCCGTATTGGATGAGTTCTTCAAGGAATTCAGCCAACAGCTAGAAAAGGCAGAGCAGGATCCTGAAGAGGGCGGCATGCGCCCGAACACCATGGTGTTAACCAGTATTGATTGCCCAACGTGCTCGCGCAAAATGGGGATTCGTACCGCCAGTACCGGGGTATTTCTGGGGTGCTCCGGTTATGCGTTGCCGCCAAAAGAGCGCTGTAAGACCACGATTAACCTGATACCAGAAAATGAAGTTCTTAACGTGCTGGAAGGCGACGATGCGGAAACTAACGCACTGCGCGCCCGTCGCCGCTGTGTAAAATGCGGCACCGCGATGGACAGTTACCTGATCGATAATCAGCGTAAACTTCACGTTTGCGGTAATAACCCTTCCTGTGACGGGTATGAGATTGAAACCGGTGAATTCCGCATTAAGGGCTATGACGGCCCAATTGTGGAGTGCGATAAATGCGGGGCCGAGATGCACCTCAAAATGGGGCGTTTCGGTAAGTACATGGCATGTACCAATGAGAGTTGTACGAACACCCGCAAGATATTACGCAACGGCGAGGTTGCGCCACCGAAGGAAGATCCGGTGCCATTGCCTGAACTCCCTTGTGAAAAGTCTGATGCCTATTTCGTTCTGCGTGATGGCGCAGCTGGGGTTTTCCTTGCTGCTAACACGTTTCCGAAATCCCGAGAAACGCGGGCGCCATTGGTAGAGGAACTGGTGCGATTCAAAGATCGTCTTCCTGAAAAATTGCGCTATTTGGCCGAAGCTCCGGTGATGGATAAAGACGGCAATAAAACGCTGGTGCGTTTTAGCCGCAAGACCAAGCAGCAATATATTTCATCGGAGAAAGAGGGCAAAGCAACAGGCTGGTCGGCATTTTATATTGATGGCAAGTGGGTCGAAGGAAAGAAATAGCCTCATTATGCCGTCAGGCGTATAAATGGAGATTATCGTTGCAGTAGGCCAGCCATCAGGCTGGCTTTTTCGATTTAAGAAACGTGATAAAGTGATAATAGTTATATAAAAATAATTTTTATGATTAAATGGCATTAATTGTCGGAGATAGATGCCTTGCGACATAAGCGCTATCGATCGCGATACAATAAAATCAGACGTCATTAAACGTTGCGACATGCCTTGCGCATACTTAATTGGGAATGGGATATATTATGAAACTACAACAGCTTCGTTATATTGTTGAAGTTGTTAATCACAACCTGAACGTGTCTTCCACCGCAGAAGGATTGTACACTTCTCAGCCAGGGATCAGTAAACAGGTTCGCATGCTGGAGGATGAGTTGGGCATTCAAATTTTTGCCCGTAGTGGAAAACATCTGACACAGGTGACGCCCGCTGGACAGGAAGTCATTCGCATTGCGCGTGAGGTTCTGTCAAAAGTTGATGCAATCAAAGCCGTTGCTGGAGAGCACACCTATCCCGATAAAGGTTCGCTATATGTAGCAACTACGCATACACAGGCGCGCTATGCGCTGCCAAGTGTAATCAAAGGTTTTATCGATCGTTACCCTCGTGTGTCACTGCATATGCATCAGGGATCGCCGACGCAAATTGCGGAAGCCGTGGCAAAAGGATCGGCGGATTTTGCTATCGCGACCGAAGCGCTGCATTTGTACGACGATCTGGTCATGCTGCCATGCTATCACTGGAATCGTGCGGTAGTCGTAAAACCCGACCATCCTTTGGCTTCCCAAACCGACATCACTATCGAAGAGTTGGCGGCTTATCCTATTGTCACCTACACTTTTGGCTTTACGGGGCGCTCAGAGTTAGACACGGCATTTAACCGCGCAGGACTAACGCCACGTATTGTTTTCACCGCCACGGATGCTGATGTCATCAAGACGTATGTACGTTTAGGTTTGGGTGTAGGGGTGATCGCGAATATGGCGGTCGATCCGCAAACAGAAACCGATCTCGTCACTCTCAATGCCAACAGCATTTTCAACTACAGTACGACGAAAATTGGCTTTCGGCGGAGTACGTTTCTACGTAGTTACATGTACGATTTCATCCAGCGGTTTGCTCCACATCTCACTAGGGATGTTGTCGATTCCGCCGTAGCATTACGTTCAAATGATGAGATTGAGGCGATGTTTAAAGACGTCACATTGCCGGTGAAGTAATCGGCGTCTTTGCGCCAAATTCGCATAAATCTTCAATCAGGCAGGAGCCACAGCGTGGTTTGCGGGCGACACAGGTGTAACGGCCGTGCAGGATTAACCAGTGATGACAATCGACTTTAAATTCTGCTGGAACAACTTTCAGCAGTTTTTCCTCTACCTGCTCGACGGTTTTACCTGGCGCGAATCCCGTGCGGTTGCTGACGCGAAAGATATGGGTATCCACGGCAATCGTCGGCCAGCCGAAAGCCGTATTTAACACGACATTGGCCGTTTTCCGCCCGACGCCCGGCAAGGCTTCCAGCGCGTCGCGATCTTCAGGAACCTGCCCTTGATGTTTTTCCAGCAACAGGCGGCAGGTCTTGATGATGTTTTCCGCTTTGCTATTAAACAATCCGATGGTTCGAATGTAATCTTTAACGCCGTCTACGCCGAGTGCGAGTAAGGCTTCAGGCGTGTTGGCGATAGGGAAGAGCTTGGCCGTAGCCTTGTTGACACTGACATCAGTCGCTTGAGCGGAAAGCAGGACCGCGATAAGCAGTTCAAAGGGCGAGTTGAAATGCAATTCCGTTGTTGGATGCGGGTTATTGGCGCGTAAACGCGTTAATATTTCAATCCGTTTAGCCTTGTTCACAGTGATTCCCCTACAGCGCCAGGCGTGGCGGCCGTTTTTCCCTTGTCTGTTACTGCGCTTGCGCGGCGCTGTTTCATTTTTTCATCAATCACGTATTTCACCGCGAGCAGCAGACCCAAACCAATAAAAGCGCCCGGCGGTAGCATCGCCAGTAGAAAAGGGGTATCGAGGTGCATAACGTCGATGTGGAGAACCTTGGCCCAACTACCCAGCAGTAAATCGGCACCATCGAACAGCGTACCGTTACCCAGTATTTCACGTAAAGATCCGAGTACTACCAGTGCACTAGTCGCCCCCAGACCCATTGCCAGACCGTCAATAGCGGAAGGGAAGATGGCATTTTTGGAGGCAAAGGCTTCTGCTCGACCGATAACGATACAGTTTGTGACAATCAATGGAATAAAAATACCCAGAGACTGATATAGCCCGTAAGCATAGGCGTTAATCAACATTTGTACGGTGCTGACCACTGAGGCGATGATCATCACGTAGATAGGAATGCGAATTTCCGTTGGCACCCAACGACGTAGTGCGGAAACGGCGATGTTGGTACAGGTTAGAACCAGGGTAGTTGCCAATCCTAATCCCAGCGCGTTGGTTGCTGTTGATGACACGGCTAATAATGGGCAGAGGCCGAGCAGTTGCACCAGTGCTGAATTGTTTTTCCACAACCCATTGATGAACAGCGCTTTGGTTTGACTCATTGATCTTCTCCGCAGGCAGATAGCGAGTTGAGTTTTGCTGGCAACGTTTGTAGGAAAAGCGTGCTGCGTTTTATGCTATGGATGACGGCCCGTGGCGTGATGGTGGCCCCGGTAAATTGGTCAAACATACCGCCGTCTTTTTTTACCGCCCAACGTGCGTCATGCTCACCTTGTACTGTTAGCCCATTAAACCGCGTGATCCAGTCAGAAATCCGTACGTCGATTTTATCCCCCAGCCCTGGGGTTTCATGGTGTTCAAGAACGCGGACGCCGAGTACTTTGCCATGAAAATCGGCGCCAATCAGCAGTTTAATCGCGCCAGAATACCCATCCGGAGCTGTGCTTTCGAGTGCAGCGGCAACCGGTTCCCCATCCCGTCGGGCAATGAAAATGCGGTGCGGTGCGGATGACCCTAACGCTGGGTCAGTGACAACGTAACATTCTTTTTGCATATCACTATTATATAATTCGGCAGGGACAACCTGGTCGAACAACATTTTTTGCTGCAACACCGCCTGATGCGCGATGGTCGGCTCCGTCAACCTATTTACTACCGCCGTGACGGCAGTGGTGAAGGCGGCAAACAGCGCCAGCGTGGTCGCATGGCGGCGCATGGTCGTTAGCATGGGCGTCTCCTTACCGATGGTGGCCATAAGCGCGTGGCTTGGTGTAGTAGTCGATCAGCGGCACGGTAATGTTCGCGAGCAAAACGGCAAAGGCGACACCGTCTGGGTAACCGCCGTAGGTACGAATTAGCCAGACCAGCAACCCAATCAATGCGCCAAAAATCAGGCGTCCTCGGTTTGTGGTTGATGCCGTGACCGGATCGGTGGCAATAAAAAAGGCTCCAAGCATTGTCGCCCCAGAAAATAGATGTAGGCCCGGCGATGCGAATTGCTCAGGCGCAATCGCCCAGCTTAACGAGGCGCAGCAGATCAGTGTTAAGAGGAAACTGACCGGAATATGCCAGCGAATAACGCCACGTGCTAATAAAAATATCCCGCCAATGAGGAAGCCGATATTCACCCATTGCCAGCCAATACCCGAGAGAGAGTGGGCGAAAATCGGCTGCTGCAAGATATCTGTGGCTGTCTGACCGGAACGTAAACTGGTTTTGAACGTATCAAGCGGAGTTGCCTGGCTTACACCATCGGCGTTCTGCATTAACTGTTGCATCGTGTATCCATCAGGCGTGTATCCAGTAAAAATCATGGTAACGGCATCATGGAAATTGAGAGGGATGGTTTGCAGCGCGGTAGGCGGCAACCAGCTCGTCATTTGAACCGGAAAGGAGATAAGCAAGACCACATAACCAATCATTGCAGGATTAAAAGGATTTTGCCCCAGCCCGCCGTACAACTGCTTGGCGATAATAATAGCGAAGGCGGTCGCCATGACAACCATCCACCAGGGGGTTAGTGGCGGTAGGCTAGCGCCAAGTAGTACGGCGGTTAATAGCGCGGAATTATCGGACAGCGTTGTACGAACGGTGAATCGCCTAAGTGACAACGTCACGCCTTCTGTAATAAGCGCTGTGGCCGACGCCAACCCGATTTGGATAAGGTTACCGAAACCGAAAAAAAAGACTTGCGCCAGTATGCCGGGCAGGCACGCCAAAATGACCAACAGCATAATGTGCTGTGTGGTCTGCTGGTTATGTGTGAACGGTGAACTCGCTATTCTAAAAGCCATTTATTCCTCTTGATATGATGTTGCCTGCTGAGCGGCTTTACGCGCTTTGACGCGAGCGATGGCGGCGGCAACGGCGGCCTTGCGCGGATCTTCCGCCGCTGGCGCATTGTCGGCAGCGATGGAATCTGGCTCAGTGTGAGAAGCGGGAAGCGTGGCCGAATCCTCGTTTACGGCAAGCTGCTGAGCGGCTTTACGCGCTTTGACGCGAGCGATGGCGGCGGCAACGGCGGCCTTGCGCGGATCTTCCGCCGCTGGCGCATTGACGGCAGCGATGGAATCTGGTTCATTATGAGAAGCGGGAAGCGCGGCCGAGTCCTCGTTTGCTGCAAGCTGCTGGGCGGCTTTTCGTGCTTTGACGCGGGCAAGGGCCGCAGCGACAGCGGCTTTCCGTGGATCAATCTTGTCAGCGATCAACTCGGCTGTAGCGGATTGTTGCGGCTCGTCGATAATGGCGGAAGGCGGTAAACCGGTCTCGTTGCTGGCGGCTTGTTTACGACGCACGCGTTCCAACGCGGCCTGAACCGCCTCTTTATCGCGCGCGGGTACACCAACCGCTGCCTGCCGATGTCGCAATTCGCGAGCGGCCTTTTCGCGCGCCAAACGCGCCTGTTTAGCCTCAAAACGTTCTTTAGCCTGTGCAGCGCGTTGCGCGTCTTCATCAATGGCTCTTATTTCGGCTTTTTCCTGACGATAGTATTGCACCAACGGAATATTGCTGGGACATACATAGGCGCAGGCGCCGCATTCAATACAGTCAAACAAATGATGGTTGCGGGCTTTCTCGTGTTCCTGCCCACGGCTGAACCAATAAAGTTGCTGTGGCAAAAGGCCTGCGGGACAGGCATCGGCGCATTGGCTACAGCGGATACAGGATTGTTCCTCAGCCACGGGGCCCATTTCCGTATGTGATGGTGCGAGCAGGCAGTTGCTAATTTTGACGATAGGGACATCCAGTGACGGCAGCGTAAACCCCATCAGCGGACCGCCCATGATAACCATGGGTTGCCTATCGACGTGGAATCCCCCTTGCTTCAGCAGGTGGCGGACGGGCGTACCCAGTCTGGCCCACACGTTACCGGGCCGGCGTATTGCTTCCCCGGTCAGCGTCACCACGCGCTCGGTAAGCGGTTCGCCGTCGATTACGGCACGTTTGATGGCGAAGACCGTACCGATGTTTTGCATCAGAACGCCAATGGTGGCGGAGTGTTTACCGAACGGGACTTCTTTGCCGGTTAGAATCTTGGTGAGTTGCTTGGCGCCCCCGGACGGATACTTAGTGGGAATGACGCGCAGCTGCATATCGTTGCGCTTCCCCATGGCCACACGTATAGCGGCAATCGCCTCTGGTTTATTGTCTTCGATGCCGATGAGTATACGTTGAGGTCGCAGTAGAAAAGACAAGATCTCGATCCCTTGAATAATGTCATCTGCGCACTCTTGCATGAGCCGATCGTCGGCAGTGATATAGGGTTCACATTCCGCCCCGTTGATTATCAGCGTTTCAATTCCATGCATCCCGCCTTGTAACTTGGCGGCGGTGGGGAAACCCGCGCCGCCTAGCCCCGCGATCCCGGCCTGATGCAGATGGTCGAGCAGGCGCTCAACGCTTTGCGCGCGGTAATCGGTAACAGGCTGACGTTCGCACCAGCGATCCTCGCCATCCGGCTCGATAATGACACTGAGTTCGGACAATCCTGAAGGATGCGCCGTCATGTGCGGGCGAATGGCGACCACTATTCCCGATGTCGGTGCATGCACGGGCAGGGCGCGGCCTTTACCGCGCGTTAACGGCTGCCCACGCAACACGCTATCACCAACACTGACAGCGATCTCACCTTCTGGCCCAAGATGCTGCTTGAGCGGAATAATGAACTGTTCTGGCAACGGCATGTGCCGTAGTGGCGTACGACTGGATTGTATCTTCATTTCCGGCGGATGAATGCCGCCGTCGAAATCCCAGATCCTGTCTTTTTTAAAGGCGGAAAACAGCTTAAGCATGTTGTTCTACTTGAATAACGCGTACTGGAATCGTATCGAGATCCCATTTCCAATTGGCGGGAGTCGGCGCGATAGGCCGTAATTCGATACAGTCCGTAGGGCAAGGAGAAACGCAGAGGTCGCAGCCAGTGCATAAGTCACTGACCACGGTATGTACCGCTTTGGTACTGCCGATGATGGCATCAACCGGGCAGGCTTGAATACATTTTGTGCAACCGATGCAGTTGCTCTCATCGATCCAGGCAACGTGTCGCGCCGGAGACTGAACGTCGGCATCGCCTTCTAGCGGTTGTGGCTCGATGTTGAGCTTTTCGGCCAGTTTTAACATCATCGCTTCGCCGCCAGGGCCGCATTTATTAATGCTTTCACCTTGCAACGCGACCGCTTCGGCATAAGGGCGACAGCCTGGGTAACCACACTGACCGCACTGACTTTGCGGCAACATGGCTTCCACTTCTTCCACAATGGGATCGTCTTCGACCTTAAACCGGCGCGAGGCATAGCCGAGCACCAGCCCGAACGCCAGCGCGAGGGTGCTTAATGCGACTATAGCAACCCAGATATTCATCAGAATTTCACCAAACCGGCAAAGCCCATAAATGCCAGCGACATGAGACCGGCAGTGATCAGCGCGATAGAAGAACCGCGAAACGGCGCAGGAACATTCGACACGGCCAGTCGTTCCCGAATAGCGGCAAAGAGTACCATGACCAGGGAAAAACCCGCTGCGCCGCCGAAACCATAAATGGTCGATTGCAGGAAACCATGTGACAAATTAATGTTTAGCAATACGACGCCAAGTACGGCACAGTTAGTCGTGATCAGCGGCAAGAAAATGCCGAGCAGACGGTATAGCTCCGGGCTGACTTTACGCACGAACATCTCGGAAAATTGCACCACCACGGCGAGCACTAATATGAATGCCATCGTGCGCAAATAGAGAATGTCGAGCGGAACCAGAATAAATTCGT
Organism: Pectobacterium cacticida; assembly: GCF_036885195.1. Classification (NCBI taxonomy): domain Bacteria; kingdom Pseudomonadati; phylum Pseudomonadota; class Gammaproteobacteria; order Enterobacterales; family Pectobacteriaceae; genus Pectobacterium; species Pectobacterium cacticida. The sequence goes on along the minus strand of NZ_CP133656.1, from coordinate 2,071,370 downwards.
TGATCAGCCAGGAAAACATCGATCCGATCGTCATCACGAAGGTGGTCGCCATTCCCATGCCAATCGCTGTCTCAAGTTTTTTGGAAACGCCCATAAAGGGGCACAGGCCAAGAAACTTCACTAAGACGAAATTATTTACCAGAAGGATGCTTACAAAGAGCAATGCGTATTCGGTCATCACGGTGCCTACAAAATAAAACCAGACTATTATCAGGTATTGTCGGCATTTCGACAACATACCCAAAGTAGGGTTATTGTCGTCCCTTGAAAGGGGAAAAGGGGTGGCGTTTCTCGGTCGGAAGAACGCCAGCCTGTTACGCAAAACGCGTTTTAGCTCATCGCCTGGGTAGAAATTATTGCATAATTATTCTTTTAAGCGACAGATAGCCATTTGTTATTACTGAACGTGATGCCAGACGTATTTAGGCACATGGCCAAGATCAAACAAACGTCCGCCCGCTGCCAATTCTGCCCGTCGATGGTCAGCTGCGCGATACATGTTGATGATTTCCTGACTATCTGTCAGTGAATAATTAAGGTGATCAAAGAGCCTTTCCAAGCTTTCTGTTGAATTTACTTTCCTGAATTTAAGCAAGTAATCATAAACGGTCATGGTGAAGTGAGCTAATAGTTATGTGGTTAAGATGACTAAGTATATTCAAGTCGGAACGCCTGTCTAGAGGTGCAGAGTAATAAATCATGCTTATTTTTCAACAACAAACTAATTTTTCAACAACAGATTAAGGGAGATAAATAACGGAATAGCAGGGATAGTAGCTGTTAATTGAGAGAAAGTTATAAAAGTCGCAAAAATAGTGACCACGCTAAACGCATAACGGCAATGACCGCGGTGTTCTTTCTAATCGTTGTCTACGCGCGAGTACATCCCGGGTATATACTGAACGGGATTTATAATGTCAACGCATGCTAAGGGGCATCGTCATGAGTGAGACCATTCGTGTTGGGTTGCTAGGTTACGGCTATGCCAGCAAAACATTCCATGCGCCACTGATTGCCGGTACAGCCGGGATGACGCTGGCGGCAGTGTCCAGCAGTCGTGCTGATAAAGTGCATGAGGATTGGGCTAATTTACGCGTCGAGAGTGCGCCCCAGGCATTATTCAACGATCCCGATATCGATCTCATTGTCATTCCTACACCAAATGATACCCATTACCCGTTGGCGAAACAGGCATTGGAGGCGGGTAAACATGTCATTGTCGATAAACCTTTCACGCTGACGTTATCACAAGCGCATGAGCTGCGGGCTGTCGCTGAACATGTTGGGAAAGTCTTGTCCGTTTTTCATAACCGCCGCTGGGATAGCGATTTCCTGACGCTTAAACACCTGTTATCTACCGGTGCGTTGGGAGATGTGGTGTATATGGAATCGCATTTTGACCGCTTTCGGCCTGAAGTGCGCCAGCGTTGGCGCGAGGACGGCAGTGAAGGCAGTGGGATTTGGTACGATCTTGGGCCGCACTTACTGGATCAAGCACTCCAACTTTTCGGTTTACCGGTAGCCATCCAGGTAGACATGGCGCAACTCCGGCCTGGCAGTAAAGCCATTGATTATTTTCATGCGACGCTGATTTATCCGCAGCGCAGAGTGGTGCTGCACGCCAGTATGTTGGTTGCCGCAGAGGCGGCGCGTTTTATTGTGCACGGCACGCGCGGCAGCTTTGTCAAATATGGTCTCGATCCGCAGGAAGAACGTCTGAAAGCGGGTGAACGTCCGCCTCTGGCGGATTGGGGGCAAGATAAACGTGACGGCGTTTTGACGTTGTCACGCGATGGCATTACGACTGAGCAAACTATCACGACGCTACCGGGCGACTATCCCGCATATTATGCTGCCGTGTGCGCGGCGTTGTTGGGTAAAGGGGAAAATCCGGTCAGCGTACATCAGGCCATTCAGGTCATGGAACTAATCGAACTTGGGCTGCTCTCGCATGTGCAGAAAAAGGCGCTCACACTAAAAAATAGCTAGATTTACCTCTCGTTATTCCAGATAGTTAACGGTCTGTTTAAATGGGCGATCTTAGGATCGCCCGTATTGTTAGCGTGTATAGATGATAATGGCTTAGGGGAAGGTATCAGGCATGGGGTGGTTACAGCGATTACGCATTGATAAGTTTTTATTGGTACTGATTTTGGTTGTACTGACAGCATCGATACTGCCAGCACAGGGTGGAACGAAGGTTTTTTTTGAATATCTGACGACAGCGGCGATTGCCTTGCTGTTTTTTATGCATGGCGCGAAGCTGTCGCGTGAAGCGATTACCTCAGGGATGGGGCACTGGCGTTTGCATCTGGTGGTGTTTGCCAGTACGTTTATTCTCTTTCCGCTATTGGGCATGGGCATGAGTGTGCTGTCGCCCGTGGTATTAACACCGACGCTGTATCTTGGCTTTCTCTACCTGTGCGCCTTACCTGCAACCGTACAATCGGCGATTGCGTATACCTCGATGGCTGGCGGTAACGTGGCCGCCGCGATTTGCAGTGCATCGGCCTCCAGTATTTTGGGGGTATTTCTCTCACCCATTTTGGTTGGTTTATTGATGCACACGCAGGGTGGTGAGACGGATACGCTACATGCTATCGGTTCTATCATCATGCAACTGATGGTGCCTTTCGTCATTGGGCACCTGTCGCGCCCGCTGATCGCCGGATGGGTCGAGCGGCACCGTAAACTGATTAATATTACTGACCGGACATCGATACTGTTAGTGGTATATGTGGCATTCAGCGAAGCGGTGGTCGAGGGGATTTGGGGACAAATTAACGGTTGGTCATTGTTGGCGGTGGTGGGGTGTTCGCTAGTACTGCTGGCTATCGTGCTGGTGGTGAATACGCTGGTTGCCCGCAAGCTCGGTTTTACTACTGCCGATGAAATCACCATCGTTTTCTGTGGCTCGAAGAAGAGCCTGGCAAATGGGATACCGATGGCCAATGTGCTATTTCCCGCCGCGGCCGTTGGGGCAATGGTGCTGCCACTGATGATTTTCCACCAAATTCAGTTGATGGTGTGTGCCGCGCTGGCGCAACGCTATGCCAAACGGTTACATAAGGAAGCGGAAACGTCCCATCAATAAAAAACACGGTATTTCCTTTACTCACAGCGCCCTCGGTTGTTAATTGACCGAGGGCGCTGCGCAAGTAGAGGGAACGATCATCTGCTGGTTGTCTCGCGTGAGCTCTCCAAAATCCTGTTGCCAGCGCTATCGATTACGATTTTAAGGTCTCGTTCCTTGGCATATGCAATCTGGGAAGAACCCGGATGTAAATAAGCTCACTGAGCAGTTCCACTAGCGTTTGGCAAACGATAACGGCAGGAAGCAGCGGGAGCGCACCCGGAATCGCCAACGCCAGCGGCAGGATAACCAGCGAATTGCGCGTGCTGGCGCTAAAGGCGACGGCCCGTCCGCTCGCTGAGTCTACCCCGAACACGCGGCCCGTTAACCACCCTAGACATGGCGCGAGTAGCGCGAAGAGAATGTAAAACGGCACGGCGAGCAAAACCCATTCCCAGGTGGTACGAAGCTGCGGAATGATAGCCGCGACCACGATAAACAGAACCAACGCCGTCGCCGGCACCGGAAGATAGCCCAATGCGTCCGCCACTTTTGCCACCAAGCTCTGGCGTGCCGCAATCCACTGTACCAGCGCCGCCAGTGCGAGCGGCAGGGCGATGAGCCTAATAAACGCGTCGATAAAGGGACCATAGACAATGAGATCGGCGGCGTCATGGTCGAGAAATAGCGTCAGGTAAAGGGGCAAGGCCAACATTTGCAACATGAGTAAAAGCGGCGTCGCGGCTAACAGACGAGTGGCATCTGCCCGCCCCAGATGCGCAAATGTGACCACGTAATCGATACACGGCGCAAGCAACACCATGAGAATACCTAGCTTTACCAGTGGATCTGCGGGGAGAAAAAACGACATCGCGGCGACGAGCAGGGGAATGACGATAAAGTTGGCCGTGAGCAGCGCGCCGATGAATCTGGATGGCATGAGACCTTTACCGATGGTCGTCAATGGAACTTGCAGAAACGTGAGAAACAGCATTAGCGCTAACGCCGGATTAATGGCGACATCCCACGATACGGTTTCCGGTAATATGCTGGCCGTAGCAACCGCAGCTATCACGGCGATGGCATATAATGCGGCCTGATGAGCGTCAAGAAAGGTTTTGAACGTAGACATAATCTCTATACAGGGAATATCAAGAAGCTGTGGCAGAAAACGGTGGCTGCCAGGGCCGCCACCGGGCGTTTCAATGTACCGAACTGTTTAATCCAGTTGCGCCAATTTTCCGTTGTAAATCATTGCGCTGGGGGAACCATAGGGGCTTGTTGCGCGTCAGGTTGTGATGTTTCTTGCTCTTGCGCTGGAAGAGAAAAATAAGGGGCAATGAAATCGGCTAACGAGACGTTGTTACCGTTAAAATTAACTTGACCGTCAGTGTAGTGTAGCGAGCTGGTAATCGCGTTATCTTTCGTCACGCTTATCTGATTCATCTGGCCGATGTCCGCGATCAGCTTAGCCTGCTGCTGCGCCGTAGACATCGCTTGCTTATATTCTTCATCGTTAGCGGGTTTCGCTCGCGACTGTACCATTAACTCTGCCAGCATATCGAGCGGAACCTTGAGCGTCGCATCGAGTTTTTTGACCGACTGACGGATGATTTTTTCTTCATCTGATACCGTGGCGTTAACGGCGTTGTCCGTGTTTTGCAACGGATCGGTTAAGTTTAACGCCAGCGTGAATGTGCCTTCGCCTTTACTGTTTTTCCAGCTAATCGGGGCAATTTCAATGGTAGGATTGCCTTTTAGCAACTGCGGCAAGTATTGCCGTGCCGTCAGGGCAATCTCATTTTGATAAGTATCAGGATCTATCGTGGTAGGATCTTGCAACAGTTTCTGCACGTTGTTTTGGTAGGCGGTGAGGAACTGCCTGGTGCTGGCGCCATCCAGTTGCGAGAGGGACACATTAATATTTCCCGCTCCCAGATTACGATCGCCGATCATTAACGATCCTAGCGAGACTACCAGGTTACCCGCCAGGTTTTTATCATCTTCCGTGACGCGGCTTTGCAGTGATAAATTGTTGACGGTAACGGGATCGTCGCCTTCAACGGCAAACGTCAGCGTTTTCAATGACAGGTCGCTATTGCCAAGATCCAGATCGAATTTACCTTTTTGATTGTTTCCTTTAATAATGAAGTCACTGACATCAAGGCGTTCGGTTTGACCCCAGGCGTTTTTTCTCTCCATTTTCATGCTAGCGATGGCGGTATCCAACCTGCTGCTACGCAGATCGTGACCGATATCCAACTCGGCTTGCGCTCCGCTAAAGAAGACGCTTTGCTCTGGCGATTGCTGGTCGATGGGGGCCAACGTCACAAGTGATGTGGTATCACCGCTATAGGCGATACGGGTTTCGGCCGTCACGACGGGGTTGTTCTTAGTGAGTTCAAACCAGGATTGGACGGCCGGCGTGTTGGCCAACTCACTATGGACTGACGCCATTGCCGGAGCAATGTTGAACGTCTTAAGTTGCGCCAGTGGGAATGGGCCGTGAGACACGGTCTCATTGAAGACAATTTCCTCACCTGGCGCGAGGAGTTGTGCGCCCTTGGCCGTGCCATCCGCCTGTAAAACATAGGCCAATGTGCTACTGAATATGCCACCCTGGTAGTCGCGATAGACGACCTTCAATCCGGCATTGGGATAACGTTGCTTGAGTTGGGTGTTCAGCGTATCGGTGAAATCATCAATATGTTGCGCCAATTGTTTGCCAGTGTACCAGGATGCACCGGTCCAAACGACACCCAGAGCAACGATAATGCCTACGGCGACTAACGACTTTTTCATTCTTATTCATCCTTTAGTAAAAAAATGCGTGTTCTAACGCAAACGCCGATCGCTTTCTTCAAGGCGCGTCGGTGTACAGAATCCATCATTGGTTAAACACGCGCGCGAGACGCCCTTGTCCCTCAATAGTGATGGGTGATTCGCTGGCACAAACAAAGCCGGATTCTCCGGGACGCAGTACAAGCTGCTGTCCATCTTTTCTCAGTACAGCATGGCCGTCGATACAAAAGACGATCGCGGCGCTGTTCTGGTTGAGCGTTTGCGGAATTTTCCCCAGTTCGTGCAGCGAAAAAGCAAAATCATCCACAGGAATAGGGAAATTTAGCATATTACCCTGACGATGCGGCATCATCAGCAGTTGATTTGCTGGCTTGGCCTCAAAGATAACATTATCGAGCAGTTCTGGAATATCAATGTATTTTGGCGTTAATCCGGCGCGCAGCACATTATCTGAATTCGCCATCACTTCAAGTGCCACGCCTTGCAGATAGGCATGCGGTGTTTGCGCAAACAGGAACATCGCTTCGCCAGGCTGAAGCGTAATGACATTGAGTAGCAAAGGCGAAAATAGCCCATTATCTTCGGGATAGTTATGTGTAATCGCACGGATTGTGGCCCAGGGTTCATCATCCTGACTGTTCAATGCGGCTTTCAACACACCGAGTGCCCGGGATTTTTGCTCGCCTTCCATATTCAGTAGGTTAGCGAATAACATCGCGAGTCGCTTGGTATCCGGCTGCTGTAAGAACGCCGCGATTGACGGGTGAGCGCTAGCAACCGGTGTCAGTAGACGCGCAATTTCAGATAATTCCCGGAATCCATTCATGGCCTGAAAAGGGGTTAATGCGTAGACAAGCTCCGGCTTGTGATTAGCATCTTTGTAGTTCCTCTCAGGCGCATTCAGCGCGATACCAGCGGCATTTTCCTTCGCAAACCCCTGTTCTGCCGCTAATTTATTAGGGTGAACCTGAATCGATAGCGGCTGTTCCGCGCATAACACCTTAAAGAGAAAAGGCAATTCGCCAAAACGTTGTGCGATCGTCGCGCCCAGATAGGCAGATGGGTCTTCCGCTATCGCCTCGCGTAGGTTACGGATGTTGCCTTTTTCATCAACAAGCGCCGAACTACTTTTGGGGTGCGCGCCCATCCAAAGTTCAGCCATCGGTAAATTTTCTGGATTATCAATCCCATATAGCTCAGTTAACGCGTGTTTACTGCCCCAGGCATAGTGTTGGATGCAGTTGAGCATTTTTTGCATGTCGGCTTCCCGCTATTCCATTAATTGTTAATCTATGTAATTTTGAATGTTAATTACTTGTGTGATTCTGACGGCGTTGAACTTCTTCGTTTCATGGTAATGTTTTATGTAGCGTGATACCAGACAGTGTTAGTCGGCCAGTAAGTGAGTTTGACATTAAGCGTTATCGGGTGAGATAGCGTCATTTAAGCAATGTGAATCAAAATTTCTACTCGTTAAACGTGTATTTAAGAGGATTAGTCATGAGCCCGACTCGTAGTGAAAAAGATTCAATGGGGCCAATCGCGGTGCCCGCTGAACGGTTATGGGGTGCACAAACGCAGCGATCGCTGGAACACTTTCGTATTTCTGAGGAGAAGATGCCGCGAGCGTTGATTTTTGCGCTGGCACAAACTAAGCGTGCCGCCGCGCGCGTTAACATGGATCTTTCGCTTCTGCCTGCCGATCGCGGCAATGCGATCATTCAGGCCGCGGATGAAGTATTAGCCGGCAAACATGCCGGAGAATTTCCATTAGCCATATGGCAAACGGGATCGGGCACGCAAAGTAATATGAATATGAATGAGGTGTTGGCTAACCGCGCCAGTGAATTGCTGGGAGGAGAGCGGGGCAACAACCGCATGGTGCACCCTAACGATGATGTCAATAAAAGCCAGAGTTCCAACGACGTATTCCCAACGGCTATGCATGTGGCGGCGGTGGTCGCGCTCAACGAGCATCTGATCCCTGAATTGAAAGCGCTGTACGCGACGTTAGTCGCCAAAGCCGAGCGGTTTAAAGATATTGTCAAGATCGGGCGAACGCATTTACAGGATGCGACCCCCCTGACACTAGGGCAGGAAATTTCCGGCTGGGCGGCGATGTTGCAGCATAATCTGAAGCACATCGAAAACAGTGTGCCTCACTTGTGTGAACTCGCCCTGGGGGGAACCGCCGTGGGGACGGGGTTAAATACGCATCCTGAATATGCAGTACGTGTAGCGCAAGAACTGGCCACGCTCACTGGTCAACCGTTTGTTTCAGCACCGAATAAATTTGAAGCATTGGCTACCTGCGATGCATTAGTACACGCACACGGTGCGTTAAAAGGGCTGGCGGCATCGTTAATGAAAATCGCGAACGATGTGCGTTGGCTGGCTTCCGGGCCGCGCTGTGGTATCGGTGAGTTAAGCATCCCTGAAAATGAGCCGGGGAGTTCTATTATGCCGGGGAAGGTCAATCCAACCCAATGTGAAGCATTAACGATGCTGTGTTGTCAGGTTATGGGCAACGATGTCGCAGTGAATATCGGCGGCGCGTCCGGTAATTTTGAACTGAATGTATATCGTCCTTTGGTCATTCATAACGTTCTGCAATCGGTGCGGCTGCTGGCCGATGGTATGAAGAGCTTTAATGTGCACTGTGCGGTAGGCATTGAACCGAATCGAGATCGCATTAATCAGCTACTGAATGAGTCGCTGATGCTGGTAACGGCGTTGAATACGCATATCGGCTATGACAAAGCCGCTGAAATTGCTAAAAAGGCGCACAAAGAAGGGTTGACGTTAAAAGCGTCGGCGCTCGCACTGAACTATCTTACCGAAGCCCAGTTTGATGAATGGGTTCGGCCAGAGCAGATGGTAGGCAGCCTGAAAGTATAGTGGCGCCGACATCAGCGTGTAATCACAAAGCCTGCCGATAGCGTGCTACTCGCACGCTTTTCTTATGGCTTTAGCCAGTTTAAGACGCGTTAGAGTCTTAAACATAAAACCACCCGCTATGCGGGTGGTTATGATTGCTAACTAAAAACCACGTCCTGTGGACGTGGTTATCGGCTTGGTTTTGGCTCTGCCTGTAAAAACCTACCCATGCCAAAATCCCTATCTGTTGTCCCCACAACTGATAAGGAGATTAAACATGAGCAGGTTTCAAAAAGCTTCCCACGTGCTGTGGCATTGTCAATATCATATCGTTTGGACACCTAAATGTCGCTTCCGAATACTAAAGGGTAATGTAGGCAAAGAAGTCTATCGACAAATCTGGATCCTAAGTGAACAGCTAAAAATTCAGATAGTTGAATTAAATGTGCAAATAGATCATGTGCATCTGTTGGTAAAAATACCGCCGAAGCTATCGGTATCAGAAGTAATGGGTCACCTTAAAGGAAGAACAGCGATAAGGTTATTCAGTAAATTTCCTTACCTGCGTAAGCATAAATTATGGGGAAATCACTTCTGGGCGAAAGGTTACTGTGTGGACACCGTAGGTGTGAACTCAGAGATGATTCGTAAATATGTAAAGTATCAAGAAAAACATGAAGTAGAAGAGAAACAACTATCACTTCATGAACTGTGAAGAGAGGGCTCTAGGAGTCCGAACTTAGTACGCCCCTCTGGGGCGAAATCAAAGCCGCCTTCTATGAAGGCGGATTTTTACTGTTATTCCGGCGCATCGGTATAGAGATGCAAACGCGGGATGACCAGACGAAGTGCGGCGGCTTGCGGTTTATGCCTATGCTTGATGTTATTAGCGTCATAGGGATGGAGCTCGCCGATAATTGGCACATTGCTGCCTGTTTCCTGTTGGCAAAGCACAAGTAGCGGGGACGGGCAGGGGTGCTGAACCTGTTTCTGTTGTTCGGCATACCAGACGCGGGCGATAGGCTGCACTTTTACCGGCCGTTTTATCTTCAACACGGCATTATCCGGTAACTTTAATATGGCGTTTATTTCCTGTTCTATCTGCTCTGCCCGTGGCGCTTTGCTATATGGGGCGGTCTGTGTCGCCGCATGTAGGCTTTTGGTCAGCTTCTCCAGTAATTCCACCCGTGTCATTGTCTTGATGATGTTTTTATTCGCCCAGCCGAAACGGACGGAGGCGGGGTTAGTTATCAGCGTCAACGAACGATAAGCGTTAAGCGTAATCAATCCTTTCAGATGCATGTGGACGAATTCGAAACGCTGCTCTGGCGCCAATTCTGCTTCGACAGTAATAATGTGCTCTAGCGTTTTTTTTAGTCGGTTAATCTCGCCTACCAGTGCGTTCGCTTGCTGATACTCTGCCTCGTTGACGGCAAAACAGAGCGCCCCTGGCAATCGCACGGCGCTTTTACTGCTGAGCGTTTCTGGATAGTGATGAATAAATAGACGCTGAAAATGACGTAAGCCGCGTTCGCAGGCCGCTTGTCCAACATACTGTGTGACAGGGATATGCTCGATAGGATCATGCTCCGTTCCTTTTTCGATAGCGGGAAGCGCATAAACGCGGCCGGCCAACAAGCGGTAGGTTGAAAATTGCCGTTGCAGGAGCGCGAGTTTCTCTTCTAACGACTGAAAACAGCGGTTCATCCGTTCGATTAATGTGTAGCGATTCATTAGCTAAAACTCATTAGTTACAACATACTCATGTTTGTACAAAACAAACTCCACCTTAGCAATAGTGTTAATCCTCACTTTCCAGCAGGTAAAAAGGTTGGAAGAATAGCGGGGAAGCGCCCTGAACACATGGCGTTTCCCTGAATTCTGTCGTTATCTTTCTTAAAGACGGTGTTTGAGTACCAGGCTGACGCCCAGGGCGATAACTAGGAGGGTGCTCAGAAAACAAGTGATGCCCATCCAGCCAAATGCGTACCAGAAAAATCCGCCGATAGTCCCAGCCAGACTCGATCCCAGGTAGTAAGAAAAAAGATACATGGAGGAGGCCTGTCCTTTGGCACGTCTCGCGCGTTGACCAATCCAACTGCTCGCCACCGAATGCGCAGCGAAGAAACCGGCGGTAAACAGCATCATTCCGATAAAGATGGCAAATAATGGCGCCAACGCCGTGATTCCCAACCCTGTTAACATAAGAAGGATAGCGCTACTTAGCACTGGGCCACGCCCGAAGCGGGATGTTAATGCACCGGCTTTCGGAGAACTATAACTACCGGTGAGATAGACCACAGAAAGCAAGCCGACCAACGCCTGACTTAGAAGATAGGGGGGAGCCAAAAGGCGATAGCCAATATAGTTAAATAGGGTAACAAAAGCACCCATTAACAGAAAACCTTCCAAAAACAGCAGCGGTAAACCTGCATCATGCCAGTGCAATTTGCTATTAAGTAGCAGCGTTTTCGGGCGCAAGGAGCCCGGACGAAAATGACGTGACTCAGGCAGAATACGCCAAAAGGTTATTGCCGCAATAAGCGCCAGTACGCCTATGGTGCCAACAGCAATCCGCCACGGGAAATAATCGGTCACAACCCCGCTGACCAGACGCCCGCTCATGCCGCCAATTGAATTCCCGCTAATATAGAGTCCCATTGAAAATGCCAACACGCTGGGATGAATTTCTTCACTTAAGTAACTCATGGCCACGGCCGCCACACCGCTGAGAGACAGACCTATCATCGCACGCATGATCAAGACGCCGTTCCAACTGGTCATCATTGCGCAGACCACCGTACAGATGGCAGCCAGCATCATCGACACTACCATCACATTTTTACGACCAATCGTATCGGAAAGGGGGCCAGTAAACAGCAATCCCAAAGCCAACATTGCCGTGGAAACAGAAAGCGACAAACTACTGGCCGCAGGGGAAATGCCGAAATCCTGCGACAGCAGCGGCAATAAGGGTTGAACACAATACAGCAAAGCGAATGTTGCTAACCCGGCGGAAAACAGCGCCAATGTGACGCGCATAAATTGCGGTGTACCACGCGTAATAAACGGGGTTTTCCCTGACGGTGTCGGGGCAGCGTCATCTGTACCTTCGGCCGTAGGAAGAGGCCAGTGATGTGGTACAGAAGATGGCAGGTTACTCACAGTAATTCCTTAGCGAAAAGGGCAATCAAGAATGAAATGACAGTGAGACGATCATAAAAGCGTGATATTGTTTTGTATAATATATTAATAATCATGATTGATATTTATAAAATATGAATATTGAACTTCGTCACCTTCGTTATTTTATTGCGGTCGCTGAAGAACTGCATTTTGGGCGGGCCGCCGAAAGATTACGCATTTCGCAGCCGCCATTAAGCCAGCAGATTCAGCTACTGGAGGCACAGGTGGGGGCAAAACTTCTGGCGCGTAACAATCGCAATGTCCAGCTCACACCGGCAGGCGCTATGTTCTTAAAAGAAGCCTGGTCGATTATCACTCAGGTTGAGCAAGCGGCAGAGCGAGCTTCACGTATCGAACGTGGCGAAATAGGAGAACTCACCGTCGGTTTTACGTCCTCTGCGCCATTCATCAAAAAGATCTCTAACAGCCTGTTGCGGTTTCGTCAAAACTACCCGGAAGTCCATATTCAGATGATTGAACTTAACACTAAGCAGCAAATTGAACCGCTGCTAAATGGTAAGATCGACATCAGTATTATGCGCAACAATCCACTCCCCGACGCGTTGGATCACCAGTTGCTATTGCGTGAACCGTTAATCGCTGTGGTACAAGAATCCCACCCATTAGCTCAGCAGGCTCTGGAAAGGGCGATTAGCATTACACAACTGGCTAACGAGCCATTCGTTTTCTTTGCGCGCGCGGTGGGTACCGCATTGTACGATGACACGCTGACGCTACTAAAACGCTACGGCATCAGCCCTTACATTACACAAGAAGTCGGTGAGGCGATGACCATTGTCGGGTTGGTGTCAGCTGGCTTGGGCGTGTCCATTTTGCCGGCGTCATTTTCGCGCATCCGGGTTGATGGTGTGAAATATTTACGACTGCAAGAAGAAGACGCGACGACGGAAGTCTGGCTGGTTACGGCACGACATCATCCGCAAAGTGTGGCGGCCAATGTGCTGGTATCGCTGATGCTGAACCAATAAGCGTTAAATATGCGGACTAAATCACATAACGAATCAAATATTTGACGGTTTTAATGAAAAGTCCCACCATGTGCGCAGTTTTTTTATTTTGCAGCGTGAAAATAGTCGAATTGCAAGAAGAGAGATTCATGTTTAACCGCAGTGCCAGCAATAGTGCGAATGCGTAGGAGCTAGGTTTGTGATTGCCGACGGTCAACCAGGACACATCGATCAAATTAAACAAATGAATGCCGGGGCGGTATATCGACTAATCGATAAGTACGGCCCGATATCGCGTATCGAACTCTCCAAATGCGCTCAACTTGCGCCAGCCAGTATCACGAAAATTGTTCGCGAACTGCTGGAAGCGCATCTGGTCCAAGAAACGGAATATCAGGACATTGGGAGCCGAGGACGCCCCGCGATCGGTCTGGTTCTGGATACTGAGGCATGGCATTATCTTTCCGTGCGCATTAGCCACAATATCATTTCATTGGCGCTACGCGATCTCAGCAGTAAGCTCGTGGTGGAAGATGATGTCCCGCTCCCTGCCTCCGCGCCTCAACCGCTCCTTGAGCGTATTCTGATAGAGATCGATCAGTTTTTTATCCGTCACCAACGACGCCTGGAACGATTAACCGCCATTGCAATTACCGCACCGGGTATCATCGATGGCGCCAAAGGTGTTATTCATCGGATGCCGTTTTATGACATTGAGGACATGGCAATAGGCCCAGTGCTGGAACAGCGTACCGGGCTGCCGGTTTATTTGCAGCACGATATTTGCGCCTGGACGATGGCTGAAGCGCTGTTCGGGGCATCGCACGGTTGCCAAAATGTGATTCAGGTGGTGATCGATCATAACGTTGGCGTCGGTGTGATTACCGGTGGGCGTATCCTGCACGCTGGCAGTCGCAATCTGGTCGAAATCGGGCACACTCAGGTCGATCCCTATGGCAAACGTTGCTATTGCGGCAATCATGGCTGTCTGGAAACGGTAGCCAGTACGGAAAATATGCTGGAATTAGCGCAACAGCGTATGAATACGTCGATGAGTTCGCTTTTGCACGCTTCACCGCTAAATGTTGAGAATCTGTGCGACGCGGCGCTTAAGGGCGATGCTTTGGCCAGAGATATCATTAACGGTGTTGGCAATAATGTCGGACGCATTGTCGCGATTATGGTGAATCTTTTTAATCCCGATAAAATTCTGGTGGGCTCACCTTTGAATAAAGCCGCCACCATTTTGCATCCCGCCATCCTTGGCTGTATTCAGCAGCAGTCATTCCCACCTTATAGCCATAACATTCAGGTAGAAGCGACTCGATTCTACAATCAAGGCACGATGCCCGGTGCCGCGCTGGTAAAAGACGCACTCTACAATGGTTCTCTATTGGTTAAATTGCTACAAGGGTGATTGTGAGCAGATAGAGCTACAAAACATTGCGCTAACGCAAATTGCCTGAATGAGGCATAGCCTAGACTTGCACGCTTGGAAAGCATTTTGGCAGTGCTTGTTTTTGGGGATTCAGGTGGTCTGGGGTTATTCCATGTTGAAACGTATCTTTGTCACGGGTACGGATACTGCCGTTGGCAAAACGGTGGTGTCCAAGGCGCTACTGCAAAAACTGGCGTTGGCAAATAAAACCGTAGCGGGCTATAAACCGATAGCAAAAGGGTGCAAAGAGACGGAGGCCGGTCTGCGTAATAAAGACGCACTGCTGTTACAGGCGGCCTCCACGCTGGATTTGCCTTATAACATGGTTAATCCCATCGCACTGCTAGAAGATGAAATTAGCATCAGTGAAGGGAGCATCGATTATTGTGCGATGACGCAGGGATTACAGCACATGACCGAGATGGCCGATGTCGTGGTGGTAGAAGGAACGGGAGGGTGGCGCACCATCATGAACGATTTACGGCCGTATTCAGAATGGGTTGTACAGGAACAGTTGCCAGTAGTTCTGGTTGTCGGCATTAAGCTGGGCTGTATCAGCCATGCGCTGCTGACGGCGCAAGCGATCATCAATGATGGATTGCCGCTAGTCGGCTGGGTTGCTAACCGGATTAATCCTGGGCTGGCAAATTATGCGGAAGTGATTAACGTGTTACGCAGAAAAATACCCGCGCCACAGTTGGGTGAACTACCTTATTTACCGCGCGCAGAACAACGCGATCTCTCATCATATATCGATCTTACCGCTATTGGCGATTAAGACACTATCCCATTAGGCTATGTTACGTGCCATTTTGTGGTTCCGGGCAGTGCTCGTTAAAAGGCGCTGAGCGCCTTTTAACGTTGTCCTAAGGATTAACGGCCTAAAGGTTACGGCATAGTTGTTGGTTCACTTTCACCTGTCGTTGAAGCAGAATTGGCATCGTTCTCGATATGGCGGGTATAGACGATCTTGTGAGAATCATTCTCGCAGTGACCGACTACCTGACCGCCAGCCTGATCTACTTGGTCATTCGGTACAATATCCAACGTAAAACCGGATTCGGGAACGCCGTTGGCCATTATTTTTTGAGCAATATCTTCTTTCACGCTCTCGCAAGATGCTTGTGCAGCTAACGGAGCGACCATGAATAACGCGGCACCCAAAATGGCGATCTTTTGCATCTTTTGATCCTTTTCTGTGAAATGTCTCTTTGAGTATATCAAATGATGAAAATAACGCGAAAAGGGCACTGTGTTGCACCTCTACGCTATAGCCTTCATCGTTAAATTCTGCGGCGTATTACTCAAGGTGGGCGAATTCGAAGTAAAAGGGGAACCCACGCCATAAAGCGTGGGGACATATTAAGGTTAAGGTGTGACCGGACGGCCGGTACGACGATCGAGGCAACGTTCGGTTGTGCTTTCCCAGTAGGCGTTGACATTAAAACTGGCATTGCACTTTTCGCGCCCATCAATGGCCTTTTCGGTTTTATCGAATTCTTTCTCAACGCGGCTATTAATTTTGTTACGCAGCGAGTGGGTTGAATCCCACTGTTCTTTACTTTGGCGTGCGGCTTCTTTTGATAGCGCGCTATCACCAGAGTCGATAATCACATGGCGCGTATCTGCTCGGGCGGCAGGTTGCCCCATAACGGAAACGATAACCAGCGAAAGCGGGATAAAAGCCCGGATAAACGAAGTAAAGGAGTAATGATTCATGTTTCACCTTAACAAAACGAATGATAAAAACCGACGCCTATGTTGCAGAGCACTCAACATACACGGTAAGCGATAGACAATAAACAGCGACTGCCGTTCACTACCATCTTCATGCATTGAGCCAAATGGAGAGTGCTTTTAACCAAGAGTATATCGCCCCAGCTTCAACGGCTCTATAACAACGGTGAAGCACCACGTTGTAAGAAATGCGGCCTTATAGAAAGGCATAAAATAGCATCCATGCTATGTAGACCCCATCCCATTGGGGCTATTTTACTTGCCAATTACGTCCACTGGGATGGGCCTTTAGCAGTGCGCGATCAACTTTCTCGATGTACGCACAAACCAGCAAAGGATTGGCTAACCGGCATCATCTCCAGTGAGTTGATGTTAACGTGCGCGGGCAGGGTCGCAACCCAAAAAACGGCTTCGGACACATCTTCTGCCGTCAGCGGCGTTGTGTTGCCATAGGTTTGACTGACTTTTTCATCATTGCCTTTAAAACGTACGGACGAGAACTCGGTTCCGCCAACCAGACCGGGTTCAATATTCGTCACGCGAATCTGGGTGCCAAACAGGTCGGCGCGTAACCCCAGACTGAACTGGCGGACAAAAGCTTTAGTTGCACCGTATACATTACCGCCTGCATATGGCCAATTCCCCGCGGTAGAACCGATATTTATCACGTGGCCGACATTACGCTCCACCATCGCAGGGAGTAGCGCGCGCGTCATGTACACCAAACCTTTATTATTGGTTTCGATCATATTTTCCCAGTCGTCAACTGACGCCTGATGTGCCGGTTCCAGCCCCAACGCTAACCCGGCGTTGTTCACCAGCACGTCAATCGCTCGCCATTCGGCTGGCAGTGTAGCAACGGCCTGTTCAATCGCCTTACGATCGCGAACGTCCAGTTTTAAGGGGTATAGTGCTTCACCGAGCTCCGCTTTTAGCGCTTCCAGGCGTTCCTGACGGCGACCTGTCGCAATCACTTTGTGACCCGCACCGATAAATTTACGTGTAATTGACTCACCAAACCCCGCCGTCGCGCCCGTAACAAAAATAATCATGCTCATATTCTCCCTGACTCGTTTCATGTCTATTGTCGCCTAAAAGGCATGGGTTCATTTAGCCGTGCAATTTTCTACTGGTCAAGCGTTACCCTGGTTTTCAAGACAGAGGTCAGATATCTAACAATTATGAGTTCAAAACTATGAAATATGAGTTCAAACCTAGGGAAGCCACGCCTGTGCAGGTATTAAGGAAATAAAAGGCCGGATGTCCGCGTTGTTACAACGTAACAACGCGGTATTGTATAGAAAGATTAAATCCAATTTTTGTGACGGAATGCACGCATGGTATCGGCAACCCACTGCATTTCCTGTGGCGTGCCTAACGAGATACGACACCAGTTAGTTGCTGGCGGGAAAGCGCGCCCGATTAGCACGCCTGCCTCTGCCATGTGCTGTTGGTAATCTTTGAGTGGCACCATCAACTGATGAAAAACAAAATTACCTTCTGATGGCAAGTAAGGCAATTTCAGCTCATCCAACACGTTGAGTAAAATTTGGCGCGAGAGATCATTACTCTTTTTACTGTAGGTAATGAATGCTGCATCATCCATAGACGCGAGCGCAGCATCAACACCAGGGAAATTGATTTTTTCCCCCGCGACATACCTTCCCATCATCGCAATGACCGTAGGATGCGCGACGGCATAACCCACACGCATCCCGGCCATAGCATGTATTTTGGAAAACGTTTTGAGCAGGATAATGTTATCCGCCCCCTGAGCAATCATTGGCGAAATCGAACGAAAACGCGGATCATTCACAAACTCCGCATAGGCTTCATCGACAATAAACATTGTATTGGCAGGTCTGCTGGCAATCCATGGCTCGATTAAATCCGCAGGCGTAATCGTGCCCGTTGGGTTGTTAGGATTTACCAGATAAACGATAGAAGGGCCGCTGTAATTGGCAACGGCTGCTTTTAATCCTTCAAGATCAAATGCCCAGTTATCAAGCATTTTAACTTTAGTCACCTTAATTCCAGCAATGTTGGCAAAGTGCTCGCCATCACCGTAGGTCAGCTCAGGAATAACCAGTTGGGCATCCAAAGTCGCATAGGCTTCAATGGCCGCCCGGATACCTTCTGACGATCCCGCGGTTAACAAAATCGACGGCGCTGCAACCTGGTGATGCGATGCCAGTTTATTGCCAAGTTGCAAAATCTCCTTCTTCGCGTAGCGATTAGCTTTTACGACCGCGTCACGTGCGGCGGCTTGCGCCTTAGGCGACATGCCTAATGGATTTTCGTTGAAATTGATACGGATGGGGCGATCGACCGACGGCGGTGTAAATGCCTGATTTTCAGGCTGAGTTCCCGCAAAAACGCGTGAACTTAAGCCGGTCGTGACGGCGGCCGTCCCTAACAAAGCGCCAGAAAGTTTTAATAATGCTCTGCGTTTCGGGTTTAACACCTCGTTTCCATTAGTTAAAAAATTCATCTAAATACTCTCCTTAGTTTCATAGTGGCAGAAGAGCTAAAGCATAAAGTGCGCCAATTTTCTTTATCAGTTTATTTCCTTTAAGTTGTAAAAGAGAGGGAAGACGCTACATTACGCCGCATTTTCCCGTATGACAGGATGTATTCTCTTTTTCTATAGTGATTTACTGTAAAAAAATTAATTCATTCATCCTGAAATCAAATTAATGGGATTGCCATTAATGAAGAAGGAGAGATCCACCATGACACATAGAATGATGCATCATGATGCGTTTGCGCTATGAGGTCGCGGAAATCATTCGTCCTGATTATCGGCTTCCACTGCAGCGTATAAGCGGTCAAGAATGTCGGGGAAAGCCGACTGTACGCGATTCCAACTCGGTACAAAAGGTTTGTCGCCGGGGCTGTCGCTATAGTCATGGCCTGATAAGGTAATGACGTCAGAAAATAATTCCACCGCCGATTCTTCCTTATGTCGATCAAAGCTTAAACCATTCATACGCGCATCATGCTCGAAGGCATCAATCATATCCAGCGCGGTACGATAGTAGGTCGCGCGTAGAACGCGGAAAGAATCCGTAGTAATGTTGACGCCAAGGATCGCCAGCTTACGATAGAGCGCCTTGGTAATATCCATTGCCATGCGCTGCAAGCCTGCGTTGGGATCGTCTTCAGACATAGGCTGATGTTTATGATCATAGCGATCGGCAATATCGACCTGGCAGATACGGCGGGTTGCTGTTCCGCGATGAATCTCAGACAGGACGCCGATTTCCAATCCCCAGTCACTAGGGATTCGCAGGTTATCAAGGATAGCGGTGCGCATGGCAAATTCACCGGAAAGGGGGTAGCGGAAACTGCGCATGTAATCCAGATAGTCAGAATGCCCGTAAACCTTTTGCAGCGATTTCAGTAACGGATAGACCAATAAACGCCCCACGCGGCCGTTCAATTGTCCCTCAGCGACACGCGCGTAATAACCTTTACAGAAATCGTAACCAAAGTGCGGATTTGCCACGGGGTAGAACAGACGGGCAAGCATAGCACGATCATAAGTGACAATGTCACAATCGTGTAAGGCGACGCAGGTAGAGCGACGTGACGCGAGCGTATAGCCGACACAAAACCAGACATTGCGCCCCTTGCCTGGCTCCTGCGGTGCCAGCGATTGTTCTGCCAGTTCGTCACTGAGCGCTTTTAATCGTGGGCCATCGTTCCACAGAATTCGGTGACGTTGCGGTAATCGAGAAAAAAACTGGCGGGCGTACAAAAACTGTTGTCTATCGGCACGATCCAGACCGATTACAATCTCACCCAAATAGGAAACCTGGGACAGCTGATCGATAATGTGACTCAGCGCCGGGCCTTCCAGTTCAGAATACAGCGAGGGTAGAATCAGTCCCATCGTGTTTTGCCCGGAAAATACCTGTAGTTCATACTCCAGCTCTTCCGTGCTGCGCTGTGTAAGGTTGTGAAGGTTAGTAATAATGCCATCTTGATAAAATTCGCTCATCATATACTCCCATGCTATCTGGCTTTGGGTTCACGCCGAGAAATAACGCTTACCAATAAAATGTTGCAATCCTTCAGTCCATCCCTGAGGCCCAGAATTCTGCGTACAATACTGCTCACCGCGAAAGGATTCCGGCAGGCTAACAATTTGATGCGTTTTGCCCTTAATTAACACGGCATAGTCTGCTTCGCTTAACAGCGACACATCGTTAGGGCCATCGCCGAGGGCGAGCGTTTTGACGGAATGTCCATATTTCTCCTTATACTGTTTTTTTATCCAGTTGGCCATGCGGCCCTTACTCGTTTGTGCGCTCATCACGTGGTAAAAGCGCCCACCTTGCGTCAGAGAGAAACCCGCCTGCGCCAGTTGTTCACGGAATGCGGGCAACTTATCAGGGTCATCCAGCCAACGTAGAGGTTCAGAGGCCTCACGCCGTAGAGCAAGTTCCGCTGCTTGTGCCGTTAGCCCTGTCATTTCAGCGAGTTCTACGCTGTTCATATCGCCAAATCCCTGGAAACGGAAGCCGGATGAACGCAGTTGTATTAACTGATGACGGATAGCGGAGTAGGGAGCGCCACCGCTTTTTTTCGGATAATCTGGGTGAGATCGCCAGGCCGTTGGCAATATGGCCATCGCGCCATTTTCCGCAATATAGGGATAGTCTTCTAGCTCAAGCGCTGTACGCAAGGGTTCGACCTCAGTAGCGGTTTTGCTCGTGGTAATGATGACCGGAATCTCCTCGTCTGCGAGTCGCCTCAGCCACGGTTGGGCGGCATCCCAACGATAAGTGTCATGATCAAGCAACGATCCGTCGAGATCGCTAAAAATAATCAGTTTTGTCTTGCAAATTGGCATAGGTTCTCCATGTTTTATCGTGGATAAACAGAGAGTAACGATGGGCGATTAACGTTAATCAGAAAGGGCAAGATGTATCAGTGAGGTATTATTTTCATGATAGTAGCGGACGTGACTACCTGCACGCGCTAAGTTTAGGTGATAATGCGCACTTTCACCAATAGCGTAATACTCTGACTAAAAGGACAACCCCATGCCGCATATCGATGCCAAATATTTTCCCAGGAACCTGTCTGAAGAGGAGAAAAGAGCCGTTGCTGAAGATCTTGCGGCGGTGCTTAAGCATCACTTTGGTTCTTCTAACGACGCACTTTCTGTCGCGCTGCATGAAATTCCGCCCGAACGCTGGAAGGACGAGGTTTACGATCCCTTTATCAAGCCGCACTTGGCAACATTGGCAAAAAAACCGGGATATTCGTATTAAATTAATGTCTTATGATAGTAAGTAATGAAAAGCCGATAATCGGTGAGATCAGCGGCTTTTCACTTTGCCTAATAGGTCGTGCGGCGTTACGCAACCAACAGCGATTGCGCGGTGCTTTCAACCAGCGTGAGTAGAACTTTTACATCCTCCAGCGTCACCGTTGGATTTAGTAACGTCAGTTTCAGGCAGGTAACGCCATTAAACTCGGTGACGCCTACGTTAGCGCGTCCCGACATCAGCAGTGCATCGCCGATGCGTTGGTTAAGTAGCCCAATGTCCACACTCTCCGCCGCTGTTTGCGGCTGCGGCCGATAGCGGAACAACACGCTTGCCAACTGTGGCGGCATTATTAATTCCAATGCGGCGTGTCCCTCCAGATACTCAGCCACCTGCTGCGCCAGTGTAATACCGTGATCGATGATTGCGGCATACTGCTGCTGGCCTAACGCTTCCAGCCCCATCCACAGTTTCAGCGCATCAAACCGTCGCGTTGTCTGTAAAGATTTCGACACCAGATTGGGAACCCCTTGCGCTTCATCAAACGCCGAGTTGAGGTAAGCGGCCTGATAACGCATCAGCTCATAGTGACGGGCCTCTTTCAACAAGAATGCGCCACAGCTAATCGTCTGGAAGAACTGTTTATGAAAGTCTAATGTGATGGAATCCGCCAGCTCAATACCGTCCAGAGCATCACGATATTTTTCGGACAGCAGTAGAGCCCCCCCCCAGGCGGCATCGACATGTAGCCAAATCTCGTGTTCTGCGGCCAGTGTCGCGATGGCGCGTAGCGGATCGATCGCGCCGGCATCCGTTGTTCCGGCCGTGGCGACAATCGCCATAATCCGATTGCCGTTAGCGTTGGCCTGCGCCACTTTTTCGGTGAGATCGTTAAGATCCATACGCGCAAAACGATCGGTTTTCACTTGGGTCACGCATTGAAAACCGAGCCCCAACAACGCCATGTTCTTTTGCACCGAAAAATGGGCATTTTCGGAACAGAACACTTTCACTTTGGTTAGATCGCCTACCAACCCATCGTGCTGGATGGCGTGCCCTTGACGGGCAAAAAAGGCATCGCGTGCCAGCATGAGTCCCATTAGATTACTCTGGGTGCCGCCGCTAGTGAATACGCCCGCATCGCCAGATGGGTAGCCGACTTGTGTACGCAGCCATTCGATCAGCTTCATTTCGATAATGGTCGCCGACGGACTTTGATCCCAGGAGTCCATACTTTGATTGGTGGCGTTAATCAGCACTTCCGCTGCCTGGCTAACGACCAGACTTGGGCAGTGCAGATGCGCTATGCACTGCGGATGGTGCACTGACACGCTATCCTTTAAAAAATACTCAATAGCTCGCGCAATGGCCTCCTGATTACCCAGCCCCTGAGGCGTAAAGTTCAAAGAGATACGCTCACGCAATTCAGCAACCGATTTCCCCTGATACATTTCAGGTTGTTGAAGCCATTGCATCACGGCCTGGCTACTCTGCGTAATCGCGTCCCGATAGGCCTCGATGCTTGGCGCCGAGGCACTCAGAATCGGATTTAATTTTGCCATGACAGTGCTCCGTTCCACTTAAACAGGCTTAACGCCAGCGGAGAGCAGGGCGTTTTCAAATTTATCCAGGAAGATCTCTAATTCAGCATTGCTGATCAATAGAGAAGGAAGCAGGCGCAGAACACAGCCGTTACGACCGCCACGTTCCAGAATCAGCCCCGATTCAAAACATTTTTTCTGTAACAGGGCGGATAACTCGCCATCATAGGGGTAGCAGCCCATGTGATCTGGTGTCTCGTCAGGTTTGACTATCTCAATCCCGATCATTAATCCTAAACCACGAACGTGGCCAATCACCGGATAACGTTGTTGCAACTCAATAAGTTTGGCTTTCAGCCATTCACCTTGCTCGGCAACTTTGTCCGCCACTCGATGGTCTTTAAGATATTTCAACGTTGTCAGGCCCGTGGCCATCGCCAACTGGTTGCCGCGAAACGTTCCCGTATGATGACCCGGCGCCCAGGCATCAAAAGGTTTCTTAATGCCCAATACAGCCAAAGGTAAACCGCCACCGACGGCTTTGGACATCACAATGATATCGGGCTCAATACCGGCGTGTTCAAAGGCAAAGAATTTACCCGTGCGCGCAAAACCGGCTTGCACTTCATCGACGATGAGCAGGATACCGTGTTCCCTGGTCACTCGGCGGATGCATTGTAGCCATTCGGCGGGCGCTGGATTCACGCCGCCTTCGCCCTGGACCGCTTCCAGAATGACCGCTGCCGGTTTGCGCACGCCGCTCTCAACGTCATTAATCAGGTTTTCAAAATAGTAGCTTAAGGCCTTAACGCCTGCATCACCGCCAATCCCCAATGGGCAGCGGTACTGATGCGGATAAGGCATAAAGTGAACTTCTGGCATCATGCCGTTGACCGCTTCTTTCGGTGACAGATTACCCGTTACTGACAACGCGCCATGCGTCATGCCGTGGTAGCCGCCGGAGAAACTGATGACCCCGGAACGACCGGTATATTTTTTCGCTAGTTTGAGCGCAGCCTCAACGGCATCGGCGCCGGAAGGACCGGTAAACTGGAGGCAGTATTCTTTTCCCTGACCGGGTAATAAAGAAAGCAGATATTCTGAGAACCGGTCTTTTAACGGTGTGGTGAGGTCAAGCGTATGTAACGGCAAGCCGCTGGTAATGACATGTTGGATGCTTTGCAGCACGTCAGGATGATTGTGCCCAAGCGCCAGCGCCCCCGCGCCAGCCAGACAATCAAGATATTGCTTATTTTCTACATCCGTAATCCACACGCCTTCGGCTTTCGCGATTGCTAAAGGCAATTTGCGTGGATAACTCCTTACGTTTGATTCAAATTCAGCCTGTCGCGCCAAATAGGTTTCATTGTTGCCGATTAATGTATTCGCACCTACACTGTCAATACGGACTTTATCCGTCATCATATCTCTCCTACAACCGTGTGTTTTGGAACACACCGCTGAATAAATGAATTAAAAACTACGCTATAAAAAGCGCCGCCAATATAGAGTTTTTCAGCCAACGACTCAATGATTTATTTTATTTACAATTTTTTATTTTTAAACATAAAAATCAATTGGTTATTCTTATTTGCAGACATCATTGTAGGCACGGTTATTTTACATGCTGATTAAATCGGCAAAAAATTTTAAGATTTCTTATATGTAGAAAGGGTAAATAAATACCCGTGCTATTTTCCCCAGCGACTTTTGAGATAGCGCACCGCGTCTTGAGTCTGTGGCTGATTAAGATAGTCCTCGCGAAATAGAATCGTGCCGTTAACTTGTGGCAGGGATTCATTTAAATCGATCTGTTTTTTCAACTCCGCCACTCCGCCGCCAACCGCCCAGTCCGGCTCACTTTTTGAAGGTTCACCCACTTTGTACAGCGCAACGCCAATATAAAGCCGCGTATTCGTCGGTTTCACCACATCCGCCCACCATTTCGCAAGTACATCATAGCGCGCCGCATCACGCGCAAATGGCCAATATAGCTGCGGAGCGATGTAATCCAATAACCCTTGTTGCACCCACTGACGGGTATCGGCATACGCCTCATCGTAAGCGGCGGCGCCGCGTGTGTCGGAACCTGCCGCATCGTGAGAGCGATTGCGCCATACCCCTGCGGGGCTGACGCCAAATTCAATCGCTGGTTTCAACTGCTTAATTGTGTGCGACACCTGTGCAATCAATTGCAGAGTATTGTGTCGCCGCCAATCCGCTTTTGTGGTGAATCCCTGTCCGTATTTTTTAAAGGTTTCATTGTCATTTAAAATAGAAGCAGGTGATTCGGCATAGAAATAGTCGTCAAACTGCACTCCGTCAATGGGGTAGCGACTAACCACTTCGGCGACAATGCGGGTAATCCAATGCCGAACTTCCGGTATACCCGGATCGAGCACAAAGCGATTGCTGGCCGTGCGGATCCAGTCACGGTGTAAAACAAATACGCTCGCTGGATGCTGTGACAACGTGCGATTTAGCGCCTTCACCGTGGCAGGCTGAGTGTTAACCGTTACGCGGTAAGGATTAAACCAGGCATGCACTTTTATGCCGCGTTTGTGCGCTTCTTCCAGCATAAACTGGAGTGGGTCATAGCCAGGATCTTCGCCAATCTTACCGGTTAACATATCCGACCAGGGCAATATGGCAGAGCGCCATAATGCAGTGCCGTCCGGTTTAACCTGGAAAAACACGGTGTTAATGCCAAGACGTTGCAACTTATCGAGTTTAGCCCTCAGCGCATCTTGCTGCTGGGTCATACGCACGACAGGATTGCGAATATTAACTGATGATATCGGTGGCCAGTCGAGACGAGAGACGGTCGCGAGCCAGACGCCCCGCATCGGTTCCTGACGCTTATCGAATGTCACCGACGGCGTTACAGGGGAGGGCGGCGTAACTAGCGAGCCTGGCGGTTTAGATGCGCAACTAACAAGTAGTAGCGCCGCAGCAACAAGAACGACGTTTTTTTTCACGTTGTTTAGCGCTTGTTGATACGGGAATGCGCCCAGGAATCAACGGCAAACTTATCGTTTTCTCCGGGCGCTGTGCTAGCCAGCGTATCCCGATATAACGCTTCAACTTCAGCTCTCGCCCAGGGCGTGCGACGCAAAAATGTTAAACTGGATTTCACGCTTGGGTCGTTCTTAAAGCAATTGATATTAATGAGTTTGCTCAGTTGAACCCAGCCAAAACGGGCAACCAGCGCGTTGACTTGCATTTCAAGCGTGACGCCGTGCAAGGGATCGTTAGAAATATGCGCAGCCATGATGTGATATCCGACGGTTTTACATGTGTTACTCAGGATTGTGCATGACGTAGTGGAAGGTTACAAGAAAGCGGTGCGTGGCACTAAAACGACACCTCGCTCGCGCATCATCCTGCCCAATGACACACTGGATAATAACTGATAAAATATCTATTCGTTTACCTATTCATTAATCTATTCATGAAGCGATTAACTCAATGAGCAGCCGATCGGACAGAATACGCCAATTGCTACGTAATGGCCCCATGGCTGCGAGCCAACTAACTAATATAATGGATATTAGCCAGCCTACAGTTTCACGCGCTTTAAAGGAACTGGGTGATGATGTTATCCGAATCGGCGCTGGACCATCTATTCAATATGCTTTGCGCGATACTTATCGCGGGTTTAATTCCGCACCGATTTATCGCATCAACGAAAACGGTCAAATAAAATCATTGGGTGAACTCATTCCAGTTCATCCCGCCGGATTTGTCATGGCGCAGGCTGATAATGTGTATCGCCATAGCGACGGGTTGCCATGGTGGTTATTTGACATGCGACCACAAGGATATCTTGGACGCGCGTATGCATCGACCTATGCATCCGAGCTTGGCTTGTCGCCAAATCCAGAAGACTGGGCAGACGCTGATATTATTAAAGCCTTGTTAGCGCATGGGCATGATGCTGTAGGCAACTTATTAATAGGGGAGAGGGCAAGAAACCAATTCCTGGAGATGCCGCTACCGACCCCCGTCGATCGCGCGACGCATTTTACCACGCTCGCGTTGGCAGCCAGTTCCGGTGAAGCGCCGGGTTCATCTGCCGGAGGTGAACAACCGAAATTCTGCACCTATACAGAACGTGGCCATGTACTAGTGAAATTTACGGCTTTGGACGACAACCCCGTTAGCGAACGTTGGCGCGATCTGTTACAGGCCGAACATCTGGCGTTAAAAGTGCTCGGCGTCGAAACAGAAGTCTTTGATTTTAGTGGGCAGCGTTTCCTTGAGATCCCCCGGTTTGACCGTGTAGGCCCGCTCGGTCGAATCGGTCTCTTTTCTTTACGGGCGCTAGAGGCGGAATTTGTCGGGAAAGCGAGGGAGGCCTGGCCGATTTTAGTTAATGAGCTCATTAAGCAGGGATATATCCATCCTGATGCCGCCATTGAGACGGCTCGGCTTTGGGCGTTTGGCATGCTGATTGGCAATACCGACATGCACCACGGCAATCTGTCGTTCATCAGTAGCCACGGTCGTCCATACCGCCTTGCGCCAGCTTACGACATCCTGCCAATGGGTTTCGCGCCTAAATCAGGTGGCGAAATAGTGAATACACTGCGGCCAGCGACGCTACTTGACGTTATTAGCGGGGAAATCTGGCGGGAAGCGTTGGAACTGGCAGAGCACTTCTTCGCTTTAGTCCGCGATTGTCGTTGCTTCTCTGCCAATTTTACCCCATGTATTACGGCATTACGTCACCACCTTGACGAGGTTACGTCGCGTATATCGCGCCTGGGATAACGATCCGATGCCGCTAAGAAGTCACTTAAGAAAGAGTGTGATACTAACACTCACTGTAGAGCCACAAAATGATAACGGCACATGAGTAGGGGGCATTTCTTTCATTAATTCCCGGAATTATCCACTCGTTCACGTAAACACTGCGCCAACTGGTCGACCGATTTTTCGCCGGTAGCCGCTTCGACCGTCAGATTTTCCAGCGAGTTATCAACGTCACGAATACGGATGCCATTGCGCCAAAGAAAGGTCATGGTAACGAAAAATGCAGTGCGTTTATTACCATCATGAAAGATGTGACCGCGGGCGATGGCAACCCAGTAGGTCGCCGCCAGTTCAAATAGGGCAGTAACGCCTTCGTAGTGAACACGATTCTGCACGCGATAAATCAGCGCCTGTGCTCTGCCGGGGTCAGCCAGACCTGCCACACCGGGAAAACGTTGCAAAATTCGATCGTGAAAGGCAATGACTTCCTGCGCACTGACCCAAATCATCGGTCAGTCAGCGCCTTGATTGTGTGCTCATGCCGTTGCATGATGGCATCAAATTCCGCGTCAAGTTTGGCATTTTGATAGGCCTCGAAGGCTGCTTTGCTGATAAGCACGGCAGCGCTCCCGTCGCGACGGGTGATTTCAACCGGCTCACCATTTAACGCGGTATCCAGTACCGTGGAAATATTGGCTCTGGCCTGTGTGGAGGTGTAGGTTTGCATAGCTCTCTCCTGAGATGTACGAATGAAGTGTACATCTCAATTGTACATTACCTTGGTGCTAATGTGTATGTCCATATCACTGACGATAAACTCACAATCACCTACGTAACATCAGACAACCAGCTTTCCGCCGACAATTGGGATGCTGCCGGCGAAATACTCCCATGTCAGCATTATGACGACTTGTGTAACTCCCGAATCACATGCACGGCCAGCAGACTTTCCACCGGAATGACCGTATTGATTTTTACCGCTTTGACGATTTCAATCAGCGACAGGGTATTCTGCGCCAGTTGATCACGAAGCTCACTGACTTCAATTTAACATAATATACATTATGCGAACCAAGGTAAGGATTGGCGAGAACTGACGTTCCCGATGCTGTCATTGGTCACAGACCGTTATCCACTGGCCCAAGACATCTTTTAAGCAATGCTGGCATAAATCCAGTTTCAGCCGATGGCCGTCACCAAAAATAGAACTTTATTTAGGAGAGCATTTCACTCTCTCCTTATTGAAAGGGATTCAAAAAAATCGCTTTACCTTCCCGCCTTCTTCATCCCACACCCAGGTGACTTCTTTACCATACCTTATTCTATTAGCAGGTACAGCTTCGTCAGCTACATACTCAATTACAAATGATTCATAATCATTTTTATTTGATTTTACTTGCTCTTCAACAAGCACCTTGAAATTAGTGTTAAGGTCATTAACCCCATACTGGATTAATGAAAGGTCTTTCAGGTTTTGTATGTATGATGGAATTAATATCCATGTTGGCGGATGAGAAGCATACAAATAATATTCAGATATTATTTCTTGATAGGTGGTTTTCCCTAGTTTTTTTATTAATTCCAATATTATTATTTCATTCTTATCTAACCCGCGATCGGCTCTCGGAAGGTTATCAAATATGGCTTCTAATAAATTTGAAAACCAACCTTCAGATCTGCAGTGCCGGGAATAAAAGTCATATGCTTTATCAAGTTGATCTGAAATTAACCATCCCCACAATTTTCTCGACGCCAAGATTAAATCGGACTTGTTGGAAATTAAAGTAACCTTTAAATCATCAAAATCATTCAGCTCTTCACCTGCAATACGTCCATCAAAATAAAAAATATTCAGACTATCAAGCGGGTAGTTTGGCGTGGAGTTTATTGCATTTAATAAAAAAAGCAACGTAGCTTGCGAGCCACTGCTCCTATCAAACCAGATATCTATATCAATATCGTTTGATATCGCATGGGAAATAGACAGAAAGTCTGTGATGTTTTTTTCGTCATGATCGAAAACCTTCAGGGTTTTAAATGTTTCTGGCTTTTCTATTCTCAATTCCTTTTTTCTTATAAAAAATAATTCGTTTGCTTCTTCATTTACTAGAGGTTCATATATCAAGTCGGGTTCAAAAATAACAAAAACCATACTTCCCTTATCATATTTACTACTAACGGTGGTATTATTTTTATTTGCAACCAGTGCCTTAAACAAACCCGCAGATGACGCATCAGGCATAACAATAATTTTTTTCATATAGAGCCCCTCCCATTGAAACATTAGCATCATTGAATAAACGATTGAGAGAGCATTTTCCTTCAACAAAATCGCCTAAAGGATAGAAATAGTTCCACAGAGCATTTTTAGCTGGGGGCCTGTTAGCCCCGCAGACATTAGCATAAGCTCAGCCCACACTGATCATATGAATCACCTACCCTGGGATGGCTATATGAAAATGCCCTGTTGCCAGGGCATTGTTATCAGGCTTAGAAGCTGTAGTTTGCAGAGAAAGAGATATTGCGTGGTTCACCATATACGGTGTTTCTGCCAACATTGATATTGTAGGTTTTGTCAAAGAGGTTGTTCAGATTGGCCTGGACGGAAAGTTGTTTCGTTATGCGATAGCGGCCGAACAGATTGACCAAGGCATAACTCCCCTGTTCAGCATACAGCGTGCTCGAGCCATTAGGTCCAGCAACGTTATCCCAAGTATGTGTCTGCCAGTTAACGCCGCCGCCAACGGTAATATCCTGAAGCATAGGCAGACGATAGCTGGTAAACAGTTTCAGTGAAGTTCTTGGCTGGGTCGTATTCAGCCCGGCGCCTTCTCCATCCTTAGCAATATAACGGGTCGCACCGAATGTCATCTGCAAATTATCGGTCACCGCACCATTGATCTCAAACTCAATACCTTTGCTGACCGTGCCATCCTGCTCATAGTAGGCATAATCATTACTGCCCGGAACCAGAGCATAATCTGTTGCGCCAAGATGATCCTGCTCAATACGGAACACTGCCAGCGAGGCGGTCACCCGGCTGTTATTCCAGTCTCCTTTGATCCCCGTCTCGTAGCTTTTGCCGATAACGGGCGAAAGATAAGCGCCGCTGGCATTACGATAAGTCTGGGGCTTAAAGATTGACGTATAACTGGCGTAAGCAGAGTAAGTATCATTGATGTCATACACGAGCCCAGAATATGGCGTGATATTATTTTTTTCAGTATGTTGTGTCAGTGTGTCGGCACTATATTTTGTATAGCGGGCACCAACAATAAGGTGCAGAGGATCGGCTAGAGAGAACCGTGTAGCCATATAGGCTGACTTCTGATGGATGGTGTTGTCCTGTGCCAAGGTCTGGGCACTCCACTTGGGTTCCGGATAATTACCCCAGTTATTAAAATCTCCCACCTCTGCTGAAGTAAAACTGGTTGATGTCCCGATATACCGATCGTTCTGGCGAATATATGACACACCGGCCATCATCGTATGCTGCCGTCCAAACAGCTCATAGGGGCCGCTAACATAGGCATCAATGGCGTTTTCTTTGCGCTTGGCAGTGTTATAACCCGTCCCACCTAACAGGTCATAGCCCACGTAGGGGCCAACACCAATACCCGTCGTTTTATCGAAGTAACCATCAATGTACAGTAGCTTGCTGTCCATAGTAGCTTCTGTATGTGTACCGCTTAGGTTGAACTGCCAACCATTATCAAAATGCTGTTTAAGAGTGGCAAAGACTTTCTTCGAATCACTATCGTTATACGCCCAATCTGGTGAAATGTTGGTGCGTCGATCATAACGGGTTTTGCTGCCATCGAGGTAGAAGGTTGGCAATCCCCCCCAGGTTGCACCAGCAATGTGGGTTTCTTGGTAATCATATCCAACGGAAAAGGTGGTGGAGTCAGTCAGGTCTGCATCTATTACGCCATACAGGAATTTCTTTTGACTGCGGTAATGATCCAGCCAACTGTCACCGTCCTGATAACCGGCCACAATGCGTCCCCGCACATTTCCGGATTCAGTAAGAGGAGCAGAAAGATCGGCAACATAACGCTGCTTATTCCAACTGCCATAACTGGCGGAAAGATTGCCTACGAATGCTTTACTGTCCGCACGCTTACGGATCATATTTATCGACGCAGCTGGGCTGCCTGCACCGGTCATCAGGCCGGTAGCGCCACGAACCACTTCGATGCGATCATAGATCGCGGTATCAGATAGCGTGTCACCGATATTCCAGTCTTGTTCTATCAGGGCAGGAACACCATCAATTTGATAGTTATCAATTAAAAATCCGCGTGAGTAAAAATTGCTGCGGTTAGCACCTGAATTAAATTCGGTAATGCCGGTCGTATTTTTCAGGACATCATTCAGCGTATCCAACTGCTGATCCTGGAAACGCTGTTTACTAATGATAGTGACAGATTGCGGAATGTCGCGCTGAACCATCGGCATTTTGGTCCCTGCTGAAGTGACGGGCACATTGTAATCATTGGCCTGAGTATCACTCCCGTTCTGAGTTCTGGCATGTACCGTAATGGTCTCATCTTGCTGAGTCTCAGAGGCAAATGAAGTCGATGGAAACAAAGCAACAGTCATACATGTTGCCAGCAGCGAGCGTGTAAGTTTTGGTTTTCGGGCTGTTTTGCCCGTTAATGGCGTGAAAGACATTGTTTTTCCTGATGGTCAATAAAAGTCCCCATAATCAATACTGCTTAAGGGGAGGTGTCGCGCTTGTTGCTGCATCCAGTAAGTGCAAATGAGGATTATACTCATTGCTATTAGCGTGTAAACAACGCGAATCTTTGGTGCCAACCGCAATAGAGCCCGCCCTTCCCTCAGTCTGGTTCAGAAAATAAAACCGATAAAAACCATGTTTATAAGAAACAATGAATAGCTATATTTCAGCACTTCTAGAATCCTAAATTCTCAAAATAAATTTATCGCCATGCCTTTCTTATTATCACTAATTAATGGTAATGTTTTTTTGCTGTTCTTATCTTTGCAATTACCCAGACTATTACTCTTGAATCATATTGGATGTGAAACATGAATAAAGTAACCCTATTAACCTTATCTACATTATGTATTATTCCGCTAATTAATACTGCCCATGCTCAGTGGGAATTAGACGATATCTGTTATGGGTATGCTACCGCGACGGGTTCAGGCTACCAGGGTGGCGCACTTCTGCTAGACCCTATCCCGCAGAATATGGAAATTGCGGCGTTAAACCCGAATCAGTTGAATTATCGTGGCGTTAGAACGTCATTAGCTGGTGCTTACTTAAAAGTGAATGGGCCTAAAGGCAGTACGGTCGTTTATGTTACTGACCTCTATCCTGAAGGCGGTGATTGCGCCTTAGATCTATCATTTAATGCTTTTGAAAAAATAGGCGATCTAAGAGATGGAATAATTAATATAGATTGGACATTGATCGAAGCGCCGGTAAAAGGTAACGTTATTTACCGTATAAAAGAAGGGTCAAACCCCTATTGGGCGGCGGTACAATTCAGGAATACAAAATACCCGGTAATCGAGATGAAATATTGGCGTGACAATCAGTGGATTGCGGCACAAAAAACCGATTACAACCACTTTATTATTGAACACGTCGGTATGAACGATATTCCGATTGAATTCACTGATGTAAAAGGCAATGTTCTAAGTGATACTTTGCCGCCGATGTCACAAAGTACGTCATCCGCTTACCTGATCACGGGCAACGTCCAGCTTTAATAGCCGTAGCCGAGGGGCATAGCGATTATAATGTCATGCTCCTAAGCGCCATGGGCACTTGCGACAGTCGCTGATGCCCATGATTTGCCCATATCGTTGCGTTCTGGCCCCCACGTTACCTGCCCGGCAGTTGAATTCCGCCTGTCTACCTTTTTGATTGCCCAAATATTTGTCAGTTTTATCACTTCTTTACGCGTTTGATTCGCCATCACTCGCACTACAGTATACCCTGTCGCAGATTGTATTCTCTTTTCTGCTTTAGGCATTATTACAAAAAAGGTCTTAATTGCGTGGCAAGATTATTTTTACGTAGTGGACGTTTGGATGATTTTCTGGCGCTGGGCGAAAACGGGCAGCCAGTTTACACATCAGCCCTTCAACTGCGAGAAACGTTGCGTCTCAGAAAACAGCAACAGATTGCCGATTGTCTGGCGATACCTCAAGCTAACGAGGATGGCGATCGTATTGACTGGTATTCGCCGATTGATGGGCAAGTTACTTCCTGGATTGCCGCGAGTGAAGAAGCGCGAGAAAAAGCGTTAGCGCTGCTGGAAACCTATCAAGCCACCGTGGATGACATTAGCGAACGCGCACAACAGTCGGATAAAGCCGGACAAAAACTTTTTGGCGTGCTACTGGCGAAAGCCATACAGTTCCCAGGGGCGAATCACGTCTATTTGGTTGATGGTAAACCGGTTTTAACGTTCTGGGGTTTCGTTAACCTCGATAAAAAATCGCGCCTCGATGCATTAGATTGCCTACGCCCGATGATCAAAGAGGTGACGCCACCCTTAAGTGCTGCCGATCAGGTCTTAACCCCATCGCGTACCGCGGACACACCAGCCCCCCAGACTATCACTTTGCCCGAACCGGTAGACCCGACGCCAGCGTCGATAGCCACGGTGCCTGCCGAACCGTCACAAACGCCCTTCTTCCGCCTATGGTGGCTAGTGCCTGCGATTGCGCTGATCGCTATTTTGTTATTGCAGATACGCGGCTGCGTTTCAGATCAACATGACCAGCCCATCGCTGACGACGCGGTTATGGTCAAACCGGAGAAGCGCGTCTTGTCTTCTTCCGTGTCGCAAGAATCGGTACCCCAGCAGGCCAGTACACCGGTCGCGCCCATTGCCGAAAAACAGCATGAGCAAGCGGCTGCACCTGTTCTCCCTGCTCCCGAGCCAGTCATTCCCGCGCCGCCACCTATCGATGTCAAGCCAGCAGAAGCTACGGTAATTGCCGAAGCAAATGTACCAGAGAAAGTTAAGGCGCCAGAGAAGCCGTCAACGGAACCCACCGTAGCACCGGTGCCAGCGACGACAGCGAGCAAAGAAGCGCTTGTTATGCCCGCCGAGTCGGTAAAAATCGGTTCAGTCGCCTTTTTAAACGGCAATTGGCACGTCAATATTGATGGCAAAGCGCCGGTGGTCGGTAAGCCGCCTAGCCTGCGCTACCAGATTAAAAATGGCAAAGGGACAGCCCGTATCACCCACGGTGACGGCGTCACTTGTCGCGCCCAAATTGAGGCTGGATTAATGAGTTCCGGTAATCTGATTATTAATAGTCGCTCTAGCGCCCGCTGTTCCGATAATTCCCGCTTCCAAATGCCGGAATTGGTCTGTAAGCAAGGCGCTTCCGGCGCAGCGGCGGAATGTATTGGTCGGTATAACGCAGACACCGTTTTTCCGATGACGATAACGCGCGAGAGTAAATAATCATGCTAGCGACGATGACCGATTATAAACAACGCCTCACACTGATTCAGGATAGCGGCATCCAGTTTCTGGATTTTGCCCTCACGCCGCTATTGCCGGCGACGCCAGTCAACAGTTATGTGCGAAAAAGCGCCAATGGCCCTTTACTACGTGTGCTACATGATGCTCGTACAGAAAAATTTCTTCTGCCGTCTGTCAATGGCATGCCGCCGGAAGTGGTAAAACCTGAGCTAAGTATTGCGCTGGAACAATCGCTAAAGCTGCTGGATAAAATCTGGCTACCGCTGCCCTTCTTCCGCTTCAATCCACCACGTACGTTTATAGGGGGGGCCGGACAATTGGGCGCGAATGCAGATTCTGGCGCTTGATACTCCGGATCAGGATGGCAACACTCACCGCATTTGTCTGGCGTTCGATACTAAAACTTATCCAGAGGGGCATGAATATGAGTTACTCGCGCCCAATGCTAATGACATTAAGACCGGCGGGAGTTTTGCGTTAGCCTATCACAGCGATGAACTTGGTGAATTCCTTGATCAAACCTGGGTCGATGGCTGGTTGCGTGAGGTATTTACCCAGCGCGTACAAACGCTGGAGAAGCGTGATCCTCATGAGGTGAAAGCGGCGCTCAGAGGGTTTGAATATCAGGCGCACTATCTCAACGTGCTGGATATGCTGGGTAATCAGCTCGATGTGCCGGAAATTCGTATTAATACCAGCACTTTGCAAGAACCTGTGGTCAAGGTTGATCTGATATTGGATGTGGGAAACTCACATACCTGCGGCATTCTGGTTGAAGACCATGCTGACGAAAGCAATGGTCTAAAGCAGACTTATGAGTTGCAATTGCGCGATCTTAGCCACCCGCACTATCTGTATAACGAATTGTTTGAAAGTCGAGTCGAATTTTCACAGGCCAAGTTTGGTAAAGAAAATTTCTCTGTCGAAAGCGGGCGCGATGACGCTTTCCTCTGGCCATCGATCGCCCGCGTCGGGCGTGAGGCCTGCCATATGGCGCTGCGGCGTCAGGGTACGGAAGGGTCGAGTGGTATTTCCAGCCCGCGTCGCTACCTGTGGGACGAAGAGAGCTATGCCCCAGGCTGGCGTTTCAGCCAGATGGATGCACACTCGCAAACCGAACCGTTAGCGACGGCTATGCCCCTAACCATTATGCTGAATGATGAGGGCCAGCCGCTTTACAACCAACCGTTGGATGAGCGTTTGCCGGTGTTCTCGCCGCACTATAGCCGTAGCTCGCTAATGACCTTCATGCTATCTGAACTACTGGCGCAGGCACTAATGCAGATGAACAGCGCGGCCCAGCGAATGAAAATGATCCACAGCGCCGCGCCACGTCAATTGCGTAACATCATTCTGACGTTGCCTTCGGCGATGCCGAAGCCGGAGCGCGAGATCTTCCGCCGCCGTATGCATGAAGCGATTGCCCTGGTCTGGAAAGCGATGGGCTGGCACCCAATGGACGAAGATTTTACAACCGAGGCGGATAAGCAACTGAGCCGGGTTCCTGTGCCTGATGTACAGATCGAATGGGATGAGGCCACGTGCGGCCAGATGGTCTACCTGTATAACGAAGCGCAAGTCAACTTTGGGGGCCGTGCGGAAGATTTCTTTGCCAGCATGGCGCGCCCGGATAAAGTGCTCGATGAGGGCGAAACCGCAGGCAAAACGCTGCGTATTGCCTCTATCGACATTGGCGGCGGCACCACCGATCTCGCGATTACGCAATATCGGCTCGATGACGGCGTCGGTAATAACGTTAAAATCATTCCCCAACTCCTATTCCGCGAAGGTTTCAAGGTCGCCGGCGATGATATCTTGCTGGATGTCATCCAGCTTTATATTTTGCCCGCATTACAGACCGCGTTGAAAACGGCAGGTATGGCTAACCCGGATGTGCTGATGGGGAAACTGTTCGGCAATGAAGGTCGGATGGATGCGCAGCTTACGCTACGCCAGCAGGTGACGTTACAGCTATTCATTCCCATCGGTCGTGCGATTCTGGAAGCCTATGAGCACTTTGATCCGCTGGATACCAGTGCCGAGATCGAATCCACCTTCGGCGAATTGCTGGAACAGGCACCAACGGAAAACGTGTTGGAATATATCAATACGGAAATACAACGTGAATTGCCGGAAAACGATAGCGTATTTACGATTTTACAGGTGCCGCTTATCTTAAAATTGAGCAAACTGCACGGCGAATTCCTGTCTAACCAGATGAATATCACCAAAAATTTGCGCCTGATGTCTGAGGTGGTGTCGCTGTATTCCTGTGATGTTTTGCTCCTGACCGGCCGCCCTTCACGTTTTCCTGGCATTCAGGCGCTATTCCGTCATTTGCAACCGCTCCCGATTAATCGGATGTTATCGCTGGATGGGTATCATACCAATGACTGGTATCCCTTTAATAAACGCGGGCGTATCGATAACCCGAAATCCACCGCAGCCGTTGGTGCGATGCTCTGCCTGCTGGCGCTCGATCTGCGTTTACCGGGTTTCTACTTTAAGGTCGGTGATTTTCAGCCCTACTCGACAGTGCGCTACCTTGGCATGATGGATAACAATAACGCCTTGACGCTCGATAATGTGTATTACAGCGATATCGATTTGGATGCGCCTGATTTTGAACTTGATCCACAACAGCGCTTTCAGGTACGTGGTTCTCTCTGCCTCGGATTCCGCCAGTTGGACAATGAGCGCTGGCCTGCCTCATCACTCTATATGTTATCAATTGTCGATCCGGATTTGGCCCGTAACGTCGCTGGCGATAGCCAATTGTATGTTCGGCTGGCGGTGACGAAAAGTGACGATCGGGATAGCCCCGAGCGCTTCGAGATTGCTGATGCAGTACTGGGAGACGGCACCCGCGTTCCACTCCATCACCTGCGACTCAAATTGAACACATTATCCGCTAACGGTTCAGGAGCGACCCATTATTGGATCGATAGTGGGAGTGTATTTAAAAAATGAAACGATTAACGCCTAAACAGTTTTCTACTCAGCTTCACTCTCGGTTACAGTCCATCGCGCTAGGGAGTGAACAGGCCATCGACTGGGTAGAAACCACTCGCCAAAATGCACCACGTCTGGATATCGAAGCCGATCGTCTGATCGTAAAATTGCGCCGTAACCGGAACAAAGCGCAGCATCTCGCCGATGTCGTCCTAAAGGACATTGCCATCGGCTTTTTTGGTCTGTCTCAAGCGGGTAAATGCTATCTGATTTCGTCGCTGGCCGGGGGTGAAAACGGTACACTTGAAACCTCGTTTGAAGGCCAACAACTGAATGTTACCGAACACATTGCCCCACCAGATCGGCCGACTTCACTTGTCATTCGCTATAGTCGGCAATCGGGAGTAAAGAACAAATCTTTTCCCGTGCAGTTGCAACTACTCAGCGAGCTGGATATTGGCAAAATCATGGCCAGCGCGTATTTAAACGACCTCAATCAAGAGGCCGAGTTTGAAGAGCTGGATGAACGCTACATCGCCGAGCACGTTAACACGCTGTTGATGCATCGCCAGCCTGATCACGTTGAAGGAATGACCCGTGATGATGTTGTCGCGCTTTGGGACTATCTCGTGCGTCACGATGCTAAGCGGCAAAAACAGTTAGAGGCGCAGTTCTGGCCGGTGGCGATGGAATTAGCCCCCTACCTCACCGTTGACGATCGCGCCCAGCTATTCTCCTTATTATGGGGAGAATCGCCTTCCCTGAGCGCCGCTTATCGGCATTTCAGCCATACGTTGCAACACTTATCAAGCGCACTTAAGCTGCTAGTACCACTGCAAACACTCGTAGATGATGCACTAAGCCCGGTGAAGGGATTAATTGACGGTTCCGCATTGGAACGCCTGCACTGCACCGACGATCCCAGTGTGCTGGTGCGACCGATTCACAATGGTCGAGCAGGGAAAACAACGGAGCTTTCGCTGGCAGAATTAACCATGCTAACGGCAGAACTGTTGATCCCTTTGCACTCATCGCCGAAAGAGGCACTCTTCGAGCAGGTTGATGTATTGGATTTCCCCGGTTTTGGCGACGTCAATGAAGCACAGTACGATCCACCCGCCACGGCCTATTCTCTGGCGCAAACGCTATTACGTGCAAAGCGCGCCTATCTGCTAGAACGCTATACCGATAAGCACGAAATGAATGTGCTGATGGTATGCAGCGCTGCGGGTGCGCGGAGCGGTGTCAAAGCCGTCGGTAAAGCATTGGATCATTGGGTTAAGCAGACTCAGGGCGAGAATGCACAGGTGCGTAGCCACCGTAAGCCGGGGTTGATTTGGGCCGTGACGCGTTACGATCGCCGTGTCACGCATGGACAGCATTACGATGCCGCGGTACAGCGCTATGTGGGTAACCCTGGCGACACGTGGGGAACCATGCTGGCGATGGACAAGCGCGGTGTCGCGCGTATGGCGAGCTGGCTGGGTACTGAAGTCCACCGTGAAGTCAAACTTGGGCGCATTAGTGAACAGCTTAACGAGCTTCAGCGCGAGCTCAGTGATAATTTGCTGGGTAACTGGTATCTGCCCGCTGATGTTGACGATCCAGCGGAAAAACAGCGTATCGCAGAAACCTTACTCAAATCGCTTCAAACCCGCACCGGCGTGCATGGCGAACTGTTAGAACGGCTTCTTCCCGCACGCGATGAACTCCGCCGTCTATACCTGCATCAGCAAGAGGCCAGCTATGGCGATCTTCACGCCGAGGTTGACGATCAGTTAGCGTCATCAGTAGGGCGCGATCAATTTGGTATCGGAATTGAAATCGATCTGTTTGCCGATGAGCCGGACGCGATTGACCAGCCTCCCCTCCCTATTTCCCCCGATCACGGCTATGAGGCTGATTATGCGCATCGTGTTTATCGTTACTGGATTAACCACTTACGCAATTTGCCGGAAAATGCGCCGCTCATTGGCCTACTCAACGTACCAAAATCAACGGTCGAAATGCTGGTTGAAGAATTGATAACGGGCAGTATCCGTTTGCGGATAGAAGATGCCCTGGTCGATATGCTGGTCGATAGTGAACCGCTGGGCATCAACCGGGAAAATAAAGCCGATCGCCAGGTTTCACGCGTGCTCACCATCCTCGGCGATTTTGTCGCCTGGCTTGGTTTCCAGCAACTTGATGAATCCCTGCGCCCGGCCAGCCGTATCAACCGCGGACAGCCTATTTTTGCTAAGCCCGAAAAACAGGCGGTAAGTTTTGGCGCGTCGCAACGCCTGACCAAGTTGTCACTGACGCCTATCAACAATACGGCATTCTACATCTATGACTGGCTCGTTGGGCTGAATGAAATGATTATCCAGAACGCTGGCTATTCTGCTGCACGTGAAGTCAATGCGGAGCAACGTGAGCAATTAGGCGCGATTCTGAACCTTATTAAACCCACTGAATAAAGTTTTATTATGGTGGCAGCGATGTTGAGGGGCTAACTAAGACTGAGAGATACGATGCCATATTACAAAGAATATGGCATCGTCAACAGTAGTCAGCGGTTTCCACCGGTCTGATCGCAGGCAGTCAGGCCAGCACTACGGGAGCGGAAGACTTTCTGCCCGAATAATTCAGGCTGATATGGTGATTAATTTCCCCTTTTCAGATCTACCGCCAGATCGCTGATTTTTACCGGCAATTCGGTACGTAGCGAGCGATTGGCTGCAATACCGGTTAAAATAGACATCGCGCCATCACGGTAGTCCGCCGCGCGATGTAATGGATCGGGTTCAGGCGTACCAAAGAGATCGTTTAACATGACCCGATCGCCGCCGCCGTGCCCACCCGCTTTAAACTCGACAGGGACGCTATACGGTTCGTTGAACATGGGGTAAACCTTTATTTCGCATTCATTCAGCGCCCCTTCATCTTCTTTCTTTCCGCCGCCATTTACGTAAGATTTTTCTACCAGTTTCATTTCTAACCGGCCTTTACTGCCATTAAACACCACATTCAACCCTTCCCAGGGTAAATATGCATTGAGGGAGTAAGTCATGATGGCCTTATTTTTATAACGTACGACTACACCCAAGACATCCTCAATATTGATACCGTCATCGAACACGCTCTTATCCCGGAAATAACCATCTTCATGTTCGGCGTCTAAATACAGTGCCGTAAGTTGTTCGCTTTGATTCATATGTAGTGCAAAAGGATCATTTTCCGCCGCGGCGCTATTATGGGAGCGTGAATAGAACGTAGTAACCCCACGTTCTTCAGCATTAGCTTTACCGTAAAAACGTAAATCACCCTGTGCATAAACCGTTTCAGGTTCGCTATTCAGCCAAAAATTTACCAGATCAAAATGATGTGTTGATTTATGCACGAGCAGCCCGCCACTGTTACGTTTATCACGATGCCAACGACGGAAATAATCAGCGCCATGTTCGGTATTTAGCAACCACTCGAAATGTATAGAATAAACTTCGCCAATCAAACCGGCAGCCAGCAGTTCACGAACTTTACTATGATGTGGCGCATAGCGATAATTAAAGGTCACACGTAATTTGCGTCCAGTACGTTGAATTGCATCAATAATCGCCTGACATTTTTCTTCATCGATGGTCATCGGTTTTTCACTGATAACATCACAGCCTAATTCCATCGCCCGGATAATATATTGATGATGCGTCCGATCGATAGATGTCACGATAACAATATCGGGCTTAGTTTCCGCAATCATCTGTTCAAACTGCTCAGCATGATAGGTCGGCACAATATCGTGCCCATATTTATGAATAATTTTATTGGCGTAATTCATTCGCGTCTGGTTGGTATCGCAAAAAGCCACAAATTGCCCTTGATCACTGTAGTCCCTCGCAATCGATTCCAGATAAAGGCCCGCTCGGCCTCCTGTCCCCACGACGGCATATTTCTTTTTCATTCTGTGTACTTCCTCTCAATAGTGTTGAGTACATGCCTAGTGATTCGCGCATAACATTGGGTGCGAAAAACATGAGTAAACTGAATGGCGTTACCGTTTGATTCTATTACCAATTTCGGGTGCTATTGGTCTCTTGCCAGCCACATGGAACGGGCGATTCCTGATGCGTTTTGGCATCAACGATGTAGCACAGTGTATTTGTCTACTTCACTATCTTATCAGGCCGGAGAATATGCCGGGTTAATCGGCGGTGGCTATCGTGATGCCACTCTCTTTTTTTACCTTATCATGTGATGTTTCTCACATTTTGTTGCCAATCTGTCCGGCGCTACTGGATAATCAGCGCGTCACTCATAACCATGCGAATAACGCAGAAGGAATCGTTATGCAGATTTTTTTTCAGGATACTCTGGCAACGCCGCTTGGCGAGTTGTTGATTCTGGCTGACAAGGATGATCGGTTACGTGCCGTTGAATGGTGCGAGTATGAGGACGCGTTATTTCGCTCACTCAAGCGCCGCTACCGCAATGATCCCTTTTCATTGCAGACTAGCCATAACCCTGGCGGGTTGACGGACTGCCTGCGCCGCTATTTTGAGGGCGAATTAACAATTATTGATACGCTGCCGGTTGCTTTTGTGGGCACCGAATTTCAGCGGCAAGTGTGGCAGGCATTACGCCACATACCCTGTGGCGAGATTACGACCTATGGCGAACTCGCGGCGCAATTGGGACGACCTGGCGCTGCACGCGCCGTCGGCATGGCAAACGGCTCAAACCCAGTCAGCATTGTGGTGCCATGCCACCGTGTGATTGGGACCGGCGGTGCGCTAACCGGTTACGCGGGTGGCATTCAGCGTAAGCAATGGCTATTAACTCATGAAGGGTATTTACCGCGTCAAAAAAGTTTGCCGATATAATGAGTTGGCATTCCTCGAACGACGTACTTTTTAACGGATAGTTAATCGTTATAAGCGACTTGGTTTATCAACATTTACCACTTAGTAACATTGGTAAACCAAATTATTATCTTAGAACCTATTTTATTTAAGCGGAACTTTTCTCAATAAATTCGAATTATTATGGTTAGTTCACTATTTATTGGCCTGTTCCCGTGATTATCGGTCTTATCACAATCGATAAAAGCTGTTAAAATTGACCAATATCAATTATTGCCTGAGCAAAGCCTATGATCCCGGAAAAGCGCATTATCCGACGCATCCAGTCTGGCGGGTGTGCAATCCACTGTCAGGATTGCAGTATCAGTCAGCTATGTATCCCTTTCACTCTCAATGAACATGAGCTCGATCAGCTCGACAACATCATCGAGAGGAAAAAGCCTATCCAGAAAGGGCAAGCACTATTTAAAGCGGGCGATGAATTGAGGTCGCTGTACGCTATTCGCTCGGGTACGATAAAAAGCTATACCATCACAGAGCAAGGTGATGAGCAGATTACAGGTTTTCATCTCGCGGGTGATTTAGTGGGTTTCGATGCGATTGGCACCGCGCAACACCCGAGTTTTGCTCAGGCACTGGAAACATCAATGGTGTGCGAAATTCCTTTCGAGACGCTAGACGATCTCTCAGGGAAAATGCCCAACCTGCGTCAGCAGATGATGCGCCTGATGAGCGGTGAAATTCGTGGCGATCAGGATATGATTTTGCTGTTATCAAAAAAGAACGCTGAAGAGCGTCTTGCGGCGTTCATCTATAATCTTTCGCGCCGTTTCGCTCAACGCGGTTTTTCTCCGCGAGAATTTCGTTTAACAATGACACGTGGTGATATTGGTAACTACCTGGGGCTGACCGTTGAAACGATTAGCCGCTTGTTGGGGCGTTTCCAGAAGAGTGGTACGTTAGCGGTTAAAGGAAAATACATCACGATCGAGAATATTGAGGCGCTTTCCGAACTCGCTGGCTCCTCACGTAAGTAATGCATTGACGTTGCGTTCCTTTTTCGTATCGCAACGTCAACCTTCCCCATCTCCTCCTGGCACTCCCATGATTTTTCTATTTTGTGTTTCGACGGTGCATCCCTGTTGTTCAAGATGATTAAGCTGTTCAAGATGATTAAGTTGTCCAAAATGATTACGTTGCGGTACTCTTGATTGACAGACTGTAAAGAAACGGCTGTTTGGAGGAACTATGGCAAAGTATCAGAACTTACTGGTAGCTATTGACCCAGATCAGGATGACCAACCAGCGCTGCGTCGGGCGGTTTATCTTGTTCAGCGGCTTGGTGGCCGTATCAAGGCGTTCCTGCCGATTTACGATTTCTCTTATGAGATGACTACCCTGCTTTCTCCCGATGATAGAGTTGAAATGCGTCAGGGCGTTATCGAACAACGGACAGCCTGGATCGCGGAACAGTGTAAATACTATCTTGAAGCCGGTGTCCCAATTGAAATAAAAGTGGTATGGCACAATAAGCCTTTTGAGGCCATTATTCGGGAAGTCATTTCCGGGCAGCATGACCTGCTGTTGAAAATGGCGCATCAGCACGATCGACTGGAAGCCGTTATCTTTACGCCAACCGACTGGCAACTTTTGCGTAAATGCCCTTGCCCGGTGTGGATGGTTAAAGATCAACCCTGGCCAACAGAGGGGCGAGCGCTGGTCGCCGTCAATTTAGCCAGT
The DNA here is from genome assembly GCF_036885195.1 of Pectobacterium cacticida. Taxonomy (NCBI): domain Bacteria; kingdom Pseudomonadati; phylum Pseudomonadota; class Gammaproteobacteria; order Enterobacterales; family Pectobacteriaceae; genus Pectobacterium; species Pectobacterium cacticida. The sequence continues at coordinate 2,026,706 of NZ_CP133656.1, read as the reverse complement.
GAAGACCCTTATCACGACCCACTGAATATCAAACTGGTCTCTGAAACGCTCGATCTGGCGCAGCACGTCGATCATACTGAAGTGCATCTGGTTGGCGCTTATCCCGTGACGCCTATCAATATCGCCATTGAACTGCCCGATTTTGATCCCAGCGTATATAACGATGCCATTCGTGGGCAACATCTCATCGCGATGAAGGCGTTACGGCAGAAATTTGGTCTGGATGAACGGGTAACGCATGTAGAAAAAGGTTTGCCTGAAGAAGTGATTCCCGATCTGGCAGAACACTTACAGGCCGGCGTGGTGGTTTTAGGGTCGCTTGGGAGAACCGGCCTCTCGGCAGCTTTTATTGGCAATACCGTTGAGCACGTAATTGATCATTTGAAGTGTGATCTTCTGGCGATCAAGCCGGATGACTTTGTTTCGCCGATTACGCTGGAAGACGACGAAAACAACTGATGCTTCTCCTATGGAGTTCCGTGCGTAATGCCAAGATGCTTTCACGCTATCCTTGGCGATGGTGTACATAGGCACTAATGAGGATCTAAAAAGGGGCGATATTCGCCCCTTGGTCATTTTTCACTACCCACTAATGCTTACAGCGCTTTCAAAATCGCCTCAACGCTATCTTTCGCATCACCAAACAGCATTTGCGTATTCTCTTTAAAGAACAGCGGGTTTTGTACGCCAGCGTAACCGGTATTCATGGAACGCTTAAACACGATGACATTTTGCGCTTTCCACACTTCCAGAACTGGCATGCCTGCAATCGGGCTGTGCGGATCTTCTTGTGCCGCCGGGTTAACGGTGTCATTCGCGCCAATCACCAGCACGGTATCGGTATCGGCGAAATCGTCATTAATTTCATCCATTTCCAATACGATGTCATAAGGGACTTTCGCTTCGGCCAGCAGGACATTCATATGACCGGGCAACCGCCCTGCTACCGGATGAATACCAAAGCGAACGTTAATACCACGCGCCCGCAATTTTGCGGTGATGTCATGCACAGGGTATTGTGCCTGCGCTACCGCCATGCCATACCCGGGCGTGATGATGACAGAGGTTGAATTCTTGAGTAAATCAGCCACTTCTTCCGCTGACGCCTCGCGATATTCTCCGATTTCCTCACTCTCTGCTGAGGAAACGCCGTCCGTACCAAAACCACCGGCAATCACACTGATAAAGGAGCGATTCATCGCTTTACACATGATGTAAGACAGGATTGCACCGGACGAGCCAACCAATGCCCCCGTGACGATCAGCAAGTCATTGCTCAGCATGAAGCCCGCCGCTGCCGCTGCCCAACCGGAATAGGAGTTAAGCATGGAAACAACAACCGGCATATCCGCGCCGCCAATCGATGCCACCAGATGCCAGCCAAATACGAGTGCGATGGCTGTCATCAGAATTAACGCCAATACCTGCAACGCCACGCTCCCTGTATTAACGAAAACCAGCAGCAACAGGAAGGAGACTACTAGCGCCGCCAGATTCATTTTATGGCGATGAGGTAGCATCAGTGGTTTGGACGAAATTTTACCGCGCAGTTTACCGAACGCGACCACCGAACCGGTGAACGTTACCGCACCGATGAAAATACCCAAAAAGACTTCCGTCAAATGGATATTAACCATTACCGGGTCGGTAATTTCACCATGATCGAGGAAACTATTAAAGCCGACCAACACTGCCGCCAGCCCCACAAAACTGTGGAGAATGGCAACCAGTTCCGGCATTTCGGTCATTTCTACCTTACGCGCCAGATAAACGCCGATTGATCCCCCTATCGCCATCGCGACAATAATCCAACCGACATTGCCAGAATCCGGCCCCAGAATTGTCGCGATCAGCGCAAGCGCCATCCCGCAAATGCCAAAGATATTTCCTTGCTGCGACGTTTCGTGCTTGGACAATCCGGCCAAACTAAAAATAAAGAGAATTGCGGCAACAATGTATGCAGCAGTTACCAATCCACCAGACATGTGTTACCCCTTAGTTTTTACGGAACATTTTCAGCATACGCTGAGTCACGGTGAAGCCACCAAAAATATTGATGCTGGCGATCAATACGGCGATGAAGGAGAAAAACGATACCCATCCGCCGTGCCCGATCTGCAACAATGCCCCGACAACAATGATGCCTGATATCGCGTTAGTGACCGACATCAACGGCGTGTGTAAAGCATGACTGACATTCCACACCACGTAGTACCCCACCACGCAAGACAATGCAAAAACGGTAAAGTGAGACAAAAATTCTTTCGGGGCCGCGTCAGCCAGCCAGCCAAACAGCACAATGGCGATCGCCAAAATCACGTATTTTTTCCACGGCGATGCAGGTTTGACATCTTCCTTCACCGCCTGAGGTGCGGGTTTAGCCTGCTGAGGTTGCGCGGAAACCTGTATCGGCGGTGCAGGCCAGGTAATTTCACCGTCTTTAACGACGGTCACGCCACGGATCACCGTATCGTCAAAGTCGATATTGATTTCGCCGTTTTTCTCTTTACAGAGTAGTTTCAGCAAGTTAACCAGGTTAGTACCGTAAAGTTGTGAAGATTGTGTTGGCAAGCGGCTTGGCAAATCGGTGTAACCGATAATTTTGACGCCATTTTCCGTCACGGTCACATGGTCGGCGACGGTCAGTTCACAGTTGCCCCCCGTTTGCGCCGCTAAATCGACAATGACGCTGCCCGGCTTCATGCTCAGCACCATCTCTTTAGTGATGAGGCGCGGTGCCGGTTTGCCAGGAATTAACGCGGTAGTGACGATAATATCGACGTCTTTGGCCTGTGCGGCAAACAGCTCCATTTCGGCTTTGATAAACGCGTCGGACATGACCTTAGCATAGCCGTCGCCGCTGCCGGCTTCTTCTTGAAAGTCGAGTTCGAGGAACTCGGCTCCCATGCTTTTCACCTGCTCTTTAACCTCAGGGCGAGTATCGAAAGCGCGAACGATCGCGCCTAGGCTACCCGCTGCACCGATGGCGGCTAAACCCGCGACCCCGGCACCGATAACCATGACTTTGGCAGGCGGAACCTTACCAGCGGCTGTTATCTGTCCGGTAAAGAAGCGGCCAAATTCATGGGCGGCCTCGACGATGGCACGATAACCGGCGATGTTAGCCATTGAACTGAGCGCATCTAATGACTGCGCTCGCGAAATACGTGGCACGGAATCCATCGCCATCACCGTTACCTGACGAGCGGCCAGTTTCTCCAACAACGTTGGATTCTGCGCTGGCCAGATAAAGCTGACGATCGTACTACCCGCGCGTGTCAATTCGATTTCATCATCCTGCGGCGCATTCACCTTTAGAATGATATCGGCCTGCCAGACTTCAGCGCTATCAACGATCAACGCGCCAGCTTCTTCATATGCCGCATCGTCAAAACTCGCCAATTTTCCCGCTTCACGCTCTATCGTGACCACAAAACCGAGTTTTAGCAGTTGTTCAACCGTTTTCGGCGTCGCTGCTACACGGGCTTCATTGGCCAAGCGTTCTTTTGGTACACCAATACGCATGCTGATACCCTTTTCGCTTATTTTTAACGAAGGTTATTATTCTCACCCTATTCTGTTATTTGATTTCGCCGAGACTTATTCGCTCAGTATCCCGCATATAGCGATAGAAAGAGCGGCTTATTATCTTCTTGCCCCACGCGTTTAAAGCGCGTCTTACTGCCTGCAGGCGAACTCATTTATAACGTACTGAAAATGTAATCGATGATCCATAAATAAAATGAATTTCACATAAAAGACGCGTTATTACGGCCTATATAGGCCATTCGTGGTCAAAAATCATGCTTTTACCTATCCCTTGTAGCACTATTTCAGACCTATTTTTAAGGGCTATTTCACAAAAATGATGTGTTACAAGGTTGTTAATTGTATAAATCATATAAATATCCCTTATGACAGAAAAACAATCATTAAGCGTTATTATCAGTACTTTTCTTGTTGCTAACCGAATCTTTAGCATTCTTAGTGAGACTGAAAATGCTAAAGCACAAGAATTTATTCCGTGCGATAATCGGCTTTATTCCACATTCCTCTTTAAATCATTCGAGTTTGCAGGAAAGCGAAAGGATCTTTTATGAAGCTGAAGGTTACTATCATTGCATCTACATTGTTTCTCTCCCTCTCGGCATTTTCTGCTGAGGCCGCGCAGGAGCTTACGCCTCAGCAAGCCGCCGCGCTGAAGCCCTTTGAGCGAATTACATTTAAGGGACGTTTTAGCGCAATCAATGAAGCCGTTGAAGCCGCATCTAAACGCGCTGATAAATTGGGCGCGGAATCGTTTTACGTTCAATCCATGATCGATGACAATTCAGGGGATTACTGGAATGTCACCGTTGACCTGTACCATAAAGACGCGCCTAAGGCGCAGCAGGATAAGACCTATCGCATGGTTCATGGCGTAAAAGAATTGCCTAAAGCGGTCGCCTATACGTTGGAGCCCTACGATACTGTCACGGTGAATGGCTTATTCAGCACCCAGCTCGATCTCATCGACGCGATTGCAAAAGCAGCAAAAGAGAAGCATGCCGATGCGTTTTACATCGTACGCCAGATTGATGTGAACTCGAATAGCACCAATCAACGCGCAACCGCATTTATCTATAAAGCCGACGCGCCAAAGCGTCAACTTCAACGCCCTGATGCGATACCCGCTGATTCTGATGCGGGTCGCGCCGCATTGGCTGCCGGTGGTGCTGAAGCCGCAAAGGTCGAAATACCTGGAGTGGCTTACTCTGACAGCCCTAGTCGTAGCGTGGGTAACTTCTTTGAGACGCAGTCTTCAAAAGGCGGACGTTACACGGTAACGTTATCGGATGGCACACAAATTCAGGAACTAAATAATGCCACCGCAGCACAAATGGTGCCATTCGATTCTATCCAATTTCGTGGCAATTACGCCAATGGCACTCAGATATCAGAAGCTGTTGCCAAACGTGCTGGCGAGAAAGGCGCTAAGTACTACCACATCACCAGACAGTGGGAAGGCAAGGGCAACAACGTTACGATCAGTGCCGATCTCTATAAATAACATTTTGCATATTGGTACGCCATCACAAAAAACCCGCAATCTCTGCGGGTTTTTTTATGTTATAGAGACACGATTATTTACTGGTATCCAGTGGCGGGAAGCTTTTTACCAGATCGTCAATCGCTTTAATCTGCTGTAAAAACGGCTCTAATTTATCCAGTGGGAGCGCCGATGGACCGTCACACTTTGCGTTAGCCGGATCGGGGTGAGCTTCAATGAATAATCCGGCTAAGCCTACGGCCATACCGGCGCGCGCCAGTTCAGTCACCTGACCCCGCCGACCACTAGAGGCGGCGCCAAACGGGTCGCGACACTGTAGCGCGTGGGTAACATCAAAAATAACTGGCGCACCGTTGGAAACTTGCTTCATGACATTAAAGCCCAACATGTCGACAACTAAATTGTCATAACCGAAGTTACTACCGCGGTCACAGAGGATGATTTGATCATTACCGCCTTCAATAAACTTGTCGACGATATTTCCCATTTGTCCCGGACTGACGAATTGCGGTTTTTTAACGTTAATGACCGATCCGGTTTTCGCCATCGCTTCTACCAAATCAGTTTGCCGCGCTAGGAATGCAGGAAGCTGAATCACATCAACGACATCGGCAACGGGCTGCGCTTGAAAAGATTCATGCACATCCGTAATGATCTTTACGCCAAAGGCTTGTTTTAGCTCCTGAAATATCTTCATTCCCTCTTCCAGGCCTGGCCCGCGATAAGAATGAATAGAAGAGCGGTTCGCTTTATCGAAAGATGCCTTGAACACGTAGGGAATGCCCAATTTCTGCGTGACCTTAACGTAATGTTCACAGATACGCATCGCCAGATCGCGTGATTCAAGAACATTCATGCCGCCAAACAGGACAAAAGGCAGATTATTGGCGACCGGGATATCCCCTATCTTTACCACTTTATTCGTCATACTTTTACCTTCATATCGGGAAATAAACTTATAGTGCATCACTGCCAAACACGTTGTTAATGCAAGACGATGTGTTTTTGTTCTATCGAGTGAATCTGGACTTTTATCATTTCACTCACCGGATCTTCCGGGCACTGTTCAACGAAATAGTTAAGGTCCGATACCGCAATATGGTCGCAATCCAATTGAGCATAAATCAAACCACGATCGCGGATTTCATAGGGGTCATCGGGATCGAATTGTAACACCGCCTCACTGGCCCTTAACGCCAATTCCATCTGTTTCTCTTCCATTAGCGCCACTTTCAACGTATCAAGCAATTTACGCACGATCAGCACGTTTTCCGCTTCGTCCAGGTCTTCATCCAGTAAACGCGTTGAGGGTCCGATGTTCCCTTTCAACCAAACTTCCAACACATGCTCACTCAAGGTATCGCCATTAAGCGGATTAATCAGCCACATTTCTTCATCAAGCCAGTCGGCTCGCAAAATCAATTGCGTCGGGAAAATGACCGGCATCAGCGGCAGTCCGAGTTCATTGGCGATATGCAGGAAGATGATACCCAGCGAGACGGGCATGCCTTGACGGGATTCCAGGACATGATCCAGCCATAAGGCATCAGACAGGCGATAAACGCCGCCTGCCCCGCCGAATCCCCATGTGCGATAAAACAGTTCAATCAGCTTTTCGAGTTGAAGATCTTGCTCAAGATCGGCGGGAATAGCGGCTCTGGCGCTCTCAACCAACTGTTGCAGATTTTGCCGCACATCCTGAGCGGGAAAGTCGCGGCGAATAGCCTGTGAAACCAACACAACACCATCACTTAGCAGTGACTGGTTGAATTCAAAATCAGCAATAGCATTCATAATTATTCCATCAGCAACGGTAACTGAGTCAGTGACAAAAGCACGACCGCACCATAGCATAGTAATGCAGATACAAACGCCAGCCAGCGCACGCGCCAGCTACGAGGGCGTTTCCCCAAGGCAACGACGCCGAGAAGAATATAAATAATAACGCCAAACAGTTTTTCCGTCAGCCAGCTTTGTCCAGGCATAAACGGATACGTATGGCTTAGCATGATTAAACCAATACCGCTGATTAATAACAAGGTGTCGTTAATATGCGGTAGAATTTTCACCCAGCGTTGTTGCAATAACGGCGAGCGCCGACATAGCCAGAAAAAACGGATAACAAACAGGATGATACTGAGGCTAACAGTCGCCAAATGTAGACATATTGTGGCCAGGTAAAATACTATCACGTCCATAGCTTCTTCCTAATCATTGATGCGGTTTTGCCAACATCCTAACGACACGCGATCGTTGCCACCATAATCTTGACAAGTTTCTATTTGAGAAAACCCTCGCGCTTGCAATAACTGACGCACCGCCTCGGCCTGTTGCCAACCGTGTTCCAGCAGCAACCAACCTCCGGTATCTAAATAATGCGGCGCAGATTCAATAATCGTGCGTAAATCGGCTATGCCGTTATCGGCGGCAATAAGCGCGCTAGCTGGCTCAAACCGGACATCGCCCTGTGATAAGTGCTCATCCGCGGCATCAATATAGGGTGGGTTACTGACAATAAGCGTGAAGCGATCGGCTCCAAGCGGTGAATACCAACTACCGGACAAAAAACAGACATTGCCCAGTCCCAATCGTTGGGCATTTTTTAGCGCAAGCCCGACGGCCTCCGGTTGGATGTCAATGCCAATGATATGGCAATCGTGTCGTTCACTCGCCAATGCCAGAGCGATCGCTCCGGTCCCTGTGCCGAGGTCCAGCACGCGACATGGCGTTTGAGGTAAACGCCGCAGTGCTTGCTCAACCAGACATTCAGTATCGGGACGAGGGATCAGCGTTGCAGGCGACACGGCCAACGGCAGCGACCAAAACTCACGCTCACCGATCAAATAGGCGATAGGCACACCTTGCTCGCGACGCGCCAGGAGCGCTGCCAACTGCCGTTGCTCAGCGCTGTTTAGTGTGGTTTCACCAAATGCCAGCAAGAATGTACGGGGTTTTCCAGTGACAAAACCCAGCAGAATTTCCGCATCACGCTTCGGACTTTCACTCGCTGCGAGTCGTGCTTGCGCTAAGATTAACCACGCCTGATACGTCATTATTCCTGCTCGGACAATGCAGCTAGTTGGTCTGCCTGATATTCTTGTATGACAGGTTGTATCAACGCGTCCAATTTACCTTCCATCACTTCATCCAACCGATAAAGCGTCAGGTTAATACGGTGATCGGTCACCCTTCCCTGCGGAAAATTATAAGTGCGAATGCGATCGGAACGATCGCCGCTCCCAAGTAAATTACGGCGGGTTGACGCTTCTTCCTGCTGGCGTTTTTGGATTTCAGCGGCGCGAATCCGCGCCCCTAACACCGACAGCGCTTTGGCCTTGTTTTTGTGTTGAGAGCGCTCGTCCTGACATTCAACAACAATACCTGTGGGTAAATGGGTAATACGAATGGCAGAATCGGTCGTGTTCACGTGCTGTCCACCCGCACCAGAAGAACGGAAGGTGTCAATGCGTAAATCAGCCGGGTTGATTTCCGGTAGCTCGGCTTCCGGCACCTCCGCCATTACCGCGACCGTACAAGCCGATGTATGAATCCGCCCCTGTGATTCCGTAGCGGGAACACGTTGCACGCGATGACCGCCTGATTCGAACTTCAACTGTCCGTATACTCCGTCACCGGAAATCTTGGCGATGACCTCTTTGTAGCCACCATGCTCGCCCTCACTGGCGCTCATCACCTCGACGCGCCAGCGGCGTGATTCAGCGTAGCGTCCGTACATACGGAATAGATCACCAGCAAAAATCGCCGCTTCATCCCCGCCCGTACCTGCGCGGATCTCCAGAAAACAGCCGCGCTCATCATCGGGATCTCGTGGTAGCAATAGTAGCTGAAGCTGTTGTTCCAACGCGTCAATCGTTGCCTTGCTTTCTTTCAATTCTTCCTGAGCCAGGTCACGCATTTCAGGATCGTCCAGCATCATTTCTGCGGTTTGCTGATCCGCTTTCGCCTGCTGCCATTGCTGAAAACAGCGGGTAATATCCGTGAGTTGGGCATATTCTCGCGATAATGCGCGAAAGCGATCCATATCGGCAATGACGCTCGGTTCACCGAGTAACGCCTGGACTTCTTCATGGCGTTCTTGTAACGCGTCCAGTTTAGCAACAATAGAAGGCTTCATGCGGGCGGTTAAATCCTGTAATTGAGATGAATGCTAGTCCAGCCCAAGGCTGTCACGTAAAATTTGTAACCGATTTTGGTCGCCGTCACGAGCGGCTTGTTGAAGAGATTTGGTCGGTGCGTGAATCAAGCGATTGGTTAAACGATGTGTCAATTCTTGAATCACCGCCTCAGCGTCATGACCTTGTTGAATCGCGGCTAGCGCTTTCGCTGTCATTTCCGCACGCAATTCCTCCGCCTGCGCGCGATAATCGCGAATGGTTTCCACCGCAGACTGCGCGCGCAACCAGGCCATAAAATCGGCGCTTTCCTGCTGTACGATAGATTCGGCCTGCACTGCCGCCGCTTTACGTTGCGCGAGATTGTGCTGAATGATCGCGTGTAGATCGTCCACGCTATAAAGGTAAACATTCGGCAATTTGCCTACTTCCGGTTCAATATCTCGCGGAACCGCAATATCCACCATTAATATTGGTTGATTTCGCCTGGCCTTCAGCGTCCGTTCCATCATCCCTTTTCCGATTATCGGCAAGGTACTTGCCGTTGAACTTATCACAATATCTGCCTGAACCAGATGCGCGTCCAATTCGGCTAACGTGATAACGTCTGCGCCCACTTCCGTAGCCAGCGCCTGCGCGCGCTCGCGGGTTCGATTTGCTATCACCATTTTTTTAACGTTATGCTGACGAAGGTGTCGCGCAACCAATTCGATGGTTTCGCCCGCCCCCACCAATAGCACGGTAATCTCAGCCAGCGATTCAAAAATCTGCCGCGCTAGCGTACACGCAGCAAACGCCACCGACACCGCGCTTGCACCGATATCCGTTTCCGTTCGAACACGCTTGGCCACGGTAAAGGATTTCTGGAACAATCGTTCCAATTCGCTGGAGAGAGAATGACCGCGCTGTGATTCGGCAAAGGCCTTTTTTACTTGCCCCAGGATTTGCGGTTCGCCGAGCACCAGCGAATCCAGACCGCTGGCGACCCGCATTAGATGGCTAACGGCAGCATTATCCTGGAGCCAATACAGGCTCTTGTTGACCTCATCAGGATGTAACTGGTGATATTTACACAGCCAGCGAATCAATTGTTCACGCTGATTCTCCCGCTCTTCGACACTAAGATAGAGCTCAGTGCGATTGCAGGTAGACAGCACTACGCCGCCCTGCACCAGCGGTTGCTGGAGCAGGCTGTCAAGGGCCTCTCCGAGTTTCTCTGGCGAAAACACCACGCGTTCACGCAGAGAAACCGGTGCGGTTTTGTGATTAATACCAAGCGCAAGCAGGGTCATTAGGCTGTTTCTGAGTAATACCGGTGTTAGTATGGATTTCGTTTGAGCCGCATTCTACTTGATGCCGGGAGGCAAGAAAAGCGACGGCATGCGATACACCCCGTCTGAGGTATCTCTTTTACAATAAAAACACAAAGCGTCATTAACGAATAACAATGATTGACGCCGGGCGGTAAGCTGGTTAGCGTGGCATATTATTACGATCACCGTTCATTTACAGGATACGATCGACATGCCAACCAGAACCGTCCGATGCCTGCGTTTACTGCCTTTAGCCAGCCTTTTACTGGCTGCCTGTAGCGTTCACCAGCCACCCCAAACAGGGAAAAGTCCTGCCTCCCCGGAATGGCAACAGCATCAGCAGAAGGTGCAACAGCTCAGTCAGTACCAGGCGCGCGGCGCTTTTGCCTATTTCTCCGAGAGGAAAAGAGTATCAGCTAATTTCTTTTGGCAAGATACGCCGCCGCAGCGTTACCGACTGCTACTGACCAACCCGCTTGGGAGTACCGAATTAGAGTTACAGGCACAGCCTGACGGCGTACAGATCACCGACAATCAAGGTAAGCGCTATGTGGGAAAAGATGCCGAATACATGATTCAGCAGCTGACCGGCATGGCTATCCCATTAAATAATCTGCGTCAATGGATCTTAGGCATACCCGGCGATGCGACTGAATTTACGCTGGACGATCGCTATCTGCTGAACACGATCAGCTATCATCAGGGCAAGCAGCGCTGGCATGTCACCTATCAAAGCTACGATATGGCGCTATCGCCTCCGCTGCCAACCAGCCTGGAGTTAGTTCAGGGTGAACAGCGAATTAAGCTAAAAATGAATAACTGGGTGGTTAAATAAGCGATGCAACCAACCGTTCTTGATACCTGGCCTGCGCCAGCCAAACTCAATCTGTTCCTTTATATTACAGGCCAGAGAGCGGATGGCTATCATCTGCTGCAAACGCTATTCCAGTTTCTGGATTACGGCGACACGCTGACGATTCAGCCGCGTAGCGACGATCGGATCATCCTGCATACCCCCGTAGACGGCGTCGACAACGAACACAACCTGATTGTTTGTGCCGCCCGTTTATTGCAAGAATACAGCGAACGTCATGCAATTCGACCTACCCGGTTTGGTGCGGATATCCGCATCGAAAAACGCCTGCCGATGGGCGGCGGGCTTGGCGGTGGCTCGTCGAATGCCGCGACAGTGTTGGTCGCACTTAACCATCTGTGGCAAACCGGGCTAAACATAGATACGCTGGCCGAGTTGGGGTTAACGTTGGGCGCTGATGTCCCCGTATTTATACGAGGACACGCCGCCTTTGCCGAAGGCATTGGCGAGCAGTTAACCCCCGCGGATCCACCGGAGAAATGGTATTTGGTCGCTCATCCAGGTGTTAATATTGCCACACCGTTAGTATTCGCCGATCCTGAACTGAAGCGTAACTCGCCGCGTCGTGATTTAGCATCATTACTAAACCAGACCTTCGTCAATGATTGTGAAGCTATCGTAAGAAAACGTTTTCCTGAGGTTGAACAGCGACTTTCATGGCTGTTAGAATACGCCCCGGCGCGCCTGACTGGAACGGGAGCTTGTGTGTTTGCAGAGTTTGACACCGAGTTCGCCGCCCGACAGGTGCTTGACCAGGCCCCGGAATGGCTAAACGGCTTTGTCGCGCGAGGTGTCAACCTCTCTCCGTTACAACGTAAACTTTCCGGGCAACTTTAGGTTTTGCTACACCCCGGTTGCCGCGAGGCCATCCTGTAGTGAACTTAATTCATACACCCGTATGCATATTGTGCCTGTTGTTCTTCCCTGCCTGACAGGTGCAGTATTTCTCTGGACGCAAGCCTGAGGTTCTTCTCGTGCCTGATATGAAGCTTTTTGCTGGTAACGCCATCCCGGAACTAGCACAACGTATTGCCAACCGTTTGTACACTAGCCTTGGCGACGCCGCTGTCGGTCGTTTTAGCGATGGCGAAGTCAGCGTGCAAATCAATGAAAATGTACGCGGTGGTGATATTTTCATCATCCAGTCCACCTGTGCACCCACCAATGACAACCTCATGGAATTAGTTGTCATGGTTGATGCTCTGCGTCGCGCTTCGGCGGGGCGCATTACCGCAGTTATCCCCTACTTTGGTTATGCTCGTCAGGATCGACGCGTGCGTTCCGCACGTGTGCCGATCACTGCAAAAGTGGTTGCCGACTTTCTGTCTAGCGTTGGCGTTGACCGCGTTTTGACCGTTGACCTCCATGCTGAGCAGATTCAGGGCTTCTTCGATGTGCCAGTAGATAATGTATTCGGTAGCCCTATCCTGTTGGAAGACATGTTGCAACAGAGTCTGGAAAACCCCATCGTCGTCTCTCCCGATATCGGTGGCGTAGTGCGTGCCCGCGCAATCGCTAAACTGCTGAACGATACCGACATGGCGATCATCGACAAACGACGCCCGCGCGCTAACGTTTCTCAGGTGATGCACATCATCGGTGATGTTGCCGGCCGTGACTGTGTATTAGTAGATGATATGATCGACACTGGCGGCACACTGTGTAAAGCAGCTGAAGCGCTGAAAGAACGTGGGGCTAAACGGGTATTTGCTTATGCAACACACCCGATTTTCTCTGGTAATGCTTACGAAAACATTAAAAGCTCGCTCATTGATGAAGTGATTGTCTGCGATACCATTCCGTTGTCAGAAAAAATCTGCTCATTGCCGAATGTTCGCACATTAACACTGTCCGGTATGTTGGCCGAAGCGATTCGTCGTATCAGTAACGAAGAATCTATTTCTGCTATGTTTGAGCATTAATTATTGCTAGCCAGAGATTGGCAAACAATGATAAGCCACTCAGTGACGAGTGGCTTATTTCTGTCACAAAAAAGCCGATATAGCGCAGCTACACCGGCTCCAACATTCAATCTTCATTTAAGTAAAAATTATGAGTGACGCTGGCGGCGACAGCGTTTGTCAAAGTGTTTAACCCACCAATAACGATCGGCGACTTCCTCACGGCCGCTAATACGCGCCCCGACCAACCAAAATATGGCACCGGAAAAAATGCCGACCAGATCGACATAAGTCATATATTCAGGGACATTTAACTTAGGGAACTGGCTGGCGATGGAGAAACCAATTCCGCCGACCATCAGAATCATACCGAGGCCCATCAGGACATTACCTAAAACTGTCATGTTTTTGCGTTTCATCTGCCACCTCCAGAGTCATTCTGTGGATGAACCCGTTCGCTAATCATTTCATCTCGTTTATTTATTTCTAATTGTTGCTGCGATTATAGACAATTATTCCATTAGAGGGTTGCGGGGGGGATCACAGATAATGGGAATGATTAATCTTTTTTTAGGTTTGCCTTAAAAAGGCAAAAACGATTAACCATCATATCGCCAGGCAGATAGCGATATGTTTACATTTTAGCGGCGGAATTTTGCTATCCGTCATACGGTGTGTAAACTAGCGGCTTCGTTTATCACGCGACCTACATTACGTCTATACACGTCATCTGGAATATACCGTGAGCAGCATTAAATTAATTGTCGGCCTGGCAAACCCCGGAGCTGAATATGCCGCCACCCGCCATAATGCGGGCGCCTGGTTTGTTGAGCGTTTAGCGGTGTCGTGCCGCCAAATGTTAAAAGAAGAGAGCAAGTTTTTTGGTTATACCTCCCGTTTGAATCTGGCTGGGCAGGATGTACGCCTATTGATCCCCACGACGTTTATGAACCTGAGTGGGAAAGCCGTCGCGGCAATGGCTACCTTCTACCGTATCCAGCCTGATGAAATTCTGGTCGCGCACGATGAGCTAGATTTATTACCCGGGGTCGTCAAATTGAAACAGGGTGGCGGACACGGCGGACACAACGGGCTTAAAGACATTATCAGTAAATTGGGTAATAACCCTAATTTCCATCGGTTGCGCATCGGCATTGGCCATCCAGGAGATAAAAGCAAAGTAGTTGGCTTTGTGCTGGGCAAGCCGCCAACGAGCGAGCAGACGTTGATCGACGATGCAATTGAGGAGGCGGTGCGCTGCACCGAAATCCTAATGAAAGAAGGCATGATAAAGGCCATGAATCGCTTGCATACTTTCAAAGCCGTATAATCTGGTCAGAATACGGATGGCGGATCGAGATAAAACGCCATTCCGTGTATAATCGGCCCTAATATTTCCATTCAGGCAGGTGATATAACATAATTACCTGATTAATAAGTTATTTAAGGTGCTATAAACATGGGATTCAAATGCGGTATTGTTGGGCTGCCTAATGTTGGTAAATCCACTCTGTTCAACGCGTTGACCAAAGCGGGCATCGAAGCGGCTAATTTCCCGTTTTGTACCATCGAGCCGAATACCGGCGTCGTGCCAATGCCCGATCCGCGTCTGGATAAGTTGGCTGAGATTGTCAAACCTCAGCGTATCCTGCCAACCACGATGGAATTTGTCGATATTGCCGGTCTGGTAAAAGGCGCGTCCAAAGGGGAAGGTTTGGGTAACCAGTTCCTGACCAATATCCGTGAAACGGAAGCTATCGGCCACGTCGTACGCTGCTTCGAGAACGACAACATCATCCACGTCAACAATAAAGTTGACCCGGCCGATGATATAGAGGTGATCAACACCGAACTGGCGTTGTCTGACCTTGACACCTGTGAACGCGCCATTCATCGCGTACAGAAAAGAGCCAAAGGTGGCGATAAGGATGCTAAAGCCGAGCTGGCCGCGCTGGAAAAATGCCTGCCGCAGTTGGAAAACGCCGGTATGCTACGTGCATTGAAAACCCTGACCGACGAAGATAAAGCCGCCATCAAATACCTGAGCTTCCTGACCCTGAAGCCAACTATGTATATCGCCAACGTGAACGAAGACGGTTTCGAGAATAACCCCTATCTCGATAAAGTACGTGAAATCGCCGCCGCTGAAGGTTCTGTCGTCGTAGCCGTTTGTGCCGCTGTCGAATCCGATATTGCGGAGCTGGATGATGAAGAACGCGAAGAGTTTATGGCTGAATTAGGTCTGGAAGAACCAGGGCTGAACCGCGTGATCCGTGCCGGTTATGAACTGCTGAACCTGCAAACCTACTTCACCGCTGGCGTAAAAGAAGTACGTGCTTGGACCATCCCCGTTGGCGCAACAGCACCACAAGCGGCGGGTAAAATCCACACCGATTTTGAAAAAGGTTTTATCCGCGCGCAGACCATTTCCTACGAAGACTTTATTACCTATAAAGGTGAACAAGGCGCAAAGGAAGCAGGGAAAATGCGTTCTGAAGGGAAAGACTACATCGTTAAAGATGGCGACGTAATGAACTTCCTGTTCAACGTCTAATTCGCTTCTCTTGTCCTATGCGATCTCACTGCATCGCATGAAGACCAATAAACCCTTTAAAATCCACGCAGTTGCGTGGATTTTTGCTTCCATCGCGTCTCACGTTATCTCATGGCAGCGCAGTCCAAAATGAGTACGGGAATGATGTCCGGTAAACATAATCCTCTACATCTACCGGTTTCCCGAATTAGGCATCCAGAGGATAAGCTCGCATCACCGCTTCGATTCGCTCTCGGGCACTACTTGTGACCCGTTTAAATCCGAAGCTTTTAGCAATTTCGGCCGCTTTATCCTCGCCATGGACTTTATCCACCATGGGCACGATCTCCTCATAAGCGATTTCATTCATAGAACGCATATCATCATCTGACTCAGGGAAACGTGCTATATGCCAACTTTCACTTTGTTGCTGGGAAATCCAGACAAAATCTCCGTCAATTTTGTCTGCTTTGATGAAGTGATGTTTGTCGATAATCTCCAGCACGCGAGTCCTGATTAACCGCCCTGCTCGGCCAAAGCCATGGAGGCGCGCAATACGCTGTATCAGCAAGGAATCCAGTATCGGTGCCTCCTGCTCAAGCGTATGAGTAATTAATTGGCGCAATGTATCCTCATACTCATCGGTGTAGAAGTGTTCAGCATCGATCATTGATGTAAACGCAGAGAAATCAGTCTGCCGGTAGACAAAGCGATCGCTAGCCGGAGCATCTGACATGCTGTCGAATTCCTGCGCGATTTTACGCTCGTAGGTGGCAGACTCGTCATTAGCTGCGGCAACGGCGACCATCTCATTTGGCGAATCATAAAGGGTATCGTTAATTTCCTCACTGGTTGACAATGAAGTCAGCTCTTCTGCGTTACTCTTCTGTTCATCATCGCACTCAATAGTATCAGCTTCCCTGACGGCATTTTTCTCGACAAGCTGACTTTCAAGCGCTCGCGATGCTTCCAACAATGCGTCTATCTCGGCATGAAGGCGTTCAAGTGAGCCTTGTTTATCAATCCACCAATCAGTGGACCACACCCGCACAAGTTTCCAGCCTAAACCACGCAAAATCGCACTACGAACTTTGTCTCTATCTCTGGCGGTTGCAGCACTGTGGTAGCTTGCGCCATCGCACTCCACCCCGACGAGATAATCTCCAGGATGATCAGGATGTACAATTCCTAGATCGATACGAAAACGTGACACACCGATTTGTGGCACAACATTCCATCCTTTCTGACGCAATCCATTAGCGACCGCTTCCTCAAAGGGAGATTCATATCCCCCCAGAGAGCCTTTAATCGCCTGTGCCAAAGCGATCGGCCCCCGCTGGGCAAATTCAATGAAGTGTTTGAGGTCTTGCACCGCACGCGCACTGGTGCGGTTGAGATCAATCAAAGATGGATCGAACGACGTGAAAAGCAGCATCTCACACCTTGCACGCGTGATAGCTACATTCAAGCGGCGCCATCCCCCCTCTTTATTTAACGGACCAAAGTTCATCGACATGGTATTGGCATCTGCGGCGGTTGGCCCATAGCAGATACCCAGCATGATAAGATCACGCTCGTCTCCCTGTACGGTTTCCAAATTTTTTACTATCACCGGTTCTGCTAAATCTTCTTGGAAATAAGGCTCAATGGCTGGGTTCTGCTGTCGCGCCTTATCCAGAAGATCGGAAATGAGTTTCTGCTGTTCAGCATTTAACGTGATAATGCCGATTGAGCGCCCCGATTTAATGAATTCCGGATCGGTCAGACGCTTAACGGTTTCCGCAACAATAGCTTCAGCTTCTGCCTGATTATGTCGCCCCTTGCCTTTAGCATAAATACCGTCAACTTTGCGCCACTCCACCATGCTCGATTTTGTTTGAGCAGCAGGGAACGTGATAAGGCTACTGTCGTAATAGCTGTGATTAGAAAAAGCAATCAAACTTTCATGACGACTACGGTAATGCCAGCTCAAGCGATGGTTGTAAATACCCGCAGCAAGGCATTCATCCAGAATACTTTCCATGTCTCCTTCTGTGTCATCCTCTGTATCCGTCTCGCCTCGGCCAAAGAAGTTGGTAGGCGGCATTTGACGTGGGTCACCAGCAATCACCACCTGTTTACCTCTAGCAATAGACCCCACCGCATCCCACGGCGTAATTTGAGACGCTTCGTCAAAGATAACCAGGTCGAACTGAGATTGATTGGCTGGGAGATATTGCGCTATTGATAATGGACTCATTAGCATACAAGGTGCCAAGGTTGACATGGCGTTTCCCATTTCTGTTGCTAATTGTCGAATAGGCTTATGTCGGCGAGATTTTTGCAGTTCGTGTTTTAGTACGCCATAGCCGCCGATTTTCCCCACATCATTCTTTGGCGGGATATGTCCACACAGTTTCGCTCGAATGTAGCGCACCGCCAATTGAGATAATCGCTCATCCTGCTTACGGTATGCCTCAATATCACTCATATGTTCTGCGGGTACGAAATTACGCAAAAGCGGTTCGGTATCGATTACCCATGCTGCGAACCAACGCGCGTAGGCGGTCTCAAAAATATCAACAACCTGGCCTTCTGGAATTTCCTTTCTTACCATGGCTTCCGCCAGCGGTTGTAGACCAATCGCATTGGCTTCATCTCGCACACGGCACCAGTCGCACCACGATTTAAGCGCTGCTGGTTTGTTAACAATACCCACCGCGGTATCACGCAATAGCGTAATCTCATTTTCACTGGAGGTCTGATGGCCTATCAGCGTGCTAAAACGGGCCGCCGTGTTGTCGAAATCAGTGATGGCAGATTTAAGATGTGCCAAACGAATTGCAAGATTTCCCTCTTTGTCCAATAAGTCATTAGAATCGACAATCAAAGTGGAAACCGCAGCGCGCAGTTCTGCGAGATGCGACGCGGAAGTAGCCATCGCACTCATCATCGTACGAATGCGTTCGGATAGCGACAAGGCCTGTGCTAGTCGTGTCAAATCACTATTTCGGCTATCCCAGCCAGGTATATCCTGTACATCGGCAGAGCACCCCTCTAGTGCAGAGATAAGCGCTTTTATCCTTCTAAGCGTTATGAGATCGCGAGCCACATCAGGGCTGCCTGACGTTCCGCCTTGCGTTGCTAAATCAGCAGTGACTTTCTTTTTCGCCATCGAGGAAAAGAACCAAAGCTTTTTCTCCGCCAGCTTCCAGTCATGTTCAAGTTGTTCAAGATTAATGCGGTTATAAAGTTCAGCGGTGTAGGTGACGGAAAGATTTTTCTCCTCCGTTCGGAACGCGTCAACCAGTTCCATGGCACGCTGTGCTGTACTTATCTTCGTCGCTACGTTGGGTGAAAACATGAATCGGAGATCAACATTATGCGCCGTTAGCAATAAGCTCACGAATTCAATCAATTTATTGATTTCACGTAGCCCAGTGCTAACCGCTGTCAAATGCGTGATATCCTGGACGTCGCGGAGCCCGGACGCTACATTATCTATGCTTTTGGGTACTTCATGCGCAAGGGCGACCAGACTTTCCTGCCATCCGTTTGACCACTCGGCACGAGAGATGTAACCGAAGACGCCATCCAATTCTCTTGCTGTCCGGCTATTGAGATCGAGTCGACGCGCAACATCACGAAATCGAGTCATCTCATCCCGATCATGTTGGGTGCCAGCTGGCCACTGCATTTTGGGGGTAGCCTCATCAGCATCACGAATGACTCGCCCTATCGCCTGATGAACGGTAAGCCCATTTGGCCAAATCTTATGCAGGACGCTAACAACACCATTTAGCTTATCGCGTAAACGCTGCGCTTCCTGCCCCTCTGCCAACCATTCATCTGCTGAAAGGACATCCCTTGTGTCCCATGCGCGCTCAAGTTGCTTTAAGAAATCTACTTTTGAGGTTTTACTTGAATGAAGTTCAACGCAAAATTCCCCCAATCCCTTTTCTTCAAGACGACGATACACCACGTCCAGCGCGGCCCTTTTTTCGGCAACAAACAAGACCCGCCGACCTAACGCAAGATTATGTGCGATCATATTCGCGATCGTCTGGGATTTACCCGTTCCAGGTGGGCCATCAAGGACGAAGTTTTTTCCATTAGCCGAAGCAGCAATTGCAGCAATCTGCGAAGAGTCAGCAGGCAGAGGCAAAAACAACTCCGTCGCTTTTACCTTACTGTCCAAATCCTGCGCGGACACAAACTCACCATCCGATGCCAGCATCTCGCCACCGCTACCGCGTTCGAGGAGACATCTTACGACTGCGTTTTGCATTAGCTGAGCAGACCGATCGACCAGATCTTTCCACATCAGATATTTGGCAAATGAGAACGTGCCTATGACCAGCTCCGGGACAACTTCAAAACCAGGAATATCTCTTACTGCACGCCTGACCGTATTCCAAATACCTGGTACGTCAATCCCGCTTCCATCGGTTGGTAACTCACCGTCGAGCCCGGGAATTGATAATGAGAAATCATGGCGAAGTAGCTCAAGGAGGGTAAGATTAAAACGTGGTTCATCCTCCAACATACGCATCGTGACGCCAGATAAGGCACTTTTGCGCTCAAGCTGGATAGGCAGCAGAATCAATGGTGCTGAATAGACTCGAGGTTCATCGGCACTTTTTTTCCATTTCAGAAAACCAATCGCCAGAAAGAGCGTATTTGATCCCCCCTCGTCTATGTCGTTGCGCGCTTTTCGATAGAGTTCAACGAGTAACGCCTCGAGTTTTTCCTTTACCTCTGCCGCGAGTACTTCGCCGCGTAACAATACATCACGCGCATACTCATCATAGATATTTTCACTATTTTGCTGCTGATAAAGCTCTGCATCCCGCCCCGCTGATTCAAGGTTTGGCATGGGAACGATACGTATGCGTTTACCTTCCGCTAATTTATCTTCTAACGCAGCCGGGTCTGGGCAAAGTAATCTCACACTTTTCGATTTTGCTGGCAGATGGAGAAGCCTATTGCGGGTTGTGAGATCAAGCAGCTTTCGCTGCCATACAGCGAGTTTCCCCGCAGGGGCGCTTGACGTTTCGTTCGGTAGGTCCGCATCAAATGAAGGAAGGTTCGGTGCTTCTTCTAATGCTTCGTTCATAGTGTCAGAGACATCGTCTCGTCGTGTTACCCCCTCTTGTGGCTTCATTTCTGTCAGCGCAAGTGGACGAATACGTTGCATCCTTGCTCTGCGAATATCCACAGCCACAATAAAATCATGATCTGTCAGTTGGCTTCTTGCGGTTTCAATAGCCTGAGTGAATGTTGGCACAATCGGTTTTGTTACCAGTGTCGTTTCAAAAACAACCATTTCCTGCAAATCAATCCGTTTACGAATTGCAGAAACATCTTCGGTAAGCAGAGTAGAGAACTCCTGAGGTTGCAGCCATACCCCAACAAAAGCATGCCCTTCAGTAAACACAACAACCGGGTTCATTCCCAATTGCTCGATAGCAGCAGCAAACAGTAATGCGCTGTCCAGGCAGGTGGCAACCATGCCATCTAATATCGCTGAGGGGGTACGAATCTTCTGCCCTTGAGTTTCAAAACTGGCAGGGGGAAGCGCGTAACTCAGTTTCAAACTGCCTATTGCCGACCATAATGCAGAAGTAAGCTCCCAGCTACGTCTTCTAGATTCAGCCGTATATCCATCAAGTGAATCTTTTTTACCTGCTCGGCGTAATACATCTGATGTTGTCTTTAACACTTTATCGACGGCAATATCATTCGGCATAACAAAAGTGGCGATTAATTCGGACATCCCGACACCGCCCCACTCGTTTTTCGCCAAAACTTCGATGGGATAGCTCGCAGTAGTCAGCGTTGTATCATTACCAGTTAGTGTCAGGATTAACTCACCTCTGACACTTTCAGATAAAGAGAAAAGGTAATCCGCATTTAGGCGCACATCACGGTCTGAAATATCAAATTCATCACCGCGTGTTAGCCGGTCTAAATGCCAGGTTTTAGGTTCCAGGAAAGAAGGTGACGACGTTAATGTGAGAGTCAGGTTTTCAAAATCGGTTTCACTACCATTATTTATTTTTAACTCACGTACAATAGGCACGGCATTCTGATGTGACGCGAAACCAACCTTGCTGGTGAAGATCGCGGCCAATGTGATACTCATCACAATCTCCTATACATCTGTGTAGTCATAAGAACAGCCAAGGCTACTGACCCCGCTTAATAACATGAAGAAATAAAAAAATACTTCTGTATGCAGTATGCTTAGCAAGATCTGCTGATGGCGTATCAGAATAGTTTCACTTAGGATGTCACAGTATTTTTATGATTTCACTCACTTTACTCAAAGTAAGACATCATCATGCTACTAATGAATATTATAATGTTTTATCTGCATACGGCCGTTTTAAATGGATAATTATCCTAGGTTAGCAATAAAATAATTGCCTTAAGAAATTATATTCTGTTGCTGCTGATATCTGCATCTGGTCGTTCCCACTGAGAAAACAACCTGGCCGCTTCCCTTTTGTCGCGCTGACGTCGCTGTCCATTAGCGGATTGATGCTGGTATTTGTCGCCGCCCCGGCATTCCAGGATTATCAGGGGCCTATTATGTTAATTTTTATAATAGTAATGGGCTGGATATTATTTGCGGTCAGGATGGTGAGGAAGGGGGGGGATAAACCTTAGGGAGGTTTAGCTATATCGCATTAATAACATTAAAACTTATGCGATGAGAGCGTTAGAAATTCTGTATCATTCCAGTCATATGCTCAGAAAAAGGGTTGACCCATGTTCCACCCCTTCGATTTCGACAACGCGCTAAAAGCACTCCATGCCGATCAGGCTCTGACCGGCAAAGAGGGTATCTTAACTCCGTTAATCAAACAGTTAACCTAAGCGGCCCTGACCGCAGGACTCAACGCCTTGGTGATAAAAAATGTGGCGTGGTTAGCCCCGGATAATTGAGTAGCGATTGCCAGTGTGCGGCAGCATGCATGAGCAACGGTACCTGCCCCCTGCGGACTAGCAGTTCGAGACCAACCGGAAATCCCTCTTTGGAAAATCCCACCGGCAGGCTCAGGGCGGGCATACCGGTCACGGCCGCCAGCAGCCCGTGGCTGCCCGACTGCATTTCGCCGTGTCTGACCGGATTCTCTCCGACCACTGGGTAAACCAGAAGATTAATCTTCTGTTGAGTGAATAACGCGTCCAATCGTTTACGGAGCTTTTCCTGACGGACTTTCGCTTCTTCATAACCTTTGTCTGTGCGACCAGGATGTTGTGCGCGGGTAGTGAACACCTTCTCCAGTTGTGGATGGTACAAGCCTGAAGTCAGGATATCCGACAGGGTAAGAAATCGGGCACCGGTACGGGCGGCCAAGTCATCTGCCAGCGCTTCAGCAAATTCGAAAGCAATAACATTGGCAGCATCGACCTGTTCTGTCAGCCCTTCAACCTCTACCCTGCATAATGAAACGCCCTTTTCTGTCAGTGAATTCAACACAGTCTTTACCACGATACTGACGCTGTTTTCCCCTTCTACCCATCCGGCCACATAGCCCGCCCGAATCCTGTCCTGAAGCGGCGGAAATTTTGTACCGCTCAATATTTCCATAACACGCGGAAGATCGCTGGCGTATCGTACCAGTGGGCCAGAGGTATCCTGAGTGGGTGATAGTGGGACAATCCCGGACAGGGAGATCGTACCTGTTTCTGGGCGAAGCCCCGTTACGCCATTAAATGAGGCTGGGATACGAACTGAGCCAGCCGTGTCGGTACCAATTGCCAGAGGCACGTAGCCCACCGCAACGGCCACGGCGGAACCGCTGCTTGAACCGCCAGCGGTATATCCCGGCACCAGGGCGTTTTGTGTAAAACCAGAAAACGATGATGCCCCCGTAATCCCCGCCGCCAGCTCATGCATGGCTGTTTTACCTATAATTATTGCCCCCTCGCGCCGCAGCGCAGCGACAATCTCGGCATCTTCTGTTGCCACAATGCCCGCGAGCGCCAGTGAACCCGCAGTGGTTGGCCAGCCTGCGACATCAATATTGTCTTTCACCAGCACGGGAATGCCTTCCAGTTTGCCGATTTTCTGCTGCCTTTGACGCCGGGCATCACTTAGTTTTGCACACTCAATAGCCTGTTTTTCAAAAAGCCAGGTTATGGCATGCCAGGCAGGTCCGGACTTATCCTGCTGGCGAATCATTGAAAGTGAATGTTCCGTAAGATCAACAGAGGTAGTTTCCCCGCTGTCAAGCCAGGATAATAATGTTTCGAGTGTGGTCTGCCGATAATCAATCGGTTTCATTATTGACCTCCGGCTTCAATCCAATGAAATTTCCAGGTCTTGTCGCCTCTCACTTTGCCACAAGACTCCCCGCTGAAATGAGAACTAAACCAGAGCGCATCATTTTCGAGACACCATGCTATCCCCTGACGCCGGGATTTTTCTGCCTGCCGGGGATCACCGCAAAAAACTGAATTCCACTCCGGATGTTCAAACTGAAGCGGTGAATGCATAATGTCCCCGGCAAAAAATGCAGATTCTCCGCCAGAGGATAAAATTAATGAGGCATGGTCAGGACTGTGACCCGGTGTAGGCATATATTTTATGCAATCAGCAAAAACCGGCTGTGCGGCGACATCTATCGTCTCAAGAAGTCCTGCCTCTATAACAGGCAACAGGCTGTCGAGCCATAAACTTTGATAGTGATCACTGTTTTTTATCAACGTCAGCTCCTTTTCAGAGCAGATATAACGCGCATTAGGAAACATCGGCACCCAGCGATTATCGTGCTGAACGGTATTCCAGCCCACATGATCGATATGCACATGCGTAATTAATACCATAGTCACATCTTCCGGCTTAATTCCAGTCGCCAGAAAGTTTTCCAAATAAGGCGTATTTAAATTATGGAAGAAGGCATTATGGGCGCGATCGCGGCCATTCCCTGTCCCGGTATCAATGACAATAATATCGTCTGGGGTACGCACTACCCAACTGTGTATCGAAAGAGAGACTGGATTGCGGGCCTCTTCAATGCTCAACTCCCGGCTATAACCAGGAAATAAATCTGATGCCGGCATTGTCATTTCGCGCTCTGGCACTTTAAAAACCGTGCAGTCTCCTACCCGGTAAACTGGATTACTATTTTGCACGTTTTCCTCCTGTTGTTTTGCTGTACGAACGCTAATGCGCTGGTACAGGGTTGATTTAGTGGGATGAAGTTAAGTATGCTGGCGGGATGAATAACATTCAAATTGATTATCATGATTAAGAAAATCATTGAAAACGATTTTAGTCGAATAGATTTGAATCTGATGACGGTATTTATGGTGTTATACCGGGAGGCGAGTGTAACCCGTACCGCTGCAATTCTTCATCTGGGGCAGCCAGCAATCAGCGGTGCACTGAAAAGGTTACGTGAAATGTTCAAAGACCCTTTGTTTGTCCGAAGTGTAAAAGGGATGTTACCAACGCCGCGTGCCGAGTTGCTGATGAAAAATATGCAGCCCTTAATGGAAGAGTTGCATGCGGTACTGTTTGATGCCCCGACCTTTTCTCCTGAGACAGCAAACCAAACCTTCCGTCTTGGGATGAGTGACTGGGCAGAACACTGGCTAATGCCGATGCTGCTGCCTGAAATAATGCATGAAGCACCTGGTGTGGAGTTTCATATTATTGCTACAGACCCTTATCAGGTTCGCCAGTTGCTGGACGAAGAGAATGTTGACATAGCAGTATCACTGAATAAACAGACTACTGGCGAAATGCTCAGCGAGTCGGTTATGTCCATGGGGTTTTGCACACTTTGGTCAGAGCAGCAGATCGCCTTTAACGGACCGTTAACGGTGAATGAGTTTATCGCTTATGAGCATTTGCTGGTTTCTTATCGTGAAGCGAACCGCAGCGAAATAGACAGACAGCTTGCCAACCATGGAATGCAACGGCGCGTGCGTTATGTTTCGCCACATTTTTCATCTTTTCCGTTGATGTTAATGAGCATGCCTGTTTTCGCCACCGTACCTGAAGGGCTGGCCAGGCGCTGGCAACAGCATTTTGATTTACAGACAAGTGAAGTGCCTGTAACGTGCCAGCCATTTACTCTGTGCCTTTTAAGACACCGACGCCGGGCAGAGGACCCGGCGCTGAACTGGCTGATGACGAAATTACGAAAAATAATGCAGACATAACCCCAGGGCAAAAGCAGCGCCTGAAATGTCCAGGAAACCTACGTGAAAGTCAACGAAAGGTAGGTTTATCTGGTTGCAGGCCGTCGACAGCAGGGCCTGCACTAATGATTTTTACCTCTCTTCATGCCGTCACATCAAAGCCACATATCGCTTCATGGGTAAACCGCATAATCGCATCTGAATCGATTACCGATTCGCAGGGGGGTCAATCACGGTTTCTCATCTTCCGAGCCGCGTTAAGCAGCATGCCCTCAGTGGCACTGACAAATAACGCTTTGTTGAACATGCTGCGTCATCCTTTTAACACAGCGCTGGCTGTAGGTCGCCCAAGCTATTATAGCCGCAGGGCGGAGAATGACGCTGCGCTCTTCAAACATCACCATGTGCACCACGAGTAAATTAAGATCAATGCGAGCAAAATCATCTGAATTAATGATTGTGATTATTTTAATCAATTTCACTAAAAAATGAAGTTGAGTATAATTATGTTTTTCTAAGCGGGAAAGCCGTTATAAATAAGCGGTAATTACATAATCAGTAATATCGGTAATATAGTGATCGGGTAAAATTAAAATAACCGTTGAGCAATGTCAGGTTGAGAAAATAACGTCGCAGACATTCTTTTCCCCTTATATTTTGGCAGGAGTATGATCTCACGGATTCATGAATATTTGGCAACCAAAATGAATATTTTACGGTTAATGTTTTTATAAACAATTTATATCGAAAGTTATGCCGCATTGACGGCCAAGGGGCTGGAAAAGATCCCAACTGCGAATGTGAAATGCCACTTGCGTATCTCGACTCTGCTGATATTTCTGCAACGGATACCAGAGGCACCTTTTTTCTGAGAGCAACTGAAGGTCGAAATGTTTGACAACATGGAAAACAAAACCGTGCCCGAGGAAGCAAAACGCGCTCCCACGGGTAGTACGATGCGCACAGGCATTGCCTATGGTGTACTGGCAGTTCTGGGCTGGGCAATCTTTAACGTGAGTTCAAAGGCTGCTCTGAGTCACGGCTTTTTGCCTAACGATCTTACGATGATGCGCTACGGCGTTTCGGGGCTGTTCTGCATTCCATTGCTCTGGCGCGCCGGGCTCAGTAACGCGGGAGGTTTGGGCTGGCCACGTGCAATTCTTCTGGCGTTTGCAGCCGGGCCCCTGTTTGGACAGTTGGTCAACATGGCGGTGCCTATTGCGCCGCTGTCTCACACCTCCATCATGGTGCCCGCTGTTTCAATGCTTGGTGGTATGGTGACCGGTCACTTCATACTGAAGGAGCGAGTTTCCGCTCAATGCTGGATCGGAGCTACAGTTATGGGGGGTGGGCTGCTATGGTTGATGATTCAGGGAGGTGGCGGCCAGCCGATGCCCAGAGCATGGGCTGGAGACTTACTTTTTGTCTTAGCTGGCTTTCTCTGGACCGCTTACACATTAATGCTTAGGCACTGGAATGTGGATCCTGTCTCTTCAGTGGCTGTAGTCAATGTTTTATCTGGCTTTGCTTATCTTCCGATATATCTCATCACCGGGCACGGGCAACCTCCCCACGTCAGCCTTGGCTGGTTTGCCGGGACAGCAGTACTTCAGGGTATTGTCGCCGCGCTATTAACAGTGTACGCATATGCTAGATCGGTTCAGATCCTGGGAGCATCGCGGGCGGTAGTACTGCCGGCGATGGTTCCCCCCGTCGCACTTATCATCGGCGCGGTTACAATTCACGATATTCCCACCAGGCTTCAGGTCGCCGCTGTCGCCATCGCAATGATTGGGTTCATGGGCGCTGTGGGTGCCTGGCCCGCTGTTATTCGGGGGTTGAATAGTCTCAGCCATACCGCCCACAGTATGATATCACGCCGGAAATGGCGACGCTGAACCAGCACCGACATCTGCGCCTGTTATCCATTCGTACAGCGACTGCATCAGCGGGATGGTTCTCCGGTAAATGACGTCTCAGAGCACCGCCGTCTATCTCTCCCGCGCTTTCGGGTTACCCTTTAAATCGCGACCAGCCCACGCACGCCGTCTTGCTCCATGGTGTCGCCCCGCCCCCGCTGTATGATTTCCCCTCGCGACATCACCAAATAGCTATCGGCCAGTTCGGCGGCAAAATCGTAAAATTGCTCAACCAGCAGGATTGCCATATCGCCACGCTGCGCCAGTTGGCGAATTACCGCGCCGATCTCTTTAATCACCGAGGGCTGTATTCCTTCCGTGGGTTCATCGAGAATCAGCAACTGCGGTTTGCAGGCCAACGCGCGCCCAATCGCGAGTTGCTGTTGCTGCCCGCCGGATAAATCGCCGCCACGTCGTTGTTTCATCTCATCCAACACCGGGAAAAGCTGGTAGATCTCATCGGGCACCTGCCGCGCTAGCTTGCCCGAAAAGCGTGACAGCCCCATCAGCAAATTCTCTTCCACCGTCAGGCGAGGAAAAATTTCTCGCCCTTGCGGTACGTAGGCAATACCTGCCTGCACACGCTGATGAGGTTTTCGTGCATTAATCGTGTCACCCTGCCAGCGAATCGTGCCGGATTTAGCGGGGATCAATCCCATCAGACATTTCAACAGCGTGGTTTTCCCCACGCCGTTACGACCTAATAGGCAGGTAATCTCGCCATGTTTTACCTCAAACGATAGACCACGCAAAATGTGGCTACCGCCGTAATATTGATTCAGTTCAGCAATTTCTAACATATTAGCGCCCCAGATAAACCTCAATCACCTGCTCATTCGCCTGAACGGCTTGCAGCGATCCTTCCGCCAGCACCTGCCCCTGATGGAGTACGGTAACGCGATCGGCGATACTTTCGACAAAGCCCATGTCGTGTTCCACCACCATCAGCGAGTGCTTGCCAGCCAGACCGCGGAACAGTTCAGCGGTATAGGCGGTTTCCGCATCTGTCATCCCGGCGGCTGGCTCATCAAGCAGCAACAGATGCGGTTCCTGTACCAGTAGCATGCCAATTTCGAGGAATTGCTTTTGTCCATGCGACAATAGCCCCGCCGGTCGCTGCCGTTCGTGAGCGAGGCGTAACAGCGCGAGCGTGTCATCAATGCGGTCACGTTGTTCGCTGTTCAGCCTGGCGCGCAGGCTTGCCCATACCGATTTGTCGGTTTTCAGTGCAATTTCAAGGTTTTCAAACACCGTCAGCGCTTCAAATACGGTCGGTTTTTGGAATTTTCGACCAATGCCCGCACGGGCTATCTCGACGGATGATAAGGTCGACAGATCGGTAAACTGATCGTAAAACACCTTGCCGCTATCCGGTCGCGTTTTACCAGTGATGACATCCATCAACGTGGTTTTCCCCGCCCCGTTGGGGCCAATAACGCAACGCAGTTCCCCTACGCCAATTTGCAACGAGAGATCGGTCAGCGCCCGGAAACCGTCAAAACTCACGTTAATCTTATCGAGTTGCAACACCGGATCGGTTTGGCGCCGATGACGATCCGAAGGATGTCGCAGGGCAAACTGCGGGGGTGACGCCACGGATGATTCAGCGATTGTCTCAGTCATGTTTCTTCCTCGTCAGCAATCCAATCACGCCACGCGGCAAAAACAGCGTGACGAGAATAAACATCAACCCCAAAAAGAACAGCCAGTACTCGGGAAAGGCCACGGTAAACCAACTCTTCGCCCCGTTGACGATACCCGCACCAAGCAATGGCCCTATCAGCGTTCCGCGTCCTCCCAGCGCCACCCAAATGGCGGCCTCGATCGAGTTGGTCGGCGACATTTCGCTGGGATTAATGATCCCCACCTGGGGCACATACAGCGCCCCGGCCAACCCACACAGCACGGCGGAAAGCGTCCAGACAAACAGTTTGAATCCTTTCGGATCGTAACCGCAGAACATCAAACGGTTCTCCGCGTCACGCACGGCCGTTAATACACGACCAAATTTGCTGCGCGCCAACGCCAATCCGACTAGCAGGCTAACGGCCAGCAACAGCACGGTGGCGACGAACAGGCCGACGCGGGTTCCCGTGGCCGTGATCGGAAACCCCAGCAGCGAGGTAAAGCCCGTGAATCCGTTATTGCCGCCAAAGCCGGTTTCGTTACGGAAGAACAGCAACATTCCCGCGTAGGTTAGCGCCTGCGTCATAATCGAGAAATAGACGCCCTTGATCTTGGAGCGAAAGGCGAACCAGCCGAACACCAATGCCAGCACGCCTGGCACCAGAATAATCAGACATAATGCCCAGGCGAAGTGCTGTGTTCCCGCCCAGAACCACGGTAAATCCGTCCATGACAGAAATGACATAAATGCGGGCATCCCTTCTCCAGCGGCCTGCCGCATCAGGTACATGCCCATCGCATAGCCGCCCAACGCGAAAAATAGGCCGTGGCCCAGTGACAGCAGGCCCGCGTAGCCCCAGACCAGATCCAGCGCGACCGCGACGATCGCGTAGCACAAAATTTTGCCGATCAACGTCAGCGTATACGTTGACAGCGCCAGAGGGTGCGTCGGAGGCAACAGCGCGAAAAATGGCAGCAATAACAAGGCGACAAAAATAGCCGCTCCCAAGCCAAACATCAGTTTCGGCGCGCGTTGCGTCAGCGTTATCGTTATGGGTTGCGTCATTAGTCAATCACCCGTCCTTTCAATGCAAACAGCCCCTGTGGCCGTTTCTGAATAAACAACACGATCAGTACCAGAATGACAATTTTGCCCAACACCGCGCCAATCTGTGGTTCCAGCACTTTGTTAAGCATGCCAAGACTGAATGCCGCCACTACCGTCCCGGCAAGCTGACCAACGCCGCCCAGCACCACAACGAGGAAGGAGTCAATAATGTAACCCTGCCCCAGTTCCGGCCCGACGTTGCCTAGCTGTGACAACGCCACCCCGCCTAATCCAGCGATACCGGAACCCAGCCCGAAGGCCAGCATATCCACGCGTCCGGTCGGCACGCCGCAACAGTCGGCCATCGCTCGGTTTTGTGTCACGGCGCGTACATTCATGCCCAGCCGCGTTTTGTTGAGCAATAACCAGGTAACCAGTAGTACACCAAGCACGAACAGGATTACCGCGATGCGGTTATACGGCAATATCAGATTGGGTAATATCCGCAGCCCGCCGGACAACCATGCCGGATTGGCGACCTCCAGGTTCTGTGTCCCGAACAGCACGCGCACCAATTGGATCAACATCAGGCTAATCCCCCAGGTTGCCAACAGGGTTTCCAGTGGTCGGCCATATAAATGGCGGATCACCATGCGCTCCAACGCCATCCCGATCGCGGCGGTGATAAAGAAGGCGACGGGCAGCGCCAGCAATGGATAATAGGCCAGCCAGCCGGGCGCAAACTGCTGGCACAGCGACTGCACCAGCCAGGTCGCATACGCGCCGAGCATCAGCATTTCGCCATGCGCCATGTTGATGACGCCCAATAATCCATAGGTGATCGCCAGCCCCAACGCCGCCAGTAGCAAAATGGAGCCGAGCGACAGCCCGGTGAATGCTTGCCCCAGCCAATCGCCGACGATCAAACTTTGCTTAATCTGATCCAGGCTCTCCTGTGCCGCCGCCCGCACGCCGGTGTCCGGTTCGTTCTGCGCCTGAGTTAAGGGTTGTAACCGTGCCTGCATTTGCGGATCGCCGGTTTGCCCTAATTGTTTAACCGCGTTAAGACGCACCTGCGGATCGGGATTGCTTAGCTGACGCGTTGCAATCGCCACCGCTAGCGCCTCACGTACCTGCGCCTCTTTTTCCACCTTCAGGCGCTGCTCCAGTAGTGGTAGCTGTTCCGCGCTATTCCCCGACTGCAACTGCTGTACCGCATTCAGTCGCGTTGCCACATCATCACTGACAAGCTGATGTGCGGCCAGCGCACTGGCCGCCAGAACCCGGAGGCGATTATTCATAAACAGTTTTTTTGTCGAGCCGACGGGTTCCGCCCGATCGCCCAGTGGCACTACCGTGCCCCGCTCATCCATAAACGGCTGCCGGTTCTGATCGAGCACTATCGATTCGTCACGCAGTGCCTGTAACAATGGCAACCGTGCCGGATCTGGCGCGACGGCCCACTGTTGTAACATTTCCGCCTGCTGCGTGCGGCTGGCCGCGGCGAAATCGACGGCCGGGTTAGCCAGCGCCAGTTGAGGAAGCATCAGGCATAGCACCAGCCAAAATAGAGAGAATGGACGACCCATCATCGCAATACCCGCCATATAAGAGAAAGAAGCCCCGCCCAATAGGATGGACGGGGGTGAGACAACGGTTACTGTGCCGCTTTTATCGGATGATCGGGTTTCTTATCATTTCCAGCGATATACGGGCTCCACGGTTGCGCGCGTACCGGTTGCTCTGTCTGCCAGACGACATTGAACTGACCGTTTTCCTCGATCTCGCCAATCATCACGGGTTTGTGCAAATGATGGTTGGTGCTGTCCATGGTCAACGTGAAGCCATCGGGTGCGGCAAAGGTTTGCCCCGCCATCGCGGCACGAACTTTATCCACATCCGTAGTACCGGCTTTTTCTACTGCCTGCGCCCACATATGAATACCCACATAGGTGGCTTCCATCGGGTCGTTAGTTACCACCGTATCGGCGTTAGGGAGATTTTTTGCCTTGGCATAGGCTTTATAGGCCGCCACAAATTGAGCGTTCGTGGGGTTATCGATGGATTCGAAGTAGTTCCACGCGGCTAAATGGCCCACCAGCGGTTTGGTATCAATCCCGCGTAGTTCTTCTTCGCCGACTGAGAAGGCGACCACTGGCACATCGGTAGCCTTAATCCCCTGATTCGCCAACTCCTTATAGAACGGCACGTTGGAATCACCGTTGATCGTGGAAACCACCGCCGTTTTGCCGCCCGTCGAGAATTTTTTGATATCCGCGACGATGGTCTGGTAATCGCTGTGACCAAACGGCGTGTAGACTTCCTCGATATCTTTGTCCTGTACCCCCTTCGCATGTAGGAACGCACGCAGGATCTTGTTCGTGGTGCGCGGGTAGACATAGTCAGTCCCCAGAAGGAAGAAGCGCTTTGCCGCCCCGCCGTCTTCACTCATCAGGTATTCCACAGCGGGGATTGCCTGTTGATTCGGCGCCGCCCCGGTGTAGAACACGTTCGGCGACATTTCTTCGCCTTCATATTGCACCGGATAGAATAGCAACCCGTTCAGTTCCTCGAATACCGGCAGAACCGATTTACGCGACACGGATGTCCAACAGCCGAAAACTACCGCTGCTTTATCCTGTGTCAGCAATTGGCGCGCTTTTTCGGCAAATAGCGGCCAGTTTGACGCTGGATCGACCACCACAGGTTCCAGTTTTTTACCCAGTACGCCGCCTTTCGCATTGATCTCATCAATGGTCATCAGCGCGACATCCTTTAGCGGCGTTTCAGAAATCGCCATCGTACCCGACAGCGAATGCATGATACCGACTTTAATGGTTTCCGCCGCCTGTACGCTCCAGGCCAACCCCATGCCCACTACCGTCGCGGAAAGCGCAAAAACTTTTAATAATGAACGTCTTTTCATTTATTAGCCCTTTAGTCGTGTTGTGTGAGTTTGCTTTTATGAAATGCGTCGGGTAAAACCGACCTAGAGGGAACCGATTGCGGCCGAGCCTGCTGTAGCATATGCAAGGTGATCTTCCTGACTTCGGCCTTACTATCGGCAATATGATCGGTCAAAATGCGCTGTGCCTCCTCAGTGTGTTGTTGCAATATCGCCAGCAGAATACGGGCGTGTTCTTTGTAGGTCGCATCGATACGATCCTCACGGGTAAAATCGAGCCGCCGAATAATACGGATCTTCTCTGTCAGTTCACCGTGCACTCGCGCCATCTCGCTGTTGCCTGCGGCCGCCACTAAGCCTCGGTGAAATTCTTCATCGTGGCGGGACACCACGTTGCCATCATCCAAACGAGGCGCTTCAATCCAGAAGCGATTCAGATCGGCCAACAATGTGGTGCAATGGCTCGGTGGCATGCCGCATAACCGTCGGATCGCCTCGCACTCCAGCACAATACGAAAGTCATACAGCTCCTCGAAATAGGCGAAATCAAACGCCCGCACCTGCCAGCCGCTGCGAAAATAAACTTCGACATAGCCTTCACGCTCCAGCCAAAACAGTGCCTGACGCACAGGGGTACGGCTAACCGACATCCGTTCGGCAATTTCATTTTCACTAAAGCGATCGCCCGGCATCAGGCGAAAGTCGAAAATGTCATTTTTCAGCGTTTGGTATACGCGTTCCGCCAGCGCCTCAGGGCGACCTTTGCTACGCTTCTGTGTGCCTGCTCGCATCATGTTCTCCGTGTCGTTATGGCATTCATGTCGTCCGTAAACACCTTCGCGGGCGGACGACAGCTGTCCCTGCCGCCGTTATTCCGGCCACCATTCGTTATTCCCGTTATTCCAGCCACAGTAAGGTTTCACCTGGGCTGACCGGTCGACCCGGCTGGCAACCGATGCGTTTCACCCGACCCGATCGCGGTGCGGCGATCGTCAATTCCATTTTCATGGCTTCGACAATGATGAGCGGCTGTCCGGCTTCAATGTCATCCCCTGCGTGCACCAGGATTTTCCAGATATTGCCATTC
The DNA here is from genome assembly GCF_036885195.1 of Pectobacterium cacticida. Taxonomy (NCBI): domain Bacteria; kingdom Pseudomonadati; phylum Pseudomonadota; class Gammaproteobacteria; order Enterobacterales; family Pectobacteriaceae; genus Pectobacterium; species Pectobacterium cacticida. Next base: position 1,992,177 of record NZ_CP133656.1, on the reverse strand, counting down.
ATATCCGCATTGATCGGGAAAGCGTCGTCGTCCTCCTCTACCGGCGCGAGTGGCGTTATCTCCGGCACCGGGTTGTCTTCTTCCTGTTGCCACAGCGCCACTTCCGTTGCAAACGCGGTGGATTGACGCTGGCGGAAAGCGGCAATATCGTCGGCCTGTTCCACCAGGAAACGGGAGTGCTCGGCAAAATCAAAAGTGGATTCTTCAATGCGGATCGTGGCGCGCCCTTCGCGGAAATCTTCACGCAGCGTCGTCAGCTCGGCTTCGCTTACTGGATAGAAACGCACCTGATCGAAGAAGCGCAGCAGCCACGGTTCACCCGCGAGGAATTGGTCATTTTTGAGGAATTTGTTCCAAATCGGCAGGGTGCGTCCGACCAGTTGATAGCCGCCTGGCGAATCCATGCCGTAGATACACATGTACATGCCGCCGATACCGACCGTCCCTTCGGCCGTAAAGGTGCGCGCCGGATTGTATTTGGAACTCAGCAGGCGGTGGCGCGGATCGATTGGGACGGCGCAAGGCGCGCCGAGATAGACGTCGCCCAGCCCCAGAATCAGATAGCTGGCGTCAAAAATGATGTCGCGCACGTCATCGCGGCTGGGTAACCCATTAATCCGCTGAATAAAATCGACATTATTCGGTAGCCACGGCGCACTGGCGCGGACGGTTTCGCGATAGCGTTCCACCGCGCCCAGTGTAGCGCTGTCTTCAAACGCCATCGGCAAATGGACAATGCGCGACGGCACCTTCATCTGGCTGACATCGCCAAGCTGACTTTCCAGATGGAGCAATAGGTCTAATAACGCACGCTGACGAATCACCTGGCTGTCGTAACGCACCTGTAACGACCGCACGCCGGGCGAGAGTTCTGCGATGCCTGCCGTTTCCGACGCGCGGATCGCCATCATAAGCAGGTGAACACGCAACCGCAGCGCCAGATCCAGCACATTTTCGCCATACTCGATCAGAATATAGTTATCCCCGGCCTGACGGTAGACGGCGGCGGGCGTCGTGGCGGTCGCGGGAATGGCCGCCAGTATGGTGGCTGAACCGTGCGCTGTCGACGCCAGCGAAGGGGCGTCAAACGTCGGCGTCTGTACCACGTTCAGCGTGGCAATGCTGGTCGACTGCGCCTGTTCTAATGCCAGCGCTTCATCCGCACTGATGGGATGAAAACGGATACGATCGCCGGGTTTGACCTGACCGACTTTCCACAGCTCGGCCTTGGCAATGGTGACCGGGCAGACAAATCCCCCCAGACTCGGCCCGTCGCGCGTAAGGATCACCGGGAAATCGCCGGTAAAGTTGATTGCGCCAATCGCGTATTCGCAGTCGTGTACGTTCGACGGATGCAGACCCGCTTCACCGCCGTTTTCCCGTGTCCAGGTCGGTTTCGGCCCAACCAGCCGCACACCCAATCGGTTCGAGTTGTAATGTACCTGCCATTCCGCCGCGAAGAACTCATCAATAGCGGCGTGGGTAAAGAAATCCGGTGCGCCGTGCGGGCCGTAGAGCACACCGATGCGCCAGTCGTTGCCATATTGAGGAATCAACGCGGGATCGACAGCTTGCGGGGCACTCACGGGCGCTGGCGTGGTGCAGGCAGGCAGCGCGGGCTGAGAAATCGCCAGCTTATCCGCTACGCGCAGCGTGCGTCCGGCATGACCGCCAAATTCGCCGAGTGCGAAGGTCGAGCGGCTACCGAGATACTGCGGCACATCAATGCCGTTACGCACCGCCAGATAGGTGCGGCAGCCGGACTGCGCGCGCCCTAGCGTCAGCGTTTGTCCGGCTTTGATTGTGACGGGCTGCCAGTATGGCACCGCTTCGCCATCGAGGGTTGTCGGACAATCGGCGCCCGTCAGCGCAATCACGGCATCACAATGGAAGCGCAGCGTCGGCCCTTGCAGCGTAAATTCCAGCCCGGCTGCCACGTCATCATTACCGACAATACGGTTTGCCAGGCGGAAGGCGAGATCGTCCATCGGGCCGGACGGCGGTACGCCAATATCCCAATACCCCAGGCGGCCAGGATAATCCTGTACACTGCTCCAGGTGCCGGGTTGGATCACTTCAATGACTGAGGCTGACGGCGTAAAGCTGTCGAGCATGCGCGTCCAAACCGTGCCATGCTGAAAGGCGTCGGTGGCAATAATCTGCCGCAAATAATCCAGATTAGTAGCAATCCCATGCAAGCGAGTGGCATTCAGCGCCTGTTGCATCTTCGCCAGCGCCAGTTCACGGGTTGGCGCGTGGACAATCAGTTTGGCGATCATCGGATCGTAATACGCCGATACTTCGGAACCGGTACTGACCCAACCGTCGACCCGCACCCCATCGGGAAATGCCACTTCGGTCAAAACGCCGGGGCTGGGCTGAAAGTTTTTCAGCGGATCTTCCGCATAAATACGCACTTCGATCGCCGCGCCGCGCGGAGCCTGCATGAGTTTTTCCCAGTCCAGCGGTTCATCCGCCGCGACGCGCAGCATACATTCGACCAAATCCAGCCCGGTAACGCACTCCGTCACAGGGTGCTCCACCTGCAAACGCGTATTTACTTCAAGGAAAAAGAACGCATCGCGTTCAGCATCGTAGATATACTCCACCGTTCCCGCGCTGCGATAGCTGACCAGTTCACCCAGTTTCACCGCTGAAGCGAGCAGCGCCGCGCGTGTGGCGTCTGGCAGATGTGGCGCTGGCGTTTCTTCCACGACCTTCTGATTACGCCGTTGCAATGAGCAATCGCGTTCGCCCAGCGCCACGACACGGCCCTTACCATCGCCAAAAATCTGCACTTCGACATGACGCGCCCGATCGATGCAGCGTTCGAGGAAAACGCCCGCGTCGCTGAAAAATTGTTCGCCCAAGCGACGCACACTCTCCCAGGCCGTCCGCAGCGCCGTCGCGTCCGCACAGCGCGTCAGGCCAATGCCGCCGCCACCGGCAGTGCTTTTCAGCATCACCGGATAACCGATATCCTCTGCGGCGGCTAATGCTTCCTCTAACGACGCCAGTAGCGGCGTTCCCGGCGTCATGGGGACACCGGCGGCGGCCGCTAATTCACGCGCGCGGTGCTTCAAACCAAATTCGCCAAGTTGTTGCGCGGTTGGCCCAATAAACACGATACCGGCTTTCTCACAGGCGGCGGCAAACGGAAGACTTTCAGACAGAAAGCCGTATCCCGGCCAGATGGCCTCAGCCCCACTCTGCTGCGCGGCGGCCAGTACTTTATCGATGCATAAATAGCTATCGCTCGCTTTTTCGCCTCCCAGCGCGATGGCTATATCTGCGTCCTTAACGTGCGGCGCATTTTTGTCAGCATCGGAATAAATCGCCACGCTGGCAATCCCCATACGCTTCAGCGTGCGTATGGCCCGACAGGCGATTTCACCCCGGTTAGCAATCAATACCGTCTTAAACATGAGATGCCTCCTGATGCGCCAGCCAGTTGCGCCAGCCGCCGAATTCCGTGATATCCACGGCGTCGCTCAGCGCCGCCGGTTCGCAAATAAAGCCTTTAACCTGCCGTCCGTCGGCGAGTGTCAACGTGCCAATCCCTAATGGCGCGGGGATTTCCGCCACAAATTCGCCAAAACGCGCCAATGGGATGTCCCACAGTTCGACGATAATCGCCGCGCCATCACCACTTTTCGCTAAACCGGGTTTCGCCGGTTGCGTATTGGCCAGTGCATACAGGCGATAGTTCGCCGCCGTGTGCGTTTCTTCGACAAAGACGGCATCACGCTGGGTCAGTTGATGGTTGAGCGGCATCCCCGTCAGGTGCGCACCGACCACCGCCAGACGAACGTGTAACGCCGAAGGCGGCAAGGCGGCGGGTTCGGCGGGTAATGGTTTACCCGTGGCCCCCAGCGTGAGCGCCAACTGGGCCTGCCAACGCTGGCCAAAACTGGCTAATGCGCGGTCATGCCAGGCGGGCGCGAGCAACGTGATACCCGCAGGCAAACCATCGGCACGGAATGGGGCGGGCAGCGCCAGCGCCGAGAGATCGGCCAGATTGGTAAAGTTGGTATAAGTTCCCAACTGGGAGTTGTAGCGCACCGGTTCCCGTTTTATTGCCTCTAGCGTATGGATCGTCGGCGACGTCGGTACGACTAACGCATCGAACGCGGCCAACGTTTGCTGGATCTGCCGCGCCAGCTCGGCACGTAAGTACTCCGCCTTAAACGTTTCTACTGCGCTAAAGCGTTCACCGTTCGCCACAATGCCGTGTACCACCGGGTCCATGTTTTCCGGCTGTTGCAGTATGTCCCCTACAGCCACCGTGCGTTCTGCCACCCAGGGGCCTTGATAAAGTTGTTCGGCGAGTTGTGTGAAAATACTGAAATCAATAGGGTGTAGCGTCGCGCCCGACGCTTCCAATGCGACCAACGCCTGTTGCCAGGCCGATTGCGCGATATCGTCGGCAAAGAAAGTGGGATCGCTGGGAATGGCAAAACGTGGCTTTGCTGGCAATGCCGCAGGGGTATTGGCCGGATGGCGGCGAGAATAAGCATCGGTTGCATCGTATCCGCCCGCCAGTTCAGCAACGGTAAAGGCGTCTTCTACCGTCAAAGCAAAGACGGAGATGGTGTCATTGAGACGACACGCCGGTACGACGCCGCTGGCCGATAGCCAGCCTTTGGTCGGTTTTAACCCGACAACATTGTTAAACCCGGCAGGCACACGCCCCGACCCGGCGGTGTCTGTGCCTAATGAAAACGCCACCAGCCCCCGCGCCAGCACCGACGCCGACCCAGAGCTGGAACCGCCGCTGATGTAGTCGGCATTAAAGGTATTGGGCACGGCCCCAAACGGTGAGCGCGTCCCTACCAGGCCGGTCGCAAACTGATCGAGATTAGTTTTGCCGATAACCACTGCCCCAGCCGCTTTTAACCGGGCTACCGCCGTCGCATCCTGAGTTGCCTGATAGGTAAATGCCGGGCACGCCGCACTCGTCGGCCAGCCAGCGACATCAATATTATCCTTTACCGCAAAGGGAACGCCGAACAACGGCAGCGACGCGGGATTGTCCCGATACCGAGGTAAAAGTTCGGTAAGCTGTGCCTGTAGTTGCGCGGGCGTGGCTAGCGCGATCCATGCTGGATCGTCCTTTGACAAGCTGGCGAGCAGCGCGCCCAGTGTTTCACTAACACGGTCGGCATGTTGCTGGTAATACTGTTTCCACTCCTGAAGCGTAAGCCCTGTCATTCTCGACATAGTATGAATCCCAACTGGTATACAAGATTGAATTCATCTAAGCGAAATGCGTGCCAAAATTTATATTATTGATTTACATAATATTTAGTTAATTTGGTTCATCGCTATGCACAATAGAGGAACAATCGTGCGTCATTGCGGGGCATGAAGACACGCGATCTGCATTATTTGAGTACGAAAAGATGTGTAGAGCTGATTCCACACAGGAACGTGAGTAGGTTATGTTCGCCGTAAGCCGACCACTGAAGCTGGGTTGCTTATCTATACTTTATGATGCAGCGCAGCCAATCCCGTCTAATATCGACATCCCTATGAATCAATAACGCGAATAATAGGTCAATAAACACCCAAGCACCGATCATTAACCATTTCCCAGAATACGTGGTGCCACTTAAAATTTTGCGACCGAGGGCTATATTGCCGCCCGTTTTATCGAATTAAATAAGTGCATTAAGTAATGTCATAAAATTTTCATAAGTAACCAAATGTGTGATCTGGCTAAATGAAACAGTGTTTCTCTTTGGTCATACTATGCAGAATCTCATAGCTGATATTTAAGGGAAAATCAAAACACCAGAAAAATTCCAGCAATAGAATATTGCAATCGGGATCATTTATTCATGATACCTGAACGCCGCTCAAATAAAATAATATAATGAATGGTCTATGCATTAATTAATTCTGAGCTATCAGGGTTACCCCCTACCTGACATTAATTAATGGCGTTAACACCATGTTCAATGGTTCTATTTTTACGTCAAGAAAATAATACCTATCGGATTTAAGGATAGAGAATACCTACGCCTATAGTTTATTTAAAAAGAGATTTAAATAATGAAAACATACACACGTAATCTACTTATGGTTTGTGCCGGGTTCACGCCGTTCCTTGTTCAGGCACAAACCGATGGTAAAACCACCTTTCAATATGAACATAATTGGAAGACGGAAGATCGCCGCCACTCAGATTCCATCAAGTTGATTCACAAAAAGACAAACGGTTGGTCATATGAAGTCAAATTTAGTACGGCGGCGGGCGGAAATAGCAACTACGACGTGGCCTATGATGATATGCAGGGCGGCTCTGGCGGGATGGTGATAGGTAAGGACCTTAAGCTGAGCAAAGCCGCAACCTTGACGCCGAGCTTTGAATTCTCTATCGGTAACGCCAGCATGATGTACCAACCTGGTCTGAAATACAGTTATCGCATTCATCGCAACTGGTCTACCTACGGTCGCTACCGATATGAATATAAGAAACCTTCGCGCAGTTCACGTTATTCAACGATTTCCACATCGGACAAATATGGTCATGCTGGCGAAACCTATTTATCAAAATCCGACACGGGACGCCATCGTTTGGATGCAGGGATAACCTATTCAGGAATTAATAATATCAATCTGACCTACGTTTTTAACTATTATATCGGCGAAAACACCACGAAATCGTATAAATATAGCAAGGGCGAATTCACGGAAAGAGAATACGCATTGTACGATAACGGTAAAACGGACTATGAGCATCAGTTCAAAGTTCAATATAAGTTAAACAAGAAGCTAACTCCTTACATTGAGTATGATGATATTAATAAATCCAGCACATCATCAAGCCGTCAGGGGAAAATCAAAGTTGGTTTAAACTACGTTTTCTAAAAAACACAGAGTTTTATAAAACATACGCACTCTATTACATATCGCGTTGATGAAAAAATAAATTTGCGCGCGGAATTTTGTATGTCAGCGCACAGTTTTCATCATAAACGAACACTATTAATGGTATCCATCATGAAAAAACGCTACCTTGTGGCCGGTATTCTTTTTGCCCAAATTTATGCTATTTCCGCCTCTGCTTCTGATACCAAACTCAGCTATGAACATAGCTGGGGAACCATGAACCGCTACCATGGTGATCAAGTCGGCATGCGGCATTTTATGGACAACGGCCTGTACGTCGGTGTTGAGTTGAATTTTTATAATAAGAATAAAGATCTGACCATCGATGATGTCGTCTCAAATTCTTATGCATTTTATACCGGATTTGCCTACAACCTAACGCCAGAATTAACCCTGACGCCCAATCTGGAAGCACGTTTCTATTCCGGTGGCACCAGCGGCGACGGAACTGTAGGTGACATTGGCGCGAGCCAGACTTCAGGAGCTCGCTATACGCCAGGATTGAAATTGACCTGGGCGATAACGGATACGTCGGATCTTCATGCGCAATATCGCTATGACCTGAGAAAGATCACGCGTAGCAAGCGCAAGAGCGCGGACGATGACACGCATCGCCATCGCTATGAAGCGGGTATTGCCTATAAGGGGTTCAACAATTTCACGCTAGCGTATAACGCTTATTACTACCACGCGGATTATGTTCTGCAAAACGACAAAAAGCATGATTATCAGCAGGATTTCGACGTGTTTTACACTATTAACGCCAATTGGACAGCATACGTAGGCGTTGAGGATGTCGCCAGCGGTCGGGATGTAAAATCTCGTGAAGGGAAAGGAAAAGTCGGCTTTACCTACACGTTTTAGTTTCGGTTTATGACCACGCCTTACTTATCGGGATCCGGTTAATCAAACGGGATCCTTTTACTAAAGTGATTACAGGTAACCAAAATGAATAAATTTGTGCTGTCGATTCTTGCGGGGTTGGTCGCTTTACACGCCAACGCCGCAGCGCCCGACCGTCTGTCTATCGTCAATGAATATGTTGATAATGTGCTGGCAAAGGCCGGAGACCATTATCACGGCCAATCACCTACGCCGCTGCTGGCTGATGGCGTCGATCCACGCACGGGCAAACCGCTAGAGTGGATCTTTCCCGATGGACGCAAGGCCGTGTTATCCAACTTTTCTGCTCAGCAGAATCTGATGCGGGTGTTGGTTGGGCTAAGTAACCTCAGCGGCAACCCTGCCTATAAACAGCGCGCTGAAGCGATAGTGAAATACCATTTCCAGCACTATCAGGACAACAGCGGCCTGTTGATTTGGGGCGGACATCGCTTCGTAGATTTAAAGACGCTACAGCCGGAAGGCCCGAGTGAAAAAGAGATGGTGCATGAGCTGAAAAATGCCTATCCCTACTACGATTTGATGTTCAGCGTTGATAAAGAAGCCACCGCGCGCTTTATTCGCGGTTTCTGGAATGCGCATGTTTATGACTGGAAGGTGATGGAAACCAGCCGCCACGGTAAATATGGGCAGAAAATGGGCGCGCTCTGGGAGAGTCCATTTGAGCAACAACCCCCCTTCTTCGCCACTAAAGGCCTCAGTTTCCTGAATGCCGGCAATGATCTGATCTATTCCGCCTCGCTGTTGTACAACTACAATAAAGAAGACGGCGCATTGGTTTGGGCAAAGCGTTTGGCACAGCAATATGTTCTGCCACGAGATAAGGTAACCGGGCTTGGCGTGTATCAATTTACCCAACCGCTGAAACGCGATGAAACTACCGACGATGCCAATACGCATTCTAAATATGGCGACCGCGCGCAGCGTCAGTTTGGCCCCGAATTCGGCCCTGCCGCGCTGGAAGGCAATATGATGCTGAAAGGACGCACCAGCACGATCTATTCCGAAAATGCGCTGATGCAGCTCCAGTTGGGTAAAGATTTGGGCCCAGATGGCAAAGAACTGCTGAAATGGACGACCGATGGCCTGAAGGCTTTTGCTAAATATGCCTACAACGCGTCCGACAACACGTTCCGCCCCATGCTGGCTAACGGCAAAGATCTTTCCAACTATGTATTACCGCGCGACGGTTACTACGGTAAAAAAGGCACTGTCCTCAAACCTTATCCTGCCGATAACACATTCCTGCTGTCGTATGCGCGCGCCTATACGGTTTTACCAGACATGGAACTGTGGCGCGTCGCTCGCGGCATTGCCCGGGCACAGGGGCTGGGTGAGCTAGGCTCTGCGCCAGGGAAAGACGTCAACGTGGATCTCACCACCAAGAACAATGACCCTTACGCGCTATTCGCGCTGCTGGATCTATATCAGGCCAGCAAGGTGAAAGATTACCTATCGTTGGCGGAAAAAGTGGGCGATAACATTATCCGTACGCGTTATACCCATGGCTTCTTCATGGATAGTTCCAATAGACAGTACGCGAATATCGATACCATTGAGCCTTATGCCCTACTGGCGCTGGAAGCGACGGTGCGCAATCAGCCACAGTCTGTTGCCCCGTTCCTGAATGGTGCCGGTTTCACCGAAGGCGGCTACCGCATGGAAGATGGCTCAACGCGCGTTTCCACGCGGGACAACGAGCTTTTCTTGTTGAATGTCGGTGAGGTATTGAAGCCTAACAACAAGAAATAATTGGTAATCTGTCACATGCCAATGGTGGTTGACTGCCATTGGCATAACGAACCCGCCACACCCAAGCATGATAACGCCTGAAGGTCGGCTATTCAGCCGCCGTCATGCCGACCGCAACAATATGACGCGCTATTACCGCCGCAGTCCCAGCCTGCACCTTATAGGCAACTGGCTGGAAGCCGCGGGATTTGCGACCGATACCCCGGTCGTTATCACCGTTGAACAGGGGCAACTGGTGATACGCATTGTGGCTGAATGACAGGCAAAAAAATCCCGGCCTGTTTTAAGGCCGGGGATTTCGTTATAGGGATTATTTGGCTGGCTTTTTTCCAGCCTTACGCTCTTGTAGCTTGGCTTTTATCCAGATACCGAAGCCAAGTATTAAACCGCCCACAATCCCTTTTCTGAAAGCGTCAGAGAAAGCTTCTTTCCAATCAAAATAAAATATATCTATTTTAAAATAAACAATTACTGATGCCAGTAGATAAGCGATTACTACAGCAACAAACAATATGCTTACACACAAGAAAAGTAGTTTAACCAAAACCTTAATGTTAATTTTTTCCATTTTTCTCGCCAGCATTATCAAGTTTATTTTTAACTTTATTGCCGGTAGCCTCTCCTACAATTGAACCTGTAGCTGATCCAATGATTTCAGCGCTACCTTCTTTAATAACAGGTTTTAGTTGCTCAGTTGCCGCTTTGCCAATACCGCCACCGAATATAGAACCAACTCCTGCTCCAATAGTTGAGTTAGTCGGATCTTCCCCCTTAATACTGCTGCCAATTGCTGCACCGCCCATATTGATAGGTGTTGAGGCTATAATACCTTTCCCCGTCGTTGCTGCTGCTGTTACCCCAGCCATAATCGCATCAACGTAACTGAACGGATCTTTTCCGGTGAGCTGAACACCAGTATTAACCCCCACACCAATCGCTGCATTAGCCGCCATACCTTTCACAGTAACCCCCAGCACACTGCCTACAAGTATAGTAGGTGCATCGCCTATACTGGCATTAGATCTGTGATAGCCCCAAGTGTTCATGATTGTCTGAGCCTTAGACATGGCTTCAGAGTCAGGGTTACGTTTCATGTAATCCTGTCCAGAGAGCAAACCTTTGACCAATTCCTGCGAAACAGCGGAACCGTACTCCTTCTCCATCTCAGACGCATAAACACGCAGATAACCCGCCAGTTCAGCCTGCTCAGCACTACTCATCTGTGAAGGGTCTCTGGTAAATTTATCCACCAGTGCATCACTACGTTTATCGGCGTTTTCCAGCTTAATCAGCTCATTAGCGGTCGCTAATGTCTTATCACCGTTCTTAATTTTCTCAACAGCCTTATCGAGTTTGTCTGAAGAAGTTGCACCGAGGAAATTATTCTCCACCGCATTACGCCCGGACTGTGCGCCGCTGGTGGCGGAGGCGGTGCTGTTACCAGCCAGACCCGATACCAGCCCGGCGGCCAGCGTCGAGAGCGCGCTGACCGACTGCTTTTCCGCTTCCGTCAGGTCGTTCGCCGTCTTGCCGGGATATTGTGCGGCCATAATCGCACGGGCGGCCAGTTCACCGCTGGAGGCACCAATCGCCCCCGCTGCCGTATCCTGACCCGACAGTTGCGCAACCACCGCACCCACCACCGCGTGCGCCATCGCGTTGGCCGCGATATCCGACGCCGTGATTTTGCTCTCGTCCTTCGGTAGCGTGGCGTCTTTCACCCGTTGTGCCAGATACGGCGACGCACCGCTGGCTATCGCTTTCTGAATGTCCCCGCCCGCCAGAGCCTGTATCGCCGCCGTCGCCGCCTGTGCCGCACGCTGGAAGTCGCTCCCCGTGCCGTATTTCTGCATCTCGGCCTTGTAGGTCGGTGATTCCGTCAGCGCCTTTTTATAGACTTCCCATTCCTGCGCCGAATCCCCCTCTTGCGGACGTTTGACGGTGGCATCGCCCTTGGCCTCTGCGGCTTTCTGCGCCTTCAGCTTGCCTTCCGTGCGCACGATATCCATCACCTGCGCGCCGATTTCACCAATCAGCTGCGCCTGTTTCAGGCGTTTCTGCTCTTTCTCTTTGTTAAAGATCGGGCTGAGCGCGTTGTTCGCGTGCTCAACGTCACGGCTCAGCGTGGCGATATCCTGCACCTGCTTCGCCGTATCCCGCAGCAGCAGGGTACCGTCACTCACCGCCGCATAGGTGGTGCTGGACGCATTCCCGTGGCTCCCCAGCGCCATCAGCGCCGACGGCACGTTCATCGCCAGCGTCGACAGTATACTGCCGTTCAGGGACGGACTGGCGCTGAACCCGGCGCCGCTGTGCTCCACCTTGAGCTCGGCTTTATTGTTGAGCCCGCTCCACCCCAGCGTCCCCGTTTCCAGCCGGTTTTTCTCGGCGCTGGCAGTGGAGCCAATAACCGCAGCGTCAAGCTGGGTATGCTCCCCGGCCTTTATACCAAATCCGTCTTTACCGGCAAAGAGCCCCGTCTGCTGCTGCACGTTGTCGTAATTGCTGTGCATTTTGTCTTTGCTGAGGCTGATATAGCCGCTGCCACCCCCGCCGCCCCAGGTAAAGCTGCCGCCCGCCGACCCGCTCACCTGTTTGGAATCATAGCGGTCGCTGTCTTGCTGACTTTGCAGCAGCAGGTTACGCCCGGCGTCAACATCGATGCGCCCGCCGCTCACCTGCGCGCCGGTCAGCCGCGTGTCGCGCTCGCTTTTCAGCGTGACGTGGTTACCCGCATCCACCGTGGTTTCGGACCAGGTGTTGCCCGTGCCGGTTTCACGTCCTTTCGCCGCATTGACATTGGCGAAAATACTGAGCCCCGTGTTGCCGTTGCTTAAGCCCAGGCTGACGCCGATATTGCCGCCACTACTGCTGTTTTTACCGCGGATATCCTCGCTGTTGCGGGCGGAATGCAGGTGGATATCCTGCGCCGCGTTCATCAGGACATCCCCACCCGCCTTAAGCTGGCTGCCCGCGACCGTGATATCCCCGGTGCGCGATTCGATACCGATATCCCCGGCCGCATTCAGCGTCGAGCCAAAGCTCTGCTTCTGCTCGCTGGTCTGGCTGGAGCGTGAGTTCTGCGCCCCGAGCGAAATGCTGACGCCGACAAAAGACGCCTCCCCCTTGTTGTTCAACTCGGACTGGCTGCCCTGATAGGCCTGATACCCCGACAGCCCGGCCTTCATGCCCTGCAGCAGCGCCAGCCGGCCATCGCTTTCACTTTTCGCCGCCTGAATGCTCTGCACCGCGCTGTTGAGCGCCGAGCCCACCACGCCGGACAGCGCTACGGTCAGCCCCGCGCTTTTCTGCTCAAACTCTTGCTGCTGCTTGCGCGTGTCATAGCCCGGGTCGAGGGTCACATTGTTGCCCTGCAGGAGAATGTCCTTCCCGGCCACCATATCGGTGCCGCTGATCGTGACAGCGTTCCCGGCCTTCACCGTCACCGAGTCGGTCGTACTGCCAAGGGTGCTGATACTCTGGCTTTGTGTCGCCGCCTGATCGCGCAGTTTCTGGCTTGCCGAGGTTGAACCGATGGTAAAACCAATACCGCCGCCGCTGAACAGGCCGCTTTTTTTCTTGCTGTGCTCCTCATAGTTCTGGTAGTTCTCTACGCTGGCGGCGGTATTGACGTCGTTGTTCGCCAGCAGCGTGACCTGCTTGTCGCCGACCACCGAGGAGCCCTGCAGGTTGATATCCTGATTGGCTGCCAACGTGACGCCGTCACCCGATAACAGGCTGCCTTTTTCATCGGTCTGCAACGTTTCCTGCAGCGTATGCGTCACCGTCTTCGAGAAAGCCTTTTTCTTGACCTTCGTTTCTTCAAAGAAGGTGTGCTGCGTTTCCGTCGCCGACAGCAGGTTGATATTGTTACCTGCCTGCGCCGTTACCGCGCCGCTCGCCACGCCCTGTGCCGCCTGTAGGTTGATATCTCTGCCCGCCTGCAGGTTCAGACCTTTTCCAGCCGTCAGCTCCGTACTTTGCTGGGTGATGTTTTGCTGCCAGTCGGCGTGACGGTTCCACCAATTGCCGCTGTAGGTTTCTTCGCTTTCGGACAGCAGATTCAGATCGCGTCCGGCTGCCAGTGTTGCATTGCCTTTGGCGTTCAGGCTGGCTGCTTCGGACAACACGTCCCGTCCCGCCACCAGATTCAACTCGCCGCCGCTCAGGAGCTGGCTGTTTGACACGTCCTGCGTGCGGCGCAGTGAAGTCCTGCCCCTTCCTATATCCACAAAATTGTTCGTCAGTGTCAATGACTCCATCGCCACATTGCCTTTGGCGTTCAGCGCCATGTCCTGCCCGGCGCTGAGCGTGGCCGCCACGTTGCGGATATCCTTGCCCGCGCTGAGCGTCAGGCTGTTGCCCGACACGATGTCTGCGGTTTTGCCCACTTCGGTAAAGACAAGAGAACCAACTCTGCTAAGTGAAGCGTTAGGCTGTGCTGCCTGAAAATTGCGGCTTTCCGTCCGGTTGATGATGTCGCCGTTAATGCTGGCGAGCTGCAGCGTATTACCTTCAATCTGGCTGCCGCTGTTGGTGATGTTGTTGAGCGCCACCAGATTCAGGCCGCCGTCTGACTTAATCAGCCCGCCTTCGTGGTTATCAATCCTGTCGCCGCTGGCTATCGCCAGCACGTCGACCGCCCTGAGCGTGCCGCTGTTGGTAACGCTGCCGCCGGCGTTCAGCTCGACCCTGTTCGCGACAATCGCGCTGCCTTGCAGGTTGCTTTTATCCGCCTGCGCCAGATACAGCTTCGGTGCCAGTACGGTCTGCCCGTTGACCTCGATATTTTCCCACCAGACCAGGCTCTGGCTGAGGTTAGCGACCTGATCCGGCGTCAGGCTGACGCCTAGTTGCAGGTTCATGCCTTTCTGCGCCGCCGCCGCGTTATCCAGCAGCATTTGCATCTGTGACAAGTCAGATCCCATACCATCCAGATAACGCCGTCCGCTCTGTTTCAATACCGCCTGGCTGATATAGCGGGTATCAAACTCCGCATCGCCGAGGAAACGATAATCGTGATCCGCATCCAGATTCAGCTTGTCCAGCAGGTAGGACGAGCCCAGCACTCGCTCGGTCTGCGTCCACTGCGAGCGCGTCTCAACCGGCACCACCGTTGACGGCTGCTGCCCCAACAGCGTCTGCAAATCGCTGAACAGCGCATTGTCGACCTGCCCCAACTGTTCCAGTTTCGGGTTGGTATGGATCAGGTAGCGGCTGTCGGCATTCGGGTCGACCACCAGCAGCCCGTTATTGCTGGTCGGCAGCGGGTACTCGGCAAGCGGGTTGGTGCTCAGGTTTTGTAGGCCATTGCCAATGGCGCTCAGCAAGTCAGCGGCAGAAAGCGGTGGCTTCACAGCAGTAGCCCCGTCTGGAAGGCTGTCTGCACTCACTGTCGGTTTCAGCGCTTCCACCGACACCGGGCCCGGTGTCGCCAGTGTGGCAGGGGTGCCCACCGTGCCCGCAACCGTGATGCTCGCCGCTGTGTTGTTCACGCTAACCGGCGTCAGGCTTTTGCCTGCATCGGGCCGCTGGCCTGTCGACGTCAGCGCAACCGCATCGGGGTTGTTGACGTGACCAGAAGCAGAAGTCGGTAACACCACGGCATCGCCGGTATTCAGCGTCAGCGGCCCGGCAGTATTCGGTGCTGCGATAGTCGCCGTGATGTTGTCCGCCTGCGCCCCCGCCTGCAGTGCGGTGCTCGCCTGCGGCGTCAGCGTGACCGCTTTGCCTGTCGCCGCCACGCCTGCGGCATTGCCCGCCAACGTTGCCTGCCCACCGCCAGCTTTGGTGACGTCAACCGCCCCGGCATTAAACGACGAATCCTGACTGACCAGCTGGCGCGTGGTCTGCTTCTGCAACGGTGACAGCGTAGTGATGGCATCCAGCACCGGTTTGGTGGCCGCTGGCATAAATCCGCCACTGCCCGGCTGCAGCGTGGTATTGCTGATATCCTGTTTGAAATCGGCGGTAATGGTGCCGCCCGCCTGAATTAAGGCGTTATAGCTTTCGCCAACGGTTTTTTCGGTGGTTGGAGAACCGGATAATATGTACGATAAATGTTCAGGTAACGCACCAATCGCTGTTGATTTCTGACTCTGGCCCGAATAAATATACGTTAAATACTGCTTTAGCTCGCCTGCTTGATATGATTCATTCTTAAAAGAATTCCCTTTTAGGAAAATATCTTTAGATGAAATAACCTTCGAAGCTTTATTGTCTAACTTGTTTGCTGATAAGAATAAATATCCGCCCGATAGTAATACCCCTTCATTTCCCTTTGTTATAACACTAATAGAAGTATTCCCAGACAAAACTTTTTTAGTAATAGCCGAGTTTCTAGGAACGTATTTATAAAAAGTGGTTACCTCTTCAATCCATTGCCACGTGCCAGCAGTGCCACGCACTGTACCTGGGGCGAGGGTTCTAAAAATTTGCTTTTCTATGTCAATCCCATATTCTCCATTATTAAACCAGCTTAAAGGGATATTGACATTCGTCAATCCAATCCAAGAAGGCCTACCATTTATAGGATATTCACTTTCCGTCACCACCAGTCCCTCACGCTGATTGGTCAGCGTGCCGGTATTAATGGTGATATCGCCGGACTGGGTTTCAATGGTGCCGGAACTATTGAGCAGCGAGGTGCTGGCGTTGCCTTGTGCATCGCGCTGCACCCACATGTTATTGCCCGCCAGAATGGTGCCGAACACGTTGGTCAGCGAATCCGACAGCAGGCGCATATTGCCGCCCGCATACAGCATGCTGCTGTTGTGCAACACGCTGCCGGCCTGCACCAGCAGGTCGCCCGTGGTACCAATCAGCCCTTTGTTATTCAGCGTGTTATCACTCACCAGCGTCAGATTATCACCCGCCTGCACGCTGCCCGCCTCCAGCTGTACGATATCCTTTGCGCTGAGGCGCGATTCCCCACCGCCTGCCAGAATGCGGCCCTGATTGGTCAGCGTGCCGGTGCTGGTCAGCTGGACGGATTGGCCCTGCAGGGTACCACGCTGATCGAGGTCGCCCGCCACGTTCAGCGTCAGCTGTCGACCGGCGGCCATGCTCTGGGTGAAGGTCAGCGGCCCGGTAATGTCGGCACTCAGGTTGCCCAGCGCCACCAGTTGCCCGTCCTGCTGCAGCTCTTGCGTTTTCAGGCGCAGGTCCTGCGCGCTGTAGAGCTTCGCCCCCTGACGGTTAATCAGCCGCTGCGTCTGCAGTGCCAGTTGTGTCAGGCCCAGCAGCGTGCCGTGGTTGTCGAGTTCATCGGCGATAATCTCCAGTTCGCCCGCCTGTACCAGCCCGTTATTCACCCATTGCGGGATTTTCAGCGTCAGTTTGTCCTGCGCCATCAGGCTGCCCTGCTGGATCAACTGAGTTGTGTTTACGGTCAGCCCGCGCCCCTGCAGCCAGCCGTGGTTCTCGACCGCCGCTGATTTCAACGTCGTGGTGCCGTCAGACAGCAGTTGCCCGGCCTGCTGGTTGACGATGCGCTCTGCTGCATCCAGTTGCAATGCCGCGGTGCCCTGCGCCGTGCCGCCGTTGATGACGGTATTCCCCGTCAGTGTGGTGTTAACGGCTTTGATTTCTCCCTGATTAGCCAGCGCCGCCGCCTGCACGTTCAGCGTGCCGTCGCTGCTCAGACGTGCCTGCGAGGTATTGGTAAACTGACGGGAGGCCGTCGCATTAAGCGCGCTATTGCCACGCAACGTACCGTGGTTAGTGAGTTCATCTGCACCTAGCGTCAGCGTGCGACCCTGTATCTGTCCACGGTTGAGGATGTCATGCGCCGTCAGGCTCAGGTCACCGCCGCTGACCAGTTGGCTGCCCTGTGCGCCCTGATACGTTCCGCTCAGTTGCAACGTCCCGCGCTGCACGCCCAGCAGATTGCCCTGTTGTTCGAGGTCACGGGCGGTCAGTTGTAACGCGTCCGACTGCCACAGTCCCTGATTGCGCAACACGCCGGTTGTGAGTTCGCCCGTGCCGCCGCTGAGCAGTCGCCCTGTCGCCAGATTATCAACACGGTCAGTGAGATTCAGCGTAAAGCCGCCGACGCCCGTCAGCGTGCCGCTGTTTTCCAACGTCTTACCGGTTACTGTTACTGCGCCCTGCGAGAACAGTTCTCCCTGGTTGTTGAGTGCGTCGCCGTTGAGCGACAGACCGCTCAGCCCTGCCACCGTGCCATGGTTGTCGAACGTGTTGCCGTTCAGCAATAGCGTACCCGCCTGCCATAAACCGGCATTGTCCGCCCGTGTGGCATGCAGTGTCGCGACGCCGTTGCTGAGCAACTGGCTGCTTTTATCGCCGACATAGCGCAGCACATCCAGCAGACGCAGCGCGTCGGTACCCTGAATGTGACCCTGATTGTCTATCTCGCGGGCGCCCAGTTGCAGGTCATTCGCCTGCAGCGTACCGGCATTGCGCAGCGCAGCGCTGTCGAGGCGGCCTGCGCCGTTGGTCAGCAACTCGCCACCGGCACGGTTAAGCAGCTCATCACGGTTGGTGACTGTCAGGCCATTACTTCCCAGCACCCGCCCGCTGTTATCCAGCGTGGTGGTGGTCAGGCTCAGCGTGTCTGCCGCTATCTCACCGCTCTGCGTTAGACGGTCAGCCGTGATAACAGCCTCACCGTCGCTTAGCAAACGTGATTGTGCATTCCCCTGATAGGTTCCCGGCAAATCAAGCCGCAGCCCGTCCTGACCGAGCAGCGTGCCGCCGTTTGTCAGATCGTTTGCCAACAGTTCCAGCGTCTTGCCCTGCCAGAATCCGTCGTTAATGACCGTGCCCGCCTGCGCCTGCAGGGCCCCGTTGGTCAGCAGTTGACCCGCACTGCCGACTGTCAGGCCGTCACGCAGCTCCAGCGTGAGGCCGCGTTCACCGATGACCGTGCCGGTGTTGCTGAACGCACTTCCGTTTAGCGCCAGCGTCCGGCTTTCCCAGCGCCCGCTGTTGTTCAGTTGATTGCCGCGCAGCGTCAGGGTGTCGGCGGTATGCAGCAGGCCTGCCCCCTGATAGTCGCCATTGAGCGACAGCGCCCCGTCGGCAATCACGTTGCCTGTGTTGTTTATCGCACCGCCGTCGAGCGTCATCTTACCCACGCCGGACACGGTGCCCTGATTATCGAGCTGGCTGGCGCTCAGTTGTGTGTCGCCGCCGGAGAGCAGCGTGCCCTGATTGGTTAACCGGCTGGCAGGGTTGGTACGGTCCAGCATGATGGCTAACCCGTGGTCTCCCTGCATCCGCCCGCGGTTGGTCAGTTGCTGCGCCTCTAACGTCAGGTTGTCTGCCTGCCAGTCGCCGTCGTTTACCGCCGTTGCCGCACGCAGTACCGCGACGCCCTGCGACAGCAGTTTCGCGTCCTGCTGATTGTTCAGTGTGTTATGTGTTGTCAGCGACAACGCATCGAGACCAAAGATCTGTCCACGGTTGGTCAGGTCAGTGGCCTGCAGCGTGATGTCGCCCGCCTGCCACTGCCCCTGATTATCAACCTGATCCGCCGTCAGCGTACTGCTGCCCTGACTCAGCCATTTCCCCTGATTACGGGCTGTCCCCGCAATCGCCAGCGTCAGCGCATCCACGCCCAGCATCTTGCCGTGGTTATCCAGCGTCTGCGCGTCCACCTTCAGCGCCCTCGCTTCCAGCGTCCCCTGCTGATCGATATGGTTTGCCACGATACCCAACGTAGTGCTGCCGCTGATAAGCCCGCGATTATCCAGCGTATTGCGCAAATCAAATTGCAGATCGTCCGCACCCAGCACCTGACCGTAATTCAGCACGCCCGCCGCGGTGATACCGATGCGCGGGCTGGTGAGGTCACCGGTGTTGGTCAGGGTGCCGTCCAGCGTCAGTTGCAGACTGCGCGTGCCGTTGATCTGACCATCGTTAGTGAGATCGTTGGCGGTGATGGCAAGCGCCTGGCTGTTCAGCGTTCCCTGATTGTCGAGGTGATTGCCGAGCAGGAACGTTAACCCGTTCACGCCTGTCATCGTGCCGTGGTTAAACACGTCATTGGCGTTGAGCGTCAGCGCATTACTGCTGATGTCACGGGTGTTATTCAGCGTTCCGTTCAGCCCCAGGGACAGGCTGTCAATACCGGTGAGCGTGCCGCGGTTGGTCAGGTCGTTCGCGTTCAACGTCACTGCCGCCCCGTACAGCATGCCGGTATTGTTGAGGTTCTGGTTTACCGTAATCCCCAGTTGGTCAAGGCCGTTGATTTTCCCGCTATTGTCGAGGCTGCCTGCCTGCGCGGTCAGGTGATAGCTGCTCAGCGCCCCCTGATTGGTTAAGGCGTCACCCAGCGTCAGTTGAAGACCGTTCACGCCGGTGATCTCACCCGCGTTGGTCAGCGTGCGGGCAGCAATATCGGCACGCTTGCTCCACAGTGTGCCCTGATTGTCTACATCACCGTTTGCCAGCATCACCGTCAGCGATGTATCACCCTGAATGTGACCGGCGTTGGTCAGTTTCTGCGTCTCCAGCGTCAGGCTATCCGCCTGCCATTCACCGTCATTGCTCACCTCGGCCGCGTTCAGCACTGCCAGCCCCTGCGTGAGCAACTTGCCATTTTGCGCATTGTCCAGACGGTTTTTCGCCGTCAGCGACAGCGATGATAGCCCCAGCAGCTGCCCGGCATTCTGGACGTCATCGCCCGTCAGTGTCAGCGTTTTCGCCTGCCACTGGCCTGTATTCTCAAGCCGGCTGGCGGTCAGCGAGCTGTCGCCCTGACTCAGCCACTTCCCGCTGTTGCGCGCCGTGGTGTTAATCGACAGCGTCAATTCGTCCATGCCCAGCATCGTGCCCTGGTTATCCAGGGTGTTCGCCTGCACCTGCAACCGACGGCTTTCCAGTGAACCCGACTGCTCGACCTGATCCGCCTCCAGTTGTACCCGCTGGCTGCCGCTAATCAGGCCGCTGTTGTGCAAACCTTCTTGCAACGTCAGATACAGGTCGTCACCGGAGAGTTCCCCCTGATTAAATAGGCCAGTCGCCGACAGCCCCAGCGTCGCCCCGTAGAGTTCGCCCTGATTGGTCAGGCGGTCAGCAAGGGTCAACTGCAGCGCATCAATCCCGGCAATTTCGCCGCCGTTAAACAGGGTATCCGCCGTGATATCGATCCGCTGCCCCAGCAGCGTGCCCTGATTCTCCAGCGTGAGCCCCTGCAACTGAATGGCGTTCGCCTGCCAGCGCCCGCGGTTGGTGAGCGTGGTGCCGGACCAGTCCAGCCGCCCGTCGGTCTGCAGCGTCCCGCTGCCCTGATAACCACCCGTCAGCGACAGGGATGTCAGGGCGACCACGGCACCGTCATTCTGGATCGTGTTGCCCGTCAGGGTTGCCGTGCTGTTACCGGAAAGCGAGCCCTGATTGGTGATTTGTGCGGCATGCAGCTGCAGGTCACCGCCCGACGCCAGCGTGCCGCTGTTGTCCAGTACACCGTCGCCCGCCCCACCTCCCTGAGGTGGAGATGAGGCGTTGAGTTGCTGAATATCTGCCGCCAGCGACAGCGCCATCGGCAGGAATGAACGCTGACGCGCGGCACTTACGGGCGCAACGGTGACGCTAAGCTCACGGTCGGTCAGCACCCGTCCCGTATTGATGAAACGTTCGGCCTGCAGCGTCAG
This sequence comes from Pectobacterium cacticida, assembly GCF_036885195.1. Classification (NCBI taxonomy): domain Bacteria; kingdom Pseudomonadati; phylum Pseudomonadota; class Gammaproteobacteria; order Enterobacterales; family Pectobacteriaceae; genus Pectobacterium; species Pectobacterium cacticida. The sequence goes on along the minus strand of NZ_CP133656.1, from coordinate 1,971,010 downwards.
GTTATCCGCCAGCCACTCGCCGTGGTTCTTCGCTTTAGCAGCCTGTAACACCGCCGCCCCCTGCGTGAGCAGTTTGCCGGTTTGTTGGTTTGCCAGCCCGCCCTGTGCCGTTACCGACAGCGCCTGAATACCGAGCAGTTTCCCGGCATTGGTCACATCATCCGCTTCCAGCGTGAGGTTTCCGGCCTGCATCAGCCCGCGGTTATCGATGCTCTGCGCGGTCACCGTTGCGTTGCCCTGCGTCAGCAGATTGCTGTCGTTGGAAAAATTACCGGCAATCGACAATGTCAGCGCGTCCACGCCCAGCGTTTTGCCCTGATTGGTTAGCGAGGCGGCGTCCAGCGTGACGCTTTTCCCTTCCAGCGTACCGCCCTGTCTGACGTTACCGGCTGTCACCGCCACAGACTGACTGCCGCTGATGACGCCCGTGTTATCCAGCAACTCGGCGGTGTTCAGTTGCAGGGTATTGATGCCCTGCATGTCGCCGCGGTTGTTCACCTCCGCCGCCGCAACCGACAGGTTGTCGCTGCGTAGCGTGCCGAGATTATTCAGGCTGTCGCCAAGCGACAGCGTTAGCGTATCGACACCCGTGATGTCACCGTGGTTAACCAGACGCTCCGCAGAAAGCGCAACCGTGTTACCCAGCACCGCGCCCTGATTGGTAAAGTGCTTCCCTTGCAGGGACAGCGCCCGGCTTTCCCAATGCCCGCCGTTAACCAGCGTATCGCCCTCCAGCGTCAGGGTGCCCGCCGTGTTCAGCAGGCCACGGCCCTGATAGTCGCCGTACAGCGACAGCCCTGTTGCCGCAACCAGACGACCGTCGTTTATCAGCGACGTGCCCGTCAGTGTCGCGTGGCCCTGGCTGGAGAGCGTGCCCGGATTCTCCATCAGGCGTGCAAACAGCGTGGCGTCCCCGCCTGTGTTCAACGAGCCACGGTTGATTAGCGTCCCTGTGCCGCCAGTCGTTGGCAGTGTCAGGAGCAAGGCGTCATCCCCCTGGATCTGGCCATCATTGGTGAGATTATTCGCCGTCAGCGTCAGGGTTTTCGCCTGCCAGTCTCCGGCATTAACAGCCTCCGCCGCCGTGAGCACCGCCGCGCCCTGAGACAGCAGTTTCCCCGCCTGCCGGTTGGTCAGCCCGCTGGCCGCCGTCAGCGCCAGTGAGGACACGCCGAAGATGTTTCCCGCGTTATCCAGTTCATCCACCTGCAGCGTGACATTTTTTGCCTGCAACGTTCCCTGATTATCGAACCGTTTAGCCGTGGTGCTGCTATCACTCTCACTCAGCAGTGTTCCTTGATTAGCCAGATTGCCGTTCAGGAAGATCGACAGGTTAGTGATACCGCTGACCGTGCCACTGTTGTCGAGGGACGTACCGTCTGCCGTCAGGGTTAGCGCCTGCAGCGTGCCCCGGTTCTCGGACTTTGCCGCCTGAAGATGCAGCGACTCTCCGCTGAGCCAGTCGCCACTATTGGTAAAGGTATCGGCGACGGTCAGGTTTAACGCACCCCGCGCTTGTGCCTGTCCGCTGCTTGTAAGAGTATTGGCCTGAAGGGTCAAATTATTTCCTTGCAACGCCCCGGCCTGTCTGACGACATCGCTGTGAATGGTCCAGTTGCCCGCCGTCAACAAGCTGCCGCGGTTGTCCAGATGGGCGGCGGTAACCTGTCCGTCGCCGGTAAGACTGGTTTTCCCCGCGTTGAGCCAGCGTTCGGCATTCAGCAGGAACTGCTGCGCCTGAATGGCACCGTCGGTCTCGGCCAGTCCGGCGTTCACCGTCAGGTCCGTGCCAGCCAGCAGCGAGCCGGTCGCGGATTGCGTTAGCGCACGCGTGGCCTTAAGCTGCAGCGCGTTGTCAGCCTGCAACGTTCCCTGATTGGCAAGCGTACCGGTGTGTAGTTGTAAATTAGAGGCGGTGAACGTACCGTCATTGCTAAGGCGGTCAGCGGTGACCTGCAGGGTATTGCCAGCCTGCATCAGGCCGAGGTTATCCAGCGAGTCACCTAACGTCAGCGCCAGTTTTTCCCCCGCGCTGAGCGTGCCGCGGTTCACCAGACTACCGCCGTGCAGCGCCAGTATCTGTCGCGCATTGATAGCACCGTGGTTTTCTGCTGTCTGGCTGCTCAGGTCGAGTGCGTTCGCGGTCACCTCGCCCTGACTGGTGAAGTTGTCAGCTTGTGCGGTCAACGTCGCGGCCTGTAGTGTGCCACCGTTGGTGATGCTGTCGGCCAGTAAAAACAGCTGATTTTCCGTCAGGATGTTGCCCTGATTGTTCAGCACCGTTTGCAGCTCAAGCCTCACGTCACTGCGGGCGCTGATCAATCCGCTGTTGTCCAGACGCCGTGCGTTAACCGTCAACCGCTCGGCCGCCGCCAGCGTGCCGCGGTTCGTCATGTCGCCGCCGCTGAACGTCAGCGCCTGCCGCGCGGCGATATCCCCCCCGTTATCCAGCGCATCCAACGTCAGCGCGAGGGTTTTCCCCGCCAGCGTACCGCGCTGCACCAGACGTCTTCCCTCAACGGTGAGCACATTACCGGCGGTCAGATTTCCTTGCCAATCGCCCTGCTGCGTGACGCGTACCGTGGCGTTGTTTTTTGCCTGCAGTTGGGTGCTGCCAGTACTGGTAAGAGTCTTCGCCTCCAGCCGCACATCCTCAGCGCTCGCGCTGCCCGCCAGCGATACCGTGTCGCCGCGCACATTGAGCACCGACGCTGCCCTGATGCCACTTGCCGCATTCTGCTGCAGAGACTGGCCCGCGTTGACCGTCACCTTACCGGCAGTAAGCTGGGCGGCATCAAGCGTGACAGCGTCACCGTTAAGGGATAATTGATTGGCGGATTTGACAGTGCCCTGCGCATCGACACCCGCGCTGATGGCACTGTTTTGCGCCTTCAGCGCCCCGTCTGTCTGGAGAGCGATATCCTGCCCGGCACGCAGCGTGTCGTCCTGCAGCGTGATCTCCTGTTTGGCGTTCAGCCTCAGCGCATCACCCGCCTGCTGCTTGCCTCGTAGCGCTAGCGAGTCCGCGTCCGCCTGTATATTCCCCTGCGCCACCGTATCGCCGAGGCTGAGCTTGCCGTTGGCCGACAGCGTGATATCCCCGCTGCGCGCACTGAGATTGCCAAGGTTGACGCCCACGCCCTTATCGCTGGAAATCAGCTTGATGCGGTTGGTGTACATCCCGCCTAGTGCGCCCGTGTCGAGCGCAACTTTCACGCCGTCGCCCGCTGTGTGCGCGGTGACTGTACCATTGGCATCGACCTGATTAGCACCGAGCACAATCTGCGCATCATTAGCATTCAACCCGGCGTTAATCTGCGCGGTACGGGCTATCAGGCTGAGGTAGTCACTCTTGCTCGCATCCAGCCCCTGCCCGGTCAGCGTGATATCGCCGCGGGTCACGTCGATATGCTGCAGGTTTCCCTGCGCATCCAACTGCGGTTTGCCGGTAGTCAGCGTCACCTGCGGGGTATTGATAAAACCGCAGCCGTCGCAGGTGATGCCGTTCGGGTTGGCCACGATGACGCTGGCCTGCTTGCCGCCGACCTCAAGGTAGCCCGCCAGCGTACTGCGGTTGGTGGACACCACTTCGTTGATAATGGCGTCGGCGGCTTTACCTTTCAGGTTCGGGTTGTTCTGGATCAACCCGCCAAGCTGGGTGGGATTGAGCTGTGCCGTACCGTTATTCAGGATCAGACCGGGTTTATCGACGTTAAAATCCTGGTATTGGTTGTGGGAGATTCCCGCGCTGTTTGGCGTGGCGATATTGATGACCGGGACGCCGTTACCGGCCTGATCCAGCGCGGTGTTGCCCGTCGCGACCTGCACGCCCGCGGCCATGGCTGGCAGCAACGGCTGAAACGCAATCAGGTGGATCAGCGTGTACGCCAGCAGGCGCTGTGTGGTTTTTACTGGTTTCATCCCTGATCCCCCGGTCTTAATGATGCACAATTAACAACGAAACATTAAAAATGAATAATTAAAAAGACAGCCCAACGCGGTAATACACCACGGCACTATCCGGTTTTAGCCAGTCGGGGTGTGCCAACGGCCAGCCAACCGTGATTTGTTGTGAGAGATATTGATTCGCGACGCCAGCCCCTACCGCTGCGCCCCACAGCGTACCTGCGGTTTCGCTTTCAGCTTTCTGTGAGAAAAGATGCCCGCCGTCCACCGCCGCCGTCAGGGTAACGCTGCCCAACAGCGGCAGCTGCACAGCCCGCCAGTTGAGCTCGTTGCGCCAGTAACCGCCACGATTGCCTGAGAGATACTGCTCTTTAAAGCCCCGTACGGAAGTTTCCCCACCCAGCGTGACCTGTTCACCGCCATACAGGCGCTGCGGTGAATACTGGCCATAGAGGTTGGTGAGGTAATGGAGGTTATCAGTGATCGGATAGTAATAACTCGCGGCCAGCGTCACTTTGTTGAATTCGGCACGCAGCGCATCATCAGATTTGCCTTCATCGCTTTCCGCGCCGAACCAGCGCGTTCCCCGGCTGTAAGCAGGGTTGAACGTCGCCAGCCCGCCCCACAGTTTCTGACTGTGATTGATGCCGATAATCGCGCTGCTGAGTTTACGGCTGCTGGATTGCAACAAAACGTCGTTTAGGTAGTTCTGCCCGATACGGTGCGACATGCCCGCCGAGAGACTGGTTTTCATGTCACCATTGCGGAATATCACGCGTGACAGCGTGATGCGATGCGTCTGGCTATTCCCCGTTGAATGCCAGAGAAAATCCCGGTTGATGAAATCGTTACGGTAACGGCTTTGAGAATAGTCGTAGCTGAGCGTCCAGTAACCATAGGGTAACGACAACCCCGCATGCAGACTTTCGACATTGCTACTATCGCGAAATTCGCTGCTGTGCCCACCGTTGATAAACCACTGGTCGGCCAACCCCAGCACGTTATCCGCCCACAGGCCGCCGTTTAACTGCCGTTCCCCGGTACTTTTTTCCCCGCTATTATCGAAACTGATATTCGCCGTTAGCGGAATCTGCTTTTTACTGGTCAGGTTGACGATGGAATAACCGGGCTGGCTGCCGGGCTGAATTTCTATGCTCACCTGCTGCGTCGGCATACGGTTGAGCTGTTCCATGCCCTGTTCAATATCCCTGAGATTGAGAATTTCGCCTTCCAACCCAGGGAAAACCTGCTTTAATGCCCACGTTGATTGGTTATTAATATTAATAGATTCGAGGCGACCTTCCAGAATATCGATCTGCAATACGCCGCCAGAAAGATCCTGCTCAGTAATAAACGCACGACTGGTAATATAGCCCCGTTCGATATACCAATTACTGACGTCATGAATCAGCTGATTTATATCATTAACATTAATACAACGATTAATATAATCTTTATTTAACTTTTTCTTATCTCTTTCACGCAGCAGCGAGCTATTGCGATATTGAATATCTTTAATGAAAAAACAGTGTCCGGCATTGCTTGACGCAATAGAATTCACCGTCGTTTGTGGCTGATGTAATTGCAATAAGGAATTGCGCTGCTGTCGGGATTGATCGATCACCTCGGCCTGGCGTTGCTGAATGTTATTTCGGTCTGCCGGATTAAGCGGCGCGGAAAATACGGTATAGGAAAATAGCGCAGGCATGATAATAATCAGCCTGAAAAAACCACGCATGGTTTCATCCCTGATGATAATAATTTTTTGTCATAGTAGTGTCGTTAATTACCTAGCTCAATATGTCAGGTAATATATAATTTTATGGTAACGAATTTGCGTTAAGTCGGGATAAAATATCTCCCTAACCAATAATTTCAGGCCCATTACATCTCGTCATACAATACTGTACACTTCATGACCTTTTTTTGTCGATACGTCAACCGGCAAACACCACCCCATAGCGTTTTTGATGCATCATATTGTATATTAGCACCTCATCGCCGTAGGTTATTACGGCACTCATCTCTATTTATCTCACCACGTTGTACAGTGCGCTCTGGGGGAACAGTGAATTATCCAATTGGGCAAATCAACCACAGTTATCTGGGTTCCAGCGTTTACACGATGCTGCGCGAGGCATTAATTACCGGTCAATTCAAACCGGACGATCGCCTGAGAATACGCGAGCTTGCCGCTCAGGTAGGCACCAGCGTCACCCCAGTGCGGGATGCGATCCTGCAACTGGCGAAGGAACAGGCGCTGGTGCTCAAAACGCCGCGTGATATCCGCGTTCCCCAGTTGACCGAAGCGCAATTTATCGAGATTCGCACATTACGGTTGTCGCTGGAAGGCACGGGAGCCGAGCAGGCTGCTGAAAACATTACGCCGAAGATGCTGGAGCAGATTGAAGAGAATATTCGCCAGAATCGTCTGGCGATTGACGAGAAAAATCTACGCGAAGCGCTGCGGTTAAATAGCGAGTTTCACCTGTTTCTGGCGCAGGCCGCGCGTATGCCGCTGTTGACGCAGTTTATCGGCAGCTTGTGGATGCGCACCGGCCCGCTGATTGCACAGGCCTATGCGCATTTTTCCGAGCAGATGGCGATCGAACATCATGAAGATGTCCTCGCGGCGCTACAACAGCACGATACCCGTGCCGCTCGACAGGCCATTCAAGCCGATATTCTGGACGGAAGTACAACGATGCTGGACTTTATTGCGATAGAACAATAGTTTATCCCATTATGCCGCCGTGAGTCGTGGTAACAAGCCGCGAATCAGCAGTCGGGTTTCTTTTGCCTGACTGATAAACGCGGGCAGCAGCGCGGTAAAGCCGGATTCATCAAGCGATTCTGCGGTGTGCTGAGTGCACAAACGCAGCGTTGAATTCTCATCCAGCGCCAGCCAGCAGCCTTTCATCGCCGCCATTTCAAAGTTGAGCATCAGCATGAGTTGGTAAACCGCCGCGCTAACGTCCCCCTGAAATCGTATCACATCGCTGTGTAACAGCAGCACGCTGCTGCTGGCGGGGACCTCTAACACCACCGCTTCCTGTCCGTCAGATTCGCGTAGCGCACAGATGCCGTCCTGCAAACTCAGTTGACTACGACTGAGCGAACCGTAATGGCGCAATAGGCGAGTAATATGCTGTTGTGTGGGGGTCATCCTGTTCTCCTTTAATCACCATGTGTTATTGACGATCAGCTGTTAAGTTGCAAGCCTTCCTGCTGTAACTGCCGCAAAGCGTTGGCGGTAGCCGGACTGGCTTTAGCTATTTCGCCGCTCAGTTTGTAGCTTTGCGGTACGTTTTGATCCTGCCCGTAACTGAAGCTGACGCTACCGAGCAGTTTATTCATGCTGACGCCCGCGCTGCTTGAGGCGTTAACGATGATCGCTGGGGTATTGAACCCTTCGCTCTTCTTTACCGTCTGCGAGACATCAATGCTGGCGAGACGTAAATTACTGCCGTCTTTAAACAGCGCGATGATGTCATCTTTACCGTGTGTTTTGTCCTTAATGCCCTTCTCAATCTTCTCCCGCACATCGTCTTTCAGCTCCAGAACAACCGTCACCGACGCTCTGTCGTTATCCTGCAAGCGGCTCACGATATCCTTCAGTGCGGGATTGTCCGCAATCAGTCGATTAATGCGATCGGCATTGCTCGGCGGCAGCGAAGAAAACAAATGATTGCCGATGACCTGGAACAGCCCGTTTTCCGTCAATTTGCTGAGATTGGTGTAGGATGTCGTGTGTTTAACGCTGTCCAGTGTGGCGCCGTCGCGTCGCGCAACATCCTGCCGCACGTTCAGCTTTTTCAGGCTCATCAATCCCTGATGCTGATCGTCAGTTTTTGCCGTTTTATCCGCAAAGTGCTCATTCAGGATGGCTAATTGATCGTCCGGATCCGCTATTTTTTTCACACCGTCAATCAAAAGCTGGCTGGCCGGATCGCTGAACGCGGAGCTCAGCGTTTTGGTCAGGGAATCGATGTCCTTTTTTTCCAGCGGTTCGGCTTTCTTCAAGCCCAGGCTGATCGACTGGTTAGTGCGTGAGTCTGCCGCCACATTCACCCCGATGCTGGCCGAGGTGAAGAACGGGACAGAGCCATCCGACGTCGTTCTGGAAGCACCGGCGCTCAGGGTCGCGTTTGCCCCCATCGCGGCCTGATTCATGAAACGCAGGCGATTGTCGGATTCCGTGTAGGTTGAGGATTTTTCACCTTGTGCAACGCTGGACGAACTGGTGGCTGACAGCACATTGGCGCTAGCCGTCAAGCCAACGGATCCGCGCAGCGTGGCGCTGGTTGGCTCTGCACCTTTTCCCGTCAGGTTTATACCGCCGCGTAGCTCCAGCGCCGCGTTGCTATCCAGATTGAAGCTAACCGTTTTACCGGCCTTCACGCTGTGCTGCTCCCCTTTATCCAGCAAGGCCAGCGGGTTGATCGTGCCGCTCGACAGGCCGTCAATAAAACCTGGCAGTTCTTCTTCGCTAAGGGTGAAATTCAGGGCGTTTTGCTGCGCCATTTGCAGGCTGGCGGATACGCCGAATGAGGCGCGAACATCCGGTGCAAAGCTGTGTTTGCTATTAATACCCTGCGTCATCTGTTCCGTGGTTTTCCCTGTCAGATACTGGCTGACGTCATACCCACCGGAGAAGCTCACTTTACCGGTGATGCCACCTGAGCGCTCGAAGGCGACATTGATGCCGTTTTCACCGCGAGAAAAACTCAGATTGTAATTCCGTTCCCCGCTGACACCGCCGCCCGGCACCGGAGGAAAAGGTAATGGCGTACCGCTGACCGCAAACGACATGGATGCTCCGCCGCCATAGGTTCGATTAAAGGCGATGCTTTCGTTGCTATCCAATGACAGGATGGTCGCCTTCATTTTATCAATCATGTCCGTCTGGTTGGCCGCCTGCATCACGGTTTTCGACGTTACGCTGACGGCATTCTCTTCTTTCCTAAACGCCTTCATAAAGGTTTTCACCGAATCATAATCCGCTTCCAGCGCCTTATGGTTGGTGAAGCCCATGTCAGTCATCTTCTTCACTGGGTTTTCGCCGTAGTCCCCCTGACGCAGTGCGTTAAGCTCTTTCATCATCGAGGCCAGTTCTTTTTCACCTGGCGATGTGCCGGATAATGCATCAATGCGATCGGTCAGCTTGTGCAAATCCCCCATCACTAAGATATCCAGCACTAGCCGCGTTTTCGCCAGCGACAAGGCGTCACTGGTATCCCGATGCTGTCCAAACCCGTCGCTATTCGGCTTTTGAGCGATCGGCGTTTTGCTGTCTACAAAGGCTTTGAGCAGCGCGCCAGCCGTACTCGTTTTCGATGAAGGGTTACTTTCCATTGCCGCCAGCAGTATCGGGGCCAGATCTTTTTCTCTGCCGTGCACGCTGGCAGGCTTGCCTTCCGTGTTTATGACACCGTTATCGTTCACCACGCCCTGTTGCCTGCCAATAAGCAGGGCAGCTTTGGCCGAGCTGCTTTCCAGTTCGGTATGGAACTGTTTGAGCAAGTTCACCAATGGTTTCCCTTTCTCGCCCAGATCCAGCTTATCTATCTTACTTTCCAGATCCATCGCCGCGTTCTGGGGCTGGCCCGTCGTGGCATCCAGTTTTTTCAGTAACTCAGTCTGCATGTCGTAAACGGGCTTCAGTCCTTCACGCCCGTTGATCTGGTGCTGAACATGATCAGCAAAGGTTTTTAACGGCCGGGGGACGTCCATAGAGAACGAGACAACATGCGCTCTGAGCAAATCTGACAGCTTGCTTTTCACCTGCTGTGACTCTTCGCCGGTTTTACCCAGAACCTGTACATCGGCTTTTACCGTGACCCCGGTCAACGCTATCTTCGCCCCTTTTGTCGCGACATCAAGCCGACCAAACACTGTTTCTGCGGCACGCGCTTCCGCGGGTAATGGCGCTTCCCCTTTCGGTACAGTCGTTTTCCACGCGTTGCCTTGCAGGGTATGGATCTCATGATCGTCATGCGCCACCTGCAAATGATGCTGCGCATCCGTGCCCAGCGAATTGACTTTCCCCTCAATCGGCGTCTTCACCGGTTGCCATTGGGCAGTGTCATGATTAGCCGCATTTTGCCAGTCGGCCTTCGGCAGTTGGAAAAGCTGCCCGTCTTTGTTCAAGGCGAAGAGCGTCTGCTGGTGATCCAGCGTGATGTCCTGGATCTCACCGGATAACCCATTCTTAGGCAACGCCAGCGGTGGCGCGGCGAGTTTATCCGTTCCCGGTTTGATCTGGTGGAAATGCAGATCGCCCTGTTTATCGACGACAATAAATTTATTGCGGTTGAGCACTGCCATCGCCGATACACCGTCGTCCTTAGCGATCCCAGGAAGCGCCGCGCCCGCAGACGGCATCATACGCACCTGCGGCAGCGCAAAAGCCGTGTTGTCGCCGTGCGTAAACGAGCCGGATTTCTGATTGATGGACAGCGGCGTGATTTCACCGTCTTTCAGCGTGTAAGCCTGATTGTCTAGCCCGCGCTTCAGTTGGCTGGCTTCGACGCTGGACGCTTCCCAGTTTTGGGTATTGCCATTATAGAAATGGACTTTGCCGTCCTGTAATCCGATTTTCCCTAGTCGTCCCAGATCTAAGGTGTCTTTCGCTACGGGAGCTGTTGTCGTCAGTCCCAGTTTGTTATCGACGACCAGACTGTCGCTCAGGTTCCACCCCGGCGTTGGCGACAGCCCATTTTGTCCCAAAGAAGCGACGTGTTTTTGTCCCTGACGATCGGTGGCGAGCGCCTGCGGACGGCCGAGTTCATCATGGGCAAATCCAGTAATACGATGGTCGTTGCCCAGCACCGCATTCAATTCCGGCGTACTGACCGGGGTTAATGTAACGTGGTGTTCACCTGTTTCAGGCCGCGGTGCATGGTAAAGTTTGCCGTCATTATCGGCAATCAGCAGATGTTCTGCGGTTAACCCCACTGCTTTCGCATACACCGGCTCGCCATTGTTCTGCTTGAGTTCCACCGGCTGCGGCGCGGCATCCAATGCGTTCATCAGATGCAGTTGCGTAAGGTGATCCTGCTCGGTCAGCACGGCCGATTGTCCATTCTGATTGGCGGAGAACGACGTAATCTTACCGCTGAACGTGGCTGACTCCGTTCCCGCCGAAAGATTACTCAGCGTGTGATCATCTTTAACCGCATACAGTTTCCCATCCCCCTGCCGGGATAACTGGCTATGCGGAACATCGCTGCTTTGCTGCCAGATACCAAACTCGGTGTTTAGCGCAAAAAGTTTGCCGTCATGCAGGCGCAATTGCTCGCCCGCGCCTGAAGCTAAATCAGGCTGTCGATGAATACCGGTCAAGAGCTCATGGTTCATGCGCCCAGATAGCGGCACGTTGGTGGATTCACCCGCTTTTGTTTGTAGGGAGATATAGTCTGGCGTGGATTCCAGCTTTACGCTACCTGCGCCCGATTTGCCCGTCGGCATCGCGCTACGACCGCTGCTGTGAAATGCGATATGCTGAGCTTCATTGCTTTGAATTACGAACAATCGCCCTGATTTATCGACTAGCGCATGCTGCTGCATATCCTTATTTTCATGGTGGGCAACGAACGGCTGGCTATTTTTCCCGATGGTCTGTTGTAACAATGTGGTCAGCGCCTCCGGCAAGCCTTTGCCGAACTGAAGCTTACCGTGGCTGTCCAACGTGATATCAGATTTAGCCGCAGGTGGCGCAGCACTGTTACTGCTGATTTTGCTCTCAGCCGCCGCGGTGAAGGCAAAACGCGGCAGGCTCTGGATAGGGCCGCCTGACGTCAGTGAATCGCGCGATGGACGCGGTAAGGCCTTCTCCATGACTTCCGATGAAAATAATTTGCGTAAGGTAGTTGAACGCGCGGCCTGACTCTTCACCTGGCTGCTGCTTCCCTGCTCCAGCTCGGGTGGCCTATTTTTATCATGCAAGCCTTGCTGAATCAGGGATTGTGCGCCTTTTTGGCTTGCACTGGTGCTACTGCCCTGCGATAACGATGTTTTAGCTAATGTAGCTGGTGCAATCTCCGAAATGGACAGACCAGGCTGAACATGCTGGATTTTCTGCATAACGAGTTCCAAAGATGATGAGGTGAACGTATCGGTTAAGTGGTCATTTTCCCCTTCTGGTTCCCATCATTTTTCTCTTCCCTGACGGGGAACCACATCACGCCGCCCTTCACTTAATACGCAACAGACGTAAGCCTGTTAATAACCCATAGCAAGGGAGCAGTGCTTCCGCCCTGCTCCCTATCTTCTTTTCGTTTTTTTGTTTTAGCTGGCGAGCTTTTGCAGCCCCATATTGACGATGCGGTCACCAATCATGGCTGCATCAATACCCAGAGAGGCGCCACCATTGCCGCGCGCATTCAGGTTGGTATTGCCGGTATCACCTGCGACCGCACTCTTGATCATACCCACAGCCTTCATGAATTTATCCATGCTGCCTTTGGTCATGCCGTCGTCATCCGGTTTGCTCAGCGCTTTCGCCCAGGATTTGTCATCCTGCTTCGCCGTCTGCCAGTTATCTTTCTGATATTCCGGCTTGCCGAAGACTTCAGGATATTGATCCATAAACTGACCAATTTCTTTCGCCATCGCCCGATCTTCTTTATCCACGAAGTAACGAGTCGGGCTGTCATTGTGTGTGCTGATGTTGTTCAACTCCTGCAAACCGGCCTTTTGCCCAACGCTCATTCCCAGTGTGCTGCCCAGTTGATTGAAAGCGCCAGCGCCACTCAAACCCTGCAAACCGTTGTTACCCAGTTGCAGCGGTGAAGTTTGCCCTTTCGCCTGACTCAGGCCGTTGCCCAGAATGGCGGACAGCGCATCGTTAACGCCTTGGGTATAGGCAGAAATTTCCGATGACGCTGGCTGCTTGTTGCCGAAAAGTCCACCCTGTTGTTGCGACATGCCGCCGCCCAGCAGATCTTCCAGAGCGCTAAACAACAGGCTGCCCATCATGGCCGATGGATTCATGGCATTCATACCAGCACCCAGCGCCCCGCCCAAGCCACTGCCCAGTGCGCTACCGAGGCTGCTGCCAAGACCGCCACCCAGTCCTCCGCCCAACAAACCGCCACCTAATCCACCCAAGCTGCTGCCCAAACCGCCGAACCCACCGACTAGGCCGCTACCCATCAGGCTGCCCATGAACATCATGGTTGTCATAATATCGGACAGCTGCTCTGCGATGTTGCTGCGCTGGCCACCAGACGCCGACTGCGACGACGAACCGCCCTGTCGTGAAGACTGAGATTGAAATAAATCGCTGTTACCACCCGCCTTGATCGTGATTTGTAGAGAGGTTCCGCCACCAAGAGAATTAAGCATAATGTTTCCTTAATGAATAAATGGGTTATGAAAGCGCCAATGGATGTGCGGTCAGCCCGCGTAATTGTGACACTCACCCATTAAGTGATTTTCTTGCCTGCGCGGTTCCCGTCTGATGCATAAAACGCCTGACTTTTTCACCCTTCATCGTGGCGGCAGACCCGCCAGACGCCACAGTTCATCGATCGCCGTGAACGACTCATTTAATGTGGATAACGTGCGGCGTAAGCACAGATGTTGCTGTTCATCCAGACTCAGGCTACAGGCTGGCAGCGCATCAGCGTCCAGAAAACGACGTTGTAATATTTGCCGCAACATACCGGGATAATGGTGGGTCGGCGCCAACGCTAAGACGAGCGCGACCGGCCGCGCGGGGACCGCCGTAAACCACAGTGTGACGCCCGGCTGTACGACCCAGCAGGCCGTCGGTGTGGTTTTCAGCGCCATAAGAAAATCATGCCGATTGTCGAATACCGCCGCTACCTCACTCATCCACGCTAACCCTGCTGTAATCTGCCGGGCCGCTCCGCAGATCGGGCTGCCACCAGATGATGAGCTGCCGCGTTTCCGGCTGCGGACGACAAGTGACCGAGGCACAGTTGGCTACCTGCCGCGGTGCATTACAGGCGCTCAGCAGGAGTGCTATCAGCGCGATAGACAGTGCTTTGTAGTTCATGAAAATGTCCTTTATTAGCTTGGGCAATTAACGAGACGAGTGGGCTGACACATCGACCTTGCCCTCCCAGCTTTCCACTTTCACAGGAGGCGTTCGGGAGGGGCAAATGTCCTGCGGGCATCAGCCCACGCGACCGTTTATCGGGATGTCAGCACATGACGCCGGGCGGTCTGAGACGCTAGCGCAGGTTGCAACGCCAGAAACACCTCGCTGGATTCCCCCGGCGCCAGCGTTGTTTTGGGCCATGCGGCTACCGCAAGCGTACGGCTACTGGCACAGGCGGCTTCATCAAAACGCTGCGGCTGCGTTCCGCCATTGCGCACAACGCCGACGCTCAGGCGCACCTGACCGTTGTCGTACCACTGATAGCGAGCGCTGTCGTAGATCAAGCCTGATTGTGAGCGACACACCTCGCTCAATCGCGCACCGTTGCTGACAGTCTTAAATCCGGCGGGAAGCTCACGGCTGGCCAGATCGCGAAAGGCGCCTTCAATCAGGCTATAGAGATCCGTTTTACCGTTGCGCTGCGCGACGCGATTCATCGCACCGTTCAACTGCTGGCGATTGGCGGGGGAAACATAGCGAGTGGGATCGGTTTGATCGCCGACAAGGTGCGGCGTCAGGATGAACAGGCGTTCACGGCGAGAGACTTCGTGACGCGTCGAGGTAAACAGTTTCCCCAACAGCGGAATATCCCCAAGGATCGGAATGCGCCGATCGCGATCGCCGCTCTCCTCGACGTGGAAACCACCCAACACCAGGGCACGGTTCTCACCAATCAGTGCCTGCGTGCTGACAGTGCCCCGTTTCACGCCCGACGCTTCACCTTCGCGCCCCGTCTCAACCTGACCATCTTCGATATCGATAACTAACTGGATGCTGCGCTGTGCGCCTTCGCCGATCACACGCGGCGTCACCTGCAGGCTAGTACCCGCAGTCACCGGTTGAATGTCTGCAACACGTTCGCCCGTCGCAGTGATAAACGCCGTCCGGCTGAAATCGACAATCGCGGGCTGATTTTCCAACGTCAGTACGGAAGGATTCGCGACAATGGAGGCCGTTCCTTCCCCTTCCAGCGCCTGAATATCGGCGAAGAAACGTTTGAAATCGCTGACAAACAGGGTGCTTCGCCCCATCATCATGGTGCTGCCCGCGCTTACATTGCCGAGCTGCGCCTGCCAATTCGCTTCCAGCCGTGACAGAGCGGTACGGTCCACATCCAGAATAATGGCATCAATGTTGACCAGATTTTGCGGCACATCGATTTGGTCGACGAGCTGCTGATACTCCGCCCGACGTTTTTCATCATCCCGAATCAACAACGCGTTATTGCGTACATCGGCAGAAATCTTGCCGCTTAGCGTCTCGCGGTTCGATGTATCCCCACGGTGACCCGGATTATTACGAGTTGCCAGCCGGGTCATCAGCGAACGCGTACTGTCCCGCATCGCTTCCATCCCCGCATCCGGTTGCACAGGCATCGGTCCCGATGCGCCCGCCGGTGCCACACGCTGACCATCCATCAACTCATTAAGAATGGTCGCAACGCCGGGAATGGTGACCTTCTGATCGCGATATTGCAGCGTCCGGTCGGATACCGAGGCATAGCGCAAAGGGAAAATCATGACCTTACGCCGTTCGTCCTGTTTTTCCCGCTGCTGGCTGAAATTACGGATCAGATCGATATACGCCTGCGGGCCGGTGACCAGCACCACGCCTTCTTCCGGTAACTCCCCCCAGCCGAAGCGCGCATCGAGCAATCCGATACCACTGAGCGCCTGTTTAATATCAGGCGCGGCATCCGGGGAAATCTCCAGACGCACCGATGCCTGTTCGTCCTGCGGGCTGACGTACAATGTGTTGTTATACACAAACCACTGGAAACGGTGCTCCAACGCCAGCCTGTCGAGAAACAGCACGGGGGTCTCCGCCCGAATTTTCGCCGTGACGTCATTGTCAGCAATGTTGCCCAGCACCAAATCTACGCCGTGACTGTTGGCAAAATCCGTCAGAATCGTAGACAGCGGTGTTTGTTCGGCAGAATAGGCGTACGCCCCCTTGTTCCAGTCGGCTGGCGTGGCGGCGTGCGCCAGCGAAATTACCCCATTCATAGGGATAATCCCCATTAGCAGCACCGCCCAGCAAAACCAGCGATAGACCGCCAGCAAAATGCGATATGAGCGATGATGCATCAATCCCTTACGCATGTCGTTCTCCTTGCAAAAAAGCCAGCGTGTTCAGATTCAATGGAGCGGAAACGGGCGCCTTTGCGCGCGGCGTAAGCATGCTTAGCCAGACGTCCCGTTGATTAAGTAGGGTTTCCAGGCTGCGGCAGATCTGCATGACATCATCAGCGTCGGGCCTCATCCATAGCCAGAGTTGTTCATCCTGTGCCGAGAGCGACAGGATGGCGGTGTCATCCTGAAACTGGGCGTGGGCGGCATCGGCCAGTTGCAATGCTCGTGTTAGCATCGACTCATCCGGCAACGTGCGCAGCGGAATGACCGCGCGGCACGCCACGCCCGATGACTGCCGCACTATCGCCACCGCGCCGCCGTCAATCTCCAGCTTCAACATCGACGTTCCTCCGTTTAGCCACCGCTCCAGCATCACGGTCAACTCAGTTGAAGTCATTGATGATAGCCTTTGCCAGACCGTGTTTAACGCTCAACAACTGCCCGACAGCCCAACTGGCATTAGAATAATCCATGCTGGCCTCAAAAAAGGCGTAGCTATCCGCCTGACTGGCGCCGCCTTCGGCAACATTCAGCGCAATATCATCCAGTTGTTTCTGCGAATCGACCAGATGCGCGTCAAGACGACGCTGGATTGAGTTAAGGGACATCGCGCGCTCTCCTCATAAAGTAGTTTTCTCACAACACAGGTTTTGGTCGTTGACTTAAAATCGGCCATTGACCTGATAGTGAGTGGTTAACCCCGGCGAGCAGTTCCCCTTGTCAATCGCTATTTTGTCAGCCGCAGCGTCACATCGCGGTAGGATACTCTGGCGGCATGAGCTGTTTTACCGCCTGCGGCCAGCTCAGCGACATCACGCCATGTGCCGTAATCAGCTTCATGGCATCGTTATCCAACGCTTCGTCGCTGGCAAGACGCCATTCCAGATGCGCATGGGCATCCAGCCAATGCTGCACATCGGCAAGCTGGGCAGGATGGCAGTACAGCGTTCCCCGGCTTTCCCCCTGCTGTTGCTTCAGCAACTGCCGCAGTAAGGCGTGATGGCGCGACGGCGCAGGTGTTTTATCCAGCACGTGCGCCAGCGCATCGCGCAGTAGCTGTCCGGCTTGCGTAATCATGGCCTGTTCCATCTGCATTCGGTCTTGCCGAACACCCTGCAACAACACATTTGCCTGCTGCCAGAATTCTGCTTCTGCCTGTTCTACGGCTTGCGCACACAGCATTCGGGCACGTTCGTGCGCTTGCGCCACGATCGTATCGGCCTGCGCATTGGCTTCTTCCCAAAGTGTCCGACTGCGCCGATGTGCCGCAATCCGCTCCGCCGGAATAATTGCCGTTTCATCCCGACTGGCGCCGGGTAATGTCACAAACGTTTTCGTCGTCAGCATGCTTCGTCCTTAGCAAAATAAATAAAAATGAGGGGATTATGCTGACATCGATGCTTTCCAGATCAGGGCATCGCACAGCGCATTGAGTCTGGCGGCAGGCAATGGCGCCGCCGAGATAGGATGATGATCGGGCCAATCGCGCGGATAGAGCAGCCGTAGACGTGACCAGCACGCTTCACCATAGCGAAGACGCAGTAGCAACAACGCATCCTGATAGCTGGTTGCAGAGGACTCCGACAGCAATGGCGCGGAAGATGACGCAGAAAAGGTGATCCCCGCCGGTAACCATAAGCCCGGCCGCAATGCCTTTGCCAACCGCCCACACCATATGCCTTCGGCATCAGCGCGATCCGGGTTACGTATGGGCTGGCAAACCCGCGCCATCAAGCGTAATACCGTTTCCCGCTGTGCGGTATCCAGCTTGCCCATCTGCATGAGTGAAGCTTGCGGATCCGGCGGCAACCTCGGTGGCAGAGAGAAATGGCGATGAAGCTGTTCGGCGTTCACATGCAACCAGTCGCGGCGCTGCGGCGACACGGGTAGCGCAACCTTCCCGCTCCACCAACTGGGATCGGCTTGTAACAGGCAGTCCTCTGCCCACCAGGTCAGCCAGGCAAGCGGTGTGAGATCGTCCGACTCATGCCGTTGGCTCTGCACTTGTGTGGTCATTGTGACGACGGCTCCCCCGCTTTTTTCTGCTGCCATTGGCGCAGGTAAGGCATGCCTACGCGCCAGCCTAACAGACCGACCAGTAGTAGGCCGAACAGCCCCGTACTCCACTGCCAGCGTCGCATCTCATCCGGCGTGAACGTGAGTGGCCCCAGCGTAACAACCGGGATCGTATCCTGATACGGCGCTGCCGGAACAAAGACGATCGCCAGCTCTTTATCATCCTTGCCGGACAGACCGGGGATGCTGCTGGCCACCATTCGGCGGATGCGCGGTTCCATCCCATCCGGATCCAGTTCAGCACTATATTTGATAAACACCGCTGCCGAGGCAGGCTGAACCGGCTCGCCGGGGGCGATACGCTCCGGCAGCACCACGTGAACCCGCGCCACCAGCACGCCATCGATCTGCGCCAGCGTTGCTTCCACTTCCTGCGATAAAGCATAGATATAGCGGGCGCGCTCTTCCAAGGGCGTCGATATCACCCCACTTTTCTGAAACACCTCGCCCAGATTCGTCCGCGATTGCTTCGGTAAGCCCGCCGCATTAAGAATATTGACGGCACGTTCCATGTTTTTTGCGTCGATCACAAGCGTAACGCCGGTTTTATCAACCCGTTTCTCCGCGCCGATCTGATAACGGCCAAGCATCGAAATCACTTCGTTGGCATCGTTCTCCGACAGCCCGCGATTCAGCTCAATCGGCTCGCCGCAGCCAGCTAATAGCCCAATCAGCAGAAGAAACACTCGCTTATCGATTTTCATAGGCCGCTACTGTAAGTTGGTGAGTTTTTCCAGACTCTGAACACTTTTCGCCACCAGTTTGGCGCTCAGCAGACTCTCCAGATAGAATGAGGACAGCGTTCGGGTTGCATCCAGCACATCCTTTGGATTATTGGAGCGCATCGACTGGCTGACGTCGCGTTCGGCGGATTTAAAGATCCCGTTAAGCCCTTGTGATTTTTCCGCCAGCGCGCCGAGCCACTGGCTATTACTGCTTTCTGCCGTCATTGGTGCCGACGACAGCGCCGCGCTGAACCAGGACACATCCTGATTCGTGGCGGAAAAGGAAAAAGACGTGCCGTTGTCCGCCGGCGGCGCATCCCCCGGCTGAGACAGCGTACTGCTATGATTAATTTTCATGGTGTGGATTCCATCACGGATGGATAAAATAAAGCCGGAGCAAAGCTCCGGCTCGTTGACTCATAATCAGAACTGGATTGCTTTTGCCGCTTTCTGCCCAGAGTTGAGTGATTTAGATGCAGAATCCATCTGACCATCCAGAATGGAGTTTTCCGTATCCAGCGCAATTTTCTGAGCCTGAGCGCCTGCTGCACGCGTCAGAGAACCAGCCATCGCGGTATCCAGAGTCTGAGAAGCCGCCTGAGATGCAACCTGAGAAAGTCCTAAAGCCATGATATATCTCCAAATATAATGAATGTTTACGATGGTGAACTGTCATGCTGTACATACAGTCATCTTGTTCATTCATTAAGTGGAAGAGCGGGTCAGTGAGTTCCAGCAGAAAGGAAATTCTTTCGGAAATAACATCATTCTGTAGACAAGAACAGTGTGAGGGGCAGAACTAGCCTAGTTTTCGCTGCGTTTCCGGCCGTTAGTCATCGTAGTTTTTCTTTTAAAATAAGAAAAAAAGTTATTGCCTTACCGAAAGATCGTAAGTTATTCCCAATTTGCAGGAACATTTTACCTGTGTAACTGGCAAGGATGCGATATCTAAACCTATGCCATACTATTCTCGTCACGCTGCCAGATGGTCGCCATGCTCACCTTAAGTACCAACACCGGATTGTGGTTTAGACTTGTTTTGATTTCGTTTGCCAGCGCTTTGCTGGCGCTGCTTGTTGGGCAGGGCATTTTAGCCAGGCTGGAACAGACGCAGTTGCAACACTATAGTCAGGACGTCCTCGATCAGGGAGTCGCCGTCGCGAATGAAGGTCGGGAAACCATCAATCGGGTGCTGACGCTGAATAACACGCCTTGTTCCAACGCCGATCTGAAAGAGTTACGTCTGATCTCCTTTTACTCTGTTTATCTGCGCGATATCGGGCGTATCAAGGACAACTATCTCATCTGCTCCGCAGGCTGGGGGATTCTCAACCCACCGATTTATCTGCTACCACCTAACCTGACAACGCCAGAGGGCGTGCAACTATGGACGGCGATGAAAAACGTGGTTGATCCACGCATTACCGCCGATATGGCCAGCATGAACGATGTCGTCACGATTACCGCCGCCGCTGCATTTAGCCGTTTCGTTCATCCGCCTGCTGAATACAACGCCATGTTGATAACGCGCAACCTGAGTCATATCTATCAGACCTTTGGCGATATCGATCTCTCGGCGTTCAGGCAGACACAGCAGCAGAATAACGCGTGGCTGACTATGGGAAAACGCAAGACATTTTTCTGTGCGACAAATCAGGATATCTGCGTACTGGCTCAGTTAGATTCTGCGGGTATCCTGTATCGTCCGTGGTATATCATCACCGCCCTGCTTTTTGTCGGAGCGCTCATCGGCGCCAGTTTTACCCTGTCCTATCAACTCTACGACGATCGGCATCAGGCTTTGCCATCACAGCTTAAACGCGCAATCAAACACCAGCGACTGCATGTACATTATCAGCCGCTGATTAGCCTGCCACAGCGCGCGATTATTGGTGTAGAGGCGCTGGCGCGTTGGAAGAATGAGCGTGGTGATAATGTCTCGCCTGAGCTTTTTATCGGTATTGCTGAAGAAATAGGCTATTCCTCCGAGCTAACCCGCATCATCACGCGTCAGGCGCTGCGAGACATGCAGCCATACCTCACGCAGGAACCGTCCTTTCTTCTTAGCATTAATCTGTCTGTGTCTGACATTGTTTCGCCTGATTATCACCATTTCCTGAAGCAGTTGTGTGACGAACTGGGGATAGACAAAACACGTATCATGTTAGAACTGACTGAGCAGTCGAGCACATCCCACAAGGCGCTGGCAGATGGCCTTGAGGCCTTACGCCGTTCGGGCTATAAGGTCGCGCTTGATGATTTCGGTACGGGATATTCCAACCTTGACTATCTGAGCCATTTACCGTTCGATATGATCAAGATCGACAAGATTTTTGTCGGCGCCATCGGTACCGACTCAGTGAATGCCGCTATGGCAGATCTGCTATTCACCCTGGTCAAAAAACTGGACGTCCCTGTGATTATCGAAGGGGTAGAGACTCGTGAACAAGCCGCCTACGTTCTGCAACATTGCCCATCGGCGATTATTCAAGGATGGTATTTCAGTCGGGCGGTGGCATTGCACGATCTACCGGACATCCATCACTATCCGTGCCCGCCGATAGAAATGGTGTAGCCAAAAACAGTGTAAATAGAAACAGCGCAACCTGAACGTTGACCTGGGTATCCCGACAGGTCAACGTTCGATATTCAGCCCTCATGCCTGACAGGCTTCCCCGCCCCCGGCGCACATCTCTCGCACCGTCACATTCAGCACTTTCAGTCGATGATAGAGTGTCCGCTTGGGGATCCCCAGTTCCGCAATCACTTCGTCAATGCAGTGGCCGTGGCGGCGCAGCGCATCCTGAATCAGAAATTTTTCAATTCGCTTTAACCGATCTTTGAGTTGCAAAGGACGCGGGTGCAGCAGCGGCTGAATTTCAGCCAAGGGCGACAGCCCCATTGTCCAGCGCTCCGCTGCCGCCTTCAGTTCACGAATATTGCCTGGCCAACTGTGGGTCAGCAGCTGCTCGTAAATGTCTGCCGTCATCGGTGGTGGCGTCATTTTCAGACGCACCGCCGCTTCCTGACTAAAACGTTGAAACAACGGCAGAATGAGATCGCTACGAGAACGCAGCGTCGGCAGTTGAATCTTGACCGTATCAAGACGGAAATAGAGATCGCGTCGAAACAGCCCTTTTTCCACTAATTGCAGCAAAGGCGTTTGCGTCGCCACAATCACACGCATATCCACGGGCGTAAACTGAGTGCTTCCCAACCGCTTTACGCCGCGGCTTTCCAGCACGCGTAGCATCTTGGCTTGTAGCGTCATCGGCATACTGTCGATCTCATCCAGAAACAGAATCCCCCTATCCGCACTTTCCAGATAGCCCGCGCGGGAGCGGTTCGCGCCGGTATAAGCGCCCGACACCACGCCGAATAGTTCGCTTTCAGCCAGATTTTCAGGTACGGCGGCGCAGTTCACCGCCACCAGTGGGCCGCTGCATCGGGACAGCCGATGAATGCGATTCGCCAGCGTATCTTTTCCCGTACCGGTTTCACCTTCCAGCACGATATCGACATTAAGGGGAGCAATAACATTGATGATTGGCGACAACGATGAGTGAATATCATCGGCCATAGACGGGGATGATTCCGACAGCGGCAGGGAAGAGTCTAATGATGACCGAAAGTCCGCTGATGACGCCTTCTCTACGGGTGAATGATCGAATGATGAATTGTGCTGTCTGTCCTGACGGTAATGATTATTCATTGACTACTCCTAGAGCCCAAACGGGCTAACTGACTGCCTTCCATAACGTGGATTCCACCGAAAATCCGTGGCGTTTCTCCGCATAACGCACACTGATTTCATCACCGGCGGAACGATGACAAGCATTACCGCCATTGAATAATGAAACCATCAGGCATCGCTGAACATCAGGTAGGAATTCCAGAGCAATTTGTAGGGAAATACCTACAAAAAACGATAAAAACAAGAAAAAACAGCCCATTATCATTTAATTAATACGCAGGAAAGCGAAAGGATATCGTTAGGAAATGGTAAGCCTCAGTAAAGGGATTCAGCGACGGTTGAATCCCTTTTATCTGTTCTCCTTTTCACGGCGAATTCCCACTGCTAGGGAATTAGCTTCTTACTCACAACATATTTCACGATCTCCACATTGGTACTGAACTGCATTTTTTCCATCAGACGCGCCTTATGAGTGCTGACCGTTTTATTGCTGATCGCTAGCTCATTGGCGATGGCATTGATGCCCATCCCCTGCGCAAACATAATCATGATCTGATGCTCTCTGGGCGTCAGTACATCGTGTTCGGCTCTGCCCCCCTCCGCGTAGTTGGAAAACACCAGTTGCTCGGCAATTGTGTGGTCGATATAGCGAGCCCCCTGCGCCACACGGCGGATCGCCGATAGCAGGGCTTCCGGGTCCTTATCTTTGGTGATGTAACCTCTGGCGCCGCTCTTCAGCGCATGCTGTGCAATCTGCGCTTCGCTGTACATACTGAGCACCAGAATCGGCAGATGCGGATGTTGCGCCACCACGCGTGAAATCAATGCTTCACCGCTGATACCGGGCATCGACATATCCAGCAGCAGCAAATCGGGCTTCACGCTGCGCAGTTGTGCCAGTACCTGAGCGCCATTTCCGGCTTCGGCGACGACGCTCAGCGACGCATCCAGCGCGAAGATCTGCTTGAGCCCTTCACGCATGATGACGTGATCGTCTGCGATCATTAAACGTATTGGTTTGCCCATCGCTCATTTCTTCCTTTTGTTGTTCTTATCCCGCGATTAACGGGTATCGCCATTTTTAGGAAACGTTAACTGCACCAGCGTGCCTTTACCGGGCTCACTTTCAATCACGACTTCGCCTCCCAGCATCCGCCCTCGTTCTTTCATACTCATAAGCCCGAAAGCGTTTTTATTTTTAGCCTGGGAATCAAAACCTTTGCCGTTGTCTTTGATGCACAGCACCACACAGTCTGGCTGATTATCCAGCGTAATGCGTACCTGGGTAGCGCCGGCGTAGCGCGCGACGTTAGTTAACGACTCCTGCACGACGCGGAATGCTGCTGTGGTGCTTTCGTCATTGAGCGCCAGCGGTTCCCCCAGCGTTCGTAGCAGACAGGTGGCGCTATAGTGCCGGTTAAATTCGTCGCACAGCCACTCCAACGCAGGTGTAAGCCCCATATTCAACACATTCGGTCTGAGCCGGGTCGACACATTACGCACCACCTGAATCGTTTGGTCAGCCAACTGCATCAGCTTTTGCAAATGCGCCTGCATGTCAGGATTTTCCTTGGCGAAACATAAGCGCATCAGCGACAGGCTCATGCGGATCGTGGTCAAATGCTGCCCCAGCTCATCGTGAATTTCCTGCGCGATATGCTTACGTTCTTCCTCACGCGATATCTCACGCTGGCGTGCCAGCAAACGCAGTTGCATATGCGAATCAGCCAGTTTTTTCTCCGCATAGCGCATCGCGGTAATATCTCGCCCTACGGCCAGAATCGACACCAGCGCGCCATGCTGGTCAAACTCCGGCACACAGCGAATATGGTGAATACTTTGATAGCGCTGATCGCCTTTCCCCCGCGACTCCATCACTTCACCTTCTGCGCTGCTGCGGGTATAAACCACCTGATGCACCAGCTGTTCCATGCGGATTGCACACACTACTCCGGGCATCAACTCCGTAATCATACGGCCCCGAAGTTGCTCTATGGTGAAATCCAGATGTTTTAAACTGGCCGCGTTGGCGTACAGGCAATTCAGGTTGGGATCGAAGCGAATAATCAAATCCGGCGTGTTCTCAACCAGCGCGCGAAATTCCTGCTCTCGCGCGTAGGCTAACTGTTCAATATGTTTACGTTCCCTGATATCTCTGACGACACACATGCTGTAGCTACGTCCTCTGTGTTGGAAATGTGTGAGATTAACTTCTACGGGAATAGCCATGCCTGAGCGGGTGATGTGTCGGGTTTCAAACGTGGTAGCCACGTCTGATTCGCACTCCTGCGGCCGGTCCGGTGACCGATGATCGGCGCTCCAGAACGGGTCGATATCGACAACGCTAAGATGCATGAATTCCGTAATGCTGTAACCCAGCGTCTGGCTGGCGGCCTCATTGACATAACAAAAACGCTGATCTTCATTGACGATATAAATCGCGTCCTTGATGCGACCAAATGCAAAATCCACCAATTCCAGCTCGAGAGCCTTGATCTTTTGATCGGAACGTAACGGTTGGATGAACATCATTGCCATCTCCTTATTTTGAATTAAGACACGTGTGCTGCCACCCGCCGTGCAGGTAGCACGATACGGCGTCTCAACATTCCAGAAGATGGACAGGAAACCCTGCAACAGCATAGATGCGACCTGATATCACGGCGTGCGACCCACTCACTGAGCGGCAACCGCCACCTTGAGCAAGGCGGTTGCCATAGCAGTCAGTGAAGTACGGTAGGTGCAGGTTCGCCGTTTCGTCCCGTGAAATGCCGTCAGGACTCAACGGCCTGACGGATCACCCCTCGAGCACGAGACAGCCTTGACCGCACCGTACCGATGGGGATCTCCAACTGCAACGCAAGATCCTGATAACTGGCATCGGTATCCAGCAACTGCATCAGCATCTGACGGGTATCCTCAGGCAACGAGACGATGGCATCCATGGCGCGTTTCAATGCCCCTTGACTCTCAGCGATCGCGCTGGGATCGAGATCTATCGCAATATGCTCCAGCATCTCATCACCCATTTCCTGAGCGCGCTGCCGTGCCTGCTTGAAATAGTTGCGAACCAGATTGAGGGCAATACCAAATACCCATGTCTCCGGCCGCGATGCTCCCGCAAATTTATCCTGATGTTTGAGCACTTCCAGGTAGGTCATTTGCTGTAAATCCTCAACGTCGTCATGGTTGCTAACGCGCTTGCGGATGAAGTTATGCAATTTCTTTCCGTGTTGACGAAACACCTGCTCCCAATCGACAGCGAGCGCCGGGGTCGGTTCGATGTGTTTCAGGGTTGACATATCCATTTGCTGACTCTCCGTTGTTGTGCCCCATTGGCAAAAACGGAAGAGCAAGCCTTGTGCCAGCCCGGAATTATCTTTATTGCATTGATTTTTAATAAGTTATTTTTTTTAAATTGCCTATTATCGTGCCACTTTTTGCCAGCGAACACAGCACGGAATTGCAAGTTGCTGCAATCAGTAAAACGGCAGTTCACCTAATCCGCCATCAAATTCAGCCTACTCCGATGACTTCACGCTGGGGAACCCATCCTTTTCAGCGTCCACACAGCAATACATGCATATTGCCGCACGTTCACACCACGACACGTAGCCGACTTATTCAGGATGAAACCATGATCAAAATGCCGACCGTTCCTCCCTCTAGCAACGCCCTGCCGCGCCCCGTCGTCGCGAATGATGACCTCGTGCCACAGGCCGCGGTGCAGCAGCCCCCTTATCACCATGCGTCTCCCGGCTCGCCGTTATCTACCTCAATGGAAGAGGTCGCGATGGCGTTTGGCGAGCAGGCTGAGCGGAGAAGTAAATCGCTGAACCGGCGCCAAATCGCCCAGCAGCCAGAAGCCCGCGCGACTGCTAATGTCGAACGAATTGAGAAGCTGACGGAACTGCTAAGGATGCTGGAAAACCCGTCGCAAAGTACGCTCGACCAGCAGTTGAGCCGCATGCGCGATCTGCTGATGCAGAAAGGGTCGCCGTCTCTTGATGCCGTTCTGGAAGCTGCAGGCAACGATCCGGCGCGGGGCGATATCCTGCTGCGCCACATCCGGCAGCAATCTGTCCAGCAGCCAGAATTGGCAGCGGCGGCAGAGGATGCGTTACAGCAGTTGCATCAAGAGAAAGGGCCAGAAGTCCGAGCGGGTCTGAATACCGCGACGGCCATTGCATTGTTTAGCACCCAGCCGGAACAGAAACAGGCGATGCGCGATCTGTACTATCAGAAAATCGTGCATCAGCAATCGGCCAGCGCGCTGCTGGACTCTCTTTTGGAACGCTTTGATGCCGCAACATTCTCCATTGGGCTGCGCACGTTGCAGCGCGCGCTGGCGGCGGATATCGCCTCGCTGACGCCTTCTATTTCGAAAGCCGTTCTTCGCAAGATGCTGAGCAACCTCAATGATTCCCGCCACCTGAGCCATACGCTGTCATCCAGTCAGGCGCTGCTCACGCGACTGGCGAACAAAATGCCAGCTTTTACCCTCAGTGCCGTGGATCTGACCCGCCGTTTGATTGGCCTGAGCGCTAACGGCGCCTATTCCCGCGACCTGCATAATCTCGGTCGGGAAGTCGCCGGGACACAGGTTCAGCATCAGGCGATGTTTTTCAGCGCCCTGCTGCCGCTCGTCAGCGATCTGCCGCATCCGCTGTGGCGGGACGATAAAAACCGGCAAACGGCGCTCCAACTGATACGCGGCATGATTGGCGATATCGCCCAATACGAAAAGCAAGAGGCCCATAATTCTCAGCATAACGAACGGGCACCGCGTGACGCCGCATCGCCGCAAAAACAGGGCGCGCGCGACGCGGATAAGGAGCAGCCATGAATCTGCTGATTACCTGGCTGAACCGTATTGCGCTGAGCGCGATGCAGCGCTCTGAAGTCGTTGGCGCGGTCATCGTGATGTCTATCGTTTTCATGATGATCATCCCACTGCCTACCGGGCTGATCGATGTGCTCATCGCGCTTAACATCTGCGCTTCTTCTTTGCTGATCGTGCTGGCGATGTATCTGCCCAAGCCGCTGGCCTTCTCGACATTTCCCGCGGTGCTGTTGTTGACCACCATGTTCCGATTGGCGATCTCCATTTCCACCACACGCCAAATCCTGCTCCAGCAAGACGGCGGCCATATCGTTGAGGCTTTCGGTAACTACGTGGTAGGCGGGAATCTGGCGGTCGGTCTGGTTATCTTTCTGATTCTGACGGTGGTGAATTTTCTGGTGATCACCAAAGGCTCCGAGCGCGTAGCCGAGGTAGCGGCACGTTTCACGCTGGATGCGATGCCCGGCAAACAGATGTCCATCGACAGCGATCTGCGTGCCGGGCTGATCGAAGCCCATCAGGCGCGGCAGCGACGCGAAAATCTGGCGAAAGAGAGCCAACTGTTCGGGGCGATGGACGGCGCGATGAAATTCGTCAAAGGCGATGCCATTGCGTCGCTGGTTATCGTGTTCATCAACATGATCGGCGGTTTCGCCATCGGCGTGTTGCAGCACAATATGGCCGCGACCGATGCCATGCACGTTTATTCCGTTCTGACTATCGGCGATGGACTGATCGCCCAGATCCCGGCGCTACTGATATCGCTGACTGCGGGAATGATCATCACCCGCGTCTCAGCCGATGGGCAAAAAGTGGATGCCAATATTGGTCGGGAAATTGCGGAACAGCTCACTAGCCAGCCCAAAGCGTGGATCATCTCCTCCATCGGCATGTTTGGCTTTGCGCTACTGCCGGGGATGCCGACGCTGGTGTTTATCGCTATCAGTCTGGCGTCACTCGGCAGTGGTCTGTTTCAGGTTTGGCGCATCAAGCAGCAAGGCCAGTTGGATGCCAGCCAGTCGGAGGCGGACAACATGCCAGCCGAACAGAACGGCTATCAGGATCTGCGGCGTTTCAACCCCACGCGCGCCTATTTGCTGCTGTTTCATCCCATCTGGCAAGGACAGCCGTCGGCGACGGCGCTGGTGCAGAATATCCGCCGTCTGCGTAACAAACTGGTCTATCGTTTCGGTTTTACGTTGCCGTCTTTTGATATCGAATTCAGCGATCGGCTGGCAGAGGATGAGTTTCAGTTTTGCGTCTATGAAATTCCTTACGTGAAAGCCACCTTTGTCACCGATCGGCTGGCTGTCGCCAGTGCTGCCGTTGCACAAATTGATACCACGCTTGCCATGCCGGGTTCCACACTGCGGGATGAAGGCCAATGGCTCTGGCTGCCGTTGGCTCATGTTGCGCAGCAGCCCGACGACGTGCCGCGCTGGACAGCGGATGAGCTGATTCTGGCGCGTATGGAGCAGGCCATTCATCGTACCGGTTCACAATTCATCGGCCTACAGGAAACCAAATCCATTCTGTCCTGGCTAGAGAGCGAACAGCCAGAATTGGCGCAGGAACTACAGCGCATCATGCCGCTCTCGCGTTTCGCCAGCGTGCTGCAACGGCTGGCATCCGAACGCGTACCGCTTCGATCGGTGCGCCCCATCGCCGAGGCGCTGATCGAAGTCGGCCAGCATGAGCGGGATACGCTGGCGCTGACCGACTACGTGCGTTTGGCGCTTAAATCGCACATCTGCCACCAGTACAGCGATGAAAACAGCCTTGCTGTCTGGCTACTGACGCCGGAAAGCGAAGAGCTACTGCGTGATGCGCTGCGCCAGACGCAGAACGAAACCTTCTTCGCCCTGACACAGGACTACGCCTCAACGCTGCTCAGCCAACTGCGGCAGGCATTTCCGCCGTTCTCGTCGCCGCGCAGTCTGGTGCTGGTGGCGCAGGATCTACGCAGTCCGCTGCGTACGCTGCTGCAAGACGAATTTCACCACGTTCCGGTGTTGTCCTTCACCGAGCTGGAATCCACCCTGTCGATCAACATCATTGGGTATCTCGATCTTTACGACTCCCCCGACCCCTTTAGCGCATAGGAACACACCATGTTTGAATTACGCGTGCTGACTGGTTTACATCGCGGCGCGGCGCTGCCGCTTTGTGGAAACGCCTGGCGTATCGGTGCAGCCGATGATGCCGATCTCGTGCTCTATGATCCCGGCATAGCGGCTGACCATGCCCAGTTGGAGAAGACCGCTGACGGCTGGACGCTCAGCGCACAGGATGGTGCGTTATGCAATGCGGAGGGCCATTCCGTCGAACGGATTGATGCCTTGCCCCTCGGCACGCCCTTTGCGCTGGGGCAGATTTGGCTCTGCATTGCCGCAGCGGATACCCCCTGGCCCGACGACAGCGAAACGCCTCCGACCGCAGAAGAAGATGCCCACCCTGTGGAACCATCCGCCGACGAACCGCCAGTTTATACCGCGGCGCCTATTCCTACGGCCTCGCCACGCCTGCCGCTGTGGGCCAAGGCCAGCTATCTGCTGCTTGGCGCGTTGCTGCTGGTGATGGTAGGCAGTTGGCAACTACAGGAGAGCGTCGCGATGCCTGCCGCCCCGCCGCCGCAGGATACCCGGAAACCGCTCAGCACGCTGCCACAGCTAGAAAGCACGCTGCGCATCATGTTGCAGGAGCGGGAACTGAACGCGGCCGTGAAAGTGGCGGCGTATCAGGATCGCGTCACGCTCACCGGACAATTAACGCCGGACGATCAAAAAAAGCTGGAACGGATGCTCGCCCAACTCCACCAACGTTATAGAACCGCGCTGTCCGTGAATAACCGGACGCAGCTGAAAACGGAGCAACTGCCGTTTCAGATCGTTCAGGTGACGAGCGGGTCGCAGGCGAATGTCGTCACGGCAGATGGCCAACGCTTTTTCATCGGTGATGAGATCGACAATCTGCGTCTGGTGAAAATTGATGAGCACCAGATTGAATTCAGCGGCAGACAACAAATAACGGTGAACTGGTAATGCAGACACAACCTTCTTCTTTTCCCCTGCTCGATCAGTGGGTCGCACGGCAGCGCCAGCATTTGGCAGGCTATGCGCCCGTAGAGAAAAAAGGCCGCGTCATGGCCGTCAGCGGCATTTTACTGGAGTGCAGTCTGCCGCAGGCGCGCATTGGCGACCTGTGCTGGGTGGCACGCCAGGACGACAGCCAGATGATGGCCGAAGTTGTAGGGTTTAGCCCAGAGAACACCTTTCTCTCGGCGCTCGGGGCGCTGGACGGCATCGCTCAGGGGGCCACCGTGACGCCGCTGTATCAGCCGCACTGCATTCAGGTGTCGGAGCGTTTGCTGGGCAGCGTGCTGGACGGGTTTGGGCGGGCGCTGGAGGACGACGGCGAGAGCGCGTTTGTCGAACCCGGTCAGGCTACAGGCCGCACGCAGCCGGTGCTGGGCGATGCCCCGCCGCCGACCTCTCGCCCACGTATCAGTCAGCCGCTCCCCACCGGGTTGCGCGCCATCGATGGCCTGCTAACCATCGGTCAGGGGCAACGCGTCGGCATCTTCGCTGGCGCGGGCTGCGGCAAAACCACACTACTGGCCGAACTGGCGCGTAATACGCCGTGCGACGCCATTGTTTTCGGGTTGATTGGCGAACGTGGCCGGGAACTGCGCGAGTTTCTCGATCATGAACTGGACGATGCGCTGCGCAGTCGTACCGTGCTGGTGTGTTCCACCTCCGACCGAAGCAGCATGGAACGCGCGCGCGCGGCGTTCACCGCCACGGCTATCGCCGAGGCTTACCGCGCCGAGGGCCGTCAGGTGCTGCTGATTATTGATTCCCTGACGCGTTTCGCTCGTGCCCAGCGCGAAATCGGTCTGGCACTTGGGGAACCGCAGGGGCGCGGCGGGCTGCCGCCGTCGGTTTATACGCTGCTACCGCGTTTGGTCGAACGCGCGGGACAAACGGAAGACGGTGCCATCACCGCGCTCTATTCCGTGCTGATTGAACAGGATTCCATGAACGACCCGGTCGCCGACGAAGTCCGTTCATTGATTGACGGGCACATCGTGCTCGCCCGACGCCTGGCGGAACAGGGGCACTATCCGGCTATCGATGTACTGGCCAGCCTGAGCCGCACCATGAGCAACGTCGTAGATATCGATCACATCCGTAACGCGGGCAGCGTACGGCGCCTGATGGCCGCGTACAAACAGGTTGAGATGCTAATTCGCCTCGGCGAATACCAGCCCGGCCATGATGTGCTGACCGATTCCGCCGTCAACGCCCATGCAGAAATCACGCAGTTCCTGCGTCAGTCAATGCGTGAACCGATGCCTTATGGCGTGATTCAGCAACAGCTCGCCGGAGTCAGCCGCTATGCCCCATAACATCGAACATGATGCCGAATTACAGACCCTGTTGAATCTGCTGATGCCGATACGCCGTCAACGCTTAAGCCGCAGCGAGCGCCATCAGCGGCAGGAAGAACGGCAGTTGATCCGGACTGCAGAGCAGCAGCGGCGTCATCAGCACCAGGTCGACGCGCTGCGACAAGCCAGCCTGACGCAGCGCGACCAGTTTGTCCGAGACACTCAGGGGCGCCGTCAAACGCTGGAAAACCTGAAAAAGCGCCTTGCCGCCGAACAGCGCTTACTCGGCGAGATAGCGGCAGAGGCGCAACAGGTACAGGCCACACAACAGCAACATCACGATCGGCAGCGCCAGGTTGATCTCGCCCAGAAGGCCACTCGCCAGTGCCAGAAGGCGGTGGAGAAACTGGAATATCTGCTGACGTTACCTCAGGAGCACGTATGAATAACCGACAGATTGCGTCACCCGAATCTACGGCGACGCAGAACGCGCAGGCCGTACTGCACGGTAAATCCTCTCGCGCAGAGGGCTCACAGCATGATCCACAACCCGATCCACAACATAGCGATTTCTGGGAAGCCTTCACATTTTCAGATAGCTTTGAAGACGCGTTCTATCAGGATACGCCTGCTGTTTTATCACCGGGTGGCGCTCTCAATGCCCCCTTGCCGTTGCAGACTGACGCGTCGGACAACCCACAATATGTGACGCCGTCACCGTGGCAACCACTGCAATGTGAACTGATTGATGCAATGGACAACATCTGCGCCCCACCATTTGCCTTTAGCCTGCAACTGCCGCAGTTGGGCGATATCGATGTGCGCTTAGCCGCTCTGGTACCGCGCGGCTGGGATATTTCTCTGCGTTTTAGCCGGGAAAGCTACCACCAGTTAAAAGATCGGCGTGAAGCCTGCCGCCATTCGCTCGCCAGCGCGCTGGATTGCCCGATAAACCTGCGTTTTGACGCCAGGGAGTATGAGCGATGAGTTCACATTCCCCACACATTCGACCATTGACACTACCGACCTTGCGTACGCAGCACGCCCATATCCGCTCGATGCTGGCCACTGGGTTAGTGCTGCCGTTTATTCGCGATGGGGCCGAGGGCCGACTGCATCTTCAACTGACGAACGAATGCGTGCTGGCAGAGGAATCGTTCTCTGCACAACCACACGACTGGCGTAGCGATATCGGCGATATCTCACTGACCGATCCGTTCCCGGTGCTCAGCCTGCTGTCGGACTGCCCGCTGCTACCGCTATCTGAAGACAATGATGCGGCACAGGAGTGGTACTGGACGCTCTACAACCAGTCACTCAATCCCGTCCTGCGCGCGCTCGTCGGCGAGATTTATCCGCTGGGTATGAGTCATGAAACGCCGCACGGCATGGGTGCCGCACTCTCTGCCTGGCTTAGTGTTAGCTGGAATGGCATTACCGCACGCAGCCGGATGCAGGCCGCTGACGCCGTCTGGCTGGCATTGTTTTCTCGCGCAGGCTGGCACCGTCAGCGCCGTACACTCCCCGGAGGAATGACGATCGCTTTGCCAATCATACTGGCTGATGCCGTAGTGCCGCTGCCCGCGTTACACCATTTGCGTACGGGTGACCTCATTCTACCCAACCGTCCCTGGTTTACCCCCGCGGGAGAAGGAACATTGTCATCCGGCACGCTGCGACTGCATGGCACATTACAGCTCACCGCGCACGCACCCTATACCTTTACCATTACCGACATGGAGACTCTCACAATGCCCTCGCCTGCTACCGATACAATGTTCGCCGCTCCCCATTCAGATGCAGCGGCATTTCCATTCACACAGGAAGGTGACAACGTCACCGAAAGTTTGCCACCGCTACCGGTTACTTTACACCTTCGCTGCGGTAGCCTGACGATGACGCTAACGGAATTGCAACACCTTGCCAGCGGCAGCGTGTTCACGCTGCGCGACGTGGTGCCGGGACAAGCCTGGCTCTATTACGGCGATATCGCGCTGGCAAGCGGCGATCTGGTCGATGTGGAAGGCCGACTGGGGCTACAGATTACCCACCGCTTTACTGCGCAGACACGTTTTTCCGCATCAACACAAAGTCTGCCGGCAGTGGATGAGGATCACGCCGCCGATTCGGAGCTGGCACCATGACCTCCGGCGCGTTCGACCCGTTGATGTTTGCGCTCTTTCTGGGCGCACTCTCCCTAATTCCACTGATGATGATTGCCTGTACCTGCTTTCTGAAGATTGCCATTGTGCTGTTGATCACCCGCAACGCCATTGGCGTACAACAGGTACCGCCCAATATGGCGCTATACGGCATCGCGCTCGCGGCAACGCTGTTTGTGATGGCGCCGGTCTTTCAGGACATCACCAAGCGCGTGCAGGAAAAGCCGCTGGATATGACTGATATCACGTCGCTTCAGGACAGCGTGACCTACGGTCTGGAACCGCTGCAAACCTTTATGTCGCACAACGTTGATCCGGATATTCTCACCCATTTGCATGAGAACAGCCTGCAAATGTGGCCCGCATCGCTATCCGAAAAGGTGAATACGCAAAATCTGCTGCTGGTGATCCCGGCTTTTGTATTATCGGAGCTACAGGCCGGGTTCAAAATCGGCTTCCTGATTTATATCCCGTTTATCGTCATTGACCTTATCGTCTCCAACGTGCTGCTGGCGCTGGGGATGCAGATGGTCGCGCCAATGACGCTGTCGCTGCCGTTAAAGCTGCTGCTGTTCGTGCTGGTGAACGGTTGGACGCGGTTACTTGACGGCCTATTTTACAGCTATCTGTGAGGCCGAGATGGAAATAATCACGCTTTTCCGTCAGGCCATGGTGATGGTCGTGTTGCTCTCGGCGCCGCCTCTGCTAGTTGCGGTGATCGTCGGCGTGCTGATCTCGCTGCTACAGGCAGTGATGCAGTTACAGGATCAAACGCTGCCCTTCGCCGTCAAGCTGATTTCCGTCGGGCTGGCGCTGGCGCTCTGCGGACGCTGGATTGGCGTAGAACTGATGCAGTTGGCCATTACTGCGTTCAACATGATTGCACAGACCGGGGTATAAGTTCGCATGATCGCCACCATTCAGCACATTTACGACTTTATCATCGCCATTACGCTCGGCATTGCCCGGCTGTATCCCTGCTTTATTCTGGTGCCGGTTTTTTCACTCAACGTGCTGAAAGGCATGATACGCAACGCGGTGGTGATTTCCCTGACGCTACTGCCTGCTCCCATCGTGCAACAGCAGCTCCTGCTGACGCCGCTATCCTGGCCGATGCTGCCCGGCCTGCTGTTGAAAGAGATGATTGTCGGGCTGCTCCTCGCATTGATTCTGGCGATGCCGTTCTGGCTGTTTGAATCCGTCGGTGCCCTGTTCGATAACCAGCGCGGCGCGTTGATGGGCGGTCAGCTCAACCCTGCGCTGGGCTCGGATGCCACGCCGCTAGGTCATTTGCTGAAACAGACCCTGATTCTGCTGCTGATTATTGGTATCGGCCTGAAAGGGCTAACGCAGTTGCTATGGGACAGCTACCAGATCTGGCCGGTACTGTCCTGGTTGCCCGCGCCGGGCGAACAAGGGTTTAAGGTCTACCTCGACCTGCTGGCCGATACCTTCACCCATTTAGTGGTGTACGCCGGGCCGCTGGTGGCGCTACTGCTGCTGTTGGAATTCAGTATTGCGCTACTCAGTCTGTATAGCCCACAGCTTCAAGTCTTCGTCCTCTCTATTCCGGCTAAGTGTCTGGTCGGGATGGCGTTTTTCATCGTCTACCTGCCGGTGTTGCAGTATCTGGGCGACGACAGACTGAAGGGACTACCGGATCTAAAGCACCTGCTCCCACTACTTTTTACGGCACCAAGCAGTTAATCAGGCGGAATCATGAGCGAGAAAACGGAACAGCCCACAGATAAAAAGCTGGAAGACGCGCGCCGTAAAGGAGAGGTTGGACAAAGTCAGGATGTGCCCAAGCTGCTGATCTGCGTTGGTCTACTGGAATGCGTGTTGGCATTAGCAGACAGCACAATGGGGAAACTCCAGATGCTGGTGCAACTGCCGCTACAACGACTGGATGCGCCGTTTGCGCAGGTGGCGAAAGAAGTCTTGCACGACGCCGCCGTGCTAGCAGGCACACTCTGCCTGTTAGCCGCCGCGATTGCCGTATTGCTGCGTATAGTGGGCGGCTGGATCCAGTATGGTCCGCTGTTTGCGCCTGAAGCGCTGAAGCTCGATCTCAATCGACTGAACCCGATTAACCAGTTTAAGCAGATGTTTTCGATGCGCAAGCTGGTGGAAATGCTGACCAATATCCTGAAAGCCGTAGTGATCGGTACGGTCTTTTATAAAGTGGTGGTGCCGGAACTGGAAGCGCTGGTCGAATTGGCCTACGGCGATCTCTACGGTTTCTGGCAAGGGGTTAAAGCGCTGCTGACGCGCATTGAACGCACCACGCTGACGGCGTTGTTGGTACTGTCTGCACTGGATTTCGGCCTGCAAAAGTATTTTTTTCTCAAGCAACAGCGTATGAGCCATGAGGATTTACGTAACGAACACAAGGACTCTGAAGGCGATCCCCACATGAAAGGCCATCGTAAGTCGCTGGCGCACGAACTGATGAACGAACCCGCCGCCCCGCGCCCCAAAGCCAAAGTTGAAGACGCCGATATGCTGCTGGTTAACCCAACACACTATGCGGTGGGACTTTACTATCGTCCCGGCAAAACGCCGTTACCGCGGATCCTGTTTAAGGGGGAAGATAGTGCGGCGCAGGAACTTATCGCTCAGGCGAAAAAAGCAGACATTCCGGTGATTCGCTTCATCTGGCTGACCCGTACGCTATATCGCACTACCCCGGAGGGCCAGTACATTCCGCGCGAAACGCTTCAGGCCGTAGCGCAGGTGTATCGCGTCCTGCGCCAGCTCGAAGACGAGCAAAAACGCGACATTATCGAGATGGAGTGAAAGCGGATCTTTAGCTTTCCGCTACCTGACTCAGATAATGCGCCTCCCCCTGGCGCAGTTCCGCGATCATAAAATCGAGAAAAGCCTGCTGTTGGATCGTATGGGGTTTGCCCGCCAGCGTTTGAATCTGGAGTGAACGTTGGTCAAGTTGCTTAATATTCAGCGGTTTAAGGCACATTGACGCCTGCAAGCATTGATACATTACGGAATAGAAACTACAGGCGGTGACGGCTCCTGGGGTATTCATCGCATAGTTATAGAGTGTAGTAAAATTATTGCAGCACAGTGTCGGCTCCAGGAAAGTGCCGTTCATGCGGCATGAGAGATCAAACAGTTGGCGTAACGTGGTAGAGGGTTCCGGCAGCGCTAGCGGAAAGGGATGCAAATCAGCCAGTTGAACCGATTGCTGCGCCAGCGGATGTCCCGTCGACATGAGTAGCATCAATGGCGCAGGCAGTGCCAGTTCCACATTCACACCCTGTTCGGGCGCCAGTGCGAACTGTAACGCGATGTCCACTTCACCATTACGGATCATCTGAGATACCTGCATCGCCGAGTCCACTTTTAATGCAAAGGTGGTATCCGGGTCGTACTGGCGAAAACGGGCAAACAGTGTCGGTAGCAGATCGAACGCCATTCCCTCTGTGCAACCAATGCGCAATAATGCCCGACGACTCGCCTTCAACCCCTGAATCTCCGCGATAGCGGCATCCATATCCATCATGCTCTTGCGAACATGATTCTCCAGAATACGTCCGGCATCGTTTAATATCATACCGCGCGCATGGCGCTCAAATAGCGGCACACCAATACGCTCCTCCAAACGTTGAATCTGGCGGCTAATTGCTGAAACGGCAACAAACAGGTGTTGACTGGCGGCGCTGAGTGAACCCGTCGTAGCCACCACTAAAAAATATCGAATCTCGGTACTGTGCATTGCAATATTCCTTTCCGGTCTCGCAGAGAGATTGACAGGTTTATATTAAAAGCAAAGCTTGATTGCAATTTTTATTATTGTTGCAAAGCTTGTTTTTTCCTTAAATATCGGCAACTTCGGCTCTCTATATCGCAAGGAAAGGCATGACTCGTGCAGACCTCATTCGTACCGCCTATGAACGTTTCGATCGCGGAGAATTTAAACAAACGCTGGCTCGACGTATCGCGCATGCCAGCGAGAGCCAGAAGCACGACAACCTCGATGCCTTGCACCGCTACCTGATCGAGGAAATTCAGCCTGCATTGTTGGCGATGGGGTTCAGCGTAAAACGACTTGCTTCGCCGGATGAACATCATCCCCCTTTTCTGCTGGCAGAACGCCTTGAAGATCCCACACTACCGACCGTGCTGTCGTATGGGCACGGCGATGTGGTTTTCGGTGATGAAGACAACTGGCGTACCGGACTGTCGCCCTGGACATTAGTAGAAGAAGGCGACCATTGGTACGGACGGGGCAGCGCCGATAATAAAGGTCAGCACACTATTAACCTGATGGCGCTGGAACAGGTGTATCAGGCGCGGGGTCAGCGCTTAGGGTTTAACTGTAAATTGCTCTTTGAAATGGGCGAAGAAATAGGATCGCCAGGGCTGTCCGCAGTATGTCAGCAGCACCAGCAGGCGCTCAAGGCCGATATCTTTATCGCCTCAGACGGGCCGCGCCTTCATGCAGCGCGTCCGACGCTGTTCCTCGGTTCTCGCGGCTGCGTGAATTTTCGCTTGCGTATCAAAGCCCGCGAACAGGCCTACCATTCCGGCAACTGGGGAGGGCTGCTGAGCAATCCGGGCACACAGCTGGCAAACGTTATCGCCAGTCTGGTGGATGGGCAAGGCCGGATCAGGATTGATGCCCTGCTGCCTCCGCCGTTAACACCGGCGCTGCGTGAAATTTTCAGTACCCTTGACCCCGCGGGCAATGAGAGCGATCCGGCCATTGATGAATCTTGGGGAGCCGCTGGCCTCACACCGGCCGAGCGGCTATTTGGCTGGAATACGCTGGAAGTCTTGTCCTTCATAACCGGCAACCCGCACAAGCCAGTGAACGCGATCCCCGCGGAAGCCACCGCTATTTGTCAACTGCGCTTTGTCGTCGGCACCGATTGGCAGCATTTGAAGCAGATCGTGCGTCAACATCTCGATGATCATGGTTTCAAACAGGTCGAGATTGAAGTCCTAAACACCTCACCCGCGACGCGCTTTAATCCAGAAGATCCACTGGTCAACTGGGCGCTAACCTTGATGGAACAAATCAGTGGCAAACCGCCCGCGTTACTACCGAATCTAGGCGGTTCATTACCTAATGATGTGTTCGCCGACATTCTTGGCCTGCCGACCCTATGGATCCCGCATTCCTATCCGGCGTGTGGACAACATGCGGTTAACGAGCATCTGCTAAAATCTGTTGCTCGTGAAGGGCTGGCGATCATGACTGGCCTATTCTGGGAGCTAGCAGAGCAAGGACAGGCGCGGTTAGCGGAACACCGGAAGTACAAGCGCCAGAAATAAGATTGGCTTTCCACGCATACGGTATAAAAGTGGCCACATTTGACGGCCACTTCACCGCATCAACACGCACGCCGCCCTTGCCTGCCCTTCATCATAAAATCGCATTGACTTACGTCTACACATTCGCCCGTTTCCCTTCCCCTACTTACACTCTAACCATTGTCAGGCATTTTCACCATTTCCGTGCTATATACTATAGGGGAGTATCCCTTGACACAGCAATATATACTCCCCTATAGTATATGGAATGAGACGTGAGGTAGCAGAATGCCCAGCACCCCTGGAGAAAAAAAGAAAGTTCTTACCCGAGTTCGCCGTATTCGCGGCCAAATCGATGCGCTAGAGAGAGCGCTGGAAAATGGGGCCGAATGTCGGGCGATTCTTCAGCAAATAGCGGCTGTTCGCGGGGCCGCTAACGGCTTAATGGCCGAAGTGCTTGAGAGCCACATTAGAGAAACATTTGACAAGAATGACAGTTACAGCCACGAAGTCAGCAAATCTGTTGACGATACCATTGAACTGGTTCGTGCTTATCTAAAATAACGGATACCACGAACAGACCGAGGAGAAGAGACAAATGAAATCACGTGCAGCCGTTGCATTTGCGCCAGGTAAACCCCTGGAGATCGTTGAAATTGATGTTGCTCCGCCTAAAAAAGGTGAAGTGCTGATTAAAAATACGCATACAGGTGTCTGCCATACCGATGCCTTTACCCTTTCCGGCAGCGATCCCGAGGGGGTTTTCCCCGTGGTGCTAGGCCATGAAGGCGCCGGGATTGTGGTTGAAGTTGGTGAAGGTGTGACCAGCGTTAAACCTGGCGATCACGTTATTCCCCTGTACACCGCAGAATGTGGGGAATGTGAATTCTGCCAATCGGGTAAAACCAACCTCTGTGTTGCCGTTCGCGAGACGCAGGGTAAAGGTTTGATGCCTGATGGCACAACCCGTTTCTCTTACAATGGCCAACCACTGTACCACTACATGGGATGCTCGACGTTCAGTGAGTACACCGTTGTGGCGGAAGTCTCTCTGGCCAAAATTAATCCAGAGGCAAATCACGAACACGTATGTCTGCTGGGATGTGGCGTAACCACCGGGATTGGTGCTGTCCATAACACGGCTAAAGTGCAACCCGGCGATTCGGTAGCGATTTTTGGCTTAGGCGCCATTGGTCTGGCTGCGGTCCAGGGCGCTCGCCAGGCGAAAGCGGGACGTATCATCGCGATTGATACCAACCCAGGAAAATTTGAGTTGGCGCGCAAGTTTGGCGCAACTGATTGTATTAATCCGAATGACTACGACAAACCCATTAAAGACGTCCTGCTGGATATCAATAAATGGGGGATCGACCATACTTTTGAATGTATCGGTAACGTAAACGTGATGCGCGCGGCGTTGGAAAGCGCTCACCGCGGATGGGGTCAGTCGGTGATCATCGGTGTAGCAGGCGCAGGGCAGGAAATCTCGACGCGTCCGTTCCAATTAGTTACCGGCCGCGTATGGAAGGGCTCAGCCTTTGGTGGCGTTAAAGGCCGTACTCAGTTACCGGGTATGGTTGAAGATGCAATGAAAGGAGACATCGAACTCGAACCTTTCGTTACGCATACGATGACGCTGGACAAAATCAATGACGCTTTTGAGCTAATGCACGAAGGCAAATCCATCCGCACGGTAATTCACTACTAATCCGTCGGATGCGAAATTTTATTCACCTAATCTAAGGATATTCATCATGGCAACACCTGTTATTTCTGGCGACGGTATTTTCTCGCATGTATTCATCGGTGCCACCGATGTGGAAAAATCCACCGCATTCTATGATGCGGTACTTGGGAAGCTGGGTATCAAAAATCTCGGACCATTCGGAAGCGGCTGGGTGCTTTACGGTCGTGACAAACCCGCATTCATTATTGCCCGTCCGGGTAATGGTGAGGCGCCTTCCAGCAACGGC
This sequence comes from Pectobacterium cacticida, assembly GCF_036885195.1. Classification (NCBI taxonomy): domain Bacteria; kingdom Pseudomonadati; phylum Pseudomonadota; class Gammaproteobacteria; order Enterobacterales; family Pectobacteriaceae; genus Pectobacterium; species Pectobacterium cacticida. The sequence continues at coordinate 1,929,703 of NZ_CP133656.1, read as the reverse complement.
ATCACGATTGGGTTTGCGGCGTCCAGCACGGAAGAAGTTGATGCCTTCCATGCAGCTGGCTTAGCGCACGGCGGTTCAGATGAGGGCCAACCTGGCCCACGCGGTCACTTGCCAGGCGCCTATGCGGCTTACCTGCGCGATCCGGCTGGCAACAAAATCACCGCCTACACGTTCCTGTAATCGCGGTATAGCCTTTCTCCCCTGACGACGGTCAGGGGAGAAAGACATTATTTTTGCCCGATTTGGTAATCACCTATTCACTCGCACCAAACGCCTTTCCGCAGACGCTTATTCTGACTTCGCTTTTTGGTTCATCCATTCGGGCTTCTGAAACGCATGGAACATGGTGTTTTTGTCCGAGAAGAACGCGGCGAACTCCGGAGATTGAACGGCAGCCTTCAGATCCTGAGCAAAGGGCTTATCGGCATCTTCCGCTCTTACAACAATCATGTTTTTCAGGTCTTCCGGTAATACATCCAGTTGAACAGCGTCAGATAATTTCAGTCCGGAGGCAATGGCGAAATTGGCATTGATCAACGACCCCGTGACGCCGCCCAGCGCACGCGGTAGCTGTGCCGCTTCCAGCGGTTTAAAAACCAACCCTTTAGGGTTTTCTGTAATATCCCGCAGTGAAGCTTTAGTCGGCGTAATGTTTGGATTAATCTTGATCAAACCATATTTTTGCAAAAAGTCTAACGACCGCGCCAGGTTGGATGGGTCGTTTGGCAAGGTAATAATGTCACCGGCTTTTAGTTCATCAAGCGAGCGAACTTTATGGGAGTAAAAGCCCATGCTCGCCGTCGGTACGGTAATGACTTCCGCTAATTTTAACCCTTTATCTGCGCTGAACCGGTCAAGATAACGGCGGTTCTGGAACAGATTGGCGTCGATACTTTTATTGGCCAGTGCCAGGTTAGGTTGAATGTAATCGCTGAACTCCCGCACTCTCACATCGTAGCCCTTTTTCACCATTTCAGGTTTGATCGCTTTCGTCACCATATCACCATACGGCCCCGGCGATACCCCGATGGTAATTTCTTTGCCTGCGTCTGCCGCATAAGCCTGGGAGATCCCCAGCGCCAGCATGAGTGGAATGAGTTTTTTCAATTGCATCGTGGCGTTCCTGTCTGATTTTTGTCGGTGTTAGCCGTTTGCTAACGGCATTCTCGTTATGTCGCGCAGCGGCACACGGTTAAAACCGAGAGCAACAGCGTTATTCCCTGGTGCTGAATAACGCTTAACTGCCTGTGGTACTCATTTAAAAATTTATTTCAAAGGGTCATAACAGAAATGTTTCTTGGCCGTAGCAGTATTTGTCATACAATTCCGGATTAATATCGAAGCCAATACCCGGTTTGTTTGGCACAGCAACGCAACTGTCGTTATCCAATTCGACAAACGGCAGCATAAAGTCTGCCTGCCAGTAGCGGGACGAAGGGGGAATATCGTGCGCGTAGATAAAATTCGGTAGCGTAGATACCGCGATGTTATGCGCTTTACCGACCGCCGTATCCAGCATACCGCCGCACCACACGGGAATATTATGTTCCTGACAATAGTCATGAATCAGTTTAGTTTCGGTAATGCCGCCCACGCGGGCAACTTTAATATTGATGATTTTGGCGCTGCCCAATTCGATGGCTTTCCGGGCATCGTCTACCGAGGCAATACTCTCATCCAGACAGATCGGCGTATTTATTGCCGCCTGAAGTTTGCGATGATCGATAATATCGTCATGCGCCAGTGGCTGTTCAATCATTAACAGGTTAAATTTGTCAATGCGCTTAAAGAAATCTATGTCATCCAGCGTATAGGCAGAATTAGCATCCACCATTAGCGTGATATCGCCAAACGCCTGACGTAAAGCCAGAATATAGTCATAATCTTTCCCCGGCTTAATCTTTATCTTAATGCGCTTATAACCATCTTTTAGGAAAGCGTCGACCACACTGACGAGTTTATCCGGCGTTTCCTGAATACCGATACTCACACCGGCCTCAACCTTATCACGCACCCCACCGAGCAATTGATGCAATGGTACGCCTTTAAGTTTCGCATAGGCGTCCCAAATACCGCCTTCGATGGCAGCTTTAGCGCAATTATTGCGTTTAACCGGCGCGAAAATATCGCGGACGTGTGATGGATGATCGATATTGCCAGCCTGCTTAATCATCGGGATGAGAAAGTCACGCATAATATGCCACGCGGTAACGTTAGTTTCTTCGTTATAAAATGGCAAAGAAATGGCTGAACAATCACCGTAACCAATTTGCCCGCCCGCGTGAACCTCTACGATGGAAAAGTGTTTCTCCGTCTGCGTCGCAAAACTGGTGGTAAAGGGCGTTTTTAGCGCCATTTTCATTTTTCGTAATACAATTTTGTCTATTTTCATGACATCTTTTTGCCCTGAATATCCGATGTTGCGATGAATTAGCGACGCTCGCGTTTGTTCGCCCACCGAGAGAGTCTGTCTCCCAGCGTTTGCACGACCTGAACCAGCACGACCAGCGCAATGACCGTCACGATCATGACTTCGGTTTCATAACGGTAATAGCCGAAACGGATTGCCAAATCGCCGACACCGCCGCCGCCGACGATGCCCGCCATCGCCGAATAACCGATGAGGCTGACCAGGGTAATTGTCAGTCCGCGCAATAATCCGGCTAACGCTTCCGGCAATAATACCGTAGCGATGATGCGCGTCGGACTCGCGCCAAAGGCTTCAGCCGCTTCGACAATCCCAGGATCGACTTCACGTAATGCGGAATCCACCAAACGGGCATAAAAAGCGATCGCCGCGACTGACATTGGCACCGACGCCGCAACCGGCCCAATAGTATTACCGAGCAACAATTGTGTGAGTGGCAGTAGCAGTACCAGAAGAATGACAAAGGGGATCGAACGGATAATATTGACCAGAATAGTCGAGAGCAGATAGATAAAACGGTTCTGCCAGAATAAATGACGATCGGTCACATAAATTGCGATACCCAGCGGCAGGCCCAATACCACCGCACAGAGCGTTGAAATACACACCATTGTGAAGGTTTCGCCAAAAGCGAAGACCAATTCACCCGCTAACTCAGTCATTGATGACCTCCACCCCAAAAGTATTCTGTCGAATATAAGCAATCGCGGCTGCGAGATTATCCGCCGCAGGATCGTCACGATAGGAAATCTGCGCGATAATATGTCCCAATGCCCGATCGTTAATGTATTCAATATTGCCGTGCAGAATATTTATCGCGACCTGAAACCGTTGTGCAACATCGGATAAGATAGGCTGCTCCACGGAGTCATCGGCGAAAAGTATTTTCAGCAATACACCTTTATTATTTTTCTTGAAGCGTTCAGGTAATTCAATCGGGCTGGTATGACTCACCAATTGTTTAGTGTAAGGATGCTGAGGCGCGGAAAATACGCTGAAGACATCGCCCTCTTCTACGATATTCCCGCCTGTCATCACCGCCATACGCTGACAAATACTTTTAATCACGCTCATCTCATGAGATATCAGAACGATGGTGATACCCAGCCGAACGTTAATACTTTTCAGCAATGCCAGAATAGACGCCGATGTCTCTAAATCCAATGCTGAGGTCGGTTCATCACACAACAGCACTTCAGGGTGGTTAGCGATAGCGCGGGCAATCCCCACACGCTGTTTTTGCCCCCCGCTCAACTGCGCCGGATAGGACATCCCTTTATCTTGCAGCCCGACGAGCGCCAGAATTTCTGGCACGCGCGATGCAATTTCATCTTTATGTTTACCCGCCGCCCGCAGGCTGAAGGCCACGTTGTCATAAACATTACGTGTATGCATAAGATTAAAATGCTGGAATATCATACCGATTCGCTGCCGATGCTGACGCAGTTCACGCCCGGACGCATTGCTAATCAGCGTATCGCCCAGAAACACGCGGCCTTCGGTCGGCCGCTGTAATAAATTGATTGTGCGCAACAGCGTGCTCTTCCCCGCGCCGCTGGTGCCGACGATGCCAAAAACTTCACCCTGTTGAATGGTCAGGTTGACGTTGTTTACCGCCCTTGACGGTGCATCTTTCCCTGCGGAAAAATCAACGCTCACGTTTTCTAACCGAATCATTACCTGGCTCACTCCTGCTATGGCTAACTGTTTATCGACACACGCCAACGTATGCCCGTTTGATGTAAGAAACCCCTGGTGTGCGGGTAAGATTATTTCGTATTAGCGGGCAGAGCATCTATCTCTGCAGACCGTTTTACACGGAATGTTGGGCGAGGATAGGCTTATCATTATCTTTTACGTTGAGGAATAACCGGGCTAATTACGTCTGTCATTTAAGTTGTAATTTAATAATTTTTTATAAATCAATCAGATACAAAAAACATCAGTTCGTTTAAAGTAGAGAGAAATGTGCTTTGCGTCAATGATAAAAAAAACAAATCACCCTTCTGTTTTTTAGAACCACGTTTATGCTTTTTTGTTCTATCCCCGACAGGCTGTGAGTACGTCGCGTAGCGTCGTTAAAAATATATCGGCGTGTTCTTCCTGAAACACCAGCGGCGGACGAATTTTCAGCACGTTTGCAGCGGGCCCGGTAGTGCTAATCAGTACGCCACGCTGACGCATCGCGTTCACTATCTGCGCAGCGGGTTCTTTTGCAGGCGTTTTACTTTCACGATGACTGACCAATTCCACGCCGATAAACAGGCCGTACGCCCGAATGTCGCCTATCAGGGGAAAATTCAACGCGAGTTGCTGTAGCCCTTGTCGCAGATAGTTGCCAACCCGCTGGGCATTTTGCTGCAACTGTTCTTCTCGGATAACCCGCAGTACGGCGTGGGCCGCCTCACAGGACACCGGATTGCCGCCAAACGTATTAAAATAGCGAACATCGCGACCGAAGGCATCGAATAATGTGGAACGCCCTACCAACCCGGCAATCGGGTGACCATTGCCCATCGGCTTTCCTAAACTAACCAAATCCGGAACGATGCCGTGACGCGCGAACCCCCACATTGATGTACCAGTGCGTCCAAACCCCGGCTGTACTTCATCTGCAATAAACAGCCCGCCCGCCTGACGAACCAGTGCCGCCGCCTGCGCCATTTCACCTTCTGGCGCACAGAACACCCCATCGCTGGAAAAAATTGTATCCGCAAGCAGCGCGGCAGGACGAATACCTTCCTGTTGCATTTGCGCCAACGCTTCACGAACGCTGGTAAGGAATGCGCCGGGCTGGCGATACGTGTCAGGGGCGTCGATCAGCTTCACATGGCTACCGCGCGCAACGCCTTCCCCCAGCGACGGCGACAACGCTGCCAACGCGCTGGTCACGCCGTGATATGCCCAGCGGGTCACCATAACCCCCGTCCCTCCCGTCACATGCCGAGCGATGCGCAATGCCAAATCGTTAGCCTCACTTCCCGTACACGTTAGCATCACATTATTCAATTCGGCGGGAAATTCGCTCAGAAGATCCTCCGCAAAATCGACGATCGCCGGATGTAGATAACGCGTATGCGTATTGAGCTGAGCGCTCTGACGCGCTATCGCTTCAACCACCGCAGGGTGACAATGCCCGACCGATGCGACATTATTGTAAACATCCAGGTAACGCTTTCCCTGATGGTCAAACAACCACACGCCCTCGCCACGAACCACGTGCAGCGGTTCTTGATAAAACAGGCGATAGCCGCTACCCAAGACTCGTTGACGACGCGCCAGCAAATCCTCTGTCGAGGTGCTTTCAGACCCCATTGTTCTCTGATTCATTATTTGTTCTCCGAGCAAGCCTGTTGTAGGCGATCGATAAATTGCGCCTGCGGATAAGTAGCAATACGCTGCAAACTATGCCAACAGCGCGGCACGTTACGCAGCAGATACTCGCGGTTATCGGGGTAGCGTGATGCCCGCCACTGCGCAATAGTCAGCGTTAGCGCCAGTCGAGTCGTTATCAGGTCAGGCAACAGCGCAATCTCTTCCGGTGCGAGCGGGAGGCAGTGATGATAAGCCGCCATAAATGGCACGATATGCTCCAATAGATCATGCCCGGCGCCAGTTTGGTAGGCCAACGCCGTCGCCACTTCGCAAATTAATGGGGCAAATATCGCATCGCCAAAGTCGATAATACCGGTAACTCGCACCGGGTCGTTCTCCCCAACCAGCACATTGTGAGGATTCAGATCGTTATGAATGACTTGACGGCGTAACGTCGACAATTTCGGGGTGATATCACTGTCATAATGATCAAACACACGTCGCAGAGACTGGTACTGTTCGGGATCGGCTATAAATTTGAGGTAAGGCCGTACCTGTTCAGCGCGGCTAATATCCCACAGGAGTGAGCGATTTGCCGCCGGGTGCGTAAAGCGGCGCAACGCGCTATCCAACTGCGCAAGCGTAGCGCCTAACTGCGCCATCAATGCCGCTGTAGGCGTACATGAAGATTGCGGCACGCCTGCCAGATAGCTCACCAACCGCACGCGCAGACGCACGCCATCAATCTCTACACTGGTCTCCGCTCTCCCCTCGCGTGTCGGCCTAATCCGTGGCACGGGTAAGTCAGGTACTTGACAGGCAAGGTGTAACAGTAACGCGGTTTGAAAATGACTGACGACGGCAGGTTCTGCCGCGTTGACGACTTTCAACATGTAGCGTTCACACGGCGTCACCGTCAGGCAGAAATTCACATCGCGTTCACCCTGAAGTAAGGTTATGTGCCCAGATAAGCCATATTCTTGCTGCGCAATGGCTAATGCCTGCTGGCAAGAGACCTGCGGCGCGGCCTGTGTCATTAACACATCGTCATCTTGTGAAGACGCGGTAAAAGTGGGCGGATTGGACGCCAGGAACGGGGACGCAGAACCCGGTGTAGAAAGCCGATGATCAGACATGCTGTCCTCCATTGACGTGAATTTCCGCGCCATTGACATAAGAAGCGCCGGATGTGCAGAGAAAATAGATCAGGCTGGCCACCTCTTCCGGCTTGCCCAGGCGTCGCATCGGCACTTGCTGTTCGATGATAGCGCCCGTGCCGGGAGACAAAATCGACGTTTCAATTTCGCCCGGCGCGATGGCGTTCACCCGCACGCCATGCGGGCCAAAATCAAACGCCATTTCCCGCGTCAGTGCAGACAGTGCCGCTTTTGAGGTGGCATAGGCTGCGCCCGCAAAGGGGTGAACGCGCGATCCCGCGATCGACGTGACATTAATCACACAGCCCTGTGATGCTTTTAGCTCGTCAAATAACCCATTTGCCAGTAGCGCACACGAAAAGAGGTTGACGTTAAAGACGCGTAGCCAGGTCGCATAATCGGTGTCGCATACCCCCAGGCGCTGCCCGTTTTCCCCTTTTGGCGAGATCCCCGCGTTATCGACTAATGCATCCAGGCGTCCCCCCAGTTTTTCCTTAATCTGCGGCAACGTCTGTTGCAGGCTATCGATGTCTTCCAAATCAAGATGTATATGATTGAGCAATTTTTCTGCCCACGGACACTCTTCCGCCCAATTCTGGCGCGATGCGGTAAAGATCCGCCACCCTGCCGCGTGGAAATGTTTCACGGTGGCATGGCCGATCCCCCGGCTGGCACCCGTCAGCAAGAGTGTTTTTTGTGCCGTCATACCGAACCTCCTTCACCTTTTATTTGTAACGCGTCAAATGGTGTTTGATGCATCATAAATTAATTTTTAAAAAAAGCTGAAAAATTTTTCAGCAACGTCTCGTCTTTTTATGGCCTACAGGATCTCAAAGAGAAAACGCCTTCTTTGCAGGCATCAAGGGCGGCGGCAACTGAGCCGCCCTTGCGCGATCTTAACTTCTCCCCCGTAAACGCTCGGAGCGACGGCGCAATATTTCCATTACGATCAGCAGGATAAGCGCGGCGGCTACCATCATGCTGGCAGCGGCGGCTATCGTTGGGTCGAGGTTTTCCCGGATACCCGCAAACATTTGTAATGGCAGCGTGCGCTGGCGTGGGCTGGCAAGGAACAGCGTGACGATCACCTCATCAAACGACGTGGCAAAGGCAAAGAGCGCCCCGGAAAACACGCCTGGCGCAATCAACGGAAATGTTACTTTGCGAAAAGCCAGCAGTGGCGAAGCGCCCAGGCTAGCCGCCGCGCGTGTCAGATTATGATCGTAATTCTTCAATACCGCCGTGACCGTAATCACCACGAACGGCACACCCAGCATCGCATGGGCTAATACCAGTCCCAGATAGCTGTTCAGCAGTGACAGCTTGGCAAAGAAGAAAAACATCCCTACTGCGACAATCACCACCGGTGCAATCATCGGTGAAATCAATACCGCCATCACCAGTGATTTGCCGCGAAACTCTCCACGGACGAGCCCGACAGAAGCTAATACGCCGAGCACTGTCGCCAGCAGCGTCGCCAACGGCGCAATCAACAAACTATTCCCTAATGCGCCCAGCCACTCGCTGGAGCTAAAAAACTCACGATACCAACGCAGGGAAAATCCCGATAGCGGATAACTCAGGAATGAGCCTGCATTAAATGAGAGCGGCACGATCACCAGCACCGGTACGATTAAAAACAACAGCATCGCTGCGCCGTAGAAATTAAAGAACGTGTTCCACAGGCGGATAACCACCGCACCCTGTTGTCTCATTTGTTCTCTCCTCATATAAAATGACGAATCTTGTGCTTAGTGCGCGGCGGCTTCCGCGTTAGTACGCGTCACGCGGATATACACCACGTACAACAGCGTCACGATAATGAGCAGTTGTGTTCCCAGTGCGGCGGCCATTCCCCAATTCATGGTGGTATTGGTGAAGAAGGCGACAAAATAGCTCAGCATCTGATCGCTCGGCCCCCCTAATAGCGCAGGCGTAATGTAGTAGCCAATCGCCATCATGAAGACCAGTAGCGCACCGGCGGTCACTCCCGCGTAAGTTTGCGGTACATAAACTCGCCAGAAAGCGATAAACGGATGTGCTCCTAGTGAGATTGCCGCGCGTACATAGTTCGGAGAAATCCCTTTCATCACCGCGTATAACGGCAAGATAAAGAACGGTAATAGGATATGGGTCATGGAGATATAAACGCCGAGGCGATTGAATACCAGCACCAGCGGCTCATCGATAATACCGATGTGCAGCAGTGAACGATTGATCAACCCGCCAGACTGCAACAGCACAATCCAGCTTGCGGTTCGCACGATTAATGAAGTCCAGAACGGCAATAAGACCAGGATAAGCAGCAGGTTGGCCCGGTTAGACGGCTGTTTTGCCAACCAATACGCCAGTGGATACCCCAACCCTACGCACAATAGCGTTACCACCCCCGCCATGAGTAAGGTACGCAGCAGTACATCGACATACAGCGCCTGATGTGCGGGTTGTGGGACGATTTGTTGCGTTGTCGCGTCAACTTTATGGTCAAATACCGCCAACAGGTAATAGCTGGTAAAGGGGCGCGCCGCACGATCGAGGGTTTGCCAGGTCGACAACGCTCCCCACATTGGCTGTTCATGTATGAGTTGACCGCGCACATCATTGCTGCCCTCGACCGGCAGTTTACGCAATGTGCGGGTAATCAGCGTACGGTATTCCGACCCTTCATACCCTAATCGTTTGGTAATCGTCCCCACTTTGCCGCTGCTGCGTGCCGCGCGTAAATCGCTGACCAGCGCCTGAAACACCGTTTCATCCGGCACTTCGCTACCGGACCATTGCCGCAGTGCGGCGATGGTTTTCGGCATATTGTCGCGTAGTTCCGGGTTGGCAACACTTTTTCCCAAAATTGAGGTGATCGGGAATAGAAAACTCACCACGATAAACAGAAACAGTGGCGCAATCAGCAGCAGAGAGCGTTTCTTATAGGCTTTCTGCGCGATCCGCAGTTGCTGCTTCAGCGTCAGGTTTTCCTGATGCCCACCAGGCGGTACAGCGGTAACGACTTCGTGCTGAGACATAGGCGGTTTCTCCATCATCACATATCATTACTCACGGTGGCTTTATTGCGCGGCCCAGGCGTTAAAACGTTGTTCCAGTTCTTCACCATGATCGATCCAAAATTCCGTGTCTACCTGCAACGCCTGCGCCAAATTATCCGGCGCGGTCGGTAGATCGGCGACGACCGCGGGGGCCAGCATACTGATGGTTTTGACATTCGTTGGGCCATAGGGAATGTTTTCAGCGAACACCTTCTGGTTTTCCGGCTGGTTGGCAAACGCGATGAATTGTTCCGCCAGCGCCTTGTGTTTGGAGCCTTTGACAATGGCCCAGCTATCTAGATCATAAATGCTATCAGCCCAGACAATCTTAAAGTCATGCCCTTCTTTCTGCGCCGCCGTGACGCGGCCATTATAGGCTGACGTCATCACGACATCGCCCGACACCAGCCATTGAAGCGGTTGTGCGCCGGATTCCCACCACTGAATCGTAGGTTTGATCTGATCCAATTTTTTAAAGGCGCGATCGACGCCTTCTGGCGTCGCCAGCACGGTATAGAGATCGTCTCGTTTTACACCATCGGCCAATAGTGCGATTTCCAGCGTAAATTTGGCGCTTTTGCGCAACGCGCGTTTCCCTGGATAGGTTTTGACATCCCAAAAATCGGCCCAGCTTTTCGGCGCCTGTTTCAGTTTCTGGGCGTTATAGGTTAAGACGGTAGACCACAGAAAAATCCCCGCACCGCACTCGCTGACCGCACCGTTGACAAACTGGGATTGATCGCCCAACTTTGACCAGTCTAGTGGTTCAAAAAGCCCCTCATTACAGCCCCGCATCAGTTCGGGACTTTCAACCTCCACGACGTCCCACCCTACCTGACCGGTTTCCACCATGGCGCGGATCCGCGCCATTTCGCCGTTATACTCGCCGGCTTCCACTGTGCCTTTGCCTGCTGCGGCGAACGGTTGGTAAAAGGCCTTATCCTGCGCATCTTTGTTCAGGCCGCCGAAAGAAATCACCGTAACGGATTCCGCCTGTGCCTGACAGGCCATCATTACCAGAAAGGATGCCGCCGCCATTTTTTTCACTGCTGAACGGTTAGGAAAGCTTTTCACGTTGAAGGTGTTGTTAAGTATGAACATGGTTTCGCTCCTGAGGTGTTAGCCAATAGTCAGTAAGGTCAAATACGAATCGCGATTTATATTTCGTTACTTGATGCATCATGCATCAATAATGTTTTGCTCAAAAATATGAGCATAAATTGTGCCAATTAAAAATTTTTATTGATGTTTTGCTGCCGTAGCGCGGGAAACGGTGGTGAGTGACTTCAGAGATTATTGACCGTTCTATCGCTGATGACGCGCCGCTCTTTTTGTTGTGTTATGGTGCAATCCCGCGTTAGCTTGCACCACCCAGACGCATTGCGCGTCGGTTGCACGCATGGCGACATCGCCTATCGCCATGCGTAGCTTGTCCACTCGCGGGACGAACGCTTTATTGAGATAACTCAATACACAGGTATTTCATTTCCAGATACTCTTCGATCCCTATACGCGATCCTTCGCGCCCCAACCCCGACTGTTTCACCCCGCCGAACGGCGCGACTTCGTTTGATATCAAACCCGTATTGATGCCAACCATGCCGTAGTCCAACGCCTCCGGCACCCGCCATTGACGTACCGCATCACGCGTATAAACATAGGCAGCCAGCCCAAATTCGGTATCATTCGCCATCGCAATGACCTCCGCTTCGTCATTAAAGCGGAACAGCGGAGCCACTGGACCAAAGGTCTCTTCACGGGCGAATCGCATTTCGCGAGTCACGCCGCCTATCACCGTGGGGGTAAAAAACGTTCCGCCCTTTTCGTGGCGTTTCCCTCCCAGTAGTAACGTTGCGCCGCGTGACAACGCATCGGCGATATGTTGCTCAACTTTAGTGACCGCGTCATTATCGATCAGCGGGCCCTGCGTCACTCCCGGTTGCGTACCCTCGCCGACGTTGAGCGTGCGCACTTCCTCAAGCAGTCGTTCGACCAGCAGCGGATAAATTCCGCTCTGCACATAGATTCGGTTGGCACAGACGCAAGTTTGCCCGCTATTGCGGAACTTGGAAGCCATAATTCCCTTCACGGCCTGATCGACATCGGCATCATCGAATACGATAAACGGCGCATTGCCGCCCAATTCCAGGGACAACTTTTTCACCGTTGGCGCGCTCTGCGCCATCAGGATTCGGCCCACTTCCGTCGATCCGGTAAAGCTTAACTTGCGCACCACTGGACTATCGCACAGTACCTTACCGACCGATTGCGCATCGCCGACGATAACTTGCAACACGCCGCGGGGAATCCCCGCCTGTTGTGCCAATTCTGCCAGCGCCAGCGCGGTAAACGGCGTTTGTTCGGCGGGCTTAACGATCATCGTGCACCCTGCCGCCAGCGCAGGACCGGCTTTGCGAGTAATCATCGCTGCCGGGAAATTCCACGGCGTAATTGCCGCACAGACGCCGATAGGCTGTTTAATGACCAATAGACGCTGTTGACCCTGCGGCGATTGCAACACGCTGCCCTCAATGCGTTTAGCTTCTTCCGCAAACCATTCAATAAAACTGGCGGCATAGGCGATTTCGCCGCGCGCTTCTGCCAGCGGTTTCCCCTGTTCCGCCGTTAGTAGCACCGCTAAATCATCCTGATTGTCGATAATCAGACGCCCCCACGCCTGTAACAACGCAGCGCGTGCTTTCCCCGTCGTCCTACGCCATTCAACCAGCGCCCGCTCGGCGGCAGTAATCGCCTGCTCTGTTTGTGACACTGTCACTAGCGGTACGGTTCCCAGCACCTCGCCTGTCGCCGGATTGGTAACCTCCAGATGTTCACCGTTCTCGCTATCCAGCCATGCACCGTCAATCAGGCAGCGCTGACGAAATAGGGTTTGTTGTTTCAGTAAAATAGGGAGTTTCTGTTGCATAGTGTCTCTTCTATTGCGTTAAAACACGGGTCAGAATGTTCATCGCCTCACTGAACTGAGCGTCAGGGATGGTGAGTGGATACAGGAAACGGATCACGTTGCCATGCACTCCACAGGTTAGCAGCAATAAGCCCGACGCTAACGCGTTTTGCTGAAATTGACGGGTTATCTCTGCCGACGGTTTCCCGGTATGCGGATCGTTAAATTCAGCCGCCACCATTGAACCCTGAGCTCGAATCGCTACCAGTGCCGGGCACTGTGCTTTTACCTTTTCCAACGTTTCCACCAATGCGGCACCCAGACGCTGTGCCCGCTGGCACAAATTTTCTTCCTCAATCACATCCAATACCGCCAGCGCGGAAGCCACCGCCAGTGGGTTTCCCGCATAAGTACCGCCTAGCCCGCCCGGCGCCGGCGCATCCATCACCTCCGCTCGTCCGACTACACCGGAGATCGGGAAGCCACCACCCAGGCTTTTCGCCATCGTGATCAGATCGGCCTTCTCCGTATAATACTCCATCGCAAACAGCTTACCGGTGCGGGCAAAGCCCGTTTGTACTTCATCAGCAATCAACAAAATACCGTGCTCATCACATAGCTTGCGTAACCCGCTGATGAAATCCGGGGGCGCAATGTTAAAACCCCCTTCGCCCTGCACAGGCTCCAGTAGAATGGCCGCGACTTGATCGGCGGCAATATCGCTATGCATCAGACGGTCAATACTTTCCAGCGCTTGCTCAACCGTAACCCCGTGCTGTTCACTGGGATAAAGCGCGTGGAAAATGGAACCGGGGAATGGCCCAAATCCAGTAGAGTAAGGCGCGACTTTGCCGGTTAGCGTCATGGTCAGCAGCGTACGGCCGTGAAACGCCGCACTAAAGGCGATGACGCCGGGACGTTTGGTATAAGCGCGCGCAATTTTCACCGCATTTTCTACCGCTTCCGCGCCGGTAGTAAAAAACGTGGTCTTTGCCGCGCCATTAATCGGCGCTAGCGCATTAATGCGCTCGGCCAGCGCAACATAGCTGGCGTAAGGCACGACCTGATAAGAGGTATGAGTAAAGCGCGCTAACTGTTCATGCACCGCCGCCATCACTTTTGGGTGACGGTGGCCAGTGTTCAATACGGCAATCCCCGCAGAGAAATCGATAAATTCTCGCCCTTCAATGTCCCACAATGTGCTGTTTTCCGCCCTGTCAGCATAAAAGTCACACATCACGCCCACACCTCGCGGCGTGGCAGCCTGACGACGTTGGTTTAGTTCACTATTATTCATATCTGCTCCGGTATCCCAAACATATCCACTCGTATAAAAACGATGATAAGTCGTTGCAAGATGGTAGGTTGTTGAAAAACGATATTGTCATTTAGACGCTAGATGGTTCTATAATCCAGTGCCAATTTTGAATATTTGAAGGATCCACTTTGCGCTCACTTCTGACCGATTTACTGCATCAGCGTTTGGCTGTTCAACGCGATGGGGCGTTAAATAAACGGTTGTATGACTGCATCCGACTGGCGATTCTTGATGGCGCAATTACCGCAGGCGAACGTCTGCCGTCGTCGCGCGATGTGGCACAGCAGCTCTCGCTATCGCGTAATACCGTGCTCGCGGCTTACGAACAGTTACTGGCAGAAGGCTACATCGATACCCGTAAAGGCAGCGGCACTTTCGTTACCGCTCAGATCCCCGACGGTAATATGCCGGCGGTGAATCGCGATAGTGCGGGTGAAATACGCGAACCGATGCGTGAGATCTCGCGCCGCGGCCTGCATCTGCTGGGATATTCGGGAGCATCGGCGCGGCAATGGGGCGCGTTTATGCCGGGTATCCCGGACATCGCCAGCTTTCCGCACGATCTGTGGCGGCGCATTCAGACGCGCCTGACGCGACGCGTTCGCCCCGAACAGTTGTCCTATTCGCCGATTGGCGGCTGCCCGGAGCTGCAATTGGCGCTGGTCGATTATCTGCGTGTCGCACGTTCAGTAGAATGTAAACCGGAGCAAATTCTGATTACCGAAGGCACGCACCAGGCGATGGATTTACTGGCCAAAATGCTATGTGACCCTGGCGATCTGGCATGGATTGAAGATCCCTGCTATTGGGGGATTCGCAATGTTCTGACGATTAATGGCCTGCGTATTGCCCCTAATCACGTTGATGAACAAGGGCTGGTTCCGCCGAAGACGTTCTCGCCTGACAACGTCCCTCGTTTAATTTGTGTGACACCGTCACATCAATATCCACTGGGTGTTGTCATGAGTCTGGCGCGGCGTCAACGTCTGTTGGCGCTGGCACAGGAGCATGGGTGTTGGGTCGTGGAAGATGATTATGATAGCGAATTTCGTTTTTCCGGCAACCCGATCCCAGCCCTGCAAGGGCTACAGGCACAATCGCCGGTGATCTACATCGGGACATTTAGCAAAACGCTCTACCCTGGGCTGCGTGTCAGTTACATGGTGCTGCCGCCGCGACTGGCTGCATCGTTGAAGACCGCGCATGCCGAACTCTATCGCGGCGGACACTGGCTAACGCAGGCGACGCTCGCACAGTTCATCCGCGAAGGACTCTACGCCGCGCATATTCGCCGCATGCGCCTGCTCTACGCGCGCCGACGCGCATTGTTAACATCGTTAATTGAACAGCATCTGGGGGCGGATTACGTTGGAGACAGCAGCAACGCTGGGCTGCATATGCTGCTCAGCCTGCCGCCTCACATCGATGATGTTGTGCTGAGCGCGGCCATTATACGCCGCGGCGTGATGGTCAAGCCGCTGTCGAGCTACTACCTGCAACCCACGCAACAGCGCGGTTTATTACTGGGCTACGCCAGTGTAGAAGAGGACGTAATGACACAGGCATTCTTAGTGGTTGTATCCTGTATCCACGCGCTGGAATCACATCATCTCAATGTTTAATGGTCACTTGATTTAACGTGAGGCATTCGCACCACCCTGATGCTTTTAATTAACACGCCAATCCATCATGGTGCATTCGTCTCGCTGTGCGCAGACGCGTTACCGCATAGCGCTACGCTGTTCTTCTCTCGGTAAATACCCGGCATGGTTTATGCATTCAATGGATTACAAAGACTGCCGGAGAGTGAAAATGAGAACCTATGTCAGCTTTAGGAATGTGCAGAAGACCTACGACGGCGACCGCCTGATCGTCAAAAATCTCAATCTGGATATTCAGGAAGGTGAATTTCTAACCCTGCTGGGGCCTTCTGGATCAGGGAAAACCACCAGCTTGATGATGCTGGCCGGGTTTGAAAATCCGACACAGGGCGAAATCCTATTACGTGACGCGCCGCTGCATCATCTGCCGCCACACCAGCGTGACATCGGCATGGTGTTTCAGAACTATGCCCTCTTTCCTCATATGACCGTTGCGGAAAATCTGGCCTTTCCACTCTCCATTCGCCGCCTTAACCGCGTAGATATCAAGGAAAAAGTGGATCGGGTATTGGATCGCGTAAAACTTACCAGTCTGGCCGATCGCTATCCGGCCCAGATGTCCGGCGGTCAGCAACAGCGTGTGGCGCTGGCGCGTGCGCTGGTTTTCGAACCGAAACTGGTATTGATGGATGAGCCTTTAGGGGCGTTGGACAAGCAGCTTCGTGAACATATGCAGTTAGAAATTAAGGAATTACATGAATCTCTTGCGTTAACCGTAGTTTATGTCACGCACGATCAGAGCGAAGCGATGACGATGTCCAACCGTGTCGCCGTCTTTAATGATGGCATTATCCAGCAAATGGATAGTCCCAGCGATCTCTACGAGAAACCGGAAAATGCCTTTGTCGCCCAGTTTATTGGGGAAAACAATACGTTGATCGCCACGCGTGCCGAGGCGGAAGGCGCATTCTATCGAGCAACATTGGATGATGGCACGTCGCTGCGCGCGCTAAAAGTACGCCCCAGCTCACAGGGTAGGAAAATTACGCTCTGTATCCGCCCCGAGCGTATCCACGTCAACGCCGAGCACCTCGATAGCAACATGCAACAGGTTAAGGCTCGGATTCAACAGTTCATTTATTTGGGCGATCACGTCAGAATGATGACCGAAGTGGCTGGGCAGCCGCAGTTCATGGTGAAACTCCCCGCCAGCGAGATCCAACCGCACTGGAAGGCGGGTACCGAAGTCACCCTGTCATGGCAACCTGAGCACCTGCGCGCGCTGGATAGCGTGATAACACACTGAGCCAACAACACGATTAAGATAAAGTAGAGAAAGGATGTTGCCCCCTAAGCAGGGGCAACGGGTGAAGCATTAATCACGCACTTTACGGTAGATCCACAGAACCACGATCGCACCAACGATGGCTACGATGAAGCTACCGAAGTTAAACCCATCCACCCGACCAAACCCGAAGAAAGTGCTGATGTAGCCGCCGACAACAGCCCCCACTATCCCGAGCAAAATCGTCATTATCACACCACCGCCATCTTTACCGGGCATAATCCACTTAGCTAAAATCCCCGCGATCAAACCAAAAATCACCCAGGACAGAATACCCATAATAACCTCGCTTTATTTCATCATACCTATGGACCCAAACGCCAATCCTTGACAGATAAGACGCGAATTCAAGTATAGTTAAGGTTTCCATAAACGCCTGACAGATAGTAAAGAAAATCTGATGCGTCATTCCTGTGTCATTCATCAAGCGGGATGATCTCCACGCTACCGCTGACGATCGGTTTACATAAGATCTTATAACCGTCGCTGTCAAAATTTGCGGCAACGCGCTTTAACGCGGCGACGTCTGACAACTGCGCGACCGTTCCCAGATAAAACCAGTTATGAATAATGTGATAATCCGTCTTCACCTGGCGATGTTCTTTGATTGCAATACGACCAGGATAAGCCCAACAGTTTAGCTTCATGGCATTGAGCCGGAGCGCTAGCCTATGGTGATGTTCCGAGATGGATTCTTTGCCACAGCAGGCGCCCGCACATTTTTTTAATGCATGACGAAAACACGCTCTGCCAGCGGGCAAATGTTCTACGCCCAATAGACCTAAACAGAGCTTTTCTTCATCAGCCATAATTTTTAGGGCGTTTATCGCGGCACGACGATGGCTGAACAACCCATAAAGCCCAGGCGTCGTGGAAAAATCGACATCTTTGGCGTACACCACGTCAACCCGCGCTGCGGTTAAACGGAGCGAACAGAGCTGGCGAGCGCGTCGCAGCCGTTTGTTAAACAGCGGTGCCTGCTGTTTGATCATCTGCGCTTCCAAAAGTAACGCCCCGATCTCCCCCGCCGTTTCAATAAAGCTAATGTGTCGTGTTTGCCTGAGCAGCCTGGCTTCTTTGCGTGTACGCATGTGTGACAATACGCGTGCGCGGATATTGATACTTTTACCGATATACAGCGGCAACGTTTCGCTGTCACCGTGAAAGATATAAACACCGGGCACGGCCGGCAGCCCATCCACTTCGGTGCGCAGATGTTCTGGATACTCATAGCGATCCGGTATTTTTTCCGGCAGCATCATGATTTAACAACCCTTAAATCGTCCATCCGCGTGGTGTACGCAGGCGAAAGCCGTTCTCGTTTCATTGACCAACTCGGATTAATACCTTGACCGGCAAACCAGATCTTCCCTTTGCCCGAATGATTGATGCGATCAATTGTTGCCATCAAACTGGCACTGTTCGTCATAGGTTTCGCCGCATCAAACAGATCTAATTGCGCCACACCCTGGGGATAAAAATCGGATAGCACCACACCGGCCTTACAGTAGCGATAGCCTGGCTTCCAGAGCCGCGCCAGCGCCTCAATCGCCCGTGCAATAATGTCACGGGTATCGTTGGTCGGCGTGGATGTCACACATGTCGCCTGATTACTATAGTATTCTCCGTGGGGAACATGAGGACTGGTACGGATAAAAACGGAAATCTGGCGGCAAAACTGTTCCTCATGGCGTAATTTCTCCGCTGCGCGTTCGGCATAACGACAAACCGCCTGATGCAGGTGCGTATAGTCCGTAATGCGCGAACTAAATGAGCGGGAACAGAGTATCTGCTGCTTGGCTGGCGGTAAGGCCTCAATGTCCAGACAAGGCTGCCCGCGCAATTCGCGTACCGTCCGTTCAACCACCACGCTGAAGTGCTTTCTAATATAGGCAAGATCGGTGCGAGCCAGCGCCAATGCCGTATCGATGCCCATCGTTTCCATCTGGCGCGCCAGTCGGCGGCCAATGCCCCAGACTTCGCCAACGGGCGTCATTGCCAGCAGCTTTTCCTGGCGTTCAGGGTTGGATAAATCCACCACGCCGTGTGTTTTACGCCAGGTTTTTGCCGCATGATTGGCTAATTTGGCTAACGTCTTGGTCGGCGCAATACCCACACCCACGGGTAAATGTGCTTCACGCTTTATGCGCGTTTTAATCTGCTGCCCAACGTCCTCAAGCGAGGTACGCCACGCGACGCCGGATAAATGCAAAAAAGCCTCATCAATGCTGTAGATCTCTACCGCAGGCGCCATCTCTTCCAAAATACTCATCACGCGCGCCGACATATCCGCGTAAAGCGCATAATTAGAGGAAAAAACCACAATATTATGCCGACGAATCAGTTCGTCGATCTGAAAGAATGGCACCCCCATTTTTACGCCCAGCGCTTTCGCTTCATGAGAACGGGCAATCACACATCCATCATTGTTACTAAGCACAATGACCGGCTTATGCGCCAAATCCGGGCGAAAAACCTTTTCGCAACTGGCATAAAAGGTATTCACATCAACGAGGGCGTACATTATCGAGTCGCATGAATAACGTAAGTGACGACGCCAAAAATAGCGAGACTCTCGCGGTCTTTAATTGGAATCGGTGTATAGGCAGCGTTCATCGGCACTAGCGCCAACGTAGGGGTTACCTGTAGCCGTTTGATGGTGAACTCGCCATCCAGCGCGGCAATCACAATATCGCCATGACGCGCCTGCAATGCACTATCGACCACGGCCAGATCGCCATCGTGAATTCCCCCTTCCACCATCGAGTGACCAGCAACTCGTACAAAATAGGTTGCCGAAGGATGCCGAACACACACGCTATTCAAATCGATACGCTGTTCAACATAATCATTCGCCGGGCTGGGGAATCCCGCAGGCACCGCAGCGGCATAAAGATTTAGCGCCTGCTTATCTGGGCAGGGCTCAGGAAGATATCGTTTCATTTCTCTGTTCGCCTCTCGGCACGGCAATATAACTGTATTTTTATACAGTATAAAAAACGATCGCCAATAGTGCAATGGACAAAATTCACTGCCCGCGTTGAGCCGTAACGGTGTGCGCTTTCCTTACGTAAGGCGATAGCGCCAATAAATTTTCGATGAAATGAGTAATGGTCGGAGACGTTAAATTGGCGAGGGTAAGTAAATAAGCGGAATGTCAATAAACGCCAAACAAGCGCGGTGGCGTCGTGCTAACGCCACCGTGTTACATCACGCCTAACGGCGATTACGTACAAGTTGGTAGCGACGTGTCAGGTATTCCACCGGCGCACTCCAGATGTGTACCAGACGGCAGAACGGGAACAGGACAAACAGCGTTAACCCCAATACGATGTGCAACTTGTAGATCAACGCCACCCCCGCCAGATGTGCTGATGCCCCCCCTTGGAAGAACGCCACGCTTTGCGCCCAACCGACCAGTTTCAGCATTTCACTGCCATCCATATGCTGTGCCGAAAAAGGGATGGTCAGAAGCCCTAAGCCCGCCTGGATCACCAGCAACGACAGGATAAGAATATCGCCGACGCTGGACGTGGCACGAACGCGCGGATTAGTCAGCCGACGTTTTAATAACAGCACGCCACCGACAAACGTCAGCAAGCCTGCCGCTCCGCCGCCGAACATCGCCATTTTCTGTTTGACGTCCATTGGCAGGAAGGCTTCGTACATCCAGTGCGGCGTCAGCATGCCGAGGAAATGCCCGGCAAGGACACCCAGGATCCCCAGATGGAACAGGTTAGACGCCAGACGCATCCCTTTCTTATCCAGCATTTGGCTCGACCCGGCACGCCAACTGTATTGACCATAGTCATAGCGCACCCAGCTACCAATCAGGAAAATCGCCATCGCCAGGTAAGGATAGATGTCAAAAAAGAATATATTGCTGAAGTTTATAAAAGAAGAGTTCGTGATTGCACTCATTAGCGTTGCCCTCCCGCCGATGTCGCGTCAAGATTCAAATATTGCGGCACCACCGCGCCAGCAAAACGGCGTTGGTGTTGCGTTTGCTGGGCCGATGCGCAGCCTTCTTCGCCGAGGAATTTAACCTGCTCCTCTTCCCACACGGCATCCAGCGCCTGCGGCGTATCATCACGCGCTTCCCCTGCCACCTTAGACGTGACATCGTCACTTTTCAGGTCACTACCGGACAGTGCCAGCAGCAGATCGAACAGCACGGCATAGCGACTATCGCGTTGCTGCAAACGCGCCCCAATCAATGCCAGAATCGGCGCGATGTCGAGTAACCCCGCGCGGCTTTGCGCGGGTTCCAGACGAGAAAGGTACTCAAGGTACAGCGGCAGGTAGTCCGGTAGCTCACGGCAATCCAGCGCCAACCCGGCATCGTCATAGTGCTGCATCAGGTCAACCATTGCCTGACCACGGTCGCGCGACTCACCGTGAACGTGCTCGAACAGCAGCAGCGACGTTGCCCGACCGCGGTCAAACAGCCCGCTGTACTCTGCTTGCATGTCTAACAAATCCCTGTCACACAAGGTATTGATGAACTGTATCAATTGGCGGCGTGCAAGCGGCGACAAGGCATCGGCCTGCGCTGCCGCGTCGATCAACTCACCCCGGTTTTCCCACAGCTCGCTATCGGGATAGTCCAATAGGCGGGCAATAATCCGCAGGCTAATCATGGTTCGTCTCCTGCATGATTTTGCTGTTCATATCGCGCGTCTTGCTGCTGACATCAATGGCGTCAATACGCTTACTATTGAACAGGTTGAATTTGGTATCGCTGCCGTGACACCCATCACCAAAGCTGAAGCCGCAACCTTTACTTTCCGGAAACGCGTCACGCGCCAGCTCACGATGGCTTGAAGGGATCACGAAACGATCTTCGTAGTTGGCAATCGCCAGATAGCGGTACATTTCCTGCGCCTGCGCTTCCGTCAGTCCAACCTGTTCCAGCGCACGGGTATCGATCTTACCCTCTACGCTTTCCGCACGTTTGTAGTGACGCATCGCCAGCATACGTTTCAGCGCCAGTAAGACTGGCTCGGTATCTCCTGCGGTTAGCAGGTTTGCCAGATATTGCACCGGGATACGCAGGCTTTCGACGTCCGGCAGGACGCCAGTGTGCGCCAATTGCCCCGCATCGGCGGCAGACTGGATCGGTGATAACGGCGGCACGTACCACACCATCGGCAACGTGCGGTATTCCGGGTGCAGCGGCAGCGCCAGCTTCCAGTCCATTGCCATTTTGTACACCGGCGACCGCTGCGCCGCTTCAATAACGCTGTTGGGAATACCGTCTTTCAGCGCTTGTTCAATGACTTTCGGGTCATGCGGGTCAAGGAACACATCCAACTGGCTCTGGTACAGATCTTGCTCATTTTCCGCCGAGGCCGCTTGTTCGATGCGGTCGGCATCATAGAGCAGCACGCCTAGATAGCGGATACGACCGACGCAGGTTTCTGAGCAGAGCGTCGGCTGGCCGCTTTCAATGCGCGGGTAGCAGAAAATACATTTTTCCGATTTGCCGCTCTTCCAGTTGAAGTAGATTTTCTTGTACGGGCAACCGGTCAGGCACATACGCCAGCCGCGGCATTTGTCCTGATCGATCAGGACGATACCGTCTTCAGCGCGTTTGTAGATCGCGCCGCTCGGACAGGTGGCCACGCACGCCGGGTTCAGGCAGTGTTCGCACAGGCGCGGCAAATACATCATGAAGGTATTTTCGAACTGGCCGTACATCGCTTTCTGCATATGCGCAAAGTTTTTATCTTTGGCGCGTACGCTGAATTCGCCTCCCAGATCGTCTTCCCAGTTCGGGCCATTCTCGATTTTCTTCATCCGCTGACCGGTAATCAGCGAACGTGGACGGGCGACGGGTTGGTGCTTCCCTTCCGGCGCTTTACACAGGTTCTGATAATCGTAATCGAACGGTTCATAGTAATCGTCGAGCCCCGGTACGTCGGGGTTAGCGAAGATTTTGGACAATACGCTGACGCGATTCCCCATGCGCGGTTCAAGCTTGCCGCTGATTTTACGGATCCAACCGCCCTGCCATTTTTCCTGATCTTCCCAGGCATGCGGATAGCCGACGCCCGGCTTGGTTTCGACGTTGTTGAACCAGGCGTATTCCATCCCTTCACGGCTGGTCCAAACATTTTTACAGCTAACGGAGCAGGTATGACAGCCGATGCATTTGTCCAGATTCAGCACCATGCCCACTTGTGAACGAATTTTCATCAGGCTTTCTCCTGCTGTACCGCTTTCTGTACTGTTTGTTGCTGAACATCGTCCTGGCCTTCATCGTCCAGCCAGTCGATACGTTTCATTTTACGAACGACGACGAACTCATCGCGGTTCGACCCAACGGTGCCATAGTAGTTAAAGCCATAGGCCAGTTGAGCATAGCCGCCGATCATATGGGTGGGTTTCGGCGTGATACGGGTCACCGAGTTGTGAATACCGCCGCGCTGCTGGGTGATTTCCGATCCCGGCAGGTTAATAATGCGTTCCTGCGCGTGGTACATCATGGTCATGCCCGCCGGTACACGCTGGCTGACCACCGCCCGCGCCGTCAGCGCGCCGTTAGCGTTGAATGCTTCTACCCAGTCGTTATCCGCAATACCTAAATCGCTGGCATCCTGTTCGCTCAGCCAGATAATCGGGCCGCCACGCCCCAGCGTCAGCATCAACAGGTTGTCGCTGTAGGTGGAGTGAATACCCCATTTCTGGTGCGGCGTGAGGAAGTTCAGCGCCTTTTCCGGGTTGCCGTTAGGTTTCTGGTTCATTACCGGCGCCGCTGCACGGGTGTCGACTGGCGGGCGGTAGACCAGCAGGCTTTCGCCGAAAGCGCGCATCCACTCATGGTCTTGATACAACTGCTGGCGACCGGAGAGCGTCCGCCACGGAATCCGCTCATGAACGTTGGTATAACAGGCGTTATAGGAAACATGTTCGTCTTCCAGCCCCGACCAGGTCGGGCTGGAGATAATCTTGCGCGGCTGCGCCTGGATATCGCGGAAGCGAATTTTCTCGTCTTCTTTATTTAGTGCCAGGTGCGTGTGATCGCGTCCGGTAAATTTACCCAGCGCTTGCCACGCTTTTACCGCCACCTGACCGTTGGTTTCCGGCGCCAGAGACAGAATCACTTCCGCCGCGTCGATCGCCGTTTCAATCTGCGGACGCCCCGCCGCCGCGCCATCTGCTTTGGTGTAGTTCAGCTTTTTCAGAAAATCGACTTCGGTCTGCGTGTTCCAACCGATGCCTTTACCCCCGTTGCCCAGTTTGTCCATCAATGGACCGAGCGAGGTGAAACGTTCGTACAGGTTCGGATAATCACGCTCCACCACCATTAGATGCGGCGCGGTTTTGCCCGGAATCAGATCGCATTCGCCTTTTTTCCAGTCCTCCACGCCGAACGGCTGCGCCATTTCTGCCGTAGAGTCGTGTTGGATCGGCAACGTCACCAGATCGGTTTCCTGCCCCAGATGCCCTTGACACACGCGGGAGAAGGCTTTCGCGATACCTTTGTAGATTTCCCAGTCGCTTTTGGAATCCCATGCGGGATCGACGGCGGCAGACAGCGGGTGAATAAACGGATGCATATCCGAGGTATTCATGTCGTCTTTTTCATACCAGGTTGCCGTCGGTAGCACGATGTCGGAGTACAAGCAGGTGCTGGACATACGGAAATCAAGCGTCACCACCAGATCCAGTTTGCCTTCAACGCCCCGATCGCGCCATTCCACTTCTTCCGGCTTCACGCTGCCCGCCGTCCCCAAATCTTGCCCCTGAATACCGTGCTCCGTCCCCAGCAGGTACTTCAGCATGTATTCGTGGCCTTTACCGGAGGAGCCCAGCAGGTTGGAACGCCAGATGAATAGATTTCGCGGATAGTTTTGCGGGCTATCTGGCTGTTCTGCGGCAAACCTGATGTCACCGGATTTCAAGGCGGCTACGGTATAATCCTGCGGCGTCATACCGGCGGCACGCGCCTTTTCCGCAATATTCAGTGGGTTAACGTTCAGTTGCGGCGCAGACGGCAGCCAACCCATACGTTCGGCTCGCACGTTAAAATCAATCATACTGCCGCTAAAGCGGGATTTGTCCGCCAAGGGGGACAACAGTTCCTGCGGCGTGACGGTTTCATAACGCCACTGGCTGGAATGGTTGTAGAAGAACGAGGTACTGTTCATATGGCGCGGCGGACGCTGCCAGTCCAGACCAAACGCCAGCGGCATCCAGCCCGTTTGCGGACGTAGTTTTTCTTGTCCGACGTAGTGCGCCCAACCACCACCGCTCTGACCAACACAACCGCAGAAAATCAGCATGTTAATGATGCCGCGGTAGTTCATGTCCATGTGATACCAGTGATTGATGCCGGCCCCCACAATAACCATCGAACGACCGTGGGTTTTATCCGCGTTATCGGCGAATTCACGCGCAATACGAATAATGTTCTGGCGGGAAACGCCCGTGATTTCTTCCGCCCAGGCGGGACTGTACGCTTTGACATCGTCATAATCACGCGCGCAGTTTTCATCGTCCAGACCGCGATCCAGGCCATAGTTCGCCATGGTCAGGTCATACACGCTGGCAACCAGCGCTTCGCTACCGTCGGCCAGCGTCAAACGCTTAACCGGCAGTTTGTGCAGCAGAATGTCTTGCAGCTCGACGTTGTTGAAATGCTCGCTGACCGCGCCGCCAAAATAGGGGAAGCCGACATCAACCACATCGTCGTGCGCCCCCAGCAGGCTCAAGCGTAGCTTCACTTCTTCACCGCTCAGACCGTCGCGCTGTTCCAGGTTCCATTTGCCCTGATCGCCCCAACGGTAGCCGATCGACCCTTGCGGTGCCGTCAGGTTGCCGCTTTCATCGTCAATCGCGATGGTTTTCCACTGCGGATTGTTGTCCTGACCGAGATTGTCTACCAGATCGGCGGCACGTAGCAGTCGACCCGCCGCGTAGTAGCCGTCTTCGCGCGGCTCCAACAGCACCAGCATCGGTAAATCCGTATATTGCCGCACGTACTCGCTGAAATATGGACTTGGTTTGTCGAGATGAAACTCTTTGAGAATGACGTGGCCCATTGCCAACGCCATCGCGCTGTCGGTGCCCTGTTTCGGGTTCAGCCACTGATCGCACAGCTTGGCGATTTCCGCGTAATCCGGCGTGACCGCCACGGTTTTAGTGCCTTTGTAGCGGACTTCCGTAAAGAAGTGAGCATCCGGGGTACGGGTTTGCGGAACGTTAGAACCCCAGGCAATGATGTAAGAGGAGTTATACCAGTCGGCAGACTCCGGTACGTCAGTTTGTTCGCCCCACGTCATCGGTGACGCAGGCGGCAAGTCACAGTACCAGTCGTAGAAGCTCAGGCACACCCCGCCGAGCAGAGAGAGGTAACGCGCGCCCGCGGCGTAGGACACCATCGACATTGCCGGAATCGGCGAGAATCCAACAATACGATCCGGGCCATAAGTCTTGGCGGTGTAAACGTTAGAAGCGGCGATCAGTTCGTTGACCTCGTTCCAGTCAGAACGGACGAACCCACCACGGCCACGAATTTGTTTGTAGTATTGGGTTTTTTCGGGGTCGTTGACAATAGATGCCCAGGCATCCACCGGATCGCTGTGCGTTAATTTCGCTTCACGCCACAATTTCAACAAGCGCTTACGCATCATTGGATATTTTAGGCGGTTGGCGCTGTAGAGATACCAGGAATAGCTAGCGCCGCGCGGGCAACCACGTGGCTCATGGTTGGGCAAGTCCGGTCGGGTACGCGGATAGTCAGTCTGCTGTGTTTCCCAGGTCACCAGACCATTTTTCACATAAATCTTCCAGCTACATGAACCGGTGCAGTTTACCCCGTGGGTCGAACGCACGATCTTGTCATGTTGCCAGCGGCTGCGATAGCCGTCTTCCCAGTCGCGATTGGTATTGAGGGTCTGCCCGTGACCATTAGAAAACGGTTCGCCCCGTTGTTTGAAGTAACGTAACCGGTCAAGAAATTTGCTCATCCGGACTCTCCTGCTGCGAAGCCTGCTGGCTCCTGTCGTTATGAAATGCTCGTAGCAGATAGTTATTTTGCTAACGACACATCGCTCAAATTGGCGCTAGGGTAGCCAGCAACCGCGCCGCCAAACTTGATAACGATCAAGAGTGTCCCCGGTGAAAAACGGAGTACGTCATTAACTACCACTAAAGAATTATTCTTTTAAAATAATTCAAGTAGTTGATTTATAATCATAAAAATAAAACCATTGGTTTTGTGTTTATACCGAATTCATACACACGACTATTTAGAGGTAGTAGGCGGAAAGCGACGAAAAATCGTGCGAATTCAGTAAAGGGGGGACGCTGGATGCAGCGTGAAAAAAACGCCTCCCCGAAAAGGAGGAGGCGTCGTAGTCACATTTTTATGTTTTATGCAGGTATTGCGAATATTTCGTGCGCGACAACACTGTCATTTTCATGCTACTTCGTAGCACGCGCACGACAAGGAGCGCTCAATTGCCGCGCTCCTTGACCTGTGGCTATTTGGCGCTAATTGTGTCGCTACGCGATACCTTCGGCGTTCGTGGCTGCAATTCGGGCCACCAGTGACGCGTTCCCGACGCGGCACTGGTTTTCGTCGCATCCATGCGCCTCACCCGGCAACCACGCCCACCTCAGCACAATTTTTTACGCCGGGAAAAACGAAGGCAGAGAATATTTCGGAAATGTAGGCCGCTAGCTTTGCTTTCTGGCATAAAACAGCCAGGTCACCAGAATGCATACCACGTAACACACGACAAACACCTTCATCGCCCCGGTGGGAGAGCCGGTTAGCTCCAGCGACATGCCGAAGGCTTGCGGAATGAAGAACCCGCCGATAGCGCCAATGGCCGAAATAAAGCCCAATGCAGCGGCCGTGTCCGTTGCGGCCGCACGCTGTGCGTCAGCCTCGCTCCCGCCCTGCGATTTCACCCGATCCGCGGTAATTTTGCGAAAGATGATCGCGATCATCTGGAAGGTTGAGCCACTCCCCAACCCCGCCGTCAGGAATAACGCCATAAAGATGGCGAAGAACATCCCAAATGATCCCGCTGAATGCGCACTGGGTAACGGCAGAAAAAGTAGCACCGAGAAAATGGCCATCAGGACGAAGTTAATCAGCGTGACTCTGACGCCGCCAAAACGGTCTGACAACATGCCGCCTACCGGTCGTGCCAACGCCCCCAGTAGCGGCCCAAAGAACGCATAGTAGAGAATGACGATGTCTGGAAACTGCGTTTTGGACAGCATACTGAAACCGGCGGAGAAACCGATAAATGAGCCAAAGGTGGAGAGATACAAAAAACTCAACACCCAAAGGTGCATTTGTTTAAGTACCGGTAACTGTTCACGAATTGAGGCATTCGCCGTTGAAAGATCGTTCATGCCAAACCAGGCGGCGATAGAGGCGATCACCAAAAGCGGGACCCATATCCAGGCCGCGTGGTGCAGCCAGATCTGTTGCCCATCGGGTTGAACTACGCCGTTGCCGGAGAACCCCAACATCGGCAGAAAAATCACCACCGGCACCAGCAACTGCATAACGCTCACGCCGAGGTTACCTAATCCGCCATTAATGCCGAGCGCGCTGCCCTGGCGTGCTTTGGGAAAGAAGAAACTGATATTGGCCATGCTCGATGCGAAATTCGCGCCAGCGAAACCGCACAGCAGGGAAATCGTGACGAAAACGCGATAAGACGTTTGCGGATCCTGTACGGCAAACCCAAGCCAGACACACGGAATAACCAGAATGAGGGTACTTAGCGTCGTCCAACGACGTCCCCCAACCAGCGGGATAACGAAAGCGTATGGAACACGCAACAGCGCACCGGAAACGGAAGGTAGTGCGGTCAGTAAAAAGAGCTGATCGGTAGAGAAACGAAAGCCAACTTTGTTGAGATTAACGGCCACCGTACTAAAAATCATCCAGACACAAAACGATAACAGCAGGCATGGTACTGAGATCCAAAGATTGCGCTGGGCTATCCGCTGGCCGCCGGCGTGCCATAATTGCGGGTTTTCAGGATCCCACTCTCTAATCAATGTGCTTTGTGATAGCTTTTCGGGCGATGAAGGCTGCGTCATAAAAACCTCGATAAATAAGAACGCGGTAGAATTAAGGCGCAACATTAGGGATTACCTCACAGGTAAAGTTGATGTAAATCAACGCGCTGTCAGGTAAAAAAACCAGGTAAAAATAACCACACTCCTTAATGAGTAAGGAAAATGAAAAAATAAGCAACGGTAATTCAATCTGTTATATCGCCATTTTTCGCTCCGCAATATCCCCTTTTAAGCAAAGGATATTAAGTAGTACTTATTAGTAGGTATAGGGTTATCACGTAGGATCGGGAAAAATGCCAACAGGGTTATCCTTCCCGGTATGGATTTTCTACTCCTCCAGCAGAGGTCGCTGTATGTTGAAACGTTTCCTGCTGCCGCTGTCGCTCGTCAATCAGGTTGCACTATTGATGCTGTTACTCGGTTTGCTGGGTATTGCCGGTATGTCGGTTTCCAGTTGGATGTCACAAAGTATCCAAGGAAATGCGCATGCCATTAATAAAGCAGGGTCACTGCGTATGCAGAGCTACCGTTTGCTCTCAATGGTGCCGCTTTCCGCCGAGAATGAAGCCTACCTACAAGAACTGGAAGATGATGAAATCAGCAGCGACCTCCAGCAGGCGGTACGCCGGGAGGGGCTTAGCGAGCAATTCACCGCGCTGCGTATTTTCTGGCTGGGAAACCTGCGACCCCATTTACAGCAAGCGGGGCACCCTGACGACGCCGCTAGCGATGTCGCCCTTTTCGTGCAGCAACTGGACGATTTGGTTTCCGCCATCGATCATAAAACGGAACAGCGCCTGGTAATGGTCACACTGGTGCAACGCGCCTTTATCGGGCATCATGTGCATTCTGTTGGTCGCCACTTTCTTTTATCTGCGTCGCCGCTTGTTAACCCCGTGGCGACAGTTAGTGTCGATGGCGCAAGCCATCGGCCACGGCGATTTCACCCAACGCATCGCCATTAGCGGACACGACGAAATGAGCACGCTGGGACAGGTGTTGAACAGTATGTCGGATGAACTCTCCGCTATGTATCACAGTCTGGAACAGCGCGTGGCTGAGAAGACGGCCGATCTTCAGCAGAAGAACGATTTACTTTCATTTCTTTACCGCGCGAGCCGACGCCTTCATACCGGCGAACCGCTGTGCAATCGTGTGATGCCGATTCTGAACGAATTGCCCTCCCTGACGCCGCTGCGCAATATCCAATTACGCTTATATGAAGAAAATAGTCAGGAACAGTTGCATCAAGTGAGTAATGCTTGTCAGGCTGCGCCAGATTATGGCCCGGGTAACGACAATGAACACGGCGAATGGCAAACGACACGGGATGAGACACCGGGAGAAGCGCACTGTTGGGATCTGGAAGACCAACACGGACGGTACGGCGTGGTGTTGGCGACGCTGGCGGAGAATAATACGCTGAGCCGCGATCAGAATCAGTTACTGAAAACGTTGTTAGAACAATTAACCAGTACGCTGGCGCTGGATCGTCAAGCCAACCATCAACAGCAGTTGATGTTGATGGAAGAGCGCGCCACGATCGCCCGTGAACTTCATGATTCTATTGCACAATCGCTTTCTTGCCTGAAAATTCAGGTGAGTTGTTTGCAAATGCAGAGCGGGGATTTACCGCCTGCGTCGCAACAGCTATTAACGGAAATGCGTGAAGAATTGAACACGGCCTATCGCCAATTACGTGAATTACTGACGACCTTCCGTTTGAAACTTTCCGAGTCCGGTTTACTGGCGGCGCTGCGCGCGTCGGTGGATGAATTCAGCAAACGGCTCGGTTATCCCATTGGGTTGCACTACCGTCTGCCGCCGCAGTCGGTCTCTGCCCATCAGGGGATTCATGTCCTGCAAATTGTGCGGGAAGCGCTGAGTAATATTTATAAACATGCGCAGGCCACGCAGGTCGATATCACGCTGCAACGTCGCGCAGATTATATAGAACTGAGCGTGACGGATAATGGCATCGGAATTTCTGATGATGCCAGCCGCGCCAATCACTATGGCTTAATTATTATGCGCGACCGTGCACGAGGTTTGCACGGCGAGTGCGTTGTTCGACGCCGGCCATCGGGGGGCACTGAAGTGAATGTCAGCTTTCTCTCCGAATACCGCCCCTCGTCGCCATTAACAGGAGATATTCATGATTAACGAAGATGCCGCCACCCTACTGCTGATTGACGATCACCCGATGTTACGTAATGGCGTTAAGCAACTGATCAGTATGGACCCGGAATTGCAGGTGGCCGGTGAAGCAAGTCACGGTGAACAGGGGGTCGAGTTAGCGGAACAGCTCGATCCTGATTTGATCTTGCTCGATTTGAACATGCCTGGCATGAACGGGCTGGAAACGTTAACTCGCCTTCGGGAAAAATCGCTATCGGGCCGCATCGTCGTTTTTAGCGTGTCTAATCATGAAGATGACGTAGTTAACGCCTTGAAAAATGGTGCCGATGGCTATCTATTGAAAGATATGGAGCCGGAAGATTTATTGGCGGCGCTGCATCAGGCGGCGTCAGGGAAAATGGTACTCAGTGAAACGCTGACGCCGATCCTGGCCGCTAGCCTGCGGGAAAATCGCCACAGCAGCGATCGCGATATTCAACAGCTTACGCCGCGCGAACGCGATATCTTGAAGCTATTAGCGCAGGGATTATCCAACAAGGTGATCGCGCGTAAACTCACCATCACAGAAAGCACCGTTAAAGTTCATGTTAAACATCTGTTAAAAAAGATGAAGCTCAAATCACGCGTTGAAGCCGCCGTTTGGGTGTTGCAGGAAAAAGTCATTTAATCACGCGTTGACATCCTCCCCGCCCTAAAAGACGGGGTTTTACGGCGCACCTGATAAAAAAGCACACGTTAGCAAGAACCATCCCAGACGATCCTCGCGCGGGCGAGGATCGCGCCCGTAACAGAGAAAAACCGCTATGCTTGTGCGCTCTCTCAACGGCGGTTAAACCATCGCGCTGTTTATAGCCATTATCCTAATCCATGTTGCGCTGCTCTCGTTTAGACTGCTCTGTAATTTCATTTCTATTTTTACATCACGTTTACATCGAGGGACCACCATGAAGAAGGTCAATAAGGAGCGATTTATCGGCCTGGAATGGTTACGATTTTTGCTCGGATGCTATGTAATGATTTATCACACGATCCATGTTTATCCCCAGCGCGCACGGATTCCCTTTTTGAGCGAGTTCACCAGCATGGGCTTCTTTGCCACCAGTACATTCTTCGTGCTGTCTGGCTTTCTGCTCGCGCATGTTTACATCAAGGACGGGCGCCTACGTGAACCGGCTCGTCAATTCTGGGCCAAACGTCTCTTTAATCTCTACCCTATTCATATTATTGCGCTACTGTCCTCTATTGCCGTTGTCACGTTGATGCAGTGGCTGGCCATCCCCCCGGAAGGGCAGGTTGCCAGCGCGCGTTTCGTTATCTATGACTCTAACGACCCTAACGTGGACCCCGAAACGCTGCGCCATTACATGACAAATACACAGTTGGCGTTCAACGGGTTATTACAGGTGCTGATGTTACAGGCATGGAACCCTTACTTCCTGACCTTCAATGCCCCATTATGGTCACTTTCTACCCTATTCTTTTTCTACCTGACTTTTCCCCTTCTCGCTCCACGACTGATGAACAGTCGTCATCCATGGCTATGGATGGGCATTATTTGCTTGCTATACCTCGTGCCGCCGGTTTGGGTGATCTGGCAGCAGCAGTTTGGCATTCCGTATACCGGGCTTTTGCAGCGTGGGCCGCTCTTCCGTCTGCCGGAATTTCTGGCAGGCATTTTGGGCTATGCGCTGTTTCGTCATTATCGTCAGCAGGGGCGTCCACCGCTGACGACCGGCCAGCGCTATGCGCTCGCGCTCTTTATCGGCGTGAATTTCCTTGTCGCAACCTGGTTGTTTACCCACGGTGAAGCCTACTGGTACTTTCTGCTGCACAACGGGTTGTTGCTGCCTGCTCAGGTTGGTTTAGTGTGTCTCAGCGCGCTGGCGAGTGACCCAAACAGCGCGTGGCTGCGCCATTGGTCGCCTCGCTTGGGTGCGGCGTCGCTGTCTATCTTTGCGCTGCATGTGCCGCTCTTCAATTTATTCCGAACACTGGAACAATTGGTGCGCGGCAACCCGCTGGCCTGTTTCAGCGCTTGGGACCAATGTATTGCCGCCGCAGGCCAGGTACAACTGTCTGTAATCGGCTATATCACTTTCCTGTTAACTACCGTCGTGCTCTGCGTTCTCTTTCAGGAGCAGATAGTGTTCCGCATAAAAACATTCCTGGCCGCGCGTTTTCTTAGCCGTAATATGCCTCCGCGCACTGCGTAATAAGCGACATCCACACATTTCAGGCCGGAGGTTTTCCCCCGGTCTGAGGGCCTTCCCAGAGCGCGCGCCTTGTTATGAGTCTGCCGCACACGTGGCTACCATTGCTTTATAGCGGATTATCATCAACAGTCGTGTTTATAACTATTTACATTCTAATCAATGATCGTTTTCGAGTAGAGCATCGCCACGATTCCTGTTAATGTTTTCCGTCCCGGCTAAACCGGTTCGTTACAACGGCTGTACGTCTTTGACGGACATCTCAATACCTGTCACCACGGTTTATTTAAGCAACAATGACACTATCCAAACACGCAATCTCCTCCCTCAGTCTGGCTATCGCGCTCTCCGCTGGCATAACACCAAGCCAAGCTGACACCATTTGGCTGGACAATGGCGACAAGCTAACAGGGAAAATCACGCTGCTTGACGGCAATAAACTCTTTATCGATACCGACTATGCAGGCGCTATTTCTGTGGCCTGGGACAAGGTGAAAACCTTTGAATCCGATCATGGTCTGGTCATTCAAGGCGAACGCTATAAGAAAGGTATCCTGTATCCAAGCGTAAAACCGGGTGAAAACCGCGCTATTGTCGCTAGCCCATCGCTCGCTAACGATGCTGACGGGCCGCAAATAATGCCGCTTACCCAAATCACCTCCATTGTGGCGCAGAAGCCGCTGGTGACCGATTTTGCCTGGACGGGTAATATCGACGCCGGCATGGCGCATAAGAAAAGCTCGACGGAAACCGATAACTACGACGTGACATTGAACACCAAAGCGCGTCACGATACCTGGCGTCACAATCTGGATGCCAGCTATCATTTGGCTAAGGAGGACAACGTCGAGAGCACCAAAAACGTGGCGGGTGAATATGCGCTGGATAAATTCGTGGATGAGAACTGGTTTTGGCAAGGCCGTTATCAGTACAAACGCGATTGGATCGAAAGCATTAAAACCAACCGCTCTTTCGGTCTCGGCCCAGGCTACCAGTTCTGGGACAATGACCTGGGCGCGTTTTCACTGACATCGCTGGTCAACTCGCAGACCTTTGTGTACCGCGATCGGGATGATGATGATGATTTCTACTCCGGGGCGTTGAAATGGGCCTACAACCGTTATCTGTTCAGCAAATCCATTGAAACGTTCACCACCGGTGAACTTGGGCGCTCATTTGATAGCACCACGCCCATCTATCTGAAAGCCGATGCAGGTTTACGCTTCAAATTGACCGACTGGTCTTCTGTACTGATGAAAGTATCGCGAACCCGTATCGAAAGTAATCAGGGGAATGTTAACGACACGCTGTACACCATGGGCGTTGGCGTCGGCTGGTAATACCGTTATTCGCCTTGCGTTAAGGTAAGTCACGGTATAGGTGAACGGCGATATCGTCGTTCACCGCCTGCCTTACACTCATGAGACCATGATTGTCAGCTTCCCTCGGCCGCAGAACCCGACTGTTGCAGGGCGCGAACCTGTTGAGCCAACTCACTAATACTTTCATCTTCCGCGCCGTGGTGTTCCAACGCCTGCTCAAGGGCAAACAAATATTGTGCATTGGTGCCCAGCGGCCCATGCGCCCGCGCAATCAACGGGGCGACGTGCTGACTATCGATGTCATGCTCACTGAGGGGGTGTTCCGGTTCGGAAACAAACACCAGCGCCGTCAGTGGCAGACCGTTCTGACGTTGCACCTCGCACCAAAGTGGGCGATAGCAACCCGTTAACATTTCGCGCTTCCACAACAACTCCAGGTCTTCATGCAATGAGTTTTCCGGCAGACGAAAAGCCAGCCCTGTCGTTTGCCCCCCAGGTCGTAACGCCAGCATCCGCCCCGGTTGATTAACCGTACCTCGGCCAATCGTGAGACGCAGGCTAAAGGCGCGCTGCCACCCCACCAGCGTTGCCAGACAGGTCTCTTCAGCCTCAAAAACCGGATTCCACATGAGTGACCCGTAACCAAAAACCCAAATAGGACAACGATTTGGCCGTAACGCTAACGTCTTTTCCAGTGAAGCGGCTCGTTGTTGTGGCGTAAGCAGTAAGGTTTCTTCAATACATCCAAAGGATGTTCTACAATCGGCTTTCTGTAAAAAATCACGTGTTAACACTACCTCATCCCCCTCAACCTTACTCTTTTCTGCTCAGCGCGTGTCTTGCGTCTCCCTCACTAACAACTGTGCTGCTGGCCCACTTTTACAGCACTATTATTCTTGAGGTTATTCATTTATGGCCTTGCGATCAAGTTTGATTTGCATCACAAAAAATGGAAAATTTAGTGATAGGAAGCCACCGCTATCCCCCCCCGCATAATCACAGCCAAGCCCCGAAGGATCATGATCGATTCCTGATAGTATCGGCCTGATTTGCAATCAACAATCACTATCCACGGAGAGACTGAATGGCAATGCCACGACAACCTGTTTTAGTCCAGGTTAAACAGATCCATGATATTTCGCCGCACTTACGCTGCATAACCTTTCATCATGATGCAGTAAGCCACTTTCCAGCCGAACGATATGGTGCACATATCAAGCTATTTCTACCGCAAGCTGGACAACAAAAACCGGTTTTACCGGCTATCGGTGAACGCGGGCCGCTTTGGCCAGAAGGCGCCGCACGCCCTATCGTTCGCACCTATAGTATCCGCGCACTACGCCCAGAAGAAGGCGAACTGGATATCGTCTTTGCTCTACATAACCACGCCGGACCTGCGGTGACCTTTGCGCGCCATGCCCGCCCCGGCGACTGGGTCGGTATTTCCCAACCCGGTGGCCCTAACCCGATGCTGCCGCCCGCGGCCGCTTATTATCTGGCCGCCGATCCGTCGTCGCTACCCGCGCTAATGGCGCTGTTAGAGAACCTCCCTGACGATGCACAAGGGCACGCGGTTATCCGCGTTGATGATGAAGCCGATAAGCTCAATATCGACAGGCCATCCGGGCTTCAGTTGCATTGGATCGTCGGCGGGACGGACGCTACCGATAAGCTGTTGCACTTTTTCCAGGCGCTTCCGTCGCTAGAACAGGCGTTTTACTGGCTGGCGGGTGAGGATCGTATTGTGGTTCAACTTCGTCGCCATGTACGCCGTGAACGTAACATAGAGCGAAATCAGATGTATGCAGTGCCTTATTGGCGAGAAGGGTTAAATGAAGAGGATTATCATCATAAACGCCACGATATTATGGATAACCCTGACTGATAATATAAAAAAATGCATTTTAAATTAAATTGATAGGAAGATAATGTGCATATATTCCCTTCCTATCATATAAAATCAGCCCAAATGCGTAAAAATCCGTAAAACTCTCAACATCACCCCAACAATCTGTTATCATATTGTTGGTTTTGTTACCTTATAACTACTTTTTAATCACCTTTTGCTATTTATTGTTTGCCATGAACCGTGACAAAAGGTTTATGACCTGGATAAATGGTTTTATGCCCTGAATATTCGAGTTGGCGCGATGTCAGCCCGAAGTATGCCGGGATATTTTGCCGTATCATCCCTCTGGATAAGGAGCGCTCCTGCAATGAAGTCCCATACTGAGGTGGCTAAAACGCGCCACCATGAATATTCACTCATTTTTCCTGTCATTGCCCTGACGGTGCTCTCCCTGTGGGGCAGTTCACACGATTTTATCGCTATTCTCGGTATTAATGCGCTTGCGTTGGCAGGGATACTTTTCAGCGCATTCAGCGTGGTGCGCCATGCTGACGTACTCGCTCACCGTCTGGGTGAGCCCTATGGTTCCTTGATTCTCAGTCTGTCCGTCGTCATTCTAGAGGTAAGTCTAATTTCCGCATTAATGGCCACCGGTGATGCTGGCCCGGATCTGATGCGCGATACGCTCTATTCTATTATTGTGATCGTGACGGGGGGGTTGGTCGGTTTTGCCCTCTTGCTCGGCGGTCATAAATTCGCCACACAGTATGTTAACCTCAGCGGCATCAAGCAGTACTTGATGGCGATCTTTCCGCTGGCGGTGATTGTCCTGGTTTTTCCCAGCGCCCTGCCTGAAGGTAATTTTAGCGTTGCGCAATCACTGATTGTCGCCGCGATTTCTGCGGCGATGTATGTTGTTTTCCTGCTGATTCAAACGCGCACGCATCAAAGCCTGTTTGTGTATGAACACGAAGACGAAGGCGATGATGTTCACCATGGAAAACCTTCCGCCCACAGTTCACTGTGGCATACCGGTTGGTTGTTGGTTCACCTGATTGCCGTTATCGCAGTCACCAAGATGAACTCCATGCCGCTGGAAACGCTATTGACCGCAATGAACGCGCCGACGCAATTTACCGGCTTCCTGGTCGCGTTATTAATCCTCTCGCCTGAGGGGCTGGGAGCAATCCGTGCCGTTTTGAAAAATCAGGTTCAGCGTGCCATGAATCTGTTTTTCGGCTCGGTATTGGCCACTATTTCACTGACGGTTCCCACTGTCACTATCATCGCTATGCTGACGGGCCGCACGCTGAATTTCGGCTTGGATATGCCGCACATTGTCGTGATGTTGTCTGTGCTCGTGCTGTGCCACATTACGTTTTCCACCGGGAGAACCAATGTGTTAAGCGGTAGCGCGCACCTGGCGCTCTTTGCCGCCTATTTAATCACCATCACGCTGTAACCCTCGCTTGCCGCCGCGGTTTTCTCCGCGGCAGCCTCGTAAAACGCCACTTCTCTTGATGTAACTCTGGATTTTCTGCTCGCGTCCGGCGTATCGTAATGCGATCGTCGACGGACCGGCTGGCCCGCCATATTGATTTACTTCCTTACTTTGGTTTCTGCTTAGATGAAAACGCACGGAATTAACGGCATCAGGCCGTTCAGCGCGCTGGTTGACGCGTGCTGGCGCGAGAAATATACGTTACATCGTTTTACCCAAGATATTATCGCAGGTGTGACCGTTGGCATTATCGCTATACCGCTGGCAATGGCGTTGGCGATTGCCAGCGGTGTTCCGCCGCAATACGGACTGTACACCTCGGCCATTGCCGGGATCGTCATCGCCATCAGCGGCGGTTCACGCTACAGCGTGTCGGGCCCAACCGCCGCCTTCGTCGTTATTTTGTATCCGGTATCGCAACAGTTTGGCTTATCTGGCCTGTTGGTTGCGACCTTACTTTCCGGTGTGTTTTTGTTACTGATGGGGCTGTGCCGTTTCGGCCGCCTGATTGAGTATATTCCGCTTTCCGTAACACTGGGATTCACATCAGGGATCGCCATTACCATCGCGACGATGCAAATCAAAGATTTTTTCGGCTTGCAGATGGCGGTGGTGCCCGAACATTACGCAGAAAAAGTGGTGGCGTTGGCGCAATCGCTGCCGACCATGCATCTTGCCGATACGCTAATTGGCGCCACGACGCTACTGGTTCTGATTATCTGGCCCAAATTCGGCATTCGTCTGCCGGGTCATTTGCCCGCGCTGCTGGCCGGCGTCGCAGTAATGGGGATCATGTCATTATTGGGTGAAGATGTTGCCACGATTGGTTCTCGATTCAGTTATATGTTGGCGGATGGTTCGCACGGGCAAGGCATCCCACCTATCCTCCCGCAGCTTGTTCTGCCGTGGGATATTCCGTCACCGGATGGGAAGACCATGACGCTGAATTGGCAAAGCATTTCCGCCCTGCTGCCAGCGGCATTTTCCATGGCGATGCTTGGCGCGATAGAATCTCTGTTGTGCGCGGTCGTATTGGACGGCATGACAGGCAAAAAACATAACTCCAACGCGGAGCTTATGGGCCAGGGGTTCGGGAATATCCTTGCGCCATTTTTTGGCGGTATTACCGCAACTGCCGCCATTGCCCGTTCCGCCGCCAATGTGCGGGCGGGCGCCACGTCGCCGATCTCCGCCGTGGTTCATGCGCTACTGGTGATACTGGCGTTGCTGATATTGGCGCCGTTACTGTCATATTTGCCGCTGGCGGCCATGGCCTCGCTGCTGTTGATCGTCGCCTGGAATATGAGCGAAGCGCATAAGGTAATAGATCTGCTACGTCACGGCCCGAAAGACGATATTATCGTGATGCTGCTCTGTATGTCGCTAACCGTGCTGTTCGATATGGTGATCGCGATTACCGTCGGTATTGTGTTGGCCTCTTTGCTCTTCATGCGGCGTATCGCGCAGATGACTCGCCTGAGCGAATTGCCGGACACCCAAATACCGGATCATTTGGTGCTACGCGTTAACGGCCCGCTGTTTTTCGCCGCGGCGGAACGCATCTTCAGCGATCTCGCCGTGCGTAGTGAAGGGTATCAGACGATTATTTTACAGTGGGATGCGGTGCCCATGCTGGATGCCGGTGGGCTCAATGCATTTTTGCGCTTTAGTGAGACATTGCCTGACGGAAAACAGCTCATCATTACCGACATCCCCTTCCAGCCATTAAAAACATTGGCACGGGCAAAAGTTCACCCGATTGAAGGGCGGCTCAGCTTCCATAGCTCATTAGCGCAGGCGCTTGACGCAGCGACGGCACGCTCGGTTTAGCCGAATGCCATGCGGGTTCCGCCGTGGTTATACTACACGGCGGGTACATTGACGCGAACCGATAGCCTTTCGCCTTGTAACGTCAACCCCACTGCGACATCACATTCACTACTAATGGTATCCAATTGCTTATCCGTCAGCGAATAAGGCAGTTGGATATCAAACGCAGTTAACCCCTGCTGATGAGCGAGGGTAATCAACCTGATGATATTGGTTTCATCACTCACTTGTGTCGAAAGGACTTGCAGCGCGAGCATCTTAAATCGCTCTTTCGGCGCCCGCTGACGGGATGGCGCCATCTTGATCACCATGCCAAAAATTGGCATCACGCCATACATTGCATCGACAAAACGCCAGCGTTTCTCGCACAGCGCGGCAAGATAATCCGTATAATCCAGACAAAGCCGCTCTTCGACGTGCGTAGACCCGGGGGAATTTCCCATACTCCCTTTTCTCCTCGTCGTCAGGAGATCGGCTGTGCTCGCCCCTGACGAATACAAAACCCTAACCTATATGATGGTTAATTCAGGTATATTGTCACGGTTCGCCCCCCTTTGACTAGCGGGTTGAGAAGACCTCATGGTGATAACGTTTTCTTCTGCTGGCGAGACAGTCGTTAGCGGCGGCACACCGCGTTTAAGTCGGCTTTATGCAAAGGTTCACGCTACCGGCAAGTAAGATGGGATGACGTTGAGATATGTATAAAATTGCTTTCATAGAAGACGATACCGAGGTTGGCAAATTAATTTCAGCTTACCTCGGTAAGCATGATATCGACGTGCTGGTTGAGGCACGAGGCGATCGGGCATTGGCGTTTATAGCACAGCATCAACCCGACTTAGTGCTGTTGGATATTATGCTGCCGGGTAAAGACGGCATGACGATTTGTCAGGAATTACGGCCTCAGTATCGCGGCCCGATCGTATTGCTAACCTCGCTGGATAGCGATATGAATCATATTCTGGCGCTGGAAATGGGTGCAGACGATTATATTTTGAAAACGACGCCGCCAGCGGTGTTGCTGGCGCGACTGCGTTTGCATTTACGTCAATACGCCACCGTGCCGCAGGCCGTGGCGGAAAATAGCGCGGGCATGACGTTGCAGGTGCATAAGCCCCTGCACTTCGGCCTACTCTGCATCGACCCGGTCAATCGTGAAGTGACATTGGGGCACGAACAGATCGTCTTGTCTACGGCCGATTTTGATTTGCTCTGGCAATTGGCAACGCATGCGGGCCAGATTATGGATCGCGATGCGCTGCTCAGGAACTTACGCGGCGTCACCTATAACGGCACAGATCGCAGCATTGATGTCGCGATTTCCCGATTGCGTAAAAAGCTGTATGACGACCCGTTGGAGCCGTTTCGCATCAAAACGGTGCGTAATAAAGGGTATCTATTTGCCCCCAACACCTGGGAGAACGTCACGCGATGAGAAAGTTGTTCGTCCAGTTTTTTCTATTGTTGTTTACCTGCTTTGTCGTTATGACGCTGCTCGTCGGGCTGGTTTATAAGGTGACCGCCGAGCGCGCCGGTCGTCAATCGATGGACGACCTCATGAAAAGTTCGCTGTATCTCATTCGTAATGAGTTACGCGCAATCCCTCCGCGCGAGTGGCATAAAACGATTAACCGGCTTGATCTAAACCTGTCGTTCAAATTACGCATTGAACCGATGAGCAAATATGCGTTAACCCCCGGCAATCGGCAACGGCTGACACACGGAGAGATTATCGCGCTGGATGATGAATACACCTTTATCCAGCGCATTCCCCGTAGCCACTATGTCCTCGCTGTCGGCCCCATTCCCTACTTGTTTTTCCTGCACGAAATACGGTTGCTGGATTTACTCTTGGTCATGTTGATTGGGCTGTCGCTGGCGCTGCCGGTTTTCCTATGGATGCGGCCACATTGGCAAGCCATGTTAAAACTGGAGAATGCGGCCCAGCGTCTGGGAGATGGTCACCTGGAGGAGCGTATTCACTTTGATAGCACCTCTAGCCTGCAACGGCTCGGCATTGCTTTCAATCGAATGGCCGACAACCTTAACCAGTTGATCGATAGCAAAAAAAGGTTGATTGATAATATCGCACATGAGCTTCGTACGCCGTTGGTCAGGCTGCGCTATCGCCTGGCCATGAGCGACAATCTGACGGAAAATGAACAACTGGCGTTAAATCGGGATATTGGTCAACTGGAAGCGCTGATTGACGAGTTACTGACCTATGCCAGGCTAGACCGCCCACAGGTGGCGTTACATCTCACCGATGTTGATATTTTCGCCTGGCTACAGGCAAAAGTGGATGATTTCAGGCTGACTTACCCGGATAAACACCTCGCGCTGGAGATGCCGCCTGCGACACAGGTTGGCGCACTCGATTTGCGGCTGATGGATCGCGTACTTAATAATCTGATCGGCAATGGGTTACGTTTCTGTCGCAGCCGAGTGCACATTAGCCTGACATCCGATGCCGCGCGCACCGCGTGTTTGCAAGTCGAAGATGATGGTCCCGGTATCGCGCCCGAAAACCGGGAAAATATCTTTGAACCGTTCACGCGTCTGGAAGCCGGGATCGAAAACAGCGGCGGCGGATGCGGACTTGGTTTGGCGATTGTTCACGCCATCGCGCGGGCTTATAACGGCACGATTACCGTGGATGAAAGCCCGCTCGGCGGCGCACGTTTCCGGTTTTGCTGGCCGATAAAGGCCGCAGTAACACCGGCAGCCCCCCGCGAGTGAACATACGGCGGTGATCCCGCTATTGCCCTTTTTTCAGATGTACATTCGGTTACACGCCGAAACCAATCACCCACTGAAGCCTCGCGTGATTTCTCTTATTCTCTCTTTACCGGCCCTAGTCAGGGCAACGGAATGAGATAATGAGGAAATGATGATGAATAAAGTACTTGTGATGATCGCTGGCGCGGCACTGGGTTTGTCTTCCGCTGCGTTTGCTGCCGACAGTGCAACCAACGCGCCTGCGCAACCGTCCGCAACGATGACATCCCCTGCGCCAAGCAAAGCCGTACACCATAAAAGAGCGATGAATAAGAACGCAGAACACCAACATTCGGCAGCTAAAAAGCACGCGAAGAAAGCGAAACCAGCGACCCAGTCGCCAGCCGCGTAATCAGGCATCTGGCGCCTTCCTCACCCGGAAGGCGCTACTTCCGACTTGTCGATATTCACGCCAATAACGTGTTTTTTAAAAAACTATTTATCAGCGTGTTAATCCACTTAGGAACGGGACAGAAATGCGTCAGTACTCATTTGAAATTATATTATCCCTCGTTCTGCTCTGCGGCCTCATTACCCTGGTTTTTTTTCTCTAGTATCCTACTTGCGCTATTCCGCGGTCATCGCGTAAGCCTTACGCTTCTATTTGCTCCATTGCCTGCAATACGCGTTTGTCCGAGATCGGAAACGGCGTTCCTAACTGTTGAGCAAAATAGCTAACGCGTAACTCCTCAAGCATCCAGCGAACCGCTTTCACATCGTCATCATCACGACGCTCAGCCGGTAGTGTGTTCCACCACTGTTGCCACGCTTGTTGAACCTGCTGCACTTTTAGCATCTGCGCCCGGTCGCGATGAGCATCCTGGGCCAATTTATCCAACCGCCGCTCTATTGCTTGTAGATAACGCAGCACATCCGGCAGACGTCGCCAACCGTTGTCGGTGACAAAACCGCGGAACACCAGGCCGTTCATCTGTTGCTTGATGTCGCTTAACGCCAGCGCCAGCGCGATATCGACACGCCCTTTCAGACGCTTATTGATAGAGAATACCGTTGTCAGAATCACTTCAACCTGTTTGGCGATATCTACCACGGTATCATTTAGCTCCGCACGCACTTTTTCATGCAACTGCTGAAAGGCTTGTTCTTGCCAGACCGGGCCACCGGATAATTCAACCAGTTTATCCACCGCACAGGCGATGCAATCGTCAATGAGATCGAGCACCTTGCCATACGGGTTGAAATAGAGGCCAAGTTTCGCCTTATTCGGCAATTTTTCATGCAGATATTTAATCGGCGACGGGATATTGAGCAGCAACAACCGGCGTAACCCTTGCTGCATCGCCTGTTGTTGCTGATGCGGAGTATCAAAGAGGCGAATCGCTACGCTGTCCTTCTCATCCACTAACGCCGGATAAGCCTTGACCGAATAGCCACCGCGTTTTTGTTCATAACAATCCGGCAGCGAGCCAAAACTCCAGACA
This sequence comes from Pectobacterium cacticida, assembly GCF_036885195.1. NCBI lineage: Bacteria > Pseudomonadati > Pseudomonadota > Gammaproteobacteria > Enterobacterales > Pectobacteriaceae > Pectobacterium > Pectobacterium cacticida. The sequence goes on along the minus strand of NZ_CP133656.1, from coordinate 1,885,468 downwards.
TGCAGACCGCGCTGCTCCAGCCCATCGTCTGCCACGGATGACAAGGTTTGCTGTACCTTTTCTTTGAGCTGCGCTTTCAGTGCATTCAGGTCTTTGCTTTCCCGCAATATGCGGTTTTTCTCGTCAACAACGCGAAAAGTGATTTTTAGATGATCGGGCACCTGATCCCACTGCCACGCATCACGCGGCACCGTAACGCCCGTCATCAGCCGCAATTCACGCTCCAGCGCATCCAATAACCCTTTTTCCAAAGGCGTAACTCGTGCCAGAAACGCCTCGGCATAGTTTGGCGCAGGGACAAAGTTACGGCGTAACGGTTTGGGTAAGGATTTAATCAGCGCGATGATCAGTTCGCGACGCACACCGGGAATCTGCCACTCGAAGCCCTCTTCGCGCACTTGATTGAGAATAGGCAGCGGAATATGTACCGTGACGCCATCCGCATCTGCACCCGGCTCAAACTGATAGGTTAAACGCAATTTCAGGCCACCCTGATGCCAGAAATTCGGATAATCCAGCGCGCTTACTTTCCCCGCGCCGTCTTTAATCAACATGCTTTTTTCAAAATTAAGCAGGTCGGGATTATCCCGGCTGGCATCTTTCCACCACCGATCAAAATGACGCGACGAGATAATATCGCGCGGCAAACGCCGATCGTAGAAAGCGAACAGCGTTTCGTCATCCACCAAAATGTCACGGCGGCGCGATTTGTGTTCTAAATCTTCCACTTCCGCCAGCAACTTAAGGTTAGCGCGAAAAAAGGCGTGACGCGTTTGCCAATCCCCTTCCACCAGCGCGTGGCGGATGAACATTTCGCGTGCGAGTGTCGGATCGATTGCGCTGTAATTCACCTTACGCGCAGCGACAATTGGCAGCCCGAAAAGCGTCACCTTCTCCTGCGCCATCACGGTGCCCTGCGCTTTCTCCCAATGCGGATCGCTATAGCTGCGTTTTATCAGATGCGGGGCCAGCGGTTCTATCCACTCCGGTTCAATACGCGCGGCAATGCGCCCCCATAAACGGCTGGTTTCCACCAGTTCGGCGACCATTGTCCACTTAGGCGGTTTTTTGAATAACCCTGAACCGGGAAAAATGGCGAACCGCGCGTTACGCGCACCGCTATATTCCTGCTTATCAATATCTTTCTGACCAATATGTGATAACAGGCCGGTGAGCAGCGCACAGTGGATGCTCAGATAGTCGGCGGGTTCGCTGTTAACCGGTAGCCGTAGCTCTTTCACCACCTGACGTAGTTGCGTGTAGATATCCTGCCATTCACGCACACGCAGATAGTTGAGAAAATCCACACGGCACTGTCGGCGGAACTGGCCGGCGGACAGCGTTTTTTGCTGTTCTCGCAGATAATCCCACAGTTTGACAAAGGCCAGAAAATCGGAGTCTTTATCGGCAAAGCGGCGATGCTTTTCATCCGCGGCCTGCTTCTTATCCAACGGCCTTTCACGTGGATCCTGGATCGACAGCGCCGCAGTGATGATCATCACTTCACGCACGCAGCCGGTTTTCCGTGCTTCCAATACCATTCGCGCCAGCCGCGGATCAATCGGTAACTGCGCCAGTTGTTGCCCCAGCGGCGTCAGGCGATAATGCCCATTCTCCGCCAGCGTAATTGCACCCAGTTCTTCCAGTAATTGAACGCCGTCCTGAATATTGCGCTTGTCCGGCGCATCAACAAAGGGGAACGCGGCGATATCGCCGAGCCCCAACGAGGTCATTTGCAAAATAACGGAAGCTAAATTGGTGCGGAGAATTTCAGGATCGGTAAATTCAGGCCGCGACAGAAAATCCTGCTCGGAATACAGGCGAATGCATACCCCGGCGGCAACGCGGCCACAGCGCCCTTTACGCTGATTCGCTGACGCCTGTGAGATAGGCTCAATCGGCAGGCGCTGAACCTTAGTTCGGAAACTGTAGCGGCTGATACGCGCGGTACCGGGGTCGATCACATAGCGGATCCCTGGAACGGTGAGTGACGTTTCCGCTACGTTGGTCGCCAGCACGATACGGCGGCCATGATGTGATTGAAAAACGCGATTTTGTTCCTGATTCGACAAACGGGCGTACAGCGGGAGTATTTCGGTATGCGGCAATTCGAGACGAGCCAGCGCCTCGGCCGTGTCGCGAATTTCGCGTTCTCCGCTCATGAACACCAGGATATCGCCCGGCCCTTCACGCGTCAGTTCATCCACGGCATCAAAAATCGCCTGTAATTGATCGCGCTCGCTGTCATCGGCATCTTCCACCACGGGGCGATACCGCACATCGACAGGATAAGTTCGCCCAGACACTTCAATGATCGGCGCATGGTTAAAATGGCGCGAGAAGCGCTGCGGGTCGATAGTCGCCGAGGTAATAATTACTTTCAAATCAGGACGTTTTGGCAACAATTGGCGCAAATAGCCCATGATAAAATCAATATTCAGGCTGCGTTCATGCGCTTCATCGATGATCAGCGTGTCGTACTGCAATAGCAGGCGATCCTGCTGAATTTCCGCCAGTAGAATCCCGTCGGTCATCAGCTTAATCAGGGTATTGTCACTGACCTGATCGTTAAAACGCACCTTATATCCCACACTGCTACCCAGCGGCGTGTCCAACTCGGTTGCAATACGGTCGGCTACGGTTCTTGCCGCCAGACGACGCGGTTGTGTGTGACCAATCAACCCTTGTACGCCACGCCCCAGTTCGAGACAAATTTTCGGCAACTGCGTAGTCTTGCCCGATCCCGTCTCGCCCGCAACGATAATCACCTGATGATGGCGCAACGCCTCAAGAATCTCGTCCTTTTTCTGGCTCACGGGAAGCTGTTCAGGGTAGAGAATCGCCGGACGACTTGCCCGCCGATTCTCTACTTTCTGCCGCGCCGTTGCGATTTCCCCCTCAATTTCCTGCGCGATGGCGGCCAAAGCCTGCGGATTGCTAACTTTGGCGGCCCCTTGCAAACGGCGGCGCAGACGTTGACTATCGCGAAGCATTAGCTCACTTAACTGCGTAGATAATGCACTGAGAGGTGATTTCACGTTGCTCTTCCTTAATTATTTCTTTAACGCATTTCGGGGCGATATTCATCACCCTATCTGGCGCGATAGCGCCTCATTAAACACCGACTAACGGGATTTTCAGTCTAAGGCCTGTTATAGGGCGTAAAGAGTATCACATCGCGATAAAGGGCTCTAACCACCTGGTGAAAACCGATTCAAGAATTATTTTGTTCAATAAAATAGAATGAAGGCTTCGAATATTTGCACTTTTCAGTATCCAACATGGCGCATAAGATGTGAGGCTCAAAAGGCATATGTCACGCCGACATTGAACATTAAAGGAATTGGCAATGAGCAAAGTATTGGTTTTAAAATCAAGTATTCTGGCTGGGTTCTCTCAGTCAAACCAACTGGCCGATCATTTCACGGCAGAGTGGCAGTCTGCACACCCGAATGATAGCGTTACCGTACGCGATCTGGCTGCTCAGCCGATCCCGGTTCTTGATGGCGAATTAGTGGGCGCATTGCGTCCCTCTGATGCCGCGCTAACCGCACGTCAGCAAGAAGCGTTGAAACTGTCCGATGAATTAATCGCTGAGTTACAGGCGCATGACATCATCGTCATTACGGCGCCAATGTATAATTTCAACATCCCCACTCAGTTAAAAAACTATTTTGATCTGGTGGCACGCGCTGGCGTGACGTTCCGCTACACAGAGCAAGGTCCCGAAGGTTTGGTGAAAGGCAAACGCGCTATCGTCTTAACCACCCGTGGCGGCATCCATAAAGACGCCCCAAGCGACCTGCTGACGCCTTACTTACGCCTCTTCCTCGGTTTCCTTGGACTGACCGACGTTGAATTTGTATTTGCGGAAGGTTATGGCTATGGCCCAGAGGCTGCTCAGAAAGCAACCGAAGCGGCGAAAGCACAGATATCTCAGCTAGCCACCGCATAACCTATCATTCCTGCGTTACTGACTTTGCCATTAATATTGATGTGTTAATTTAATGATTGCGTGCCTTTTGGCACGCGTTTTTTCCACCATCCGCCCGATATTTCATGCCATTACATGGCTACGTGACCATACTTATACGCCCGCGTGGACCGACCGGTCACCTAACAGGCAATCTGGCCGTTCGACAACATACTCTTTGGTCATATCCCCGATAAATCATCATCATTCACCCCTGCTATTAATTTCATTCCTTAAAATATGCTATCTACAGTGCAAATCTACAAACTCATAATATACTCAATAAGGATAGGCTGCGGAGCAGCAATGGGAGCTTACCGGTAACCCTAACTGGAGGCTATGCCAACGAAAGGAAATAACACAAAAAATTGCGCTATTTTGATTAGTCGAGTCGCTTGCTATTTTATCAATCGTTAACAGTTTTAAGAATAGCGCCGTTAATTGAAAATGACGCCTTGCTTTTCAATTAGCGAATGGATCTAAAGTATCACGTTTATACTTGCCTACACTTAAAGGATAAATAAATGCGTAAGAATTTTCCTGTCAGTGATATCCAGTATTTATTAGATGAAAAAGCGAAGCTAATGTCGGTGACGACTACTGATAGTCATATCACTTATGCAAATGACGATTTTATTGAAGCCAGCGGTTATAACTTTGAAGAGATACTCCATCAACCTCACAATATCGTGCGCCACCCGGACATGCCGTCGCCAGTGTTTGCCGACATGTGGGCAACGCTAAAGGCAGGGAAAATCTGGACTGGCATCGTCAAAAATCGGCGTAAGAATGGTGATTATTATTGGGTTAAAGCCAGTACGACGCCACTGATGAAGGATGGTAAAATAACAGGATATATGTCGGTGCGGACGCGCGTCTCACCGGAAGAAGCTCGCCAGGCTGAAACACTTTATCGTCAACTGAATGAGAACACATTAAAAAACCGACGACTCTTTCAAGGATTGCTGATTTATAAAGGGCAATTAAAATGGCTTAACCTATTTAACGTTATACCCGTGCGTTGGCGAATAAGAAGCTATCTATTTCTTTTTATGCTCTGTGCGTTATTATTTTTACTTACTACTATGCCGTTCACCATGCCTCTTCTCATTTTCATTTTAGCGCTATTCGCCGGTGCGATAATCACCAGTGAATTATTGGTTCAGCACCTGGCCAAGCCTTTGGAAAAAATTCTGCAACAGGCCATTAATTCCGCCTCCGGTCAAGCGGACAACACCTTTCAACTTAACCGCGTGGATGAAATAGGAATGTTATTACGTGCGGTTAATCAATCTGGCATGAATTTTCGAACCTTTGTCGATGATGTCAACGGTAAATTGGCTGAACTGCGTCACGCCTGTAGCGATATTGCCGCAGGGAACCACACATTAAGTCAGCGCTGTGAAGACACCGCGCAAAGTTTGCAATCTACGGCATCCTCGATGGAAGAGCTTATGGCCACGATTCAAAGCAATGCTTCGGCATCACAACTGGCAACGCGCTGCGCAAATGATGCTAATCAGGCCGTTGATGCCGGGGAGAAAGCGGTTAATCAGGTCACCGATACCATGGCGGTGATGACACGCTCCAGTAAAGAAATTACCGATATCATTAGCGTGTTGGATAATTTGGCCTTCCAGACCAACATTCTGGCGCTCAATGCGGCAGTAGAAGCGGCTCATGCCGGCGAACAGGGGAAAAGTTTCTCCGTCGTGGCGGCAGAAGTTCGCTCTCTGGCGCAGCGTAGCGCCGCTGCCGCCAAAGATATTGCAGAAATTATCGACACCACGATCGCAAATATTCACGCCAGCGATAAGCTAGCCAATCATACCAGTCAGTCAATGAACAATATATTGACCCAGGTGCAACAGGTTACGCAGTTGGTGAACCAAATCAGCCTGGCGACGCAAGAGCAATCACAAGGAGTGAGCCAGATAAACTCAGCGGTGAATAATATTGATGAACTAACGCGTCAGAATACCATTTTAGCGGCACACTCCAGTTCTGCCGTGAATAGTCTGGAACAGCAGATCGCGACAATGTCTGACGCGGTGTCGGTTTTCAGTACCTCGCGCTAATCCTGAACCGCTTCCTACTCAATACCAAACCGTTATTGTCAGTCAGGTAACGGTTTGTCGCCGCCCTATTTTCTGATAGCTTAATCTGAGGATTTTTCGGAGAAACTATCAATGAAAGTGGCAATTTACAGCACGAAGCAATATGACCGTAAATACCTGGAACAGGTCAATCAGCAGTTTGGCTTTAATCTGGAGTTTTTTGATTTCATGCTGACATCGCGCACGGCCAAAACAGCCGAGGGCTGTCAGGCTGTTTGTATCTTTGTGAACGATGACGGTAGCCGCGAAGTATTAACGGAACTGGCGGAGATGGGCATTACCATGCTGGCACTGCGTTGCGCGGGCTTCAACAACGTCGATTTAGTCGCCGCCAAGGAGTTAGGTATCAGCGTAGTACGCGTTCCCGCCTATTCTCCCGAAGCCGTCGCCGAGCACACCGTCGGCCTAATGCTGACATTGAATCGTCGCATTCATCGCGCCTATCAACGCACGCGTGACGCAAATTTTTCATTGGAAGGGCTGATTGGTTTCAATATGCACGGACGGACGGCGGGTATTATCGGTACGGGTAAAATCGGCGTTGCCACAATGCGCATCCTAAAGGGCTTTGGTATGCGTTTATTGGCTTTCGACCCTTATCCCAACCCACAGGCCTTGGAATTAGGGGCAGAGTATGTGGATTTAACCACGCTGTACGCCAATGCCGACGTTATATCCCTGCATTGCCCACTAACGCCGGAAAACCATCACTTGCTGAATCAGGCAGCCTTTGCGCAAATGAAAAATGGCGTCATGATCGTGAATACCAGCCGTGGCGGACTGATCGACTCACAGGCGGCAATCGACGCGTTGAAACAACAGAAGATCGGCGCGCTGGGCATGGACGTTTATGAAAACGAGCGCGACCTTTTCTTCGCCGACAAATCCAACGATGTCATACAGGATGATGTCTTCCGCCGTTTATCCGCATGCCACAACGTGCTGTTTACCGGGCACCAGGCGTTCCTGACCGAAGAAGCCTTGATCAGCATTTCGCAAACCACGCTACAGAACCTGAAAGAACTCAGCCAGAATATGCCCTGCGCAAATCAGGTTACTGTTTAAGTCATCCCCGCGGCAGTATCCACTGCCGCCATATTCATCCTGCCGGGCAAGTCCCATCCATTAGCGCTTGCGTGCTACAGCGCTTGCCGTTTGCTAACTGGCAGGCGCTCTCGCTCGCGCCATCAAGCTGCCGGTAAAGAGCCACAGTCCCACCGATCAGCATACAGTTGACATCAACTGGCGAACTACTTTTCAATAACACCACCGCCTGATCATCCTGTTGTGCCGCGTCTTGCGATACCACGGCGGCGTTTTCGCTATGATGCGTGCATCCTGCCAGCAGCAGTGCGGCGACGGTAACTAAGCCTGATAATAATTTCATGTTTCCCTCGGTTCGGGTGAATAGAGGATCTGACGCGGCGTAGGGTAACAACGCCCGACGTTGTGATTTTTTCAGATAAAGACTATATCCATCACGTCGCTCGTCGGCAACTGCCGCCATCATGCAGATTGCCCAGCATGAGAATTATGTTGAATCAACGCAACTGCGGCCCATACCTGCGACCGTTTTCCCGACGCCATTACCTCAGTTCGGTAGAACGGTCAGGACGCCGCGTGAGTCGGCGACGCTTTCCGTTCCATGGAATCGATCATCGATTGCTTCGCCGTATCCAAATGTCGGCGCAGTTCACGCATCGCGAGTAAGTCGTTGCGGCACAGCATTGCGCTTAGCAATGCCAGATGCTCTTCTACCGCCAGCGTATTACGCTGTTTAAGCGCGCGCTCATCCCATTGATAATGGAAATGGAACACCACCGAGATAATCTCGCTCATCTGGTCGAAAAACGGATTATCGGCCGCAGAAATAATTAGTTGGTGTAAGCGCTGATCAAGCGGCGAAAAAAGGCGGTAGTACTCCTGAATATGATTGCGCAATTCACGGTGCCGCTCCAATAACTCTTTCACGGTGATCCAGCGCGGGTCATGGTCAGGTAAATTCATAAAAGCATTTAGCGCGTGTGTTTCCAGCATTTCGCGGAGCTCAAACAGCTTTTCGGCATAGGCCTGATCGAACTGCTTCATACGCCAGTAACCCCGACGCAGACTTTCAATCAGATCGTAACGTGAGAAACGCAGCAGAAACTCGCGCACAACCACTGGCCTTACCCTACACTGACGCGCGAGTTGCAGTTCAGTAAAGGCATCGCCCGGCACGATCTGGCGTTGGTTAATCATATGATAAAAACGCGCTTCAAACAGTGCCGTCTGTCCTTCCAGCGTTTCGGCAATCACATCAAACCCATCACATCCTTCCGGCTTGCGTGCAATATGGTATTTACTGCCTACTCTTACCACGATGCCGCGTTCAGCCAGATAGTTCAACGTGTGCATCACGGTGGTACGGCTAATGTTAAACACTTCAGCCAATACCGCCTGCGAGGGCAATGGCGAAACCAGCGCCCCCTGATTCATCGCATCAATAAACTGGTTGATCACATGTTGACGCAAGGTTGGTGGGCGACTCATACAAATCCTTCTACAGTTTTTTATTCATTAAAAACCGATTAAGAACCAAAGTCAGTGTGATTTATCACATTACTGAAAACATTCCGCAACATCGTTGCATGTTTTAGTAAAAAATAAACTCACCAAACAAAATAAATATAGAGAATAAATAATGAAAACCCTTATTTGTCGAGAACCAACATGCTTTGAATATAAAGAACGCCCAGTGCCGACACCAGCGGAAAATGAAGTCTTATTAAAAGTCAAAACGATCGGTATCTGTGGTACCGATATTCATGCATGGGCTGGTAAACAACCTTTTTTTAATTATCCCCGCGTGCTAGGCCATGAAATCTGTGGCGTCATTGTGGCTATCGGTAATAAAGTTACTCATTTTAGTGTTGGCCAACAGGCTGCCGTTATTCCTTATCTTTCTTGCAATCGATGTAGCGCCTGTTTTGATCATCGACCAAACTGCTGTGAAAATATCTCAGTCATTGGTGTACACCAAGATGGCGGCATGGTGGAATACATCACTGTACCAGAAAGCAATGTTCTATTGGCCGAAGGGATTACACCGGCTGCCGCCGCGCTAATTGAGCCTTTCGCCATAAGCGCACACGCTATCCGTCGCGCTGAATGTCAGCCGGAAGATAACGTATTAGTGGTCGGCGGCGGCCCGATAGGGCTGGGCATCGCCGCCATTGGAATAGCCGACGGCGTGAATCTCGTTCTAGCCGATACGCAAGCAGAGCGCCGATTACACGCCCATCAACGACTAAGCATTGCAGTACTAGATCCCACCGATCCGCAGTTTGAACGACAGTTACGTGCCAGCTTTCAGGGTGAGTTGCCCAATAAAGTGATTGATGCCACTGGCAATGAATTCGCCATGAACAACAGTGTCAATCTTATTCGTCATGGCGGGCACATTATTTTCGTCGGCTTATTTAAAGGAAATCTTTCATTTTCCGATCCTGACTTTCATAAAAAGGAAACAACGATGAAAGGCAGTCGGAATGCCACCCATGAGGATTTTGCCAAAGTAGCAAGATTGATGCGTGAAGGGAAAATAGACGCGAAAATGATGCTAAGTCATCGATTTAACTTTTCATCATTGGCGGAAATTTATGAAACACAAATAGTAAATAATAAAAATCTGTTAAAAGCAGTTGTGGAATTCTAGTTTCACTCAGCAAAAATAACGTATGAATGCCCTACCCTACAAATATAATGAGGTTGTTATGAAAATAAAATTCCTGCCTTTATGTTTCGCCGTGAGTTTTGCCATAACCGGGATCGCTGGCGCACAAGCACAAACCAAAGAATTGCGTTTTTCCTGGTGGGGCGGTAACCAACGTCATCAGGCAACGATGGCCGCGATTGCTGCATTTGAAAAAGCGCATCCGGATATTAAGATAAAGTCAGAGCCTGCTGGTTGGGATGGCTATCTCTCGAAATTAACAACGCAATTGGCAGGCAACACTGAACCAGACGTGATGCAAACCAACTGGAACTGGCTCGTATTATTTTCTAAAAATGGCAACGGCTTCTACAATCTTTATCATGCCAAAGAGATAGATTTAACACAATTTTCCCCGCAGGCGCTTAAAATGACCAGCGTCGACAATAAGCTTAACGCCATCCCTGTCGCCATGACCGGGCGCTCCATGTATTACAACCCAGTGCTGTGGCAAAAAGCAGGTCTAAATTATCCCACTACCTGGGATGACATGTTGGCCGCCGGACCGGTTTTTAAACAGCAATTGGGGGATGATTACTACCCATTCGTCCTTGCCCACCATGACACCACCATCATGACGTTTCTGAATTCATACATGGTTCAGAAATACAACAAAACCATGATCGATGATAAAACTCAATCTTTTACGTTTACACCGCAAGAGTGGCTGGACTACTTTGGGATGTATAAAAAATTGGTAGATGGGCACGTTATCCCAAACATGAGGTTCTTCGCATCCTATGGAAAAGCCAACGCCTGGGAAATCCCCAACTGGCTGGAAGGCAAAATTGGTGGAGTGCATACCTGGAGCACCGATAATACCTTCTCTGGTAGCCTAAAAGCACCTGCCACATTAGAAGTTGGCCCCTATCCAACGCTGCCGGGCGCTAAAGACAGCGGCATATTCTATAAACCGGCCATGGCATTTTCCATCGGCAAAAATACCCGTTATCCGCAAGAATCCGCCCAGTTGATCAACTTCCTGCTCAATGAGCGCGAAGGGATTAATGCCATGGGGCTGCAACGCGGTGTGCCGCTGAGTCAGGCCGCTCGCCAACAACTCACAATGGTGGGCACGCTTAACACGACACAATTGTCAGCGCAGGGGCTAAAACAGGTGGAATCGTTGCGCGGCACGATAATGCCCTCCCCTTATATGGAGAACCCGCAATTGCTAGCCGCTTTCCTTGAGCACTTACAAAAATACGATTACGGCCAGATGACGTTGGAAGAGATAGCACAATCATTCCCAAAAGCGGGACAACGTATCTTGAAAAAAATTATGTAATACCGTTAGTTATGCCATGCGCTCATCTAGCGTTAGGGCATTCAGTAAGGGGTAACCCGTTTATTCTGTCACTCTGCTATTTGTATACATGTGAGAAAACTATGCACGCTACTGACACTACGCACGCAGACATAAAAAACATCGAAGGCCGCTATAACGACATTTATCAAAAACTTGAGTTGCTATTCAATGAGATTATTACCATTCGCACAGATGATGCCGCCTTAAAACGGCAGAAGGTGATCGCTTCAGATCTTTCGATTGAAAATTGGGACTGGTCGCAAGGCGTAGGAATCTACGGTGTCTGGCGGCTTCATCAAGTGACAGGTGAACAACGTTATCTGGACTATATACTGGCATGGTATCAACGCCGGTTGGCAGAAGGATTGCCGGAGAAGAACATTAATCGCATGGCGCCGATGTTAACACTAGCAACGATGAGCGTTGTCAACGACACGCACGAACACGAAGCGCTCATCAACGAATATGCGCACTGGATCGAACATCAACTGCCTCGCACCCAGGAAAACGGCTTCACCCACTGTACCAGTGACCATCCCAATGAAGAACAACTCTGGGTCGATACGCTATTTATGAGTGGCTTGTTCTATGCGCGCGCTGGTATCTACCTCGGTAAACCGGCCTACCTGGATGAAATAAGCTATCAGTTTCTGCTGCATATCAAATACCTAATTGACAGAGAGACTGGGCTATGGATGCACGGCTGGAATTTTACCGGCGATGGCAATTATGGCAAGGCGCTGTGGGGACGTGGCAACGGATGGGCGGCCATTAGCACCGTCGATTTTCTTGAAATGCTGGATAATAAAGATGCCAGCTATCAGATGATTCTCAGTACCTTCCGCCGTCAGGCCGATGCCGCCCTGCGTTATCAGGATGTCAGCGGTATGTGGCGCACCTTACTCGATCAGCCAGATAGTTATCTCGAAGCCTCAGGCACCGCCGGTTTCACCTATGCGTTGTTGAAAGGCATACGGCTCGGTCTGCTCGATGAGCGCTATCGCGCCGCCGCCTGGAACGGCGTCAATGCCTTGCTGAGCCGCATCAACCCACAGGGAGAAGTGGCAGATGTATCAGCCGGAACCTCGGTGGGGTTCGACCTCGATCACTATCGTAAGATTGCCATCAAACAGCGCACCTATGGTCAGTCGCTCACCATGCTTGCATTAACAGAGGCATTAGCAGTATTAGCGTAAATTTCACTACCTCGTGGCGCATCAGATCGCCATGAGGTTTTCTCACAACGGCCTCGCCCTACACACGCTATCTTCAGTAATTTACTGCTTATTTTGAAAGTCTTACAGAAGCCCCTATGTTTTGTGCCATCTTTATTTCCCCGACTAATGCGAGGATCATCCACCCGTTCAGGATCGTTTTTGTCACTAACCTGAACGGCTTCACCCGCCTTATCATTAGACGCAATATATTTTCCAGATTCATCATGGGCAGAAGCAGAATCATTTCTATCTAAAAAATCATGAACAAAAAATTAGCTGCTCCCTCCCGTCTATCGGGCAATTGTGGAATGCCGCGGTAAAACGATCTGGTATTCGTCGTCGTAATCCGTACCATACGCGCCATACTTATGCTTGCTGGTTACTCTCGGCAGGTGCAAACCCTTCGTTTATTGCGAACCAAATGGGGCATGAGAACGCGCAAATGGTGTGTGAAATCTATGAGAAATGGATTGGAGACATGAATGAAGATTACGTTAGCATGCTGAATCGGAAACTCGCGCTGTGAATCGTTTTGCCCCTTTGGTGCCCCTTACGGGTGTAGGAATAAGATAAAATGTCAGAAAATCAAAAAATTAACCAAAAACAACAATACAATCTCAATAAATTGCAAAAACGCCTGCGACGTAACGTCGGCGAAGCCATTGCGGATTTCAATATGGTTGAAGAAGGCGACCGCATTATGGTTTGCCTGTCCGGTGGAAAAGACAGTTTCACTATGCTGGAGATTTTGCGAAATCTGCAACAAAGCGCACCCGTTAATTTTTCTCTGGTTGCCGTAAATTTGGATCAGAAGCAGCCGGGTTTTCCGGAGCATGTCCTGCCTCAATATCTTGCTAACCTCGGCGTGGAATATAAGATCGTCGAAGAAAATACCTATGGGATTGTCAAAGATAAGATCCCGGAAGGCAAAACCACGTGTTCCCTGTGTTCACGCCTGCGCCGCGGTATTTTGTACCGGACCGCGACAGAGCTTGGCGCGACCAAAATTGCGCTTGGTCACCACCGCGACGATATTTTGCAAACATTGTTCCTGAACATGTTCTACGGTGGAAAGTTGAAAGGCATGCCGCCTAAGCTAATGAGCGATGACGGTAAGCATATCGTTATCCGCCCTCTTGCCTATTGTCGGGAAAAAGATATCGAACGTTTTGCCGAAGCCAGACAGTACCCGATTATTCCCTGTAACCTGTGCGGATCGCAGCCTAATCTGCAACGTCAGGTGATTAAGGACATGCTGCGTGACTGGGATAAGCGCTACCCTGGTCGTATCGAGACCATGTTCAGCGCCATGCAAAATGTGGTTCCCTCTCATCTTGCCGATCGGGCGCTATTTGATTTCAAAGGTATTCATCACGGTAGCGAGGTGATTGATGGTGGCGATCTGGCTTTTGATCGAGACGATCTTCCTTTACAGCCTGTTGGTTGGCAGCAGGAAGAGGATGACGACGCGTCATCGCTCGTGCGTCTCGATGTGGTAGAAGTCAAATAGCACATCATTGTCGCCACGAATAGCCTTCTCGCTCCGCATAATCAGGTAATCAGCGCGAAGATCACCTGGTGCCCGAATCCACCACTATCGTCTGTACAACAGGCGATATGGCATGGTAGTAAAGTCAAATCGAGGAATAAAAAAAAAGCCGACAAACTGTCGGCATGGTGTGAATCAATTGTGCTATGCAGTAATTCAAAAAAGGAAGTAAGACAATATGGAGCGCAACGCCCATCGCTTGACGTTGCATTCACCTGCGGGAATGATAGTGCCGTACTATAAGGTCAAAAATGTTGATATCGCTCAATTTACGCGTGCTTTTTTAGCCATTGCTGGCAGTTTGTGAGCTTTTACGCATTTACTTACCGTAAACCGCTAAAGCCATTTACTGCGCTTTAACCACCATGCAACGCCGCCAACCAGAATTACCAACATCAGACAAAAAGCATAAAACCCAAATGGCGCATCGCCGCCAGGGATTCCCCCTAAATTGACGCCAAATAATCCGGTTAGGAACGTCGTCGGTAAAAAAATCATCGCTAATAGCGACATCGTATAGGTACGGCGGTTCATGGCCTCAGTCATCAACGCGGTGGTTTCATCCGAGAGCACCGTAGTGCGCGCGATGCTGGCATCCAGATCTTCAAGCCCTCGCCCTAAACGATCGGCTATTTCCTGCATTCTGCGACGGTCATCATCCTGCATACAAGGCAATTTTTCCCCCGAAATTCGGGAGAATACATCGCGCTGGGGCGTCATATAGCGACGTAACACGATAAGCTGCTTGCGAATCAACGCCAGTTCGCCGCGCGGGGGAGTTTTTTGTTCCAGTAAGTCTTCTTCCAGATCGATGATTTTCTCATGTAAATCATCAATAAACTCGCTGGTATGATCGGTCAACAATTCTGCGATGGACACGAGCCAGCTTCCACTATCTGTCGGGCCATGCCCCTCTTTAAAGTCGCTAAGCATATCGTCGATAGCCTGAACTTTGCGCCGTCGGGTAGAAATGATCAGCTTATTGGTAATAAATACGCGAAGGGCGACCAGTTGATCGGGCCGTGCGTCGCTATTGAGATTAATGCTTCGGAGCGTGATAAGTGTCCCCTCTCCGAGACGAGTTACCCTAGGTCGAAGACTTTCCCCCGATAAGGCATCGCGCGCGCTATCCGGCACCAGCGTCGTGTTATTCAGCCATCGTGCGCTGGCCGGCAGCGTTGAATCCAGGTGCAGCCAGCAAGTTTGCGCGCTGTTCATTTCGCCTAGATCGTTTATGGGAATGATGCCGCCTTTCCCATCCAACTGATAAGCATGAATCGCCCCGCTAGGCTGTAACGCTTTTTCAGCAAAAGAGTTCACATGTAGTCTCCGACGGTGTTTGGTTATAAGAGCCTGTTGTTATTAAGCCAGCTCCGCACTCAACCAGCCGACGCCCCGAAGCGTTATCGCGGCGCAGTCGATACCGCTAATGCTTTTCAATATAAAGGCGATGGCTGTATGCCACATCTTCGGGATTGGCAATCGGATACCCCTTTACCCACGGTTTAATGAGGCGTCCATTGGTATATTGATAGATCGGGGCAATCGGCGCTTCCTCCAGCAAGAGTTGTTCAGCGCGGTTATAATCGGCATTCAACGCCTGAGCATCGGTCTGATTGCCCGCCTCATCCAGTACACGATCGTAATTGGCGTTTTTAAAACGCGCAATATTGCCGCTATGGTGTGAGGTCAGCAGCGAGAGAAATGTCGATGGTTCGTTATAGTCGCCGATCCACGATGCCCGCACGACGTCAAAATTACCGCTATTACGGCTGTCGATATAGGTTTGCCACTCTTGATTGACGAGACGAACCTTTACGCCTAGCGTCTTTTTCCACATGGATGCCACGGCGATCGCGACCTTTTGGTGACTTTCGGCGGTGTTATAGAGCAGCGACAATTTCAGCGGATGGTTTGGACCATAGCCCGCAGCGGCCATCAGCGCTTTTGCCTGCGCATTCAATTCTTCCTGAGAATACTGCTGTAACTGGCTTTCGTCCGGATTGAATCCCGCTGTGACATCCGGCGTAAAATGCCAGGCCGGTTTTTCCCCCGTCCCCAGCACTTTTTCTGCAATGATTCGACGATCGATAGCGTATGAGAGCGCTTTCCGCACACGGGCATCGTTGGTCGGCGCACGCTGCGTATTAAACGCATAATAATAGGTGCCAAGCTGTTCCGGCGTATAAACCTGACCGGGTAGATCTTTTAGCAGCTTTTGATACATATTTTTCGGAAATGATTCGGTGATATCAATGTCCCCGGACAAATAGCGCTTCGTCGCATTCGATTCCTGATTGATCGGCACGAAGGTCACTTTTGTCAGCACCGTGTGTGCGTTATCCCAATAATATGGATTCTGCACGAGCACCAGTTTTTCATTTACGACACGTTGATCCAGTTTAAATGCGCCATTGCCAACCAGGTTGCCCGGTTTTGTCCAGTTCTTGCCAAATTTCTCTACCGTAGCCTGATGCACCGGAAACAGGCTGAAGTTGGCTGTCAGGCTAACAAAATAGGGGACGGGTTTGCTGAGTTGCACTTTCAACGTATGATCATCCACGGCTGTCACGCCAAGTTGTTCGGCAGGCAGCTTGCCTGCGAGAATTTGTTCGGCATTCTGAAGCCCAGCGAGTCGGGCGAACCAGGCAAACGACGCGCTGTTTTCAGGCGCAACTAAACGCCGCCAACTGTAGACAAAATCCTTTGCCGTCACCGGATCGCCGTTAGACCAGCGGGCATTATCGCGCAGGGTAAAAATAAACGTGCGGTTATCGGTCGTCCGCCAACGTAACGCAACGCCCGGAATACTGTTTCCTTTGGCGTCCTGGTTGACGAGGCCTTCAAACAGATCGCGAGCTACCTGGGCTTCCGGTAATCCAACGGCTTTAATTGGGTCAAGAGACACGGGTTCATCTTTAATGTGGCGGACAATTTCCTGTTTATCAGCCAAAATGGTTCCCGCAGGAACCGATGCCGCGATGGCTGTATTCGCCATCGCGGCTATCAACGCGGCATAGCCCAGAGAATACCCGTAGTGCATGATGATTAGCCTAAAAACCTAATGAAATGATTCACTATCATAGTCAAAAAGTCGCGCTATCATCCAGCGTTCTCCCCGTAATATGTCAGTTCGCATCGCGTTTTCGTGTTTTTTATCGTAACGCGCTAACCATCGCGAACGGGAAAACCGCTGATTCAAAGCCCGCAAAGAAAACCCGGTGTCTGATTATTAAGGTACGCGGTTAACAATTTTAATCGTGATTTTAATACCAATGTTGCTAATGTTGCCCTAAACTGAGCGACGTGTTAATCACCTGTAATTAAGGACGCAAACATGTCACAGACCGTACATTTTCAAGGCAATCCTGTGTCAGTAGCAGGGTCTTTCCCTGCCAAAGGAAGTAAAGCCCCGGCATTCACACTGGTGGCTAAAGACCTGTCTGATACGTCACTCAGCCACTATGCTGGCAAGCGTAAAATCCTAAACATTTTCCCAAGCATTGATACCGGCGTATGTGCCGCATCCGTGCGCAAATTCAATCAGCTGGCGTCTGAGCTGGATAACACCGTTGTTCTGTGTATTTCTTCCGATCTGCCATTTGCGCAGTCTCGCTTTTGCGGTGCCGAAGGCTTAAACAATGTCGTGGTATTGTCTACCCTGCGAGGCAACGAATTTAAAGAGAATTACGGTGTCGCCATTGCTGATGGCGCACTAAAAGGTCTGACTGCCCGCGCCGTTGTCGTGTTGGATGAAAACGACAACGTACTGCATAGCGAACTGGTGAATGAGATCACCACGGAGCCAGACTATGACGCCGCGCTGGCGGTTCTGAAATAAGTTATTCTGTCGGTTATCTATACTGACAATCAATAAGAAACGGCTGCTAACGCAGCCGTTTCTTATTGAAGCATTAACTAAGTGGGTACTTCTTAAATGCCGCCTGATTTTCGAAAACGTCGGCGACCGCCTTAATCGTTTCAAATTCATCGGCGTTAACGATATGGGGGATTTTGGACTGAATAAATGTCCAAATAACGGTACTGGTGACAGCAACCTGATCGACCACCTCGTTAGCTGAACGCGCTTCCAGCAACGTGTTCCATTCCCGGCAGGCTGCCAGCAATTGTAGGGTGATACGCTCTATCCATGGATTATGTTGTTTTTCCGCCGGGCGCAGATTATGTTCATACACGTTTTGTACGGCTTTCTCCGAGGCGGCGAGGATAAAACCCAGCGCCTGAAGATCGTTTGCCAGCGCATCCGGCGCCACGGGCAGCAATTTCCGTTCAGGAGCAGCCCCAGCCTCGAAATAATTCAGTATCAGTGAGGAATCCATCAAACGTGTTCCCTTATCCAGAACCAACGTTGGTGCTTTTACCACAGGGTTGATTCGGGAAAATTCCTCAAATGCGCGGAAGACCGATAGCGGCTCGATTTCAAAAGCAACGCCATAAAGTTCCAGGGAGACCGCTACGCGACGTACATAAGGAGAATCCATCGTGCCAATCAGCTTTATCATAATTCCTGTTTTCCTATCTATGTGAAAGAACGCGTCATTGAAGATAATGAACCGACATTACAATAAATTCGATATGGAGAATATCATCAGTATGTAACGGTCAGTGTGAGTATTACTGACATATTGGTCGGTTGCCGTTCATAAGATCAAATTTACTAATGAGTTGTCGGGCTGGCGTCAGTTGCCAGTAGCGGAAGAAAGTAACGGTTAACAGAAAACAAAAAGCCTGCTTCTCAAGCAGGCTTCAGATTACTGACACAGCCGCATTGTTATTTACTGCTCGTCATCCCCTGCCGCTTTACGCTGGCTTAGCCCGTACTCCCGCAGTTTGTTGGCGATCGCCGTGTGTGACACGCCCAGTCGTTTCGCTAATTTGCGTGTGCTTGGGTAGGATTGGTAAAGACGGCTCAACACTGAGCGCTCAAAACGCTTATTGATGTCATCCAATGATCCATCAAGCAAGGTTTCATCTCGTAACGCGTCAGTCGAAAACGTAGGGAGATCGATATCCTGCATACGTAGTTCGTTACCTTCTAACTGCGTTAACGCACGATAAATAGCATTTCTTAACTGCCGAACGTTACCCGGCCAGCCGTATCGAGGCAGGAAATGCGCCACCTCTGCCGAGAAGGTAGGTCGCGCAATTCCCTGTTCCTCGGCAAAACGTGCCGCGAAGCGTGCGGCCAACGGCATAATATCCGCCGGACGTTCAGACAGCGGCGGTAATATCAATGTAAGCACATTGAGACGATAATAAAGATCCTCACGGAATTCACCGCGCTGTACTAGCTCCAGCAAATTCTTTTTGGTTGCGCAAATGACTCGCACATCCACGTGGACCTCATGATCTTCGCCCACGCGGCGGAATGTTCCGTCATTCAAAAAGCGCAGTAACTTGGTCTGCATTTGCGGCGACATTTCCCCGACTTCATCTAACAGCACTGAACCGCCGTTCGCCTGTTCAAAGAAGCCTTTTTTACCTTCCTGCGCATTTGGGTAGGCGCCCGGCGCATGCCCGAACAATTCACTTTCCATGACATCATCGGGTAGCGCTGCACAGTTCAGCGCCAGGAAAGGATGCTGCCCGCGCGGCCCGCGCAGATGGCACGCGCGCGCCAACATATCCTTCCCCGTCCCCGTATCGCCCACAATCAATAACGGCGCATCCAGCATCGCCAGCTTACGTGCCTGTTCAACTACCTGGCGCATTTGGGGGCTTACAGCAACGATTTGCTCGAAAGCATACTCATCGTTTACGGTATGATCCTGTAACTGTCGACTCATGCGAGCAGTCGATTTCAATATCACTAACGCGCCAGCAATAATCTTGTTATCGACATCATCTTCCAGGTGGATCGCCATCATTTCCAACAAAAAATCCTGCCCACGAATGACTACTGGCCTCGTGAAGACGACATCCTGCGCTTCTAACCTCTTGGCGAAATCGATACCGGGGATCAGAGCGTCAATGGTTAACGTCTTAATGTCTTCTGCCGATTGCTCAAACAGTGCCAACGTGGCGGAATTACACAGCGTTGGCTTTCCCGCCATATCCAGCGTAAAGACGGGTTCAGGCATGGCGTCCACGAGCGTATTCAGCGCCCGCTGCTCGCGTTCAAACGGCATAAACGCCACGGTGCGTACATCGCTCACGCTGTCAATGCGGCGGATCTCCGTCATCAGCAGGCGAAAATCGTCAGAATCAAGAGCAGCAAAGTTAAGATAAACTCGGCCACCAGGGACTATTTCGATACCACGTAAATCAATATTACGTGAGGCAAGCAGATCCAACAGTTCGCGGACCATACCAATGCGGTCTTCACAAATCACTTCCAGATGCATCAACGTCTACCTTTCTCAAGAGACTCGCTATGGCGATTATTAGTGATAATACCCTTTCGTTTACGGCGGATGAAGTCAGGTGGCAGCCTAAGTTGACACATCTGTACGTTTTTCCCACTTTTATAATGATTCGCCGTTAAGACAACGGCGTTGTCGCCATCGCCACAATGGTTCGAATACCTTCCAGATAGTTACCGAGACGTAAGTTCTCATCGAAACTATGCTGATTATTATCGGCATTCACCAACGGAACAATCACATAAGGCACCTTCAGCACACTGACAGCACCACTCATCGGCAGCGTACCGCCCATCATTCTATTTTTCTCCGGTATAATGCCTCGTGGCGCGGCGGTGGTAGCCACGGCCCAGCGCCCTAACGGCGAGTCCATTTCGGTTCTGGCAGCTTGGGAACTACTCGGATAAGCCATCAGATGAAGTGAAATCAGATGCGGATATCGTTCACGTTCATCTGCTGTAGGCGACTCTCCCGCGATAATATGGAAGCCTTTCTCGGTAATATACTGGCGTAATAAAGCGTATCGCTCCTCTGGCGGCGTCTCCGGAACGGTACGGATATTCAGGCTAGCGGTCGCGGTTGCGGGAATAGCGTTGGCGGCGTTCTTTCCGGTACCTCCGGCGTTGAGGCCGAGGATATCCAGCGAAGGATACTGCAACGCTTCTGCAGCGTTATCTGCAACTTTGTCTAACTGTGCAACGCCAAAACGCTGTTCCAGCGCCCCCGGCGGCGGCGCGGTCTGTGCAACCTGTTGCTTGTCACTATTGCTGAGGGTGACGCGATCATAATAGCCGGGGATCGTTACCCTGCCGTTCGCATCTTTCATACTGGCTAGCAATGTCACCAGTTTTTGCACCGGGTTCGAAATCACATTGCCATAGCCTCCGCTATGTGCCGCGGCATTCGCCCCGAAAACCGTCATATCGATCTGAATTGACCCACGATTGCCAAAATTGATGCCAGGACGATTACTGGACGGCATCGCGCCGTCATAAATCACCATACCATCGCTTTTCAACAGCGAACGGTGTTCGGCCATCACCGTTGTCAGGCTGGGAGACCCTTTTTCCTCTTCGGCGTCCAGCAATACTTTAATATTAATAGCTGGTTCAACACCCTGATCTTTCATCGCATCCATCGCAGCAAGAAACATCATGATTGGCCCTTTGTCATCGGCCGACGCGCGGGCATAAAGACGCCATTCTGGGTTAATCGCACCTTTCAGCAAACGTGATTCAGGCAGTGTGCGCCATTTACCATTGGCCTCTTTTTCCTTCAACACGGGCTGCCATGGCGGAGTCTGCCATTGAGCCGGATATACGGGTTGCCCGTCAAAGTGCATATAAAACAAGATGGTTTTACGATCGGCTGTTGGCGTACCCCACTCAGCATACACCAACGGTTTATTACCGTTCGCCAACGTTTTGGTCGTAAAGCCGCGCTTCTGAAAAGCCTTTTCCAGCCAGTCGGCATTACGCTGAATATCCGAGGGGACGGAAGCATCATTCGGCAACGTCAATAATTCGAGATATTCAGGAAAGCTATTCTGTGCGTAGCGTTCAGCCTCGGCAGGTGTCAAAACGTGTTGTGCGTAGGCAGGAAAACAAAGCATCACTGTCGACAGGCACAGTGTCGACAGCGTCATATTTTTACCGGAGATCATAAAAAAACATCCTGTTATATAAAAAGGAGAAACCTTATCCTACACAGGATTATTGAACAACGGTACTCAAGCGCAGGCTGCATCCCTTTCGAACAAGAGCAAAAGCCAATAGCGACCCACTCTACCCCGCGCCCTCACGACTAACGCCTTTTTTGCAGCGTTTCTTTTACCTGGGTAACCAATTCACGACGAAAATCGCCAAGACGCGGTTTGTCATCCAGCCACGGCAGCGGGCGGCATAGCTCCATCGCTTTAATCCCCAGACGCGCGGTCAGTAAGCCTGCGCCTATACCCTGCGCGGCACGGGCCGATAAACGGGCAGCAAGATCTTGCGACATCCAGTCCATACCAATTTCCCGCACCAGCTCAGATGCGCCGGCAAAGGCGATGTTAACCAGTACCAATCGGAACAGGCGAATACGGCTGAAATAGCCCAGTTCGATGCCATACAGCGCGGCAATACGATTAATCAGGCGTAGATTGCGCCAGGCGATAAATGCCATATCCACCAGCGCTAATGGGCTGACGGCGATCATTAACGTCGATTCCGCCGCCGAACGGCTGATCTCTCGCCGCGCCTGTGTATCGAGTACCGGTTGGACCAAATGCGCGTAAAGCTCCAGCACTTCGCGATCGTTGTGGGTCTCATGGAGTGAAGCCTGCCAACGCTGCAATGCGGGATGACCGCTATCCAACCCCGCCTGACGCGCCAGTTTTTCACAGAATTCGCGCCCCTTCCCTACGCCATGACTATGTAGCAGTTCGCGTGCCACATCGCGTTCTTCCGCACGTTCCCGCAGGCGGTAGAGTCTCCGCCACTCAACGACCAGCGACCCCACGCCAGCCGCCACGATCAGGCTTCCGGCAGTTATCGCCCCCAGTGCGATCCAATCCTGCTGGATCCAGGCGTTATGCAATGACTGCGCGCCTTGTGCCAGCACACTAACGCCAAACAATGTGGCGCCAGCCATTACCATGCGTCGCCACAGGCTACGTTTTGGGCGTAGCGCTATACTGACCGCCGCTTCTGCCGCCCCCTCTTCGGGCAAATCGTCTTCGCGGCTGACCGGAGAAAAAGGCGTGCCGCTCTGCTCATCAAACGCTATCCCTGGGCGTAGCGGCGACGGAGAGGCTTGAGGTGATACATCGGCAAATGTGACGCGTGGTTTAAGACCTTCACTCATCGCAATTTATCCTTTAACAAAAAGTCCATGACCGTATCCAGCCGGATATGCGGCAGTGGCGTATCTACCGGCATTTCACGCGGACGAAATTCATCGAAATGAAAGCCCTGTGTTTGCCAGAATGTGGCGCTCGGTAAACGGGCGGGCACCTCACCGGGGTACACGGTCAACGGCTGACCGTCGCTGAGCCGATGCCCTTTTAGCGCCGGGATTTTCTGTCCCTGATGATCGACCACTCCGCTCTGCGTAGATTGAATGGATGCTATGCCCTCACAGCGCATCTCAATGCCTTCAAACGCGGCGTTTTGCCAGGCTTCTTGCACCAGTTGCTGAAGCAAAGACACTAAATTGGCATGCTGATCGGCGGTAATGTGATCCGCTTTACTCGCCGCAAACATCAGTTTATCGATACAAGGAGAGAACAGCCGCCGAAACAGCGTACGTTTGCCGTAATGAAAACTTTGCATTAATTGCGTCAGCGCCAGACGCATATCATTGAATGCATGAACACCGTGGTTAAGCGGTTGCAGGCAGTCAACCAACACGATCTGTCGATCGAAACGCACGAAATGATCTTTATAAAACCCTTTGACCACCGATTGACAGTAATACTCAAAACGTTTGCGCAACATGCCAATATTGGTTTTTTCATCCGCCTGCGCCAGTTTAGCTTCACCAATTTGCGTCACCTGCGGCCAGGGGAAGAATTGCAACACTGGCGCCCCAGCCAGATCGCCGGGCAGGACAAACCGTCCAGGCTGAATAAAGTGCAACCCTTCCTGCTTACAACGGTGCAGATAATCGGTATAGGACTGCGCGACGTCGGCTAATTGATTTTCATCCGCTGGCGCCAGCGGATCGATGTTCTCACATTGCGCCAGCCAGGGTTTCGCCCATGCGGCGCGATCGCCTTGCAACAGGCCACTCATTTGCTGCGACCAGCTTAAATAGTTTTGTTCCAGCAGCGGTAGATCGAGTAGCCACTCGCCGGGATAATCGACAATTTCCAGATAGAGCGTTGAGGTGTCTTTAAAGTGACGCAGCAGTGATTCTCTGGAACGGTAACGCAGCGCCAGACGAATCTCACTTACGCCGCGCGTCGGCGTCGGCCAGGATGGCGGCGAACCATACAACGCCGCCATCCCTTCATCATAGGCAAAGCGCGGTACGCCCAGATCGCGCTGAGGCACGCGCTTTACCCCCAGCAAACGCTCCTCACGCACGGGGGAAAACATCGGCAACTGCGCGCCACTGTGAAGCGTTAATAATTGATTGACGAACGCGGTAATAAACGCGGTTTTGCCACTACGACTTAACCCGGTAACAGCTAGGCGCAGGTGGCGATCCACGCTGCGATTGACCAGTGCGTTAAATTCGTTCTGTAGTCGACTCATTAAAGGGCTTGTCACTCCGTTGGTTACGAAACGTATTCAGCCTACGGCATAGATGGTGGAGAAATATACACGACGCTACCCACGGGGATAACGCCGACGATGCGAAACTGCATGGATAAGTTATAGCTGATAATCGGTTATAGGTGGCGAAAGCGGTTCTGAACGCCGAAGGTATCCGAGGTGACATAGCGTTCAATATTGCGCAAGCGCTGTTCGCTAGCCTGTAATGCCGCATCCACTTCATTCAATAGTTGACTTGGCGTCTGGACGGCATTCTCGTCGTTGAATCGCATTCCCGCCGGTGCCGGATCGAGCACGAACGTCAGGACAAGGTAAGCGGCAATAGTAAAGAAAAACAGGCCAAAAAACATTGACAGCACCACGATGATCCGCACAAGTTTCACCGGTACGTCGAAATAACGCGCTAACCCAGCGCACACCCCTTTCAACATGCCTTCTTCAGGAAGGCGGTATAAGGTTTTACCTGACCATGTATTTTTCATCACGATTTTCTCCAGTCCGGGTGTTCCGCATCCAGAATGTCTTCCAGCGCGCTGATACGTTCCCGCATCTGGTTAGACTCTTCTGTTAATCGAGCTAGGCGCTGCATATCGTTTTGTCCCAGTTGAGCACTGTCTTTACGCTGACTGTAATGTAGCCAAAGCCATATCGGCGCCACAAATAACATAAAAATGGTCAGCGGAATGGCAAGAAACAACGCACTCATTATGTCTCCTTAGTTTTATTCATACGCCTTATGGTGGCTGCCGTTTGCTCTCGGCAGCGCATCCAATAATGTTTTTACGTACGCGTTGGTTACTCTGCTGGCTTAACTTTAGCTTTAAGCGCCGCCAATTGCGCGCTGATTTCATCGTCCGCTTTCAATTCGGCAAACTGCTGATCCAATGATTTTTGTTTCCCCAGCCCGTGGCTTTCCGCTTCAGCTTCCATCGTATCGATGCGACGCTCGAACTGATCGAAACGTGCCATAGCCTCGTCGAGTTTTCCACTATCCAACTGGCGCCGTACATCCCGCGACGACGCTGCCGCCTGATGACGCAATGTCAGTGCCTGCTGACGCGCCCGCGTTTCACTCAATTTATTTTCCAGCTCGCCGATTTCACGCTTCATGCGATCCAGTGTTTCATCTACGCTGTCAGCCTCATGCTGCAATAACGCAATTAAATCGGTCAGTTTTTGTTTCTCAATTAGCGCCGCGCGGGCCAGATCGTCTTTATCTTTACGCAGTGCCAGTTCCGCTTTTTCCTGCCACTGTTCCTGCTGACCAAACGCTTGTTCAATACGGCGGGCTATCTGTTTCTTTTCTGCCAGCGCCCGCGCCGAGGTTGAACGGACTTCAACTAACGTGTCCTCCATTTCCTGGATCATCAACCGTACCAATTTCTGCGGATCTTCCGCTTTATCCAGTAAAGAATTGATATTAGCGTTCACGATGTCGGCAAAACGAGAAAAAATACCCATAATTACATCCTCTTCATGATTTTCAGCGTCTGATTACGCCGGATTAGTCACTGTGTCTGGCTACGCCGGCCACAATCTCATGAGTGATATATCAATAAACGTGCCAATGTTTAAATAAACATAAGTGATTGATAATTAATGATTAGATAATTTTGACTATTTTCTTGCTTCCGCTAGATTAGTCAAATAGACGAAATATTAGTAAAAATCACAGAGTGATCATCATGCATCAGGAAAATGAAAACCTACTGGGCGAGGACAATCGCTTTTTAGAAGTCCTTGAACAAGTGTCGCAACTGGCCCAACTGAATAAGCCCGTATTGGTGATCGGCGAACGCGGCACTGGCAAAGAGCTCATCGCCAGCCGACTACACTATCTTTCACCGCGTTGGCAAGGGCCGTTCGTGTCCCTTAACTGCGCCGCGCTCAATGAAAATTTACTCGATTCTGAGCTCTTTGGTCATGAAGCTGGCGCCTTTACCGGGGCACAAAAACGCCATCTGGGGCGTTTTGAGCGCGCCGATGGCGGTACGCTATTCTTAGATGAATTGGCTACCGCGCCGATGCTGGTGCAGGAAAAACTTCTGCGGGTGATTGAATATGGCGTGTTAGAGCGCGTCGGCGGCAGAGATCAATTGCAGGTTGATGTGCGTCTGGTGTGCGCCACCAATGACGATCTGCCCGCGCTGGCTGCCAACGGGAAATTCCGCGCAGACCTCCTCGATCGCCTGGCTTTCGATGTCGTGCTGCTTCCACCGTTGCGCGAACGTCAACAGGATATTATGTTGCTGGCTAATCACTTTGCGATACAAATGTGCCGAGAATTACATCTGCCGCTGTTTCCCGGCTTTACGCCCGCGGCCTGCGATACACTATTGCATTACCCTTGGCCTGGTAATATTCGCGAGTTAAAAAACGTCGTTGAACGCTCGGTATATCGTCATGGCAACAGCGAACTGCCCCTTGATGCTATCATTCTCGATCCTTTCCGCCGTTCCACCTCCACCGCTATGCAAATGCCGCCGCAGACAAGCGGCCAGCCAAATTTGCCGTTGGACATGAAAACGTGGTTGCGAGAACAAGAGAAAAGCTTAATCGATCGGGCGTTAAAACAGGCGAAATATAACCAGCGCAGGGCCGCAGAACTGCTGGGATTAACCTATCACCAGCTGCGTGGATTGCTAAAAAAACACGACATTGCGGTAAATGCGTAAAAGATAAGAGTGAAAAAGCGGGCGAACACGCGCCCGCTGCTTTAAAGGATGAATAAGCGAATAACGTAGATTAGGGTTCAACGCCCCATATCAACGTGCCTTTATCATGCACGGTTATTTTATCCCAGTTGGTATAGCTTGTGACATTGGCACCGTATGAATAATCATTCGTTTCATTAACGTTGCTCCAATCACCAGCGTGCATACGCACCTGCACTTCCCCGGTTTCCGCGCCAGGCTGTAGGACACCAGCGCCATTGGCAAAAGTGACCAGAACATAGCGATTGGCGTTATTGGTGCTAGCCACAGGGGTTCCCGTGCTGGTCACAATATTGTTAGGGCCGACATTCGCCCAATCAATAAAGAGATTAGCGCCCGGTTTACCATCATCATGGAAGTAATAACGCACTTGCAGATCGCTCAGTTTGATCGGCGCGTTTCCGGTGTTTTTGATGTTGAACGCCATGCGAATCGCATCATCGAACGGGTTATTGTCCACATTACGGTATTGCAACACGACGTTACCCGGTGTGCCGCTGCCGGGTTGTGAGGGTTCCGTTGGTGTTGTAGGTGTTCCACCGTCGCCATTGCCAAGACCTGCGCCCGCCCGTATCTGCGCCCTAACGAACTTCCCGGATGCGGACAGATTGTGTTCCTGCCATCCCCCCGATTTGCTCGCTCCCGGCGCCAGCGCCGCAGACGCCTCAGGCTTATCCGTCAACGACCAGTTTACCCAACTAACGCCGCGGTTATTGAGGAAATCAATCCAGGCCTGCGATTCCGGGAGAAACGGCCCGCCGTTACCGGAAGCATCACTTGTCCCCCATTCACTGACGAATATTGCGGCACCGCGACTTTGCGCATAATCAATGCGATCGCGCAAGAACTGCCCATGCGTCCCGGCATAAAAATGCAGTGCATACAGGGTGTTCGGGTCGGGTAACGGATTATCCGCGGCGTCATGGATATCCTGACTCCAGGTGCCGGTACCCACGATAATAAGGTTATCAGGATCTTTGCTGCGGATCGTCTGCGTCACCTCTAACGCATAGGGCCGAATCTGCCCATTCCACGTCACGCCGCCGTTGGGTTCATTGGCAATTTCATAAATCACATTTGGCGAATTGCCATACAACCCAGCCATTTCGGCAAAAAAGGTTTTAGCCTGCGCTTTATAAATATTGGGGTCATTATCCGATAAGATGTGCCAATCGATAATAATGTAGACGCCGAGACTTTGCGCCGCAGCAACAGCCTCTTTTACCTTATTGGCAAGAGAAGGATTGGAAATGTAACCATTATCTGCCGTATACATGGCGACACGGAAAACGTTAATCCCCCAGTCATCACGCAGCCATTTCATCGCATCTTTGTTTACAAAGTCGCCAAACCATTGCAAACCATGCGAACTGATTCCGCGTAGCTGTACCCTTTTCCCTTGCTTATCCACCAGTCGTCCATTTTCGATGGATAACTGCCCGTGCGTTTCCACCGGCGTCGCGCATAATGCGGAGAAACTGAGCGATATCCCCAGTACCGTTGTTGCTACACCTAACGTCAATTTCCTGACGATGGAATTCCTTCTTATCCACATAGATTTTATCTCCATTATGCCCCCCTCCATGATCTCGGGTATAAGCATAATAAGGGAGATTCATCCATCTGCAAATAATTAAAAAACATAAAACCATTTGATTTTATTAATTATTTTACCAAAAATAGCAAGCAGAGTAAGCATTGGGAAGCGTTGTTTTTTGGGGATAAAAAAAAGCCAGCTCGTAGGCTGGCTAAAATAATACTGGAAGCAATGTGAGCAATGTCGTGCTCTCCTTCAGTACCTGCGATAAGCCACTGTAGAAGTGCGAAAATGATGATAATAGTTATCAGTATCATCTGTAAAGCACTTTGTTGAGAATTTTTCTCATTTCCATGCAAAATATAGGGTTCTTGTCCGCATGACGCGCGCCGATAGCAACGCGCCTTTAACGGTTGTAAAGTCGCCAGATGCACACAACAAGAGTGGGGAGGATACCAAGAGTGCGATACACTCTATCCATAACTGTATTGACTGAAAAATCCCGTATGTTCGGAAAAACCTGTTTCGCACTGATATTTCTTTGGCTGGCGTTGCCAGCGCTGGCCAGTTCCGCGCCAGCGCCAGCGCCGTCAACTGCACCGGAAAATATTCGCCAGACCGGGTTTGTCTATTGTGTTAATGATGTCCTGAACACCTTTAATCCCCAGATGGCGCGTAGCGGTGTCACCATCGATACGCTGGCGGCACAACTTTACGATCGCCTATTAGACGTCGATCCTTATACCTATCGATTGATGCCGGAACTGGCACAACGTTGGGAGGTGTTGGACAATGGCGCGACATATCGTTTCTCGTTGCGCCGCGATGTCCCCTTTCAACACACGGCTTGGTTCGCGCCGACCCGCAATATGAATGCTGATGACGTCATCTTTAGTTTCCAGCGCATGCTGGATGAAAAACACCCGTATCATGATGTCAACGGCGGTGACTATCCCTATTTTGATAGTCTGCAATTCGCCTCTGCGGTGCAAAGTATTCGTAAGTTAGGCGAATACAGTATTGAAATCCGCCTGCATCGTCCGGACGCGTCTTTCTTGTGGCATCTGGCTACGCATTATGCCCCCATTCTGTCCGCAGAATACGCACAGCGCCTGGCAAAGGAGGGAAAGAAAGAACTGTTAGATCGGGAACCCGTGGGCACCGGGCCTTACATGGTGAACGAATACCGTAGCGGGCAATATATTCGGCTAACGCGCAACGCTGCCTATTGGCGCGGCGTACCTCGCATGCGGCAAGTGGTGGTCGATCTCGGCGCCGGCGGTACGGGCCGCTTGTCCAAATTATTGACGGGGGAATGTGATGTCCTCGCCTACCCGGCCGCCAGTCAGTTAACGACCCTGCGTAACGATCCGCGGTTGCGGCTTTCCTTGCGTCCCGGTATGAACGTCGCCTATCTGGCCTTCAATGTGCGTAAACCGCCATTAAACGACCGCCGAGTACGTGAGGCCATCGCGCTGGCGATCAACAACGATAGGCTGATGCAGTCGATCTACTACGGTACGGCAGAAACCGCCGCCTCTATTTTACCGCGCGCGTCCTGGGCCTACGATAGCGAATCCCAGATTACAGAATATAATCCGCAGAAGGCGCGCAAACGCTTAGCGGAGTTAGGACTGACTAATTTACATCTTCGCCTGTGGGTGCCCAGCGCATCACAGTCTTATAATCCTAGCCCACTGAAAACGGCGGAACTGATCCAAGCCGATCTCGCTCAGATTGGCGTCACGGTGACCATCGTTCCAGTGGAAGGGCGTTTTCAGGAGGCGCGATTAATGGAACTCAGCCATGATTTAACCTTGGCCGGGTGGGCAACGGACAGTAACGATCCGGATAGTTTCTTTCGTCCCTTGCTCAGTTGCGCAGCCATTCGTTCCCAGAGCAACTATGCTCATTGGTGCGATCCCGCTTTTGACGCAGTATTACAAAATGCGCTTTCATCACAGCACCTCGCTAAGCGAATTGATTATTATCGGCAGGCGCAGCGTATTCTGGCGGAACAGCTCCCCGTATTACCGCTCGCCTCATCATTACGGCTACTCGCCTATCGCTATGATATGAAAGGGCTGGTGCTAAGCCCCTTCGGCAACGCCTCATTCGCGGGCGTATTCCGCGAGGATCAACCGGCGTCACCGACATCCGCTGCACCGGAAATCGTGGAGGGAGCACAGCCGTGATTATCTTTACATTACGACGTATGGCACTACTGCTGGTGACGTTGTCACTTCTTACTTTTATTGGCTTTAGCTTAAGTTACTATACGCCTCACGCGCCACTTAGCGGCGCCGGGTTATTTGATGCCTACTCCTTTTATCTCTCAAGCCTGTTACAGGGAGATTTTGGCCGTTCCAGCATTAACGGGCAGGCTATCAATGCGTTGTTGAAAGAGGTGTTACCTGCCACTATTGAACTTTGCCTGTTAGCGTTTACGCTCTCGTTGTTGATCGGTATTCCTTTAGGCATTATCGCAGGCGTGATGCAGAACCGCGGCGCAGACATTGTGATCAGCACGCTTGCGCTCATCGGTTTTTCCTTGCCGGTCTTCTGGTTGGCATTGCTATTGACGCTATTTTTCTCGTTGTATCTCGGCTGGCTGCCGGTATCAGGCCGTTTCGATTTGCTCTATCAGGTGAAAACGGTGACCGGATTTGCGCTGATTGACGCTTGGCTATCCGATTCCCCCCACCGCAGCGACATGATTGTGAGCGCTATCCGCCACCTCATTCTGCCAGTGACCGTATTGGCCGTCGGGCCGACGACGGAAGTCATTCGTCTGATGCGCATTAGCACAACGGAAATTATCGGCAAAAATTATATTAAAGCGGCGGCAACGCGCGGGCTATCGCGCTTCACGATCATCCGCCGACATTTAATTCATAACGCTTTACCGCCGATTATCCCTAAACTCGGTTTACAATTTTCTACCATGTTGACGCTGACGATGATGACCGAGGTCGTATTTAACTGGCCTGGCATCGGCCGCTGGTTGGTTAATGCAATTCGTCAACAGGATTATGCCTCAATTTCTGCTGGCGTCATGGTGGTCGGCGCCATGGTTATCACCGTCAATGTTCTATCTGATATTTGGGGAGCGATGGCAAACCCATTAAAACATAAGGAATGGTATGCCCTTCGATAACGTATATAGCGAAAAACGGGTACCAAGCCGACTGAGCGATACCTGGCGGATATTTTATCAAGATAAGCTAGCAATGATTGGGCTTTACGGTTTTCTTATTTTGATTGGCCTGTGTCTATTCGGTAAATTCCTTGCGCCTTATGAAGTCGATCAACAATTTCTGGGCTATCAGTTGTTACCGCCATCCTGGTCTCGCTATGGCGAAGTGTCGTTCTTTCTCGGCACTGATGATTTAGGGCGCGACTTACTCAGTCGCCTGTTGAACGGTGCCGCGCCGACCGTAGGCGCAGCGCTCATTGTCACTTACGCCGCGGCATTATGTGGCATTGTGTTAGGCGTCTTTGCCGGGGTCACACACGGCCTGCGTTCTGCCATGCTTAACCACATTCTGGACACGTTACTGTCTATTCCGTCGCTACTGCTGGCCATCGTGCTGATCGCTTTTATCGGCCCCAAGCTTGAACACGCGATGCTCGCCGTCTGGCTGGCGCTGCTACCCCGTATGGTGCGCACCGTATACAGCGCTGTACACGATGAAATGGACGAAGAGTATGTTATCGCAGCCCGTCTCGATGGCGCGTCGACGTTCTATCTTGTCTGGAACATCGTGCTGCCGAACATTGCCGCGCTGCTGGTCTCAGAATTTACCCGTGCGCTATCTATCGCTATTTTGGATATCGCCGCGTTAGGGTTTCTCAATCTGGGCGCTCAATTGCCGACAACCGAATGGGGCGCCCTGCTCGGCAACTCTCTGGAATTGGTCTATGCTGCCCCGTGGACCGTGATGTTGCCCGGCGCGGCGATCGCACTGAGCGTGTTAATCGTTAATCTGCTCGGCGACGGTCTTCGTCGCGCGTTAGTCGCGGAAACGGAATAAGAGGCGACGACGTCCTATGCCATTACTTGATATCCGAAATCTGACAATCGAATTTCTCACCGCTGACGGTGCCGTAAAAGCCGTCGATCGCGTAAGTATGACGCTAAGTGAAGGCGAAATTCGCGGGCTGGTAGGCGAATCCGGCTCAGGTAAAAGTCTGATTGCCAAAGCCATCTGTGGCATCACCAAAGAGAACTGGCGCGTGACCGCCGATCGCTTTCGCTTCAACGATGTTGATTTACTGCAACTGTCGCCGCGCGAACGACGCAAAGTTGTCGGTCATAACGTCTCAATGATCTTCCAGGAACCGCAATCCTGTCTCGACCCTTCCGAAAGTATTGGCCGGCAGCTCATTCAAGCCATACCAGGCTGGACCTATAAAGGACGCTGGTGGCAACGGGTTAACTGGCGTAAACGACGCGCTATCGAACTACTGCATCGCGTCGGGATTAAGGATCATCGCGATATTATGCGCAGTTATCCCTATGAACTCAGTGACGGTGAGTGCCAGAAGGTCATGATCGCTATCGCTCTGGCCAACCAACCGCGTCTTCTGATTGCCGATGAGCCCACTAACGCGATGGAATCCACCACTCAGGCACAGATTTTCCGCCTGCTATCGCGCCTGAACCAAAATAACAACACCACGATTCTGCTCATTAGTCATGACCTGCAAACGATGAGCAAATGGGCAGACCGAATTAATGTGCTCTACTGTGGACAAACGGTAGAAAGCGCGACCAGTGAAGATCTGATCGCCATGCCGCATCACCCCTATACTCAGGCGCTGATTCGCTCCATGCCCGATTTTGGTCGTGCTCTGCCGCACAAAGGGCGGTTAAATACGTTGAATGGCGCGATCCCCTCGTTAGAGCATCTGCCCATCGGCTGCCGTCTCGGCCCCCGCTGCCCGTATTCGCAAAAACAGTGCATGCAAACCCCGCCATTGCGCTCGGCCAAGAACCATTTATATGCCTGCCATTTTCCGCTCAACATGGAGGAAGCGTAATGGTTGAGATGCTACTTGAGGCCCGGAACCTGACCAAAACGTTCCGCTACCGAACCGGGCTGTTTCGCCGCCAGCATGTTGAAGCGGTAAAATCCGTGAGTTTTACGCTACGAGAGCGGCAAACGCTTGCCATTATCGGTGAAAACGGTTCAGGGAAATCGACGCTGGCGAAAATGCTGGCGGGCATGATCGCGCCGACATCCGGCGAACTGGTCATTGACGATCATCCGTTGCACTACGGCGATTACCGCTATCGCAGCCAACGTATCCGCATGATCTTTCAGGACGCCAGCAATGCGCTTAATCCGCGTCAGCGTATTGGCCAATTGCTCGATGTCCCGTTGCGGTTAAACACTGATCTGAGCGCTGAAGAACGGGAGAAGGCGATTAATCAGGTTCTGCATCAGGTTGGGCTACGCGCCGATCATGCTTATT
This sequence comes from Pectobacterium cacticida, assembly GCF_036885195.1. Classification (NCBI taxonomy): domain Bacteria; kingdom Pseudomonadati; phylum Pseudomonadota; class Gammaproteobacteria; order Enterobacterales; family Pectobacteriaceae; genus Pectobacterium; species Pectobacterium cacticida. The sequence goes on along the minus strand of NZ_CP133656.1, from coordinate 1,851,175 downwards.
ACTATCCACATGCGCTTGCTCCGGGGCAAAAACAGCGTGTCGGCCTAGCGCGGGCGCTGATTTTACAGCCCAAAGTGATCGTGGCTGATGAAGCGCTGGCCTCGCTGGATATGACTATGCGATCGCAGATCATCAATCTCATGCTGGAGCTACAGGAAAAGCACGGCATCTCTTATATTTATGTGACACAGCATCTGGGGATGATGAAGCACATCAGCGATCAGATTTTGGTCATGCAGGATGGCGAAGTCGTTGAACGCGGCAGCACCGCCGATGTTCTGGCCTCTCCGCTACACGACCTGACAAAGCGGTTAATTGCCAGCCACTTCGGTGAAGCGCTCAGCGCCGATGCCTGGCGACGCGACGGGGTACAACCTTAATCACCGTGCTCTGCGACAGCATGCCACCTTTGATACCGGAAGGTGGACAGAGTACCGCTACCGCCCCCGACATGGTAGAATTGCGCGGTTTATTCACCTCGCTCGCCACTTGCCGCTTATCAGCGATAGAGTGGCGTTCGCAGCAACAATGATCACAAGGATTACTGCTATGGGTTTTCTTACCGGTAAGCGCATTCTGGTAACAGGCGTTGCCAGCAACCGTTCTATTGCCTACGGTATTGCACAAGCAATGCAGCGTGAAGGTGCCGAATTGGCCTTCACTTATCAAAACGACAAATTAAAATCACGCGTTGAAGGCTTTGCCAGTGAACTGGGTTCCAGCATCGTTTTGCCCTGTGACGTCGCTGAAGATGCCAGCATTGCAGCACTGTTTACCGAACTGGCTGGCGTATGGCCGACCTTCGATGGTTTTGTCCACTCGATCGCATATGCGCCGGGCGACCAACTCGATGGCGACTACGTCGATGCCGTGACCCGCGAGGGTTTTAGTATCGCCCATGATATCAGCTCTTACAGTTTCGTCGCGATGGCAAAAGCCTGCCGCAAAATGCTGAATCCAAATTCAGCGCTGGTGACGTTGACCTATCTGGGCGCTGAACGTGCGATCCCGAACTACAATGTGATGGGTTTGGCAAAAGCGTCTCTGGAAGCCAACGTGCGTTATATGGCGAACGCGATGGGCGCGCAGGGCGTGCGCGTGAATGCTATTTCTGCGGGTCCGATTCGTACTCTGGCGGCTTCTGGCATCAAAGACTTCAAGAAAATGCTCTCTCATTGCGAAGCGGTAACGCCAATCCGTCGTGTGGTCACCATTGAAGATGTGGGCAACTCCGCGGCATTCCTGTGTTCCGATTTGGCGGCCGGTATCTCCGGCGAAGTCCTACACGTCGATGGCGGTTTTAGCATCGCCGCCATGAACGAACTGGAATTGAAATAAGTCCGAAAAGTAGCCTACACAAAAGTAGGCTACTTGCTGAAGTCGCGCCGCGCTATATCGTTGATGGGCGCTGATATATCGTTGTATGCTTGCCATTGATATATAGCTGACGATGTTCGTTTGCGGGTAAGCGCAGCGTCGCATGTTGCCAGGCGGGTTGATAACGCCCTTCCGCAGTGAATGTCACATCAATCCGCCGGTTATCGGCACGGATTTCCCAGCGTAGCCACAGCGCGTTTCCTTCCTGCCATTGCCATGTTTCCCCATCATCTTCAAATAGCAGTCCACTATCCGCGCCGCCTGCGGTGGGTGGAAACAGTAAAAAATCACGCTGCACATCTTCCTGCGAATTCACATACGCCGTGCGTCCTGACAGCGGGATCATCGCCCCAGCGCGAACCAAAAGCGGGAGCCGCTCCAACGGCGCATCCAGCACGATCGTTTGTCCACCGCTGAACCATTGACCGGAATAAAAATCATACCAGCCCGACGTATTTACTGGCAGATACACCGGTCGCTGTCGTTGCCCCGGTTCAACTACGCTAGCGACCAGAATGTCTCGGCCTAACATAAAATCATCGTTTTCTTCTAGCGTCGCGCTATCCTGCTCATGATCGAGGAACGTTGGGCGCAGCATCGGCTCATCGTCAGCGCTAGCCTGCCACAATAAGGTGTAGAAATACGGCAGCAAACGATAGCGAAGTTCGATGGCGCTGCGTATCGCGGGGGTTACCGCTGGATACATCCACGGTTCATTCACCGTGTGATCGTCGTTCCAGGAATGGATGGTAAAACGCGGGTGCATCACACCATTTTGCACCCAACGCACAAAAAGCTCGGCATCGGGTTTGTCGCCGGAGAAGCCGCCAACGTCATGATCAACGTTATACAAACCGGATAGGCTCATCCCTATTCCCATTCGGGTGTTGTAGCGGAGCGTCTGCCAGTTGGTACGATTGTCGCCACTCCAGGTTTGTACGTAGCGCTGCATTCCTGCACAACCGGAGCGAGAAATCAAATAAGGGCGGCGCGTCGGAGCGAAGCGCTGCTGCGCTTCTAACGAGGCACGCATCATTAACAACGGCATTAACGGACGAATATGTTTAATTGCCATGGTTGTGCCAAACCCATGACAACGGGCTTCGCCATCCCAAACTTCATATTCGTTATTATCATTCCACGTCGAGTCAATCCCTTTCTCCAGCAATTGCCGAGTGACATTTTCTTGCCACCACGCGACCGTTTCCGGGTTGGTAAAATCCAGGTGCGAACCTTCATCGTCCCAAAAACTCGAGCGTTCTGGCGCATCGGATTCGGAATCCTGAATAAACAACCCTTTTGCGGCGACATCTTTATATTGCGGATGATCGTGCAGTAAACAAGGTTTGATATTGGCCGCTAGCCTGAGCCCCGCATCGTGGAAAGCCTGAGACAGCGCCTCTGGCTGAGGGACTTTGTCGTAATTCCAGTTAAACACATAACGCTTCTGGTTAATTGACGTGTAACCTGACGAAAGTTGAAACGAATCACACGGGATCTGGTGCTCATGGCACAAGGCAATAAACTTCATCAATTGCTGCTGTGCATCGGGTGCATCGGTGTAATGCATGGTAGAACCGCTATAGCCCAGGCTCCACTTTGGCCCGAAAAGGGTTTTACCCGTCAGGCGCACAAAGGCTTTTGTCACATCCAGCACGCGCGGCCCAATAAACAGGTAATAATCGAGATCGCCCGCCTCAGCCTGATAGCGACGATAGGCCAGATGGTAATTATCGATTTCATTTCCAAGATCGAACCAGGTTGTACTTAGATTATCGTAAAACAGACCAAAGCTAACGTCCTGGCGTCGGGTAATGGTAAACGGTATATGCTTATAGAGCGGATCGGTACTTGCGGCGTTGTAACCCATCGCGTCTAAATTACGAAATTCAAATCGGCGTCCGGTACGTTCAAGATCGCCCGCTTTTTCCCCCAGCCCATAATAACGCTCTGTCGGGAAACGACGCTGATAATGCGCAACACCATCGCCATGAGGATTTAAAAGATAGGCGCTGGTCGGCCTGTCGGCGGCGAACATCTGCCACTCGCCTTGTTCATCGCGATATTCCCAGGCCAGCCACAGCGGCTGATGAATGGTAATCCTCATCTGCGCCGTGCTGATGCGCAGGGCATCGTCCAGTGTTTCCAATACAAATCCCGGCAGACTAAACCCCTCACAGCTTTCGCGGTCACGTCCCGCCCAGGGAACATCTTGCTGTGGCGCGATACTCCAGGTGCGGTTCAACGCTAATTCGCCATGCGGTTTAACCAGTACGCGAGCGAGCATTGGCTCTAGCACATATAAACGGAAAACATGTTTGCCATCTACCAATAATTCAACGTAATTAGCGGTCCGATCGCGAAATACCCAATTTTTCAGCGTTTTCATACAGCGTCCTTTTCAGGAAAAAAATAAACATACCGTTACGCCTGAGGACGTGCTTTCTCACGACGTTCAGCAATGAAGGCGATCAGGAAGATGGCGCCAATCAAATCAAAGAATCCCATCGCTATAAATAGCGGGTTAAACCCGATTTTATCGGCGGTGACGCCGATCAATAGCGAAAACAAGAAGCTGGCAATCCAGGCAAACGAACCACGCATCCCGTTTACCGTAGCCATCTGTCCTTTATCAAACGATTCCACGACCAGCGCGCTCAGCATGCAGGAAATCACCTGATGGCCGAATCCACCAATGGAAATGAGTAAGATTGCCATCCACGGGTCTTTGCTAAGCGCGACTAATGCCAGCGATAACATAAGAAACGCCCCCGTAACCGAGCTGGCCACAATCGAGTTGACGCGTGAACAGCCGAACCAGCGGACATAAAGCCGAGTGAGGTAGCCACTGGCGATGCTGCCGAGATCGGCGGCAAGGAACGGTAACCAGGCAAACATCGCTATTTGTTTAAGATCCATTCCGCGCTCATTCGCCAGATAAAGCGGAACCCAAAAACTAAGCACCGCCCATGCGGGTTCCGCCATAAAGGCCGGAATGGCGATACCGTAAAAACGCTTATTTTTTGAAACCGTTTTCAGTGCGGTGAAAAACGGCAACTTGACGGGCGGGGCCTCATTGTCCTGGCGGATAAAATCCAACTCTTCACGACTTAAATTCGGGTGATCTTCCGGGCTATGGTAGAACAGCCACCATAGAATAACCCACAGCATCGCTAGCACGCCGGTAAACATAAATGCCCCTTGCCACCCAAGATAGGCATGCGCGACGACAATTATCGGCGGCGCTAGCATCGCCCCGACAGAAAACCCAACGCCAGCCCAACCCGCCGCAATCGGGCGTTCCTTTTTAGGGAACCACTCGCCCAGGGTTTTAGCATTCGCCGGGGTCGCCGCCGCCTCTGATGCCCCCATAAAGAAACGCAGGATCGCCAAGTGTAACCAGCTCCCCGCACCCGCATGGAGGATACACATCAACGCCCAAATTGAGGCGCAGATCAGAAACCCCATTTTTAGCCCGATGACATCGATTAACCAACCGCATAACGGCTGAAACAGGGTATACGCCAGTTGGAATGCGCCGACAATCCAGGAATATTGCTCAGTGGTAATACCCATACTGGTTTTCAATTCCGGCGCCAGAATGCCGAGCGAATTACGCGTAATGTAATTGACGGTTACGCCGAGCAAAAACAGGCCTAGCATCCACCAACGTAGGTTTCTGAAGGTTCGTTTGCCTTTGGTTGCGATGGAGGACGCATTGATATCTAGACTCATGATGTCTCCTTTACAGGAAGGTAGGGTTACCGTGTTCCGATCACACAGCGGCTTACGCACACAGATGCTTGTCGCCCAATATATTTTTTATGTTGTTGTATTAATGGAAAAAGTATTTGTTATTACAACCATGAAACGGAATTGGTTGACCAAAATGAGAGTAGAACAATTGAAAAGCGCGGAATACTCACTTTTTTGAAAAATTTTTCATGATAGGGTCGAAATAACGGCGAAAACGCGTCTCGCCCGGTGAGATAAGGCGATAAGCGATAATGAAAAATGTGTCATTTCCAAAAGTGAACGAGATCACAAAATGAAAGGAAACCTGAAAATACGCGAAATTGCGCAGCGAACCGGTTACTCGAACAGCACTGTTTCACGCGTGCTATCTGGTCAGTCCAATACCAGTGAACAGGCAAAGGCGAGTATTCTAAACTGTGCCCGCCAATGTGGTGTACTTACAGAACTCGCCAATGGTCGTCTGCTCTTGAACGGGGTAACGATCTTCGCCCCGTCGCGCGCATTCGATCTTCGTTCTGATATCTATTATCACAAAGTGGTACAGAGCATCATTGATGCGCTGAAACCACACGATGTGCGCGTTAGGTACTGCGGGTTGGAAGAAAACGACAGTGACGCAACACTATTTCTAAACAAAATACGCGAACCGTCCACGGAAGCCGCATTACTTATCGGCATAGACGATCCCTATATTCACGCGCTGGCAGCAGACAGTGGTAAACCGTGCATATTGATTAACGCTATCGACCGTAAAATGCGATTACCCAGCGTAGCGCCAGCACATCGATTAATTGGCGAATTTTCCGCCCACTATCTTTTCGAGCAGGGACACCATTCGGTACTCACGCTACTATGCCCCCGACGTTACACGATGGAACTGCGTCTGGAGGGTATCCGAGATGCTTATTTGCAGCATAATTTGCCATTTTCCTCCGGGAGCAACTGGCTTCCATTGGATAATTTCAGCTCGACGAAAGCAGAAGAGGCGATGACCACTTACTTATCCCACCACCCGCCGGATAAATGGCCGACGGCAATTCTGGCGGGCGGCGATTTTATCGCCGTCGGTGCGGTAGATGCCTTATATAAGGCTGGATTACGCGTCCCTCAGGATATGTCAGTGATGAGTATGGACGGCTTCAATCTAGCAGCGATTCACGACATGCCGCTAACCTCGGTTCATGTCCCGCGCGAAGCTCTGGGTGAAGAAGCGATCAGGCAGCTGCAATATCGGTTGATCCGCCCTGATGCCGCTATAAGCAACGTACTGCTCAACGGCACTCTCGTCGTTCGCGCGTCAGTGAGACGATGGCGCACCAGCAAATCGGTGGCGCCAGTACAGAGCGAGCGCCTTTACGACTGATCCCGTAACCACTGCTGTGCCGCATCAAATACGTTCTGCGCCAGCGGCGTCACTTTACCCGCCTCTGCCACGACGACAGCCGCACGGCGGCGCATTGGCGGCAATTGCAACGGTCGTAGCATTAACGCCGGCGTCATTTCCGGGATCAGGCTACCGTGAGGAACAATGCCACATCCTAACCCAACGTAAACGCTTTGGATGAGCTGTAAAACGGATGCACTTTCCACTTTAATGCGCGGCAAAATACCTCTCTCATTAAAATGGCTGTCCAGATAACGACGGAAATAGCGGCTAGGTTCAGCCAAACAGAGCGGTATTTCGGCAAGAGCATCAAGCGCCAGCGGCTCGTCTCCGGCAAACTGGGGAAAGTGATGGGGATGAAACAGGAGGTCGACACCTTGTTCCGCTAAGGGTGTCACCTGAAAATGCAGTTCTTGCAGCGTCGAAAATGTAAAAAAGCCGATCCCGATATCCACCGAATGCGCATTTAACGCTTCTAGTAATTGATCGGCGCTAAACAGCGAGATTTGAAAGTCTAATTGCGGGTAAATTTGGTTGACCGCCGCCAGCAGGTTTGATAATGCAATGCTGCTTTGCGGCACGGCCCCAACACGCAAGACACCGCTGACGCCACGTTTCAACGATGCCACTTCGCGCTTCAGCCCCTGATAAACGGAAACGATCTCCCGCGCCCAGGCTAAGACGCGTTCGCCTTCTGCCGTAAACCCCTCAAAATTGTTACCGCGGTTGATTAACGGCAGATCCAGCTCGCGCTCCAAGTTCTTTAGGCGCATAGAGAGCGTAGGTTGGCTGACAAAACTGGCTTCCGCTGCCCGCCCAAAATGGCGTTCTTTCTCCAGATTGCACAGGTATTGCAGTTGCTTAATATCCATCGTCAGACTCTGTAATTAGTAAGCGGTCAGTATACCCCAAAATAACGATAAACCGCCTCTATCCCACCATAGCCGTATTTGATTAGACGAGATCGCTAATGGCCTCTACACTTTCGTTAAAAGCAAATATTTAAAATATTGTTCACATAAAAAAAACATTATCACCTGCGGATTAATCTATGAAATTCAAACCATCTATCAAGCCATACCGCAATGCGGCTGGCGGTTGGGGTTCGTTGGAAGCCACCACGCGTTTCGTCCTCGACAGTAAGCAAGCATTTAAAAATATCCGAAATTTGCTGCGGGTCAACAAATCGAAAGGGTTTGACTGCCCCGGTTGCGCCTGGGGCGATGATAACAGCAGCACGTTCAGTTTCTGCGAAAATGGCGCCAAAGCAGTAAGTTGGGAAGCGACTCGCAAAGCGGTCGATTTAGATTTTTTCGCCGCCCATAGCGTGTCCACTCTCCGTCAACAAAGCGACTATTTCCTGGAGTATCAGGGGCGGTTAACGCACCCTATGCGCTATGACCGCGCCAGCGATCGCTACGTGCCCATTGACTGGGATGCGGCGTTTGCCCTGATTGCTCATCACATCAATAATATGGAGCATGCTAATCAGATCGAGCTCTATACCTCTGGACGCGCCAGTAATGAAGCGTCTTATCTTTATCAACTTTTTGGCCGTATGCTGGGGACGAACAATTTCCCCGACTGCTCGAATATGTGTCATGAAGCTAGCGGAATTGGCCTGAAACAGAGCATTGGCGTGGGAAAAGGCACTATCCGTCTGGATGATTTTGAATACGCCGACGCGATTTTCGTTTTCGGTCAAAATCCCGGCACCAATCATCCACGCATGCTGCACAGCCTGCGTCACGCTGCCGATCGTGGCGCACATATCGTCTCTTTCAACACGCTGCGCGAACGTGGATTGGAACGCTTTGCCAACCCGCAGAACCCGCTGGAGCTACTCACGCCGTTGTCCGGCACCATCAGCGAAACTTATTTGCAACCCAATCTTGGCGGAGATATGGCCGCCGTGCGCGGTATGGTCAAAGCGCTGCTGGAAACGCATCGCCAGCGCCTGTCTGATGGAGAGCCGGGATTATTCGACCAGGCTTTTCTATCCGCGCACACTGAGCAGGTAGACGAGTATCTGGCCGTCGTGGATGCCACCACGTGGCAGCAGATTGAACAACAGTCAGGTCTGACAGAAGCGCAACTGCGTTACGTCGCGGCAATTTATCAACAATCGCCGCGTGTGATTTGTACCTGGGCGATGGGGATTACCCAGCATAAACACTCCGTGGCCACCGTGCGGGAAATCGTGAATCTGCAATTGCTGTTTGGTCAGTTAGGCAAACCGGGAGCGGGGCTGTGTCCGGTTCGCGGCCACAGTAACGTACAGGGCAACCGCACCATGGGGATCGATGAGAAACCCACGCGCGCGTTTCTCGACCGGCTGGCAGCGCACTATGATTTCACGCCACCATATGCACCCGGCCACAATACCGTTGAAGCGCTCGAAGCCATGTTGCGTGACGAGGTCAAAGTGCTTATCGCGCTAGGGGGGAATCTTGCCGCTGCCGCGCCGGATTCTGCACGTACCGAGGAAGCGCTGAGCCGTTGCGATTTGACGGTACACATCAGTACCAAGCTTAACCGCAGCCATTTAATTACCGGCAAGGTCGATGCGTTGATTCTGCCAACCCTGGGTCGCACCGATCTCGATATGCAGGCCAGCGGCCCACAGTTTATCACCGTGGAAGATTCCTTCAGCATGGTGCACGCATCACAGGGCGTCGGGCAGCCGCTCTCACCGTTACAACGTTCAGAAACCGCCATTGTATGCGGCATAGCCAATGCGGTTCTGGGTAAGGATAAACTCGACTGGCTGGCGCTGGCCGATGATTATTCACGCATTCGCGACCATATCGCCGCTACCATTCCGGGCTTTACCGATTTCAACGCTAACTGCGATCTGCCAGGCGGATTCTATCTTGGCAATGCCGCCGCTGAATTACGCTTCAACACGCCTACCGGAAAAGCGCAATTCAGCCATGCCGCACTGCCCGAGACGCTTTTCCCGCAGCTTCAAGGTAGCGAGGTTCCTTTCACGCTGCAAACGTTGCGTTCGCACGACCAGTACAACACCACCATTTATGGGCTGGACGATCGCTATCGCGGCGTATATGGGCAGCGCGAAGTGCTGTTCATGCACCCGGAGGATATTGCGGCGCTTGGGCTAGAGGATGGCGATTTAGTCGATATCGAAACGTTATGGAACGATGGTATTACCCGTGTCGTCAACGGCTTCAAGCTGGTGAGTTACGCAATCCCGCGTGGAAATTTGGCAGCCTATTACCCGGAAACCAACCCGCTAGTGCCGCTGTCCAGTTTTGGGGACGAAACGTATACGCCGACATCGAAGTCGGTGCCCGTTAGCGTGCGGCGGAGTACTCAGAAAGCACCGCTGTTACGTATCGCCTAGGCAGTTATCTAGCCAATATTCGCTAACAACATTATTGCGCCCTGCCGTATCACCTGTTGTCGTGAATACGGCGGGCGTTTGTTACAAGAGGCGCGCTGACTCGGCTCAGGCGGCGCACCGTTCGCTGTCGTGGCGGGACGCGACATTCCCCGATTATTCTTGCCGCCAGCACCCGATTCGAGTAAAACTGTGAACCGCTAATTGAGCCACTCACAACCCTATTTCTGGACGCTATGTTTCAAGATAACCCGCTGCTTGCACAGCTAAAACAGCAACTTCACTCCCAGACACCGCGTGTTGAAGGTGTCGTCAAAGGCACCGACAAAGGATTTGGCTTTCTTGAAACTGACGGTCAAAAAAGCTATTTCATTCCCCCGCCGCACATGAAAAAGGTCATGCATGGCGACCGGATTACCGCCACATTACATACAGAGAAAGAGCGAGAGCTGGTTGAGCCGGAAACGCTGATCGAACCCTTTCTAACCCGATTCGTTGGGCGTGTTCATAAAAAAGACGACCGATTGTCTATCACGCCCGATCACCCGCTACTTAAAGATGCCATTCCCTGCCGGGCCGCGCGCGATGTTACGCACCCATTTCAAGACGGCGATTGGGCGGTGGCAGAGATGCGACGTCACCCGTTAAAGGGCGATCGTGGGTTTCATGCAGAGTTGATACACTATATTACGACCGGCGATGATCCGTTGGCTCCGTGGTGGGTGACGTTGTCACGTCACAATCTGGAGCGAGCGGCCCCGGAAGTCGCGGCGACAGAACGTCACGACGGCGAACTCATCCGAGAAGACCTAACCGCGCTCTGTTTTGTCACTATTGATAGCGCCAGTACCGAAGATATGGATGATGCGCTGTACGTGCAGGACAACGGTGACGGTTCATTGCAACTCACGGTAGCGATTGCCGATCCGACCGCCTACGTTGAGGCAGGCAGCGAATTAGACAATATTGCACGGCAGCGCGCTTTTACTAACTACCTGCCCGGATTCAACATTCCGATGCTGCCGCGTCCGCTATCGGATGATATTTGCTCGCTGCATCCCAATGTACGCCGCCCTGCCCTTGCCTGTCGCGTAACGGTTGCGTCCGACGGGTCATTGGGTGAGGATATTCATTTTTTCGCTGCCTGGATCGAATCCAAGGCCAAGTTAGTCTATGACGATGTCTCCGACTGGCTGGAAGAACAAGGCAATTGGCGGCCGCAGAATGACGCTATCGCGCAACAACTTCGCTTATTGCATCGTCTTTGTCTGGCGCGCAGTGAGTGGCGTACCGCGCACGCGCTGGTGTTTAAAGAACGCCCAGATTACCGTTTCTTGCTGGGTGAAAAAGGTGATGTGCTGGATATCGTAGTTGAGCATCGCCGCATTGCCAACCGCATCGTGGAAGAGGCCATGGTTGCCGCCAATGTCTGTGCGGCCAAGGTACTACGTGACCGACTAGGCTTTGGTATTTATAACGTTCATAACGGCTTCGATCCGGCATCGGTTGAACAAGCGGTTGCTGTCCTGGATACCCACGGTATTCATGCTGACGCGCAGACGTTGTTGACGCTGGACGGTTTTTGCCAGTTACGTCGTGAACTGGATGCGCAGCCGACTCAATTCCTGGATAGCCGTATCCGCCGCTTTCAATCTTTTGCCGAGGTGAGCACTCTGCCGGGGCCGCACTTCGGTCTGGGCCTGGAAGCTTATGCCACCTGGACATCGCCTATACGTAAATATGGCGACATGATAAACCATCGTTTACTGAAAGCGGTTATTACCGGGCAAGCAGCGGAAAAGCCTCAAGACAGTATCACGGCGCATCTTGCCGAACGGCGTCGGCTTAATCGCATGGCTGAACGTGACGTCAGTGACTGGCTCTACGCCCGCTACCTCAGCGACAAAGCAGGGACTAATATTCGCTTCAGCGCGGAAATTATTGACGTTACGCGCGGCGGTCTGCGTATTCGCCTATTGGATAACGGTGCCGTCGCATTTATTCCGTCTTCCTTTATTCACGCCGTGCGCGATGAGCTGGTGTGTAGCCAGGAAATGGGCACGCTCGCGGTAAAAGGCGAGATCGTTTATCGTCAGGGAGATACGTTAGACATCGTTATCGCGGAAGTACGTCAGGAAACCCGCAGCATCGTGGCAAAACCAGCCGCCTAATTTGGCTGGATGTTTCAGGCGGGCGTTCTATTCGCCCGCACATTGGTATCCCGCACATTGGCATAATGCCGTCAGACTTTAGCGCTCACATCTAAACGAAACGGATTTTTACATTGAGCGTTTAATCGCCCCTTTAAATTTACTTACATAAAGTAACGTTCGCTCACATTTTCTTATCGGCCTGCTTCTCTTCGGCGGCAAACTCACTATTGTTAAATGGCATTAACACTCGCGCTACCCCCGTTTCTAAATTACGAAGGAGTGTGTCATGAATAATGTCAAAAGCATGGTGATTTGGCTGCTCGTCGGCCTGGCGGGCGCGTTTGCGTTCGCCACGCTGGCGCTCAGTCGTGGCGAACACGTCAATGCTGTATGGCTGGTGATTGCCGCGGTATCGTGTTACAGCATCGCCTATCGGTTTTATAGCCTGTTTATCGCTAAAAAAGTATTCGAACTCGACGATCGCCGGCTGACTCCGGCTGAGCGTCATAATGACGGCTTGGATTACGTGCCCACCAATAAATGGGTCTTGTTTGGCCACCATTTCGCGGCTATCGCCGGAGCCGGTCCGCTGGTCGGGCCCATCCTTGCCGCGCAAATGGGTTTTCTTCCCGGCACGATCTGGATCTTGGTCGGGGTCATGCTAGCTGGCGCGGTACAGGATTTTTTGGTGCTATTTATCTCCACGCGGCGTGACGGCCGTTCTCTGGGGGAAATGGCAAAACAGGAGTTGGGGTCGTTCGCGGGGATTATCACCATGCTTGGTGCGCTAGGCGTGATGATTATCATTCTTTCGGCATTAGCGTTGGTCGTCGTAAAAGCCCTGGCGGAGAGCCCGTGGGGGTTGTTTACCATCGCTGCGACCATCCCTATCGCGCTCTTTATGGGCGTTTACATGCGCTTTTTACGACCGGGTAAAATTGCCGAAGTGTCTATCATTGGCTTTGTGCTCATGATGCTGGCAATTGTTTACGGCGGTAATATCGCCGCGCATCCTTACTGGGGACCATTCTTCACTCTCAAAGGCACATCACTTACCTGGGTACTGGTTATTTACGGCTTTGTGGCTTCCGTTCTGCCCGTCTGGCTCCTGTTGGCTCCGCGTGATTACCTCTCTACTTTCCTGAAAATCGGCGTCATTATCGGCCTGGCATTCGGCATCGTATTCGCCATGCCGGAAATGAAAATGCCCGCGGTTTCCCGATTTATCGACGGCAGCGGCCCGGTTTTCTCTGGTTCTCTATTCCCATTTCTCTTTATTACCATTGCCTGCGGCGCAATTTCTGGCTTCCATGCGCTGGTTTCCAGCGGCACCACGCCGAAATTGGTTGAACGTGAAAGTCATATCCGTTTCATCGGATATGGCGCCATGTTAATGGAATCCTTTGTGGCTATCATGGCGCTTATTTGTGCCTCGGTTATCGAGCCGGGCGTCTACTTTGCGATGAATTCTCCCGCTGCACTGATTGGCACCACGGTAGAAAGCGCATCGTTAGCCATTAATAACTGGGGATTCGTGATTACCCCTCAGGAATTGAGTGCGATAGCGAACGATGTTGGCGAAGCCTCGATTCTGTCCCGCGCCGGTGGTGCGCCAACCTTCGCCGTGGGCATGGCATATATCATCACCGAAATCTTTAATAGCCGAGCGATGATGGCATTCTGGTATCACTTTGCCATCCTGTTTGAAGCACTATTCATCTTAACCGCTGTCGATGCGGGAACGCGCGCCTGCCGCTTCATGGTGCAGGATTTGGTCGGTATTGCGATACCGAAATTAGCGAATAGCCATTCCTGGCTGGGAAATCTGGCTGGCACTACAGTGGCCGTCGCAGGCTGGGGATTCTTCGTATACCAAGGGGTTATCGACCCTCTTGGCGGGATCAATACGCTCTGGCCGTTATTTGGCATCGGTAATCAGATGCTGGCGTCAATGGCATTGATTCTTGGCACCGTGGTGCTATTTAAGATGAAGAAACAACGCTATGCCTGGGTGACGATCCTCCCCACTATTTGGCTGTTTATTACCTCAATGACGGCGGGTTGGCAAAAGATATTCCATGACAATCCCAGTATTGGTTTTTTGGCGCAAGCGAAACGCTTCGCGGCGGGTATAGAACAGAACACACTCATTGCACCGGCAAAATCGATTAAAGATATGGAAACGATCGTTTTCAGCAACCAGATTAACGCCGCACTGTGCGGGTTTTTCATGCTGGTCGCGGTAACGATGCTGATTTCCGCGTTCTTTGTCATTCGTCGGGCGCTGAGCAGCAAGGTTCCAACGGCAAAAGAAAGCCCCATTATTTGGCGGGACGGCGCTCAACCCTAAACTGCCCCGCCGCATGATCTTCAATTCCTCTCATGCGGCGGGAAGGAAAATGCACTATAACCATTACGCCAGTGGCAAAGGCTCCTGGCCGTTCAACGACTTTCAAGCGCGACCGGAATATCGCCGTTGGTGCGGAGCTGTTAGCGATAAGAGGGACCATTGGACGGTGCGGCTATTGGAGGACTGATTGGCCACCGGGTTAATTAATAGCGAACTTTCGCAGCAGGTCACAGGAATTAACCTGCTGCACTGTAGCCATGTGTTAGCCACCGGCCAGCTTAACCGTCAACCCTTTCGCTTCTAAAAGCTGTTTTAGCAAGTCACGCTTGTCCCCCTGGATTTCGATCGTCCCGTCTTTAACGGCACCACCGCTACCACACTTTTTCTTTAACTCTGTAGCCAGTTTGTCCAGGGCGGCATCGTCAAGATCGAGGCCGCTAATTAGGCAGACGCCCTTCCCTTTACGCCCATGCGTTTGCCGCTGGATACGCACGATACCATCTCCTTTTGGTCGGTCTACCCGTGGTTGCTCCTGCTTAATACGTCCTGTTTCCGTCGAGTAAACCAAAGGGTGATTATGCTTGTCACTCATGATGCCGTACCTAACAACGACGTTCGAATCTCACGCAATGTCCGCGCTGGATCGGGCGATTGGGTAATCGGGCGTCCAATGACCATATAATCGACGCCTGCCTGCTGTGCCTGAACCGGCGTCATAATACGGCGTTGATCGCCAGCCTCGCTACCAAGCGGACGGATGCCCGGCGTGACCAAGGTGAACGCTGTCCCACACACCTGCTTTAATCGCAATGCTTCGTGCGCGGAACACACTACGCCATCCAGCCCGCTATTATGCGTGAGCACGGCTAACCTTTCTGCTTGCTCCGCCGGGCTAAGGCTAATCCCAAGCCCACGCAGGTCATCTTCATTCATACTGGTTAGCACAGTCACGGCAATCAATAACGGCGCGTCCTTCCCGAAGGGTACCAGCGCCTCTTTTGCGGCTATCATCATGCGCGCCCCGCCGCTAGCGTGAACATTCACCATCCATACGCCGAGATCGGCGGCGGCCGCAACGGCGTGAGCCACGGTGTTTGGGATATCATGAAATTTCAGATCGAGAAAGACATCAAAACCACGCTGTTGGAGCGTCTGCACAAACGATGGGCCGAATAAGGTAAACATCTCTTTTCCCACCTTTAAACGGCAGTCTTGTGGATCGATTCGATCAACAAACGACAGTGCGGCCTGTTGGCTAGCATAGTCCAATGCGACCACGATCGGTGAAGATACCGTCGGCTTTTGTTGCTGTAGATTCGTGTTTGTCATGTGTCACTCAGTATCTTGCAAGCCTAATTTACCGCCGCATTCTACATGCCCCGCTGAGGAAATCCCAGCGACCTAAAGACGAGTGCAATTAAAGATGCCTGCTGGAACCGTATTGATATAAAAACCACATGTATGTTGTAACTAATGTAGGAATGATTTATCTCTTGCTGTTGATGATGCGTTGTTGATGATTATTGCCCGTCAAGCCCACGTATAGGTTTAATACTTGCCCACGACTTGCAAGAGGGGCATTGCCAATAGAGCGATTGCGAAGTAAAGCCACATTTACGGCAGCGATAGCGGGGTTTGGTACGGATTTGTTCGCCCACCATATCGCGTAACACCACCAGACTTTCTTTTGCCCGCCCATCTTCCGCTTCGTGCAGATGAAAATCCATCAGACGGTGAAACACGCGCATTGTCGGGTGCCGTTGAAGCTGGCGATTGATATAAACTTGAGCGACATCGGCCCCCTCTTCTCTTTCGAGGATATCGGCTAACATCAGCTCCGCTGTCGCCCCGGTATTCTCTTCAACACAGCGCTTGAGAAAATCCGCCCAGTCTTGCGGCTTATCCAACATTTGATAGCACTCTTGTAGCATCGGCAAGGTTTCACTCACCAATTCTTTATCCTGTTCGAGTACCTGTCGCAATACTTCCGCCGCACGCAAATAATCCTGTCGCGCCATGTAGATGCGCCCCATCATAATGGATGCGCGAGCGCACTGATTATCTGCCGCAAATCCTTTTTTCAGCAGCATTAATGCCTTGTCCAAATCGTCACTGCCCATCGCCAACAGCGCCAGCTCACAATAAAAATGGGCGATTTCGATGCGAAGCGAATCCTTCCCCATCTTAAGCAATTTTTCCGCAACATCGATCGCCGCCTGCCAGTCGCTAGTCGCCTGATAGATCTGCAATAACTGCTGTAAGGCGCTGTGCCGGAAATCCTCTTCGTCTACCAGTTGGTTAAAAATTTCCTCGGCTCGATCATAGAGTCCAGCGGACATATAGTCCCGCCCCAGTTGCTGCACAGCGAGAAGCCGCTGTTCAAACGTTAACGATGCACTCTCCGTTAGCGCCTGATGGATACGAATTGCGCGATCAACCTCTCCGCGTGAACGGAACAAGTTACCGAGCGTGAGATGGGCTTCAAAAGTGTTGCTATCATCCTTAAGCATATCAAGAAATAACTCAACGGCCTTGTCTTGCTGGTTGGATAACAGAAAATTGACCCCGGCGACATATTCGCGGGATAAGCGGTTAGACTCCTGATCTTTGTCCTGCTGCGCACTCCTGCGGCCCATGTACCAACCGTACGCGGCGGCCACGGGCAGCAACAGAAACAGCAGTTCTAACATAGAGAGAATTCCTTAGTGGGTTACCGTCGGCACTGACGCTACATTCTCCTCAGTAGAGGTAGAAAGCTGCTGTTCCAAGCGTTTAATTTTACGTTGTGCTCGACCAAGCGCGATGCGTTGACGCAGATAAAACAGACCACAGATAATCCAGCCGAGGATGAAGCCCAGCGCAAAGAGCGTAGCAAGCAGCGTGGAAATACGATAATTTCCCTGCGCCAGTAGGTAATTAAATGCCACAACCTGATCGTTGTGCGCACCCAATGTG
Source organism: Pectobacterium cacticida (assembly GCF_036885195.1). NCBI lineage: Bacteria > Pseudomonadati > Pseudomonadota > Gammaproteobacteria > Enterobacterales > Pectobacteriaceae > Pectobacterium > Pectobacterium cacticida. Next base: position 1,833,839 of record NZ_CP133656.1, on the reverse strand, counting down.
ACAGAAATGATGAATATCGCCAGCACGAGTAAAAAAATCAGCAAATATTTCACATTTTCCTTCCTGTGATATCCATTAATCAGATGAATGATGCCAAATCTTGGCGGCAAACCCTACTAAACTACCATGCCCGTCCCAGACAGGGAAAGGCTGAACCGCATTTCGTGGTGGATACACACTGACTCATTTAGTCTACATAAGATCAAAGTGACAATAGCATGCCGACGGAACTTTGCAGAAAACCGCAATAAATGTGGCGGCAATGCAACGTACCGCCGATGAAAACCCATAGCAAAAAAACAACGATACATTATGATGCGGATTTATCCTTGCCTACACCATTAATCGCTGGATTCTGGATTTCTTTGTGTTGGAGCGAGAGTGGACCGCACCAACGCTGCGCCAGTGCCGTTGCCACGATGACCAACAGCCAGCTAATCAATGTGGCCACGACCAGATCCTGCGGCCAATGCATACCGAGCGCCAGACGGCTCCCCATAACGCCACTGGCCCAAAGCATAAGGATCACTACCGTTTTATAATGGCGACGCGCCCACAGCAACCCTACCCCTAATAGTGCCCAGGTCGCGGCAAACATAGTGTGTCCAGAGGGAAATGCAAAACCGGTCTCAAACTGCCAGTGATTGCGTAACCAGGGTGGAATCAACGTTTGATCCTGCAATTGCGTTTTCACTAATTCCGCTCGCGCCTTGCGCGGCAGCGAATAGAAGTAACTGTCGTCAATCTGATGATGTTTTTCTAACCAAATAACATAGGGCCTTGATTCCTGATACCACGCTTTTAGCGCCGATTTTATGCCCTGCCCCAGCAGCACGGTAATCAACATAATCACCAACACGCCAAGCGCGGGCTTCAGGCGAAAACGCAAACACCAGAGGAACCAGATGCTTAACACCAGACTCGCGAGTATTCCCCACGGTGAGGTCACGGTTTCCGTTACCCAAAAGAGGGCGTATAACCAGAGGCCATCATTCCCCGGCTGCCACTGCCAGCCACTCATCCAGATAATGATTGGCATAATCAGCAATAGCAGCGCACCAATGGTCGTCCGCTTGGCGATTTCATACATAATTTATTCCCATAATTCAGCATGATGGTTTGCAACAAACTATTTACAATACTATCAGAAAATCTGACACAGACCGTCAGTATGACGTAAAATGGCGCCCGTTTCTGTCAACACACCTGAAACCAAATTGTGGTCGCTATGTTGTAATTCACTATTTTTGACGTTCTTGGACAGGCTTTTTAGCTGGTCAAGCGGGATGGGTCGCAGTAGGATCCGCCCCCAGCATTTTTTTTGAATTCGGCTTTTTTGGAGAAAAGTATGCAGCTAAAACGGGTGGCGGAAGCCAAATTACCCACCGCGTGGGGCGATTTTCTGATGGTCGGTTTTGAAGAAATCGCCACAGGCCACGATCATCTCGCTCTGGTTTATGGTGATATTTCCGGTCCGGTTCCCGTGCTTGCCCGTGTACATTCCGAGTGCTTGACAGGAGATGCGTTATTTAGCTTGCGCTGTGACTGTGGTTTCCAATTAGAGGCCGCCTTGCGCCACATTGCCGAAGAGGGACGAGGCGTGCTGTTATATCACCGCCAGGAAGGCCGTAATATTGGGTTGCTCAATAAAATACGCGCGTACGCGTTGCAGGATTTAGGCGCCGACACGGTAGAAGCCAACCATCAGCTTGGATTTGCTGCCGACGAACGAGATTTCACCCTGTGTGCCGACATGTTTAAGTTGTTAGAAGTAGATGAAGTTCGTCTATTAACCAACAACCCGCAAAAAGTCAAAATACTCAATGAAGCCGGTATCAATATCGTCGAACGTGTACCTTTGATTGTCGGGCGCAATCCCAAAAACGAACGTTACCTGGCAACCAAGGCCTCTAAAATGGGGCATATGTTGGATATAAAATAACGCATTAGCTTCTCAGAATCATCGAACCATTAGCTACAACCGTTCACGATTTGCCCGTAGTTTGGGGGAGCTTCCGTAGAAGAAAATGGCTGGTACACGGAAAACGTGCACCAGCGCGTTAGGCGTCGACGAAAGGGGTACTACAGCATATTACGAATAACGTAATGTAAAATACCGTCATTCTGGTAGTAGGTCAGTTCGTTGCGCGTATCGATGCGGCAACGTGTTGTAATCGTTTGCGTCTTACCCTCAACATCCGTAATGTCTACCTCAACCAGCGATCCAGGCGTCAGTTGGTTTAACCCCGTAATTGAAATGTGTTCATCCCCGGTGAGTTGCAACGTTTTACGCGTTACGCCATCAGGAAATTCGAGCGGCAGAATTCCCATGCCAATCAGGTTTGAACGATGAATACGCTCGAATGATTCAGCAATGACGACACGAACCCCCAACAAACGCGGGCCCTTGGCTGCCCAATCGCGGCTCGAACCAGACCCATATTCTTTACCCGCCACCAATGCCAGTGGGACGCCGGCTTCCTTATAGCGCATTGCCGCATCGTAGATGGTCATTTCGTCTTGGGAGGGAATATGACGGGTATAGCCGCCTTCTTTACCCGGCACCATCTCATTACGAATACGGATATTGGCAAAGGTTCCACGCATCATTACCTCATGGTTACCTCGCCGAGAACCGTAAGAGTTAAACGCGGCGCTTTCGACGCCTCGCGCCAATAGATAGCGCCCCGCGGGGCTATCCTGCTTGATATTGCCTGCCGGTGAGATATGGTCAGTGGTGACCGAATCCCCCAACATCGCCAGGATACGCGCCTTATGGATATCTTTAACCGGTTCGGGCGTTTTGCCCATATCCAGAAAGAAAGGCGTCTGGCGAATATAAGTCGAGTCTGTCGGCCATTGATAGGTGGGATTGTCATCGATTTCAATCTCGCGCCATTCTTGCGTCCCTTCAAATACCGCTGCATATTGCTGATGAAACATATCCGCAGTGACATTCAATACCGCGCTCGCAACCACCTCGGCTGATGGCCAGATATCCTTCAAATAAACAGGATTTCCATCACCATCTTCACCCAGTGGGTCTTGTGTCAGATCGACATTCATGTTTCCGGCCAACGCGTAGGCGACGACTAAGGGCGGTGAAGCCAACCAGTTGGTCTTCACCAACGGGTGAATTCGGCCTTCGAAGTTCCGGTTACCAGACAATACCGCGCCGACGGTTAAATCACCCTCTTTGATTGCATTTTCAATCGCCTCCGGCAATGGACCGGAGTTACCAATACAGGTGGTGCAGCCATACCCCACCAGATTGAACCCCAGTTCATCAAGATATGGCATTAATCCCGCTTTTTCATAGTAATCAGTAACCACCCGTGAACCTGGCGCCAACGACGTTTTCACCCACGGCTTAGTTTTCAGACCACGCGCTACCGCATTTTTTGCCAGTAAGCCCGCCGCCATTAGCACGCTGGGATTAGACGTATTGGTACAAGAGGTAATGGCAGCAATCACCACCGCCCCTTGCTGTAAACGATGGGTCTCACCTGCTAAAGTGAATGTTTTATAATCAGTACGTGCCTTTATCGAACCAACCTCTAATACTCTGCTAGCGTTAAAGGCTTCTGGCACCTTGGCTAAAGGGACGCGATCCTGTGGGCGTTTTGGCCCCGCAAGGCTGGTTTCCACTGTGGCCAGATCCAATGCGAGTTGGCTGGTAAATACCGGTTCATCGCCGCTATTTCGCCACAGCCCCTGGCATTTGCTATAGGCCTCCACTAGGGCGATCTGTGCTTCTGTTCGGTTGGTTAAGCGCAGGTAGTCGAGCGTAATTTGGTCGATAGGAAAGAATCCGCAGGTCGCACCATATTCCGGTGCCATATTGGCGATAGTCGCTCGGTCTGCCAGCGGCAATGTATCCAGACCATCACCATAAAATTCCACAAACTTCCCTACTACGCCGTGTTTACGTAACATCTGAGTAATAGTCAGCACCAGATCGGTCGCCGTGATGCCTTCTCGCATCTTGCCGCTTAATTTCACCCCAACGACATCGGGGATTAACATCGAAATCGGCTGTCCTAACATGGCAGCTTCAGCTTCTATTCCGCCCACGCCCCAGCCGAGCACACCTAAACCATTAATCATGGTGGTGTGCGAATCGGTTCCCACCAGCGTATCAGGGTAGGCAAATTGTTTATCGCCTTGCTCTTCATGCCAGATTGTCTTAGCGAGATATTCCAAATTCACCTGATGGCAAATTCCAGTCCCCGGCGGTACAACGCGGAAGTGGCTAAAGGCATGTTGCCCCCAACGCAAAAAGGCATAGCGTTCATGATTGCGAGCCATTTCCAACTGCGTATTATCTTTTAGCGCCTGTCGATCGCCAAAACGATCGACCGTAACGGAGTGATCTATTACCAGGTCGACCGGTGACAGTGGATTAACCCTGTTAACATCCCCCCCCAGTCGTTTTACCGCTTCGCGCATCGCAGCCAGATCGACCACGGCAGGCACGCCGGTAAAGTCCTGCATTAGGACGCGTGCAGGGCGATAGGCGATTTCCCGCTCGACATGCCCCGTTTTTAGCCAGTCAGCGACCGCCTGAAGGTCGTCCTGCTGGACGGTGTCGCCATCCAGATGGCGTAATAAATTCTCCAAGAGAACCTTAAGCGATTTTGGTAGGTTAGCAATATTGCCGAGCACCTGTGCCGCCTTTGGCAAACTGTAGTAATGGTAAACCTGTTGCTTAACGGTCAATGTATCCAAACAGATATCACGAAGGTGTGATGGCATATGTCCTCCCAAATCAACTCGCTATTCATTAGCGTGTCTCGGACACGCAAAGAATAACCTGCCATATATTGCGGTCTTATTTAAAGATAACACAAACAAAAAATAACGTTTTTGCAACAAAGCAATATGACGTGGAAATGGGAATTTGATAAACCTATCAGAGGATAGCCCGACTGGAGTAACCCGACAAAAAACAGGTAATGTGGCGGTAGGAGGCGTATTTTGTAAGGTACCTCACACTCTACAGTGACGATTTGTTGTAGAAGAGTATAGGGCTAATCAACAATCATCAGCGTATGTGTTGATGGAAAAATAATAATAGAAAGGGGTTTTCATGAAGCTGTTTTATCAGGCGGAAAGCAGTTCTCTCTTTACACATATCGTTTTGATCGAGTCCAAACTGGAATTCAAGCTGGAGAAGGTTAATCTACGCACTAAAAAAACCGAGCGTGGAACCGACTATATGCTTATTAACCCCAAAGGAATGGTGCCTGCGCTAGCGTTGGACGATGGTTCTATCCTCACAGAGGGCGTTGCCATAGCCGAATATATTGCGGATTTGGTTCCCCACTGCAACCTCATTGCCCCTACCGGCAGTATGGCGCGTTATCATACGATTGAGTGGCTAAATTACATTTCTGCCGAATTGCATAAAACTTTTACGCCTCTCTTTCGACCCGGCACGCCAGAAACTTACAAAGCGCTGCTGATAGAGTATTTGCAAGTTAAATTCCGCTATCTGAATATCGTACTGAGTGAACAGAGTTATCTGGTCGCCAACCGTTTCAGTATTGCCGATGCTTATCTATTTACTGTCATGCGCTGGGCCCAGTCGCTAAAATTAGATATGTTTCGCTACCCTGCGTTGGCGGCTTATCTCGATCATATTGCCGAGCGCCCCTCTGTCGTTACCGCACTCAAAGTTGAAAGGTTGAAAGGTTGAAAGGTTGAAAGGTTGATGACGCGACAGCACGCCCCCGTTTTTGAGGCGTGCTTAATTTAACCGCGCTTAGTTCAATTATGTTTTATTTAACTATGTTTTGTTTAACTACAGGCGAACCGCTTGGAAATGATGACGCGGGTTGGCAATACCCTCCTGAGCGGCAACGAGCTGTAGTTCGTACTCATTCATTTCCTTAGTCATCAGCATGACATCATAGACAGCAGCCGTGGTATGCTCCAGCGCCTTATCCAAGGCGACACCTTTGAGCAAATTCACCAATAAGAGTCCGCTGGTGAGATCGCCCACCCCGACGGGCTGACGTTCAAATTCTACCAGCGGGCGGCTAATGAGCCAGGCATCCGTTGGCGTCACTAACAACATTTCGAAGCTATCGGCCCGTGTGGCAGCCCGGCTAAGATGCTTCACAAGTACAACCTTCGGCCCTTTTTCACACAGTTTACGCGCTGTCTCTACGGCTTCCGCCACGTTATGCACGGTTTGGTCGCCTAGCAGCTCTAATTCGGGGAGATTCGGCGCGATAATATCAGCCGCGAGTAACGATTGCTGACAGTGGAAATCAGACACGCCAGGCGCAACAATACAGCCTTTTTCCGGCGTACCCATAACCGGATCGCAGAAATACAGTGCCTCAGGGTTGGCTGCTTTCACCTGTCTGACGATATCCAAAATATGCGCCCCCTGCTCCGCGGAGCCGATATAACCGCTCAGCACCGCATCACAGGTCTTGAGTTTGCCAATATCGGCGATACCCTGCACGACTTCAGTCAGATGGCTGGCGGGCATGACACACCCTGTCCAGTGACCGTATTGGGTATGGTTCGAGAATTGCACCGTATTCAGCGGCCAAACGTTTGCGCCCATCCGACGCATCGGAAATTCAGCCGCGCTATTACCGGCATGACCAAAGACGACATGTGATTGGATGGAAAGTATATTTTTCATTAGATACGACTCAACCCTACCCGCGCCTGCGCGCTTCTAACTACAAGGAAAAAGGGAGTAAATACTCCCTTAACGGTACTGCTTATGCTTTCCAGCAAATCAGACAATAATGCTTTTTACCACGGCGCAGTAACGTATAGCGCTCAAACAAACGGTCGGAAGCACTAAAGGTATATTCAGGATTGGCCTGTTTTTCACCGTTAATCGTCACTGCATTTGAGGCGATCATCGTGCGAGCCTGACCACGCGATGGCACGAGTCCGGCGCTGACCAGCGCCTGTTGTAAATCGGCGCCGTTTTCCAATTCGACAATCGGCATACCATCCTGCGCCAGTTGGGCAAAGTCGTCCTGCGTCATCGCCTGCAACGTACCAGAGAATAGGCTTTGCGTAATGCGCCTTGCCGCCTCCAGGCCGGATTCACCGTGGACCATGCGGGTCACTTCTTCTGCCAGCACGTATTGAGCGCGTGGCGCCTTACCGCTGTTTTTGTCTTCTTCTTCCAGCGCATCGATGTCTTCAAGACTCATGAACGTGAAGAACTTAAGGAAACGATAGACATCGGCATCTGCCGTATTGATCCAGAATTGGTAGAATTTATAAGGGCTGGTCTTACTGGCATCCAGCCAGATTGCCCCCCCTTCTGTTTTACCGAATTTCGTTCCGTCGGATTTCGTGATCAACGGTACCGTTAAGCCATAAACCTGTTTTTGATTCATGCGGCGTGTCAAATCGATACCCGACGTGATATTGCCCCATTGATCAGAACCGCCGATTTGCAGTTCGACGCCGTGTATTTTGTTCAGCGAAACAAAGTCATATCCCTGTAACAGGTTGTAGGAAAACTCCGTGAATGAGATACCAACGTCATCACGATTCAGACGCTGTTTGACAGCCTCTTTGTTAATCATCTGATTAACGGAGAAATACTTACCAATATCACGCAAAAAATCCAACACGTTCATGCTGCCGAACCAATCGTAGTTATTGGCAGCAATCGCGCTGTTCTGACCACAGTCGAAATCCAAAAATGGAGAAACCTGATGGCGAATTTTGTCACTCCATTCCTTCACCGTTTCTGAGGTATTCAACTTACGCTCTGTCGCTTTAAAGCTCGGATCGCCAATAAGCCCCGTGGCCCCCCCCACTAATGCAACCGGTTTGTGGCCCGCTAGTTGAAAGCGTTTCAGGCAAAGCAGCGGCACCAGATGCCCCAAATGCAAGCTGTCGGCGGTGGGATCGAAGCCGCAATACAGCGCAATTGGCCCTTGCGCCAGCCGCTCTGCTAACGCACCTTCGTCTGTCACCTGCGCTATTAGGCCGCGCGCTTGCAGTTGTTTAATCAGGTTACTACTCGCCATCGAAAACTCCATTTGTCTCTAAAAGTCTGCCAAATCCCAATCGGGACGATGCATACGCTGTGATAAATGCGCTACATACCCGCCTGACGCTACGCGATGATTTCATCAGCCTCAGACCTGGCATCAGAAACCATGAGCATCATGCGGATGTAGCGTGAAACCTCATAGAATAAGGTGCTGGTGAGAGGAGCGCCAGCCTTTAACACGGAATAGTGATGATTAGGGTGCTAGACGATCGATCTGCCATCCCGTCTCCTGACGCTGATAGAAAAAGCGGTCATGCAAGCGATGCTCCCCGCCTTGCCAAAATTCCATAGTATCGATCGCGACACGGAACCCGCCCCAGAAGCTCGGCAAAGGGACTTCACCCTCGTGAAATTTTTGCTTTAACTCAAGAAATTTGCCTTCCAGGACACCACGCGCAGAAATTCGGCTGGATTGCTGAGATACCCATGCGCCGATCTGGCTATCTTTTGGACGGCTATGGAAATACTTCAGCACGTCAAGCATCGGTAACTTCTCCACGCGCCCCTGGACGATCACCTGACGCTCCAGCATATGCCAGGGAAACAGCAGGCTAACGCGAGGATTGTGGTCTAAATGCCGCGCTTTGCGGCTGCCCATGTTGGTATAAAACACCATGCCTTTTTCATCATAGTGCTTAAGTAATACAATGCGCTGGTAGGGTTGCCCGTCCTCATCGACAGTCGCAACGGACATCGCGGTAGGATCGGCCAGTTTCGCGTCACAGGCTTGCTTCAACCAGCGGGTAAATAAATCTAGCGGATTAGTGGGTAAATCGTGACGACGGAGCCCGCCGCGCGTGTATTCGCGGCGAATAGCGGCGATGTCGTCGGGTTGAAAAGGAGGAGTGTCGCCGGAGAGAGAACGTTCCTGGGTCATAATTTCCTACTGTCGCAATATCGGGCCAGCATGGGCAAAAACTCATTCTGCTCCCGCCCCGGAAAAATCGCAATCGCCAGCGCGACAGCCGCGTCTGGCGTCGTTTATCGCGGCGTCAGCACACAATCATCTACGATCACGCGCTCGCCCCGTTGGATAAATGCACTATCGCCTTTGCTCCAGAAGGTATAAGTACCGTTACTATATCTTGCACCAGACGCGGATACGGTTTGAAGCAGCTTTAAGTACTCCCCGTCTAATAGAAAACTCACCTGAGCGGGCGCTTCGCCGCCCTGCTGTAGCGTTACAGTCAGTGGCATAGTGCCACACTGGTAGTGCAGTGTTTCTACCGTTTGCTTACGATCAAAATAGCTGCACCCGCTCAGCAGAATCAGCGTTGTCGCAATCAGTAGCGGTTTCATTTATGCCTCCCTCGTTCCGGTTAATGGCCGCAATTCTCGCCGTGGCACATTTGAGTTTAACAGGAGAGCCTGCATAACCCCCTCGGCAAACTCCGATTAATCCACGTTGGCGGGATAAATCGCACCTAATACCGTTGCCTGACTCGCTCCTGTAACCGAAGGCAGATTTCCCGGCAACCCCGATAACGTCCGTGACGCTAACCAGGCAAAGGCTAACGCCTCCATATCATTGCCGCTCACGCCCATCTCATCGGTTGTATTCACCTCAATACCTGGCAATAGCGCGGAGAGTCGCGCCATAATGAGTGGATTATGCGCACCACCACCACAGACCAATAAACGCTCGCATCCGCCGACCAGTAGTACCTGTTCAGCAATGCTTACAGCCGTCAACTCAACCAGCGTCGCCTGCACATCCTGCGGAGCTATTGGCGGCTGTTGTGCCAGAATGTTTTCCAACCAGCTCAGATTAAAATACTCACGTCCGGTACTTTTGGGGGATGGTAGCGAAAAGTAGGGATCAGCCAGCATCCGGCGTAATAGTCGAGAATTCACCCGACCACTCATCGCCCATTTTGCATCTTTATCATATGGCTGCGCGCGGCATCGCCAAATCCAGGCATCCATTAACATATTGCCGGGACCGGTGTCATACCCACGCACCGGCGCAGTCGGCACTAACAGCGACAAATTTGCGATACCACCAATGTTGAGCACGATCCGACGCTCAACAGGGTGCAATAGCAGTGCATGATGGAATGATGGCACTAACGGCGCACCTTGCCCGCCATATGCTAAATCCCTGCGGCGGAAATCTCCCACCGTGGTAATGCCCGTCAAAGCGGCGACCCGGTTATTATCACCAATCTGTAAGGTACAGGGGGCATCCCCAGTAGGCTCATGCCACACGGTTTGTCCATGGCAACCAATAGCCGTGATATCCTGAGGCTCCAATCCCGCACCTTTAAGCAGTTCACGCACCGCCTCGGCAAATAAAATCCCCAGACGCGTATCTAACTGCCCCAGCGCCGATAATGTTACTGCCTGCCCCTGGCACATCGCCAAGATGGCCGTTTTGATATTCAGAGGCATGGGGTGACTATAGCTGGCCTGCTGGGCTACCGTATGCTCATCAATCGCGGCGAGTACGACATCTACGCCATCAAGACTGGTGCCGGACATCACGCCGATATATCTGCCAGATCTCATTATTTGCCTTCACTCTGTGGGATAAAAATACGAACCACGACCATTACACCAAAAATAAAAATAACACGTTAACACACTGAATTATTAAATTTTTTGCGTTTTTTCCTGCAAGGATCACCTGTCTCAACACAACTGATCGATAATTTTTGCTACAAAAATGCCCTTTTTCATGAGCATTACCACTCTGTTTATACGCAATTTAAGTGCATTATTGTATCCTGAGAAAGAGTAATAAGAGTGGCATGCTACACTTAGCCAGACCATAATTTATGGGTAAAACGCGTCGGCCGAGGCTGAGCCAGCCCGACATATTCGCTATTGAGGAGTTTATATTATGATGAAGCGTTTACTTGTGGTGACCCTTGCCGGTATCACGTTGGCTGGGTGCGCTAATACCAGTACGCTGTCAGGTGACGTATACAGCGCATCAGAAGCGAAACAGGTGCAATCAGTAACCTACGGCACAATAGTTTCCATGCGTCCGGTTCAAATTCAGGCCGGGGATGATGCAAACGTTATTGGTGCGCTAGGGGGAGCCGTGCTGGGGGGATTCCTGGGCAATACGATTGGCGGTGGTTCGGGTCGTAGTCTGGCGACCGCGGCAGGTGCGGTTGCAGGAGGCGTAGCTGGCCAAAGCGCTACGGGTGCATTGAACCGTACACAGGGCGTGGAGCTGGAAATTCGTCGTGATGACGGTAGCACCATTATGGTCGTGCAGAAACAGGGCGATACGCGATTCAGCGTAGGCCAACGCGTTGCAATGGCTAGCAATGGCCGCAGCATCACTGTCTCTCCACGCTAATCATTATGTGACGATCGCCGCTCCCCGTGCGATCGTCACAATAAATTATTATCTCCCGGAACAGATATCCAATATTAGATAAGGCTAATATCTTACCGGGATTTCATTGCCACCCGCGTGATCTCAAAAATAATTACGCTTGCTCTTCATGCAATGCCAATATATTTTTCTCAAGACGCGAGACCAACAGCGCTAATTCATCCACTTGCTCCGGCGTAATACCAAATAAGACTTCATTACGTGTATGACTAATTACATCATTGACTGCCTGAATTATTGGCTCTGCCGATTCCGTCAACATAATACGTTTTACCCGACGGTCGTGCGCACACACGTGACGAGTGATTAACCCCTTTTCCTCAAGCTGATCCAAAGTACGAACTAATGAAGGCTGCTCAATCCCTATCGCCTTAGCCAATTGAATCTGCGACTGGCCTGGAGGTAAATGGTATATATTATGTAACGTGACCCAATGTGTTTGAGTCAATTCAAGTGGTTTTAATCGATGATCGACCAGTGCGCGCCATACACGCACCAGACGAGCTAAATCAGATCCTAATGGCAATTCCATCACATCTCCTTTTGTTAGCACGCTTCGTTACATCCCTGGATTGCAATCAACTCTGATTTATAAGAATAAAAATGACATTATTATGATAAAAAACGGAAACCTAATAACAGCGGATTCTATCAAATAAATGCCCTTTGAAAATGATCTTAGGCCGATTTTATTCAATCACACGCTCTTGCGTTGCTTAAACAAAATTTCATATAAGTCGATTACCTAAGACAAAATTATCTAGAACAACGATGGCTGACGGGATTCCACTGGTGGATCGGTTTTGTCTGAACGCAGTGACCGTTTCATCCTCTGCCGACACAAACGCAGCACATCCTGTTTCTGCGCATCACTCATTTGGCTCCAGCTAAAACGCTCGTTACGGTTACGAAAACAACCATAACAATAGCCACGCTTATCCAGCTGACAAATACCACGGCATGGATTGGAGACAGCAAAGAGTTCAAGTTGCTCTGGCACAACACCTCCCTCAACAACCCTATTATTGAAGCCTTGTTCTTTACTGCTGGCAAGCCAAAATTAACGCTCACAATGAAAATAATTAGGTAATCATTGTAATAACTAGCGATTTTTTATAAACCGTCCAACCATACAGTACAATACGCCCATGTGCGCTCCCCCCCTGCTAGTAGGGTTTTAGCACAAACGCCAGCTGCGTGTCTCATTTTTAGCGTTATCCTAACGCTTGGATTCGGTAGCCTCTCAACGCTATACTTTCTGTTTGTTACACTGTTTAACGAGGACACTATGCGCTTACTCCACACTATGCTGCGCGTTGGCAATTTACAACGCTCTATTGATTTCTATACCCAAGTTCTGGGAATGCGTCTATTGCGTACCAGCGAGAATACGGAATATAAATACACGCTGGCTTTTGTTGGTTATACCGAAGAAAGCGAAGGGGCGGTAATTGAACTGACCTACAACTGGGGCGTCGAGCATTATGAGCTGGGTAACGCCTTTGGCCATATCGCGTTGGGCGTTGACGATGTTGCCGCGACCTGTGAGCGTATCCGTCAAGCGGGAGGCAAGGTGACGCGCGAAGCGGGTCCGGTGAAAGGCGGCACGACGATTATCGCCTTCATCGAAGATCCTGATGGCTATAAAATAGAATTAATCGAAAATACACATGCTGGAAACGGCATAGGGCGCTAATAGCTCACCAACTACAGGTGCTGCACTGGCACCTGTTCTTCCCTCCTTTCGCTGTAACTACCCCGCTGGATATGGTAACGAGCTTACTGCATCTCTAGCCGAAATTTGCCATAATGCGAGTTGCATTTTGCTAACAACTAAGAGACAAATGGCTGATAAACGTGTTCTAAACGCCCTGTGCGATCGTTTTCGTGGATTTTACCCGGTGGTGATTGATGTAGAGACTGCCGGATTTAATGCGAAAACGGATGCCTTACTGGAAGTCGCGGCAGTAACATTAACGATGGATCATGAGGGTTGGTTACAGCCAGATGAAACGTTACATTTTCACGTCGAACCCTTCGAAGGCGCCATTCTGGAACCTGCGGCGCTGGCGTTCAACGGTATTGACCCTACCAACCCGCTCCGCGGGGCGGTTAGTGAATATGACGCGTTGCATGAAATATTCAAAGTCGTGCGCAAAGGTATCAAAGATCAGGGTTGCAACCGTGCCATTATTGTGGCGCATAATGCTACCTTCGATCACAGTTTTGTCATGGCCGCTGCCGCGCGTTGTAACCTGAAACGTAACCCATTCCATCCCTTCGCCACATTCGATACCGCCGCGCTCAGCGGGCTGGTTTTAGGCCAAACCGTGCTTGCAAAAGCCTGTATTGCTGCCGGCATTGCCTTTGATTCCAGTCAGGCACATTCCGCGTTATATGACACTAATCAGACGGCATTACTATTTTGTGAATTGGTTAACCGCTGGAAACGTTTGGGGGGATGGCCCATTTCCGTTGAAGACAATGCGCAGGAAAACGCGCCAGCCGAAGGTTAAAATGATAGGAAAAGCAAATTTAAAAACAGGTGTCCGTGGACACCTGTTGTGCGCTTACGCCATAACCCGCTTTAATACCTTCACCTTACGTAGCGAAGCTACTATTCTTGATCGGCCTGCTGTGCTTTATATTTATCCGCAGTTTCTTTAATGAGTTGCTGCAACTCACCGTGCTGAAACATTTCTACCACGATATCACAACCACCGATCAGTTCGCCGTCAACCCACAGTTGCGGAAATGTCGGCCAGTTCGCGTATTTCGGCAGTTCAGCCCGGATATCCGGGTTCTGTAGAATATCGACATAAGCGAAGCGCTCTCCGCAGGCTGACAAAGCTTGTACAGTCTGGGCGGAAAAACCGCAACTTGGCAATTTGGGTGAGCCTTTCATGTACAGTAGAATCGGGTTCTCAGCAATTTGGCGCTGAATTTTTTCAATTGTCGGTGTCGTCATCTTCTTGCTTCCTTAACCTATAGAATGGCTAACACGCAAAAACGCTAGCCAGAATCGCCGTCAAACAAGTATGACGGCAACTTCATTCACTGTCATTGTACCGATGCCAGCATCCACAAAAAAACGCCATTTTTTATAGGGGTATTCCCTATAGGGGATGCTTTATGGTCAGTCTAACGGTGCTGAAAAATCTATCAGGCAAACAACTATTAACCTTTTTTCACGTTTTTATATGAATAAAGCGGACATACCCACTTTTTTATATCGTCACTTTCAGGAATACTGGTTGTATTGTGCAGATTAAGGATTTTGTGCGGCCATCATCATTATGCGTCTGTTTATTACTCTTTTTATCATATTTTTCAGCAATCTGTCCCTGAATGTCGCTCAGGCGGCACCACATAGTTCGCATTCTGCATCTAAAAAAAGCCCCGTCGAAGAAACCAATAAGAAACACCGTCAGACCAAGATCAACGCGAAATCTCCAACGCCAATAAAAAGCAAAAAAAGCGAATCCGCCACTGTCAGTAAGAAAACGTCAGCGCGTAGTATGCGCAACGCAACGGTTAAAAAAACACCGCGGATGCAAAGTGGTACCCCAGCGCTCGTAAAAAAGAATCTTAAAAAACCAGGATATGGAAAAACAAGGCAGCGAGTCGCACAGAACAGCGCTAAAACCAAGTTGAAAAAGCCGTTGTATAAAGGAAAGCTGATTAAACCCTCGCCCGTAACCGGGAAAGGAATGGCGCTCAGCGCGGCGCATAAAAAACGGTATCAGCATGCTAAAGCCACGGCCATGAATAAGTTGATGAGCCAGATAGGCAAACCATACCGCTGGGGCGGGAGCTCTCCCTTTACCGGGTTCGATTGTAGCGGGTTGGTTTATTATGCTTACAAAGATGTCGTCAAAATTCAAATTCCCCGTACGGCAAACGAGATGTACCACCTTCGTGATGCCGCCCCCATTAAAAAGAGCGAACTTGAGCGGGGCGATCTGGTCTTTTTCCGTATCAATAACCGTAATACCGTCGACCACGTAGGCGTTTATTTGGGGGATGGCAAATTTATTCAATCACCACGTACAGGTTCGGATATACGAATCAGTAAGCTGAGCGCGGATTATTGGCAGGAACACTATGTTGGCGCTCGTCGCGTCGTCACACCACAGACCATACGTTGACGAACATATACAGGCGCAAATAAGCACCCTCTTTCAGGCACGTCTCATACTTCACGTGCCTGAATACCTTCCCGGCAAGGTGCATCATTCGATTAATTCAGTATCGCAATAAAACTAAACGTGATGATCAATACCAACGACCCCACGGTTGCCAACAAAGACATCTTCAAATTCGTATCCATAATTACTCCTTTAGTCAACGGGTTTCATCTGCAAAACGCCCCTAATGTGTAGCTGGAGCGATGTAGCCGTAAATACGACAGGCCAACGGACGATCCTGATTCTTTCATAATTCTAACGAAAAATCTCGGATGAACCGCTCGCTAATAGTATATTAATCCTTTCACTTTAATGATAAATCGGACACAATCCGCTGCTTACGAACACGCTGCGTATCCGTCGAAAAACGTCAACCCAGACCCCTTCGATATAACATTCGGTATTCTCCTTCTTAAATCCTGTTTTTAGCTTAGGGGAAGAACATTTAACGTAGGCAAACGATTAACAATATACTTCCGTCTGTAACGGGTAAGTTCAGGAGTTATTTTTAGATGGCAACGATTAAAGACGTGGCAAAACGTGCTGGCGTTTCTACCACAACCGTATCGCATGTGATCAATAAAACACGTTTCGTCGCCGAAGAGACCAAGGCCGCCGTGAGATCGGCGATCAAAGAATTGCACTATTCACCCAGCGCCGTCGCCCGAAGCCTCAAAGTCAATCACACTAAATCTATTGGCTTACTGGCGACCTCCAATGAAGCGCCCTACTTCGCCGAAATCATTGAGGCGGTTGAAAACAGTTGCTATGCCAAAGGCTACACCCTGATATTGTGCAATTCACATAACAATATCGTCAAACAACGCGCCTATCTCTCTATGTTGGCGCAAAAACGTGTTGATGGTCTGTTAGTGATGTGCGCTGAATACCCTCCTGAACTACTTGCCATGCTGAAAGATTACCGCGGCATCCCAATGGTTGTGATGGATTGGGAGCAGATGCACAGTGGTTTCACCGATACGATCATTGATAACGCCTTTGAAGGCGGTTATATGGCAGGTCGCTACCTGATTGAACGTGGGCACCGCGATATTGGCGCCATCCCCGGCGTTAAGGAACGTCATACCGGAAGAGGACGCCACCTCGGTTTTTTAAAAGCACTAAAGGAAGCCAACATTGCTGTACGCGAAGAGTGGATTGTACAGGGCGATTTCGAACCCGAATCCGGATATAAAGCGATGCACCAAATTCTCGCACAAAAACAGCGTCCAACGGCCATATTCTGCGGTGGAGATATCATGGCGATGGGCGCTATCTGCGCGGCGGATGAGCTGGGGCTGCACGTGCCACAAGATATTTCGGTGATCGGGTATGATAACGTGCGCCACGCGCGTTTCTTTACTCCGGCATTGACCACCATCCATCAACCCAAGGAGCGCCTTGGGCAATCGGCATTCGCCATGTTATTAGATCGTATTACCAGTAAGCGAGAAGATGCACACGTCATCGAAGTGCATCCAACGCTGATTGAACGCCGTTCGGTTGCCGACGGCCCCTACATCGACTATCGTCGTTAGTCACACTACGCGGCTCAAAAGATCGCTCTTGCTCCAACGTGCCCCCCTCATCGCTTCAGCCAAACTTCTTGTATGCTGGCTGAAGTCGTTCTAAATTGAATATTCCATTTCTTTTCTCAAATGACTGCCGACCCATCGGTTGCGATAAGTACTGTCCACGTATGTTTGACGATACTTTACTATGTGAATTATAGGCGAAATGTTGAGGAGACATGATGAGTTTACCTTATACAGAAGAGCGGGATAACGATACTGCGCCCTGGTTTAACATCGTGCAGGACATACTGGCCAAAGCAGATATTACGATCAACGGCTCACGTCCTTTTGATATACAAGTAACAAATCCCCATTTCTTTAAACGGGTTTTACGCGAAGGATCGCTGGGGCTGGGAGAAAGTTACATGGAAGGATGGTGGGAATGCGACAGGCTGGATATGTTTTCCCATCGCGCTCTACGTGCAGGCTTGGACAACAAATTGCCTATGCGAATGAGCGACCTCACGCGGGTTGCTCTCTCCCGGGTTATGAATTTCCAATCCCGTCGACGTGCTCAGGTCGTTGGTAAAGTCCATTACGATTTAGGCAACGATCTTTTTACTCTTATGCTGGACCCTTATATGCAATATTCCTGCGGTTATTGGAAGCAGGCGCAAACGCTAGAACAGGCCCAGGAAGATAAGCTCGCCATGATATGTGAAAAACTCCAGCTAAAACCGGGGATGACGTTGCTGGATATCGGCTGCGGCTGGGGTGGCCTTGCCGCCTTTGCAGCGCGACACTACGGCGTGTCGGTTTATGGCGTTACCATATCTAAAGAACAGCAACTATTGGCACAACAGCGCTGCCAGGATTTAGACGTGACGATTAAGCAACAGGATTACCGCGATCTGAATCAGCAATTTGACCGCATCGTATCAGTAGGGATGTTTGAACATGTGGGGCCGCGTAATTATGACCACTATTTCCGCATTGTACGACGCAATTTAAAACCTAACGGACTGTTTTTACTTCATACTATTGGTTCCAATAAAACTGATTCACGCGTCGATCCCTGGATTAATAAATATATTTTCCCTAACGGCTGCATCCCTTCTGTACAGCATATTGCGCAGGCGAGTGAGCCATATATGGTGATGGAGGACTGGCATAATTTCGGTGCCGATTACGATCGTACATTAATGGCATGGCATGAACGTTTTCAGCAAAACTGGTCTCAGCTTTCTACACGTTATCCAGAGCGCTTCCGCCGGATGTTCAGCTATTATTTGAATATGTGCGCGGGTGCCTTCAGAGCCAGGAACCTTCAGCTCTGGCAAGTCGTATTCAGCTTGAATGGTATAGAAGGTGGGTTACGCGTGCCGCGGTAACAGGGACTGAGAGGGAAACCGGACGATATGATTCGTCCGGCCTTGCGCCGTTAGCCGTGCATCCCTAAATTTCTTTTCCAACCTCATGCGCCGGCTTGCTGGCTAATACCCGTTCTACCGTATCCACAACGGCCTGCGTCTGCGGATCGATTTCGATGTTAACGCGATCCCCCAAACGTTTACGTCCCAGCGTGGTGCGGTTCAACGTTTCAGGGATTAAGTGTACGCAGAAACGCCCGCGAGTGACTTCTCCCACCGTCAAGCTGATACCATCGATCCCGATAAATCCCTTATACAATACATATTTTGTCAGTGCCTCATCGGACAGACGAAACCAAATCTGGTGATTGTTTTCTGAAACCTGAATCTTCACCACTTCCGCCGTACACATGATATGACCCGACATCACATGCCCGCCGATCTCATCACCAAATTTAGCGGCTCGCTCAAGATTCACGATATCGCCTTCATGAATATCACCCAGATTTGTGAGTCGCAGCGTTTCTTTCATCAGATCAAAGCTGACGCGATCGTCGTTAATTGCGGTTACCGTCAGGCAGCAGCCATTATGCGCAACCGAAGCCCCTGGCGCTAATCCTGGCAGAAGATGTGACGGAAAATGGAGCGTGTGGGTTCGAAAATTGGCTTTTTCTTCAATTGACACCACCGGCGCGGTGCCCTGTACAATACCGGTGAACATACGGTTTGCCTCTTAAAAATAAAGAAATGACAATGCCAGTGTGCCCGATATTCTGTGAAAAACCAAACCGGTAATGGTATTTGTCCGCGCGCTCTACAGCACTGCCTGGCAAAAGAATATATTGCCCTCCAATGCTGCTTTGCATCCGTTAAATCGATACAATAACGTCCTTTTTATTCTAAGCTATTTTCACCTCTGGGCTTTTTATTCCGCCGTCATTCAAGGAAGGTATTCGTGCAACAGTATCTGGCAGAAGCGCGTAAATTATTGGCGCTCGCTATTCCTGTCATTATTGCGCAAGTGTCCCAAACATCAATGGGTGTGGTCGACACGATTATGGCTGGCGCCTACAGCGCCACCGATATGGCCGCCGTTGCTGTGGGAACCTCTATCTGGCTACCTGCGATCCTTTTTGGTCATGGTCTGCTTTTAGCGTTAACCCCCGTCGTCGCGCAGCTCAATGGGTCTGGCAGACGCGAACGTATTTCCCATCAGGTTCAGCAGTCTTTCATCCTGGCTGCCGTGCTCTCGGTGATAACGATGTGGGCACTGTATCAAGGAGAATTCATCATTAATCTGATGAGCGCCGATTCCCCTGAGTTGGCGGCAAAAGCCATCGGTTATCTACACGCGTTGCTATGGGGTGTTCCCGGTTATCTGTTTTATCAGGTGTTACGCTGTCAGTGTGAAGGGCTGTCCAAAACCTACCCCGGCATGACGATCGGGTTCATTGGCCTCGTTATCAATATTCCGATCAATTACATCTTTATTCACGGCAAATTTGGCATGCCCGAACTGGGCGGTGTGGGCTGCGGCGTCGCTACCGCCTCGGTCTACTGGATCATGATGTTATTGATGTTGATATATACGCGTCACGCGTCCTGGCTACGCGATATTCGCCGTCATCGATCAGCATTCCGCCCGGATGTTGCGGCATTGAAACGCCAGTTTAACCTCGGTTTGCCTATTGCGTTAGCGCTGCTTTTTGAAGTCACGCTGTTTGCCGTCGTGGCGCTCTTGGTCTTGCCGCTTGGCGTTGTTGATGTGGCTGGCCACCAAATTGCGCTAAATTTCAGTTCACTTATGTTCGTCCTTCCGCTTTCAGTTGGCGTGGCAACCACGATCCGCGTCGGACATCGGTTAGGAGAAGGTTCCGTTGATAATGCGAGAATCGCCTCGCACACCGGTATCATGACGGGGATCGCGTTAGCGACCTGCACAGCCATTTTCACCATTCTGCTACGCGAGCCAATCGCCCGGCTTTATAATCAGGATCCGCAAGTTGTGGCGATGGCATCACATCTCATGCTGTTTGCGGCTATTTATCAAATTTCCGACGCCGTCCAGACCATCGGCAGCGGCGTCTTACGCGGCTATAAAGATACCCGATCTATTTTCTATATTACCTTCACCGCATACTGGGTCCTGGGGTTGCCGAGCGGCTACCTGTTGGCGTTGACGGACATGATCGTACCACAGATGGGGCCTGCGGGTTTCTGGTGTGGCTTTATCATTGGCCTGACGGCGTCGGCGATAATGATGGTAACGCGGATTCGTTTCCTTCAACGCCAACCGGCGGATCGTATTTTGGCCCGGGCCGCGCGGTAGATAGCCTGAGAACCTGTTTCCTACTCGACGGCATATGTGCGAAATCGTGCACGTGAAATTATACAAATCGCCACGGCGTTACCGCACGGTAGCGCCGCAGACTGCCTGAAGAAGAAGGCCTGACGTTGAAAAAAACGGCAAACTGGAGACAAGTTCAGCACTCCCTTCGGGAAACGCATAAAATTGTATTATTCTCCTTGCCAGTTTTTCTCCCGCTCGCTACTATTTTCCCGCTGCCAAACGGGTAGCCCTGCATTATCGATGCGTTCATAGCTCAGTTGGTTAGAGCACCACCTTGACATGGTGGGGGTCGTTGGTTCGAGTCCAATTGAACGCACCACTTCTTTTAGTGATTCCCCATTATTGACCTCAATTCAACTGTGCATTCTATCTTTAGCACGTTCTACTGGATCATCGATCACCACCACGTACTGCCCGGCACGCACGGATGAACCCGGCTGGCAGAGAATTTCCCGTACTGTGCCACGCTGAGGCGACACAATCGGAATCTCCATCTTCATTGATTCAAGGATCATCAAGGTGTCTCCTTCTGCTACCGTCTTACCTACTTCCGTCGTGACCTGCCAGAGATTGCCCGATATCGGACTTTCTACACCGACCTGCCCCGGCAGAATGACCCTATCACTTGCTGACTCGCTCACCTCGTCAACACTCTCCGCGACCGCTTGCCCGGCAATACGCCAGCGCTCGCGTTCTTCATCAAACGCGGCACGTTGGCGTGTGCGGAATGCTTCAATGCCTTCTTCCTCCCGCGCCAGAAAATCCTGATAGGCGCTTAGCGCGAGTTCACTATGTTCAATGCGCAGCGGATAGCGTCCTAGCGGGAAATCCCGTCGGATAGACAATAGCTCATCTGCTGACACAGGAAAGAAACGAATTTGGTCGAAGAAGCGCAGCAACCACGGCTTGCCATCAAAAGCATCAACACCGCGATAACGATCCCACATTTGCAATGTACGACCAACAAACTGATAGCCGCCCGGCCCTTCCATGCCGTAGACGCATAAGTAAGCGCCGCCAATGCCTACCGAGTTTTCCGCCGTCCAGGTGCGCGCCGGGTTGTATTTGGTGGTGACTAAACGGTGACGGGGATCCAACGGCGTCGCCACCGGTGCACCGAGGTAGACATCACCGAGCCCCATGACCAGGTAACTGGCGTCGAAAACCGTGCGATACACCTCATCGAGATTCTCCAACGCATTCATGCGACGGATAAATTCGAGATTACTCGGGCACCATGGCGCATCGTGACGTACCGTCGTCATGTATTTCTCAATCGCCAGTTGGCAGGCGGGATCGTCCCAAGATAGCGGTAGATACACCACCCGTGACGGCACGGACAGATTTTGCCGTGCGCAAACATCCTGCCACAGCGAGGTAAGCACATCTAATAGATACGACAGTGGCAGCACCTCGGGATGATAATGTACCTGCAACGAACGGATGCCAGGCGTCACGTCAATAATACCGTTAAGCGTCCGCTGTTCCAGCGCCAGCATCAGCCCATGAACGCGAAAACGCAGCGCGACATCCAATTCTGCCGCGCCCACTTCCAAGAGCAAGTGCGTATCGCCGGACAACCGCGCCACCAGACGCTTATCTGCCTCACCGATAGCCAATACCACTGGCGAAATCAGCGCCGTGGGCGACCAGTCAACCGCAATTGGCATAAGTTGCTCAACCTCGGAATGGCGCGCCTGTGACAGTGCACGCGCCGTCGTGAGATCGACAGGAATAAAACGCACGCGATCGCCCGCCTTCAATTGCCCCAATGCCCAGAGGTCAGCTTCTATTACCGTTACCGGACAAACAAATCCCCCCAAGCTAGGGCCATCCGGCCCCAGAATCACCGGCATATCCCCGGTGAAATCCACGGCGCCTACGGCATAAGGATTGTCATGAATGTTGGAGGGATGTAGTCCGGCCTCGCCGCCGCTATCACGCGCCCATTCTGGCTTAGGCCCAATCAGGCGCACCCCCGTGCGGCTGGAGTTAAAGTGGACTTCCCAGTCGGTCGAGAGGAAGGTTTCCATGTAGGCAGGTGTAAAATACTCCGGCGCAGCATGCGGGCCGTAAATTACGCGCAGTTCACGGACCGAAGATAATACGGTTCGCAATGCCTCCGGCAAACTATCACCGATGTGCCGATCGGTAAGTGGAGCAAGATGCAATACATCACCCGCCCGTAGCGCCCTTCCGGCATGACCACCAAACTGCCCCAGCGTGAAAGTACTTTTGCTACCGAGATAATCCGGTACGTCGATCCCACCGCGCAAGCAAAGGTAGCTTCGAACGCCTGGGCCTTGCACCTTTCCGATACGCAGCGTCGCGCCGGAAGGTATCGCAAAGACCCTATCCATTGAGACAGACTGCCCATCCAGCTCGATAGCGATTGCCGCGCCGGTAACCACCGCGACCGCCTCGGTGTTAAAGCGCAACGTTGGCCCGTTCATCGTGATTTCCAGCGCCACCGTACCGACCGGATTTCCCAGCAGCCGGTTGCCTAAACGTAATGCGCGGTCGTCCATCGGCCCCGATGGCGGCACGCCGACCGACCAATATCCGCATCGTCCGGGATAATCCTGTAGGGTAGTCTGCGTACCCGCGCTCACTACCTCACAGGTTGTCGCCTGATAGACCAACGTATCCAAGCAGCGCGTCCACGGTTGCCCGCTGGCGAATGGTTTTGCCGCCAGAATCTGGCGGAGATAATCACGGTTATGTTCTACACCGTAGAGCCGCGTATCCGCTAATGCCTCATCCAGCGCGGTTATCGCCTGCGCTCGCGTTGCTGTACAGACGATGATCTTCGCCAGCATCGGGTCGAAAAACGAGGGTATCTCGCATCCTGCCGTGACCCAGGTATCAATGCGCAGCCGCTTTCCGTCTGCGGTGGGGAACGCCACTTCCGTCAATAATCCCGGCGAGGGTTGGAACTGTTTTCCCGGATCTTCAGCATACAGTCGAGCCTGAATCGCATGTCCCTGCGGGACAAGGCCCTGCGCCAGCTCGCGCAGTGGTGGCAAATCCCCTGCCGCCAGCGTGATCATCCAGCGTACCAAATCCACGCCCCAAACTTGCTCCGTCACGCCGTGTTCCACCTGCAAGCGCGTATTGACTTCAAGAAAGTAAAAACGATCGGTCGCACTGTCATAGACGAACTCTACCGTTCCGGCACTGCGATAATTCACGGCCTGCGCCAGACTGATTGCCGCTGCGCATAACGCGTCAGCGACACCCTCGGGTAAATTGGGCGCCGGGGTTTCTTCAATCACTTTCTGATTACGACGTTGTACAGAGCAATCCCGAACGCCCAACGCCAGCACGTCGCCCTGACCATCGCCAAAGATCTGTACCTCTAAATGGCGCGCGCGTTCGATATACTTTTCGATAAAAACACCGGCATCGCTGAAATTGTTCTGTCCCAACCGTTTTACCGTGGCAAATGCCTCTGACAGCTCCGGCGCGCTGTAGCAGACGCGCATGCCGATGCCCCCACCGCCCGCGGTGCTTTTAAGCATCACCGGATAACCGATTGCCGCCGCTGCATCAAGCGCGTTCTCAAGATCTTCCAGTAATTCCGTCCCTTCCAGTAATGGGACATGATGCTTTTTCGCCAATGCGCGCGCCGTATGTTTTAAACCGAATACCCGCAACTGTTCTGGGGTCGGCCCCACGAAGGCAATCTGCGCGGCTTCACAGGCTTCGGCAAATGCGGCGTTCTCGGACAAAAAACCGTATCCAGGATGAATGGCCTGTGCCCCGCTGCGCTGCGCCGCTGCGATGATTTTTGCGATATCCAGGTAGGTATGTGCCGCCGCGCCCTCTCCCAGGCTAATGGCTTCGTCTGCCTGTTGAACATGCAGGCTACTGATATCGGCATCGGAATAGACCGCAATGCCACGGACGTTCATTTCACGCAACGAACGTAAGATGCGGCACGCAATCGCACCACGGTTAGCAATCAGAAGTGTATCGAACATATGCCAGACTCATGCAAGGGCGGGTCGTCCCGCCAAAATGCGATCCGCAGGATGGTCGTCCATCGCGGTAACAGTCAGGAGGTATAGAAACGGGTTAATCCGATAGGGTGCGTAGTGCGCCGTTCGTCCGGGCGCGAGGTAACGGCAAACAATAGCGATTAGCCCTGGCTGCAAATGCACTCACCAGCCACGCCTTTGTCCTCTGCCAGCGTGCGTTTTCATGCCCTTGCGCCAATCTCAATTCCATATGAGTACCTCGGCCGGTGTCGGATTCCAGCCATTACACGGGTTATTTAACTGCGGGCAGTTGGAAATCAACACGATGACATCCGTTTCAGCGCGCAGTTCTACGTATTTTCCCGGCGCGGAAATACCGTCTTCAAAGGTCAGCCCACCTTCCGCCGTCACCGGTACATTCATAAAGAAGTTGATGTTTGCGCCAATATCCTTTTTGTTCAAACGCCCATCGTGCAAACAGGCGCACAGGAAGTTGTCGCGACAGCTATGCATGTAACGACGGTCGAGTGCGTAACGTACCGTGTTGCTTTCCTGCGCGCAGGCACCGCCCAGCGTGTCGTGACGACCACAGGTGTCGGCGACAATCGTCAGCAGCGGATTGCCCAGATTGGAATACAGCACGCTGCCGGTCGTCAGGTAGACGCTGTTTTGACGACGTAGCGTACGCTGCGGATCGTAGCGTTCACGCGGGTCACTGGCGCGGTAAAACAGCGTATCCACCGCCTGATTGCCTTCCAAATCCAGCAGCCGCAGCGTCTGGCCCTGTTTGACCTCAAACAGATGCGGTTCCCCGGCAGGGATCACATGGCGGTAGACCGCATCCTCAACGGATTTATTGCTGGCAGTTAACGTCATATTCGGCCTCCTCACAGGCAAAAACGTTCGGTATTGTAAAGTGCGCGTGCATTCTCCTCACGGAACTCACGGCAGTACTGGGCAACATCGTCCCCTTCCGCGCGACGGCGAGCGAGTGCGACCGGACGCGGCGCATACGTCGGGTTAGGATCCATCGGGTGTTGCAACGCGGTAAGCACCACGAGCGTATCCATCGGCGCGTAGAGCTCGACGTAATCGCCTGCCTGAGAATGGTTGGCGTGAAAATGAAACTGCCCATGTTCATCCACGGTCACCTTGCTAAACAGGTTAATGGTCATGAGCAGATCTTGCAGATTGAGATTCCATTTCCCCATTTCGACGAGCAGGTTATCCATGCCGTTACGGAAAAAGCCATTTCGCAGCTCTTGATAGCGCCCCTCGCCGTATTTTTCATGCACTTCCTGCGCATTAAGCACACCGCCAAAGCTGTCGTGCCAGCCGCAGGTGTCGGCAATCATTGCTGCCAGTACACGACCCATATCGGAATAGAGACAATGCCCTACCGTCAATCTGGCGGTATGTTGTCCTTTCAGCGTATCCGGTAGATTCAAACGTTCGCTGAGCTGATTGGCGTTAAATAACAGCAGGCTAACATTACCGCCGCCTTCAACATCAGTGATACGTAGAATCTGTCCACGCTTGAGGATCAAGGAGGTATGACCGCCTCCCGGTACTTGTTCTTCGTCAAACACGGTGTCATCCGTCAGTGTGGGTATCGCTGTCATCATAGAAAACTCCTTAAAGAGAGGAAATTGCCGGGCTGACCGCTGGAGACTGCGGCATAAGCGCGCGCTGGCGCGTCGCGAGACGTTCCTGATTAAGCGGAATGTCATAGGTAATGCGTGCGCCATAGGCCTCTGGCGCATGGGGGTCAACGCGCACTTTGTCGAACACCAACAGGCGGGTGCCAAGGTGAAACCCTTCCGGTAAATCGTGGGTGACCATAAAGACGGTTAACTGTGTTTCACGCCACAGTTCCAACAATAAAATGTGCATGTCAGCGCGAATGCCGGGATCGAGCGCGCCGAACGGCTCATCAAGCAACAGAATGCGCGGCTGAACAATAAACGCTTGTGCAATCGCTAATCGCTGCTGCATTCCGCCAGAAAGCTGATTCGGATATTTATGCATCGCATGTTCAAGCCCAACGCGTTTGAGCATCTCAGCGGCCCGTTCCCGCATCGCCTGTTTACGCTTGCCGAAAAGCCGACCTAGCCACGGCGAACAAGGAATTTCCAGCCCGATCGCTACATTTTCCAGCACGGTAAGGTGCGGGAACACCGAATAGCGTTGAAATACGACGCCGCGACTGACATCTGGTTCTGCGGGCAGTCTCTTTCCATCAAGCCGCAACTCACCATGGCTGGGCGTTTCCTGTCCTAATAGCAAGCGCAGAAAAGTAGATTTTCCACAGCCCGACGCCCCCACCATCGTGCAAAACGTCCCTTCCTCAACGTTCAGATTAAGCCGTTCCAGCACCACGTGGTCGCCGTATTTCTGCCAGACGTTATCGATCTCGATAAAACTCATGCTTTACTTTCCTCTGACCACGGAAACCAACGGCGGTGCAGCCAGCGCAGCGCCATATCCATCAGCCACGCTAGCAGCGTGATCCACGCGACATAAGGCAAGATCACGTCCATCGCCATATAGCGACGCACCAGAAAGATGCGGTAACCCAACCCTGCGGTTGCCGAAATTGCTTCAGCAGAAATCAGGAACAGCCATGCGCTGCCTAACATCAGCCGTAGTGAAATTAACAGTCGCGATAGCAGTTGCGGCAGAATGACGCGTAGCACCACCACCCAACTGTTCGCGCCCAACGTCTGTGCTTTAATTAACGTTTCCTGCGGTATATTCCGTGCTCGCAACTCAAGGTCACGCGCCAACATCGGGGTAACGCCAATGACAATCAGCATGACTTTTGATAGTTCATCCAGCCCAAAGACTATGAAAAGAATGGGAAGGATAGCCAATGGCGGGATCATCGAAATGACTGTCATCAATGGTGAAAGCGAAGCGCGAAAGAGTGGAAAAGCGCCAGCCGCAATGCCGAATAACAAACTCAGCAGGCTGGCGACCCCCAACCCTAGCGCAAGGCGCACCAGACTGGCCTGAGTATCCAGCCAGAATAGATAATCACCGCTGCGTTTATCCTCGGTAAACGCCAGACGCTGAATGGCCTCGGCCATTTGCCCAAAACCTGGCAAGAGTTTGTCATTCGGGTTGGCTTCTAGCCGTAGTGCCGATCCGATTAGGTACAACACTAACAGTAGGACAAACGGTAGCAAGACAAGCGATAGCCGTCCGCCACGGCTGGGGATGCGATTGATCAGGCGCAAGGTTCGTTCTCCAGAGTGTCGGTTCAGAGTTTATTTTCTGCGGCCAAACGCACGAAGGTGTCGTCAAAACGCAGTTTCACATTGGCACGATCGCCCAACGTGACCTGACCAGGGAATGTCATACCAATGAAATCAGCGCTCTGCGCGCCAGCACCGAGCAACCCTTTTTCAAAGGAGAAATTCGCAACGCGCTTCATCATGTTAGGCAGATCCGGGTTGGTCAGAAACGCCAGATTGTCTTGCGCTGAATAGAAAAGATGGGTGGTTTTCAACTGGGCCTGATAGCGGGTTACATCTGTGCCAGAGGCGGCTGCCATTGCTTCCAGCGCGGGTTTATCGCCCGCCTTCATCAGCGCCATCATTTCAAACCAGGCGCCGGTCAGCGCTTTCCCCAGCGCCGGATTGTCCTGTAACGTCTGCGTATTCACGACCATCATATCGATCAGTTCGCCGGGGATCTGGCCTGATTGAAACACTTCCGTCGTATTTGGTTGACTTTTGATTGCCGAAAGCTGCGGGTTCCAGGCGACGACGGCCTGTACGCTATCGGTTGCAAAAGCGGCGACAATATCGGCATCCGAAGTGTTAACGACGGTGACATCCCGTTCGCGTAGCCCCACGGTTTCCAGGCCGCGCACCAATAGATAATGGGATACGGAAAGTTCCGGCAGGTTAATCTTCATTCCACGCAAATCACCCAGCGTTTTCCCTTTACCTTTGACGACAATACCGTCATTTCCTGCGGAAAAACTGCCGAGCAATAATGCGGTAGTATCTACGCCGCCGGCTGCTGGGATGGTCAACGCATCCATGTTCGTCATCGTACAGCCATCAAACTGCCCGGCCGTATATTGATTGATCGATTCGACATAATCGTTAAGTTGAGTCACCTTAATTTTGATGCCGTATTTATCAGCCCATTTATCGATAATGCCCTGCGTGCCAATAAAACCCCACGGCATCCACCCGGCATAGATGGTCCAGCAGACGTTGAATTGTGTTTTAGGCGCGGCCTGAGAAGGGAGACTCAGTAAGGCTGAAAGACTGAGGGCGCAAACGCCCAGTAAACGAGATAGGTTCATGCCAGACCTCCGGTTGAGTAGGAAAAAAAAACGGGAACAGCGCGACACCATGGGTGTTGCTGTCTCCCGGGTTTTTGTCCCGCCGTGTAACCTCAACTGGAGGTCGCCAGCTCTCGGACCAGACACCCATATTGCATGGATCGGAACCCTAGCCAGCTATTCAAATTGTTCAGCGCCCTATATGGTGCTGTTCCAAATGAATAAAAGCAAAATACATGCCAATCATAAAAATACGGCTGTCGCGGTTGTCTAGCAGAAAATAAACGCTACGCTCGCGCCATATCGGTGCATCGTGGCGCCAATATGCCTCAAGATAGTGCGAAGAAGGTAAGCCTCCCGCTTTATTGGCGGGAGGCCGGAAAGGTATGCAGATGTTAAGGGGGCTGTCATCAACTTCAGGCAATACTCAGGCCCATGGTGAAGCTTACTCCCCACACGGCACAAAAAACCGCGAGGGGAGAGATAACACCTTTATCCTAAGCGACGAGATCGAAGCGATCCGCATTCATCACTTTTACCCAGGCAGCGATAAAGTCATTCACGAATTTCTCTTTACCGTCATCCTGAGCGTAAACCTCAGCATAGGCGCGCAGGATGGAATTGGATCCGAAGACCAGATCCAGACGCGTGGCCGTCCATTTGACTTCACCGGTTTTACGATCGCGAATTTCATAAAGATCTTTGCGGTAGGGCTTCCATGTGTATTTCATATCAGTCAGGTTGACAAAAAAATCATTGGTTAGCACACCTTCACGATCGGTAAACACACCGTGCTTGGCCCCACCATAGTTGCAGCCCAACACGCGCAAGCCCCCCACCAAAACCGTCATTTCTTTCGCGGTCAATCCCATTAACTGGGTTCGATCGAGCATCAATTCTTCCGGGCTTACGGCATAGTCCTGCTTAAGCCAGTTACGGTAACCATCATGGATTGGTTCAAGAACATCAAAAGACGCAGCGTCAGTCTGTGCATCGCTAGCGTCCCCGCGCCCTGGCGTAAACGGCACGATGATATTCATGCCTGCGGCCCTCGCCGCTTTTTCAATCCCGACATTCCCCGCTAGCACAAGGGTATCGGCAACGCTGACGCCCATTGAGGTAGCAATATCTTCCAGTACGGTGACAACCCGCGCCAACCGCTCAGGTTCATTCCCGACCCAATCTTTCTGTGGAGCGAGGCGAATGCGCGCCCCGTTGGCACCACCGCGCTTATCGGAACCTCGGAACGTTCGGGCGCTGTCCCAGGCAGTACTCACCAGATCGCTAATAGAAAGGCCACTTGCCGCAATGCGTGCTTTAACCCCAGCGACATCATAATCGGTGCGGCCTGCCGGAACCGGATCCTGCCACAGTAAATCCTCCTGCGGTACATCCGGACCGAAATAGCGCGTTTTGGGGCCCATATCGCGATGTGTCAGCTTAAACCACGCTCGCGCAAATACTTCAGAGAAATAGGCCTGATCCTGATAGAAACGCTCAGAAATCTTGCGATACTCGGGGTCCATTTTCAGCGCCATGTCGGCATCTGTCATCATTGGGTTGTAGCGAATAGTCGCGTCTTCGACATCTACCGGTTTATCTTCTTTCCTGATGCTAACGGGTTCCCACTGCCACGCCCCCGCTGGGCTTTTTTTCAATTCCCATTCGTGATTCAACAGCATATGGAAGAACCCGTTATCCCAGCGCGTTGGATGTGTTGTCCAGGCCCCTTCCAGCCCGCTAGTGACAGTGTAACGCCCCTTCCCTGAACCGGTGGGATTGCGCCACCCTAACCCCTGTTCGGTCACATCGGCCGCTTCCGGCGCTGCCCCTAGCAGACTCGCATCACCATTACCGTGGGTTTTCCCTACCGTATGGCCGCCCGCCGTCAACGCTACGGTCTCTTCATCATTCATCGCCATTCGGGCAAACGTCACGCGCATATCCTGCGCGGTACGCAGCGGATCGGGGTTGCCATCGACACCTTCCGGGTTCACATAAATCAGCCCCATCTGTACGGCTGCCAGCGGATTTTCCAATGAGGTTCGATCGTCGCTGCCATAACGCCCCGTGCTTTTGGCCAGCCACGTTTTCTCGGAACCCCAGTAAATGTCTTTTTCCGGGTGCCAGATATCCTCCCGCCCAAAAGCGAACCCAAAGATTTTCAATCCCATAGATTCGTAAGCAATCGTCCCTGCCAGAATAATCAGATCTGCCCAACTAATTTTATTGCCGTATTTCTTCTTGATTGGCCACAGCAGACGGCGGGCTTTATCCAGACTGACATTATCCGGCCAGGAGTTGAGCGGCGCAAAGCGCTGATTACCGGTTCCGCCGCCGCCGCGCCCATCGGCAGTACGATACGACCCCGCCGAATGCCAGGCCATACGAATCATCAACCCACCGTAATGACCCCAATCCGCCGGCCACCACTCCTGGCTATCGGTCATCAATGCATGCAAATCTTGTTTAAGAGCGTCAATATCGAGAGTTTTCAAGGCATCACGATAGTTGAAATCGCTGCCTAGCGGGTTTGTCTTGGTATCATGTTGATGAAGAATGTCGAGATTGAGGGCATTTGGCCACCAATCGGTGTTTGATGAGCCAGCGGAAGTATTTCCGCCGTGCATAACCGGACACTTCCCGGCAGATTTCATTTTATTCTCGTCCATTATTTTCCCTGTACATTGCCTTTATTACTGAACAAGAAGGTGTAGCGCGATCGTAGCCCTGTAATATCGCTATCGACCCCTTAGTGCCGCCTTCCTCTTGGTGAAAGACAATGCCAGAATGTGCCTATACGACATAATCGTATAGACTAACTTCTGTGATAGTTTTAGCTGATTGAAATTTGGAAAAAGTGATTTTTATCCTATCGCCGAGTTTTTATCGCTCATCCCATTAGCGATGATAGCGCTACTTAATGGCAGTCCCTTTTTGTGAGATCGGTATGCTCGCGGCCGAAACCCTACAAAACTCCCCCGGCATAACGACATATTTTGCTTCTAACGCGACATTCTGCGATGAAATAGGCTAAACATTCGACACTTAAAAGAAGATCACGAACAAAGCACTTGCCACCGACGCCAGAGCCGTCCATAATAGCGCCCATTCCAAGCACTGGAATGAAGAAAATCAAGTTAATCAAAACGTTACTGATTAAATGCTTTTCTCCTGTACGACCGTAGCTCAGTTGGTTAGAGCACCACCTTGACATGGTGGGGGTCGGTGGTTCGAGTCCACTCGGTCGTACCAATTCATGTTCTAATCTATTTCTCACGCCCGTGAGTTAATGAATGTGGATTGACCTCTTCCTATCTATTTCTCGATGAATTCCGTCAAAATTAATTCTATTCTAAACTAGGATTAGGTCTTTATTGAGCATCTGCTGTGTAGATTCAACGAGCCAATCGATAGGCTTACCTTGTTAAAACAAAGCGCTACAACTCATATTTTCTGCGTATATTAATTGTTAGTACGCTATACGATATGGCGATAGCAAAAAATAGATCCTATCTGCTATAGTTCCTTAAAAAGGAAAGGATAGAGGATATTGTGCAATGAGATATTAACCTGTTTCTATATATTCTGAATGCGCACTTTATAATCCACATTGATAAAACACTAACTATTGCCTTCGTTAATAATTGGGACTTGCCATCATGAATAATTTCATCATTTCCCTCCTAAGAAATCAATCTAATATTTTTTTAAATAAAGCGGCGTCATTATATGACACTATTACTATTAATGGAATCGATGAGAAAGGTGGAACAATACGCTCATCCAATGGATATTGGATTTATCTGCGACATTTTCATACCTTTGGCCGTTCAAAAAACTGTCATAGCATATTTATGCACACAGATATATCTTATACTCACTTCATTATTTTCTGGAAAAAAAACAAGTGGTACATACAAGATGTAAGCAAAAATGGGACATGGCTCAACGGGAAAAGATTAATCAAAGACAAACCCCATCCACTCAAGAAATTAGATACTATAATTCCATCATCAAACACTGATGAAAAATTCGTTATGACCAGCGATCTTCAGCCCTGTGACATATTGATAAGCGTTATTCCTCACATTCTACCTATTTATTTAAAAAAACCGCTCACGGTTATCTCTGACACCTGTTTCTTTCTCTATGACCAAAATGGTTGGAACGTTAATACCTCTGATGAAAGCAAAGAAAAAATCTATGTCATTCAAGATGGTGAAGTTATTAAGCTCTTTAACAATCACTACTATTTGCAGTCAGAACGGGAGACGTCGAGTCAGGACAGACGCATCGCGCCACGCTCCATTGATGAATTAACATTTTGCTTTTACGTGTCTGAAGACGAAGAGGATATTCAACTCCAAATTACCGATTCTGAGCAATCTATAACATTGAAAGGAGAGCGCCTCCAGAATCAACTGTACCTTCTACTTCATCTGGCAAGAAAGTCGATGGCTGACCATTTGCAAGGCTATGCCCAGCCTCATCGTGGGTGGTATGATTTAAATTCACTCTCTAAAGCGCTGGGTATAAAACCGAATAACACTCGAATTCGGGTACACAGATTACGCCATCGTTTGTGTGATGCAGTTAATTTCAGCGGAATTGACGCTTGCCAGATATTACAAATAAAAGATGCCTCCGTCCGTATTTACTCATCACAAATAACGATTATTAAAGGCGGAAAGGTGGAGTAAGAAAATTATCACTCAGCATAAAAGGCAGAGGTTTCACCTCTCTAGAATTAACGATTCACTGCTTACAGTGTTGACATCGTCGACTAAAAAAATCTATAACATCTAATTATGACAATATTATAACAATCTCGTGAACAATATTTTTGCAACCATTAAAACATTAACAAATAAATGATTATCTTTCGATGTAATTGTTACGATAGAAAAAACCGCACCTTAAAGACAAAGAAGCGGGTTTTTAAATTCATGACTAACTGAAAGGTGTTTTATTCTAATCAAAAACAAATAGTTAATTATCACGATATCGTTTTGTGTAATCGCGTGTAATAGCGATATGAAATACTGCGGCTAATATGAACATGCACTGGTCATATGCGAGATAGCAATATACATATGCAGCATAGCCCAGTGTAAAAAAACCACTTACTGCACGTCGCCAAACAATGACAGTAAGTGGTTTGTGTTACTCACAAAACGCATGAGGAACAAATCAATGTTTACTTACTTTCCGCCAGTTTGTCCAGCTAACACGGCGAATAATCAGACAAACCAAGATCAAACATTTCTCAGTCTTCCTGGTTGTGTACAAACAGGACAAACGGCCTGTTGCAACAATGATGCTGCACAGGCTCAGTTCCCAACACTGAGTATCAAATGTGCACAGGTGACAACGGGTCTGCTGACGAAAATTGTAGGCTGTAATGGTGGCGCGCAAGCGCAAACCTACTTCCCGTCTATTGGCCATTGCGCCGCAGCGCAGGCTCCTGCTCAGGCACAGTTCCCAACGCTGAGCATGCAATGTGTAACAGCAACAACGGGTATACTGACACAAATTGTGGGCTGTAATGGGGGGATACAGGCGCAAACCTATTTCCCGTCCATTGGTCATTGTGCAGCCGCTCAGGCTCCTGCTCAGGCGCAATTCCCTACGTTAAGCATGCAATGTCTAACGGTAACAACGGGTATACTGACACAAATTGTGGGCTGTAATGGGGGGGTACAGGCGCAAACCTATTTCCCGTCCATTGGTCATTGCGCAGCCGCTCAGGCTCCGGCGCAACCGCAAACTCTGCCACCTCCTCCACCGATTACTAATCCTCAGGATTGCGGCGTGAGCTGGAACTGCGGCGCTCAGGCACAAACCTATTTCCCATCCATCGGAAGCTGTGCCGCGGCTCAGGCTCCTGCTCAGGCACAAACCTTCTTCCCGACGATAGGCATCACAACTCAGTTGCTGACGCAGATTGTAGGCTGTAATGGTGGCGCACAGGCGCAAACCTATTTTCCATCCATCGGAAGCTGTGCCGCAGCTCAGACGACTACCCAGGCTCAAACATCACCACCAATTACCAATCCCCAGGATTGCGGTGTGAGCTGGAACTGCAGTACGAAACAGCCTAACGCACAGACCTATTTCCCATCGATCGGTTCTTGTTAATTCTGGCTGAGCCCTCATCACCGGTGAATTATCGCCGGTGATTTTACCCCTGAAAGGAGGCCATCATGCGCTTAACGCTACACAATCTCGCTCATTTTCTCGCCGATAATGGTTTTTTACATCCTGAATATTTGGTCGGTGGCCACTATAAAGTCGTTCAGCGCCAAAGCAGGAATAGTATTTTCCAGGTTTTTTTAGATAATAATCCGACTGGATTGTTTGTTAAGCAGCTTTTGTCTTCGGATCAACAAAATGCCTATTTAATGCAGAAAGATGCAACCGTGCATTGCCTGATCCAACAAACCGATATTTTGCCAAAAATGCGTTCTTTTATTCCGAACTATTATGGCTATGAATTAGGTAATCATGTTTTTGTCACCGAATTTTTCCCCGGAGCGACGAGCCTTCATGAGTTTATTACGCAAAGAAAATCCATCGATCAGGAAGAACTGTCACAGATGGCCATCATTCTGGCTACTTTGCATAAAGATCTCAGCGAAGAAATAGAAAGAAATCCCGGTCTGAATTTTTTCAATCGACAGCCCCCGTGGATTATGCTATTTGGCGACAGAGATAATCCCCAAATAAAGAACTCTCAACAGCACCTCGGCCCCATCGATGCGCTTATTCGTCAACAGCCGAATATTCCACAACTTCTGGAAGAACTACGCTACTTCTGGTCAGGAAATATCCTGATTCATGGTGATATTAAATTGATCAATTTTATTCGCGTCGATGCCAAAAGCCCCTGCACCTTAAAATTGATCGATTGGGAAATCGCAGATATTGGCGATCCGATGTGGGATGTTGCTGGCCTTTTGCAGAGCTTTTTAACGCTGTGGGTCTTCTCACAAAACCCTAACCCAATGCTGCAAAACCAGCCTCAACCCGGCATGGAGTTTTTAACCTGGGAATATACGTTGTCTGCCTGCCAATTCTTTTGGCTTAGCTACTGCAAGGCACGCGACACCGTCAATCCTGATTCTGCGCTTAACAGTCCGGAAAACAGGAGGAAACTCATTCACTACACCGCCGCCAGAATGCTGCAAACCGCATTTGAGTCCAATATTACGAAAACGGAATTACAGCTCCCAAGTAATCGCATTGTACAGATGGTGATACAAATGATCGCCTCCCCCCAAGCGTGGGCCACTCAGATTCTGGGAGCACTCACCCATGAACTTTGAACAACAGCTAAAACAACTCTCGGAACGTGTCCACGTAACCGGTACAGACAGTTATCAGATTGACGGGAAGGCTCATACGGTGTTCCACAACTATGCCTGGAGCGAATATAGCGGTCCGTTAAATCTGTTTGGGCATAACCATACCCATGATGTACAACAGCGAAAACAATTACTGGAATCGCAGCTTAGCGTGGCGCTTTATACAAAGATCTACTGTGGCATTCCAGATGATAAGAAATTACTAAATTTGCCTACATGTAATGAACGTGAAATTTTCATGCAGACATTAAGTTCGGCCAACGCCTCTCAGGAGACTCCCGATCAAAACTGGAGAATTTATCATGTTGATGCCCAAGGTGTATGGACAGAAAAGAACGGTAAACTACGGCAGGCCTATCCAAATAGCTTTATTCCCGCCACCCCCAACGCGCCATTAGTCATTAATCAATACATTCACTTTCTTCGACAAAAAGAAAATCGCCATATTCAGCAGGTTTTTTATTATGTTCATAGCAACCACTATATGGAACACGATGCGCCACAGGTCCGAATCTACTGGAATATAATGCCGGAAGGTGCTGCGTCACTTGTCGCCATGATTACTGAAGTATTAAATGCTCATCATATTGCATTTAATTTTAAATGCCTGAACCATCCCGATTTATATCATCGAGCAGATAGTGCCGTGCTGTACCTCGAAAAACGCTATTTTGACTATACGTTGCGGGTATTAAAGCCCCATATTCCAACGTTAGAAAAATATCTGCTCGACACACTCCCACTATTTACCCAAGCCATTAGCAAGGGCATTTCTTTCGCAGAAGATCCGGGGAATGGCCAGAGTTTCGGTATGCATCGTTGCCAGCTCATCGCCAAAGGATTGTTAACCGCGTATGAAAAAAAGCAGATACACGGTTCTTCTCTGACAGCAGACCAAATGAATCTGGCTTGTATCGTTGACGAATTCAATAACAAAGGCATCGCGATAGGCCGCCTGCATCTCAACCCCAATACGATGAGTTTACCCGTGGATGTTAGTGAAAAACAGAAGGAGTCTGCATTATGAAAAATGTGCAATACCTGAATGCAGCGGAGAGTATAGGCAAGCATCTCCAACGGGAATGCTTCTGTTTTGACAACCGGAGTAATTGGCAAGGTTCTATCGTTGATGCCATTAATGGTCAATTCCAGGTCGTCACGCGTACCTTTGATGCCTCGCTGTATAATGGCCTTTCCGGTATTGCGTTATTTTTGGCCGAACTGTACCGACAGAAACCCGATCCTATTTTGTTCGAAACGCTTACTTCAACCATTAACTCTATACAGCATATGTTGGAGCAACCCCACCAGCTTAACGTATTTAGTCTGCATGCCGGACAGTTAGGTGTCGCGTGGGCAATGTGGCGAATTGGCACAATCCTCGATCGGCCCGACTGGAAAGCGCAGGGGCTTAATTTACTGCAACACATCCATGCGCTGCCCATTCCTGATAATGAACTTGATGTTATTGGTGGTGCCGCAGGAGCTATCCCGGCGCTACTTAAAATCTATCAGGCTGAGGACGATGATCGCTGGCTGGCATGTGCTGTACGGTTGGGCGATTTTTTATTAAGCAAAGCGAAAAAAACACCCACCACATACTTTTGGGTTACCTCAGGTAATGAACGCGGTTTAACGGGCTATTCTCATGGCGCGGCCGGTTTTGGGCTGGCCTTGATTGAGCTGGGAGTGATAACACGCCGAGATATTTACCTTAATGCCGGGCTTCAGGCTTTTAACTATGAACGTGAAAACTTCAACCCTCAGCATCAAAATTGGCCTGATTTACGTTCGATGTATCGCACACCGCAGTTTAATACCATGTGGTGCCATGGCGCACCTGGGGTCGCACTCTCTCGCCTACGTGCCTGGCAGTTATTGAACGAACCGACATTATTGCAGGAAGCGTTAGTCGGCTTGACGACAACATCTCAGCAACTGCTGCAACAGCTAAGCACACACCCTGAACAGATTAATTTTAGCCTATGCCACGGTGGTGCTGGCAATAGCGAAATTCTCCTCATGGGCGCGGCCTGCTTACAGCGAGCGGACTTTGCCGAATTAGCCCATCAAGTTGCCTCTCTAGGCATTCAAACGTATCAGCTAACGCAAACCCCCTGGCCAAGCGGCGTTTTTGACCCCAGTGGTGTGGGCGAACCCGGTAAAGAAACTCCAGGGTTAATGTTAGGTCTAGCGGGAACAGGGCTGTATTACCTGCGTTTATTTGATCCCGAGAGAGTGGAAACCGTGCTGCACATCCATTAACGCGTCACATAGAGGAATGAAAACGATGAATAGCTATACCGATGATTTCTTTCAAACGCTCCCTCCTACCGCCGTTTATCTGTCAGATGCAGATAGTAATGCTGAGCTGACGTTAACCTTTCATCTCGCGCCAGATATTCATGAAAATACGCTCAGGTCTACTATCGATCTCAGTAGTATTCATCCGAAAAAGCGCCAGTACCTAGCTGCTTCCGACCTTAAACAACGCTCTACGGCAAATGACTATGCTATCCAGCGAGTGATTGAGTTTACAAAGCAGGCTGGAGTGAAAACGGTAAGCAGCAACGCTGACACCCTTGAAGTGACAGTCACTGGCACCATAAAGCAATTTTCTCAATTATTTAGCGTTTCTTTCCATATTTATCAGGATGAGAACGGCAACCC
Organism: Pectobacterium cacticida; assembly: GCF_036885195.1. Lineage (NCBI taxonomy): Bacteria > Pseudomonadati > Pseudomonadota > Gammaproteobacteria > Enterobacterales > Pectobacteriaceae > Pectobacterium > Pectobacterium cacticida. The sequence goes on along the minus strand of NZ_CP133656.1, from coordinate 1,794,705 downwards.
ATTTCTGGCCTATCATGGACCTATCCAACTGCCAGATGATTTACGGGCAAGAGTTACCGGCATCGACGGGTTAAATATGGGTTTACAGGCTGGATACGTTCCTTCCAAACGCTTAAAAATGCTGCCGACGGTGGAGGACGACTCCCCCGTAAAGCTTTTTATCCAAAAACCCAAAAATCTGACTGATTTTGGCGGTGTCCAGGAGCAACAGCAGCAATTAGTGGGATATTCGCCGCAAGAACTTACGGCACAATATCACTTTCCCAATAATCAAGGTGAAGGACAAACGGTAGGGATCATTGCGCTTGGGGGAACCTTTAACCCCAGCGATTTCGCTACTTTCTGTACCCTATTCCAGCTTGAAAAGCCTGAAGTGCAGGTTGTAGGAACCGAACCCTGGCAACCACCTCAATCAAAACTCATTAACAACTTAGAAATTAACATGGATGTACAAATGGTTGCGGGAATAGTGCCCAAAGCCAAAATAGTTGTGTACTATGCCAAATCCTTTCCAGACGGATTCCGCGCTGTATTGAATGACACAGAAAATAAGGTGAGCGTCATCAGCACTAGTTGGGCTAACGGTGAAAGCAATGTTTCTCAGGCAGAAAAAGTACAGTCGGCGATGCTGCTTCAGCAACTTAGCCTACGTGGTATTACGGTTCTCGCCGCATCGGGAGATTATGGTGTTTATCAAGTTGGCTCCAATAATAAAGTAGTAGGGGTCAATCTTCCCGCGGCCTATGATTCCGTGATTGCCTGCGGCGGCACCGATCTGTTTCGTAATGGAAATGAACAGGTTTGGCATGAAAATACCAATGCTTCCGGAGGAGGATTCAGCGTCATGTCACCTGCACCGGCATACCAGCACAACGCGTTATCAAACTACTTCCGCCAATATCCCATGTATACAAAAAACGCCTGCGCGACACCCGACCTGTCGGTGAATGCCAGCGGGCGTAACTACACAACGATGATCTTCAATGGCAAACCGTTTCCCGCCGCAGGGACAAGCGCCGCGACCCCGATTATTGCTGGTCTGATTGCTCGCTTGAATTCGGCACTCTCATACCGCGTTGGCAATATCAACAGCTTTTTGTACCAGCTTATAGGGTCAAACGCCTTTAGCAGTAACATCCCCGGCACCAACGGACTACCAGCAGCACTTGGCTGGGATCCCTGTACTGGATTAGGGTCGCCAAATGGCGTCAATTTATTGAATATAATAAAACAAACAGAGGGTTACTGGGAATAACGATCCCGAACACCGCAGTAAACAGCCCTCTGCTGACAATCCGATACGCTTGCCAGCAAACGTGCAAGCGTATCGGTTCTTAGTTAATGATAAGAAACTGGGTTTATCTCGGGTCTTTAGTTAAGTCGACACGGATCGCTATTTAGTGCTTTTTTCCATAGGCCAGCACCAACTTGGCGTAAAAAGCCTCCCGCGTGAATCGGACATGCGATGGCTCAGCCCATAGTACGACGAACTATTTAAAAAGCTTTTGAACAAATTCGGCGTAAGCCGGCCGCCAGACATCCATCTCATGACCGAGATTCGGATAATGGCGATAGTCAAACCGAATATTTTTCTGCTCCAGCGTGGTTTTCAACCCCGCAATATCCTTACCGGTAATATTATCGGTTTCACCAATCACAACCGTAAAGTTATTCAGTTGCTGGTTAATCTGCTCAGGGCGGTTAAGCTGTGCGGCAACGGCCTCATTGGGCACTGTTTCGGTAGTTACACCGCTAAATGTTGCCAGCCAACCAAAATGATCCAAGTGACTCAGGCCGGAGACCAGCGCCTGATAACCCCCCTGAGAAAGACCAGCCAATGCTCTGCCGTTCGCGTCCCGACGCACGTTAAAACGTTTGCCGATTTCGGGAATAATGTCATGGATCAATTCCCTATCCGCTGCCAGTGCGTTACGCGGGTAGAACACCTTGCGCCGCTCCTGCGGTGGATAGTCTTCCGGGATGATGCCGGGAACATCCGTTTCCGTATCCGGAATGACAACCAGCATTGGCTCAATCTTTTTCTCCGCCAGCAGGTTATCCATCATTTGTGGTATCCGCCCTTGCACCACGGCCGATGCTCCCGTATCGCCGAAGCCATGATAGAAGTAGAGTACCGGCAGCGGTTTTGACGATGCGCTATAGCCCGGCGGCGTCCAGACATACATCTGTCGTTCTGATTTCAAGCTATTGGAATGATAGGTCACCATTCTTAGCTCACCATGCGGCACCTGACGTACATCCAGAATGCTACCCGGTACCAGAATCAAACTCGTATTCACCTGGCGCTGTGGTTTAGTAAACGCGGTGCCGGTATCAATAGTACGAAAACCATCCACGCTGAAAAAATATTCATAGAGGTTCGGTGCCAGCGCCGACGTTTTGAACGACCATGTGCCAGATTCATCTTTCTTCATCGCATGGGACACGATGCTTTCGGGTGTCGAACCAGTAAAAACACTAACCTGTTTGGCCGTAGGGGCAAACAGGCGAAAAGTGATACTGTTATCCGCGTTAACGCCCGTGACATAGTGACTCACAGGAATTGTCGCCGCAGGCATAATAGGGAAATCTGCGGGCAAAGGTGAGCTATTCACGGATGAACTCAACGCCATAGCCGCAATAAGGTATGTTAGAGGGGATATCTTCATTGTTGTTCCTTTTGTTATGCATGATAACTATCAGAAAGCTTTACTCAAAATAATAATGCTTAAAATAAGCTTTACCACCAGACTTCGGCTTGAACACCAAGCGTGAATTGGTCCTTTTTACTATCTGGGAAGGTGAATTTTGATATCTCGTTGTCAAGTATTTTGAGATAAGTACCATAAAAGCGAATTTCCGGGCGGGAATTAAACAAGCTGGTATCAACTTTTAATGCATGATAAAGCGTCGTTTTATAGGCTGTCTCTTTATAATTCACGCCTGATTTATTTTTATTGTTTTGCGTAAACCACCCTAACTCAACCCCCGTTTGATTGTAATGGTCCCAAATATACGCAGGGCGAATCACCGTGCGCACACTTTCATAATCACTGTTGGGCCCCGTTTCATAACTATAAATATCATTACCCTTTGAGTACACTAATGCATTACCGACAATAATGCGGTCACCCAAGTACATTTCACCTTGCGAAATGACTCTTATCGCGGTGCCATTGGTATGATCGCCATAGTAATAACCATTATAACCCATAAATGGACTCGCGCCGGAGTAGCGGGAAAAACTACTGGCAAACGAATTATTTGCCGCCTGCACGGTAAATTCATTAAACCCGCCATGATTCAAATCTTGGCGTAATATCGCCGCTGACATCCAGGCATCTTTTAATTGAAAATAGGTATTATTTTTTTCATTATCTTTCTGCGTATCGGTCTTGTTTGCGATGGCGTATTTTCCCATCAGCGATAACGTTGCGCCCTGCCACAAAGGAATCCCCTTATAACGCAGGTCGATAGAGTTCGTATTCATCTGCGTTTTAGCGAGCAAATCTCTTGAATAGACATCAAGGTCTTCCCGGGTAAGCGAAAGGTCAAGTTTACCGACCCCCGCCGCCAGATTTTCAATCCCAACCCCGGCCCCTGAATCAGTACGGATACTTTTCCAATCCAACATTTGGATTTCATACACGGGGAGCGCATGTTTTCCAACCCAGAAATCGGCTTCCGGCGCAAAAGGCAAAAAACCCTTTGTTGTCAAATAAATATCAGAAAATTGCAATTTATTTTCATTGGCGCTATCGTCGCCAAACCAACCGGCGCTATAAGACTGCCCGACATTGCCGTCCAATTTAATGATGGCCTGAGCCGTTTTCCCATCATTGTTATAAACGCGTTGTTTAAGGAATAGATCAAACCACCCGGTATGTTCATTGCCAAAGCGCCCCAGTGATCCAATGGCATAGGATTTAGGCGACCCTGTTGACCCGGTCGCCCATCCCGATCTTAAGTAGCCTGAATAGGTGAAACCGATATCATCTTTAACGTATTTAGACAGCGCATCCAACGTTAACGTTTGCTGCTGCGGTACCTCATTCACGGTATTATGTTGCCCACCGGCAACGACGGCGTTAGTGGTCGGCGACGACTCGACGGTAATACTCTCTTTACCTGTTAATGCCTTTTGACGCGCTATTGGCGTTTTGGGGCGATTCTCCACTATCATCTTATATTGCTTCAATTCATTTTTAGTGGATTGTAATTCGGCTTTATTCTCCGCCAATGCTTTCTCCAATAAAGCCACTCGTTCCTCGATGGTCAATGTTGCCGCCATCGCATCGCAAGATAAAAATGCCGTCGCTATTAATAATGTCATTCTCTTTATAGGGAATTTTTTACGCATGATTGTTATCCGAGTAGGTACATTTAGGTTTAGTTATAACGAATTTAACGCAAAATTTTTTCTTATGTTAATTACAAAGATAGCCATTTTAAAAATTTAAAAAATATTTACGCTCATTACCAACGCGGTTAATAATGAGCGAATAGTCTATAAACGATAGGCCTATTTATTTAAGTGTCTCGCCATTAGATGAAATAACGTCTTTGTACCAATAAAAGCTTTTCTTACGTCGACGCTCTAATGTTCCGTTCCCCTCATCATCACGATCGACATAGATGAAACCGTAGCGTTTCGACATTTCGGCTTTTGATGCGCTAACAAGATCGATAGGCCCCCAACAGGTATAACCCAAGACGTCAACACCGTCCTCTAACGCTTCACCTACTTGGTACAGATGATCGTTCAGGTATTTGATGCGATAATCGTCATTAATACTGCCATCGCTTTCCAGTTTATCTTTGGCACCTAAACCGTTTTCTACAATAAATAGCGGTTTTTGATAACGGTCGTATAGATAGTTCAGCAAATAACGCAACCCCACCGGATCGATCTGCCAGCCCCACTCTGAGCTTTCCAGATGCGGATTCGGCACCATGTTCAAAATATTACCGCGGGCTTTCTGGTTCACTTCTTCATCGGTGGTCACACAGCCCGTCATGTAATAGCTGAAAGAAATGAAATCAACGGTTGCCTTCAGTGACTGGCGGTCATCTTCCGTTACCGCCAGCGTAATCCCATGTTGTGCAAAGAAACGCTTCATATACGCCGGATAGTATCCTCGGACTTGAACATCGCCAAAGAACAACCAGTCGCGGTTCTGTTGCATTGTTTCCATAACATCCGCGGGCTTACAGGTTAACGGATAGAACATGGAACCCAGCATCATGTTGCCAATTTTGGCATCAGGGATGATGTCATGACACGCTCTCACCGCTTTAGCACTCGCGACGAGCTGGTGATGAATCGCCTGATAAATATCTTGCTTACTACTCTCGTTAGGTAAACCGATTCCTGTAAATGGTGCATGTAACGCGCAGTTGATTTCGTTAAACGTCAGCCAATATTTCACTTTGTCTTTATAGCGCTGAAATACCGTGCGCGCGTAACGCTCGAAGAAGGTAATCGTTTCGCGGCTTCCCCAGCCGCCGTAATTCTTCACCAAACCATAGGGCATTTCATAATGGGACAGCGTCACCAACGGCTGAATACCGTATTTTGCCATTTCATCAAACAGGCGATCGTAAAATGCCAACCCCGCCTCATTCGGCTGAGTTTCATCACCCTGCGGGAAAATACGCGTCCAGGCAATTGAGATTCTCAGACATTTGAAGCCCATTTCAGCAAAAAGCGCGATATCTTCAGGATAGCGATGATAAAAATCGATCGCGATATCTTTAATACTGCTATCTCCTGGTACGCGCGTGACAATTTCGCCGAAAATGCCGTGTGGCTGTAAATCGGAGGTTGATAGCCCTTTACCGTCCGTTAGGTAAGCACCTTCAACCTGATTGGCTGCGATAGCGCCGCCCCACAAGAATGTTTTTGGAAACTGATGACGCATTTTTCTCTCCCTACGGGTCATAAAATGTAATTTCAGCGGATTAATGCCAGTAATGCCTCCTGCTCCCGCACGGTGTTGCCGCACGCAGGCAGGACATCAACGTAATCGTCGCTATTAGTGATAATAACGGGCGTCGTCGTATCGTAACCGGCTTTCTCAATAGCCAGATAATCGAACTCAACCAGGAGATCGCCGCGCTTCACGACATCTCCGGTTTTAACATGTGCGGTGAAATATTGACCATTTAGCTTGACCGTATCGATGCCAATGTGAATTAGCACTTCAATGCCCTCTTCCGATTCAAGCCCGATGGCATGCTGCGTTTTAAATAACGAAATCACCGTGCCATCCACCGGGGAGACAGCGCGGCCAGAGCGTGGTTTAATCGCGATACCTTGCCCCAGCAAACCGCTCGCGAAGGTCTCATCGTCAACCTGCGTTAATGGCAGGGTTTCGCCCGCGATCGGACTCGTAACAGAAAGCTGGCGCGTAGAAGTCGTGACTGGCGGTTCAGACATGTTCTGCTCACTCCCCTCCATAACCTTCTCCTCCTTAATCCCGAAGAGGTAACTGGCGAGTGTGGAAAAGAGAAACGCGATGAATGTGCCGATGATAGCGCCCCAAACAGTGCTATCCATCCCAGTTGGCGGGATCATTTGCGTGAATGCGAAAATACTGGGTAAACCGAAAGAATATTGTGTCGCCCCGAAATAACCGGCGATGCCACCACCTAATGCCCCACCGATGCAGCCAAAAATAAACGGCCGACGCAGAGGGAGGTTCACACCATAGATCGACGGTTCAGTAATGCCGAAGACGCCCGCCGGGAAAGCCGAACCGGCAATCCCTTTTAGCTTCATGTCTCGGGTTCTCAGAGATACGCCCAACGAGGCGCCCGCCTGCGCCAGCACCGCTGGCGTTAGCACAGCCATCAGCGTATCGCTACCCAGTGCGCTGAAGTTGTTGATCATTAACGGCACCAGTCCCCAATGCAGGCCAAACATAACAAAGACCTGCCATAGTCCGCCCATAAAACCACCGGCAAGCGTTTGGTTGGTGCTATAGATAACCTGATAGCCGGTGGCCAATTGGTGGCTCAACCAGGTAGTGACCGGGCCTATGGCGAGGAATGTCAGCGGAACGGTGATAATCAAACAGAGTGCCGGTGTAAAAAAGTTACGAATATTGGCATGTAAGATCGTATTTAGCGGTTTTTCCAAACGGCAAGAAACCCACGCGGCAAATATAATGGGAATAACCGATGAGGAGTAATTAATGAATGTAATTGGGATCCCAAAAAAGTGTAATGGCTGATAATCAACCGCCGACATCGCATTAAATTCAGCGATCATTGTTGGATGAATAAGCGCCCCCCCGATCACCATGGTTACAAAAGCATTACCACCAAATTTTTTCCCTGCGGTGTAGCCCAAAATGATGGGAAAAAAATAAAATAGCGCGTCGCTGGCCGCAAATAACACTTTATAAACGCCGTTGCTATCGACCATCCAACCACAGGCAAGGCTAAGCGCTAGCAGTCCTTTTACGATACCTGACGCCGCCATTACGCCGAGTAATGGGGTAAAGATACCGGCAACAATATCAATCAGCCGGGAAAAAGGATTCTCTTTTGTACCGCTTTCTCTCTGCTCAGTCTCGGTATTTTCGCTTAATCCGGAAATGTTAAGTAAGTCTTGATAAACATCGCCGACGTGATTGCCGATGACAACCTGAAATTGCCCACCGCTTTCAACCACCATAATGACGCCTGAATTATGCTTCAGCGCTGCGGCATCCGCTTTTTCCCGATTTCTCAATTTAAAACGCAAGCGGGTTGCACAATGTATTACGCTAACGATGTTATCGCGCCCACCGACGCCATCGAGTATCTCATTTGCTAATGCTTTGTATTTCATCGTCTATCCTTAATGCTAAACAGACTAAAGTAACCATAATTTAAGATTGCTAGTCCTGTTTGCGACAAAAAAAAACCTAAACCATTTTCCCCAACAAATATGGGGGAAATGGTTTAGGTTTTGCCTGCCTGCTGAAAATAGCCTGACAGTAACAATCCAATTATTACCAACGCATTTTATGCACCGGCGTTAACACTAAATCTTATTCGATAATCTTCTTTCCATGTACTTTATGCTGCCCTCTTAAATAAGGGCAAGTGATTTTTATCGCCATATCGTTATTTTGTGATGAATAGCAAATTAGCAAATGCTATTCCCCATCTCCGGGTTCTAATCTATCCTGCCCCTCTGTCCGCACTCGTTCTATATGGATCGTTAAGAACATCAATTCTTCCTTGGTCAAGGTATAATGGTATTTGTGCATAATATGCATCTGTATTTTCCCTGCACAACGATAAGACTGTTGATACCGTTCTTTCACCACATCATGTAACGATTCATCATCACTAAAGACCGTATTTTTACCTATTAACCGCTGCGCAAAAAACTTCAAATGTGTCACAAAGCGATGATAACTTAACGCTTGCTCGTTATAATCCAGGTTAAGCTGATATTTTACGATGTTCAGTATTTCCTGCATAATTTTAGTAATTTGCAGGACTTCCGGCATTTCGCTGTCAAGCTGCGCATTCACCAAATGCAAAGCAATGAACCCAGCCTCATCTTCCGGCAAGCGCACAGCCAAACGCTGCTCAATAATATCCAGCGCTTCCAGACCGACGGCGAATTCTTTTGGATATAGACGTTTAATTTCCCATAGCAGAACATTACGAATACCTACCCCTTGCTTGTGGCGTTCAATAGCAAAGTGGCAGTGATCCGTTAAAGAAATATAGACGCTGTTTTGCAGTTTACCCGGCAAACGCGCCTTTGCCAGCAAGATGATCTTGTCAGCCGCAGCGATAACCTCGATCGGAATCTCTGACAATAGTTCTTGTAGACGAGAGGTCATCTCACTGGATTTCATCACAAACACGCGTTCAATCAGCTTTTCGTCCAGAAGATCGCCGGTGTGTTTTTTGAAACCCAGCCCACGTCCCATCACAACCGACTCATTATTGTTTTCGTCAATGACGGTAACGACGTTATTGTTGAGTATTTTGGCAATCTTCATTTTCAAACCCTGGAAACAAAAAAACCAGACACTCGTACACAAGAACGAGCATCTGGTTTTGCCTGCTTACGCAGTAACAATCCGCAATGGTAGTTAAATTACCATCTGTCTTTATCTTCTCAAGAAGCATGACATGAAAACGTGATACGGATCCACAGATAACCAGCAAACTCACCCATCTGAACGTTTGTTATCCACATTTTTAACGCGTTTTTATAACAATCCGCCGCCCCATCTTTGAGACTTTCTGCTATCATCTATCTGTCGATAATTTGGGCAATTGCGCAACAAAATGGGGTAAATCTCCAAATCACACCATTTTTTGCGTAAACAGGACAAAATATTCACTTTCATGTCTTTTGCTATCTTGTTTCTCGCCACTTAATAACTATAATACGGAACGTCGTTTCAATTGAATGGTTTCAGCTAAACAACGTGCCACTATTAATCACTTTATTATCAACGGCATCATCAACGCGACTTTTGTGCGACATGCGGTTACGCACTTCATCCTTCATTCACGGCGACCATCTCTTTTTATCTTTTCCCTACTGTTTCCACATTGCTTCTTGCCAGCGGCCATGCCTATATCGCCACTGGTTAATCCGTTTTTTTATCCATCACAACTTGTAGACATTATCGTATGAAAAAGACAAAAATTGTTTGTACCATCGGGCCGAAAACAGAATCAGAAGACATGCTAGGCAGCTTGTTGTCTGCCGGCATGAATGTTATGCGCCTAAACTTCTCTCATGGAGATTATGCTGAACACGGCCAGCGCATCAAGAACCTGCGCGCAGTTATGGAAAAAACCGGCAAGCAAGCGGCCATATTGCTTGATACTAAAGGCCCGGAAATTCGCACGATGAAGTTGGAAAATGGCGCTGACGTCGCGCTACGTGCAGGCCAGACATTCACCTTCACCACCGATCAGAGCGTTGTCGGCAATCAGGAACGTGTTGCCGTTACGTACGCAGGTTTTACGCAGGATCTCAGCGTCGGTGACACCGTACTGGTGGATGACGGTTTGATCGGCATGCGCGTTACCGCAATCGCTGGTAACGAAGTAGTATGCACCGTGCTCAACAATGGCGACTTAGGCGAGAATAAAGGCGTTAATCTGCCTGGCGTTTCAATTCAGTTGCCTGCCCTGGCCGAAAAGGACAAGCGCGACCTGATTTTCGGTTGTGAACAAGGTGTTGATTTCGTAGCCGCCTCTTTTATTCGTAAACGCTCAGACGTTGAAGAAATCCGTGCTCATCTGAAAGCTCACGGTGGCGAGCATATTCAGATCATTTCCAAGATTGAAAACCAGGAAGGCCTGAATAATTTCGATGAAATTCTGGAAGCGTCCGATGGGATTATGGTCGCCCGTGGTGATTTAGGCGTTGAAATTCCGGTGGAAGAAGTGATTTTCGCGCAGAAGATGATGATCGAAAAATGCAATCTGGCACGTAAAGTGGTTATTACCGCCACGCAAATGCTGGATTCAATGATCAAAAACCCGCGACCGACCCGTGCAGAAGCTGGCGATGTTGCTAACGCCATTATCGATGGCACTGACGCTGTGATGCTATCTGGCGAAAGTGCGAAGGGCAAATATCCCCTGGAAGCCGTTACCATCATGGCGACCATCTGCCAGCGTACTGATTCTGTGATGAAAAGCCGTCTGAACACCATTAAGACTCCCGGTAAACTGCGTATCACAGAAGCAGTCTGCCGCGGTGCGGTTGAAACGGCGGAGAAACTGGATGCACCGCTGATCGTTGTGGCCACCAACGGTGGGAAATCGGCTAAATCGATCCGTAAGTACTTCCCAACGGCCCGTATTCTGGCACTGACAACAAATGAGATCACCGCGCGTCAACTGCTGCTGAGCAAAGGTATTGATACCCTATTGGTGAAAGAAATTGCCTCCACCGATGACTTCTACCGTATTGGAAAAGAAGCGGCGCTGAAGAGCGGCTATGCACAGGCTGGTGATGTTGTGGTTATGGTGTCCGGCGCGCTAGTTCCCAGCGGAACCACCAACACATCTTCCGTACACCGTCTCTAATCCCTGTAGCCAGGTAGTCGATCGGACAAAGCGCCTTCATGGCGCTTTTTTATATTCTGAGGTGGCATCCTACAGTGCGATAACCTAATTAATGCCTTTACGTAACATGCCATTTAATAGCCTAAACCTCGACGTTACGCGATAAAATAACACCGCTTTCTGACATTTTTTATTGCGATGTAAAACCCGCTGGTTCTTTGAGCGAACGATCTAAATTAAGCATGTTCTCATCAAAAATATATTCTCATTAGAAAATAGTTTGTGTAATACTTGTAACGCTACATGGAGATTAACTCAATCTAGAGGGTATTAATAATGAATCGTACTAAACTGGTACTGGGCGCGGTAATCCTGGGTTCTACTCTGCTGGCAGGTTGCTCCAGCAATGCAAAAATTGATCAACTGTCTTCTGACGTTCAGACTCTGAACGCTAAAGTTGACCAACTGAGCAATGATGTGAACGCAATCCGCTCTGACGTACAGGCTGCTAAAGATGACGCAGCTCGTGCTAACCAGCGTCTGGACAACCAAGTTCGCACTTACAAGAAGTAATCGAACGGGTTAAGCTGTAGAAATGGCGCACATTGTGCGCCATTTTTTGATCTGCATTTTTCTTTGCTCTTTGCCGCTTCTTTCATAATTTAGTCTGACGACGCTATGCTCGTCCTTGAACCTCTACTGCCGCTAAATTTCACCGCTCCGAGTTGGCATTGATCACCGTAATTGGCGCAGCCTGATGCGTTTCACGCGCGTCTGGAATCGATTCTTCGGGTAGATGCCCCGCGCTAACTAAAACGGGCATACCAGAACGTCGTACAATGGCGTCAGCCACAGCTTTACTGTCAGTCTCCGTATCCTGAATAAAGGCCTGCACTTCCTTCGTCAACGGAATTGGCATCGTTTGCGGATCGTCCTTATCGGTCTTCGACAACGGCTGGTGCACTTCAACGTAGCGTTTACCGTCGGGTTCAACGGACGTCTTAATCGCATCATTGATAATCTGCACGCGAGTACCAACCGGAACATTGTCATACAAGAACTTAATATCATCAGGACGCAGGCGGATACAGCCGGAACTCACGCGCATACCGATGCCGAAATCCGCATTAGTACCATGCAGTAAATAAACGCCGCCGTGCCCTGATAAACGCAGGGCATGTAATCCCATTGGATTATCCGGGCCTGCCGGAATAACCGCTGGCAGCGTTATCCCCTGCTCTTCAAGATAGCGTTTACGGATATTTGCCGTTGGCGTCCAAGTTGGATTTTCACGCTTCTCGCTAATGCGGGTCGTCATTAGCGGCGTGTTGCGCCCCAACTGACCAATACCAATGGGATAAACGATGACGGTATTTTTGCCTTTCGGATAGTAATAAAGCCGCAATTCCGCAAGGTTGACCACTATGCCTTCGCGCGGAGTGTCCGGCAACAGCATTTGTGTCGGAATGGTAAGCGTGGACCCCGCCGTAGGCAAATAAGGGTCCACGTTAGGATTCGCTTCCATCATACCCAGTAAACCAATCTTAAATTTCGCAGCGATCGCCTCCAGAGGGCGGCCATCATTGGGAACGGTATAAACAATATTCTCACCGATAAGCCGACTACCGGGTGGCGGCAGCGGATATTCCGTCGCCTTGGCGACAGTACTGGTCAAGCATGCTGAGAAGAGCAAACCAAATAAAATTAACGCGCGCTTCATAGTAGATTCCCTACATTAGAACTCACAAAATCAGTAAATATCTGGCTTTATGCCAGGAAGGCGGTATCCGTTGAGTATTCATTCTTCATCCCCTCCCCCCTCAAGCATCTGGCATAATCGCCCGCGATAACGTCATTAATTCGGGGATACCTGGTATCAATACGACTATACCAGCCTCTCATCGCCGCATAAGAGCATAGTAACACGGAGATAACAAAAGAATATTTGATTTAAAAATCAACGGATTGATATTCAATTCTTTACAAAGCTGAACCAGCATAAATTTTAGCGTGGAATAAATATACGGGATGTATTCTGAATATCAGGAAGTTAAAACAATATTGGCAAATGATAATCTGACGTTGGTAACACCATGATTAAAAGCGCTGGACATGCTTATGTCGCAGCGCCTGGCTGTTACGAAAAATTAAAGCAGTGCGGCGGCTTGTGCATGAATCGCACGCAGCATCGCCTCAAGCCCTTGAGAGCGAGAGGGCGTCAAATGCTGAGTCAATGCGAGTGATTCAAAGAACGGCCGCACCTCCAGCGTTACAATCTCCTGCGCAGTCAGCCCCTGATATAGGCTAAAAACCACGGCAATCAACCCCTTCACAATAGCGGCATCACTATCGCCGTGCAGCGTGATAATACCCTGCTCATCGGGGCGTACCACGATCCAAACCTGACTTTGGCACCCGGAGATGATATTGTCCGGGTTGCGCCACTCATCGGGGAAAGGGTCAAGACGCTCCCCCAACTCAATGATATAAAGATATTTTTCTTCCCAGCCACTACAGCGCGCAAAATTACGCGCCAGTTTCTGCGGTTCTGGCAGACTCGCCATGCTTTCCTCCCCAGACAGATGCGCGTACGGCGCTTAACTGCCCAGTAATCGATGGATACGTTGCAACCCGGCAACCAGCCGGTCTATTTCTTCGCGTGTAGTATACGCGGCCAGCGAAGCGCGACACATACTAGGAACCCCATAGTGTTCCATCAACGGCATCGCGCAATGGTGGCCGGTGCGAATCGCAATTCCATATCGATCGAGGAAACTCCCCACATCATAGGCGTGGTGCTGCCCAAGATTAAAGGCGATAACGCCGTAACGCTCAGCCGGGCCGTATAGCGTCAGGTCGGGCACCTGCGTAAGCGCTTCCAGGGCATACTGCATTAGCGCGGACTCATAGCGCTGAACCGCTTCCCGTCCCAACATCGTCACGTAATCCAATGCCGCGCCCAGGCCAATAATCCCACCGGTGTTAGGTGAACCTGCCTCAAAACGCCACGGCGCGTCCGCATAGGTTGTTCCCGTGCGCAGACTAACCTGTTGGATCATCGCCCCGCCGCCTTCCCACGGCGGCATCGCCTGTAGCAAATCACGCTTGCCATACAGCACGCCAATACCCGAAGGCCCATAGATTTTATGTCCTGAGAAGACGAAAAAATCACAATCCAGATCCTGTACATCAACAGGCTGATGCATAATCGACTGAGCGCCATCGACAAGAACAACCGCACCCGCGGCTTTTGCCTGCGCAACCAGCGCTTTTACCGGATTCAACGTCCCCAGCACGTTAGAAATCTGCGTTACCGCCAGCAGGCGAGTGCGTTCATCCAACAGCGCGGGGAGTTGTTCCACATCCAGCGTGCCGTTTTCGGTTAACGGTAATACGCGGATGTCAATGCCGCGCGCTTGCGCCAGCATCTGCCAGGGAACGATATTAGCGTGGTGCTCCATCTCGGTGATAATCAGGTTATCGCCCGGCTGAATGAAGGTACGGCCATAACTGTTAGCCACCAGATTAATGGCTTCCGTCGTCCCGCGGACAAAAACGATCTCTTCCGCTGAAGCGGCGTTGATAAATGTAGCTACCTGCTCGCGCACGGCTTCCATTGTACTGGTCGCCTGCGCGCTTAAGGTATGAATACCACGATGCACGGCAGCATATTCGTGGCGATAAAACTCAGCTTCACGATCGATCACCGAATGCGGTTTTTGCGCACTCGCGGCACTGTCCAGATAGGCTAATGGTAGGCCGTTAACCTCACTCGCGAGTATCGGAAAATCGGCACGAACCCGCTCAATAGGATAATTCATTACACCGCCTTGCCGGCATTTGCCAGCGTATTAGGCAAACGCTGCGCGATGCGTTGCAGTACCACACCTTGCAGAGCCTCATTTTCAATTGCTTCTGTTACTTCCGCCGCAAAAGCGAAGATGATCATCTGTTGCGCATCCTGCTCGGTGATCCCGCGTGAACGCAAATAGAATAGCTGCTCTTCATCGATACGGCCGATAGTGGCACCGTGGCTGCATTTCACGTCATCAGCATAGATTTCCAACTGAGGTTTAGTGTCCACCTCAGCCAGTCGCCCCAGTAGCAGGTTGTTGTTCGTCATCTGACCATCAGTTTTCAGGGCATGCGGCGCAACTTTGATCATGCCGTTAAATACCGCCCTGGCGCGATCGTTAACGATGACTTTATGCAACTGGCGGCTTTCGCCGTATCCTTGATTGTGTTCCAGATACGTGCGCGTATCGCACACTTCGCTACCAACCGGCAGAACCAGGCTATTCATGACCAGATTAGTGCCTTCGCCGTTTAACTGGGCGCTGGTATGGTGACGCGTCAACCCCGCGCCGAGCAGGAAACTGTGGCTGCGTACTCTGGCATCACGCGCCAGCACCAGATCGTTATGCGCGAAGTGGTAGCTCGCCGCCGTTTCAAACGCTAGTTTATAGTGGTTTACATGACTATTTTCTGCTGCATTCACCGTTAAGCGAGCGCCAGTAAAATGAGCATCCTCGTCCAGACTAACGTAGTGCTCAATAATGTCCGCGCTCGCGCCGCGTTCAATGTTCACATGATGGCGGTGGTGAACGGTATTCAACGCTGCCGCCTGGCTGCTGCTAATGTGCAGCAGATAAAGCGGTTTTTCCGCCTGTTGCCCGGCAGGCAGACGGATAATCGTGCTTTCGTTTGCCAGACTTTCGGTCAGATGCAGGAAGACTTCTGACTGGATCGGCGCAGGTAACCCCCCTTGCGCCCGTGATGCCTGTATATCTACCTGATAAGGCCCCCACGCGTTATCGCTCAATTCCGCGTTGAACACGCCATCGACAAACACCAAACGCCAGCAGTCCACCGCGAGCGCCAGCGCATCTACCGCAGCGCGATCAAGATGCCGTTTCTGCGGCGCCACAAACGTGTTGCTCAGAAAACCATCCAGCGGGGTGTATTTCCAGTGTTCATGTTTACGGTGCGGCAACCCCAGGCGCACAACCTCCTGCCAATGTTGTCGCGCCGCTTCAGAACGGCGCGAATCGCCGTCAAACAGACTCTGCCACTGTTGTAGCGCTCGTTCCTGCTTCTGTGCGATACCCGTTTTCCCGGCTACCTCATCACGCGTCACATTATTGCTCGTCGGTAAGCCAGCCATAGCCTTGCTCCTCCAACTGTTTCACCAGCGAGAAATCGCCCGACTTCACGATACGTCCCTGATACAGAACGTGGACGTGATCCGGTTTGATGTAATCAAGAATACGCTGGTAGTGCGTGACAATGATGAATGAGCGTTTGCCATCGCGCAGGGAATTCACGCCGTGAGAGACGATTTTCAATGCATCGATGTCCAGGCCGGAGTCGGTTTCATCCAGAATGCACAGATCCGGTTCCAGCGCCGCCATTTGCAGAATATCATTACGTTTTTTTTCGCCACCGGAGAAACCAACATTTACCGAACGGGTCAATAGGTCTTCCGGCATATGCAATAGTTTGATTTTTTCTTCAATAAAGTCGGCGAAATCGAAACGATCCAGCGGTTCCTGCCCACGGTATTGCCGTACCGCATTAACGGAGGTTTGCAGGAAGAACTGATTGCTCACGCCAGGGATCTCGACCGGATATTGGAAGGCCATGAAGACGCCTTCGCCTGCGCGATCTTCCGGGGCCAACGCCAACAAATCTTTTCCTTTGAAGGTCACCGAACCATCGGTTACTTCATATTCTTCGCGTCCAGCCAGCGTCGCGGAAAGCGTACTCTTTCCTGAGCCATTTGGGCCCATAATTGCGTGAACTTCACCCGGCTTAATGGTGAGATTCAACCCTTGAATAATCGCTTTGCCTTCTACGCTGACTTTTAAATTTTCAATGCTTAACATGCTTATTCCTTCCAACGCTCAATATGGCGAGCGCTTAATGAATTCCGGGACCGATGATTCTCATTATTCGTCTGTGAAAATCCCGGCGACCAACGAATTAACCGACGCTATGCTCCAGGCTAATCGCCAGTAATTTTTGTGCTTCTACCGCAAATTCCAGCGGCAATTCAGAGAAGACGTCTTTACAGAATCCGTTTACGATCATCGAGATGGCATCATCTTCGCTAATACCGCGTTGCAAGCAATAGAACAGTTGGTCTTCGCCGATTTTCGACGTCGTCGCTTCATGCTCCAATTGCGCGGTATTGTTACGCACTTCCACATAAGGGAAGGTGTGCGCACCACATTCGCTGCCAATCAGCATCGAGTCGCACTGGGTAAAGTTACGGGCGTTGGTCGCACTCGGCATGATCTTCACTAGACCACGATAAGTATTCTCGCTGCGCCCGGCGGAAATCCCTTTGGAGATGATAGTCGAGCGGGTATTTTTACCAATGTGGATCATCTTAGTGCCGGTATCGGCCTGCTGGCGGCCATTAGTCAAGGCGACAGAGAAAAATTCACCGACAGAATGGTCACCACGCAAAATGACGCTCGGATATTTCCAGGTGATTGCTGAACCGGTTTCCGACTGCGTCCATGACATTTTTGCATGATCGCCAGCACACAACGCACGCTTGGTTACGAAGTTCAAAATCCCGCCAGCTGCATCATCTTTGCCGGAAAACCAGTTCTGTACCGTGGAATATTTCACTTCCGCGTTCTTATTAATAATGACTTCCACCACGGCGGCGTGTAGCTGGTAAGTATCGCGCACGGGAGCAGAGCAACCTTCGATATAACTAACATAACTGTCATCGTCGGCGATCAGAATCGTGCGTTCAAACTGACCGGTTTTTGCCGCGTTAATCCGAAAATAGGTCGATAATTCCATCGGACAGCGCACGCCTTTCGGGATATACACAAACGTGCCGTCGGATGCCACCGCGGAGTTCAACGCGGCGAAGAAGTTATCATTTGGCGGAACGACAGAACCAAGATACTGACGCACCAGGTCGGGGTGCTCTTGAATCGCCTCGCTGAATGAACAAAAAATAATGCCCTTTTCGGCCAGCTCATGCCGATAGGTGGTGGCGACAGATACGGAGTCGAAAATGGCATCGACCGCGACCGATTTCCCTTCACGGACGGGAACCCCCAGTTGATTAAAGGCATTTTCCACTTCGCTGGTCAGGTAATTATTGACCTCGGCAATTCCGGATTGCTGCTTTGCGCCGGGTTCAGAACCAC
The DNA here is from genome assembly GCF_036885195.1 of Pectobacterium cacticida. NCBI lineage: Bacteria > Pseudomonadati > Pseudomonadota > Gammaproteobacteria > Enterobacterales > Pectobacteriaceae > Pectobacterium > Pectobacterium cacticida. The sequence goes on along the minus strand of NZ_CP133656.1, from coordinate 1,776,484 downwards.
AACTATCATCACAGTGACCGCAGGACGGCGCGGAATAATAGCTATAGTCCTGATAGTCGAGTTTCTCATAATGGGCTTTCAGCCAATGCGGTTCTTCCATCTTGAGCCACGCCTGATAAGCGTTAAGACGGAATTCCAGCATCCACTCAGGTTCATTACGCTTTGCCGAGATCGCCCGTACAACATCTTCATTGATGCCATGCGCCAGCTCATCGGTTGCCAACTGCGTGAAAAAACCTTCTTTATAGTGTCCATCACCCATCCAGATCTGGACATCATCAGGTACATCTACCGTGCTACGTGCCATAATTTTTCATCACTTAAATGCCAAAGCTTTCGCCACATCCACAAGCATGCTGCGCTTTGGGATTATTAAACTTGAATATCTGATTTAGCCCTTCACGGACGAAATCGAGTTCTGTGCCATCAATAAAAGGCATCGCTTTTAATGGGACATATAACTTTGCACCGTCGTGTTCGAAGACCAGATCGTCACTTTCAAACTCCTGCACCAAATCCAGCACGTAGCCAAACCCCGCGCAGCCCGATTGTTTAACGCTAAGCCGTAGTCCCAGCACGGCTTCATTCTGCTTCATCAGATGCTTAATCTGCTTTGCGGCGTTGTCCGTCAGCGTCAAGCCTTGCCAGACATTGTCATCCAGTGAAAATGTCCCTACATTTTCCGCTTGCATATGGAATACCTCATTACGTGTGGTACCAGTTTTAGGCTGGTTTCCCCTAATGTTAGTGATAATGAAACTAGCTTCAACCTCTTGTTTCGCAGGGCTATTCGTAACATTTGATTTTTCAGTGAACGAATGGTGTCATTTTATGCGCCTAATACGTGATGAATCACGCAACGATGCATTTCATAATGCCTTGATATTAATGCATTAAATTCATCACCCAGGCGTAATCAGCCCAAATAAAAATTATCATTTTATTAGCATTATTATAACATCCATCGGTGATACCTATTTATAAAACAGCGCAGATAAATGAATATTTTTAGCATTAACGCTAATTTGCCCATTGATCGCGTGCTTTTTTATTAATATGATAATGATTATCATTATACTTCTAGGTTCAATAACCATGCTTTCTGCGAATGCCTGGCTGCGCCACAAGATTGACGACTATAAATTTCAGATTCGCGATGCTACCGTCGATTTCTACATGGCCGAGGCTCGATTAAACCGCGCTGGCAGCAATATTGACCATTTACGCCGTTATCATAACGCGTGTATGACGATGGTTGAACTCTGCCGGAAAAATGGCGATGACGACAGTTATCTGCATGCACTGGTTAAACTACATAACCGATTAATCAAAGAGATTAATAATGAAGGGCGCTGCCACCTCTTTCGCGTACAAAGCTACTATTTTGCACGCAATACGCTGAAATCGATTTGCTATCAGCTCAGTATGCAAGGTGCCTGGGATAAAGCCACGGCATTTCAGACCGACTTCGTCAAACGCGTGCCTTTTCTGCCCTGAAACGCCGCAACCCCGAGGCCTTGGTCACCGGGGTCACGGCATCGGCTAACCGGTTATGACAGCGGTCGTAAGACGCGAAATACAGCTCAGGCGCCCCTGATTATCAAAAATCTCAATCTGCCATACCTGACTGCGGCGACCCACGCGGAGCGCCCGGCATACGCCACGGACTTCCCCTTCTCGCACCGCATGTAAATGATTGGCATTGATTTCGAGCCCAACCACCTGCTGTTCACCCTCAGTACATAAATATCCCGCAACGGAACCCAGCGATTCCGCCAGTACGACGGACGCACCGCCATGCAATAAGCCAAACGGTTGGCGAGTTCGTGCATCTACAGGCATCACCGCTTCCAGTGCATCATCCGTTATTCGGGTATAGCGGATGCCGACGTGACCAACCATGCACGTTTGGCTTTGCTGATTCAGTTGCTCCAGCGTAATCTGCCTTTTCCAAAGCATCAAACCATCTCCAGCAGCGCCTGTAAGGGGTGACGCAATGCGTCTCCTTCCATGCGTTTTACCTGACTGCGGCACGAATAGCCGGTGGTTAGGCAACGCTTCTGAGGTAATGACTGCAAGGCCGGTTGCCAGGATAACGCATAGATGCCCTGCGAGTTGGCCAGGTTTTTGGTCTCATGTCCATACGTTCCCGCCATGCCGCAACACCCAACGCTAACCGCCTCCAATTTGGCGCCAAAGCGCGAGAAAATTTCAGCCCACTGCTTCGAACTGTTTGGTAACGCCGTCGTTTCGGTGCAATGGCCAAGCAGATACCACGTCTCTCCCGTCGTAGGCTGAGGCGTGCTAGCTGCTAATGCCGTCGCCAACCATTCATGCACCAATTGCACCTGAAAATCGCCTCGTTTTTCGCCTAAAATTTCCCGGTACTCATCGCGATAGCAAAGCACTAACGCCGGATCGACACCGACCATCGGCATCCCTAGTTTAGCAACGCGATTAAGAAAATCCGCCGTCTTCTCTGCCGTTTTCGCAAAGCGCTGTAAGAAGCCTTTAATATGTTGAGCCTTGCCATTCGGCGAGAAAGGCAGCAACACCGGTTTCAACTTGAGTTTTTCTATCAGATGCACGAAATCGGCCACCACTTGTGCATCATAATAGCTGGTGAACGGATCCTGTACGATCAATACATATTCCTGGCGTGCTGCCTCCGGCAACTGTTCCAGTTGCTCTAACGTCATATTTACGCCGCGATGCCCGGCAAACTGCTGACGTAGCGAGGGTGATGACAGTAAAGGCAAATCCACCATGCCAATCTGACGGCGGCTGAGCGTATTGAGCAATGGCATCTTCAAGAAAAAGTTAAATGTCTTCGGGCTACGCGCCATCAGCGGGGCGTAGCTTTCGACGCCAGCGACCAGATAGTCACGCAGCGGCCGCAGATAGCGCGTGTGATAGAGCTGGAGGAAACGCGAGCGGAAGCTAGGTACATCAATCTTGATGGGGCACTGTGTGGAGCAGGCTTTACACGCCAGACAGCCTGACATGGCCTCTTTAACTTCATGCGAAAAATCGTAATCGCCCTGCCTGGCCAGCCAGGTATTGCGAGCTTTCTGAACCAAAGCGCGCAGGCTCAGTTTCTGCTGCGGCAACGCGTTCTCCAGGGCCACGGGATCGACGCCCTGTTCCGCCAGCAGACGTAGCCATTCACGCACCAGTGCGGCGCGACCTTTTGGGGAATGAATCCGGTTACCGCTAATTTTCATCGATGGGCACATTGGGCTACGGGCATCGAAATTAAAGCACAAGCCATTTCCGTTACATTCCATCGCGCCACGGAACGCGGTACGAACCGTTAGCGGGATCGTGCGGTCAAACGTGCCGCGCTTGACTGCATCGACTTTCATCATCGGCGCATCCACATCCAACGGGGCGCAAATCTTCCCAGGATTGAGCCGATTATCGGGATCGAACGCCGCCTTGATACGGCGCAGCTCGGCATAAAGTTCCGGGCCAAAAAACGCGGGGCTATATTCAGCGCGGAAGCCTTTACCGTGTTCTCCCCACAGCAGGCCGCCATATTTAGCCGTGAGCGCAACAACCTGGTCAGAAAGCTGTTTCATCAGCATTTCCTGCTGCGGATCGCACATATCCAGTGCCGGACGCACATGCAGCACCCCGGCATCCACATGGCCAAACATGCCATAGGATAGATTGTGGCTGTCCAACAGCGCGCGGAACTCTTCAATGTAATCCGCCAGATGCTGCGGCGGCACACAGGTATCCTCCGCGAAGGGAATCGGCTTCGCCTGCCCCTTACTGTTGCCCAACAGCCCCACGGCTTTTTTCCGCATGGCGTAAATACGTTCGATTCCCGCCAAATCATTGCAAACTTGATAACCAATCACGCCGCCTTCCCGACTCGCCAACAACGCATCCAACCGCTGACAAAGGGCGTCAACCTGCCCATTGATCAGCACGTCGTCATCGCCCGCAAATTCGACGATATTAAGGCCAAGCATCTCTTGATTCGGCACATCGGTAATCAGCTCGCTGACGGAATGCCAGACGATATCTTCGCGGGCCAGGTTTAAGACTTTTGAGTCCACGGTCTCGACGGATAGCGCTTTCGCTTCCACCATGAACGGTGCATTGCGCAATGCTGAATTAAAAGAGTCGTACTTGATATTCACCAGTCGGCGTATCTTAGGCAGCGGCGTGATATCCAGCGTCGCTTCGGTAACGAATGCCAGCGTGCCTTCGGCGCCGGTCAGGATTCGCGTCAAATCAAAAGTACGCAGGTCGTCGCTGAATACGTGCCGCAAATCGTAACCGGTCAGAAAACGATTCAGTTTGGGGAACTTCTCGATAATCAACGCGCGCTGGTCGCGGCAACGGTGCAGTACCGTATGATAAATCCGGCCAATCGGGGTATCTTCTTGCGCCAGTTTTTCCGCCAACTCTACCGGCATTGCTCGCGTATCGAGCAGTTCGCCGCCCAGCAACACCGCTCGCAATCCCAGCACATGATCGGAGGTTTTACCATATACCAACGACCCCTGCCCTGAGGCATCGGTATTGATCATGCCGCCGAGCGTCGCACGATTACTGGTCGACAACTCCGGCGCAAAGAAATAACCATAGGGCTTCAAATACTGATTAAGCTGATCTTTAATCACGCCGGCTTCAACGCGTACCCACCCTTGCTCGGGGTTAATCTCCAGGATCCGGTTCATATAACGCGACATGTCGACCACGATGCCGCGATTCAGCGCCTGTCCGTTAGTCCCCGTACCGCCACCGCGTGGCGTAAAAGTAAGTTCTGAAAAACGCGCCTCGCCCGCGAGTCGGGATAAGACCGCCACATCGGCGGTTGATCGAGGAAAAACTACCGCATCCGGTAAAAGTTGATAGATGCTATTATCCGTTGCCATGGTCAGTCGATCGGCGTAGTTGGTCGCCGTATCGCCCGTAAATCCATTCTTTTTCAATGCTTCCAGAAAATTAAGCACCGGCTGAGTCAGCCCGGGGGATTGTGTGATCTGTGGGATCATTATTTTTTGACCCTGTCCGTACATGATGTGTTTGCCAAGATGTCGTAGAATGCCTGCTGTCGACGCCCGTCCGTCGGGGGACATCACGTTTTATCATATTTCGCCACCGTGTGCGCCCTCGGATCGGCAAAAACGGACAGCATGTTGGCAAACCGGCGTTTCACCAACAAAATGTTCAATCGACTGTCAAAACCTCTGGAAATATCTCATGATGAAGTAGCGATTAGCGCAATTCTTCCCCATTACCTCAACTTCAGCCTTTTCTTTTGCTATCGAGGAACGATTCATTGAGCGAAAATTCTCAACCACCGCGATTTGATCTGGCCAGGATCCTGTTCAGTCTGGTGTTCATTACCATCATGATTATTGCCTGTTTTTGGGTGGTGCAGCCTTTTATCCTGGGATTTGCCTGGGCCTGTACGGTGGTGATTGCCACCTGGCCGATGCTGATTAAATTTCAGGCGTTATTGTGGGGACGCCGGTCTCTGGCCGTACTCGTTATGACACTGCTGCTCATTCTGCTGTTCGTCGTGCCAATTGCTATTCTCGTCAGTAGCGTGGTGGACAACAGTTCGGCGCTGATGAGCTGGGGCGCCCGGCAGGAAAACTTTTCGCCGCCGACGCTGGAGTGGCTGACATCGATTCCCGTCGTTGGCGAAAAATTATTTAACAGTTGGCAGGCACTGCTACAAAGCGGCGGTAGTGGTCTTTTTGCCAAGGTGCAACCCTATTTCGGCAAAACCGCGACCTGGCTGGTGGCGCAGGCGGCCCATGTCGGGCGTTTTCTGATGCACTGTTCCCTGATGCTGATTTTTAGTGCCCTGCTCTATTACAAAGGAGAAGCCGTTGCAAAAGCGGTGCGGCATTTCGCCATTCGGCTAGGGCAAGAACGCGGCGATACCGCCGTAATTCTGGCGGCGCAGTCTATTCGCGCTGTCGCTCTGGGTGTCGTCGTTACGGCTATTGTGCAATCCGTACTTGGCGGTATTGGGCTGGGGCTATCGGGGATCCCGTATACCACGCTATTAACCGTGCTGATGTTTCTCTGCTGTCTGGCGCAGTTAGGGCCGCTTCCCGTATTGGTTCCTGCCATTATCTGGCTGTATTGGTCTGGCGATACTTCCTGGGGCACAGTGCTTTTGGTGTGGAGTTGCGTTGTGGGCACCATCGATAACGTGATTCGGCCGGTGCTCATCAGAATGGGGGCCGATCTCCCCATGTTGCTGATCCTGTCCGGCGTAATAGGCGGATTGTTGGCGTTTGGCATGATCGGGCTCTTTATCGGGCCGGTGGTGCTTGCCGTTTCTTATCGACTACTGCTTGCCTGGATGCATGAAATCCCAGAGCCGTCACGCCTTCTCTCCGTGACCGCCGCCGACAAAATGCGCAAAGATAATCAATAGAGCGTAAGCCGCTGCTCGCGCACCGCCGCCTTGTAAGGGCGGTGCGCCGCCAAGACAATCGCCGCCAAGACAGTGTGTATTTCCCCCTCGCCGCCGTTGTGCATTGGTTCTTCATTAGGATACAAGCGTCAATAGGTTAAAATAGCTAATGATTAACCTTCTATTCTTAAGGAATAATCCTAAAAATTCTGATATGATTTTGCTAATTAACCAATATTATTGACAATATTAAAAACATCCTCTTTCCATTGTTAAAAAATAATTAACCATTAGGAGGATTCTTAATGACTAAAACCCGCGTAATTCATAGAATTAGTGCTGAAACGAGTGGTAATTTACTGTTAGTCAATGAGGTTTCCTTCTCGTCAGAGTAAGTAACGAATTGCTGTGTGTAGTCTTTGCCCATCCCCTGAGATGGGCTTTTTTTTTCCTTTCATTTCTGTTTCATTCAATTACGCTACCCCTTTTTTTGTTAGTCTTCCTTCTGCCAACCTTCAGAACAGTTTTTCAGGAGTTCTTCATGAAGCCCCTCGTCGCAAAACGATTACTCCTCTGTAGCTTATTCAGCCTTCTGACTGCCTGCGATAATCCCTCGCCTACTGCACAGCGTCCGCTATTAACGATTGAAGGCAAAACGATGGGAACGTTTTATAGCGTAAAAATCAGTGGTGATATCACCATCGATAAAACGCAGTTGCAACAGGAAATCGATAGGTTGCTTGAGAACGTCAATCGCGACATTTCCACCTACCGTGACGATTCCGCGCTTTCACGCTTTAATCAATATCGTGGGACAGATCCACAACCAATTAGTAATGGTATGGCGGATATCGTTTCGACCGCGTTGCGAATCGGCAACGCGACGCATGGCGCGATGGATATCACCGTCGGCCCGTTGGTTAATCTCTGGGGATTCGGCCCACAAAAGCAACCAATACATATTCCCGACCAACCGCAGATCGACGCGGCGCGGCAAAAGGTGGGGTTACGACATTTGACATTGATCGCCGATGAAAAAGGAGAATGGATTCAAAAAGATCTCCCTGATTTATATGTCGATCTCTCTACGCTGGGCGAAGGCTACGGCGCCGATGTCCTTGCGCAGTTAATGATGCGCAAAGGGATTACTAATTATCTGGTTTCTGTCGGCGGCGCAATCTCTACCCGTGGCGTCAATGCCGAAGGCGCGCCATGGCGCGTGGCGATTCAGAAACCGACCGATCGGGAAAACGCGGCTCAGGCGGCAGTGAACTTACAAGGTTATGCGATTAGCACCTCCGGTAGCTATCGCAACTACTTTGAGAAAGACGGCAAGCGTTATTCTCATATTATCGATCCCATAACGGGCAAGCCCATCACACACCAATTAGTGTCTGCTACCGTGATTGCGCCTACCGCGCTGGAAGCCGATGGCTGGGATACCGGTTTAATGGTGTTGGGAACAGAGAAAGCGCTGAAACTAGCAGAACAGCAAGGACTGGCGGTGTATCTGATTACCAAAACGGATAAGGGATTTAGCGCGGTTATGACGCCGCAATTTAAATCCTTCCTGATTGCGGCACCGTAAGAAACGCCAAGGCCAACGGCAACCCCATCGCGATGAGATCGAGATACACGGTACGACCACGAAGTGAGGCATCCCTGCGGGAACCTCATCTCCGTGTTTCCCCTAAAATCTGACATCGTCGGTTACCATGACGCCCGGCAGTCACCGGGCGTCATAGCATTCACCGTACTAATTACTTGTGCTCAGCCAGATTTAGCCAGGTTTGTACCACTGTATCTGGGTTGAGCGACAGACTGTCGATACCCTGTTCCATCAGCCAGCGCGCGAAATCTTCGTGATCCGATGGCCCCTGACCGCAAATACCGACGTATTTACCCTGTTTCTTCGCCGCCTTAATCGCCATTGACAGCAGCGCTTTAACCGCATCGTTGCGCTCGTCAAACAATGCCGACACCACGCCAGAGTCACGATCCAGGCCCAACGCCAGTTGCGTCATGTCGTTTGAACCGATGGAGAAGCCATCAAAGTGTTGCAGAAATTCCTCGGCCAATAGCGCATTGGACGGGATCTCACACATCATGATGATTTTCAGGCCGTCTTCACCTCGACGCAGTCCCTGATTCGCCAACTCAGCAATCACGGCTTCCGCCTGCGCCACAGTACGCACGAATGGGATCATGATTTCGACATTTTTTAGTCCCATTACATTACGTACGCGCTTGACCGCTTCACATTCCAGCGCAAAACAGGCTTTGAATTCTGGCGATACGTAACGACCTGCACCGCGGAAGCCTAACATCGGGTTTTCTTCTTCCGGCTCGTAGCGCTCGCCGCCAACCAAGTTAGCGTATTCATTGGATTTAAAATCTGAGAGCCTAACGATAACGCGTTTCGGTGAGAATGCCGCCGCCAGCGTGGCAATGCCTTCCGTTAGGCGACCGACATAGAACTCTATCGGATCGTCGTACCCTTGCATCAGCGTTTTGATTTCGCGCTGCAATTCGGGCGGTTGGCGGTCGAATTCCAGCAATGCGCGTGGATGTACGCCAATCATACGGTTAATGATGAATTCCAGCCGCGCTAGCCCAACCCCCTCATTCGGCAGGCAGGCAAAATCGAATGCGCGATCGGGGTTACCCACATTCATCATGATTTTCAACGGCAGTGCGGGCATTTCGTCAATCCGCGAGCTTTTTACGGAAAAATCCAGCAAATCCTGGTAGACATAGCCCGTGTCGCCTTCCGCACAGGAGACGGTCACTTTCTGCCCCTGGCGCAAACGCTCAGTCGCATCGCCACAGCCGACAACGGCAGGAATACCCAGCTCACGCGCGATGATTGCCGCATGGCAGGTACGCCCACCACGATTGGTGACAATTGCCGCCGCTTTTTTCATGATCGGCTCCCAATCTGGGTCGGTCATGTCGGTAACCAGTACATCGCCAGCGTTGATCAAGTGCATCTCGCTGATGTCCTGAATCACTTTGACTTCACCGGCGCCAATACGATGACCGATCGCACGGCCTTCCACCAGCACCGTACCGCTGGCCGGCAAGTGATAGCGCTCCATCACCTGGCCGTTGGAACGCACCGTTTCTGGACGCGCCTGCACGATATAAAGTTTACCGGTATGACCATCCTTTGCCCACTCGATGTCCATCGGGCGACCATAGTGTTCCTCGATCAACAGTGCCTGACGCGCCAACGCCTGTACTTCCTCGTCCGTCAGGCTGAAACGCGTCGTTTGTTCTGCCGGTACATCCTCAATCCGCACCTGTTTGCCATGCTCCTGGCTCGCGGCATAGACCATACGGATTTTTTTCGATCCCATAGTACGGCGCACAATCGCAGGCTTGTTACTCCGCAGTGTTGGCTTGTGAACATAGAACTCGTCCGGGTTCACCGCGCCCTGCACGACCATTTCACCCAGTCCATAGGCTGACGTGATAAACACCACCTGATCAAAACCGGACTCGGTATCAATGGTAAACATCACGCCCGCCGCCGCCAGATCGGAGCGCACCATACGCTGCACGCCCGCCGACAGCGCGACGCCACGGTGGTCATAGCCCTGATGAACCCGATAGGAGATGGCGCGATCGTTAAATAGCGACGCAAAAACGTGCTTTACCGCGATCATTACCGCATCGATACCCTGCACATTTAGAAACGTTTCCTGTTGACCAGCAAAGGAGGCGTCCGGCATATCTTCCGCCGTGGCGGAAGAACGTACGGCAAACGACGCCTCCTCCTCGCCATCGGCCAATTGCTGATAGGCGTCACGAATCGCCTGTTCCAGCGCAGGTTGGAATGGCGTATCAATAATCCACTGGCGAATCTGCGTACCGGCATGAGCCAGTTGGTTCAGATCGTCGATATCGGTGCGATCGAGCAGTTCATAAATGCGCTGGTTAATTCCGCTTTGATTAAGAAAATCATTAAACGCCTGCGCCGTTGTCGCAAAACCGTTGGGGACGGCGACGCCCAATCCTGAAAGGTTGGTGATCATTTCACCCAATGAGGCATTTTTGCCTCCCACCCTCTCAACATCGTGCATACCGAGCTGGTTATACCAAAGGACATTACGCAAATCAGAGCCATTATTGGACATCGAAAATAATCCTTCCTGCATACAATTAGGGTATGAAAATTTCGGTTGAGAATTGCCTCAACGACATCAGGTTAGCATAGCGTTTTGAAGAGCATAGACAGGTGAATCGATCAACCTAGGAAAAAAAACCATTTTCATGGCTAAACATTGCCAAACACGGCATAAAACTCATATCGTTGAAGATTAGCATGTTTAATCATAAAGATAATGAAACGACGTTTTAATAAAAGTAGCGGTTAAATGCCGTTTTTGACGAGGTAAATATGTTTGTACGGTCGGAAAGATCTCCGGAGGGAAAGATGGAAAGAAGCGTATTTTATATCTCGGATGGCACCGCGATTACGGCTGAAGTGCTGGGTCACGCCGTGCTGTCCCAGTTCCCGGTTAATACGGTCAGTTACACGTTGCCTTTCGTTGAGAGTGAAGCACGGGCTAAGGCAGTGTGTGAACAAATTAATACACTATACCAACAAACCGGTATCCGTCCGCTGGTGTTTTATTCCATCGTCACCCCAACGGTACGAGACATTATTACCCGCAGCGAAGGATTCTGTCAGGATATCGTGCAGGCGCTGGTGGCCCCTTTACAAAAAGAATTGAACACGCCGCCAACGCCAGTGGCTAACCGAACTCATGGCCTCACCGCCAATAATCTGAGCAAATACGACGCCCGTATTGCTGCTATCGACTATACCTTGGCGCACGATGACGGTATTTCGTTACGTAACCTTGATCAGGCTCAGGTCATTCTGCTTGGCGTATCGCGTTGTGGCAAAACGCCGACCAGCCTGTACCTGGCAATGCAGTTTGGCATCCGCGCCGCCAATTACCCTTTTATTGCCGATGATATGGACAACCTGCGCCTGCCTGATGCACTGAGGCCTTTTCAGCACAAACTCTTCGGACTCACGATTGATGCCGAACGTCTCGCCGCGATTCGCGAAGAACGCCGGGGCAATAGTCGCTATGCGTCCTTGCGCCAGTGCCGCATGGAGGTGAGCGAAGTGGAAGCGCTATTTCGCAAGCATCAAATTAACTATATCAATACCACCAATTACTCCGTTGAAGAAATTTCAGCCAAAATCATCGACATTCTCGGCATGAGTCGAAGAATGTACTAGTACATGGTGTATTTTTTTCTCTGGCACGGTTGTATTACGCATCATTTCCGTTATTGTGGGCGGCATCACTTCCCGGTATTGCACCGCAGAAGCAACCCTTTTACTGAAAACTGATCGGTAACCTCCCTTTACCGCGACGCTGTCACGCGAGTGATGCGTATTCAGTTTGACCGGATACAGAGACAAAATATGTTACCAACAGATGCACAGCGTATCGCCAGTCTGGTTACGCCCCAGGAATTACTCTCCAGACTCCCGATCACTTCCGCTATTGACGAAAATGTGACCGCGTCACGCCGGAGAATTGAAGCTATTCTCGCGGGCCGCGACCCCCGATTACTCGTCGTCATCGGCCCCTGTTCCATCCATGACCGCGACAGCGCACTAGAATACGCACGCCGTCTGGCCTTATTACGTACGCAGTATCAAGATCGATTGGAAATCGTCATGCGTACTTACTTTGAAAAACCGCGCACGGTAGTGGGTTGGAAGGGGTTGATTGCCGATCCCGCGTTGAATGGCACATTTCAGATCAATGAAGGGCTTGAGGTGGCGCGCCGCTTACTACTGGAAATCAACCGGCTCGGCTTGCCGACGGCGACCGAGTTTCTCGATAGGATTACCAGTCAGTATATTGTTGACTTAATAAGTTGGGGAGCCATTGGCGCCAGAACCACCGAAAGTCAAACGCATCGTGAAATGGCGTCGGCGCTGCCGTGTCCTGTCGGCTTTAAGAACGGCACGGACGGCAATACCCGCATCGCCGTAGATGCGATTCGCGCCGCACGCGCGCAGCATATGTTTCTCTCTCCAGATAAGCAGGGGGTAATGTCGGTTTATAAAACGCCGGGTAACCCGTTTGGCCACATCATTATGCGCGGCGGAAAAACACCAAACTATCACGCCAGCGATATCGCTGACGCCTGCGCCTGTCTGCGTGAATTCTCCTTACCGGAGCATCTGGTCATTGATGTCAGTCACGGCAATTGTCAGAAACAACATCGCCGTCAGCTTGAGGTTGCGGATAATATCGGTCAGCAGATTCGCGCGGGTTCGCGCGCGATTGTCGGCATTATGGCGGAAAGTTTCTTAATAGAAGGCAATCAGTCGGCGCTTACGCCACACACATTGACGTATGGTCAATCCATTACCGATCCTTGTCTCGGCTGGCAGGACAGTGCAACGCTGCTGGCGCGGCTGGCGGATGCTGTCGATAGCCGTTTTTAATTTGACTAGGCTGGCCCCCTTCGTCTTGCGACGGTGCCAGCCTTTTGCCTGATTTTCCTTTCGCCTGTGACTACTTTCTCTAACGCCTCGTTAATCCTACTTATTAAGAAAACTTCACTTGAGGTTGCCATTTTGTTACATGAAAATGATTCTCATTTATTGCTATAATCTCTACGACAACGAGTAAGGGAACCAACGAGATGCAGACCTCCATTTATCAACAATACCTCCAGGCTAAAGTTGAACATCCGCGTAAATATGCCCGCGATTTGGCGGCGCTACTCGGCATCAGTGAAGCCGAACTGACTCACGCGCGCGTTGGGCACGACGCACAGCGTTTGCAGGGTAATGCCAAAGTTTGGCTTAGCGCGTTGGAGCAAGTTGGTAACACTAAGTCAATTACTCGCAACGACTATGCGGTGCATGAGCATACCGGCCACTATCAAAACCAAACACTTGACGGCCATGCCGGTCTCATCCTCAACCCGCGCGGACTCGATTTACGTCTGTTCCTTTCTCAATGGGCCTCGGCTTTTGCGCTACGAGAAAATACCGCGCGCGGCGAACGTCAGAGCATCCAATTTTTCGACCATCAGGGTGATGCTATTCTCAAGGTCTATACTACCGAGACTACGGACATGGCCGCCTGGCAGCAGTTTATTGAGAAATTTGCCAGCAGCGAAAATCCAGCCTTGGTACGTCGGCCAGCGACTGATAACGCAGCTAATACGGCGATTGTCGCTCATAATCCGCAATTTGAAGCCGACTGGCGGGCAATGAAAGACGTTCATGATTTCTTTATCTTACTCAGACGCTATAACCTGACGCGTCAGCAGGCGTTTAATTCGGTCTCCGACGATCTGGCTTACCGGGTCGATAACGACGCGTTATCACAGATTCTGTTCGCCGCCCGGGAAGATCAAAATGAGATCATGGTGTTTGTCGGTAATCGTGGTTGTGTACAAATCTTCACCGGTACGCTTGAACGCGTAGAGCGCCTGGAACAACACGCGCAATGGATTAACATTTTTAATAAGGATTTTACTCTGCACCTGATCGAGAGCGCGATTGCGGAAAGCTGGGTGACACGCAAGCCCACCGCCGACGGTATCGTAACCAGTCTCGAACTGTATGCCGCAGACGGTACTCAAATTGCGCAGCTCTTTGGTCAACGCACCGAGGGTACGCCTGAGCAACAGCAGTGGCGTAAACAAATCGACGCGCTGAAACCCTACAAGGAAATCGCCGCATGAAAAACTGGTTATTCTCTGTGTTATTCATACTCCCATTCGGTGCATCCGCCGCGGAACGTCTCGTTTCCATCGGCGGCGATGTCACGGAAATCATCTATGCGTTAGGGGCAGAAAAGGATCTGGTGGCACGCGACAGCACCAGCCTGCACCCGGAAGCGGTAAAACAATTGCCAGATGTGGGCTACATGCGCCAACTAAATACCGAAGGCATTCTGGCAATGAAACCTTCGTTGGTTATCGCCAGCGATCTGTCTCAACCCTCGCTCGTGCTACAGCAGGTAGCAGAGAGCGGCACGAGGGTAATTCAGGTTCCGGCACGGCCTTCATTGGATGTCGTGCCGCAAAAAATCGACGCCGTTGCGCAGGCGCTGGGCAAAACGGCCGAAGGGAAGACGCTGGCCGACGCCTATCGCCAACAATTAGCCACGGTTAAGACCTCACCACTGCCGGTAAATGCCCTTTTCATCCTTAGCCACGGCGGAATGACGGCAATGGCAGCGGGCAAAAATACGCCTGCCGATACCATTATCCGCCACGTAGGGTTGAAAAATGCTATGCAGAATGTTGAGCGCTATCAACCGCTCTCTCAGGAAGGCGTGATTGCCAGCGCGCCGGATCTGATTCTGATCTCTCGTCAGGGGCTAAAAACGCTGGGAAGTGAGGCACAGGTGTGGAAATTACCCGGCCTGGCGCTAACGCCCGCGGGTAAGCACCAACGATTGCTGGTGGTCGATGACATGGCAATGCTGGGTTTTACTCTCGATACTCCAGCGCTGATGGCAACACTGCGCCAGACGGCTGAAGCAATAAAATGACAGCACGGTTTCACCCGCGATCGTGGTTGATTGCCTTACTGTTATTGCTGGTGGCACTGATGGTCGGCGCGGCGAATATGGGTGCGCTGACCCTCTCGCTTAAGATGTTATGGCAAGCGCCGTTCGACGATCCTATCTGGCATATTTGGCTGAATATTCGTGTTCCCCGCGTACTGCTGGCGATACTTGTTGGCGGTGCGTTAGCCTGCTCCGGGGCGATTATGCAGGGATTGTTTCGCAATCCGCTCGCCGACCCTGGTCTACTGGGTATCAGCGGCGGCGCGGCGCTCTGCGTCGCACTGACTATCGTACTGCCGATAAGCCTTCCCCCTTTGCTCGCGCTCTATAGCCCGATGTTCGCCGCTTTTGCGGGCAGCCTGGCGATTACAGCGATCATTTTCATCCTCAGCCGCTCCGAACAAGGGGGATTAACGCGGTTATTGCTGGCCGGCATCGCGCTTAATGCGCTGTGCGTCGCGCTGATCGGCGTATTGACCTATATCAGCACCGATCAACAGTTACGCCAATTTTCACTTTGGGGCATGGGTAGCCTCGGTCAGGCACAGTGGCCGATGTTGCTGGTTGCCAGCACGTTGGCAATCCCCGCCATGATCGCGACATTGTACTATGCGCGTCGTCTCAATTTATTGCAGTTAGGCGATGAAGAAGCGCACTACCTTGGCGTCAATGTGACACGCACCAAGCACACGCTGCTGCTGTTAAGCTCGCTACTGGTGGGCGTTGCGGTGGCGGTAAGCGGAGTGATTGGTTTCATCGGCCTTATCATTCCGCATTTGATGCGCATGCATCTGGGGGCCGATCATCGCTGGCTCCTCCCTGGCGCTATCCTCGGCGGCGCTTGTCTGCTGCTCTTCGCCGATACGCTGGCTCGCACGTTACTTTCGCCAGCAGAAATGCCCGTAGGGTTAGTCAGCAGCCTGATTGGCGGCCCCTATTTCTTTTGGCTGATCGTTCAGCATAAAGGACGCAGCAATGACTGATGTAACACGCAATCACACATTGGTCGCCCGACATCTCTGTTATCAAACCCACGGCCGCCGTCTGACCGATGATGTGTCTCTGACGCTTCACACTGGGGAAATCGTGGCGATGATTGGGCCTAACGGCGCGGGGAAATCGACGCTGCTACGTCTACTAACGGGGTATTTGACACCTGACGAGGGGGAATGTCTGTTAGCCGGAATCCCCCTAGCGCAGTGGCAGCCGGGCGCCTTGGCAAAAACGCGAGCGGTAATGCGTCAGCAGAGCGGCATGGCATTTGCGTTTAGCGTGCGGGACATCGTGGCAATGGGCCGCGCCCCTCATGGGCGTTACGCCAATAACGATCGCGTCGTGCAACAGGTGATGGCGCAAACCGGCTGCCTGGAACTGGCAAGACGCGACTATCGTCAGCTTTCCGGCGGAGAACAGCAACGCGTGCAGCTCGCTCGCGTGCTGGCGCAGTTGTGGCACCCCGAACCGACGCCGGGGTGGTTATTTCTTGATGAGCCGACCTCAGCACTGGATCTGTATCACCAACAGCACCTGTTGCGCCTGCTCAGGCAGCTTACGCGCGCGCAGCCGTTATCCGTGTGCTGTGTTCTGCACGATCTGAATCTGGCGGCGCTGTATGCCGACCGCATTCTGCTGCTGCACGAAGGGAAGCTGGTTGCACAAGGCACACCCGCGCAAGTATTACAGGCAGACACGCTAACCCACTGGTATCACGCCGATCTCAGTGTCGGTTCACATCCTGACTACCCCCTTCCGCAGGTGTATCTGCGACAATAGTCAAGCCACCTGCTCCGGTTTAGCTGGAGCAGGAAATTTCCAGATGTTTGCCCCACTCTGGCGGTAACGCCGCTAAATCGCCCTTCTCCGGCTGTTCGTCAAACGGCTGGCACAGCGCCTGATGCACACGTGCAAGCACGCTGATGTCGTCGTTTTCCGCCCGTTCAATCGCCATTTGCGCCAGATAATTACGCAGAATATATTTTGGATTCGTCGCATTCATTAGACGACGACGTTCGTCATCGCCCTGATCTTCCTGCATCAGCCTTTTGCGATAAGTCGCAAACCAGCTATCGAACGCGGACCTGTCAATGAACTCATCACGGAGCGGCGAGTGCGATGTCTGCTTTTCGCTATCTGCCAGCAGGCGAAACGTGCGGGTGTAATCACTGCCTTCCTGCTGCATCAGACGCAGCAGTCCGACCAGCACGTCATTATCCTCCGCGCTCGCGGTAAACAAGCCCAACTTGGCGCGCATCAATGTGCCATAGTGCTTCATTAGCGCCGGTTCATAACATGCCAGCGCACGCGTCAACGCATCTGAGTCCATCAGCCCCGATAGCGCCTGTGCCAGCCGATGCAGATTCCACAACCCGACTGCCGGCTGATTATCAAAGGCATAGCGCCCGCGATGATCGGAGTGGTTACAAATAAAACGGGGCTGATAGGCATCTAAAAAGCCATAAGGACCATAGTCGATAGTCAGCCCCAGGATCGACATGTTATCGGTGTTCATTACTCCGTGCGCAAAACCGACCGCCTGCCAATGCGTAATCAACCGGGCGGTGCGTTCGACCACATCACTAAACCACCATTCATAGCGGCGCTTATCGTGTTGCCATTGCGGCCAGTGGCGTGCAATCACATACTCTACCAGTTGACGTACCTTTTCTGGTTCACGGCGGTGGTAGAAATGCTCAAAATGGCCGAAGCGCACATGGCTTTCCGCCACCCGCATCAGCATCGCCCCCTTTTCTTCCTGCTCACGCTGCACCGGGTGCGTACTGGTAACGATCGTCAGCGCCCGTGTGGTGGGGATCCCCAGATGATGCATCGCTTCCGAGGCTAAAAATTCACGAACCACCGAGCGCAGCACGGCGCGGCCATCGCCCATTCGCGAATACGGCGTCAACCCCGCCCCTTTCAGGTGCCAGTCCACGCTACGGCCATCGGGTAACTGTTGCTCCCCCAGCAGAATACCGCGCCCGTCGCCCAGTTGACCGGCCCACATGCCAAACTGATGGCCGCTATACACCTGCGCCAACGGCTCCATTCCTGGTAACAAACGCGCGCCGCTCCAGACGTCATCCTGTTCTGGCGTAAACCCATCGGGAGATAAACCCAGTTCCGCAGCTAGCCCTTCACTATGATAAAGCAGGCGCGCTCCCTGCAATGGTGTCGGTGCCAGCGTGCTATAGAATTCCGGCAAGTGGCGAAAATAGTGGTTATTGAATAACGGTGTTTGCTGCATCAACGCTCCCTAATACTCCCTCGCAAGTCACACGTTCACTGCGTATTGACTGGGAAGATATGGGAAGTGTAGAGGTCGGGGCGCGAGATTAACACGGAGAAAATACAGGGGTATTATTTCCCTTAACGTTTCCTGATTGCCAATTCGCGCCGAAAATACGCGGGTTAACGTAGATTTTGCGTCAGCCAGTCTGTCAGTTCTTGCAATTCATTGTGCTGTTCGGGGAAAGCGGCAATCAGTGCCTGACACGTTGCCGCCATATCCTCTGGGCGGTAGGCCGTTCCTTGTAATGCACACGCCAGTGCTTCTAACGGTGCCGGATTCAGGCTATCGGTAAAGATCTGCGCACGAACAATTACGCCGCGTTCCACATCGAAATGCAATTCAATGCCGCCCCAGGTAAATCGGTTATCGAGTAAATGCGAGAAATCCGGCGCCTGACCGAAATTCCATTCCCAGCTGCGCTGGCGCGCAAACTGTTCAGCGAAACCCGGTAAATCCGGGTAGGAAGTGGGGGAAATTATTTCCGGATCGCAGCGTTCGCCAAAGTAGTCAAAGAAGGCCTGCGTCACCGCCTGACAAATCACCTGATGATCGATAGAAGGCAGCAGTTCCACCAGATTGGCGACGCGCGAACGGACGGACGAAATGCCTTTCGCCTGAAGCTTTTTCCTATCCGGGTTCAAATAATCCGCTAACCGACTGAGGTCAGCATTCAGCAGTAGCGTGCCATGATGGAAACCCCGATCCTTGGTTTCACGATAGGCGGAACCAGACACTTTGCGCACGCCGTCCGCGGTTTCCACCACCAGATCGTTACGCCCCGACGCGCTGGCCGTTAACCCCAATGATCTCAATGCATCCAATACAATTTGCGTTGAAACGCTTTTATCGTACTCCGGTTTCCCCGCCATAAAGGTAAAGCAGGTATTACCGAGATCGTGAAAGACGGCCCCTCCGCCGCTACTGCGGCGCGCTAACTTAATGCCATCCTCTTCCATCCGCCGAGTGTTACACTCTTTCCACGGGTTCTGCGCACGACCAATGACCACGGTTTCCGCATTACGCCATAAAAACAACACCCGCTGCGTGGTAGGCATCTGACGAAAGATGCACTCCTCAACCGCTAAATTAAACCAGGGATCGTAGGAATCGGACAGAAGTAAACGCAGAGAAGACATGAAAGCTCCATACGGTAGATTGATAGCGAAGCATTAGATGCGGCGAGCCTGCCAGTAAGCCCGTTTCCAGTACACGTTATCCAGTGACGAACGAATAACGCCCTGACTGGTGGAAGCATGGATAAACTGGTCGTCTTTGTCGTAGATGCCGACATGCAACCCGCTGCCGCCGCTGCCCGTTTTGAAAAAGACCAAATCACCCGGTAGCAAATTATCGCGATCGACGCGCTCACCTAACTCGGTTTGCGCTTCCGTGGTGCGCGGCAATTGTAGGCCAAACTTATCGCGAAACGTCAAATAAACGAAACCGGAGCAATCGACACCATTACGATCCAGCCCGCCATAGCGATAAGGCGTTTTGTACCATTGTCCCAATTGATCGTCTAATTGCACCATGACCATGATCGGGTCGCTCAGCCGCGCATTAGGCGGTGGGTTATTATACCGACTACTGCTACACCCAACCAAAATCAGGCTGGCGAGGATCAAACCGTGTCGTAACATCAAACCATATCGTAAACCTATCATGCGCGGTTACCTTAAATCAGCGGGGCATCGCCCAATGCGGCAGAGAATAGCGCTAACACCTGAATAAATTTAGCGTTTAATCAGGATGGCTGGCAAGTAAAGGCGATGATTCCGGTTATCTGCGCAGGCCATGTACTGCTGCCCGTTAGGCGCGACGCGTCATGAGCCAACGATGACCGTCGACATCCACACAGTGAAACGCCACACCAAATATGGGCGACAATACGTCTGGTAGCATGACATCCGCCGTGTTGCCCTGCGCTACCAGCGCCCCTTCAGACAGCAACCACACGCGATCCGCGTGTTGGGCGCTATGGTTCAGATCGTGCGCGCACATCACAACAGCTACGCCTTGACGACAGAGTTCACTAAGTAATAGATCAAGCGCCGCCTGCTGCGCCACATCCAGGCTGTTGAATGGTTCATCGAGCAACAGTAGGCGAGCATGCGGGTTGATGGTCGGCCAAATCTGCAACAGCGCCGCCGTCAACCGAACACGCTGCCACTCTCCGCCTGACAGCTGTGCAAGCGGACGCGCGAGTTTGTCGGTTAACTTCAGGTGTTCCGCCAGAAGATGTACGACCTCTTCAACCGCATTTTCTTCAGCCAGCGGCGGTTGATGTCGTTGCCAATACTGAAAAACCGGCATTAACGCCAGTGGGGAATGTTGCTGAGCAAGATAGGCGCGACGCACGGCCAAATCTGCTGCTGAATACTGTGACAGCGGCATGCCAGCCAGATAGACTTCGCCGCCACCAGCTTGCAGGCCCGCTATTCTAGCCAGCAAGGTGCTTTTCCCTGCGCCATTCGGGCCAATGATGTGCAGCAGTTCACCGCAATGCAGTTCTGCTGTCATCGGCAACAGGCGTGGCAGGACGCTCACCTGTTTTAGCTGTAATATAGAAGAGACCTTCGGCATCAATTATTCTGCCAATGCCCGCTCTATGGCTGTTACGATAATGTCATGGTCAGGCGACATATCCGGCGCAAAGCGTTCAATCACACGCCCTTTACGATCCACCAGAAACTTCTCAAAATTCCACAGAATGTCTTCAGGGTTCTTAGGCTTACGGCCTTTATTGACCAAGCGCGCGAAGAAGTCGCTCTTCCAGGTTCTGTTAGCTTCCGGCTGCTGACGAATCAACAACTGGTAGAGCGGATGGCGGTTTTCACCGTTAACGTTAATCTTGCTGAACATCGGGAACTCAACGCCAAATGTTCCACGACAAAATGCCTCGATTTCCGCTTCCGAGCCGGGTTCTTGCCCCGCAAATTCGTTAGAGGGGAACCCCAGCACGACCAGCCCTTTATCGCGATAGGTCGCGTAGAGTTTTTCCAATGCCTCGTATTGTTTCGTCAAGCCGCATTGCGAGGCGACGTTCACGACGAGAGCAACCTTTCCTTTGAACGCGGCAAATGTGATCGTTTTACCGTCAATCGTGGTCAGCGGAATAGCATAGATTTCAGTACTCATCATGGTGCTTCCTTCAGTAATAAAACAGATAAAACTCGCCGTATCGCTACCATCGGTGGCGTAATAACAGCCAGATAAACCACGGCGATCCCAGCGTAGCGGTAACCACGCCTATCGGCAACTCGGCTGAACTGAGCGCGATGCGCGCTACCGTGTCCGCCAGCAGCAGAATTCCCCCACCGGCGAATGCGCATCCGCTCAACAAATACCGCTGATCGGTTAGCCCACACAGCCGCAACATGTGCGGAATCACCAATCCGACAAACGCGATAATACCGGCTAGCGCCACGCTTAGCCCCACCTGAATCCCCATGACCAGCACAAGGATCGCGCGCCAACGGTAGACAGGAATGCCTAATTGTCGAGCTTGTATCTCACCCAGCGTTAACCCATTAAGCGCCGCCCCCTGGCGGCTTAACCACAGCACTAACGGCAACAGCGTTAACATTAACCAGAGGTGCCGCCAGTCAATCCCACTAAAACCGCCCATCATCCAATACATCAATTGACGCAAATCGAGACTGGTACTGAAATAAACCGCCCAGGTCATCACCGCGCTACAAATAATGCCGAGCGCGATGCCAACCAGGAGTAAACGGGTATTGGAAATATGACGACGGGCGAAATGGAGTAACAAAAAGGTGATCAGCAGCGCACCGGCAATCGCACTCAGGCTGAGCGTCCAAACTGGCCACACCCCTTGCCCTAGGAGAACGGTTAATACCAGCGCCACGCCAGCGCCGTTTGCCACCCCTAACAGCCCCGGTTCCGCCAGCGGATTGGCAAAAACAGCCTGCATGACCGCGCCCGACATCGCCAGACTGGCGCCCACCAACATCACCGCCAGCGTCCTGGGTAACCGCAGTTGCCAGACAAACAGTCGCTGAGTGTCATCCAGCCAGGCCGTCGGCCAAATCCAGTGTTCTCCGGCGCACAGGCTAATCACCAGCGTCAACACTAGAAACACCAATAACAGTATCACGCTACGGCGATCGCGCCTGCATTGCTGTAATTTTAGCTGACGATAATAGGGTAACGACGTAACGCGTTTAAGCCGAGTATTACCCGGTGGTAATGACTGCATGGTTCACCGTAACAAAGGTTCCCGCGCGATGAAACGCGCAATGGCAGGCACGCGCTGTAAGCGTTACGCCACACAGGGCGTCCCTGAATATTGTCACGTATGTTAGCTGATTTTTCTGGCCTTACCCCGTTTTTCCTCGTTATTACGACGCAATTAAAACGAAGAGAGCGGTTACTTGGTGCTGCATACCGCTATATAGTTAAGCTGTTTGCGATTGCGGCGAAAGGTATGAAACATATTGAAAAACATAGGGCGATTCTCCTTTTTCAGCGCATTTTTTACAATACGCGCCGCGCCGACGATGCCCTCATCGTAAATCAGCCCTCGTGGCGTCAGCAGCGTCATCGCACCGTTATCGTAGTTAACCTGGCTAAAACCACAGGCGCGAAACAGCGCAACCCACTTTTCTTGCGGCATCGGCTGCGCATGCACGTTAATCGCCTTATGCATCTGTTCCACCGCCTGCAATGCGCCGGAATCATGCTCGGAAAGTAGCATGATATCGTGTGTGATCAGACGCCCTCCCGGTTTTAGCACGCGATAATATTCGGCAATAATGCGGCTCTTGGCTTTGTCGGCATACATCGTCAACATGGCTTCATTAATCACTACATCAAAGTGATTATCGGGGAACGGCAACGCCAGCGCATTTGCCTGCATAATGGTGACTTGCGCTGCCAGACCATGCGCGGCGACATTTTCCTGCGCCTTCTGAAGTGCCGTGGTGTCCATATCCACACCAATGACCTGGCAGCCAAAGCGACGCGCGATTTCCATCGCTGTCGTACCCATATTGCAGGCAACTTCCAGCACCACGCTATCCTGGCGGAACCCAGCGTGATTGAGCAACCATTCGGTTGCCTTTCTGCCACCCGGCCGCAGCCGTTTTTTCCCCAATCGCGCCAGGAATTTGTGGCCTGCTTCACGATTGCTCATTCTGTCACTCCCTATTACGTTCTGGTGCAATCGCAATTTACCCTTGCGTTTTCAGCGTCTTTAACATCGTCAGCAGCATGCGTGATGTTTGTTGCGCATCAACGGCATGGGGAATATTGGCCGGCATCCGCACCAGCGCCCCCGGCCGCGCGATGACCGGTTCACCACCGATCGTCAGCACTAATTCGCCTTCGAGCACCATAACCAACGCATCATAAGGCGCGCTATGCTCGCTTAACCCCTGCCCTTGATCGAAGGCGAATAGCGTGACATTGCCGCCATCGGTACGCGCCAGTACGCGGCTGGCGATACCCTGTTCGGTCGGGGTAATCAGATCGTGGAGAAACAGCGCCTGAGCTGCCGGAACGGTATTTTCTTTCATGGCAATACTCCGTTATTTTCGTTTTTGCACCCGGTGATTTTGCTTGCCGAATCTATGCAAGTGATTATTATTTGCATTCACTAACCCGATGGTAATACTCGCCTCTGGGAGGACAAATGACATTTGTCAAAAAAGCGCTATCACCTGATGATGACGGCGAGGTGCTGTTTCAGCATGACTGGATGCGGAATGAACCCTGTCATGTCGTGAGTGCGTTACTCGCAAAAAGCGAGCGTTTGTTTTTTCGTCAAGACGACATCCTGTTCCGTGAAGGCGACAAGATGCAGCATTGTTTGCTGGTCGAAACCGGGAAATTGCAGGCTTTCCGCCATACCTATAGCGGAAGTGAAAAAATTTTCGGACAGTTTGGGTGCGGCGAGTTTGTCGCTATCGCCGCCGTGTTTATGGACCACGGGCGCTTCCCGATGACGATTCGCGCGCTTAGTGAGGGCCATACGCTGATGATTCCACGTCAGGATATTCATCAATTTTGTCTACAGCGCCCGGAACTGGCGCTGCGTTTACTTAACTATCTGGGGAAAAAACTCTACTCGACCATCAACCAAATCGACTGGCTGACATCCAGTTCCGCACCACAACGGCTGGCCGATTATCTGCTGCGCCAGTATCACATCCAGCAAACGCAGCAACTGACATTACCGATGAACCGAGGGCAACTCGCGACTTCACTCGGGATGCGCGGTGAAACCTTGAGCCGATTGATGTCCGATTGGAAACGGCAAGACCGAATTACCTATCGGGGGCATCAGATAACATTGTGCGATTTACACTATTTGATGGGGCTCGCCGCCGAAGCCAGGCGGACATTCTGACCGCACCGCCTTTAGCGCATTAAAATAGACTGAGCCATCGCGAGCGTGGCTTTTTGACAATTGTCATTCTCACATGATCGAATTATCCACTACGCTTAGCCTATATTGATGAGAATAACTCTCATCAGAGGATTATCTCGTCGGCACTGATGGGATATTGTGAGGTAACGCTATGTTGAACTTTATTCGCCGCATTTTGACACGCCAGAACAGGCCGCAGCCGTCTCATCCACAGAGGGTTTCTCCATCGGAGACCGCTGCACATCGGCACTGTAGCGAGAGTGAATACGCTTTCTTTAACCACACCGCTATGTTGCCATTCGATCAGATCGATGAATGCTGTTGCGGCAAACATCAATCAGAGAAAAGGCCATCCTCCGCGGCAATACCGTTTACTTAAGCGTGGATTTAAGGGCAACACAGCGATGAGGTCTTCGGTAGGGACGCCTCACCCCGTGGTCACCCCCGTCTTCTCGATTCTTAAACGATCGACACTAATCCTCAGTGGCGTGATGATGTTTTACGGTGCTCCACGTTCAGAAACGGGTGCTTTTGCCATGCCGCAGCCAGGCATCGACGAATTCGGGCACCACTACGCTCGCGGGGCCATAAATTTTTTTATCGAACTGGTTTTCAACCTGGCTGGGCTCCAGATTCAACTCAACCGTATAAGCGCCGTGCGCATGCGCCTCATGGACAAAGCCTGCCGCCGGGTACACATGGCCCGAGGTGCCAATCGCAATAAAATAATCGGCCTGCGAGAGCGCAGAATAAATCTCGTCCATGTAGAGCGGCATTTCACCGAACCACACGATATGCGGGCGCAGGAGCGCGGGAAATTGGCAACAGTGGCAGCGTTCACCCGCGGCGAGATCGCCGGTCCATTCAAAAACCTGCCCACTTTGACTACAGCGTATTTTCAGCAGTTCGCCGTGCATATGCAGCACGCGCTGGCTACCGGCGCGTTCATGCAGATTATCGATGTTTTGCGTCACCAGCAAAAAATGGTCTCCCAGCATCGCTTCCAGATTGGCCAATGCCAGGTGCGCGGCATTGGGCACAATTTCCGGCTGCTGTAATTGACGGCGCCGGGCGTTATAAAACGCCTGCACAAGTTCAGGATTACGCTGGAAGCCTTCCGGGGTTGCCACATCTTCAACGCGATGCTCTTCCCACAGGCCATCGGCCGCGCGGAACGTGCGGATGCCCGATTCTGCCGAAATACCGGCGCCGGTCAGAACAACCACGCGCGGTTTTTTCACCTCGCTGGCTGCCAGATAATCACGATGAAAAATGCGTGCGCGAAGACGCTGTTGTCGCATACGCCTCCCCTTATGAAAACGTCCTAATCGTTGCCGCGTGTACATACTTTCTCCAACGTAGTATCCATTAAGTGTAGCAACGCCGCACC
The DNA here is from genome assembly GCF_036885195.1 of Pectobacterium cacticida. Classification (NCBI taxonomy): domain Bacteria; kingdom Pseudomonadati; phylum Pseudomonadota; class Gammaproteobacteria; order Enterobacterales; family Pectobacteriaceae; genus Pectobacterium; species Pectobacterium cacticida. Next base: position 1,750,444 of record NZ_CP133656.1, on the reverse strand, counting down.
GCGGACGCCGCCCGCATCGCCGTGACGCGCTTTTTCTATGCGGGGTAATTGCGCAATAGGTAAAAGTCGCGCAGGAAGACGCGTCGGCAAAATTTGATACATCTCATCAAAATTCGACAGGCCGCCGCCTAGCACAAGCAGATGCGGGTCGAACAGCGTGAGAAGATTACCCAGACAGGCTGCGAGTAAATCCATAAAGCGATCGACAAATGCCAGCGCTCGTTGATCCCCGTTACGATAATGTCGGATGATCGTTACCGCTGGCAGTTCTTCACCATACAGATGCGCAAACAGCCATTCAAAACCACGACCCGAAATATAATTTTCGATACAACCCAATTGACCGCAGCCGCATTTCACCCGGGGAATGTCTACGCCTAGAATATCCAGCGCATCGGACGGCAAGCGAAGATGGCCGATTTCACCGGCGATACCGTTATGTCCATCCACCGGGCGTCCATCCACGATCAGACCGCCGCCCACTCCGGTGCCCAGAATCATGCCTAATACGACGGGGTAGGAACGAAATTCCGCATCCCAGGCCTCGGAGAGGGCAAAACAGGTTGCATCATTATTGATGCGAATGTCGCGCTGCAAACGATGCGACAGATCCGCACGCAACGGTTTTCCCATTGTCGCGGGCAGATTGGCGGTAAACAACGCCCCCTCTTTCCCCGTTGGCATTCCCGGCACGCCGATGCCCACATTACCTGGCATTCCGACCTGCGCATCGGCCTCATGCACGAGATCGATAAGCGTCGTAAGCAGTTCATCATAATGCTCACGCGGCGTTGGCACCCGCTTTTGCCATACCTTGTTCATTTCAGCGTCAAATACACCCAACGCTATTTTCGTCCCACCGATGTCAAAACCGTAGTACATGACCGCTCCTTACCACGTTTATTGCCCGCTCAACACGCGGGCAGGGTCAATGCGGCTGGCGCGCCGCGCCGGATACCAACTCGCTATCAGGCTCAGGAGCAACGATGTGCCTAGCACGATAGCAACATCGCTCAGATGTAATTCCGACGGCAGGAAATCAATAAAGTAGATGTCGCCGGAGAGCAGCTTATGGCCGATCAGCGCTTCAACACCATGAATGATCGGCGTCAATTGCAGCGTGACGACAACGCCACATAGCGTGCCGATAACACTCCCCAACAACCCGGCCAATAGCCCATACCAGATAAAGATAGCGCGAATCAGCCCATCTGACGCGCCCAATGTCCGTAGCACGGCAATATCGCTACGCTTATCTTTCACCGCCATGACGAGCGTTGACACAATATTAAAACAGGCCACGCCGATAACCAGGATCATCGCCAGATACATGATGGTTCTCACCATTTGGATATCCCGATACATATAGCCATAAGTGCCAATCCAACTGCGAATAGAGACATAGGCATTCGTGACGCTACCCGCGTCACGCACCAGTTTATTAGCCGAGAACACATCGTAGGCTTTAATGGCGATCCCCGTCACACTCTGCCCCATGTCCAGATAAGTTTGCGCATCCGTGAGAGGAATCAGTGCCAGACCGTGATCGAGTTGACCGCTGAGCTGCAAAATGCCGCTCACGTGGAGTCGGATGCGTTTCGGCTGCATGAGCTTCATTTCCGGGTCACTATTTGGGATCATGACCGTCACCCAATCCCCTTCGGTAACATGCAGCGCCTTCGCCACGCCCTGGCCAATAATGATCTGTTGCTGACCGGCGCGAAACCGCTGCCAGGCGCCATTAAGAACGTAGTTAGGTAACGCGCTGAGACGTGTCTCCTGCTGGGGGTCGACGCCCTTTATCTGAATCGCCTGGAGCCTCGCGCCATTTTCCAGCAAACCGGTAAAATTGATATAGGGCGCAGCAGCGGCAACACCAGGCACCTGTTCAATTTTCGGTAAGACGGACTGCCAGTCATAAAACGGCTGATTAACCCGTTCGATCTCGCCGTGCGGCACCACGGCGAGAATGCGGTTTTTTAGTTCACGTTCAAAGCCATTCATCGCACTCAAACCGACAATCAACACCGTCACCCCGAGCGCGATCCCCAACGTAGAAATCACCGAAATCAGCGAAACCATGCCGCTACGCCGACGCCCACGGCTAAACCGCAAGCCTATCAGCAACGAGAGCGGAGGAAATGTCATTGCCGCACTCCCATCAGGGTCAGTTCCGGCTGCAACTGACCATCACGCATTTCCAGTTGGCGACTCAGTCGGCCAGCCAGTTGCAGATCGTGCGTCACCACCAGAAACGCTGTGCCCTGCCGCACGTTCAATTCGCCTAACAGTTCGAAGATCGTATCCGCCGTGCGTTGATCGAGATTACCGGTCGGCTCGTCCGCCAACACCAGCGATGGATTGTTAACCAGCGCCCTGGCGATCGCAACACGCTGACGCTCTCCGCCCGACAGTTCCGACGAACGGTGGTGGCTGCGCGCTTCCAGCCCAACGGCCGCCAGCATTTCTCGTGCTTTTTCTCGCGCTTGAGACGCCGAAACCTTGCCGATCAGCAGCGGCATCGCCACATTTTCCAACGCGGTGAAATCCGGCAGCAGGTGGTGGAATTGATAAATAAAACCCAGTTCGCGATTGCGTAACTCCGCTTTTGCCGCCGCCGAGAGCGTGCTCAGTTGCTGTCCTTTAAAAATAACCTCGCCCGATGTCGGCGTATCCAACCCGCCAAGCATATGCAGTAGCGTACTTTTACCGGAACCCGAACTCCCGACGATCGCCATCATTTCTCCCTGGCGCATTTCGAAAGAAACGCCGCGTAACACGTCAGTAGACAACTTGCCGTCCTGATAGCGTTTTGACAGGTTATTACACCGCAATAATGATAAATCACTCATAACGTAAAGCCTCTGCGGGTTGAACGGCGGCCGCGCGCCATGACGGATAAAGTGTCGATAACAGGGCTATCACCATTGCAGAAAGCGCAATAGTGATGACCTGCGTTGGATCGATCGCTACCGGCAATGCCGCGCTATCGAGCAGCACGCCCAATATCGGCATCAGCGTATTTAATTGGCTGGCCAGTAACGTCCCCAGCAAGGCACCCAATAGCGCGCCAACAATGCCAGCGCTGCCCCCCTGTACCATGAACACCGTCATTATCTGACGTTGCGTCAGCCCCTGCGTTTGCAGAATGGCGACTTCCCCCTGTTTTTCCATCACCAGCAAACCCAGCGACGTAATGATATTGAACGCCGCCACGGCCACGATCAGGCTGAGCAACAGCCCCATCATATTTTTCTCCATACGCACGGCCTGAAACAGTTCGCCTTTACGTTCGCGCCAGTCTTTCCAGACCGTGCCTTGCGGCAGCGTTTGCGTGCTTAGCGTATCGACGGAAAGCGGTTTATCTAACCATAAACGCCAGCCGGTAATGACGTTTTCCGGGTAGCGCATTAAGCGAGAAGCATCCTGTTGATTCACCAATAGTTGATAGCTATCCACTTCACTGTTGGCAGCAAAGGTTCCGGCAACGGTGAAAATACGCTGGCTAGGGATACGCCCCATCGGGGTGAGTTGGCTCGCACTCGTCGCCATCATTCGGAGGCGGTCGCCCACATTAACGCCCAGTTGCATCGCCAGTTTTTCGCCCAAAATAACGCGATACTGACCAGGTTGTAATTGTTGCTGCGAAACATTTACCAGATAAGGCGAAAGCGGATCGGGTTCGTCGGGGTTAATTCCCAACATCACACCAACGGCGACGCTGCGGGCACTTTGCAGCACTACATCCCCCGTCGTTAGCGAGGCAATTCGCGTGACGCCGTTCAAAGCGCGTAAAGACGAGGCAGGAATATGGGCCGGGTTTAGTGAACCCTGAGGCGTCGTGATTAGCGCCTGCGGCATCACGCCAAGAATATTATCCTCCAACTCGCGTTCAAAGCCGTTCATCACGGACAGTACGGTAACCAGCGCCATCACGCCTAAGGTGATACCAATGGCGGATAACCAGGAAACAAACCGACCAAAGCGGTCTGATGCGCGCCCGCGCATGTAGCGCAGGCCGATAAATAAAGCGACAGGTTGATACATGAAATCCGTCTGGATAAGGTTGCCAAAGCAAAGTGATCAAGGATAATAAAGGGTAGCACTGCTTTATGGAACCCTAACACCCTCACTCTACGGCTTTTTCTTAACGGCGGCCGGATGCAGAGAGGCGAGATCAGATAACCCAATGATGCCTGAAAATTACCGTTATTCGCTGCCCGCAAAACCCGGTGAGCAGCGCCTGCTTGGCCAGTTAACCGGCGCGGCCTGCGCCGTTGAGTGTGCAGAGATCGTTACACGCCACGCCGGTCTGGTGGTGCTTATCGCACCAGACAGACAAAATGCACTGCGATTGCGCGACGAGATACAGCAGTTTACTGACCAACCTGTCACCACCTTGCCTGATTGGGAAACGTTGCCCTACGATAGCTTTTCCCCGCATCAAGACATTATTTCAACTCGCCTGTCCACGCTCTACCACTTGCCCAACATGACGGGCGGCATTCTCATCCTGCCGGTCAACACACTGATGCAGCGCGTTTGCCCGCACCGTTTTTTGCACGGCCACGCGCTGGTGCTGCAAAAAGGCCAGCATCTCGCGCGCGATACGCTACGTGCGCAGTTGGAGCAGGCGGGCTATCGTAGCGTCGATCAGGTGATGGAGCACGGCGAGTATGCCACGCGCGGCGCACTGTTAGACCTGTATCCCATGGGAAGCGAAGAGCCCTATCGCATCGATTTCTTTGACGACGAGATCGACAGCCTGAGACTATTCGATGTCGATACGCAGCGCACGCTGGCCGAAGTGCCCCGAATCAATCTGCTACCGGCTCACGAATTTCCGACCGATAAAGCCGCCATTGAGCTTTTCCGCAGCCAGTGGCGCGAGCAGTTCGACGTCCGACGCGATGCCGAGCATCTATACCAACAGGTTAGCAAAAGCGTCTGGCCGGCGGGGATCGAGTATTGGCAACCGCTTTTCTTTGCCGAGCCGTTACCGTCACTCTTCAGCTACTTTCCCGACCACACACTGATCGTCAACACGGGCGATATTGAACAGCACGCCGAACGCTTCTGGCAGGATATCCAGCAACGTTTTGAGAGCCGCCGCGTCGATCCTATGCGGCCTTTATTGCCGCCGGAGTCACTATGGTTGCGCGTAGATGGGTTATTTTCGGCGCTGAAAGCGTGGCCACGAGTGCAGTTGAGAACCGACTCGCTGCCAGATAAAGCGGCCAACGTGAATCTGGCATACCAGCCGCTCCCCGCGCTGGCAATCCAGCATCAGCAAAAATCTCCGCTGGATGCGTTACGCCGTTTTGTCGAAACGTTCGACGGCCAGATCATTTTCTCGGTCGAGAGCGAAGGCCGCCGCGAAACGCTGCAAGAATTGCTGGCACGCATCAAAATAAGCCCTACGTCTATCAGTACGCTAGAGCAGGCTCAGACACGCGGGACCTATCTGATTATCGGCGCCAGCGAACACGGTTTTATCGATACACTGCGCCAGCGCGCGTTGATCTGCGAAAGCGATCTGTTGGGCGAACGCGTTAATCGCCGTCGACAGGATAATCGCCGCACGATCAATACCGATACGCTGATTCGTAATCTGGCAGAGTTGCGCCCAGGGCAACCTGTCGTCCATCTCGAACACGGCGTTGGCCGCTATGCCGGGTTAACCACGCTGGAAGCGGGCGGCATTAAGGCCGAATACCTGATTTTGACCTATGCAGGGGAAGACAAGCTCTATGTGCCCGTGTCTTCACTGCATTTGATCAGCCGCTATGCAGGCGGTGCCGATGAGAATGCCCCGCTGCATAAATTAGGGGGTGATGCCTGGTCGCGCGCGCGCCAAAAGGCGGCAGAAAAAGTGCGCGATGTTGCCGCGGAATTGCTGGATATTTATGCCCAGCGCGCGGCGCAAAGCGGGTTTGCCTTTAAGCATGATAAAACGCAGTACCAGCTCTTCTGCGAAAGTTTCCCCTTCGAAACGACCCCCGATCAGGCGCAGGCGATCAATGCCGTCCTGAGCGACATGTGCCAGCCGCTGGCGATGGATCGTCTGGTGTGCGGCGATGTCGGCTTTGGTAAAACCGAAGTCGCGATGCGTGCGGCGTTTCTCGCAGTGGAAAACCATAAGCAGGTAGCCGTTTTGGTGCCGACGACGCTGTTGGCGCAACAACATTTCGACAACTTTCGCGATCGCTTCGCCAACTGGCCGGTGAAGATAGAAATGATTTCACGCTTTCGCAGCGCACGCGAGCAAACGCAAGTGCTGGAGGAGACGCAGGAGGGCAAAGTCGACATTCTCATCGGCACCCATAAGCTGTTACAGAGCGACGTGCGCTGGCGCGATTTAGGGCTGCTGATCGTTGATGAAGAACACCGCTTCGGCGTGCGCCACAAAGAGCGCATTAAAGCGATGCGGGCCAACGTCGATATCCTGACCCTCACCGCTACGCCAATTCCGCGCACGCTGAATATGGCCATGAGCGGCATGCGCGATCTGTCGATTATCGCCACGCCGCCGGCGCGTCGTTTGGCAGTCAAAACCTTTGTGCGGGAATATGATCACCTGGTGGTGCGCGAAGCTATTCTGCGCGAAATTCTGCGCGGCGGGCAGGTGTATTACCTCTATAACGATGTCGAAAATATCGAGAAGGCGACTCAGCGGCTGGCGGAACTGGTGCCAGAAGCCCGCATCGCGATCGGTCATGGACAAATGCGGGAACGTGAACTGGAACGGGTGATGAACGACTTCCATCACCAGCGTTTTAACGTGTTGGTGTGTACCACCATCATCGAAACGGGGATCGATATTCCCAGCGCCAATACCATCATCATCGAACGCGCCGATCACTTCGGGCTAGCTCAGCTTCATCAACTACGCGGGCGTGTCGGCCGCTCACATCATCAGGCATACGCCTACCTGCTAACGCCGAATCCAAAAGCGATGAGTGCCGATGCGCACAAACGTTTGGAAGCGATCGCCTCGCTGGAAGATCTTGGCGCTGGCTTTGCGCTGGCGACGCACGATCTGGAGATTCGCGGAGCGGGTGAACTGCTCGGCGACGATCAGAGCGGTCAGATGACCAGCGTCGGTTTCTCGCTCTATATGGAACTGCTGGAAAGCGCGGTCGACGCGTTAAAGGCGGGACGCGAACCGTCATTGGAAGATCTGATCAACAGCCAGACGGATGTTGAACTGCGTCTGCCCGCGTTGTTGCCTGAGGATTTCATCCCTGACGTGAATACGCGACTGTCGTTATACAAGCGCATCGCCAGCGCCAAAACCGCCGCCGAGCTAGACGAATTAAAGGTTGAGCTGATTGACCGCTTCGGCCTCCTTCCCGATGCCAGCCGCCATCTATTACAGATCGCCGCCCTACGCCAGCAGGCACAAGCGCTGGGTATCCGCCGTATTGAAGGCAACGAGAAAGGGGGTTTTATCGAATTCAGCGAGCAAAACCGCGTCGATCCCTCCCATCTTATCGGTCTGCTACAGCGCGATCCGGGCACCTATCGCCTTGATGGCCCAACCCGTCTGAAATTCATAAAAGATTTGAGCGACCGGCCACAGCGCATCGCATTTATCGGCTCACTGTTGGAGGATATGGCGCAGCATACGCTGGCAGCCTGATGTCACACACGGGAACCCCTGGGTTCCCGTAAAACTGGCGCTGAGCACATGCCTCTTCCTGGCATCCACCTTTACACTCCCCGTGTAACGCAGTAGAGTCGCCACCCTTTTGATGATTCGGGCCGGCGCAGGGACAACGTTAACCTTTTCTGCCAACATTTTCTTAGCATGGAGACTCTCGATGTTTATCGGTTTTGACTACGGTACCGCCAACTGTTCCGTAGCCGTCATGGATGCAGGAACACCACGGCTACTTCCGCTGGAAAAAGGCTCACCCTATCTCCCTTCCCTATTATGTGCGCCCACGCGTGAAGCGGTGAGCGAATGGCTATGGCGACATCATCAGGTCAATGCCGAGGGCGAGAATGCACTATTGCTCAAACGCGCCATCAGCAACAACCGCGAGGAGGATATTCGCGTGCAGCCCGATAGCGTGAAATTTGGGCGCGATGCGTTACGCCACTATATGGATGACCCGGAAGAGACGTGGTTCGTTAAATCACCGAAGTCCTTCCTCGGCGCCGTCGGGTTGAAAGCACAGCAGATTGCGCTATTTGAAGATCTGGTTTGCGCCATGATGCTGCACATCCGTACGCAGGCAGAAAACCACCTTAATCACCCTATTCGTCAGGCCGTTATCGGTCGCCCGATTAACTTTCAAAGCATTGGTGGCGAAGATGCCAACCAACAGGCACAAGGCATTTTAGCGCGGGCCGCACACCGTGCCGGGTTTAACGATATCGCTTTTCAACTTGAACCCGTGGCGGCCGGGCTGGACTTTGAATCCACACTCTCACAAGAAGCACGCGTATTGGTTGTGGATATCGGCGGCGGAACCACCGACTGCTCCATGCTGCTAATGGGCCCGCAGTGGCACAAACAGCACGATCGCGCACAAAGCCTATTGGGACACAGCGGCTGCCGTGTTGGCGGTAACGATCTGGACATCATGTTGGCATTCAAACAGTTGATGCCGCTGCTAGGTATGAATGGCGAAACGGTGAAAGGCATTGCTCTGCCGATCATGACCTGGTGGAATGCGGTCGCCATTAACGATATTCCGGCGCAACAGGCGTTTCATAGCACCGCTAGCCGCGCGTTAATCAATGATATGATCCGCGATGCGCGCCAGCCTGAACGAGTGAAAAGACTGTTGACGGTGTGGCAACAGCGCCTGAGCTATCGTCTGATTCAGCGTGCGGAAGAGAGCAAGATTGCACTCTCTCATCAAGACGTGACAGACGTCGATTTGAATTTTATAGAACCCGGTCTGGCTACGCGCATTCATGTTGACGATCTCAATGCCGCTATCGATAATCCACTCATGCGTATTCAGCAGCAGGTGACGCTGGCGCTAGAAACCAGCCAGACGCCGCCGGATATCATCTATCTGACTGGTGGTAGCGCACGTTCTCCCCTGCTGCGTCAGGCTATTCAACAACTGCTGCCTGATATTCCCCTCACCAGCGGCAACGATTTTGGTTCCGTTACCGCCGGGCTGGCTCGCTGGGCAGAACGCCTGTTTCGTCGTTAAGCGACGCAAGCGTCAGGTCAATTAGCTCTGCGAATGAAGGATTAATTGACCATTGCTGTCTAGCGGAATCTGCGTTCCAGGATCGCGATCCATACGGATTTTCCCCTGTCTATCGTCGATTTTATAGGTGACATCGTAGCCCAGTAGCTTTTGCGATTTATCGTACACCGTCTGGCAGCGCTGCTGCTGTGTCGTATACGTGTCATTTTCCTGCATGCCACTTTGCACACGATTCCCGGTGTATCCGCCAGCCAAGGCTCCCGCGACCGTGGCGATGTCCTTACCGCGTCCGCCGCCAAACTGGTGCCCCAAAACCCCACCAGCAACTGCTCCCAACACCGAGCCGGCGATCTGATTTTCATCCTGTACCGGGCGACGATGCGTCACACTCACGTTACGGCACACTTGTCGGGGCGTTTTAACCGTCTCTTTAATCGGTGTTGCTGCCAGTACCTGCGCAAACCGTGGTTTAGTGGAAAAAACGTCCATGCTCGCCACGGCTGCCACCCCTAATGCCGCCGCCACACCAATACCTACTCCCGCTAACATCGATTTGTTCACCGGATACCTCCTGAATCTGTTATCACGCATGCCCTATCGGCACTCTCGCCCTCTGTAAACATGGGAAAGTCTGCGCAATGTCTTGCCCCCTCACAATCAGACAAGTTACTTAAATGAAGCCATTTCGTTACATAACGCTATCGTTTGGGAATTATCTTACCGATAAGGCGGAGAGCGACATGATAGGCGGAAGGCAGCGCGGGGGAACAAAATGAATACGGGCGTGAGAGCATCGCCACACCCGTATAAGAGAACATCAGAGTAGGAAAATTAATGCAGCTTCAGACGCGGGCGTATCACCCGGTTAATGCCGCCGACCAACATCATCAGACCCGTTTTCACATAACCATGCAGGGCTACCTGGTGCATACGATAGAGGGAGATGTAAACGAAACGCGCAATTCGCCCTTCTACCATCACAGATCCCCGCATCAGGTTGCCCATCAGACTGCCAACGGTGCTGAACTTAGACAATGACACCAATGACCCGTGATCTTTATAGACGTAAGGCTTCAATGTCTGCCCGTTTAGCAACGCGATGATGTTGCTGTGACAGCGTGATGCCATTTGGTGGGCAGCCTGTGCGCGTGGCGGCACAAACCCACCGCCTTCCTGCGGGCAGGAGGCGCAATCGCCAATCGCGAAAATCGCAGCATCGCGCGTCGTCTGCAATGTAGGCTCGACCACCAGTTGGTTAATCCGGTTGGTTTCCAGACCCGCGATCTCTTTCATCGCATCTGGCGCCTTAATGCCCGCCGCCCAAACCATGAGATCGGCATCGATAAACTCGCCGTCCTTGGTATGCAAGCCGCCTTGCTCCGCACTGGTCACCATCGTTTTTGTCAGCACGCGGACGCCGATATTGTTCAGTTCCTGATGGGCGGCGGCAGAAATACGGGGTGGCAACGCCGGCAAAATACGCTCCCCCGCCTCGACCAGAGTCACGTTCAGCGTTTTATTATCTAAGCCATCAAAGCCATAACTATGAAGTTGTTTCACCGCATTGTGCAATTCCGCGGACAGCTCAACCCCTGTCGCCCCGCCGCCCACGATCGCGATATTAACGCGATCTTTTTTATCCTGATTAGCGGTGAATTTCAGGAACAGATTTAGCATTTCATTATGGAATCGGCGGGCTTGTTTCGGGTTATCCAGGAAAATACAGTGATCCTTCACGCCCGGAGTGCCAAAATCATTTGAAGTGCTGCCTAACGCTATCACCAGAATGTCATAGGGAATACGACGTGCCGCCACCAGCACGTCACCCTGCTCATCGCACACTTCAGCCAGTTGAATCTGGCGCTGCTCACGGTCGATATCCGTTAACATGCCGAGTTGGAACTGAAAGTAGTGATTGCGGGCGTGCGCCAGATAGCTCAACGCGTCCATATCGTCGTCCAACGATCCCGTTGCCACTTCATGAAGCAACGGTTTCCATAAGTGGCTGTGGTTACGATCCACTAGCGTAATCGCTGCTTTTTGTTTCCGTCCTAACGCATGACCCAAACTCGTAGCAAGTTCAAGTCCGCCGGCTCCCCCACCGACGATGACAATTTTTTTGATTGGTGATGTCAAAATAACCCCCTAAAATGTGAACCAATAGTTAATAAAGAGTAAAAAATAATATCCTTATATAACATAGGGTTCTCGTAAGTTGAGACTGATATTTGCGGCAAGAATAGCACGTCCGGTTATTTGGTCATACCAAAATTGATATATATCAATTTATTTTATTACGCCGTTTTATCTCTCAAAATTTACATTGTTGTTTCAGTGGATTAGCGGATGCTAGCGTGAAGCTGAATGGTTAGAGAATACACGTTCAGTCGCGATGCGCTGGCGGCCAGGTGTTCCATCCTGGCCGAAGGAAGATAAACCAGCCGCTAACGCGCCACTTTACGGCAGGCCGTCATGCTCCTTACCGAGTCAGATACTGCAGCTATCTATTACCCTCCTTATACGCCTGCCAGCGCTCACTGAGTAAAGTGAGATCTTGGTTTGCCTGCTTCCAGCGCGCGGAATCCAATAATTCCTGACGTGAAAGCGTTCCATGGTGATACAAGCACGCCAACCGATCGACCTGAGTTGGCGATAGGTTATCCAGTACGCTGATAGCACCCTCCCGATTATTGCACACCAGAATCATGTCACACCCTGCCTGTAACGCCGCCTGCGCCCGTTCTGGATAGCTTCCCATCACAGCAGCGCCTCCCATCGAGAGATCGTCGGAGAAAATAATACCGGTAAAACCCAATTCTTCACGCAGCACGGTTTTAAGCCAATAGGGCGACCCGCTGGCCGGATGTGGATCGACCTCGCTATAAATCACATGGGCTGGCATGATCGCATCCAACTGTTGGCGTTGGATGAGTGCTTCATAAATCAGCATATCGCGCGCCCGGATTTCAGCCAGCGGACGTGTGTCCCGCGGCGTCTCCTCATGTGAATCGGCATCAACCGCACCATGGCCGGGAAAGTGTTTACCCGTCGCTTTCATACCCGCACTATGCATGCCGCAAATAAAGCGTTGCGCCAGCGCTAACGCCTTTTCCGGCTGTTCATGAAATGAGCGATCGCCAATCGCTGCACTCTGGTGCCCAATGTCCAGCACCGGGGCAAAGCTGATGTCGATGTCCATCACGATCATTTCTGACGCCATTAGCCAACCCGCCTCTTCCGCCAGTCGATGAGCCTCGGATTCGCTATTTAATGCAGCATATGCCTGTGCGGCGGGTAGGCGGGTAAATCCGTCGCGAAAGCGCTGAACTCGCCCCCCCTCCTGATCGACTGACACGATGAGGCGTTCGCGCGATGCCGAGCGGATTTGGCGCACCAATTCGCGCAACTGCGTCACATCATGAAAATTACGGGTAAACAGAATAACGCCGCCAACCAGCGGATGCTCAAGCACTTCACGATCTTCTGCGTCCAGCTCATAGCTGGCGACATCTAACATTACCGGTCCCATACAAACCTCATTCTTCAGATATGACCACGTGGTCAGTCAATAACCATTACCCAATCCACATAACGTTAGCTAAGTAGTAGACGCTGACGTAATGCGGGAATTGTTGCCAGAAATTCGGGAGACTTCGTTTGCTGCCAACGCATTTCAAACCACATCAACACCAGATAATCAACCCAAGGGAACCATTGCGCGATCTGCTTCTCCAGGCGACTTACGCTAAGATCGGGCCACTGGTGCTGATAGCTTTGATAACTTTGTAGAAAAGACGTCGACACCTCGCTTTCTCTGGAAAGCGCTCGTACAACCAATGCCAGTTCAAAAGCGATATCGCCATCGGTCGCGTACTCCCAGTCAATCAGCATAGTGCCCTGCGGCGTTATCAGCCAATTTCCGGCATGCACATCCAGATGAAGCGGCGCAATTTTGAGGGGTGTTGGTAACACCGCCCGTTGGAAATAGTGATGGGCACGCAGTAGCGCCGGGGAACGGCGACGCGGATCCATCCACTGCCAGTAATGAGCGAATCGTGACTTAAGATCGAGGGAATAACCGCTACGCGGCTGATGATGCACCTGCGACAATACGCGCGCCACGTCGCCATTTCCCAGCAGCGTCAGGAACTCGTCAGCCGTGGCAATACGCCCTGGAACCCACTCGACGATGAGCCAGCCATCCCGCCACAGTAATGGCCGTGGCGCGAGCCCCACGGCCGACATCTGACGCAGTAGCGCAAACTCTCGTCGGCGTTCAACGCCCATTTCCCGCGCGGTTAGCGATTGACGGCGTGCCAGCCATTCGATTTCCGCCCCCCGGATGCGCCAACTGTTGCTACTCAGCCCACCGATTGGCTCAAAACGAATACCCGCTAATTCCACAGCAGGTCGGTATTTTTGGAGCGTCGCGACTAATTGTTGCAGCGTGCCCATCGATTTATGGCTGCACGGCACCACTGCCCGACCACACTATTTCCCCGGTCTGTACCAGCATCAATTGCATGTCGAGCTGTGGCGATTTCACGTCGCCGTTAACGTCACTGTACAGGACATATTGCGCTCCTACATAACGTGCCAGACCGATCGCTTTACTACGCGATCCTAAGCTGTCGTCAACCGAGAGGCCCAACGTTTGTTTCGCGGCCGCCAATTGCTCACGCGGCACCAGCGTGAACACATTCGCGGAGGATAACGCGTCATATAATGCGCCCGTCGCTTTCGCCATCGGCAATGCACCATTGGTATTGTTTTTTACACTATTGACTAACAATATGCTTCCCGGTGTGACGCCATCGGCTTTCAGCATCTGCGCCACTAGCGGATTAACACTGGCTTGCCAGTTTAATGTCTGGATTTTGGGCGGTTGCGGCACGGGTTCTCCTGGCGGCGGCGTTGGCGTCGTCGGCACCTGAGGCTCAACCGGTTCGATCGTTGCTGGCGGTTCAGTCGGCTCCGGCGGACGGCTAGGACAGCCGGTCAGAACCAATACCGCCAGTATCACACCTAGATACTTTTTCATCTCTTCTCTCTCTGCATACTACCTGCCAGAAGAACGCCATCGGGCGCGTGAACAGAGAACATACCGAATTACGCATGGTGTTCTCGTATGAAAGGATGCTCTCAGAATGAGAAAACAACGCCGATCAAACCGAGTCCGCCAGCAGGGGTCCTAAGGCTCGCCCCCCCAGCAGATGCATGTGGATGTGGTAAACCTCCTGCCCACCGTGACGATTACAGTTAATAATCAGGCGGTAGCCGTCCTCGGCAATGCCTTCCTGCCGCGCAATTTTACCTGCCACGGTCACCATGCGCCCCAGAGCGGCCTCATGCTCCGGCGCGGTATCGTTAACCGTGGGAATCAGGACATTAGGAACAATGAGGATGTGCGTTGGCATACGAGGAGCAATGTCACGAAAGGCAGTGACGAGTTCATCTTGATACACGATATCGGCAGGAATTTCCCGGCGAATGATTTTACTAAAGATGGTTTCTTCAGCCATGATTGATTTCCTTGTTAGCGCTGACGTTAAACGAAATTGACGTAGGCAGTATGAGTGACACATTCCCTATGTTTCAACTTTCTTCACCTATTTCTGATGCAGATGGCGAAAATAGGGCGTGCGACCCGACCGAGCCGCTTCTCCACTACTGCTACCGCCTTAATTACCCAGCCGATTAAGACTGGATGTTATTTTCTCATTTAGCCTATTAATTATTAATATAAAGTATTGCTCGGCATCACCATTTTTCTTCGTGGCGTCTTTTCTCTGCGCTATTGCACTAAAAGCACTCATAAGCTGCCTAATTACTGTGCAAATGGTCACAGTGAAATTCTATTCTGATTGGCCTTCCTTGCCTTTTCCCCTCGTCAAATCCCCATGAATACCGTGCGGGTACACAAGTTCCGCCCATTTTTCGACATTGGCACACCCCGTGCATGTTAATTCACTAACAGCGATGATTTTTTGACAATGAAACAACAGAGGATTCACCGATGCAGCCAGCGCAGGATGTGATTGATCAACTCGAAGCCTCGTTCGCCAAACAGACACCAACGGGTAAACGCATTGCGAGTTATTTGCTGGCCAATCTGGCACAGATCCCGTTTGAAACGGCGAACAGCATCGCGCGTAGCGCGGCAACCAGCGGGATTTCCGTTGGGCGTTATCTGCGCAGTCTGGGCTATCGCAACCTGGATCATTTCAAACAAACGCTGCGCCAGCAAAGCGGCACGTCTTATCAGCCGTGGGTGGTGACCGACCGGCTTGGCGCTTACCGTGAACGGAGTAAACAGCCTCAGCAGGAAAAACTACAACAGTCACTGACGCTTGAACTCGAAGCCATTAATTATGTGTATCAGTTGGTACAAACTGACAGTTTCAAGCGGGTCAGTCGGCGTCTTGCTGATGCTGAAGCGGTATTTATCCTCGGCATACAGTCGGGACGTGGCATTGCCAACAATTTCTCCAGCTCTCTCGAATATTTACGCCCCAAAGTCTATTTCGCCGACGGGCTTTCCGGCACCTATGTCGAATCGCTGAATTCAGAATTCGCCCAGCCCTATTTGGTAGTCACCGACACCCGTGCCTATTCGAAAATGGCACGGACCTATTGTGAAGCGGCCTGCGAACGCGGGCTGAATCTGGCTCTGATCACCGACATTTACTGTCCGTGGGCGCGTGATTATCCGGTGGATTTATTACAGGTGAAAACTGACACCGGCCAGTTCTGGGATTCGATGGCGCCGCTCAGTTGTCTGTTCAATCTGCTGTGTTCGGCGGTGCTCGAACTGCGCGGTAACGATGTAGAACAGCGTCTGGCGAATAACCGGATTTTGCAAAAACAGCTCGGACAATTTGAGTCCTGAACGTCTAAACCAGCGGACAACTTATTGATGAACATGAAAACCCCTGATGTCGCTCTTATCGATCTGGCTGAAATATTGCCTGATGTGGTGATCGACCTGAAATATGCCACTGCCGATAACCTGACCGGTCAACCGATTTATCGCGAATCCCGCTGCCTGTTACATCCCGATGCCGCTGCCGCGCTGGTGCGGTGCGCCATGGTCGCGAAACTAGCCGGATTTACCCTGAAAATTTATGACGCTTATCGGCCGCAGGCGGCGCAGGCCTGCTTGTGGGCGGCGTTCCCGAACCCGAATTACGTCGTGGATATCAAACTCGGTTCGCACCACAGTCGCGGTGTGGCGGTGGATCTGACCTTGCTGGATGAGCGGGGAGACGTGCTGGATATGGGCGCGGGCTTTGATGAAATGACCGAAGTCTCTCATCCGTTTTACCCCGACTTACCGCCACAGATTCAACGTAACCGTTTGTTGCTCAACGCCGTGATGGCGGCGGGCGGCTTTAAGGGGATCACCAGCGAGTGGTGGCACTTTGAATTACCGGATGCCAAAACGTATCCGTTGTTGGAAGAGCGGTTCGGCTGCTATCCGCCGGTGAATGCCGCGTAATTATTGCACGTCTCTTATCACTTTTTGACAGAACCAGGAGTTCTCCAATGAGCAACACAGCAATCAACACGTTCCGCAAAAATACCAAAACACAGATCGCCGGTGCCATTTTTCTCGCCTTGTCAGGCTTCAGTTTTGCCGCGCAGGCCGCCGTGCCGAAAGATATGCTGGTTATCGGCAAGGCGGCGGACCCGCAAACGCTGGATCCGGCGGTGACTATCGACAACAACGACTGGACGGTGACCTATCCGGCGTATCAGCGTCTGGTGCAGTATAAAACCGAAGACGGCAAAGGCTCGACGCAGGTAGAAGGCGATCTGGCGGCCAGTTGGACGGCTTCACCGGATCAACGGGTCTGGACGTTCAAACTTAAACCAGGCGCCAAATTTGATGACGGCTCTGACGTCAATGCCGATGCGGTAAAATGGTCATTCGAGCGTCTGATGAAAATCGGTCAGGGCCCGTCCGAAGCCTTCCCGAAAGATATGACTGTGACGGTGGTGGATCCGATGACCGTCACTTTTACGCTGAAAACACCGTTCGCCCCCTTCCTCTACACGCTGGCAAACGCTGGCGCAGGCATCGTCAACCCGGCGATCGCCAAAGCCCATCCCGCCGATGAAGGCAAGGCGTGGCTGGCCGGACACACCGCCGGTTCCGGCCCGTATAAACTCGATCGCTGGCAGAAAGGGCAGCAACTCATGCTGGTGCCAAATCCGCATTACAACGGCGCGAAACCGGCGTTCAAACGTGTGACCGTGAAAATTATTGGTGAAAGCGCCACCCGCCGCCTTCAACTGTCGCGCGGGGATCTGGATATTGCCGATTCCCTGCCGATGGACCAGTTGGCCGCACTGAAAAAAGAAAATAAAGTCGCGGTGGAAGAATTCCCGTCACTGCGCGTGACCTATCTGTATCTTAATAACGCTAAAACGCCGCTCAATCAGGTGGATTTACGCCGGGCGATTTCTTCGGCTGTCGATTATCAGGGCATGGTGAAAGGTATTCTCGGCGGCAATGCGAAGCAAATGCGCGGCCCAATCCCAGACGGGATGTGGGGCTTCGACCCGACCGCGAAGCAATACACGTTAGACCTGACGCAGGCCAAAGCCGATCTGGAAAAAGTTAAAGACAAGCCGCAAACGCTGGATTTCCTGTATTCCGACAACGATCCGAACTGGGAATCTATCGCGCTTTCGGTGCAGGCCAGCCTGGGTCAGGTCGGAATTAACGTGAAGCTGGAAAAGCTGGCCAACGCCACCATGCGTGACCGTATCGGGCAGGGCGATTACGACATCTCGATTGGGAACTGGAGCCCGGATTTCGCCGACCCGTACATGTTTATGAACTACTGGTTCGAGTCCGATAAAAAAGGCCTGCCGGGTAACCGTTCGTTCTATTCCAATCCGGAAGTGGACGCGTTGCTGAAAAAAGCCGTGTCAGTGACCGATCAGAAACAGCGCACCGACTATTACCAGCAGGCACAGAAAATCGTTATCGACGAAGCGGCATACGTTTATCTGTTCCAGAAAAACTATCAGGTGGCGATGAACAAAGACGTCAAAGGCTTTGTTTTCAACCCGATGCTGGAGCAGGTGTTTAACGTCGGGCAGATGCATAAGTAATTGCAGCCTCATTATTTACGCAAGCCCCTTTCTCGTTTTGAAGGGGTTTTACGGGGAAACACGATGACTTTTTGGATTCTGATCAGGCAACGCTGCTGGGGGCTGATATTGGTAATGGCGGGGGTTTGCGTCATTACCTTTATCATCTCGCATATGATCCCCGGTGACCCGGCGCGACTCCTGGCGGGCGATCGCGCCAGTAATGAAATGGTCGAACATATCCGTGATCAACTTGGGCTGAACCAGCCGCTATATGTACAATTTTTCCGTTACGTCAGTGAGTTGCTGCACGGCGATTTGGGCACCTCGATCCGCACCGGGCGTCCGGTACTGGAAGACCTGAAAGCGTTCTTCCCAGCGACGTTAGAACTGGCCATCAGCGCACTGTTTCTGGCGATTGTGTTCGGCATTCCACTGGGAGTGTTGTCTGCGGTCTATCGCAATAAATTCCCGGATCATCTGGTGCGACTGCTTTCCGTGCTCGGGATTTCCACGCCTGCTTTCTGGCTGGGGCTGGGGGTTATCATCCTGTTTTACGGTCATCTGAACCTGCTGCCGGGCGGTGGCAGGCTGGATGACTGGATGGACCCTCCCACCACTATCACCGGCTTTTATGTCCTTGATTCGCTGCTGACGGGGAACTGGGACGCCTTCTGGAACGGCCTGCAACATCTGGCGATGCCTGCGCTGACGCTGGCGTTTGTGCATATGGGGATTGTGGCGCGGCAGATTCGCTCGGCGATGCTGGAGCAACTGAGTGAGGATTACATCCGTACGGCGCGCGCCAACGGGCTGTCGCACTGGCGGATTATTCTCAGTCATGCCTTGCCAAATGCGCTGATCCCGTCGGTCACCGTACTCGGGCTGGCGATGGGCGATTTATTGTATGGCGCGGTGCTGACCGAAACCGTTTTTGCCTGGCCGGGGATGGGCGCCTATGTGGTGAATTCGATTCAGGCGCTGGATTTCCCTGCGGTGATGGGGTTTGCGGTGGTGGTGTCGTTTGCCTATGTCATCGTCAATTTATGTGTGGATTTACTGTATGTGTGGATCGATCCGCGCATTGGCCGTGGAGGGTGAACCATGTCTGTGATTGAACCGGGCGTCAATAATCATCGGGCCGATATCGCGGAACCGGACGTCAAACCGCGTTTCGCCAGTTGGCGGCGCACCTTCCATCTCCTGACTCGCAGCCCGCTGACCATGCTAGGGCTGACGATTATGCTGATCGTGCTTTTCATTATGATCTTTTCGCCGTGGCTGGTGCCGCACGACCCGAACGCTATCAACCTGACCGACCGTTTGCAGGCGCCTTCTGCATTGCACTGGTTTGGTACCGACGAAGTCGGTCGCGATCTGTTCAGTCGCGTGCTGATTGGCAGCCAGCAGTCGGTTGCCGCCGGGCTGGCGGTGGTGATTATCGCGGGCACGATTGGCTCATTACTCGGCTGTTTCTCTGGCGTGGTGGGTGGCCTGGTCGATGCGCTGATCATGCGCTGCATGGACATCATGCTATCAGTGCCGTCGCTGGTATTGACCATGGCGCTGGCCGCCGCACTCGGGCCAAGTTTGTTTAATGCCATGCTGGCTATCGCCGTAGTGCGCATTCCGTTTTACGTGCGGCTGGCCCGTGGGCAAACGCTGATGCTGCGCCATCAGGCGTATATGCAGGCCACGCAGACGTTTGGCGCTTCACGCTGGCATCTGATTACCTGGCACGTATTACGCAACGTCATGCCGCCGTTGGTGGTGCAGGCATCGCTGGATATTGGTACCTCGATTCTAATGGCGGCGACGCTCGGTTTTATCGGTCTTGGCGCGCAGCAACCGACGGCAGAATGGGGCGCGATGGTCTCCAATGGCCGCAACTATATTCTTGATCAATGGTGGTATTCGGCATTTCCGGGGGTGGCAATACTAATCACTGCCACCGGTTTTAACCTGTTCGGCGACGGTCTGCGCGACCTGCTGGATCCCAAAAGCAGAGGACGCTGAAATGATAGAACACCCCACCACGCCGGTACTGGAAATCGACAATCTGCAACTGACCTTTCCGGTCTATGGCGGCGAAGTCAAAGCCCTGAATCAGGTTTCGCTTTCAGTTAACGCGGGCGAAATCGTCGGCGTAGTCGGCGAATCCGGTTCCGGCAAATCGGTCACCGCCATGATGGCGATGCGCCTGTTACCACCTGACGGTTTTACCGTCACCGGCGGTAAATTACGTATGCTCGGCACCGACGTGATCCATGCCAGTGAAGAACAGATGCGCACCTTGCGTGGCGCACGTGTGGCGATGATTTTTCAAGAACCGATGAACGCGCTGAATCCGACGCGCAAAATTGGCCGCCAGATGTGCGAAGTCATCTGCCTACATCAGAACCTCAGCAAGACGCAGGCATGGCAAAAAGCCATCGGGCTGCTGGATGATATGCAGATCGCCGATGCAGAACAGGTGATGTCGCGCTATCCGTTTGAACTCTCTGGCGGTATGCGCCAGCGGGTATTGATTGCGATGGCCTTTTCGTGCGAGCCGGAACTGATCATTGCCGACGAACCGACAACCGCGCTGGATGTCACCGTGCAGCGGCAGGTTCTGCGTTTACTCCAGCGTAAAGCCCGCGCCAGCGGCACAGCGGTGTTATTTATCACCCATGACATGGCGGTGGTATCGCAGCTTTGCGATCGGGTTTATGTGATGTACGCCGGTCACGTGATTGAAAGCGGTAAGACCACGGATGTGATCGACACACCGGCGCATCCGTATTCCATCGGCTTATTGCAGGCGGCGCCGGAAAACGGTGAACCGCGCAGCCTATTGAAAGCCATTCCCGGCACGGTGCCGAATCTGTCACAACTGCCGCAGGGTTGCGCGTTTCGCGGACGTTGCAATCACGCCGACGATCGCTGCATGACTACGCCTGCACTGGCGCCCTTACCGCAGTGTCCAAAACAGTCGGTAGCCTGTTGGCATCCTCAGCGTCACGCCGACCAAATCCAACACATTGAGGAGCATTTCTGATGGTTGCTGATGTATTACTAGCGTTGCAGGATGTCCGCGTACACTTTCCCGCCAGTGTTAACTGGCGTGGCAGACCGACCAGTTATGTGCATGCACTGAACGGGCTTAATCTCAATATTGTCCGGGGTGAAACGCTGGGGATTGTCGGTGAATCGGGCTGTGGCAAAAGTACGCTGGCGCAATTGCTAATGGGATTACTTACGCCGAGCAGCGGAGAAGTACACCGTGCTCGCAACGATAATTCCTGGTTCGGCTCAGGCATGCAGATGGTGTTTCAGGATCCGCAATCGTCGCTGGATCCACGCCTGCCGGTCTGGCGGATTATCACCGAACCGGTTTATGTACAAAAACACAACAGCCGTCGCGAACGCCGTGAACTGGCTGCCACACTGGCGGAGCAGGTTGGAATTCGTAAAGAATACCTCGACCGTCTGCCGCATGAATTTTCTGGCGGACAGCGTCAGCGTATCTCCATCGCCCGCGCGTTATCTTCCGAACCCGACATCATCGTGCTGGATGAACCGACTTCCGCGCTGGATATTTCCGTGCAGGCGCAAATCCTCAATTTACTGGTGGAGCTGCAACGCCAGCGCAACCTGACATATGTACTCATTTCTCACAACGTGTCTGTCGTGCGACACATGAGTGACCGCGTGGCGGTGATGTATCTAGGGCAAATCGTCGAACTAGGCGCAGCAGAAAATGTATTGTCTGCACCGCAACATCCGTATACCCGATTGCTGCTCGATTCCGTCCCTCGCGCTGGCCGCGCGCTCGATGACGGGATTGTGGATAAAAAAGGTGAATTACCGAGTAATCGCAACCTGCCAATGGGCTGTTATTTTCGTGAGCGCTGCCCGCTCGCGGGTGGCGGCTGCCAGATGCCACAGGACCTGGTTTATGGCGCGAACAGTGTGGCGGTGAGGTGTCACAGGGTAACGCTATAACCAGAGCAAGAGGTATTAAACCACCTTAGAGCCAACATCGTGGGGACTCGGTCCATGATGTTGACTGTAAAAAGCGATTTAAAAAGGTTCCTTATTTTTAAATCACTATGGCGTCCCGCGGTAAATAACTCATCCGCTCGCCACCTCCGGCTTTAACCACGACCGTCTCGCTAAACGCCAGTCCGGCCGCTGAAGTATACATATGGAACACCATATTTTCTTCAAGGTGCCAATTGGCCGCAGGCGTAAAACAATGCGAGAAATCGCTTGGGCGCGGCGTGCGGGTATAAAGCCCGAGCGCGTAGCCAGTGGCATTACCATATTCGGCACGCAGACCGGCGTCGAGTATGGCATTGCGTAAAATTGCGTCGATTTCACTGGCTTTCACGCCAGGTTTCATCGCGGCAATCTGCGCATCCTGCAGGGCTATAAGTTGGCGGGCAATGTGTTGTTGCTCAGGACTGATTCCACCGGGGATAAACGGACGCATCAGGCGTGCGCTGTAATGTTTCACTTTCGGGATCAGTTCCACATGCAAGATGTCGCCAGCATGGATCACCGCTTCATGCGTCTGCGCATGCAGAAAACCGTTGTCACCGACGGAACGAACAATCGGGCCGGTTTCACCGGTATCCGCGCCTTCAGAAAGGAAAATGTGGGCGGCCAGCGCCGCGATATCCCGCACACGCCAACCCGCGTTGACCTGCTCTTTCAGTGCCAGAAAAGTGGTATCCGCGATTTGTGCCGCCTTCTGCAAGATATCCAGTTCGTACTGAAATTTCACCTGCCGCAACTGGTCACTGATGCCCGGCATAGGCCGCCAAATAACATTTGGTAAGTATTCAGAGAGCTGTTGCCAGGTTTCCACTGTCATGCTGTATGAGCGGGTATCCACGCCCAGACGGCAATCGCGGTAGCCACGAGCAAGCAGGCTGTCTGCTACGCATTTCCACGGATTCTGATGATCGTAATACGTGACAATGTCACTCAACCAACTTAACTGGCGACAAGGCGCTTCATCGAGCTGGCGCAACACCATCCACGGCTCGCTGCTCAGTGGCACCAGGCAGGCGCGATATAACGTTTCCGATACAGTAAAACCGGTCAACCACGCCAGCAACTCACCGCTGTCGACCAGCATCACTTCAACGTCCGCCACACGCATAGCGTCGCGCAGGCGGCTTAATGCCGCCAGATTCACCGCTACTGACATCTTATTTTCTCTCAGATCAAGCTTCAATGGGTTGACAGATTTCGAGTATGGACAGAAGGTAAACCCGCACGATATCGAGGAAATCTTTAATATGGACGCGCTCGTCCGGCATGGTGTTGAACTTGCCTCCCGGCCCGCAAACTACTCCTTCCATACCCAACATCTGATAAAAATGCGCGGCGTCGGTGCCATAAAATGCGGGAGGCGTGATCACCCCGGTAGGTTGCTGTTCGCCTCGCACGGTCTGATAAGCACGGTTAACCGCATTTACGATTGGTGAATTTGGCGACACCTCAAACGGCAGCATGGTAGGACGATGGCGTTTACCGTCATCAAACAGTTCTGCCTGTAAACCCGGAAATTCACTGCACAGGTTATTGAGCAACGCCTGTAAATCAGCCAGCACAGTTTCGACGGTTTGTCCCGGTGCAAAACGCGCCGAACCACTCAAGCGCACGAAATCCGCTACCTGTGGCGGGCGCCATTCCTCAAGATCGCGCCCCAGCGCGCCGTGAATGGTGCCAATATGACCGCGGTTAATTTTGCGGTGGTCGTCTGTTTCCGCGCCGCTAAAAGTGATGCCATTGATTTGCGGTATCAGCCGGATAGCCGCCTGAATGGCATCAACCGCTTCTTCACGTTTGGAAAGATGGCGCGTATCGCCGGTCAGTTCAATAGTAAACATGAGCGATCCTGCGTGCATGGTCAACGCCTGCACATCGGTCGGTTCGGCGTTAATAAAGTAATCGGCTTTGATGCCCTGCTCAATAGCGGCAATCGTGCCGATCCCGCCCTGTAACTCACCGACTACATAAGTCAGGATCACGTCGCCTTTAAGTTTTACACCGTTATCGATCAGCGTTTTCAGTGCACAAAAATAGGCCGCATCTCCAGCTTTCATATTAGATACGCCGATGCCGTAAATGAATTCGTCATCAATGTTTCCTTCCCACGGATCAACCGTCCAGCCTTCAGTCACCGGATTAGTATCAAGGTGACCGTTAAATAGCAGACTGGGGCCACCGCCTTCTCCTCGTAACGTGCCGATGGCATTCAGCCGCTCGCCCGGCACCGGTTGCAGTTGTGTTTCCAACCCGAGCATTTGCATCTGGCTGGCCATATATTCTGCCAACTTGCGCTCGCCATCAGTCTGGCTGTAGCTTTTGTGCTGCACCATGCGCGCCAGAAAATTCAGGCAATAGTCGTCGTCAATCGCGGCCAGTAATTGTTGAGAATTCATATGTAACCCTTTCAATTTCAGAGATATCCCTTGATGGCCGTTTCAGGCGTATGCACCGCCGCCAGCAACGCCTTCGTATAATCGTGGCTGGCCTGTTGCACCATGGCATCACCCGGCAGCACTTCCAGCAAATCCCCGCGATACATCACCGCCACGCGGTGTGCAATCTGGCGGACTAAGTTCAGATCGTGGGTAATAAACAGATAGGCTGTGCCGTAACGACGGCGCAGGTCCAGCAATAACTCAATGACCGTCGCCTGAACGGAGACATCGAGCGCGGCGGTAATCTCATCGCAAATCACCAGTTCGGGCGGATGAGAAAACGCACGGGCAATCGCTACACGCTGCTTCTGCCCGCCGGAAAGTTCATGTGGGAAACGCTGTGCGAAACTGGCGGGCAGGCGTACATCTTCCAGCAGTCGTGCCACTGCCTGCGCTTCGGTTTTACCCGTAGGCAATCCATACAGCCTTAGCGGACGGGCAATAATCTCTCCGATACGCTGGCGCGGATTAAGAGAGGCGTCAGGATGCTGAAAAATCATTTGCACGCGGCGACGATAATCCTTATCCATTTCAACACGACCAAATAAGTTGTAACCGTTGAAATCGACTTTACCGCTGAACGGCACCAGACCGGTCAGGGCTTTCGCCAGCGATGATTTGCCGGAACCGGACTCCCCCACTACACCAACGATTTCTCCTCTATGCACTGTCAAGCTAACATTCGATGCAGCACGAGTTTTCCTGTTTTCACGACGAAACAACCGATCCAGTAAACCATGACGGCCATAATCAATATTGATGTTTTCCAAACTAAGTAAAGGCTGCTTCGAGACTGGTGTTGCGTCCGTTAGCCGACGCATAGGATCCGGGACTGCCGCCACCAGCTTTTTCGTATACGCATGTTGCGGCGAAAGGAACAGTTTATGCGCGGCGGCTTGTTCAACGATATGACCTTTTTCCAGCACACAGACACGGTCTGCCACCGCTGACACTAACGCCAAATCGTGGGAGATATACAGAGAGGCAACGCCGGTTTCTTCGCGCAAACGGGCAAACAGCGCGAGGATCTGTGCCGAACTGATGACATCGAGCGCGGTAGTCGGCTCATCAAAAATCAGACACTGCGGCTCGCAGGCGAACGCGGTGGCAATAAGCACGCGCTGTTTTTCACCACCGGACACCTGATGAGGATAACGTTTCATCATCGCCGCCGGGTTTTTCAGTTCGACATTACTGAGCAATTGAATGCCCAGCTCAAGCGCCTGTTTTGCATCCATCCCGCGGTGGCGAATCAGCATTTCTATCACCTGCTCGCCCAGCGTCAACGTCGGGTTCAGCGAGGCACTCGGATCCTGAAAAATCATGCCCAACCGGCCGCCACGCAGCTTTTCAAGCTGCGGTGTCGACATCTGACATAAATCCTCTCCGTCCAGCAAAATACGCCCGCCGCGTTCCCGTGCATTGGCGGCCATATAACGCATAATCGACCAGCCCAGCGTGGTTTTTCCCGAACCCGATTCTCCAACCAGGCCAACCACTTCACCGCGTTGTACACTGAGCGAAATATCCTGCAAAACCTGTAGCGGTTCCGCCTGAGGCAACAGGTAATCAAGGCTATAATCTTCTATCGCTAATACGATATCGCTCATCAGTGGTTCCTCGGGTTTAGCACATCGCGCAGACCATCGCCCAGCAGATTAAAACCGATCGCTACGAGTGCGATCGCCACACCCGGAATGAGCATCATCCACGGCGCGTTAAAGAAGTAAGCGCGAGCTTCCGACACCATCAGCCCCCATTCCGGCTCCGGCGGCTGTGCGCCCAGACCGAGAAAACTCAATGTTGCAAACAGCATGATGGCGAAGGCCACGCGAATAGTGGCTTCCACGATGATAGGTGCAGCAATATTGGGCAGCATTTCCCGAAAAATAATGTAGTGCGGGCCTTCACCGCGAGCAATGGCCGCGCTGATGTAATCCTGTTGACGCGCTGCCAGCGAGACGCTGCGGGCAATGCGCACCATACCGGGAACAAAAGCAAGGGTAATCGCCAACACCGCATTGAAACTACTCTGGCCGAGGGTGCTGACAATCAACAGCGCGAACAGCAGGCTCGGGATGGACATCACCGCGTCCATAGTGCGCATAATCGCCTCATCCGTTTTGCCGCCCAGATATGCGCTGGCGGTGCCTATCACCGCCCCAATGACCATCGACATTAATGTCGCCAGGAGTGACAGCACTATCGTGGCGCGTGCGCCAACCATCACGCGGCTGAAAATATCGCGCCCAAGCTGATCGGTGCCAAACCAGTGCTCTGCTGACGGCGCTCTGTAACGCGTCAGAATCGAAATCGCTTCAGGATCATAAGGTGCGAGATGCGCCCCGCCACACACCATTAGCGCGGCCACTATTAAAATAAACAACCCGACAGCGCCCTGCGGCGAACGGATTAAATGCTTCATTACATCACGCATAACTGATCCGTTTATCGAGGGAAATATAGGCCAGATCGGCCAGGAAATTGACTACGGAATAGGTCGCTGCAAGAATTAACACCCCGGCCTGGATGGTCGGTAAATCCCGCGCCTGTACCGCCACGATCAGCTCACGCCCAATCCCCGGAATGGCAAAGATTTCCTCCACCACCACAATGCCGCCTAGCAGATACCCCACATCGAGTGCCACAATGGTGATAGTCGGCAGCAGGCCATTACGCAGCGCGTGACGCCATAAAATCCGGCGGCGCGACAGGCCTTTAAGATGAGCCGCGCGGATATAATCGGTCTGCAATACATCGACCATTTCCGAACGCACCATGCGCGATACGTGCGCAACCAGTATCATCGCTACAGTCACCGATGGCAGGATCAGATGACTAACGCCGTCCCAGAAATCCTCCGTTAGCGGCACATAACCTGTAGCAGGCAGGATTTGCCAGACATCGGAGAACAGTAAAAGCAGCAAGGTGGCGGTAACAAATTCAGGGAAAGAAATGCCAACATACGACAACACGCTAACTAACATATCGGCCGGTTTTCCACGCCGTACCGCCGCCCAAATACCCAGCGGAATAGCCACCACCAACATTAGCAGCAATGCACACACCGCCAGCAACAGAGAACGTCCGAGCGCCGTCATAATCGTGGGCGCCACCGGCAAACCGTTACGCATCGACACACCAAAATCACCGTGCAGAACGCCGCGCAGCCAGTGCCAGTATTGCAACCACTCCGGATCATTAAGTCCGAGGCGCGCACGCACGGCCGCCAGCGCTTCTGGGGTGGCGTTTTGCCCGAGCAGCGTTACAGCAGCATCTGCCGGTAACAACTGTGTAATGCCGAAAACCAGTAACGACACCACCAATAAAGTGTAAATCACCAGAATGAAACGTTTTAATAGATAATTCGCCGTCACTATCCATGCCCCCTGCTATTTTCGGGTCGGGGCTTTCGCCGTCAGCCACACATGATCCAGACGGAACACTGCGCCACGCGGATGCAATTGATAACCGGCAACATAATCGCGCCCTGCCGCCAGCAAATCGAAAAACGCCGGGATAAGCGACGGCACTTCGTCGTGCATCAGTTTTTGCGCCTTGCCATACAGCTCAGTACGTTTTGCCGGATCGGCGGTTTCACGCGCCGCTTTCACCGCAACATCAAACTCGGCGTTGTTCCAACGGGTTTCGTTCCAGGATGCGGTCGAGGTATACAGTAGGGAGAACACGGCGTCCGGCGTGGGCTGCATGTTGTAAAAACCGACGTAGAAATTGCCTTTTTTCCATACCTGATCGAGATAGGTGCTGTGCGCCATAGTCTGCACCTTAATGCGAAAACCGCCCGGTTTGGCCATTTCACGTAGTGCTATGCCGAGCTGGGTACGCGTTGACGGCTTATCGGAAGCAACCAGCGTTAAATCTAATCCATCGGGATAACCAGCGTCTCTCAACAACGCTTTGGCTTTCGTGTAATCCGGCGCTTTCAGCGGTTCCTTCCGATAATATGGATAGGCAGCGTTGAGCGGCGTATCGTTGCCCACCGTGCCGTAACCCTCGGCGACAAAACCTACGGTGGCGTTGCGATCCACACACAGCGCCAGCGCCTGACGGACGCGCACATCGCTAAAGGGTTTGGTATCGCACCCCATGTTCACATTAAGGAACTGGCCAGACGGCACACGCAGCGGCACCACGCCAGTAGATGTTGATAAACGTGCAAATTCGGTAGCGGCGGCGGAAAGCATCAGGTCGGTATCACCGGCAATCAGCGCCGAACCTTCAGCGATTGCATCGGGATAGACGACTACTTCTACACGATCCAGATGTGGGCGTAACGGATCGTAGTAATGCGGATTACGTTCCACCACAATCAGACGTTCCGGGTCAAACGACACCAGTTTGAACGGCCCGGTGCCGATCGCTTCTTTGCTCAGACGTTCCAATTGTCCTTTGGCAATCTCCGCAGGAATAATCTTCGCATCGGGATACGCCAACATCACCGGCAAGTCGGCGTAAGGGCCATTGGTACTAATCACAACCGTGTCGGCATCCGGCGCAGTCACGGCAGTGACAGGGCCGATGTTGTGTTGACCCGGTGAGGCATTTTTCGGATCAAGAATGGCATTCAGACTGGCCACCACGTCAGCCGATGTACAGACAGAACCGTCGTGGAACCTGAGTTTTTTGCGCAGAGTAAACGTCCACTGAGTGAGATCATCGCTGGCTTTCCAAGACTCGGCTAAATCCCCTTCCGCTTTCATGTCCTGCGTCAGCCGTGTCAGCCCGCTGTATAACAATTCGGCTACCAGATATTCAGGATTGACGCGCGCCTGCAGCGGATTAAGCATGCCCACGGCCTGATCTACACTGATACGAAGCACCCCGCCCTTACGCGGTGAACCGCTAACATCAGTGGCGCTGGAAACGGCAGCGGTAACATGCCCCGACCACGGCAACATGGCCGCGCCAGTGAGGATAGTGGATCCGGCGATAAACTGACGGCGACTAACGCCTTTCATGGCACTCATTAGTAAATCCTCTCTGCTGAATTCGAAAAAATCTGGGTTGGCGAATTTTCGGTGGGAGTAAAATCTGAAGCGAAATAGGCAAGAATTGACTGAGATAATGCAACGATGTCCTGCATTGTTGTGTACTCGTCCGATGCGTGGATACGGTTTTCCGGACGGGCAAGCCCACCGAGTAGAATTTCCTGAATACCTGCCTGCTGCACCCAACCCATGTCAGAACTGGTGGATGAACCCCAGACAGCGAAATCGTTTGCGTGGAAACCGAAACCCTGGCTGAGCGCCGCGAGCCAGCGCGGCCAGTGCGGACCAGTCGGATTACTGACCGGGGCGAGATGACCAATCAAGTAATATTCCACTGCCAGTGCTGCGGAGTCTGCCATGGCCTGACCGATGCAGTCAGTGAGTTCTTTTAGCACGGTTTCAAAAGGTTCTTCCGGCGAATAACGGCGGTTAACCAGCAGTTCAAAGCGGGCGGGAACGGTCGAACCTTTGCCTCCGCCTTGGGCGGCAGCCAGCGTAAGACGCGAAGTCAGCGGACGTCCGTCGAAATGCGGTGGGGCCGGCATGATGGAAACACGCTGCTCAACCTCACGTTTAAGTGCATACAGCGCATTAATTAGCGGCAAACTTTCTTCAATAGCATTGATGCCACCGACCGGATCGCCGGAATGCGCCGAGCGGCCTGTGATGCAAATTTTCAGGTCTATGCTGCCGAAACAACCGCCCCAGATACGTGGCACCGCACCGCCGTTAAAGCTGAGCATGTGACCGGAGAATAACTTCTGCTCGGCCAGATATCGCACGCCGGGATACAGGCCGCCTTCTTCATCGGTACATAACAGCAGCACCGGATTAAATTTTAGCGCCAGCCCGTGACGTTGCGCGGCGCGAATTGCCGCCAGCGTCGCCACAATGGTGCCTTTCATGTCTGCGGCGCCACGGCCAATCAGTTTGCCTTCGGCCTGCGTCAGAGCCAGTGGCGGATAATTCCAGCCCTCGCCCGCAGGCACCGTATCGACGTGGAAATAGAGATTACAGGCTTCGGTTGCATTGCCCGGCAACGCGGCAATCACATTGACCCGCTCACCCTGAGCACTGCCGTCGGGCGTTTGCCACAGATTCTCCGGCACGCTAACACGCTCACAGACAAAACCCATCGGCTCAAGCAGAGATTCCATCAGGCTGGCAAAGGCGGGATAACCAGCGCCAGGCGGAAAGCAGGTATTTACCGCCAACATCTGGCTGAGATCCTGTAAAATAGCAACTTCGTCTTGCCGGATGGAATCCAACGCAATTTGCAAACTTCCTTCGCACGACATGCTATACTCGCTTTATTCTATTTCTATATAGTTTATAGATAAAGCAGATACCCGTTCAGGTCAATAGATAATCACTTATGACACAACAAAATAAATCAGAGCAGGACGCATCCCCTTTTGGCCGCTTAAGCGAAAGGGAATCTGCACCATTATATGAAGTGGTGAAGCGCCACATCAGCGAATCTATTCTGATAGGCGAGTTGCCGCCGGGTACCGTGTTGCCAAGTGAAAACGCTTTGGCGGCGGACTTCGGGGTTTCGGTCGGGACGGTACGTAAAGCCCTGTCGGCATTGACTGCGGAAGGAATGCTGATGCGCCGCCGCAAGACCGGCACCGTGGTCACTGGATGGGCACCATTGCATAATCTAAGCTATTTCTTCCAGTATTTCCGTATGCATGGCCGCAACGGTGCGCTGCTAAATTCCGAAACGATTCTGTTGGATTACCAAATCGGCGTTGCCAATGCGCATGAAGCCGAAAAGCTGCAAATCAATACAGAGGCATCGGTGATCCGCATTCGTCGGTTACGCCGAGTAAATGGTATTCCTGCTATGCACGAGCGGCTAGTGTTACCGGCTGAGCGTCTTCCCGATTTCCCTGCTGCCGATAACTTACCGCCTCTGCTGTACCGCTTTCTTCTGGAAAAATATGGTATTCGTGTGGCGGCGGTGCGCGAGCAGTTAATCGCTGAACTGGCTGATACTGACGACCTGAAATGGCTGGAGCTTAACGCGCCGCACGCGGTGATGGTGATAGACGAAGTGTCTTTTGATCAAAGCACCATACCGGTGATCATGGCGCATCACCGGTTTAATACCGATCATTTTATGTATGTGAATGAGATTAGATGATCGCAAGAGCCGATGCCAACTGGCTTACTCTTCCACAACCCTACTTCAAAAAGGGGCTTTCGCCCCTTTGCCACATGTCAATGTCACATCAGTGGTTATCAATGGTAATCAGTGGTTACGAATGTAGTCATCCATATCGGTTTTCAGGTTATCGGATTTCGTGCCAAATATAGCCTGAACACCCGATCCAGCAATGACCACACCGGCGGCGCCGAGTTTCTTCAGGCCAGCCTGATCTACCTTGGCAATATCGGCGACGCTAACACGCAGACGAGTGATGCAGGCATCCAGATTTGTGATATTTTCTTTTCCGCCAAATGCGCTAACCAGGGCGGCCGCCATTTCGCCGCTATCCTGCGTTGCCTGTTCAGCCGCGCTATCTTCACGCCCCGGTGTCTTCAGGTTGAGTTTAACAATCAGCACGCGAAACAGGGTGTAGTAAACTAGCGCATACCCTAGCCCTACGATCGGAAACAGCCATAGGTTGCTACCGTTGCCGCTAAGTACCACGAAATCGATTAGGCCATGAGAGAAGCTGGTACCGTCGCGCATCCCCAGTAAGATGCAGATTGGGAATGCCAAACCAGCCAGAATGGCATGAATCACGTACAGGATTGGCGCAACAAACATAAATGAGAACTCAATAGGCTCTGTGATCCCCGTGAGGAACGAGGTCAGCGCCGCTGAGATCATAATACCGCCTACTTTTGCGCGGTTTTCTGGTTTGGCAGAATGCCAAATAGCAATAGCGGCTGCCGGCAGACCATACATTTTGAACAAAAAACCACCGGAAAGTTTTCCTGCGGTCGGATCGCCAGCCATGTAGCGAGGGATATCACCGTGGAATACCTGGCCCGCCGCATTGGTGAATTCACCGATTTGCATTTGGAAGGGCACGTTCCAAATGTGGTGCAGACCAAACGGCACCAGAGAACGTTCAACCAGTCCGTACAGGCCAAACGCCAGAACGGGATTCTGATAAGCCGCCCAATGAGAAAACGTTTGGATGGCGCTTCCCACTGGCGGCCAGACGAAAGAAAGCACCAGACCGGTGGCAATTGCCGTCAGGCCGGAAATAATCGGTACGAAGCGTTTACCGGCAAAGAACCCCAGATATTCCGGCAATTGAATACGGTAAAAACGGTTAAACATATAGGCGGCAATCCCACCCGCGATGATCCCACCTAGTACGCCGGTATCGGCCAGATGCTTTTCCGCTATCTCCGCCGCCGGAAGATTAAGGACCAACGGCGCAATCGCCGCCATCGTTTTCACCATAATGCCATAGGCAACTACTGCCGCCAAAGCGGATACGCCGTCGTTATTCGTGAATCCTAGTGCGACGCCAATAGCAAATATCAGCGGCATGTTGGCAAATACTGAGTCACCGGCTTGCGCCATGACGCTGGAGACGATCGCGGGCAACCAGCTAAAATTGGCCGAACCGACGCCTAGCAGAATACCGGCTATAGGCAGTACGGATACGGGCAGCATTAGCGATTTACCTACTTTTTGCAGGTTGGCGAATGCATTCTTAAACATAATTGAGTGTGCTCCTGAGTAATAGTGCTTTCACTTCCGATACAACATTTGACCAAAGACGCGGGGCGGCTTTGCGCAATGGGGTGTCTTAGCCCCCTTTAATTTTTACGCAGAGTAAAATAAATAGCGGTCGCAATGTTTGATTACTATCACGTTTCGACAACCCCGCAGCCTGAACTCGAATAAATGTTGCGATTTTTAGCGATATCTCGCTAAAAATCAGGCTCAAGGGAAAAGAAAAAACTCCATGTCAGGGATGTTACGGCACGATTAATTACACAGATTAAAATAATTAACCTCTTCCCGCCCCATTAGGCAGATGTCAATCGAAGTGGATCGACATGGAATAAACGCGAGAAGTTTTCTGTCGTTGTTGCGGCAAGCGTTTCCAACGGTATTCCTTTCAGTATCGCGAGATGTTCCGCCACATCCCGTACGTATGCGGGTTGGTTTTCCTGCCCCCGAAACGGCACTGGCGCCAGCCAAGGGGAATCGGTCTCAATCAGCATGCGTTCCAGCGGTACGTAGCGCGCGACACTGCGCAATTCTTCGGCATTACGGAATGTCACGATCCCCGAAAAAGAGATATAGAACCCCATATCCAACAAGGCTTTCGCCGTTGCCAAGTCTTCCGTAAAACAGTGCAGGACACCGCCACATTTCTCGGCATGTTCTTCGCGTAGAATTGCCAACGTATCTGCACGAGCAGAACGCGTATGCACGATAACCGGCTTGTTCAGATCATTGCCAATACGGATATGTTCGCAAAACGATGACTGCTGCTGGGCTTTCGTCTCCTGTTGATAGAAATAGTCCAGACCGGTTTCTCCCAGCGCCACCACACGGCTAGCGCTGGCAAGCTCACGTAATTCAGCATAATCATAAGGCGCTTCTTGATTCAACGGGTGCACACCGCAGGAGAACGCAACGTCATCACGCTCGCCGATTAACTCCACCATGGCGCGATAGCCGGGTAGCGTTGTGGCAACCGCCAAACAGAAACCAACATCGCGACGTTTCGCTTTCTCCAACACATCGGAAACGTCGTTATGTAAAGACTGATAATCCAGGCCGTCAAGATGACAATGAGAATCGACTAACAACATGATAGTTACTCAATATTAATTAAACAGAAAGGGATGGCTGTCGCGCACCACCGGGGAGACAAACGTACGTTCGCTATCAAGTAAACGTTCCGTTAGCAGTAGCTCTCGATTCACGCCAGTAATGGTCAACAATTTTTGTCGGCAGGACAACCACATCGACAGCTCGTACTGCAAATGTGCAGCAGGTTCACTTGCCAAACGCGTAACCAATTCTACCTGATCCAGATTCACCACCGATGCGCCCGCCCCCAATTGCCATTTCATCGCATCCAGCAATAATGTCGTCAACCAGTGAATACGCGTATCGGCATCTTCATGATTCAATGTGGGCAGTAACGCAAGCCCATCGCGAGAAGTCAGCGCGGCAGACAATACTTGGCATAATGCACTTCGTTGCTGCCAGCGCTCCGGTTGCAATAACGCTTCTGCGGCGAGCGGCGCCCCCGATTGCAATCTTAATGCCGTACGTAACGCTTCGGCGTCATAAGGATGGCGGGCGTTCAACCACGGTATACTCTGCCTCTCGCCAGGAACATCCAGATAGTAATACAGACAGCGGCTGCGCAATGTAGCCAGTAATCGAGCGGGATCACGGCAACCCAATAAAAAATAGGTATTCTGCGGCGGCTCTTCCAGCGTTTTCAATAACGCATTCGCGGCGGCATCTGTCAGAAGCTCGGCGGCAGACAGCCAGATCACTTTTGCGCCGCCTTGTTGAGAATGCTGGTATATCTTTTCTACGACGTCACGTACTGGATCGACGCCCAGATTTTGTTTGCCTTTCTCCGGGCTTAACCTATGCCAGTCTGGGTGCGTCCCCGCCATCATTAGATGGCAAGCGTGACAATGACCGCAACTTTTCACCCCATCGGGCCGTTGGCAGATCAACCATCGGCTTAGCGCATAAAAAAGCGATTCGTCGCCCATCCCCGGCAAAGCGTGTAATAGCACCGCATGATGCCCCCTACCCGCTTGATATTGAGCGATAAGCTGGCGATAAGGTGCATTCAGCCACGGATACCACTCCACTAGCATCCCCCTTGCACGGCAGGCTTCAGCCCTTGTTGCTGCAACCATTGCTCTAGCACGGCGCGAATGTCCGCACCGACGACATCAAGAGGCTGTGAAGCATCGATCGTCAGAATACTCTCGTCCTGCCCTGCCAGTTCCTGATAGCGCGCGCGGATACGCTCAAAGAAATCCAGCGACGCCTGCTCAATCCTGTCCAGTTCCCCTCGCTGACGCGCGCGCTGCAAGCCGATCGCGGGCGGTAAATCAAGGTAAAGCGTTAAGTCAGGTCGGAAATCTCCCAGTACGGTATCGCGCAGTGTACGTAACAGATGCTGATCGATGCCGCGCCCACCGCCCTGATAAGCCTGTGAAGAGAGATCGTGACGATCGCCGATAACCCATTGCCCATTAGCCAGAGCCGGTTTTATGACGTTATCCACCAGTTGCACTCTGGCGGCATACAACATCAGGACCTCCGCTTTATCGGTAATCTTCTCATCGTCCATTCCTTGTTTAATGAGTTCACGTAACTTTTCCGCCAACGGTGTACCGCCGGGTTCACGGGTAAATACCACGTCTTTCACACCGTGCAACTGAAGCGTTTTCAATACGATGTTGCGTGCGGTCGTCTTGCCTGCGCCCTCCAACCCTTCGATGACGATAAATTTACTGTCCATCACGTTCCTTTAACGTTGAGCGGTATACCCTTACGGCACGATTATGATCCGCCAGGTTAGTGGTAAAACGGTGCCCACCTTTCCCATCCGCCACAAAATAGAGGAATGCCGTTTTGGCCGGATGCGCCGCCGCATCCAGTGATGCTTTTCCGGGCATGGCAATAGGTGTCGGCGGCAAGCCGGAAATGATATAGGTATTATAAGGTGTCGGCGTGTCTAGTGCTTTACGCGTTATCACGCCTTTATAATCGTCGCCCATGCCATAAATTACCGTTGGGTCAGTTTGTAAACGCATGCCTCGTCGTAAACGATTGACAAAAACAGAAGCGACCTGCTTGCGCTCTTCATTGATCGCCGTTTCTTTTTCAATGATAGATGCCATCGTTAACAACTCGCCTGGCGTAGTATACGGTAACCCTGCTTCTCTCCCTTTCCATATTTCATCTACCATTTTTTTCATACGCTGATGCGCCCGCAGCAATAGCGCGCTATCGCTCGTACCCGCCGTATATGAATAGGTATCGGGATAAAACCACCCTTCCAGGCCGTTAGTATTGCGAATGCCTAACTGACCGGCTATGACCTGCTCAGTTTTGCCAACCAGCGTATGCTGAATATAGGGTGCTTGCTGCAATATGTTCAGCCATTCTTTCAGACGCGAACCTTCGATAAAACGGATAGAAAATTGTGCTTCCTTCCCACTGGATAACAAGGCAAGCATCTCACGGACGTTCATACCTTGAGTAAAACGATACGTTCCCGCTTTAAATTGCGCCAATTCCGGTTCAAAACGCAGCAGCCATGGCAAAAAGGCGCCATCGTTAATGATTTTTTGATCGAGAAGCAGCGTTTCCAGCCCCTCTCTTCCCGTTCCAGCCGGAAGCGTGAAAAGGGTCTCTTTTGTGATAGCCAATGGCGAATCAGCAAAACGCTGCATTTTCTGCCATGCTATCAGCAACATCAGAATACCCGCCGCGATAATCAGTAAAGCGATTCTCTTTATCTTCATTAATCAACCTTCTACTCGCCGTCAGAGCTCAGAAATTGATAGAGCGTCCGTGAGTGGTAGCGCCAGACATGTGCCTGATTGACAGCAACTACCGGCATTAGTGCATTACAGATCAACACCTCTTCCGCCTCGGCTAATGCGCTTAGCGGTTCACTGACAATCTGCAACTCGAAATCGGAATCTGCCAGTGAAGCGATAATATGTTGCCGGGCAACGCCATTCACCCCCGACTGAGAAAGATCCGGCGTATAAACTTGCTTTCCTTTCCGCCAAAATAAATTAGCGGAACTGCACTCCACCAACGCGCCATCCGTGTCGAGCACAAGCGCGTCATCGGCGGAGGTCTGGTCGAGATGCGCGCGAATCAGCACTTGTTCGAGCCGATTCAGATGCTTAATTCCCGCTAGCAACGGACTTTTAGCCAGCGCAACAGGGCTGAGATTCAGGGTGATCCCTTGCTTGCGCCAAACGGCGTAATGCACTGGATAATCTGACCGGATGACAATTCGCGTCGGCGACATGCAACCCCGCACGCTGTAGCCTCGCCCCCCGGCCCCCCGCGTGAGCATCGCTTTCACTACCGCGCTGGCCTGCCCCCGAGCCGCCTGCTTCATCTCCGCGATCAAACTTTCCCAGTCAACCTCTGGGAATAATAGACGCGAAGCGGCCTGTTGCAGACGCGCGATGTGGCTATCCAGCCACATCACCTCTCCGGCGTGGACTCTCGCTGTCGTGAAACAGCCATCACCATATTGTGTTGCCCGATCGAACACCGAAAGCTGTTCCTGTAACCGGCCATTAACCCATAACATAATCGGCTCCGCTCTATTCATTACCGCCAGCTTGCCAGTGAAGCAAGGTGGCAAACAAGTAGGCATATCTGATTTTATCATCGGCAAAAAAAAACCCGGAAACCGGGTTTTTCACATCACAACGGCGATCAAATCTTACGGAAGATCAGCGACCCGTTGGTTCCTCCGAAGCCGAAAGAATTACAGAGTACGTATTCCAGATTGCTAACCTGACGCGCTTCATGTGGCACAAAATCCAGATCGCAGCCTTCATCAGGATTATCCAGGTTAATCGTTGGCGGAACACTCTGGTCGCGCAGGGCAAGAATACTAAAGATAGATTCCACTGCACCCGCGGCACCGAGCAAATGCCCCGTCATCGATTTCGTTGAACTCACCAGAACGCGACGTGCATCGTCACCAAAAACCGATTTCACTGCCTGTGTCTCTGCCTTATCCCCGGCAGGCGTAGATGTACCGTGCGCGTTGATATAACCAATCTGGCTCGTTGACACACCAGCGTCGCGTAGCGCGTTTTCCATCGCCAGCGCCGCACCCGATCCGTTCTCCGGCGGAGACGTCATATGATAGGCGTCGCTGCTCATACCAAACCCAACGACTTCGGCATAGATTTTCGCACCGCGTTTTTTCGCATGCTCATACTCTTCAAGTACCATGAGGCCAGCGCCATCGCCCAGTACAAAGCCATCCCGATCTTTATCCCACGGGCGGCTTGCCGCTTGAGGATTATCATTACGCGTTGACAATGCGCGGGCCGCGCCAAATCCACCGACGCCTAGTGGCGTACTGGCCTTTTCTGCGCCACCGGCCAGCATCACATCCGCATCGTTATAAGCAATAATACGCGCTGCCTGGCCAATATTATGCACGCCAGACGTACAGGCCGTCGCAATAGAGATACTCGGGCCACGTAGGCCGTACATAATAGTCAGGTGCCCTGCCACCATATTGACGATAGTTGACGGCACAAAGAACGGACTGATTTTACGCGGGCCGCCGTTCACCAGTGCAGTGTGGTTATCTTCAATAAGACCCAGACCACCAATACCGGAACCTATTGCCGCACCGATGCGTGGGGCATTCTCTTCCGTAATTTCCAGACCGGAGTCCTGCATGGCTTGAATGCCAACAGCAACCCCGTATTGAATAAAGGCATCCATTTTGCGTGCTTCTTTACGCGAAATGTATTCCTCAGAATTAAAATTCTTTACTAAGCCAGCAAAACGCGTTGCGTAGGCACTAGTATCGAAATGGTCGATTAGGCTGATACCACTCTGACCGGCAAGAAGAGCACTCCAGGTAGACTCAACTGTGTTGCCGACAGGAGATAACATGCCAAGTCCGGTCACAACTACTCGACGCTTAGACACGCTTATCCTCCAGGGAGGGAAAAAAAACACTGCGGGACAAAAAACTTAGGCGGTCGAATGACCGCCTAGATATGTTCGCTTACTGCTGGTTAGCCTGAATGAAATCAATGGCTGCCTGAACAGTCGTGATCTTTTCGGCTTCTTCGTCTGGAATTTCAGTGTCGAATTCTTCTTCCAGAGCCATTACCAGCTCAACGGTGTCAAGAGAATCAGCGCCGAGGTCATCAACGAAAGAAGCATTGTTCACGACTTCTTCCGGTTTAACACCAAGCTGTTCAACGATGATTTTCTTAACGCGTTCTTCGATAGTGCTCATACTCTTAAATTTCCTATCAAAACTCGCTTTCGCGATGGTTTTCGTAGTGTATAAAATGTTTGAAAAGATGCAACAAAATCTCGGCTGGTCGAACCACGATTTTATGCTATTTTGCGGTTATCACCGCAAATAATGCAAATAGTTTTCGCGCTTTTTAGATCATATACATGCCGCCATTCACATGAAGCGTTTCTCCGGTGATGTAAGCGGCGTCATCAGAGGCTAAAAATGCAACAGCACTGGCAATTTCTCTCGCTTCACCGAGTCGGTTAGCTGGAAC
Organism: Pectobacterium cacticida; assembly: GCF_036885195.1. NCBI lineage: Bacteria > Pseudomonadati > Pseudomonadota > Gammaproteobacteria > Enterobacterales > Pectobacteriaceae > Pectobacterium > Pectobacterium cacticida. Next base: position 1,710,403 of record NZ_CP133656.1, on the reverse strand, counting down.
CTGCGTCAAAATGCCTGCTCGCTGTTCATCTGTCAATGCCTGAGTCATATCTGTTTCAATAAACCCAGGCGCAACAACATTGACGGTAATGCCACGAGAAGCGACTTCGCGGGCGAGGGATTTACTAAAACCAATCAGCCCCGCCTTCGCGGCTGCATAGTTGGCTTGCCCCGCGTTCCCCATGCATCCTACGACCGAACCAATAGTAATAATCCGCCCAAAACGTTTCTTCATCATGGTACGCATTACTGCTTTAGACATACGGAATACCGACGTTAAATTGGTATCAAGAATATCCTGCCATTCGTCGTCTTTCATGCGCATCAGCAGATTATCGCGGGTGATGCCGGCATTATTAATGAGAATGTCAACATCGCCAAATTCGGCGCGAACCTCCGCCAACACCTGTTCTACCGATGCGGCATCGGTAACATTCAACCGATAACCTCTACCGTTTTCACCTAACCAACCGCCAATCTCCTCAGCGCCTTTGTCGCTGGTCGCAGTACCAATGACTTTTGCCCCGCGGGCAGCCAACGTCTCGGCGATAGCACGCCCAATGCCACGGCTTGCACCTGTAACCAGGGCAACTTTCCCCTCAAAACTCATTGTTTTCTCCGTTCTTATTTTCCAATCGCTGCTGATAGCGAAGCAGGATCGTTTATCGCCGCTGCGGTCAACGTATCGACGATTCGCTTGGTTAAGCCAGTCAGCACTTTACCCGGCCCAACTTCCAACAGAGATTCAATGCCCTGAGAAGCCATAAATTCAACACAATCAGTCCAGCGCACAGGACAATAAAGTTGGCGCACTAACGCATCGCGAATGGCTTCGGGTGTCGTCTCTATGCGGGCATCAACGTTATTAACTACCGGAATTAGTGGGCGATGAAAGACCACCGACTCCAATGCGATCGCAAGCTTCTTCGCTGCAGGCTCCATCAGTGCACAGTGTGACGGCACGCTGACAGGCAGCGGTAGCGCACGCTTAGCTCCCGCGGCCTTACAGGCTGCACCTGCTCGCTCAACGGCATCCTTATTGCCAGCAATGACCACCTGACCCGGTGAGTTGAAGTTCACCGGAGAGACAATCTGCCCTTGTGCGGATTCTTCACACGCTTTGACAATGGCATCGTTATCAAGCCCGATAATCGCAGACATCGCCCCGGTTCCTTCCGGAACCGCTTCCTGCATCAATTTGCCACGCAGTTCGACGAGTCGGACTGCTTGCTGGAAGTCTAAAACACCGGCACACACCAGCGCAGAATATTCACCAAGACTGTGACCAGACATCAGCGCAGGGGATTTCCCACCCAACTGTTGCCAAATACGCCAGATAGCCACTGATGCGGTCAGTAACGCAGGCTGCGTCTGCCAGGTTTTATTTAACTCTTCAACTGGCCCGTGCTGGGTAAGTCGCCACAAATCATAGCCTAACGTTTCAGAAGCCTGAGCAAACGTCTCAGTTACGATCGGGTGTACCGCCGCCAACTCAGCCAGCATTCCCACCGTTTGCGATCCCTGACCGGGAAACACCATTGCAAATTGCGTCATATCACAATCCTGTTTAATTAAAAACGAATCAGGGCGGAACCCCAGGTAAAACCGCCCCCGAAGGCTTCCAGCAGCACCAATTGTCCTGGTTTAATACGCCCATCGCGCACGGCTTCATCAAGCGCTGAAGGCACTGATGCCGCAGAGGTATTACCATGGCGATCGAGCGTCACAACGACTTTATCCATCCCCATCCCCAACTTTTTCGCCGTCGCAGTAATGATGCGTAAGTTGGCCTGATGAGGCACAAGCCAATCCAATTCACTTTTATTCAATTGTGCTGCTTGGAGTGTTTCATCAACAATGTGTGCCAGCTCCGTAACAGCGACTTTAAAGACTTCATTGCCTGCCATCGTCAGATAGGCCGGCGCATCCGCACGATTACGGCCTTGATGTGGCAGTGTCAATAATTCGCCATAGCGACCATCGGCATGCAGGTGGGTTGAAAGAATGCCGGGCTGTTCTGAAGGCGTTAGCAGCACCGCTCCCGCGCCATCACCAAACAGTATTAACGTACCGCGATCTTCTGGATCTAATGTTCGGGACAACGTGTCAGAACCGATCACCAGCGCATATTTTATTGCGCCATTTTTAATATATTGATCGGCCACACTTAGCGCATAAGTGAATCCCGCACAGGCAGCAGCAAGATCAAAAGCTATCGTATCTTTAATGCCTAATAATTGCTGAATCTGACAAGCGGCACTTGGAAAGGCATGACTTGATGAAGTGGTCGCAACAATAACAAGGCCTACGTCACAAGGATCAACACTCGCCATTTCTAGCGCTTTCTGCGCGGCACGGTATCCCATGGTTGCGACGTTTTCTTCCGGCGCGGCAATACGTCGCTCACGGATTCCAGTACGCGTAACAATCCAGTCGTCCGTCGTCTCGACCATTCTTTCCAAATCAGCGTTGGTCCTGATTTCTTCAGGCAGATAGCTGCCCGTTCCGATTATTTTTGTATACATGTACGCTTAGTCACTCTTGGGTAATACCGCTTCTAAACGAGCGGCAATCCGCTCGGGAAGCTGCCGCTGTACCGTCTGCATGGCCTGTTCAATAGCAACCGCAAACGCCCCTTGGTTTGCAGCGCCATGGCTTTTGATTACAATGCCCCGTAATCCTAGCAGACATGCGCCATTATATTGGTCAGGATTCAAATGACCGAAACGCTTTGACAGGCGTTTTTGTAACAAACGCCCCAGCCATCTCAACCACCAAGACCGTTTTTGCCCTGCCCCAGACGCTGAGGGTTTCAGCAGTAAGAGGAACATCCTTACCACGCCTTCCAGCGTTTTAAGGGTGACATTCCCGACAAACCCGTCACAGACCATCACATCCGTTTTCCCAGTCAGCAAGTCGTTGCCTTCCAGATATCCTATATAATGTATTGATGGCGTCTCTTTCAGTCTCGCCGCAGCGTCGCGGATAGTACTCGGCCCTTTGCATTCCTCGGCGCCAATATTCAATAACGCAACCCGAGGATTAGCGAGTCCCAGCACTTCTTCCGCCATCACTGAACCCATCACGGCAAACTGCACCAGCATCGTACTACTGCAGTCAACGTTCGCACCCAAATCCAACACTACCGTCTGTCCACGTTGCTGATGAGGCAACACGGACACCAGTGCAGGCCGCTCAATGCCAGCAAGAGGCTTAATCAACAGCTTCGCCAACCCCATCAATGCACCGGTATTGCCAGCACTCACACAGGCCTGTGCTCTACCATCTTTGATCAATTCAAGCGCAACGCGCATTGATGTCCCACGACTGGTTCGAATCGCCTGTGACGGCCTTGCATCACTCGTGATAACCGATTCAGCCGGAACGATTTCTAAGCGAGAAAGCAAACCAGAATTGACTTTGGCAAGTAATGGAGTAATGGCAGCAGGATCGCCGACTAATAACAAATTGAGAGCTGGATTAGAAGCCAGTGCCTGCAATGCAGCAGGCACTGTCACGCAGGGACCAAAATCCCCGCCCATCACATCTAACGCCAGAGTTAGGCGTGTCAACGTATTGCCTTGTGAATAATTCGAAAGAATTACTTGGCAATGACCTTACGACCGCGGTAATAACCATCCGCAGTGATATGGTGACGCAGATGAGTTTCCCCGGAAACTTTATCTACAGAAACAGAAGCGGTAGTCAGCGCATCGTGTGAACGACGCATACCACGTTTGGAACGGCTAGGTTTGTTTTGTTGTACGGCCATGGACCTTACTCCTTAAATTACTTACGCTTTAAACTGGCTAATACGGCAAATGGATTTGGCTTTTCCGCCTCTTCAGGCAGTTGACCAAACACCATATCCGCGTCGGACACTTCACAGTGTTCAGAATCATGCACCGGAACGATAGGCAACATCAGAATAATTTCATCTTCAATCATTGCCAGCAGATCAACTTCACCAAACGCATCAACATTGATCGGCTCATATGCTTCCGGTAACGCTTCGGCCTGCTCATCATTGACGACCGGGCTAAAACAGAATGTCGCATGGACTTGGTGTTCAAACGGCGTACCGCAACGTTGGCACATCAGCGTCACTGAAACGTCGGCATTACCTTCAATGACGACAAGACGCTGATTATCAATGTTGAAAGATAAGGAAGCCTGAACATCACTATCCACACTCACCACTGATTCGGCAACACGCACTACCTGTTCAGGCGAATAGATACCAACGTAATCTAAACGCTTCTGGGCGGTGCGAGCCGCATCAATGGTTAAGGGTAATTTTACCTTTTGCATAGGGCGCGCATATTAACGTCGTAACGATATAGAGTCAAAGAAAAAGGCAGTGATACACCGCCTTTCCCCATATTCGCTTCCAGAGCGGCGTTCAGTTTAAAATGCCTTTCATCATTACGCTACGGTTTATCAAAAAATTATGCAGCAGATCGTTCTCGCTTCAACCTCATCATATCGCCGAGCCCTATTGGAAAAGTTAGCCATCCCATTTATTTGCGCGTCACCAGACGTCGATGAGACACCTTTCGTAGATGAAGATGCAGCCGACCTCGTGATCCGCCTGGCGCAAAGCAAAGCGCAGGCGTTAGCCACACGCTACCCTCATCATTTGATTATTGGTGCCGATCAGGTTTGTGTTTTGGATAATACCATTACCGGAAAACCACATAATAAAGTTAACGCGACGCGGCAACTTCAGCAGGCAAGCGGGAAGTGCGTTTCCTTCTACACAGGATTGGTGCTCTTTAATAGCGCGACACAGCATATTCAGCGCATTGCGGAGCCTTTCGATGTGTATTTCAGGTCACTTACGGATGCGGAAATTAACGGCTATCTGAACAAGGAACAACCGTGGGACTGTGCGGGAAGCTTCAAAAGTGAAGGATTAGGAATCACTCTCTTTGAACGATTAGCCGGGCGAGACCCTAACGCGCTCATCGGGTTACCGCTGATCGCACTGGTGCAGATGCTCAGAGAAGAAGGAGTTAATCCGCTGACATTGTCATAACGAACATTGGGATAACAGAATGTGTTGTCCCAATATTGTTCTAATATTCAGTACGGTAAATAATGCTGGTCGTTATCCTTTCATCGCGCGTAGCGCTTGAAGACAGCGGCGTAGCCCGCTATCTAATGGAGCCTCGACTCTCAGCGTTTCCCCCGTGTTGGGATGGTCAAAACGCAGCGCCTGAGCATGCAGAAATAAGCGTTTTAACCCCGTGTTCGCCAATCGTTCATCAAACTCCCGATCGCCATAACGATCATCAAAGGCGATCGGATGCCCAGCATACTGTGCATGAACACGGATTTGATGCGTGCGCCCCGTGACCGGACTTGCCCTTACCAGCGTCGCATTCTCAAAGCGCTCTTCGACTTTAAACCGCGTTTCTGACGGCTTACCTTCACTATTTACGCGGACAATTCGCTCACCGCTTTGCAATAAGTTCTTCAATAAAGGGGCTTGCACGACCTTACAGTGCGACTGCCACTGGCCACGCACTAATGCCAGATAGTCTTTTTGCATGCCTTTCAACCGTAGCTGCTCATGCAGCGCGCGTAGGGCTGAGCGTTTTTTTGCCACCAGCAAAACACCCGAGGTATCGCGATCGAGGCGGTGCACTAGCTCCAGAAAGCGCGCTTCCGGGCGTAAGGCGCGTAACCCTTCAATCACACCGAAGCTCAGGCCACTCCCACCATGAACGGCTGTCCCCGAGGGCTTATTCAGCACCAACAAGTAGTCATCTTCATAAATAATGCATTCGGCCAACGCCGCGACTTTGCCAAGACTGGCAGAAACTGGCGCTTCATCCCGTTCAGCCTGCCGAACCGGCGGAATGCGAACCTCATCGCCATCAAGTAATTTATACTCAGGTTTCACCCGTTTCTTGTTTACTCTTACCTCACCTTTTCTCAGGATCCGGTAAACCAGGCTCTTAGGAACCCCTTTTAAGTAGGTATGTAAAAAATTATCGACGCGTTGTCCCGCATCATCTGCGGAGATTGCGACAAACTGTACTGAAGGATTATCTGTTTTCATGATGCGCGATTCTAAATAGAGCGACCCAATAGCGCCACTTCTTTTTCTGTGCTTAACTGTGAGTCTGTCCTAAAGAGATTGTGTAGCACCGTTTTTGAGGCAAAGAGGCAATCGAGTTGTCGCATTAACTCCCCGCCCATTTTGGTGATGAAAGTACTTGGTGATGGCAATAGAACTATCTTTTGTACAGACAGGCAAAGTCGCCTTGCTATAACGGTATCAGCAGTGGAATAATGCTTTTGCGTTTTCCATGCGGATTTCCGATAAAACAAGGGAAATTGTGAAGTTACTCAATTTGCCTGATAACGCATACACGCAGCAATGGCGTAAGACGTAATGCGGAATCAAGCAGTTAGCGGGCTGCGGATTGCAGCTTGACCGGCAAATGGAATCAGATCTGGCAGCATTATTCAGAAACTATTCCCTCAGTAAATGCACTGTATTCCATCAGAAATACAGGCTACCGAAACATGCGCCTCTATGCAGGCGACAGCCGTGAGGTTGACGTCCCTGCGATAAGCCACGAGGCCATCGGTTCATTCCGGTCATGCGGTTCTTGTGTCCGTAGCTCTATCAATAATGTAAGTAAAAATAACGAGTAAGTTGAAGATGAAAAGAATGTTAATTAACGCAACTCAGCAAGAGGAGTTGCGTGTTGCTTTGGTTGATGGTCAACGACTGTATGATTTGGATATCGAAAGTCCAGGTCATGAACAGAAGAAAGCAAATATCTACAAAGGTAAAATCACCCGTATCGAACCCAGCCTTGAAGCGGCTTTCGTTGATTACGGCGCAGAAAGGCACGGTTTCCTCCCGCTTAAAGAAATTGCCCGCGAATATTTCCCCAGCAACTACACGTCTCATGGGCGTCCTAACATTAAAGATGTGTTGCGTGAAGGCCAGGAAGTTATCGTTCAGGTAGATAAAGAAGAGCGCGGTAATAAAGGCGCGGCGCTGACCACTTTTATCAGTCTGGCAGGCAGCTATTTGGTTTTAATGCCGAACAATCCCCGCGCTGGTGGTATCTCACGTCGAATTGAAGGTGACGATCGTACCGAGCTAAAAGAAGCGTTAGGTTCGTTACAATTACCTGATGGAATGGGGCTTATTGTTCGTACTGCTGGCGTGGGTAAATCCGCTGAAGCATTACAATGGGATTTGGCTTTCCGCCTGAAACACTGGGATGCGATCAAAAAAGCGGCAGAAGGCCGACCCGCGCCGTTCTTGATTCATCAGGAAAGCAACGTGATTGTCCGTGCTTTTCGAGATTATTTACGCCCGGATATTGGGGAAATTTTAATTGATAATCCCAAAATCCTCGATTTAGCCAAAGAGCATATTTCTGCACTGGGACGTCCTGATTTTAGTAGCAAAATCAAATTGTACAGTGGTGAAATCCCGCTTTTTAGTCATTATCAGATTGAATCGCAGATCGAGTCAGCTTTCCAGCGTGAAGTTCGTCTACCGTCTGGCGGCTCAATCGTTATCGATACTACTGAAGCGCTGACGGCCATTGACATCAACTCCGCCCGCGCAACGCGCGGCGGTGATATTGAAGAAACGGCGTTCAATACCAATCTTGAAGCCGCAGATGAGATTGCCCGCCAGTTGCGCCTGCGTGATCTTGGCGGCCTCATTGTTATCGATTTTATTGATATGACCCCGATTCGCCACCAACGTGAGGTTGAAAATCGCTTACGTGATTCAGTGCGCCAGGATCGTGCCCGTATTCAGATTGGCCGCATTTCTCGTTTCGGCCTGCTAGAAATGTCGCGTCAGCGCCTAAGCCCCTCCTTGGGGGAATCTAGCCACCATGTTTGCCCACGCTGCAGCGGTACGGGTACAGTGCGCGACAATGAATCGTTGTCACTGTCTATTCTGCGCCTGATTGAAGAAGAGGCATTAAAAGAAAATACTAAAGAAGTTCACGCTATTGTTCCTGTCCAGATTGCGTCTTATCTGCTCAACGAGAAGCGTGATGCTGTAAACGCCATTGAGAAACGTCAGGGCGATGTTCGCGCCATCATTGTGCCTCATGATGGTATGCAAACGCCGCATTACACCGTTGTTCGCGTTCGTAAAGGCGAAGAGAGCCCGACGCTCAGCTATTTGCTACCTCAGCGTATAGAAGCTGAAGCGCAACAATTGCAAGACGAACAAACGATTGAGCGGAAACCACCCGAACAACCCGCGTTAGCGACATTCAACATGGCTGAAATGCCGACAGAAGCCGCACCTGCGGTTGCCGAAGCGACCCCGGCTACAGTGCAAGCCAAGACCAAAGAAAATGCTCAACCCACCTTTATTAGCCGCTTGTTCCGCGCGCTGAAAGGCGTCTTCGCTCCTGATGCCGAAGTAAAAACCACAGAGATTACCCACGAGAAAACACCAGCAGAGGAAGGCACCGGAGAGGTTCAACGTTCCGAGCGACGAAATCCGCGCAGACAAGGGAATAATCGTCGCGATCGTGGCTCGCGAGATAACCGTGAATCGCGTGACGAGCAGCGCCGTAGCAGGCGGCAGAGTGAAGATGTTGTTGTGGAAAGCGTAGGGAAACCTAGCGAAGAATTGCCGCATCGCGAACCTCGGCCTGAGCGTCAACGTCGCCGTCAAATGCCTCAAGCGGAAGCCAAAGCACAACAACCTGTATTGGATGATTCCGATGAGGCAATCACCGAGCAGGATAAACCGACTCAGGTGATGCCACGCCGCCAGCGTCGCCAACTGACGCAGAAAGTACGCGTTCAATCTGATGATCAGCAGGTCGCTCTCCCTGAAGCGGTTTCTTCCATCGCTGAAATAGCCGAGCCGACTCAACCGACTATTAAGCCGAGCGAGCCCGTTCTTGATGTTAACGATAACGAGACGGATAACGAACTCAACGACACGAATCGCGTCAACGGTGAAAATGGAGGAATGCCGCGCCGCTCGCGCCGCTCTCCCCGCCATCTGCGCGTTAGCGGCCAGCGCCGTCGTCGCTATCGCGATGAGCGGTATCCGTCCCAATCAGCAATGCAGTTAGAATTTGCCGCGGCATCGCCCGAGATGGCGTCAGGAAAAGTATGGGTTAGCTATCCGGTTGCCCAACCCCAGCTGTCCGAAGGCCAACGGGGAGAAGATAGTACCGCCGCGACGGAAACCGCGTTGTTACCAGCCGTTGTTGAAAATGCGGCTGTAGCTCAAGTAGGTACTACGATATCTGATACGGGCAAACAAAATGGAATAGCGGAAAGCGAGATTCAGGATAAGAGCGAAGTTACCTCACTGATGCAACCTACCGATGCTATTCAGAATAGCAATGTGGCAAGTGCCGAAGTGAGCGTAGCTAACGCAAATATGGCTGAAGCTGAAGATGTTGCTATTGAGAGCACCGCCACCGACGATGCGACCTCTACAGTTGCTGTCAGTGCCGAGGCGGATGTCAACACTGATGTTGCTGCAACGGTAACTCCTGAACCGCTGATGACTGATAGCGCGGAGAATGAGCCTGTTGCAACGGAAGCTGTCACTGAAGACGCACCTGGCGAGCGCAGCATCATTGAAGCTTCCAAGGATGCCGTTGCTTCAGAGAAAGCGGTTATTGCACCGTTTTCTACCCTTGCGACCCCGTCGGAGGAAATCAGCCCGTCACAAACCAATCAGGGCGAGCCTGTTGTAATGGTTAACTGCGAACAATCAGCAGTGGAAAAAGCGGCACCGCAGGCAACAAAAGTCGTAACCGCGAGCGAGGAGCCCCGTTGTAAGCTCCATGCCACGGCTCCCATGACGAAAGCGCCAGCGCCGATATACCGCGCCGAGCCAACCCGGCACAGTGATTGGGTGCGCTCCCCCTACGCCTTCTCAGGAAAAGGTGCTGCGGGAGCACATGCGGCGGTGACTCATGCGACCGCTCCTGCAACCAAGCCTGAGCCTATCAACGATTAATGCTATGCTTATAAACAAACACCCGCCAATCGGCGGGTGTTTGTTATTTAGACTTTTAATCTAACTTATTCAAAATTTTGATATCCATACCATCCGTTTTTCCATCAAGTTCTTTCACAAAATTTTTAAAGTGCGCACTTTGCTCATGTTCCGCAAGGGCCGCGCGATCCTTCCAGCGTTCAAAAAATACAAACGCCCCCGGTTTATCCGCAACTTCATGCAAATCATACTGTAGATTGCCAGCTTCTTGACGACTGGGCGACACCACCTGTTTTAACGTAGCGCTCACTTCATTAATAAACTCAGCTTTTGCCTGAATAGTGGCAACAATACGAATTTCCATATATATCCCTTATTGATCAATGAAAGATAACTCTATCAAAAGTCAATCCGCAGTTAAATTCAAGCTTTCATCAACTAACGGATGCAATCAAATAACTTTACGCTTATTCTTATCCCCCGCCGTATCAGTCCCAATCTAACGGGAAGACATCGTTTCCTACTGACCGCCGGAGTTCAATTCCATGATTGCACAGCCCACAGTTCTTAAAATCCGTCGCCCTGACGATTGGCATCTTCATCTGCGTGACGATCGAATGATGGAAACTGTTCTTCCCTATACCAGTCGTTTCTTTGGCCGCGCTATCGTTATGCCTAACCTAACGCCGCCGATTACCAGCATAGCTAGCGCCGTCGCCTATCGTCAGCGTATTTTGGACGCTATTCCTAAGGGGGATGATTTTCATCCCTTGATGACCTGCTATTTAACCGACGAACTGGCGGCGAATGAAGTCGTAAGCGGTTTCGAGCAGGGCGTTTTTAGCGCCGCTAAACTCTATCCAGCAAACGCGACAACCAACTCCAGCCATGGTGTTACCAATACCGCCAATATCGCTGGTATCCTGGAAAAAATGCAACAGGTAGGGATGCCGTTACTCATTCACGGCGAGGTAACTGACCCCGCCATCGATATTTTTGACCGGGAGGCTCGCTTCATTGATACCATTCTGGAGCCACTGCGTCGTCAATTCCCTGAGCTAAAGGTTGTTCTTGAACACATTACGACAAAAGAGGCTGCGCAATATGTGGTTGAGGGTAATGATTATCTTGCCGCGACCATTACGCCACAGCACCTGATGTTTAATCGCAACCATATGTTGGTCGGTGGCATTCGCCCTCACCTATACTGCCTACCTATACTAAAGCGCAATACACATCAGCAGGCATTACGTCAAGCTGTAGCTAGCGGCTGTCAACGCCTTTTCCTCGGGACTGACTCCGCACCTCACACAAAGCACAAAAAGGAATCCAGCTGCGGCTGTGCCGGCGTGTTTAACGCGCAGGCTGCCCTAAGCGCATACGTCACTGTTTTTGAAGAGATCGGCGCCCTTGATAAATTTGAAGCCTTCAGTTCCCTGAACGGCCCGCAATTTTATGGTCTGCCCGTGAATGACAGTTGGATTGAAATCCACCGTGAGCCCAGCACATTTCCGGAAGAAATTCCGCTAGGAGAGGAAACACTTATTCCCTTCCTCGCAGGACAACGTCTCAACTGGTCAGTTCGCTAATGGATAAGCCTACGGTATGATGCCTGAGGGGCTAAATTTTATTGCGCATCTTGTTCTCCATTCACATTGACTGTATAAATAAACAGTTAATATTTGGGGGGCAATATGCGCGTAGAAATCACTCTTGCAAAATCAACACCTTTACCCGAAGGGGCCATTGAAGCCCTCAGGCATGAACTGGAAAGACGTATTCACAACATTTATCCGACTTCATCAATCCAGGTCCGTTATGCCTCAGCAAATAGCTTGACGGTCATGGGCGCTGGCAAAGATGACAAAGAATGCATTTCCGCAATATTACAAGAAACGTGGGAAAGTGCCGACGATTGGTTTTCCGCCGAATAATCTAAGTCTTGAAACATAGCGAAGATATAGGCTGTAATGATAGTTGCAAGCAGTAATTCGCCATAGGTAGTAATAACCGAGGAGATCTGTTATGACGGTAGAAAAACCCGAAGAGGCTATGACATTTGGGGAACTGTTGGCGTTGATTGGCGAGCAACAGCGGAAAATCGATGCTCTGGAACTTGCCTTTTCATCTTTAGCCTTTTGCCTTGATGAAAAAGCCAATAAGTTGATGATTCATAATCTGACAGTAGAGTCTCAGAATGAGAACAGGGATCCCGTAATGAAGAAGTATCTTGCTCGACTTGCTGCCGCATTAGAGGAAAAAACGGGCACCCATATGGAATAACGGTTATCTTCTGCATCGCGTCTTTCAGCGAGAGCGATCTCTCCCCTTCACTGGGTATCTGGATCATTATTTATATTTTCACGATAGACGCTAATATTTTTAGTGAAAATTTGAAAATATTTCCCATAAATTAAATAAGCGGCGGTATACTGAAAGCGGTTGTTGAAAAATAATGTACTACCTGAAGCCTCGTTAGTCACTCATGTTAGTAACTAGTCAATAAGGGGTATTTATGGATAGAAAAGATGAAGTTATTCAGACACATCCTCTTGTAGGTTGGGACATCAGCACCGTTGATAGTTATGATGCCATGATGATCCGTTTGCACTACTTATCTACCGCTGACCAGGCACCCGATGAGGCGGATGTAGACCGAACGCTTTGGCTAACGACCGATGTTGCCAGACAACTGATACACATACTCGAAGCCGGTATTGCCAAGATCGAATCGAAGGATTGTGACGTCAGTGATTACCGTAAGCATTAGTAATTGATAACGTTATTACTATTACATTTAATACCCATTAATTGTGTTAACTGTCTTTACGGTATAAAGCTAACCAGCAGCGCTGCCTTTATTGGCAGCGCTGCTGGTTTATCTCCAGAGCAATTTTTCCACCACACCAAAAAGAACGATTTATTGCCCTTTTAGGGGTTACAACAACCCTCTAAGAACCTGACCACCTCACCGCCCTTTCGTATGTCGCTTTGCCAATTTCCACAATGTATTTATTCGCTTTCTTTCCGGAAATCTCTCCATAAATACCTATTTTAATTAAAAGTTTTACATAACAAAATTGAATAATAAATAGGTTTAAATTCAAAAAAATTGCCGATCTTTGTAAAGATGTTTCAATATGAAATTTTATATTGCTTTTATGTTTCTTCATGTTAAGTTTTTGCCAGATTGATCACATTACGATCTGATAAGGAGTTATCTCATGGCTTGGCGCAATACCGCTTCCCGTTATGGCCATATCAGCGTTTTTCTGCATTGGGTTTCCGCGATAATCGTTTATGGCATGTTCGCTTTGGGATTATGGATGGTCACATTAGGGTACTACCATGTTTGGTATCACCAAGCTCCGGAGATCCATAAAGCCATTGGCATCTTGTTGTTTGCCATCTTATTATTTCGTGTGCTGTGGCGAGTGATATCCCCTCCGCCACCTCCGTTAAAAAGCTATTCTACACTGACCAGAATTAGCGCGACGCTCGCGCATATATCCCTTTATGTCCTGCTATTTGCCATCCTCATTAGTGGGTTTCTCATTTCCACCGCCGAGGGGCATTCCATCTCCGTTTTCGGCTGGTTTTCCATCCCGGCCATTGTCAGCGGCTTAAAAGATCAAGCTGATATCGCAGGCGACATACACCTTTACCTTGCATGGGCGGTGGTTGCCCTTTCTGTACTGCACGGTTTAGCTGCATTAAAACACCACTTTATCGATGGTGATAACACGTTGAAACGTATATTCGGTCACAACGTTTCTTAATTTTTGTATTTATGGAGAAAAAACAATGCTAAAGAAAACATTACTGGGCCTGACAGCACTATCAATGCTGGCTTCTGCGAGCTCTGCGCTGGCGGCGGAGTATAAATTTGATAAAGAAGGCCAGCATGCATTCATCGAATTCCGCATTAAACATCTTGGTTACAGTTGGCTTTATGGTAGCTTTAACGATTTTGATGGTTCATTTACCTTTGACGAGAAGAATCCGTCAGCTGACAAGGTGAGTGTCACGATTAATACCGATAGTGTTGACACTAACCACGCTGAACGCGATAAACATCTACGTAGCGCGGACTTTTTAAACGTTAGCAAGCATCCGCAGGCAACGTTTACCTCAACTGAAGTAAAGAAAGACGGTGAGGGGTACGATATCACCGGTAATCTCACCCTGAATGGCGTCACTAAACCCGTTAAACTTGATGCCACACTTATTGGTCAGGGCGATGATCCGTGGGGAAACTATCGCGCAGGTTTTCAGGCTGACGGAACTATCAAGTTAAAAGACTTCGGCATTACCACCGATTTAGGTCCGGCCTCTCAGGAAGTAGAGTTAATTATTGCTGTCGAAGGGATTCGTCAGAAGTAAAGCCGTTCACGCTTCGACAGCCCCCGCCCGATTCTACGCAATGGGTGGGGATTTATTTGCCCTGGCCTTCCGCTTCGGGTGGTGGAATATGTAACGTGGATTGTAATAATCCTTTGGATTTATTGAATATTTTCATTCCATTTTCGCGACCACTCCGTCTCGCCCGTTGTTCTTCCACCGGAAGTTTCATTTCATCCTGACACGCCGCACTACAACAGCCATCATATTTCTCAGCACAGGCAGGGCATTGAATGAACAAAAGGTGGCACCCTTCATTACGACAGTTGGTATGGCTATCACACGGCGTACCGCACTGATGGCAATGCGCAATCACATCATCAGAGATGCGCTCCCCCATACGTTCATCAAACACGAAATTCTTACCGATAAACTTCAGCGGCAACCCTTTTGCTTTTGCCTGACGCGCGTACTCAATGATTCCACCCTCGACGTGATACACATGATTAAAACCGTGGTGCTTCAAGTAGGCACTGGCTTTTTCACAACGAATTCCCCCCGTGCAGTACATAATAATATTTTTATCACGCACGCTATCAAGCATATCCACCGCCATTGGCAATTGCTCACGAAACGTATCCGACGGCACTGCCAATGCATTCTCGAAATGCCCGACTTCATACTCATAATGATTGCGCATATCAACAAACACGCTATCAGGATCGTCAGCCATCGCATTCACTTGCTCAGCTTTTAGATAGTGGCCAACATTTGCCGGATTAAACGTAGGATCGTCAATTCCGTCAGCAACAATCCGATGGCGGACTTTCATTCGCAGCACCCAAAACGATTTTCCGTCATCTTCCAGCGCAATATTTAAGCGAATACGGTTGAGTGCCGGGTGCGCATTGAATAACGCCGTCTTAAAGGCATCAAATAGATTATTGGGCACGCTAATCTGGGCATTAATCCCCTCTGTCGCAATATATACACGACCGAAGACCTTACATTGATCAAACAGGATATATAGGCGATCGCGGAATTCATTCGGATCATCTATGGTAAAATATTTATAGAAAGAAACTGTGGTGCGCGGCTCGGTTTCCGCAAGCATACGCGCCTTCAGTTCCTCATTGGACACTCGGTTATGTAACACTGGCATGGTGTACGTTCCTGTCTTCATTGAGGGTTGCGTGTGATCATTATCAGTAAAACCTGACCACACAGTGAATCACCCGGCATCATACCTGACGGTATAGACACTGTCAGGGTATAAAAATGAATAGCGTGTTGGTAAATAGCGATCTACTGTAAAACAATAACCTCTGGGATTCATTTTGGTTCTATGTAGTTTCACTCTCGAAGGATATGTCACTATGAGTCAACTTTTTACTCCCCTATCACTAGGTAAACTCGAATTACCTAACCGGATCATTATTGCCCCCATGTGTCAGTATTCAGCAGAGAACGGGAAAGCGACGGCCTGGCATACAATGCATTTGGGTAATTTGTCACATTCCGGTGCAGGGCTGCTCATCATTGAGGCTACCGCCGTTTCTCCTGAAGGCCGAATTTCTCCGTGCGATCTCGGATTATGGGACGACGCAACTGAACAGGCACTTACCGCGACCATACACGCGGTCAAAACCTACTCGACTATGCCACTCGGCATACAGTTGGCACACGCAGGACGTAAAGCATCAACGGATGTTCCGTGGAGCGGACGAGCCTTTCTACGCCCGGAACAAGGTGGATGGCAGACTATCGCGCCATCCCCACTTCCTTATAATGCCAGCGATGTGCCGCCAGTAGAGATGTCGGAGCAACATATTCACACATTAATTGAATCCTTTGTTGATTCGGCGAAACGTGCTGACCGCGTGGGTTTTGATCTCATCGAAATTCACGCCGCTCATGGCTATCTACTGCATCAATTCCTGTCACCGTTAACCAATCAGCGTACGGACAACTATGGTGGAACGTTACAAAACCGCATGCGTTTGGTGCTGGAAATTTATCGCGCGGTACGTGATGTTTTCCCTGCCAACAAAGCTGTCGGTATCCGCATATCTGCTACCGATGGGGTTGATGGCGGATGGGATCTCGAACAATCCGTGCAACTTAGCAAAGCGCTACACGATTTGGGTTGCGATTTTATCCATGTTTCCAGCGGTGGGCTCTCCCCATTACAACAGATTCATCCGGCGCCGAATTATCAGGTGCCGTATGCGCAAAGGATTAAACAAGAGGTTGGTATCACCACTATCGCCGTTGGATTGATAACCGAACCTGAACAGGCAGAAGCCATCGTTGCTACCGGCGAAGCCGACGCTGTCGGATTAGCTCGCGCCATTCTTTTCGACCCGCGCTGGCCATGGCATGCAGCAGTAAGGTTAGGCGCACAGGTCTCCGCCCCTGCGCAATATTGGCGTAGTGAGCCACGCTATGCCCGAGGTATTTTTAAACAATAACAACGCTGTTACTTTCCGGCGATCTTCTCAGGTCGCCGCCCTCCTGCTCCACCGAGTTACCTGCCACCAAATGTTAAACCTCATACGCTGGGGATGATAAAATCGTGATCGTTTTTTTGCTTGAATATCAACCAATAACACAGCCGTAATTTGTATTATTGGCAAAGCGCCGTAATAATCTATCTAACAGTAAATCTCTCGCCCGTTTTTCTAACGGTTGGATGCTGACCGGCACTAACATATTGACACTGAGGCTATGACAAAAATCCCTTCTTTTAATCGATCATTGTTACATCCGCGCTATTGGTTCACCTGGCTGGGAATTGGTGTCCTTTATCTTGTCGTTTTGCTCCCCTATCCCGTGCTTTATCGCATCGGCACTCTTCTTGGCTACTTAGCTATGCGTCTATTGCCAAATCGCGTTAGCGTTGCGGCCCGCAATCTTGAGCTATGCTTTCCTGACATGCCACAGGCAGAACGGGACGTATTGATAAAGAAAAACTTTGAATCCGTCGGCATGGGGGTGATTGAAACGGGCATGGCCTGGTTTTGGCCGGACTGGCGTATTGAACGCTGGTTTACCGTGACTGGCCTTGAACACATACGCGCTATTTTGGAAAAACGACAAGGTATCTTGCTCATCGGCCTGCATTTTTTGACATTGGAATTAGGTGCTCGCATCTTCGGTATCCATAATCCGGGCATTGGCGTGTATCGCCCAAACGATAATAAACTGATCGATTGGTTACAAACATGGGGGCGGTTGCGTTCGAATAAATCTATGCTGGACCGTAAAGATCTCAAAGGTATGATCCGCGCACTTAAGCAAGGCGAGATTATTTGGTACGCCCCCGATCATGATTACGGCCCGCAAAGCAGCGTATTTGCCCCATTCTTTGCCGTTGATAATGCGGCGACAACGCGCGGCAGCTATATGTTGATCAAGACAGCGCAACCCGCCATCATTCCTTTTGTTCCACGCCGACGGCCTGATGGCAAAGGCTATGAGCTGATAATCCAGCCAGCGAGGCAAGATGCTCCCATAGATAATGAAACGACGACCGCCATTTGGATGAATCATGTGATAGAAGAAAATATCCTGCTCGCGCTCGATCAGTATATGTGGCTGCATCGTCGTTTCAAGACCCGGCCCGAAGGCGAACCCTCACTTTACTAACCATTGCAGGTGCTACATGCGAGCACCCTTGCATCAAACGATCCCTGGCCTAGCAGGGGAATTAGATACAAAAAAGCAACGGAAATCGCCGTTGCTTTTTACCTCAACATACCAACCTGCGGTTAACTTTTTATCTGCGGAGCGGGCAGTTTCTGATATGCCTCAACCCATGCCGCGTACACATCCGGCTTTTGCCACACGTGATAATGCAAGCGAGCAAGGGTAACAGGATCGCTAAGCAGCGCCAGACGTTGACTCAGCCCCACCGTTTCTGGTGTGCGATTCAATGCATCATGCACATTCTGTTCCCGTACTTCCTCGTTCGCCCGACAGATTCGATGTCGTGCGGTTGCCATGGCACTGGCAAGCGCATTTATTGACGGATCAAATACGGCCTGTAAAAACCCGTTATTCAATTTGCGCTGCTGGTTCAATCGGCAATATTCATCTGTCGCGACCAATTCCCGCGGCGGATTGGACTCTTCCGGTATCAGCAACAATTTTGCGCGTTTACAGCCTAACCCCAATGATGCTCGGCTCGAATAAACCGAAACAAACGGCGATAAAATCAACGAGAAGACAATGGGAGACAGCCACCATAGAAAGCGCAGATCCAGCCAGGCCATACCAATAGCCCAAACCAGCCCCAGAAGCAGCTGAGAACCGTGACGCACAAACGCCTCACTCCAGGGTGTAGCATCATCGTCACGCTGTGGCGAATTCCACTGTACCGACCAGCCGAGAAACGCGCTAACAACGAATACCGTATGGAACAGCATTCGCACCGGCGCCAACAGAACCGAGAATAGCATTTCCAACAACAGTGACAGGAAAACCCGGACAGCGCCGCCGTATTCCTTCGCCCCTTTTGCCCACACCAGAATCACGCTTAATAATTTTGGTAAGAACAGCAATACTAATGTCGTCGAGAAAAGCGCAATCGCCAGCTCAGGCCGCCATTGCGGCCAAACGGGAAACAATTGCCGGGGCTGTAAGAAATACTGAGGTTCCATGAGCGTATGCACCACCTGTAACGCCGTTGAAAGCATCAGGAACATAAACCATAGCGGTGCTGATAAATACGACATTACACCCGTCAGAAAAACGGCTCGATGAACTGGATGCATTCCCTTCACCAGGAACAACCGGAAATTCATCAGATTACCATGGCACCAGCGACGATCACGCTTCAGCTCATCCAGCAGGTTAGGTGGCAATTCTTCATAACTCCCTGGCAGATCGTAGGCAATCCATACCCCCCAACCGGCCCGGCGCATCAACGCCGCTTCGACGAAGTCGTGAGAAAGGATTGCACCGGCGAATGAGCCTTCGCCCGGCAATGGCGCCAGCGCACAGTGCTGCATGAAGGGTTTGACGCGTATGATGGCGTTATGTCCCCAATAATGCGATTCACCTAATTGCCAAAAGTGTAGACCGGCGGTAAATAACGGACCATAAACGCGGGTAGCGAACTGTTGGCAACGTGCGTACAACGTGTCCATACCCGATGCTTTTGGTGAAGATTGAATGATGCCGGCATTAGGATTCGCTTCCATTAGCCTGACCAGCGATGTCAGACATTCGCCACTCATAACGCTATCGGCATCCAGGATCACCATATAACTGTACTGGCTCCCCCAACGGCGGCAAAAATCATCAATATTACCGCTCTTACGTTTGACGCGACGACGACGACGACGGTAGAAAATACGCCCAGCGCCACCAACATCGCGACAAATCTCCATCCAGGCTTTTTGCTCTGCCACGCAAATATCGGGATCGTTACTATCGCTCAGGACATAAATATCGAAATGATCAAGATTACCCGTCGCCGCAACTGATTCATACGTCGCTCGTAACCCCGCGAACACCCGCTCCACATCTTCATTACAAATCGGCATGATCAGGGCGGTTCGATGCGCCGGATCCAGCGCTTCATTGCCCACCGTAGTGGAAGAAATGCTGTATTTATCTCGCCCTATCAGCAACTGTAGGAAGCCCATCAGCGCCGTCCAGAATCCGGCCGATACCCAGCAAAACAGCACCGCAAACAGCACCAGTATGCCGCTTTGCAGTACATAAGGGAGCAGTTGCATGAGCGACCGCGTCCACGGCTGGTCCGCCATCTCAAACGGATCGATGAGTGCCCATCCTTGATATGGCAGGATGGTTTTCATATACCAGGTCGCGACCGCGGTCTGGAGCAAGGTCAACACCAACAGGATATAGCGACGAATCGTCCCCACCAGACGCCAGCGATTTTCAGAGATCGTCTCTTCTGGGCTGTAATGATGCCGAGGCGGTTTGGCACGGCCAAGTAAACTTTCCCACCAGCGCACCAAGGGGTTCGTACGCCAAACATCCGGGCTCATCGCAGTACGAGTGATGGCAGGCATCGCCTTTAATACCGCCCGTCCTTCTTTGTCTGTGCTCAGTTGCTTGCCGTCATTCAACCCTTCGGGCCAGGCCATTTCAAGACGCGCCCGCACAGAATTCAACGTAACGTCGTCTTCCGTCTGCATGGTGGGCCGATCGCCATCAGACAAAGCCTGATGCAAAACGGCCTGATCGTTGCAGGCCGCTTGGGGGAGTTTTTGGCGAAGCGCCTCTGCCTGCGCCGCAGACAGAGGAAGTTTCTCGATGTAATCGAGAGAAGAAGTTGACTTATTCATTAGCAGGTAGCTGATTGCTCCAGGTTTCCGTCAAGGTTGTATCGCCGTTAACCAATGCCGCTCTCATTTCAGTCGGTTTTTTTGCGTCTTTCACACGTATACGTAGTGTCAAACGCCAGCCATGAGTTACAGGGTTATAACGGACATTATTTTCTACAATTTCACCGTTGTCACCAATACTGGCTTGTGAAGCGACCGGTGTGTGCTCATCCAGCTCTTTTAAGTTTTTACCTATAAAATCAATAATATATGCTATCGTCCCATCAGGTTGGCGGATCAAATTAGATTGCTTCACATCACCAGTGGAACGGCGAGTCTGTTTCACATAGGCGATATTGGGAGAATGAAGTTGATCTTCGTCGCGAGTGAAGTGCAGGCGATACTTGATATCCAGTGGTTTGCCAATCTCTGGCAACACGTCAGGTGTCCAAAAGGCGACGATATTGTCGTTGGTTTCATCAGCTGTAGGGATTTCAACCAGCTCAACTTTTCCTTTACCCCACTCGCCTTTAGGTTCTACCCAACCACTAGGCCGTAAATCATAACGATCATCAAGATCTTCATAGGCAGAAAAATCTCGACCACGCTGCAAAAGACCAAAGCCTTTTGGGTTTTCCACCGCATAAGTACTGACAGATAGATGCTTTGGATTATTCAGCGGACGCCAGATCCATTCGCCATTGCCGGCATGAATAGAAAGACCGTTAGAGTCGTGCAGTGCGGGCCGATAGTTTATCGTTGGCGAAGGCTGGTTTGGGCCAAATAGATACATACTCGTCAGCGGCGCGATCCCCAGTTTACCCACTTTATCACGCATGAACACCTTAGCATGCACGTCTACGCGGCTGTCCCGACCAGGATAAACGGTAAAACGATAGGCACCCGTTGCTCGCGGCGAATCCAGCAGAGCATAGATAACTAACTGTTTCTCATTGGGTTGGGGACGTTCAATCCAGAACTCGCGGAAACGCGGAAACTCTTCGCCTGAAGGCAGCGCCGTATCAATAGCCAAACCACGCGCTGACAAACCGTAAACCTGACCTTTGCCCACGACACGGAAATAACTGGCGCCCAGCATGCTGACGATTTCATCGTTTTTATCGGCTTTATTGATCGGATAAAGCACCTTAAAACCGGCAAAGCCAAGATTTTTAACGGTTTCAGGATCGTGATTGACGGAACCGAAATCAAAATAATCAGGCGAGTATTTAATCTCGTTAACCGTTGTGGCGGTGACTTCATTGATTTTCACCGGCGTGTCGAAATACATCCCCTGATGATAAAACTGGAGCTTGAAGGGCGTCTGTATATTATTCCAGTATGATTTGTCGTTTTTGAAACGAATTTGCTGATAGTCCGCAAACTTCATATCGCGGAATTGCGCAGGAAGATTGCTCTTCGGGGCTTCAAACCCCTTTTCAGCCAGCTTTTCTGCCCGTTGCGCCACATCCTCAATAGAGAATGCCCACGCGGGTGCTGCACATATCGGCAGCATAACGGCGGCAGACAGCCAGCGAAGGCTGGCAACCCGCTGTTTTAACCCAAATTTATTATTCAGCACAGCTCCCCCTGTTCATGTGCTTCAATCAACTAAAATCCATATTAATGGATAAGTTAGCTTCCCGACAACTTGATAAAGATATTGTTAATCATAATAGGTCAGCGTTTAAACAACGAGAACGCTAAAGCACAATAATCTGCATGGTAAATGGGAAATAATGTCGGACTATAACGAAGATCGCCCAACGTAGGCGTAGGATTTTTCCGTTTACGCAGCGGAATTTTTTGACGAGCTACTGATGAGTTGACTAATAAATTTTAACGGCCGTTCATCACGCGTTCCGCATCTGCCAGTATAAACATTTGTGTAACAAAGCAGAGACAAGTAAAGTAGCTACCCTTAACGAACCTGGTACGTTGAATTAAGACTGCTATGCTTTTATCCACGTTGTTAAGACGAAGTTTTCCAGCCTGGGTCGGCATCTTCGCTATCCTGACCATCTTCGTTGCTCCGGTGATTTCACAAATTCGGATACTTCACGATCGCGAACCGGTTTCCTATGAGCATCAGTTGCATGAATATAAGTCCAATAAAGAAGGCGCAACAGCCTCTTCCCATCACAACGACGCGGTAGCCACACAGGACCATCACGCAGGGCATGGCTCTTCTCACTCGTCATCGTCTATGCCGAGCGATCATGCCGCTTGCGGTTACTGTGTCCTTTTTGCATATACACCTGCGCTCTTCGCTTCAGGTTCATCCCATCCTCCGTTGGCCTCGATTTTATCCGAAACGCGAATTGTACGCTTCGTTTCGCGTCTTATTTCTCCGGCTCGTTATACGTCTCCTGTAGTTCGCGCCCCACCTTTCTGAAAGACGTCCCTGCCTTAGCACATTGATAGTCTGTCGCATCATTCCCTTTCCGGCATGATGACCGATTTTTTTATTAAAAAATTTCAGAGAGTGACATGACACACCCAGATCAGCTTTCATCTACTGGCGCGGCTTCCGGCTTTCGCCCAGATAACGACTCACCACCGAATCACGCCAAAGTAAACGGTGTATCGCCGCGTGCCGCGATCATTGCTCTATTCATCCGAATTCATTTCTATATTGGTCTTTTTGTTGGGCCATTCATTTTTATCGCCGCGTTAACGGGAACACTGTATGTGTTGACGCCGCAGATTGAAAACCATCTGTACGCACACCAGCTTTTTACCGATAGCCGAGGCACGCCACACCCGCTGTCAGAACAAATTCGAGCGGCACAAGCCGGCTTTACGCATTATCAGGATGCAAAATTACTTGCGATACGCCCTGCCCCCACATCGGGAGAAACAACCCGCGTAATGTTCGCCTTACCGGGATTAGGGCCGTCAGAAAGCCGGGCTGTCTTCATCGATCCCGTATCACTGGAAAATCGAGGCAGTGAAGTGGTTTACGGCACCAGTGGCGTACTGCCATTTCGTACCTGGCTTGATTATCTGCATCGCGGACTGCTGTTAGGCGATATCGGGCGCAATTACAGTGAGTTAGCCGCGTCCTGGCTGTGGGTTGCAGCGTTAGGAGGAATCGTCATCTGGTGGTCAACGCGCAAAATGTCGTCTGCCGCCAAACGGAGAAAGGGTAAAAATCGCCAATCGACAGTAGCGAAGACACAGCGGTTGCGCCATTGGCATACCACGATGGGACTCAGCCTGATACTTGGTTTACTCTTTTTTTCCGCTACCGGATTAACCTGGTCGCAGTGGGCGGGAAATCATATCGCTAGCGTACGTACCGCAATGGGGTGGCAAACGCCTTCGGTTAATACCCTGATATCGCACCATGACGCAATGCGCGGACATAACATGGCGGTAGATGAACACGCTGAACACCATGCGTCAATGCCAATGGAAAATGTCAAAACCTATCCGCTGTCGTTATTTGATGATGTGCTCAACAGCGCGCGTCATGCGGGCATTGATGCAGACAAAATCGAGATCCGTCCGGCCAACCAACCCCATCGCGCCTGGACCGTCAGTGAGATTGACCGCTCTTGGCCGACACAGGTCGATGCCGTCTCCGTCGATCCAGAGACACTGAAAATTATCGACAAAACGGATTTCACTACCTTCCCACTCGCCGCAAAACTCACTCGCTGGGGTGTCGACGCGCATATGGGCATATTATTCGGTTTGCCTAATCAACTGATCCTTGCCGCATTCGGCGTTGGTCTCTGTGCGATGATCGTGTGGGGCTATAGAATGTGGTGGATACGTCGTCCGTCAAGCCGTCTCACAACAAACCCCGTTAATACCTTGATGTCGGCATTTTTATCGGTTCCGCGTGGACAACGTATTCTTATTGCATGCATAACGCTACTGCTCGCGGTGAGTTTGCCCGTGATGGGGATCAGCCTACTCATCTTCCTGCTGATTGATACTGCTCGGTGGTATATTGGTCAGCAGAAGTAGGCTTACCTCGCGTACAGCGCCGCTTTGACGTGGTTAGCGCGCGCCCAGCACCACGCCTTAAATACCGCCATGACGTCCATGGCGGCAATCAAGACTTACTCTTATGGCCGACGATTAATATGCCGTCCAGTCTGACAATTCTGCTTTAGCTGGTTTTTTTTCTGCTCTGATATTTTCAGGTGCCGCAAGCGCAACCGCGCTTTCCGTTAACGCAACGCGCTTATAGGATGACCCAAGATTGAATATGCCGACCGTATGCGCAAGGCTTTTAGCTTGATCCTGCAAAGCCAAAGCGGCAGCGGCAGACTCTTCGACTAACGCGGCATTTTGCTGGGTTGTCGTATCAATTTGCCCAACGGCCTGGTTAATTTGGTGGATCCCTTCACTTTGTTCACGACTGGCCTGTGCAATTTCACTGATGATTCCCGTTACACCTTGCACATCGGCTACCAGCGAATTCATCGTGACGCCGGTTTCCTCCACTAGCCCCATGCCCTCCTGTACTTTACGGAACGATTCATCGATTAACACTTTGATTTCTTTTGCCGCCGTCGCACTTCGTTGGGCCAGTGCCCGCACCTCGCTGGCGACTACGGCAAATCCTCTGCCCTGTTCGCCAGCACGTGCCGCTTCAACGGCGGCATTTAGCGCCAGGATATTAGTTTGAAAGGCAATACCATCAATGACGCCAATAATTTCCACCATACGCTGTGATGAATCGCGAATACCTCGCATTTCCTGCGTTACCCTATCCATCATGGCGCCGCTTTTCTTTACCGTTTCCGATGCGTTAACCGCAAGATCTGTTGCTTGTGTCGTATTCTCCGCAGTGTTTCTTATCGTCGACGTCAACTGTTCCATTGACGATGCGGTTTCCTCCAATGAACTGGCCTGTTCTTCCGTTCTGGCGGAGAGATCCTGATTGCCTGCGGCAATTTGCGCTGAGGCGCTAGAAATGGTTTCAGCACCATCACGAACCTGACTGACAATGTGCCTTAAACTATGGTTCATATTATTCAGGGCTAACAATAGTTGACCTGTCTCGTCTTTACTGTGGGTAAAAATTTCCGAGCTCAAATCACCTTTTGCAACATTATCGGCTAGCGCTAGCGCGTCCTGTAGCGGTCGAGTGACGCTCCTGGTAATTAACGCAGCAATAACCAATCCAGCCAACGTACTGCTGATAATAATGGTGGCAAGAATCATCAGCGCATTTTGATAGCTCCTTCCCACTTCCTGGGCTGACGATGACATTTTTTCATTCTGTATGCCGATAAATTCATTGACTTTACTGGTATATTTTCCCTGCAACACGCGTGTTACATTAAAGTATTCTTGGGCTGCTGCCTCAGTATTTCCCGCAATAATAAACGAAGTAAGTTTTTTCGCAGAGTCCAGGAAATCACTACGGATACTGCCAATATCCCGTAGCACAGTGATCGATTTATCATCACTTACAGACTGATTTAAATACTCCATGAGTGAAGATATATTTTTAGAATGCGCGTCATTAACCGTCAATTGTTTATTGATTTCGCTTTGGGATTTGAGTAACAGCAGCAACTGTTGATTATTGAGATAACCATTGAGTTCATTGATCAGATCATGGCTTTTTACGGTTAGTGGATAATTTTGCAAGACAATATCATCCATACTTTCATGAAAGTGTCCTAACTTCGACATAGCAACGCCACCGATTAATAACAGCATCAATACTAAAAAAGAAAACCCTGCACCTAATCGATATCCTATACGCCAGTTGGAAAAACCCATTAACATCTCCTTAATTAAACATCTCAATCAATTTAAAAACAGGTAATAAAAAGCAATATCCCTTCAAAAAGCATACCCGTGTCAGGCCTCCGGCATGCGACGATGAGATTCATTAATACCGTCCTGATAAAAACTCACCAACCACCTCTCTTACGGTGTAAACAATTTGACCTAAACGAATACAGTTTGTGAAAGCGAAGTCCTGCAGAGATTGGCGTAAAAAAAACACAATTTTACCTCTCAACCACCGCTTCGCCTCTGACTACGCACCTCATGCCAGAATTCAACACTGGGTTTCTTATCTTCGATTGAATCTCAAAGCAATATCGTCACGGCTATTAAAATTTAATAGTCGCAATAACGCGTCAATATCAGTCAGGTCTCATTTTTGCCACACCAAAGACGGTATCGGCCTTATGTTGATAATCTTTATATTTCTTAACGTAGAACTTTAATATCTATCTAATCGATCGTTAATTTAAAATCTATCTATTTATAAGATAAGCAACATTTTGATAACCAAATTTACCTTTGCCAGATAATAATAGATATCAAAAATAAATAATAATAACTCCCAATAAATTTAATAACACTATCGGATTTAACATCTTTATCTGGAAATAACGATAATGACACTGCATTTAAAAATATGAATGTTTGCCATTTTTAAAACCTACTGCCGTATTTTGATAAGACTATAAAAAAACGCCCAGACGCTTTTAAACGGCAGTCTGGACGCTTATTTTTTATTTAACACAGCATTAGAAAATCATCATACGCTACAGAACTATTTTTTTCTGGAAGCTGATTTGGATTTTCCTTTCAGTAGCTCCCGAAGTTTCTTCAGCTCTTTCTGCGTTAATGGCGCTTCAGTACCAATTTCTTCAGTGGCCTGATTATCAACGGATTCAGAAGACAAAGCGGAAGGCTGATGAATATCGTCAAAGCTCTTCAGCAATCGAGCACTCACTTCTGCGCTAATGGATACACCATTTTCGACAGCTGCAGCTTTAATTTTTTCTTTCAGCTCGGGAGAAATTTTCAGGGACAAACTTGATATCTCACTCATTTTATTACCTTTCTCATGGGGTAAAATAGTAAGCTATGACAGCTGGCAGATAATGTCTATACTGAAATAAAAATTTAATATTTCTGTCACAATAGGAAATTAATTAATTTCTTAGCGTGAGGATGATTACCTTGCTCTTATATTTATCGCGTATACCCAGTATTGGTCAGCATCGCAATAAGAGCGCTTGATAACGAAATAATCAAATTTATGATCTATCCATCAGAAATTCCGCCATTTTCTACCATACTGAATATTGACATGGAAAAAAATCATCATCTATGCCCGCGCCAATCGCGGGTATCATGGTCACACTGAAGCGTCATTCAGCTCGGTAAGTCATCATTGTAGTACAATATACATGCTGTGGTGCCCATCGATAGCCCATTATAGGTTAAAGAATTGATCATAAAATTTTAACACCATAGAATGCAGGCGCGACGAGAATAAAAGGAAGCCAATGTGTCACACCACGCCCTCTGGGAACTCATTAAACTTATCTATATGTTTGGTTTTGTTATTTCTTTAACTGTTACTTTCTTGTTAAGTAAAGATAAATCGTTGTTCATGCGGTTTTTGGCATCATTGATGATAGGGCTGACCTGGCCATTGAGCTTCCCGGTTGTATTATTGTTCTCCATTTTCTGAGGCAACAAGCAGCGCAATATTCTTTTCAGGCATCTGGTGAAACGCTTGGCCGCTTAAGAACACACCCGGTGTGCAGCACAACGTAACAATTAGCGAACAACTAACACGGATATCTTTGCATGACGGACAATGGCTGCCGCATTTGACCCAAGCAGGTAGGTTTTTACATTCGGTCGTCGCGAACCAATCACGATAAGATCGGCCTCCATCTCCTCTGCCAGCGCTAACACTTCGTCTCGTGCCGCGCCGAAGCTGACACTAAAAGATAAACGCGACGCAGGCAAATCAATTTTTTGCACCAGTGATTTCAATCTATCACTTGCTTTCACCACCGCCTCATTCTCGAATTCTTTGATACCAAAAGAATACGCAGATAAAAATGCCGACGCATCGGGTAGAGAATGAAAAAGATGTATTGCTGCCCCTGACATTTTCGCCAATCTGACCGCATGCGTTAGCGCCTGCGACGTCAGTTCATCTTCTTCTATATCTATTGGTACCAAGATATTCGTGTACATTATTGCCTCTCCAGTAGGGTGATTACTTATCTATAGATAAAAAGCGTAGTCTGCTCGTCGTTAACAAAATATGATCCCGTTCACTGTTACACCTCATCGTGGCTATTTTAACCACGCCGCGCAGCCACAGAGAGGAAAGGTAAGACATGATCTACATGGTTAAACTTGGGACCCCGCACAAAAAAACGCCTTTGGCATAAGCAAAGGCGTTTTATGATTAGGCCGCTAACCAAGCCCGCGCCGACCAGATATCAGTCGTATGCATGAAGTGTGCGTTGGCATAATGCCGAACGCACACAGTCCTCTTTGCCGAAAGTGACCACGCCAATCATGTCATCCTCAGCGAACCGTTCCAATGCATCACTCAGTCCAGATTTTACTCCAGTGGGCAAGTCACACTGCGTTACATCACCATTAACGATAACGGTGACATTTTCACCCAGTCGCGTCAGAAACATCTTCATTTGGCTCACCGTCACATTTTGCGCTTCATCCAGAATCACCATCGCGTTTTCAAACGTCCTCCCACGCATGTAGGCAAAAGGTGCAATTTCTACCTTGGCAATTTCTGGTCTCAGGCAGTACTGCATAAAAGAGGAACCCAATCGCCTTAAGAGAATGTCGTAAACCGGGCGGAAATATGGCGCAAACTTCTCCGTGATATCACCGGGTAAAAAGCCAAGATCCTCATCGGCTTGCAACACCGGGCGTGTAACAATAATACGCTCGACTTCTTTATGGATTAGCGCTTCCGCTGCTTTCGCTGCGCTCAGGTAGGTTTTACCGCACCCCGCTTCACCCGTGGCAAAAATAAGCTGTTTATTTTCTATCGCAGACAAATAATGTTCCTGGGCAACAGTACGGGCTTGAAGAATCGAATTATCGCGGCTCTCACGAGCCATTCCGATGGTTTCAATGCCCCCCATTTGTACCAGAGAAGTGACCGATTCTTCCTCTCGCTGACGATGGCTACGCGACTCACGACGAATAACACGTTTCGCTTCACGACGAGCTTTGATCACTGCTTTTTGTCTTCCCATAGTGACACCTTACAGTTTGTTTCACTTACCGCACTGCTTTGCAGTGCGCGACGTTTAACTCACTAACGAGGTCAGGCTTCCTTATTAAGCCTATAGCGGACAGAAAGTACTCATGATTCATCCATGATGCTAAGTGCAAAGCGAGCCGAGCATCTATGAATAATAGGATAATCAAAGAAAGAGAAAGTTGGACTTGGGTAAAAAAAGAATGACACAACATCGAAGATAAGTGGAAGGGGTATCCCTCGCGACGGCGAGTCAGCAGTGTAAAATTTTGACATCGACTACTACGTCCACCAAAGGACATTACCATTCGCGCTCCTCACTATGTCAAAGACTATTCCACAGAACAATGAATGATCGCACGACAGAACCCATGCCTAAAAATTAGTGTTGAATGATTTCATTAGTATGACAGTGCAATAATTTACCCCTGTGATGCAAGCATTTTTACACTGCCATAATACTTACATATAGTCAGCTTTTAGCGATTTGGCAATCTCGTCCTGAGAGACAAGGTGCCCTCAAGTACTGATATTTTTTTAGTCTCCTCACCAACATTGAATGCTTTCTAAAGTACATGCTGGCACCTAGAGGTGATACGCGCTCACATCTAGATGCGATGCACCTGTGCTGTCAAAAATGTCTCTGCCAGTTCAGATATTGATCGTATTTGCGTAGGGCGCTACGGTAAATACTTTGTTCAATGCCGGGTAGATAATCACACACCCGTTGCTGCACACCATATTGGTTTTTCGAAAAAGTCTCCGCAGGATAATTATTAGCAACGAGTAATTCATCCAAACGCCGCAGACGAATGACATACTCTCGCATTGTACTTTGACGAACATCGGTTTGTTCGATTAAATATTGAGTGAATGCTTTAATATCGAAATAGCAAGCATGGGTATTGCATAATATTTCGCTACAAAAGCGACAAAGTGGGATTAATTCTTGTTGCAGGTCTGCCCACATTGCATCGTCGATCAACCTGTCAATACTACCAATCGATTTTTTATTGATAAGTTGATCACGAAATACTAAAGAAACACGGTCAAGTTTCTTATCACATTGTGAACAATGGGTCTGTCTCTGTTTAAAGTCTTTCAGATAACGGCTTAGCAGCTGTTTCTTCCGAATTGATGAGTGCATGAATCCATTCCATGACAAAAATATATATATCAGCGAGAAGCCATAATTATGCTTATTACGATAGAAGTTGAATGCAATAAAACAGGCTAAATGACCATCTCAATGCGACTGCCTAATACTCAACAGCACTAGATGGTTACATTTTCCTACGGCTTCATTGGCCAAAAATATATATTAATAACAATATTACTACGTTGCGCAATTAAACATCATTCATTAATTTCACACGTAGACGCTTTATCGCCTGGCTATGCAACTGACTGACCCTAGACTCCCCTACTTCAAGAACAGCACCGATCTCTTTCAGGTTCAATTCTTCCTGATAATAAAGCGTCAATACCAGTTTCTCACGTTCTGGAAGGCTATCGATCGCATCCATGACGCGATTGCGTAAACTGCCTTCCATGAGTTGATAAAGTGGATTCGCCTCTTCGTTGCCTTCCAATAGGGCCTCAGCACTATCACCATGCTCTTCACGCCATTCATCGTAAGAAAAAAGCTGGCTGTTATTCGTATCCAGCAATATCTGTCGATAATCTTCAAGCGAAATATTCAGAGCCTGAGCCACTTCCTGCTCCGTTGGCGCTCGGCCAAGTTGTTGTTCAGCCTGCTGCATTGCCTGTGCCACTTCCCGCGCATTACGCCGCACACTGCGTGGAGCCCAGTCACGGCTACGTAATTCATCCAACATCGAACCACGGATCCGTTGAACGGCATAGGTTGTAAATGCTGTACCTTGTAACGAATCATAGCGTTCGACGGCACTGAGCAAACCGATACCCCCTGCTTGCAGCAGATCGTCAAGCTCAACACTCGCGGGGAGACGAACCTGTAAACGCAAGGCTTCATGGCGCACCAGAGGAACATAGCGCTTCCAAAGGGAATTTTTATCCATTGTGCCTTCGGCGGTATACAAATCGCTCACAGTGACAAATACCTACGATAATGATGTTATCGACACTATTATGCTTTTAGGTAGGGTAGCCAATCGCCTGAATAGGGGCGTAAAAGGCGGGTTATTTAGGATACGGCCTGCGCCATAGCGCTTAATGCCCCGCCTAATCAGGGCCAACATCGGGGCTAATTCTTATATAAAACGTGAGGTAGCGCTCATACTTCATACTAGCAATCCCATCATCGCACGTGTTCCATGCGATAAAGATTCTGTGGTGCGGTACCCCGCACAGGGAGACGGATACATCAGGATGCTGCATACGGCTCTATGACTCACCTCTGGTTTCCTGGATAACCTGATGTCGCTAAATATCGGTTAGGTGTGCGCTTGTTTTCCTTTCGGCAAAATAGTGCGCGGGTGTACTGCCCATTGTTTTTTTGAACATGGTGATAAACGCATTAACCGATTCATACCCCAGATTAGCTGCAACATTCTGAACTGAAACGCCGCTAGCCAGTTCCCGGAGAGCAATTATCAGTTGCAGTTGCTGACGCCAGCGTCCGAACGTCAACCCGGTTTCGCGCAGCATTAAACGCGCGAGAGAACGCTCGCTAAGCGCCAGTCTTTTTGCCCATGCTTTGAATGTGCTTCGGTCATCAGGTTGACTGACCAGAGCATCGGCCATGGCGCGGATTTTAGGATGCGACGACACAGGGAGGCTCAGTTTCTGCTGAGGCATGGTGGCTAATTCATCGAGTGTTACTCTGGTCAGTCTGGCGGGATGGCTTTCCGGTGGATATTCGACGCCCTCGCGGGTTAAACGGGCAACAAGTTCTTTAATCAGACTGGAAATTGCCAGAGTACAGCATCGCTCCGGCAGCGCGACAGCTCCAGGTTCGATAAACAGATAGTTGAGATGCGCATTCCAAGTAGCTTTGGCGCTGTGCGGCACTCCCCCAGGGATCCAGACGGCACAATCAGGCGGCACGATCCAGATATCATTTTCGGCGCGACAAATGACCGCCCCATAGAGGGCAATAATCAATTGCCCTTTGCGGTGCGTATGCACAGGCACTTCGGCCGCGTAATCGACAAAATCCAAATGACGCGCGACTGCGGGGCAGGGGGTGGCATCCGGATCAAACAGCGTATTGGCGAGTGGGGGTAACATAGATTGGCAACATTTAGGTATTTTTTTGACAGAATAGAGTATTTAAGTGGATATGCAAGCCGGTAATAATTTCCGGCATGAAAAAAATTAACGCGAGTTACTTTCATTTTTTACACACGATATGCCAACGTCTTCGCGGTATGGCTTTTCCTTCACTACTGAATGATGCGAACGCTCTGCTCTATTCCGCGAAGAGTTTTGCCGCAGCGATGCTCGCATACTACATTGCACTGTCAATTGGCCTGGAGCGGCCTTCTTGGGCAATTATCACCGTGTATATTGTTTCCCAAACCTCCGTCGGAGCGTCGCTGAGCAGAAGTCTGTATCGTCTGGTGGGAACGGTAGTCGGCGCGGGCATAACGGTATTAATTGTACCTGCTTTTGTGAATATGCCGTTATTTTTCAGTGTGATACTTACGGGCTGGATCACCTTCTGCCTCTATTTATCCTTGCTGGAACGCACGCCCCGCGCCTATGGTTTCGTCCTGGCTGGTTACACTGCGAGTCTGATTGGCTTCCCTGCGGTATCCGATCCTGGTGCGATTTTTAACATCGCTATTGTTCGGGTACAGGAAATCATGATCGGTATCTTCTGCGCGGCACTTATTCATCGCTATGTATTGCCCGCGCGCATCTCAGGCCAGTTCAACAGTAAATTGTCGCAGACGCTACTCGCGGCGCGACAGCGTATCGCAGAGACTTTAGCAGGCAAACCCGACGCTGCTTCCGGGCCGCTGCATATGGCACTGGCATTACAATTCCTGCAGGGTATCAGCCATCATGTCCCTTATGATTTTGCGTTCTCTGTACCGGTCCGGCAAGCGAGAAAAAGGCTTCATGACAGGCTTGCGCGATTAGTCATTGTTAACTGTGAGTTACGCGACCGTTTAGCGCTGATAGCGACGATACCTGTAGATGTGCAAATTCTGCTGGGTGATGTTGAGGTCTGGTTGGCCTGCAAAGATGAAGGAAAATTCAAAAGCGAGGGTGAAGCGCTCAAAAAAAGGAGTGAAAAATTACTACAGCGCTATTCAGTGTATGAGCTGACGTTTGAAGAAGCGCTGCGTCTAAGTTTTATGCGCTACCTGTTAGAGGCCATTGTCCTCGTGCAGCAGTGCTATCGTCTTTCGGATGCTATTCATCACGCCAATCAGATGCCTGCGCACCCGGAAATGAATACCGTGAAAGGGTATGTATTCCACCGCGATCCTCTTACTGCTGCCCGCACCGCACTGGGCGCTTTCACTATCATTCTGAGCGGCTGCATGGTGTGGATTTTCTCGGCATGGCCTGATGGCGGTACGGCAGTATCTATCCTTGGCGTTTGTTGCACACTGTTTGGCAGCTTCGATACGCCTGCCCCACATATTGTGAAATACATTATTGGCTCCCTCTGGGGGGTTGTGATAAGCCTGATCTACAGCTTCGTTCTCCTACCGCAAGTCAGTGATTTTATCGTGCTGGTAACGGTTTTAGCTCCGATCTATCTGCTGGCTGGATCGCTCCAGGCCAGACCGCCCACCACGTTTATGGCGATGGGGATCACACTGACGCTGCCTATTTTGTGCGAACTGGGTGCACATTACAGCGGGGATTTTGCCGTGGCGGTGAATACCGCTATCGCACTATTTTCTGCAACTGGCTTTGCGGTATTCAGCATGGGCTTTCTGCAAACTGTACAGGCAGATGCGGCAATAAATCGCCTGCTTCAATTATGCCAGCGAGATATTAACCGCAGCGTGAAAGGTGTGCTGAATACAGACGAAACCCTCTGGACCAACCTTATGATCGATCGGGCAGCGTTGATACTGCCGCGATTGCAGCGCAGCGGACAGTCACCGGAACGGGCACATCATTTGTTGTACGCCCTGCGTGTAGGGCTGTGTGTAATGCGATTACGCCGATGTGATGCGCATGCGAACAAAGAAATAAAAGAAGTGCTCACCCTTCTTACACACTCGACAGATATTGACACCTTACTTCAACGGATCGCCAGTCTGACTGAGCGCAGCTTGAGCGTAACAGATGAACTATCGCGGCATTATGTTGATCAACTGGTTGATCTTTACTGCGCATTAAGCGTTCAGAAAATGGAGCCTGCTAATGATCAATGATTTCAATATTGAGGGCGTTTTTGTACCCGGTCTGCTGGTAATTGCCCTCGTTGCACTGACCTGTACACTATTTCTCGTACATCTTTTCTCTTTCAGCAAGGGTTACCGCCGCTTGCCCTTTAGACCGATGATCGATTTTTCCGTCTTCATTATTACTTTTTACCTGCTGTTGCAGGGGCTGACCGAACTGGGTTTTTTTAAATGAAATCGTTACTTTCTCTACTGGGCCGCTACGTGCTGACGTTCAGCGCTGTGGCGGTGGCTACGCTTTTGGCTTTTATTCTCTGGAAACATTATGCGCAAACCCCCTGGACCCGCGATGGTCGAGTTCGTGCGGATGTCGTACAGATTGCGCCGGATGTCTCCGGACCGGTGCTGAATGTGGCCGTCCGCGATAATCAGTGGGTTAATCGGGGCGATGTGCTCTATTCCATTGACCCGCACTGGTTGAGATTGGCTGTGGTCAGCGCACAGGCTGATGTTGAGGCGAAACGTCATGAAATGCTGATGCGCCAGGATGCGGCGAGGCGACGCTCTCAGATTAAAGGGGTGATTTCCAGCGAGGATTTACAGCAAACAGCCAGCGCAGCCAGCGTCGTTGCGGGCTATGTCACACATTTGCGGCTTCGCCCTGGCGACTATGCCACCGCGGGAGAAACTAAAGTTGCCATCATTGATGCCCATAGTTTTTGGGTGGTTGGTTATTTTGAAGAGACTAAGTTGCAACATATCCGCACGGGAAATACTGCACACATTACGCTGATGGGATTTAAGCCGGTGATCACAGGTCATGTTGAGAGTATCGGACGCGGAATAGATGATAACAATGACGAGACCGGGGGGCTTGGCCTGCCTAATGTCGAGCCAACCTTTAGCTGGGTGCGGCTCGCGCAGCGTATCCCGGTTCGGATTCATATAGACACGTTGCCGGAGGGGGTTGAATTGGTGGCTGGACTGTCTGCGAGTATATCCATCACACCATAATAAAAAGTAGGGTCTCTATATTGAGGATTTATGCAGACCTTCGGTGTGTGATTCATAGACATCATTTCACTATAATGACTCACTGTGAACAGAGAAATCCAGCAGCGGCTACAGTGGGTAAAACGCTATGAAACGTCCGGTGATGCCGGGTTCGTATGCCGCCGCAGTGGCATCTCTCGCCCCACATTGCGTAAATGGTGGCGCGAATATCTGGCTCAGGGCATCGCTGGCCTGGAAAGCCATAGCCGCCGCCCTAAATGCTCACCATCAACGAAAACTGGCGCTAGCGAAGTCGCTCTGATTATGGAGTTACGTTCCCTGCGAAATCTGGGTGGCAGCATTACTATAACTGGGTACGTCCTCATCGCGCTGACAACGGTAAAACGCCGATGGAGCGCTACTTCGAACTTGCTGAGCAAATGCCATACTCTGATGCCGTTCAGACAAACTATCAGCCCAATGAAGAGCATATACAGGAACAGAATTACAGGCTTGAGCTGAGAAAATTGAAACGATGTCTATGGATCACACAGCTAATGGTTAGCTCCTGTAAAACATCATAGTTACTCAGCTTGAACCACTGTTTTACCGCTTTCATCTCTTCACTTGCTTTCATCTACTTCCCGTTTCCCAAACAAATATGTGAATCCACCAGCCAGAGCGATTTTCGCGTGCCAGCAAAGGCCTAAAGATAATTTGTTTTGAGAGTGTGAGCTAGAGGGGGTAAAAGTGGATGCCCAGCAAGAAGCAACATGATAAAAATGGCAGCGTTAAAAGCAAGAAAATTGGGTGAAAGAAACCAATTTTAATGCTGGGGATGTATGCATTACAAAATCAAAATCGTCGTGTAAGATGTTGATTTTATTGAATGGTTGGCGGAGAGAGGGGGATTTGAACCCCCGGTAGAGTTACCCCTACTCCGGTTTTCGAGACCGGTCCGTTCAGCCGCTCCGGCATCTCTCCGTTTAACGGTTGCTATGATGCCCGCTTTTGCGGCATTTTAACAGTATCAACCCTCGCCTTTAAATCCAAGTGATGACTAAACGAGCAATAATAATGATTAAATGGCCGTGGAAAAACACTCAACCTCCTGTGCAATTATTTGAACAATGGCAAGCTGCGATTTCTATGCCGCTTCTCGCCCCTCTAAGTGATGAGGAGCTACAACGACTGGTTGTAATTGCCGCCCAGTTTTTGAAACAAAAGCGCTTGATTCCCTTGCAAGGATTGATGCTAACGGAAACCATGCAGCAGCGTATCGCGCTATTATTTGCATTACCGGTTTTATCGCTCGGCGTGGATGCGCTGGATGGGTTCCATGAAGTCCTTATCTATCCCGGCCCATTTATGGTCGAAGAGGAGTGGCAGGATGATTATGGGCTCGTACATAAAGAAAAAATGATGCAGTCTGGGCAAAGCTGGGAGCAGGGGCCGATAGTTCTTAATTGGCAAGAAGTGCAGGACTCCTTCGACCTATCGGGTTTTAACCTCGTTATTCATGAAGTCGCACATAAGCTGGATATTCGCAGCACTGGCTTGGCAACCGGAGTGCCTCTTATTCCGTTGCGTGATATTCCCGCCTGGGAACGGCAATTACATGGTGCGATGGATGCCTTACAGGAGGAGATTGATCTCGTCGGTGAAGAAGCTGCCAGCATAGATCCTTATGCGGTGCACGATCCAGCGGAATGCTTTGCTGTATTATCGGAATATTTTTTCAGCGCGCCTGAGCTTCTCGATGAACGGTTCCCCGATTTATATCGTTGTTTTCAAAAATTTTATCGTCAAGATCCTCTTGCCCGTCTAAAGCGTTGGCAAAACTGTGTCGATCACGGCGCCTCTACGGACTAACTTATCAGGATGGCAAACTGTATATAGCCTAAACAGTCAGGCAATGAAGCGGATTTTGCCGTTGACAGTGCCGAGGTGGACGGCTATCATCCGCCCCGTTCACACGATTCCTCTGTAGTTCAGTCGGTAGAACGGCGGACTGTTAATCCGTATGTCACTGGTTCGAGTCCAGTCAGAGGAGCCAATTTAGAGAAAGCAGACGTTCGCTGACGTCTGCTTTTTTGCTTTTTATCAATTGGTTATCCCCTTCTTCAGGTTCGCCCTCGTCCACTAAAAAACACTCGAAGCCATACCCTTTTGCTGGTAAAAATACTGGTAAAATCGGTTTACCGTGTGGTATCGAAAGCCGCGGCGGAAACCGCACTGGATGAACTGGAAGCCCGCTGGGGTCAGCAGTATCCGGGGGTTATCCAGTCGTGGCGTCGGAAAGGGGAAAATCTGTCGGCGTACTTCCGCTATCCCGCAGATATCCGCAAGGTTATTTACACAACCAATGCCATTGAGTCGGTGCACCGTCAGTTCAGGAAACTGACGAAAACCAAAGGCGCGTTCCCTAATGAAAACAGCCTGTTGAAGCTGCTTTATCTGGGGCTGCTGAATGCGCAGGAGAAGTGGACAATGCCTATCCAGAACTGGAATTTGACATTGTCGCAGTTAGCCATCTATTTTGACGGGCGGCTGAATAGCGTGATTACGCTGTAATATTTTTACCGTGACACAGAATTCTGAACGCTCCCTACGGTGGCAGTTAGTCGGATAAGAGAGCCGCATTTCTGCGACTCCCTCTCCTCAGAACCGTGCGTGCAAGTTTCCCCGCACACGGCTCAGCCCTTCATAAAGCCAGATTACTCTGACCCGGCAACCTCCTGCTGTGGAGGATATTTCCGCATTCGCTCTTTAAAGTAATCAAGGTATTCCACATCGTAGGGATTGGCGGCTGAACGGATTTGTCGGTGACGTCGTACTGGCGTTGCTGAGGCTTGTTTCAGGCTAATTATCCTGCTTTCGCCACTCTTCACCTGATAGACCGAGTGAAATATCCAGCGACGCATCCCTCTGTTACCGTAATACTTTCGGTAAAGCCAGCCCTTTGATTTCCTGCTATGTTTTCGCCTTATCATGCGATAAAGAGCCCAAAAGATGGCGGTGTCGATTTTACTGAAGACCGCTTTTGCCACCACATGATGATAATAGTTTACCCAGCCTGTTATTTTACGGTTGAGCAAGCCTATTAACGAAGCTGTAGGTAGCGCAATGCCTGCTCTGATCTCTTTTCTGATAACATCAAGGAAGGATTTGATACTGCTTTTCGCAGGTTTAATCAACAATTTACTGCCGTACTTGCGTACATTAAACCCCAGAAAATCGAATCCCTGAGTGATCGATACGATCGCCGTTTTCTCTTCAGATAGCGTCAGCCCTCTTTCCCTGAGGAAGCCTGTTACCGCCGGTTTGATGATGTTTTCCAGTTGCTCTTTCGAGCTACCGGTTATCACAAAATCATCGGCGTACCTGACCAGGTGCACTTTGTCTGTGGGTTTTGTGATGCTTTTCAGCATCAATTCCATACCGTCCAATACACCATTAGCCAGACAGGGGGAGATGATGCCACCCTGTGGCGTTCCTGCTACGGTGGAGAAAAGCTGTCCTTTCTCGACAAAGCCTGCCTTCAGCCATTGCGCAAGTATCTTACGCTCGATGCGAAGATGCCTTAACATCCAGTCGTGGCTGATGTTATCAAAGCAGCCTTTAATATCCCCTTCGAGGATCCATTGTGCTGATGATCTTTGTACCAGCACAACAAAACACCGCTCTATTGCGTCTGCGGCTGAGCGTTTTGGTCGAAAACCATACGAATGGTGATCGGCTGTGCTTTCCGCCACGGGCTCTGTTGCTAACAGAAAGAGTGCCTGCATGGCGCGATCGTGCATAGTAGGGATCCCCAACGGCCTTGTTTTGCCGTTCTTTTTGGGAATATGGATACGTCTTAGAGGCTGAGCCTGATAACCCCGACAGGACAATGCCAGAGCGGCCTGCCACTTTTGTTGCGGGTTTATCCATCGCGTTCCGTCGATGCCCGACGTGTTACGTCCCCGGTTAGACGTCACGCGCCTTACAGCCAGCAGCTTCGCCTGATGGGATCGGGTAAGAAGTCGCTGGAGCACACGCACTTTATTCCAGCGTTGTGCTTTGGTTGCCTTGGCGATACGCATCTGAAATCGAAATACATTATCTTCGACCTGTCGCCAGTCGATCGATGACCACAGAGATGATGCTGAAGGCGCACCGCACTGGCTTGTGGCCTGCGTCATTTGCGTTCCCTCATAACGTCGATATTCCAGACTTTCTCGCCAGAGAAGACCCACTGGACGTCAGCTCCTTTTCAGGTCGGTAAAAAAAACCGTATATCAGCCATTACAACCGATCATTCGCTTCTTCCGGCGTCCCATTCCCGCACAACCATGGCTTGTCCTCATGAACTCACTACCTGACGGAGTTGTACGGGGTTACCACGTTCCGTTCCTGTAACTCAAGGGGTTAGGTCCCCCGTTAACACCGGCGATATAACGCTCACGATGCCCCATCTGTGAGAGGACATACCTGATCGCGTGCCTTTTGGCTGAAGCCTGACAGCCGCTTTGGCTCCTTAAGTATTACGATGCTTATCGGGGTTTGCTTATGCTGACCATACCCTTATCCCTTGCGCCTTGCGCCTTCACCACCTGCGGCTGGCAGTTTCAGATTGAACCTCACGATTCGCTCTTACGGATAATCCGTGGCTACGTTGTCCCCGACGCTTTGCACCCTGAAATTACTCTCAACGCACAGTCGGGTAGGGAACTGCTGGTGAGACAGCAGGTTTCTTTGCACTTAATTACTACATACTGGCTGAAACAATCACAGGAACAGCCTCGTGTCGCACCACAGAATTATTTACAGGGTCGAAACTTTGCTTATAGACATTAATTATGCACACAGCTATTTAACCTTTACATCTGACAAGTACGAAAACTAAATTTCAAGAATTAAATAGTCCAAACAGTTCACTTCCAGAAATTTTCCTATATATTGATGACATCCATATGAGGAGATAGCCACCATCATTTTTTCTGATTAGTTCTATCGTAGTAATGGGCATTTTCCCATATTATGTCCCCATCCTCTCTTTGTTAACGATTAATACGCAATGCCTAACTTTATTATTAGAGGTTTGTTATTATGCTGCATTGTTCTCCAACCATAAAAAACAACTCTTATTTAACACGCCAAACACTGAGTGATGTTTTTAGTCGTTATGGATTTGTTGAATGCCATACAATGAGAGTCTTTCTTGAATTGGTTTGTGATGCCACCCTGGGGGAGTGTGAAATGGCCTATATTAGAGATAAAACAGAAGAATGTTTAAGAGTACATGATAACAAAAGTGACTATTTTGCGGAGTTAAGGAAAGTCGCTATGGATATTAACTACTTTCTAGCATCTCAACGTTAATTATTTTTATCTTATTGTAATCGTACTCACCTTATCAAGGTAGAAAACGTATTCATTATTTATCGCATTAGCACCCCTAATTCGGTAATGCATCCAATTAGTAGAACATGTAATTTTCGATAAACGTTCCGATCACTTTTTCATGAAGCTCAACTGAGCGTGAGAAGCAGATTGTTTTACGAGCCAACCGCTTAATGCGGGTGCGGAGCGTCAGGCTATTACGCTCAATACGTTGGGTGAATATTTTATCGGTCAGATGCTTATCCTTCGGCACCTCCCGTCCATAGCTGCCCCAGTCGCGGGTGATCATGCCGATGTTGAATGGTGTAAACCGTGCCAGCAACTCCCGGCAGGTTTCATCGGTTCGGGGACCAAACGTGTAGGCCCGTACACCGCCAGTTTTGGTGTTTTACGCGTACCAGAGCCAGTGCTGCCGGGCTTTACTGCCAACGAAACTCCATCGCTCATCAAGTTCGCAGATAAGCGCCACCTCAGCATGGGCAACAGGCGAAGACGTTATTCGCTTTGGCGCGAG
Source organism: Pectobacterium cacticida (assembly GCF_036885195.1). NCBI lineage: Bacteria > Pseudomonadati > Pseudomonadota > Gammaproteobacteria > Enterobacterales > Pectobacteriaceae > Pectobacterium > Pectobacterium cacticida. The sequence continues at coordinate 1,668,574 of NZ_CP133656.1, read as the reverse complement.
TTTTTTAAAGCCCAGATGACGGTGTTGATGCCAATTTTCAGTGTTCTGGCGGTATCGCGAACCCCGGCACCATTGAAGGCCATTTCAGCGATCTGCTCTTTAATCTATTGACCGCGGCAGCGTATGCCACAATAGAAGCGGGGATGAGCCGTAACATAAAGCCTCCGCAAAAGCGGAGGCGTCCCTTTTCGTGACAAGGCATACTAAGCAATTACCGCCCTATCCTCCATGGCTTTGCGCCAGCCTCCCAACCAGTGAGACCGAGCATTGATTGACTGATAAGGGCAGAATTCTTTCGGTCTACCGACAATACCCGCTTGATAACCCCGAGAATGCGCCCGTTCCAGGCGATCGCGTTTCTGTCTTTTCATGCCTTATTTCCCTCATTATTTGTCTGGTGGAAAGGAAACAATGATTACTTTATAAGCAATCACAGGCTATCAATACCTATTCTGTCAACGAAGGTCAAGGCACAAGACTCACGCCAGAGTCATATTTGTGATCCATCATCGATATTTTTTCAACCTAAAGCTCAAAAAGGCATAATTGTTTGAAAAACAAGGGAATGATAAATTGGTAACACGGTTATCGTATTACCAATTTAGGAATTTGACGTGTCAGTAAGCGGTATTCCGCCACCCGTTTTAGCGTAAACGGGTGAGGACTGGGTGATAAAACGATTATTTCAGCAACAAGATCTGCTGTGCGATCGACTGAGAGACGTGTTGCCACCCCTGCGCCAACGCTTTTACCAGCGCATCATAGCCATCGTCTTTCTGTGGTAACGCCACGTTAAAAGCGCGTTTAACGACATTCCCCTGATAGCTCATCACCCATTCGCCACGCACGATAGCATAGCCATCATAACGGCCATGAAAACCGGTAACGACCACACTCAATGTGGCCTGATCGCGCCCCTGCGGCTGCGCGGTTACCAGCCAACCAGGAAGTTGGTTCCCAAGACGGGTTACCAACGTCTGTTGCAATTGTTGATCCAACGCGCTCGCCCATAGGTTGTTACTGGCAATCACATACTGCACATCATTAGTTTGGTAGACCAATCCTGCATTACTAAGATAATCCGCCACGCTGATATGTTCCACCCATAACGAACGCGCCTGGTTTGGCGCAGAATGCGCCACGCTAACGTCCACGTCTGTTGGAAGTTGGTAATAGGTTTTCTGCGTAGTGCTACTGCTACAGGCGCTCAATACCAAGGCCAGAACCAGTATCCATGCTTTTGTCATTGTTTTGCCCTCTTGGGTTGAGGATCCGGATTCCCTGAGGCTTCGAAAACCAAGGCATTACTTTTCTCATTCAGGGTTCGTAGCACAGGCTGTAACTCCCGTAAAACCTGATCCAACCGCTGCATATCCGCCACCATTTTATTATAGGCGGGTGAACCCGGCTGGAAACCTTTCATACTGCGATTCAGTTCAAGCAGCGTTTTTTGCATATCTGCCGGCAAATCCTGCATCGCTTTGCTGGATGTCAATTTATTGAGCGTTGCCAACGTTTTTTGCATTTCGCGCAACGTCGCCTGACTTTCCGTCAGCGTCTTCGTTGTGGCATTAAGCAGCGGATTCAACGGCAGATTATTGACCTTATCCAGCACCGCCATGAGCTTCTGCTGAATCTGTGACAGACCGCCGTCAATCGTGGGGAGAACAGGATAACCATCAAGAACATAGAGCTTTTTATCTACTTTCTCTTTAGGATAAAAATCGAGATCGATATAAAGCGCGCCCGTCAGGATATTCGCCGTTTTCATTGAGGCACGCAGCCCCAGTGATTGGGCCTGAACGAGATAACGTTCAAAGTCAAATGACCCACCTATTTTCTTTTCGAACCTATCGGGTTCAATACGAATCAGCACCGGAATACGGTAATCATTGGCCAGATCCTGCTTCATATTTTTCGGGAAGAATGGCGCTTCAGCCACCGTCCCCAACCGAATACCCCTGAATTCAACGGGTGCTCCGGCCTGTAAACCCCGAATTGATTCGCTGAAGAATAACAAATACTCTTTATACTCCGTATACAACGAATCCTGGATGCTGCGCTGACTATCAAAAAGTCTATACTGCGCCATTGTCTTGGCCGCTTCGCCCAAATCCCAACCTGTTGGCACATCGAAGCTGACACCACCGCTGAATAACGTGGCTAACGACCCCATTTCGACGCGCATTCCCTGCGCCGACATTTCAAACGACACCCCGCTTTCCTTCCAGAAACGGACGTTCGTCGTGACCAAACCGTCATAAGGGGCGGAGATAAACAATTGATAGCGCATCCTGCGCGCTTTTGGATCGAATTCGCTGGTTTCCACCGACCCCACACGATAGCCACGAAACAGAACAGGATCACCTGCATTCAACTGCCCGGATTGCTCGCTATCGAGTATGACTCTAATGCCCTTCGCATCCGGCGAGGCCAGCGGCGGCGCGTCCAATAGCCTAAATTCACGCTGCTCTCCATTATGAACGCCGGGTTGCAGCTCGATATAAGCACCTGAAAGTAGTGTCCCCAGGCCAGAAACCCCTTCCCGACCGATCTGCGGTTTTACCACCCAGAAGGCGGTGTCCTGCTTTAGGAGTTTCTCCATACCGTCATGCAGGCGAGCCTTGATTTCCACCTGATGGAGGTCGTCACTGAGCACGACACTCTCGACGACACCGACATCAACGCTACGGCTCTTGATCGCGGTCTTTCCCGCCTCAATACTTTCAGCGTTGCTGGTAATCAGCGTAATTTGCGGCCCTTGATGGCTAAAATGGTAAAACAGTATCCAGGCGCCGATCAGCACCGTAACAATGGGTACAATCCAGACTGGCGACCAGCGTTTGATCGTTTCTACCTTCGCAACAGCATGGTTATCGTTCGCCAACGGCCGACTCCTTATGAAGAACATCATTGCGACGATCCCACAATAAACGGGGATCAAACATCATTGCGGCAATCATGGTCAATATCACCACGGCCGCGAACAGAACCGCGCCAATAGCGGGGTAAATACTCATTAGGTGGCCAATTCGTACCATCGCGGACAGAACGGCAATCACAAACACATCAATCATCGACCAACGCCCAACAAACTCAACCATTTCATAGATGACGTGCATCCGTCCACTGTCTGCTTGTTTTGAACTTTTCCCGTTTGCCTGCCAGCATAGCCAGCCCAGCGCAAGCATTTTTAGCGATGGCACCATCACGCTGGCAATAAAAATCACCAGCGCGACAGGGTAAGATCCCATCCCCCAGAGCAGAATCACCCCCGACATGATGGTCGACCCCATCCGATCGCCAAAAGCTTCGGTCACCATAATCGGTAGCAGATTTGAAGGGATATAGAGCATGACGGATGTCAACAGCAAAGCCAGTGTCCATTGCAGACTCTGCTTCTTACGCGCATATCCTCGCGAGTGACAACGCGGGCATACCAACTGATTGACGGGCAGGATCGCGGTACAACATGAGCATGAACGTAAGCCTTGCGAAAGCCCGCTCGCGCCCAGAGTCGGCGACGCGGGTAATGCTGGGGGCGGCACAATGTCATTCCATAACCAGCGTCGATCGAGACTTTGGAATGCCAGCAATTGCAGCAGACAGAACAAGATAAAAGGTATGAAACTGTCACCGATGCCAATGTCGCCATAAGCCATCAGTTTGACGAAGCTGACCAGCACCCCAGCCAGAAAAATCTCCGCCATTCCCCAGCTTTTTAAATGGAACAGTATGTTCCCCATGCCCTTCCTCAATGCCAACGGCAGCGAGACGTGCAGACAGAGCAGAATTAGCATCACCATGCTAAGAGCCGGAACCAACTGGACAAACAGCACAAACAGCGTGGCAACGCTGGCATAATTTTCCGCCACCATTACCTTTGGGATCTGCATCAGGGTAATTTCGCTGGAGATCCCCGCCACACGCATCGAAACGAAGGGGAAAAGGTTAGCCAGCAATAACATGAATAGCGCACTCGCCGCATAACCGACGGGCCGCCTGCGTGGTTCGGCCTGTCGACTGGTAAGCGCCGTATGGCAGCGTGGGCAGGTCGCCTTTTGTCCGTGCAACAATGTCGGCAATTCCACCAAAAGATCACATTGCGGGCAAAGCATATAGTCATCATGATGATGCTCATGCTCTTGGTCGTGCCTATGAACAGGTTTATGACGCTCGTGATGGGAACACACGCATATTCTCCTTCGAAGTCGTCAGCATCTGACCTAAATCCCCCAAATACAGGGGGAACACGCTTCTATTAAAACGGCAATATTAACGCTTGAATCAGCTGTTTTTCTGGGCTTCCAGCGCTTCCCAGCGAGCAAAACAGCTTTCCAGCGTATTTTCCGCTTCCGCCAGAGCCGCCATAACCGGCTGTGTTTCATCATATGGGCGGCTAAAGAAATCAGCGTCACTCATCTTCGCTTGCAGCAACGCAATCTCTTGCTCTAGCTGCTCAATTCGCAACGGTAACTGCTCTAGCTCGCGCTGCTGGTTATAACTTAACTTCACGACATGACGTTTAGCGGGCGGTGCGATATTTGCCGCTGCCGCCTGAGGGGTTACCGCCGACGCAGCCACCGTCTTCAGCGGCGTTGCCGCGGCACGCTGCTGCTGCGCGTCGAAATAGCCACCAACAAAGCGAGAAATCTTCCCCTCACCTTCAAAGATCCAACATTCGGTTACTGAATTATCAACGAACTGGCGGTCATGGCTGACCAGCAAAACGGTTCCCTGATAGTTTTCGATGAGTTCTTCCAGCAACTCCAGCGTTTCTACGTCCAGATCGTTGGTCGGTTCATCAAGAATCAGCAGGTTGCTCGGCTTGAGGAATAAACGCGCCAGCAACAGGCGGTTACGTTCTCCTCCCGATAATGCTTTTACCGGCGTCATTGCCCGTTTGGGATGGAACAGGAAATCCTGCAAATAGCCCAACACATGGCGAGAACGGCCGTTCACCATCACTTCCTGTTTACCCTCGGCCAAATTGTCCATGACGGTGCGTTCGGGATCGAGCTCGGCGCGATGCTGATCGAAATAGGCCACCTCCAGCTTCGTACCACAATGCACACGTCCACTGGCGGGTTTTAATTCTCCTAACATCAATTTTAGCAGCGTGGTTTTACCACAGCCATTCGGCCCGACTAGCGCGATCTTGTCTCCGCGTTGCACCTGGGCAGAAAAGTGGCGCACCAGTGTTTTATTATCCACCTGATAGTTAATATCTTCCAGTTCAAACACTATCTTGCCGGAACGCGTCGCCTCTTCCACCTGCATTTTCGCCGATCCCAATACCTCTCGACGTTGCGCCCGCTCTTGACGCATCGCTTTCAACGCCCGCACGCGGCCTTCATTACGAGTACGGCGTGCTTTAATCCCCTGACGGATCCACACTTCTTCCTGCGCCAGCTTACGATCGAACTCCGCGTTTTGCAGATCTTCCACCCGCAGCGCTTCTTCTTTTCCTGCCAGATATTTATCGTAGTTGCCCGGCCAGGAAACCAGCTTGCCGCGATCGAGGTCGACAATGCGGGTCGCCATATTGCGAATAAACGATCGGTCATGGGAGATGAAAACGATGCTACCCTGAAACGTTTTCAGAAAGGTTTCCAACCAATCAATCGTCTCAATATCCAAATGGTTGGTCGGTTCATCTAACAACAACACGCGTGGCGAGCTTACCAGCGCCCTGCCGAGAGCCGCTTTACGCAGCCAACCGCCAGAGAGCGACGCCAGCGGCGCATTAGCGGACAAGCCCAGTTGTTCCAGCACTTCATGAATGCGGCTTTCCAGTTGCCACAGCCCCTGATGTTCGAGAACCTCTTGCAATGCCGCCAACTGGTTCAGGTGTTTTTCGCTGGGGTCACTTTCAACCAAACGCAGCATGGCGTGATAGTTCTTCAGGTAATCCGCTTGCGCGGCAACGCCTTCGGCGACAAAGTCAAAAACGCTACCGGCAACATTACGCGGAGGATCCTGCTGCAGGCGCGCGACGATCAGATCCTGCTCATAGGTAATTCTTCCATCATCAAGAGGGATCTCTTTGGCCAGAATTTTTAGCAGGGTCGATTTACCCGCACCGTTGCGACCAACCAGACAAACGCGCTCATTCTCTTCGATATGAAGTTCGGTGTTATCCAACAGCGGCGCATCGCTAAACGACAGCCATGCACCTGAAACACTGATTAAAGACATCGGTTACTTTTCCTCGTTGGCATGAGTGAGCAGCCAACAGTTATGAATCTGACGATTTCGGGCAAAATCCGGAGATTGGGTTTGGGCGGTAATTTCTTTGGCGCTGAGCCCTAGCGCAGCCAGGCCGTCTCTATCCATCTGGAAACCGCGTTTGTTATTCGAAAACATGATAGTACCGCCACGACGCAATAAGTGTTTGAGATCTTTCATCAACGCTAAGTGATCGCGCTGGACATCAAATGAGGCGTCCATCCGTTTTGAATTAGAGAAGGTCGGCGGATCGATGAAGATAACATCAAACTGTTCATTCGCATTGCGCAGCCATGATAAGCAATCCGCCTGAATCAGGCGATGTTGGCGCCCTGTCAGGCCATTCACCCGCAGGTTTTTTTCTGCCCATTCCAGATACGTTCGCGACATATCGACGGTGGTCGTTGAGCGCGCGCCGCCGAGTCCCGCGTGCACACTCGCCGTACCCGTATAGGCAAACAGGTTAAGAAAATCTTTACCGCGGCTTATCTCACTCAGCATTTTGCGAGCGATACGATGGTCAAGGAATAACCCCGTATCGAGGTAGTCGGTCAAATTAACCCACAGTTTGGCCCCAAACTCTTCCATCAGAAGGAAGTCGCCTTTTTGGGCCAGTTTTTCATACTGATTTTTACCTTTCTGACGCTCACGCGTTTTCAGCACCAGACGGTTCGACGGTAATTCCAGCACGCTCAGCGTGGCATTGATCACATCAAATAGCCGCTGGCGAGCTTTTTGCGCATCAACCGTTTTCGGCGGCGCATATTCCTGAACCACGACCCAACTGCCGTAGCGGTCAACCGCCACATTATATTCAGGCAGGTCGGCATCATAGAGGCGATAGCATTCAATCCCCTGCTGCCGCGCCCATTTCTCTAGCTTGCGCAAGTTCTTACGCAGGCGGTTGGCGAAGTCTTCGGCGATTTGCCCAGCGGATTCGCCCTGCGTTTCTGCCAATTGATAATTTTTCTGTACACAGTCCAGTGGGCCATTTTTTGCCTTGAATTGGCGTTCAGCACGCAGTTGCAGGCAGCTTAGCAGCGCCGGCGATGCGCTGAACAACGAGAGCTGCCAACCGCCAAAGTCGCTTTTCATTTTTCGGCCCAGCATATTATACAAGGCGATTAGCGCAGGCTCGCTCTCAAGGCGTTCGCCGTATGGCGGGTTGCTGACGACCGTTCCTTTTGGCCCATCCGGTAAGGGATTCTGCAACTGCGCCGCATCTTTTACACCAAAGGAGATCAGCTCAGCGACGCCAGCGCGACGGGCATTCGCTTTAGCAATCTCAATCACACGACGGTCATTATCCGAGCCGAAGAAACGGGACGTGGCCGCCTGTAAGCCCTCACGCGCACGTTGCTGTGCTTCGCTGGTGAGTTCATGCCACAGTCCCGCATCGTGCTTTAACCAGGCGTTAAATCCCCAGCGTGTTCGATGCAAACCGGGCGCGCGATCGGAAGCTATCATCGCCGCTTCAATCAGTAGCGTGCCAGAACCGCACATCGGATCGACCAACGGCGTGCCGTTTTGCCAGCCGGATCGCAGCACAATCGCCGCCGCCAGATTTTCTTTTAGCGGCGCCAGCCCAGCCAGATCGCGGTAACCCCGCTGATGTAAGCCATCTCCGCTCAGATCCAGCGCAACGCTGGCCATATCGCGTTGCAGGAAAACATTAACGCGGATATCCGGCAGCTGTTTCGCCACATCCGGCCGCTGCCCGGTTTTGCGCGTGAAGCTATCGACAATCGCATCTTTGACTTTTAACGCGCCGTACTGGCTATTGCGGATATCGTCATTGGTACCGGTAAAATGCACGGCAAACGTGCTGTTAACGTTAAAGATCGATGGCCAATCAATCGCCTGCACCCCTAAATACAGATCCAGATCGCTGTGAACCTTGAATTCATTCAACGGCAGCAAAATACGCGATGCCAGACGACTCCACAGCAGGCTTCGGTACAGCAGACGGTTGTCCCCCGAGAAATGGACGCCCCCCTGCACCACCGCACAGGACTGCGCGCCCAATGATTCGAGTTCGCTTTTTAATAACTCTTCCAGTCCCCGCGCCGTGCTGGCAAACAAAGCATTCATGTTGTTACTATCACCAAATAGGTTCATAAAAGAAATTGAAGCGCATTATAGCTAATCCACGTCGCTTGTCATAAAGTTGCCGTTTTACTTTGGCGGGGGAAACATGCCGTGGTTGCGGTAACACGACTTTATATTCATCCGGTAAAATCGATGCGGGGGCTACAGTTGTCCCATGCCATGGCGTCTGTCGGCGGGCTGGCGCACGATCGCGCTTTCATGGTGACGGAGCCGGATGGCACCTTTATCACCGCACGCCAGTACCCGCAGATGGTATTGTTTACGCCTGCGTTATTGCCTGACGGGCTGTTTCTTGCCGCGCCGGATGGCCAATCGGCAACGATACGTTTTACTGACTTCGTTGAACCCCCTCAGCCAACAGAAGTCTGGGGAACACACTTCACCGCGCATGTCGCACCTGATGCAATCAACACCTGGCTAAGTCAGTATTTCCATCGCGCAGTGCAGCTTCGCTGGGTGGGCCATACACCATCACGGCGAGTTAAACATTATCCGGCGGTTCCTCTGGCATTTGCTGATGGCTATCCGTTTTTGCTGATTAACGATGCCTCGTTTCAGGCACTACGGCAACGTTGCTCGGCTGGAATAAAAATCGAACAGTTTCGTGCCAATGTGGTGGTCGCTGGCGCGGAAGCCTTCGCCGAAGATAGCTGGAAGGTCATTCGTATCGGCGAGATTGTTTTTGACGTGGTGAAACCCTGTAGCCGCTGTGTTTTCACGACTGTCAGCATCGAAGGGGGTCGGAAACATCCGACAGGAGAACCACTGGCAACCTTGCAATCTTTTCGTACCGCCGACAACGGCGACGTGGACTTTGGGCTAAATCTGGTCGCCAGAAATACGGGCATCATTCGTGTAGGCGATACGCTGGAGGTGCTGGAGACCCAACCGCCACGCCGTTATGGCGCTGGTCAGGAGGTCGAACGCCTGAATATTCCCGTCTCAACCGCACAGGCTGTCACCATCCACTATCAGGGAAAGTCGTTACCAGGAAATAATCAGCATATTTTGTTGGAGCAGTTAGAGCAACAGGGTATTCGCATTCCCTATTCATGTCGGGCTGGGCTGTGCGGCTGCTGTAAATTGACACTTGTCAGTGGTGAAGTGGCTGCACTCAAGCAAAATGCCATTCGTGCAAACGGTGAAATTCTTAGCTGTAGCTGTATTCCCCAGAGCGACGTTCATCTGCAATAGGAAAACAATGCACTGGCATTTAGGCTATGCCGTAGATTACACAACCTTAGCATACTCAAATGCCGATGCCTCTTCATCTGCCAGATATTCCTTCTGTGCGCCATGTTGTTGCACGGCTGGCATCAATCTATCGTGCATAATTTTTATCGCGTCGCCTAATCTCATGATTTTATTATTTAAGGACAACGCTTCTTGCGCCAGTAAACAGAGGCTGGCTTTTTCTCCTGCTTCTGCCACCAGGAAATAGGCTATTTCATCCGTTTCTGTCACTTGCACCTGCACAATGTCACCCGATAGTGGTAGAAACGGGCTCGCGCCTGACTGCTGCATGAAATACCAGCTTTTCGGCATCAACGGTTTCAGAAAGCGCGTTGCCACCAGCGCATTCAAAACTAATTCATTTTGACGGTCACGGTACAACGCCGTATTTTGGCATTTATCATGATAAATAAAAAATAATGCGGCATCATCAACGCAAAATGGACATGAGTTAAAGGCATCCGGCGTTAGCATTTTAGACGGGAAGCGAGAACGAAATAACATACCGTTAGCCAGATCCAGCATCAGCCGATCGTGATCCGTATCAAAATACCAGCGCCAGTTATCATCAGGTTTTAACTTCATATTATTTGTCCTTAGCCTGGGTAATAGAATTTTTAGAAATGGCTGGTCGTATTTCTTACCATGTTTGCGTTCTTTACATAGTTTGTATTTTCGACATGGTTTGTATTTTAGCCATAGTTTGTATTTTAGGCATAGTAATCATGGCGTCGCCTTGCTAGATAACCGTGCAATCAGCGCTAAAAATGACTAACGTAAACGAATAAAATATAGACTAGCTGGAGGAATAAATAAACCCCCAGCCAGGAATGGAAGGGCTTAAGGATTAAATATGAGTCACAATATCCTTAATCAGGCGAGGGCCATGGAAAATAAAACCAGAATAGATCTGCAATAAAGAAGCGCCTGCCGCCATTTTTTCGCGCGCGGCAATCAAAGAATCTATGCCGCCTACGCCAATAATGGGTAAACGCCCCGCGAGTTCCTGTGACAAACGACGGATAATTTCCGTACTGCGTGTTTGCAACGGGCGTCCACTTAATCCCCCCGTTTGCCCACAGTGGTTCAATCCCTGAATCAATGTCCTGTCAAGCGTTGTATTCGTCGCAATCACGCCATCAATGTTATGACGAACCAGGCTATCTGCAATTTGGATCAACTCCTCGGTAGAAAGATCCGGCGCGATCTTAACGGCCACAGGAACATATTTTTGCTGCTTTTCGCTTAATTCTGCCTGCTTATTCTTTATCGCGCGCAATAGATCATCCAATGCCTCACCATATTGCAGGCTACGTAATCCTGGCGTATTTGGTGATGAGATATTGATGGCAATGTAACCAGCGTGAGCATAAACCTTATCCATGCAAATCAAATAATCGTCTTTACCCTGCTCAACCGGCGTATCTTTATTCTTGCCAATGTTGATTCCTATCACACCGCCAAAATGCGTTTTCTTTACATTTTCGACCAGATAGTCCACGCCTTTATTATTGAAGCCCATCCGGTTTATTAACCCTTCCGCTTCCACTACGCGGAACAACCGCGGTTTATCATTACCGGATTGAGGGCGTGGCGTTACCGTGCCCACTTCAATATGACCGAACCCCATTGCGCCTAACGCATCAATGCATTCGCCGTCTTTATCTAATCCCGCCGCTAAACCTAATGGGTTTTTAAACGATAACCCCATGCAGGTCACCGGTTTAGTCGGAACGGATTGACGGACGAGAAATTCAAAAGGCGTGTGGGTAATACGACGTAATTGTTGGAAGGTCAACTCATGTGCACGCTCGGGATCGAGTTGAAATAGCGCTTTTTTAATGACGGGATAGAACATATGGTCTCCTGAGATCCCTACCGCAAAGGTATCTTGTCTACGCTGAAAGCCAGCAATAGCGGATTCCAGCAATCGCTGGATTATAGTTTAACTCACGACCGCTGATGGTAATTCCAACGCTGCGGAAAGTAAAACGTTTGCAGGTAAGAGGAAACGGTGATACCGGTATCGCCACGCGGTAGCAACTCCGCGTGGCGATAGGCATCATAAGGAAGGATTAATCCTGTAGTGCTTTGCCGATCTTTTCAAACAGATCGCCCGACAGATTTTCCAATGCCTTTAACTGCTCCAGCGCATTGCGCATTTGCGCCTGCCGTTGAGCATCATAGCGTTTCAGGCGGATCAAGGGTTCTATCATCCGGGCTGCAACTTGCGGATTTCGCGTATTCAGATCGGTAAGAATCTCAACCAGGAAACGATAGCCGCTGCCATCTTCGGCATGAAAAGCCGACGGGTTAGACGCCGCGAAAGCCCCGACCAATGAACGCAGACGGTTTGGATTATTCAGGCTGAATGAGCGGTGTTGCAGCAGCTCACGCACGCGAGTCAATACATCGGCTGCCGGACTGGTCGCTTGTAGCACAAACCATTTGTCCATGACTAAGCCATCCTGATGCCAACGCCGATCGAATTGCGCCAGCAATTCATCACGTGCAGGTAATTGAGCCTCTACCGCCGCCGACAGCGCGGCCAGCGAATCCGTCATGTTATCAGCCTGACCGTACTGCGCCCGAACCAATTTATCCGCCTGTTCCGCATCGCCGAATGCCAAATAATGCAGACAAACGTTGCGCAGGGCGCGTTTCCCCATATCCTTATGGTCGATGCGATACGCTGGGGTATGATTCGCATGGTAAACCGCCAACCACTCATCCGCCATCTCTTGCGCCAACGTGTGAGTCATACTTCTGCGCACGGCAGCGATCGCCGTCGGATCGATAATATCAAATAGCTCAGCCATCTCGTTTTCACTGGGTAACGTCAGAATTTGAGATGCGAGCATTGGATCCAGCGTTTCGTCCAGCAATACGCCCCGGAAAGCATCAACCACATGCATTGGGACGGACAGAGATTGCTGTTGCTGATAGCGGGACACATTCAGACGAATATAATTGGCTAATAGGCTCTGTGCCGCATCCCACCGCGAGAACGCATTGCTGGCATGGCGCATCAGAAATGTCAGTTGTTCATCGCGCCAGTCATAATTCAGCTTCACCGGCGCGGAGAACTCCCGTAGCAGCGACGGGATCGGACGACAAGGCACATTATCGAAAATAAACGTTTGTTCAGATTCGGTCATACTCAATATTGACGCAAGCTGTTGCCCGTCTTTCTGCAACGGAATCACCTGCCCTTGCGGATCGTAAAGTTCAATATCCAACGGAATATGCAGCGGCAATTTCGGCTGTTTATCTGCGCCAACGGGCGTCATCTGACTCACGTGCAATGTGTATTGTTGCGTCTGCGGATCGTAATCATCGCGTACGGTCAACACCGGTGTACCCGATTGGCTATACCACCGGCGGAACTGTGTGAGATCGACGCCAGAGGCATCCTCCATTGCCTGAACAAAATCGTCGCAGGTTGCCGCACTGCCATCATGACGCGCAAAATAGAGGCGCATACCGGCTTGGAAACCGTCTTCGCCTAATAAGGTGTGCATCATGCGAATAACTTCCGCGCCCTTTTCATAAACCGTCAGCGTATAAAAGTTATTCATCTCGATGACCTGATCGGGGCGAATCGGATGAGACATCGGGCTGGCGTCTTCGGCGAACTGCGCACCACGCATCACACGCACATTATTAATACGGTTCACCGGACGCGACCCCAAATCGGAACTAAATTCCTGATCGCGAAACACCGTCAACCCTTCTTTCAGGCTAAGCTGGAACCAGTCACGGCAGGTCACACGGTTACCCGTCCAGTTATGGAAATATTCATGACCGATCACCGCTTCAATGCCGAGATAATCCTTATCCGTTGCGGTTTCCGCTTTGGCCAACACGTATTTGGCGTTAAATACGTTCAGCCCTTTGTTTTCCATCGCGCCCATGTTGAAGAAATCGACGGCGACGATCATATAAATATCGAGATCGTATTCCAGACCGAAGCGCTCTTCATCCCACTTCATCGCATTCTTCAAGGATGTCATTGCCCAATCCGCGCGATCGAGGTTGCCACGGTCAACGTACAGTTCCAACGCGACGTCACGACCAGAACGCGTAGTGAAGCGATCTTGCAAAACATCAAAATCGCCCGCCACCAACGCGAATAGATACGCCGGTTTCGGGAAAGGATCCTGCCACTCGACCCAATGACGACCGTCTTCCAGTTCGCCTTGCGCCATGCGGTTGCCGTTAGACAGCAAATAAGGGTAACGGGCTTTATCCGCCGTGATGCGCGTCGTGAATTTTGCCAGCACATCCGGTCGATCGAGATAATAAGTGATGTGGCGGAACCCTTCGGCTTCGCACTGCGTGCAGAGTGCATCGCCAGACAGGTACAATCCTTCCAGCGCGCTATTGGCGGCAGGATTGATTTCCGTTTCGATACTTAGCGTAAAACGCTCTGGTAATTGCGTCAGGGTCAGACCATTGTCCTGGAGCTGGTAATCCGCCCACGGCTGACCATCAACGTTCAGACTAATCAACACCAGCCCTTCACTATCCAGCGTTAAAGGGGCGCCCGCAGGCCCCTGCAAGACGACGTTGCTCACGGCTTTTACACGCGTCTTCTCAGCATGGAGATCGAAATCTAATGCGATGTCGGTAATCGTATAATCCGGCGCCCGGTAATCATGGCGATATTTTATTTGCGGCTGTTGATTCATATAAAAGTGTCCACCTCGTCATAAGCATCAAAGCGTTAGTCTAAGTCTGTTATCTTGATGTTACCACGACAAAATAATGTGGATAATTCTCGTACGGTGGTTCGCTCCCGCACGGTTGGCAATGTTGTCGTTATGTAATAAATAAATAATCAAGGTATACTGACCGGACGTTGCTGGCTGTCCCGATGGTGGATTGCATCTCACGAAGATGCTGAAACGCATTATGACTTTACACACTACCCCGATTCTACACTCGTTGCTGGACACCGATGCCTATAAGTTGCATATGCAACAGGCGGTGTATCATCATTATTATGATGTCGACGTTGCGGCTGAATTTCGCTGTCGCGGCGATGAGTTATTAGGCGAATATGCCGAAGAGATAGCCCATCAGGTGAGTCTGATGCATCACTTATCATTGCACGACGATGAGCTCGCCTATCTCGCTTCCCTGCCGTTCTTTCAACCGGATTATCTGCACTGGTTGCAGGGCTTTCGCTTCAATCCGCAGCAGGTCGTGATTAAAAATAATGCAGGTAAACTGGATATCCGCATTAGCGGGCCGTGGCGCGAGGTGATTTTATGGGAAGTTCCGTTGCTGGCGGTCATTAGCGAGGTCGTCCACCGGCATCGTTCGCCCGACATTACCGTCGCGCAGGCGCTTCGCCAACTGTCGACCACATTGGAGCATTTCCGCCAACGCAGCGCAGATGTAGATCTCAGTCAGTTCAAGCTGATGGATTTCGGCACGCGCCGCCGTTTTTCTCGTGATGTTCAGCAGGCGATTGTCACCACGTTGCAAGCCGACTTCCCCTACCTTATCGGCACCAGTAATTATGATTTGGCGCGCCGCCTGGGCATCACGCCCGTGGGGACGCAAGCGCACGAATGGTTTCAGGCGCATCAGCAAATTAGCCCGACGCTGGCGAATAGCCAACGTGCCGCCTTGCAGATGTGGCTGCGGGAATATCCCGCACATTTAGGGATAGCGTTGACCGACTGCATCACCATGGATGCCTTCCTGCGCGATTTCGATTTACCCTTTGCTCAGGCGTATCAAGGTTTGCGCCACGATTCTGGCGATCCCATTGATTGGGGAGAAAAAGCTATCGCGCATTATCAACGCCTGAACATTGATCCGATGAGCAAAACGCTGGTCTTCTCCGATAATTTGAATCTGGAAAAAGCATTAGCGCTATATCGGCATTTTTGGCAACGGGTGAATCTGGTCTTCGGCATCGGCACACGGCTGACATGTGATATTCCGGGCGTTAAACCGCTCAACATTGTCATCAAACTGGTGGAGTGTAACGGTAAACCGGTGGCCAAGCTCTCCGATAGCCCCGGTAAAACCATCTGTCAGGATCAGGACTTTGTCTGTGCGTTACGCAAAGCGTTTGACGTACCCCGCGTGAAAAAGGCCAGTTAACGCTTTCCTTATCTGCATTGCGTAACTTTGCAGCAGATTCTCCGTGAGGCGCGAAAACTTCGCGCCATTCTGGTGATTTCTGCTTGTGTCCTGTGGCATCGCAAGTAACATAGCGAATGGCTCGGTTTGGGCCATTTGGCGTTGCCAAGACGACACATTTCTTAAACACGATTAATTAAAAGAGAGAATTTTATGAGCGTAGTGCCTGTAGTCGATGTACTGCAAGGCCGCGTCGCCGTTGACAGCGAAGTCACCGTGCGCGGCTGGGTACGTACCCGGAGAGATTCTAAAGCCGGTATCTCCTTCATCGCCGTCTACGACGGTTCCTGCTTTAATCCGTTACAGGCTGTCGTTAATAATACTCTCTCCAATTATCAGGAAGACGTTTTACGCCTGACCACGGGGTGCTCCGTTGTTATTACCGGCAAGGTTGTCGCCTCGCCGGGTGAAGGCCAGCGTTTCGAGCTGCAAGCCACGCGTGTCGAGGTCGTGGGTTGGGTGGACGACCCTGATACGTACCCCATGGCGGCGAAACGCCACAGCATTGAGTACCTGCGTGAAGTTGCGCATCTGCGTCCGCGTACTAATCTGATCGGCGCCGTGGCGCGCGTGCGTCATACGTTGGCGCAGGCGATCCATCGCTTCTTCCACGAAAACGGTTATTTCTGGGTGTCTACGCCGCTAATCACCGCCTCCGATACCGAAGGTGCCGGTGAAATGTTCCGCGTATCGACCCTCGATCTGGAAAACCTGCCGCGCACTGAACAGGGTAAGGTGGATTTCAGCGAAGATTTCTTTGGCAAAGAAGCATTTTTGACCGTGTCCGGTCAGTTAAACGGTGAAACCTACGCCTGCGCACTATCCAAGGTATATACTTTTGGGCCAACATTCCGCGCAGAAAACTCGAACACCAGTCGCCATCTGGCCGAATTTTGGATGATCGAGCCGGAAGTCGCCTTCGCTTCTCTGGATGATATTGCAGGTCTGGCTGAAAATTTACTCAAATACGTCTTTCAGGCCGTGCTAAACGAACGTGCGGATGATATGGCCTTCTTTGCCGAGCGCGTCGATAAAGAGGCTGTCGCCCGACTGGAAAAGTTTGTCAATTCTGATTTCGCTCAGGTCGATTATACCGATGCTATCGAGATCCTACAGAATTGCGGGACAGCATTCGAAAACCCGGTGTATTGGGGCGTTGACCTGTCCTCCGAGCATGAGCGTTATCTGGCGGAACACCATTTCAAAGCGCCGGTGGTGGTCAAAAATTATCCGAAAGACATCAAGGCGTTCTACATGCGTATGAACGACGATGGTAAAACCGTTGCCGCGATGGATGTATTGGCACCGGGCATCGGGGAAATCATCGGCGGCTCCCAGCGTGAAGAGCGTCTGGAACAATTAGATCGCCGTCTGGATGACATGGGGCTGCGCAAAGAAGATTACTGGTGGTATCGCGATTTACGCCGTTACGGCACGATTCCCCACTCTGGGTTCGGCTTAGGGTTTGAACGGCTGATCGCTTATGTTACCGGTGTACAAAATGTGCGCGATGTTATTCCTTTCCCGCGCACGCCACGGAGCGTTAGCTTTTAAATAAAAATTTAATATAAGTAAAACAAATATGCAGGAAAGAGGGGCCGGATTTTCCGGCCCCTCTTTTTATTTTTTGTTAAGTCGCAAAAAGTTCCCTAATTTTTACATATTGAAACACAATTTTTCTATTTGTTACCTGATTGCGAAGTCTGTAGCATCTTTAGGGTGGATTAACGGGCGAGTGAATGGAAAACTGCGTTCAGACACAGGAAGACACCAAACTTTCAGTAATAGTTCCGTAAAGAATTATTTATGGCAGTGGCAGATGTCTGAACAACACCAATGAGGGTAATAATGATGAAACGCAACATTCTTGCAGTAGTAATCCCAGCGCTGTTAGCCGCAGGCAGCGTCAACGCAGCAGAGATTTATAACAAAGACGCGAACAAGTTGGATCTGAATGGTCGTGTACACGCAGGCTATGCATTCCAGAACAAGGATGCGGACAACGAAGATAATACCTATGCCCGTCTGGGCTTTAAAGGCCAGACGCAGATCAGCGATGATCTGACGGGCTATGGCACTTTTGAATATGAATTCAATGGTACTGAGAATGAATCTGATTCCGGCTCGAAAGGAAAAACCCGTAAAGCCTTTGCCGGTTTAAAATTTGGTGATTTCGGTTCTTTCGACTACGGTCGTAACGTAGGCGTTGCCTATAACGGGATGGCCTATACTGACGTTCTGCCGGAAAACGGCAACGACAGCGGCGTCACCGATACTCTGACGGGTCGTATTGGTAACGCAGCAACTTTCAATACTTCTGATTTCTTCGGTTTGGTTGATGGTTTAGGCTTTGCTCTGCAATATGTTGCTGAAGATAACAACAATAAAGTGTCACAAAAAGACCATGGTGACGCATGGGCAACATCTTTGTCCTATGACACAGACTTTGGTGTAGGTGTTGTAGCTTCTTACGGTTCTTATTCACGAACGGAAAACCAACGTAATTCTAGTGCTAAGGGTGATCGAGCTGATGTATGGACAGCAGGTCTGAAATACGATGCAAATAACATCTATGTTGCCGCTGTTTATGGTGAAGCACACAATTTCTATGAAACTGGTGCTGATAAAAGTTATCCGAAATATTCGTCCACTGATCTCGCTGATGAAAGCAAAATTTTCGAAGTTGTCGCACAATACAATTTCGATTTCGGTCTAACACCAACTATCGGTTACGTTTCTCGTAAAGATAAAGTAGCAAATGTCGCAAATGAATTTGCGGTTAAATATGCCAGCGTTGGTGCTACTTATGCATTCAACAAAAACTTCTCTACCTATGTTGAGTACGACATCAGCTTGTTGGATAAGGACCAAGACAAAAACTGGGGTAATGACAAAAATGATCGCGTCGACGTCGGCGTTATCTACCAGTTCTAAGTTATTGGCGCATCGCCTAACGAGCTAATCGTTTATCTTGCGTGAAAAGCAGAGCTTCGGCTCTGCTTTTTGATTTCAGCAGTACCTTCTGGTGTATGTGTTATTCGCGCTTTTATCCCTTCTCTTTTGCCTTAGCAATATTTCCCCTTCTTTTTGACAACAGCGGTTGGCAAAGCCATTGACTGACGGTACTCTGGGCATCCTTACTTCATTTCAGTTATGGAACATTCTGGCAATGTTTGAAACTATCTCTGCCGCACCGGCCGATCCCATTCTCGGGTTAACCGACCTTTTCCGCGCCGACGATCGCGCGAATAAAATCAACCTGGGTATTGGCGTCTATAAAGATGAAACCGGCAAAACGCCGATTTTAACCAGCGTAAAAAAAGCAGAACATTATCTGCTGGAAAATGAAACCACCAAAATCTATCTGGGCATCGACGGCCTGCCGGCATTCGCCCAGTGCACACAGGCGCTGCTGTTTGGCAAGGAGAACGCAATCATTGCCGATAAACGCGCCCGCACGGCACAGACACCGGGCGGAACAGGTGCATTGCGCGTTGCGGCAGATTTTATTGCTAAACAAACTTCGGCTAAACGCGTTTGGATTAGCAACCCGACCTGGCCAAATCATCACAATGTGTTTTCCGCCGTTGGTTTAGAGACTTGCCAATACGACTATTACGATGCCGCGAACCACGCGCTGGATTTTGATGGCCTGCTGAACAGCCTAAATGCGGCGCAGGCGGGTGACGTGGTGCTGTTCCACGGCTGCTGTCACAACCCTACCGGCATCGATCCTACCGCTGAACAATGGGCGACGCTGGCTGACCTGTCGGCGGCGAAAGGTTGGCTACCGCTGTTTGACTTCGCCTATCAGGGCTTTGCTCGTGGTTTAGATGAAGATGCAGAAGGCCTGCGACGCTTCGCCGAGAAGCACGATGAACTGATCGTATGTAGCTCGTATTCTAAAAACTTCGGGTTATACAATGAACGTGTCGGCGCCTGCACGCTGGTTGCTGCCAACGCGTCAACGGCAGACAAGGCATTCAGCCAGATGAAGGCGGCGATTCGCGCCAACTACTCGAACCCGCCGGCGCACGGGGCGGCCGTCGTGGCGACAATTCTGGGCAACGACGCGCTGAAAGCCATTTGGGAACAAGAATTGACGGCAATGCGTGAGCGTATTCAGCGTATGCGCCAATTATTCGTTAATACTTTGCAAGAAAAGGGCGCTGAACAGGATTTCTCCTTCATCATCAATCAGAATGGCATGTTCTCTTTCAGTGGCTTGACCAAAGATCAGGTGCTGCGCCTGCGTGATGAATTCGGCGTTTATGCGGTGAATTCTGGCCGTATCAATGTTGCAGGCATGACGCCGGAAAATATGGCGCCACTCTGCGAAGCCATCGTTGCCGTGCTTTGATCGTTAGGCGATCAAAAAAGCCGACATACCAAAGTGTCGGCTTTTTGATTCCGGCGTGTACGCTGTGAAAAACGCGATTATATCGTGGCGTCTTCACGCAGAAACGGGTTAGTTTTGCGTTCATGGCCTAATGTCGACATTGGGCCATGGCCGGGAATAAACGTCACATCGTCACCCAGCGGTAGCAGCTTATTTTTGATGGACGCTATCAGCGCCTGATAGTCTCCCTGCGGGAAATCCGTGCGCCCTACACCACCATTAAAAATCACATCACCGACCTGTGCCAGCCGCCCCTGAGCATCAAAGAAAATAATGTGCCCCGGCGTGTGGCCAGGACAATGGAAAACCTTCAGCGTCGTCTCGCCTACGTTAACCTCGTCACCTTCCTGTAACCACCGCGAGGGCGTCAAGGGCGCACAGGTTGCCAGACCAAACATCTGGCTTTGTGTCGGCAACGCATCCAGCCAAAAAGCATCTTCACGCTGCGGGCCAATAATCGGCACCTGATAGTGTTCGGCTAATTCCGCCGCCGCGCCGACATGATCCAAGTGGCCATGCGTTAACAGAATCTGCTTAACCGACACGCCGAGTTGCTCCACAGCATGTTTGATCTTTTCAGCCTCGCCGCCGGGATCGACAATCGCGGCTTCATGGGTTTTTTCACACCACAACAACGTACAGTTCTGGCTAAACGCCGTCACCGGGACAATTTGATATTTCATAAGACTCCATGTTAAACGAGCGCAACGGGGCGTTTTTAAATCAACTATCTCAAACGGTCATGCCGCTAGCGTCATGCCGTTAACGTTAGTGTGCATGTAGGGGGACGCGGTGATGGGAATCCCGCAGAATGCCTGGCGCCACGACCACCACTGTATTTCAATTCGTTAACGATCGGCAGTAGTGCGACTACAGGCGCTTACCAGGTGCGTACCGGGCCGGTATCGATATGAACAAAATTGCTGCGCGGATAATAACCCACGCCACCTGCGCGCATCGTTACGGCGGCCTTACGAATGTGAGCCAGTGGCACACCTTCAATATGGAAATCCATTGCCTGCCCTTTGGTATGGTAACTCTGCTTTGCCACACCGCGATTATGCGCACGTAATTTATTGTTGGTGTCAACCGCACGATACCCGGAGATCAGCTGTATCGGCTTATTCGAACCCAACATAACCTGTAAACGATAAAGCTGATCGAAAAGTGCCGGGTCAATGGTTTTGATTTTATTCGCACGGTAATCGCGGAAGAAATGATTCAGGCGGGAAAGTTCGGATGGGTTATAGCGCTTACCATCAAAAAATTCGGTTTTTAACCGCTCTCCGGTATTTAGATTATTCAACGTCAAAATTCGGGGGCGTGGCGTGGATAAAGTTGCAAATGCCTGACCGGGGAGTAGCGCGATGCCCAACGCGGCACCACCAAACGCAAGCCACTTGCGGCGCTGATTGTCAATGTGTTCCATAAAACAAATACCCTGACTTAAAAACGGGATAGGAGAAAAAATGCACTACCTTGAACCATAACCGCCAGACAAAAATGAGTCAACCCGCTTTGCCCACGGCTGTGCGGGGGGCCGCATCTCTCCGATGCGGCACGCTAAAAGACCTCACCCGCTAATGTCTCGATTTTCAATGCTTATAACAACAATTGCCCCGCTCTGGATAGCACCTTCATCCCCGATTGTGCAATATCATCATAATTGTAAATATCTGTGCGGAACTGTGCTCTGCCATCTTCGGCGACCCATGCCGTCAAATAATAGAGATTGACTGGAATCCGCTGTTTCATCGAAACAAAAGTCGTATTCCCCTGGTCCAGGGTAGATGAAATGCGGTTATTATTCCAACCCGCATCCTGCAATAGCATGTTAGCCAACTCCGACGCCTTGTTAACCCGTACACAGCCGGAGCTCAGCGCCCGGATATCACGCTGGAACAGGTTATGGTTCGGCGTATCGTGCAAATAAATCGCATCCGAGTTCGGCATATTAAATTTATAGCGCCCTAACGCGTTATTCGCACCTGGAGCCTGACGCAGGCGATAGGGAAAGCGTGCGGCAGACACTTCCTGCCAATCAATCATTGTGGGGTCGATCGCCTCCGCATCCTGACTCCAACCAGACAACACCGTGTAGCCGTGACGTTGTAAATAGCCGGGGTCACGTATCACTTTAGGAATGATGTCCTGTCGGGTTAGCGTCGTCGGCACATTCCACGGCGGATTGACCACCACATTATATAACGAACTACTCATCAGCGGCGTCTTGCGTTTGGGTTGCCCCACGATGACGCGCGACGATAAACGCTCTGCGCCATCCTGATAGTAAACCAATGAATAATTAGGAATATTGACCAAAATCCCGGTGTGAACCTTGTCCGGCAACAGGCGCAGGCGCTGGATATTCAGTGCTAATAGGGTCGCACGCCGTTGTGGTGACACATTAAGCCAATAACGTGTACGTGCGCCTATAACGCCATCATCGCTTAATCCTTGCCATTGCTGAAAACGCTTGACCGCGTTGACCAGTTCACCGACGTAACGATCGTTCATCTCAACGCCACTATCGCTTTGCACGGGCTGCGCTGCCGCTAACGTCGTCACAGCCGTATTTTCAACGCCTGTGGCGCCATCCTCTGACGATAACATCCCAGTGCGTTGCAAAATTTCACGCAGTGCTGGCAATTCCTGGCTTTGCTGCCCCGGACGTAGCGTCTCCGTCAGCGCCAGACGTGGCCACGGGCGATTGTCCGCCATCATATTCTTTAATGCGGCATGCATTTTGGCGTACTGCGAATGCTGAGGCGCCAACGCAATAACAAAGGCTGCGCTGGTGCCGGATTCCACGGCCTGCTGCCATTGAGAAACGAGAGGTAATGCGGGGGATTGCAAACGATAAGGCACACGTCCATATAACCAGTCATTACCGTGGCGCTCGACGCCAGATATAAATTGCAAATAGCCCAGCATCGCATCCGATAGCACAACATCTCGCGCAAACCCCACCAATTGCGGATCGGTCAGCCAGGTTACCCAAGTGGTAAACTGAGGCTGTATGCCCGCAATCGCTAATTCCGCCAGTTGCTGCTGAAACTGCTGCACCGCGCGGGTATCCTCCCACATAGGCCGCATCTGATTTCTAGCATAAAGCGATGATAAATCAGAGAGATAATGTACAGATATGCCATGTGGCAGCGCGGCAAGCAATTCCGAACGGCGCTGTTCTAGTGAAACAGAGGCCGAATACGGTGATAAGCCGGACACCTGTGTCGGCGCTGCCGCCCACACCGAAAACGCAGGAGACAGGCTTCCAACCCCGAGACAACCTGCCAGTAACGACAACCTGACGATTTTTCGTTTATCTAACAACATCCGTTCATCCCCTGTACGCATTAATCACTCTGCTTCCACGACAATCCACATCAGATGTGGAAATAACAATAAACTGACTTCATCCATCTATAGCCCACTGGCGTAAGCCTAAATGCCCACGTTTATGACGCCGTTGACGAGAATAACCACATGCACCGCATTCTCTTTGCGACCGCCCTTCGTTTTATCGTCAGTATATAAAGAGAAACGTATATTTGCTTCTTCTTCTGGCTATTCTCTTTAGCGTGAGGTGAATAGATTCCCCATCCACGCGACCTTATCATTGATAATAACGTCGCCCGAAGGCCAATGCTGGCCACTTAGGTATGGGTTCAGGGGGGAACACGGTGATAAGGTTCTCGCAGAGATGCCTCACACCGTGGCCGCCCCCGGTATCTCGACCTTAACGATCGACATTAGCCCGAAGGCGGCTTTATTGTGATAGACAGGATTCAGACTCCGATTGGCAACGCGCCCTGCCACCGCTGACCCTATGAGGATGGCGTTTGCGTCTCATGCGCCTGGGCACCGAAGCCCCGTAAGCCAACGACATGCACATGCTCGTTATTCTCGTAGACCTTACGCACCAATTTATAGGTCGTTCCTTTCTCAGGGCTGATATTCTCCGGTGCGGCGATGACCAACTGCATTTCCAGCCGATCGCAAAGCTCGAACAACGTCGCAATCGATTTGGCATCCAATCGCGCGGCTTCATCGAGAAAGAGTAAACGACAAGGGATAATATCTTTACCGCGCAGTCGCTTAGACTCTTCTTCCCAGCTCTGTACCACCATGACCAAAATCGACATTCCGGTACCGATGGCTTCCCCGGTAGACAATGCCCCACTCTCGGCCCGCAACCAACCATCCGCGCCGCGGTTAACCTCCACTTCCATCTCAAGATAGTTTCGGTAGTCCAACAACTCTTCGCCGATAGTTTGTGGCGCACGTTGTCCCATATCAATCTCAGGATTGAGCCGCTGGTAGAGTTTTGCCAGTGCCTCCGAGAACGTCAGGCGATTGCTGTTAAACAGATCCTGATGCGTTTCCTGCTGTTCGGATAACACATTTAGCAGCGTAGTATGCGTTTCACGCACGTTAACATTGAGGCGAACACTCTTCACTTGACCAAACGCGACCGCTTGCAGCCCCTGGTTTAGCATCCTTATCCGATTCTGCTCACGCTGAATCGTTTTGCGAATAATGTTAGCCACGCTGCGGGAACTGATAGCCAACATCTGCTCACGCGCCGTCAACTCTTCCGTCAGGCGGTTAAGCTCAATCTCCATCTGTTCAATCGCTTCTACCGGATCATCGGTACGAATAATATCCTGACGAATGCGTTCACGCAGGTGTTGATAAACCGCGATGTAGAACTGGATCTTACGCTCTGGCCGCTTAGGATCTTCGGAAAGTCGTAGCACATCGCGCAGGTGTTCGTTATCCGCAACGGCCAGACGCAACGCGCCTAACGCTTTGTCCGACATGGAGCGTAATTCATCACCTTCCATATACGCCAATTCGCGACGGTGCAGCCGCCGCTCGACGCCATTATCTTTTACCAAACGCATCACCGCGCACCAGCCGGCTTTCGCGGTGACAACCTGCTCACGCATCTGATGATAATCACGCTCTAATTTGCGCAATTTCTTCTGCAAGCTGTCCATTTCCGCTTCGCAGAATGTGATCTGTTTTTCCAACTGATTACGGCGCGAGCGGTTGGCGCCTAAAGCCGCGTGCAGTTCATCACGGCGTCGGCGAGCGCGTTCCTCGGCGTCAGAATCCGCACGCACGCCGATATCCTGAAGCTCTTGCGTCAGCTCTTTCAACATATCCAGCTTGGCATCGTAGGCACTTTTCAGCGAGGCCTGAACCTGACTGTACTGCGTCAATTGCGTCTGGTGCTGACGTAACTGCTCGCGTGCTCGCGTTCGCTCCGCCTCCGCCTGTTCCAGACGCTGGCGCAGTTTGTCATTCAAATCGGCATTTTCCCCCAGCATGCCGGCTGAATCGG
The DNA here is from genome assembly GCF_036885195.1 of Pectobacterium cacticida. NCBI lineage: Bacteria > Pseudomonadati > Pseudomonadota > Gammaproteobacteria > Enterobacterales > Pectobacteriaceae > Pectobacterium > Pectobacterium cacticida. The sequence goes on along the minus strand of NZ_CP133656.1, from coordinate 1,643,096 downwards.
CATAGCTGAAGTGCGCGCGGCGTTGCACTACCTCGGTGAGGGCAAACGCCTGCTGTTTTGCCTGCCGCTGCGCGTTTTGCGCCTGAGCATAATCAGCCTGCAACTGCTCGTGCTGCAACGGATCGTTTTGCAGAACAGAAACCAGCGGTTCCAGCTTGGCCAGTGTCGTCCCGTGTTGCTGAATAAAACGCGCAGACTCTTCGGTTTCCTCCAGCTCAGCACGAAGTTCTTCAACGCGGTCTTGCAACGTATCGTCGCACAGCAGGCTAATGCGCGGGATTAATTTATTTAACTGCGCGCTGGCTTCCTTCGCCTGCTCAAATTGCTGACGCTGTTGCTGGTTATCAGCATCAAAACGGGTTATTGCGCGATCCAACTCACCTCGACGCGCGCTTAAAGCGCGAATCTCCGCTTCAGGATCTTCGTCAAAAGCGACCGCCACATGCGTCCCGATGAAACGACTAAAGGCCTGATGCAAACGCTGTATCTTCTGCACATCAAAGGATAGCGTCGCATAATGCTCGGCTAAGGCTTCCCGCTCATTGCGCAAGGTTTCCAGACGCATTTCCCGTGCAGCACGGCCAAATAACGGTACGTCGGGGAAGCGCGAATAACGCCACTGACGCTCAGCCACCTTCACGACAACCGCACGATCCAGTTCTTCTACGGCGAACACGCTGTCGTCAAATGACTGCGGATCGCCCTCGATCAAATACAGATCTTCCGGGCAATCTTCCAGACCCGCCAACTGATCGCGCACCAGGGAAAGATCGGGCACGACGATCGCATGGCGTGACGGGCCGTAGAGCGCCGAAAAATAGGGCGCGTCATCCAGCGTAACATCATCATAAATCTCAGAGAGCAACACGCCGCCAAAACGCTCCGCCAGTGCATTTAACCGCGGATCTTCAGACCCGCCAGGTTGGCTCAGCCGCTCAATCTGTGCGTCGACGTGGCGTTTACGCGCCGCGATCTCATCGCGCTCAACCGACGTTTCACGCTCGCGCTCTAGCAACTGCTGCATGAATTCCGTTACCTGACGACTCTCGGTAAAGGTTTCACCGCTTTGCTCGCTCAACTGTGTCAGCGTTTCCTGCGCCGCCAGCCAGACCGGTGCTCGCGCCGTCAACTTCTGAATGCGCTGCTGGATTTGCTCCAGTTCCTGGCGCAGCGCCATGCGTCGTTCACCGGCTTGCGCCACGAGCGATGACAGTGCCTCAATTCGGGCATCGAGTTCGTGCTGTAACGCCTCCAATTCTTCCGGCTGGTAATCCTGACCGCTACGCTTATTGAAATCCTGTAATAGTCGCTCAGCCTCCTGCTGTTCACGCAGACGCTGTTCTAGCTCAGACAGGCGCATCCTCAGCGGTTGCACGCGTTCCGCCTGATAGCGTTGCGAAGCGCTATCGCGTAATAGCTCGCGCGCCACCTGCCAGGCGTCGCTACGATTGACCGCCCCGGCGATCTTACTCACTAACTGATAGGCCTGTTCAAACTGCCCGTGCGCCGCCTCAGCCACGCTGAGTTTCTGCTCCAGCATCAACAGGATATCCGTCGCTTCCTGCTCTTTCGCCCGGTAGCTATCCAGCCATTGATCCGCGTTTTCTGCTGTAAGATCCGGTAACTGGCACAGCGTGCGAGCGCGTTCCAGTGCCTGTTGCGCCTGCTGATACTGAATGGCGCGCGTTTGCTGAACGTCCAGCGCCTGCTGATAATCGGCAAGCTGGCTTTTTAGTTCATCCACTTCCAGCTCCGCAGCATCGGCGCGCGCCTCGTTTTCCGCCTGTTGCTCACGCGCCTCTTCCACCACCTCATTTTGTTCTTCAAGGCGGTAGTTCAGTTCTTCCAGATCGGCGTTATAACGTTCAATTTTCTCCTGCTGGCGCAGAGCCGTATGCACCAGGTTAAGATGATCGCTGGCCGCCTGATAATCTGCCTCTAAATCCCCTTCGGCACCGCTTTGCTCGGCTAACTCACGTGCCATTTCCACATGACGATATTGCTCGCTTGACAATTGCTTACGGCTGGATAACAGCTCACGACGCAGTTCCAGCGCACCATCCAGATGGATACGGCGTTCATTCGCATGTCGCATATAGTCAGCGGCCACATAAGCTGTCGCTTCAGAGATCAAATGCTTAAACAAATCGCGGTCCGACTGAGTGACGCGAATCGCTTCGAGCGTCATACGGTTTTCACGCAGTGCCGCTTCCATGTCCTGAAACGCTTTACGCACGCCACTGTTTTCCGGCAACAGGTAATCACGCAACGAACGCGTAATGGCGCTGGAGATACCGCCGTATAGCGAGGCCTCGATCAGACGATAAAACTTGCTGCGATCGGCCGCAGAGCGCAAGCGGCGCGGCACGACGCCCAAATCGAACATCAGTGAGTGGTAGTCGGTGATGGAGTTGAACTGCTTGAATTGAACACCCTCGATCTCTTCAACACGATCTTTCAATTCCTGCAAGGTAAGTACGCGCGCCTGACGATCGCCGACCAACTGCGTCAGAATTTGCGTCGGTTGGATGGTCGTTGGCAGCCCCTGAATCGTAAAAGGCTTGATATCGACTTTTCGATCGCGCCCAGCAACCTGCTGGAGGCGCACGCCAACCAGCACACGCTGATGGCGTGAGTTTATGACATCCAACGTGGAGTAACAGACGCCCGCTCGGAGTTTCCCGTGCAGGCCTTTATCGCGTGAACCGCTAGTGGCGCCAGCTTCGGTGGTATTTCTAAAATGCAGCAGCGTCAGGTCAGGGATGAGCGCCGTAATAAAAGCGGCCATCGTGGTGGATTTCCCGGCGCCGTTACCACCGGATAGCGTAGTAACCAGTTCATCCAGATCGAAGGTGCGGGCAAAAAATCCGTTCCAGTTGACCAGCGTTAGCGAGCGAAATTTACCGCGTTCAATCATTCCTGTTCATCCTCAACTATTCATCTTCGCTACGATCGTTCTCGTCGCTGTCATCTTTCAGTGACAACGTACCTTCAACAGGCATCGCTTCACCATCACGGATCATGCGTAGCTGGGCTTCACGGACATCGTCACCGCTACGGACGTCAGCGCCAAAACGGAACACCGATTCGGTAATCCTGAATTTGCTGCTGTCATTCCCCATAAAGTAAATCATCCCTAACCGACGTAAGCGATTAAGCGAGGTTCTCACTTTTTCTTGTAACTTTTGGCGATCCAGATCGGAGCCGGTTGAACGCTGGTTAACCAACTTCAACAGCTTGCTTTCATCAGCCAGACTCAGCAACTCCTCATAGAGTTCCTGCTGGCTGAAAATACCTTCGTGCGCTAAACGCTCCGGGCTGAGATAGAGATAGCAGAGAATTTTCCCTACCAGCATATCCAGCGCAGACAGCACGGAGCGCGGGATCAATGTGGTAGAACGGGGCCGCAAATAGAAAAAACCCTCCGGCGCACGGATAAGTTCCACATTATAGCGACTGTAGAATGCTTCCAGCTCTTCCTGGTAATCCATCAAAAACGCATGGTTTTCCAACTCTTCGATACCAATGTGACGCCCGGCGCGTAATTGGCTATCCAACGCGGGGAAACGGCTATTTGATAGCGCGCTTACCAGTTTACCTGACATTAATGGTTCAGTATTTGTCGATGACATGGGCCTGTACCTTGGCTCCGTACTCATTGATTGCCTGCCACAGCGCGGGCAATCCGGTGAAATCTGCTTCGGCTACGCCCAGGCGCACCGCCTGGTCGACCACGATTCGGGCAACATCAAAATGCCGTGCGCGCGGATATTGTGCGAGGTATTCACGCATCACCTCGCTCAAATCCAGCGGGATCTGTTGCTCTTTATATTTATGCAGCGCCTGTTCAATCAGGGCGATCAACTGCTCGCGTATTTCGCTAAAAGCCTCATATTCCAGCTCGGGCGGCAGTTCCCCTGTTACTTCCTCGCTACGCAGCGTGAGTTCTTCTTCGCGCATATCCAATAGGCGATCCGCATTCGCGACTGTCAGCGCCCAGGGATGATCAAAATAGCCCTGTACCGACTGACGCAAGCGCTGAGAGAAAACACGGTTTTTATCCATATCAATGGCGGTACGGATAAACTTATGTACGTGGCGATCGTACCCAATCCACAGATCTATTGTTTGCTGCCCCCAACTCACAATACGATCGAGCTTGTTTTGCAAATCGAACACCAATTTGTCGACAAACTCCAGATTATGCGGGTTATGCGCAATGGCATCCTGAATGCTCAACAAACTCGTCTGTAATTTGTCGCCCGCAGCTTCCAGCGTATCTTGCAATTCGCGCAACGTGGATGACGTTTCCGTCAGCAGTTGTTCACAGCTCCCAATCGCCACGCGCCAGTCCTGGGTTAATAGCGCGGCGATATCGTCCTTCACGCCCTGCTGCTGTTCATCCATCACTCGCTGTGACAGATCGATACTGTCAAAAATTTCAGCAACGGAATATTTCAGCGGAGCAAACACATTACGCTGCCAGTGAAACGCATCGCCGTCTTCTTCCGCTGCATCGGCGGCACGACTCAGTTCCTGGGCGACGATAGAGAGTTGCATGGAGAGTCGCAGCGTTGAGAATTCACGCTGTCGGATATAATAATCGGTAATCCCTACCCCTAGCGGGGTCAGCCGATAAATCGCATGACCTACCGCCTGTTCGCTGGTAAAGCGGTTCAGCAACCGCTGGCGAACCAGATCGTTAATCGCATTATTGGCGCGTATGGCGATCGTTTCATGTGTTTGATCAAACCCTTGGCTGACATGGCGGAATGCATCAATCAGCTCACCTTCACTCATTTCCCCATCCATCCGTTCACCATTGAGCGTCGCGATCGCCATCAAAAACGCCAGGCGCTCCGTTGGTAGGGAAATGAAGAAATCATTTTTTCGTGCCCAGGCGACCAGTTCGGGTACAGTCTGGGAAAAATCACTCATAGTGTATCCTTCAAATGGGGTTTATGCGCCATGACGTGGATATAACGGCCTAAACTCACAAAAGGTTCTTGTCGACAATAACGCTGTTCAAGTTCCAGGATGTCGGCAAAATTATCAATTTGCTGCTGCTTATTTTGCAAATAATCATGAAAAACGCGCACGCCCGTTTTCCCGCTAATGGTCAGCCCCACCTCGTCAAGCCAGCCATAAACCCTGTGCGGATCCAGCGGGTGATCCGGCGATAGAGAGCGCCGTTTACGCTTCGGCATACCCGCCTTAACATAATCGAAATTGCCCAGCACCATATTACGCATCAGCAACCCATGTTGATTAAAAAACATCAATGACAGGGCGCCGCCCGGCGATAGACAGCCAGACAAGATGCTCAACACCTGCTGCGGTTGTGCAACCCATTCGAGTACCGCGTGGAACAATATCAGATCGACCGGGCTTTCCATATGTTGCGCGATATGCTGTGCGGCACACTGCACAAAACGCATATTATGGATGACGCCCTGTGCCGCCGCTGCATTTTTAGCGCGTTGAATCATCTCATCGGAAACATCGCACAACAAGACCTGATGTCCTAAAGCTGCCAGTCGGCAGGCCATTTGCCCCTCCCCGCCACCGGCATCGAGAATACGCAATGGGCGGGCGGGAAGTTGGGTTAACAGACTGTTAAGATCTTGCCACAGCACCGCCTGACGAAGCTTTCCCTTCGTCGTACCATAGATATTCTGCGCAAATTTTTCGGCGATATCGTTAAAATTACGATCCTGCATCAATTCGGGTTCCGCACTGTATGACCGGGGATATCGTGCAGCACAAGACTGCGCGAGATGACTTTCACAATCTGCCATTTTGGCACAGGGTAGCCTAGAATAAATGACCTTACCCTATGATATCTTGCCAAATGCGGTTTTTTCACTCAAAAGGAACGTAGTGCTATGCTTTTCGCACTCAAAAAATTTGTTGGCAGCCTTTTGCAGCCGCTTCCCATGCTATTACTTCTTATCGGTATTGGCCTGCTGTTACTGTGTTTTACCCAACGACAACGTATGGGAAAAATGATAATCATGATCGGGTGGCTGACGCTGGTTTTGCTCAGCCTGCAACCGATCGCCGATCGGCTACTGCTACCGCTGGAATCACAGTATCCAACCCGGCGGCCATCGCCTCAGGCAAACTATGTAGACTATATTGTCGTGCTCGGTGGAGGATATACCTACAATGCGCAATGGGCGCCTAGTTCTAATCTCATCAACAATAGCCTCCCCCGCGTCACGGAAGGCATTCGTCAGTATTATGCGAACCCCGGCGCAAAATTGATTTTTACCGGCGCTGCCGCGCAGGGGAACCCGATCAGTAGCGCTCAGACGGCGGCGCGGGTGGCGGAGAGCTTAGGAATCCCCACGCGGGATATTGTCACGTTAGATACACCGCGAGATACTGAAGAAGAAGCGGCAGCGACCGCTAAGATTGTTGGTCATCGTCCATTCCTGCTGGTGACTTCAGCCAGTCACTTGCCGCGTGCCATGCGTTTCTTTCACGCTCAGGGCCTTACGCCGATACCTGCCCCGGCGAATCAAATGGCAGTTACCTCGGCGCTCAATCCGTGGGAAAAAATCTTCCCTTCCGCGTATTATTTATCTCACAGTGAACGCGCCTGGTATGAAACATTGGGGCGCCTCTGGCAGTCAATAAAGGGTACAGCAGCGCGCGACCCGCAACCATCGCCGAGTCATTCCAACCAGGGGGACAATTCGCGAGAAGCAACATCAAAGAGTTGACGGTCGAACTGGCCTGTATGTATATAGCGGGATACGGCTTCCCAAATAACATATAACCAGCGACGATAGACAAAGGACTCAGACACCGGCGCCCGCTTTAGGTAGTGATAGAGTAACTGCTGCGGCATACCAAATTCACAAAGCCGGAAGAGTTCATATTCTCTGGGAGCCCACAGGATCATGCCCGGATTAATCATTGCCAGTAGCTGATCGCTACGCGCATCTTTCAACATACTGCGTAACGAGAGATTGCCGTGCACCAGCACACAACCATCGTCAAAGCCTTGAAAGAGCTTGTCTAAACATTGGCGAGAACGATAAAGAAGAGTCCGGTCCTGTTGCGTCAATTGCGGAGCGCTAACATTGAGCAATGTAGCCCATAAGACTTCCAGACGTTGTTGATACCAGCTAACCCAGTCGTTGTCCTGCGCGCTGTCCACAGACCCCACACAACCGTGGCTATCAATCCGATGCCAGGATAATACGCTTTCAACAATCTGATCCATCAACTGTATCCAGCGCTGCCCGTTTCTCGGCGGCGCCTCCACAGATACCCCGCGCAGACGCTCAATTAACAGCAATTCTCGGTATGGCTGCTGCTGCGTGACAACCATGCCATAAACGGTAGGTAATCGAACATCCCCTTCGCGCGCCAACATCGACAGCTTATAGGCCTCCTGCTGAGCGACCCCCAGACAAACATAGCTTTTTGCTAATAAAGGAATCGCGTTGCCTTCTTTATCATATAAAGCATACAGATCCGCATAGGGCTGTTCGCTTATGCGTTCAAGCCGACTCAGTCTTTCCCCCAACACCGTGCTGAGTTCTGATTTCAACTGTTCCATAAACAGCGATACCTCCACTGAACCAAATAGCACTTTATTATCATGATGCGGCGCACAAATGATAAATGCCTCAACACAGATCAAAGAAAAATAGGATGAGTGACGGCAGTCAACACATACTGCCGTCGGTCTTACTGCGATATCTTACGCACATCAGCGGAAAATATCGTGAGTGGCGGGCTGGAATCTTAGGCCTTCATCGTTATTCGCGTTCAAATGCACCTAAGTCAGGGGCCGATCCTTTGTAGGGCAGCTTAACATTGCCCCCTTTATTGATCAGCTTGCTCCCTGCCGCGAGGTGCAGGCTCTTCAGTACCGGTAAGCTGCCATCGGCCTGCCGTGGCGCATCCCATCCGGTGACAGAAACGCTCTCGAAATCTGAATCTGACACCGTAATGTTCAGATCCCATGAGTTATAGCGCATATTCGCGCCGTCTGAGTACGACAAGTGTTTATTACCATGAGAAATGTTATTGCGTAACGTGCCCAACCCTATTGATTTTCCGTTGGCATCAATACCGCGAACGTTGAAGTTAGGGTTATTTCTATAACCCGTGTTGTTAAAGATATCATTCGCTACCGGATGATGATTAACATAAAAACCGGCCGCCTTATTCAAAAACGCCACTGAATTACGCACGGTATGCTTTGGTGCGTTTGCCACATAAGTGGCGCCGTAACCTCCAATTTTAAAACCGTTGCCATTGCCCGCCGCCAATGGTTTCGTGGTCCCGGGTAAATATCCGTGTAACCAGGCCCAGGAATTTTCAATTAACACGGGAGAATAGGCATTAATTAAATCGAAGCCATCATCCGAATTAGACCATGCACGGCAACCACGGAAAACATTGCCGGGTTGATTGGCCGGAATATGTGCGCCAAATCCATCGCCACTCTGCCCTGCTCCATTCGATGTCAAGGGATCGTAATTATGATGAGAGTCGCTATTCAATACCAGATTATGACCGCCGCGTTGAATAAATAAACCCGTACCCATAATATGGTGAATGTTTAACTGCTCAAATATATTATTACTGCCCCTGATCCACACCCCCCAAGATTCGTGGTTAAGGTTATTACGCTGTGGAACGCCCGTGATTTCTAACCCTTTGAGCGAAACCCAATCGGCAAAAACATTAAAGCCTTTGACGCGGCAATCATCTTGCATTTTACTGAAGTCAAAAACTGGAACTTCCCCATTATATGCCCAGTATTCAATGCGCTTACCTTCGGTGCCGCTCTTATTCAGCGTAATCGCATTCACCACATCAGTACGCGTTTTACAGACGTTCAATCCTTTGGTAAACACATATTTACCGCCACGAATCCATAGCCGGTCTCCAGGGTTGAGTGTTTTCTGTGCACGATCGATGCTTTTCCAGGGTGAGTTTTTACTACCATTATTCGCATCATTACCATTGGGCGCCATATAATATACTGCTGCGCTAGCACCTGCGGCCGCCCCCATTAATAAACTACCGAGAAAAAAATTTGCGATATAATGTTTAGCATTCATATTATTACCATCCTTAGTTGAAATAACAAAATAGCCATAAAAAAACATGGCGGATTGATAATAACACTTAAATTTGAAAATAAAAATTCAATGCAATGGCCACTAATTAAAAGTAAGAATAATATATTGATTAAATAGAGATAAACCGCGTCAAAACAAAAATCTCAAGAAAAAAAGACTAAAAGTCTATTCCAGTAGACGTCATTGGCACCGCAGTTTGGTCACGGACAGCACGCAGAAACCGGAGCGTACACGGAGTATGTGAGGATTTCGACACTGCCCAGGGTCAAAATAGCAAGTAAAATAGCGCTAATAGGATAAGTTCTAAGTTATTAATGAATAATTTTAATATTAATGTTATAGCGGAGAATATTTGATGGAGGAATCTATTTGGGAAAATAGATTCCTCCATTAGGTGCGTGTTGTTGCGCGACAATGCACCTTACCGGTGTGTCATGGCGTACCGCACCCTAGCCAAATCCTCCGGCGTATCAACCCCCACACTGGGGACGGATTTAGCCACCGCAACGTGGATCTTTTCGCCGTACCATAGCACCCGCAGTTGTTCCAGCAATTCGATTTGTTCCAGCTGGCTCGGCGGCCAACTCACATAGCGCCGCACAAAGCCCGCGCGGTAGGCGTAAATGCCAATATGGCGCAAAAAATAGTCGCCAATGGTTTCCCTTGACTGGGCAAAACGCGTCCTGTCCCAGGGAATTGCCGCACGGGAGAAATATAGCGCATACCCGTGCGCGTCGATCACCACTTTTACCGCGTTCGGGTTGAACGCTTCTTCACTGGTTTCGATCGGCACCGCTAGCGTGGCCATTTTCGCATCGCTGGCAGCTAGGTTCTCTGCCACCTGGCGAATGATCACGGAAGGTATCAGAGGTTCATCGCCTTGAACATTAACAATAATTTCATCATCGGCAAAGCGGTAGCGTTCGATAACTTCAGCTAGCCGCTCAGTACCGGAATGATGATCGACGCGTGTCAGACACACCTCTCCCCCCGCGTGCAGCACGGCGGCTTCAACATCAGGATGGTCGGTCGCGACAATCACACGCTGTGCCCCCGACTCCAACGCTCGTTCCATCACATGAACCACCATCGGTTTACCATTGATGTCGGCTAGCGGTTTTCCCGGTAGCCGACTTGACGCAAAGCGAGCAGGAATAATCACGGTGAACGTCATGGTGCAATCTCTTCAGCGCCGAGCTTGCGCGCCTCATTTTCCAGCAATACGGGAATATCGTCGCGCACCGGATAGGCTAGGCCGTCAGGCTTGCATATCAATTCCAGTTTTTCTTTATTAAAGTACAGCCGGCCATGACAAACGGGACAGGCGACAATCTCAAGTAAACGGTGATCCATGTTTCCTCCATCGATGATCGGCATTTTCTTTTCAGAATCGCGATCTAACACGTTGATACCCCTGGGGATACCTAAACCTAAACAGAAGGACGATTTACGTTCTGCTGACAGTATTCTGATTAATCACATAGGCTATTTTATCAAGCAATTGTGCGCTTTGAGGCTCAGCCAATACGGCATCAACGGGCAGATACCACCAGTTATCCTGCGCAAACGACTTACATTTTACGGCATCTTTTTCCGTCATGAGTAATGGTTGCGTCGCATCTTGCGTCAGCGATACAAGCTGTTCTGGCCGATATACCTGGTGATCGGCAAAGGCGACTTCGCGCGCCACACTAACGCCAGCATCCCGTAACGTAGCAAAAAAGCGAGGGGGATGCCCAATGCCCGCCATCGCCACAACATCATGAAACTGACTAAGTGCGCGCGACTCACCCGAAAGTACATTAACCGCCATACCTACGGTTAATGTCATACCTATTTCGTTCATTCTCGGCGTACCGCCATTAACAATGACCGCATCCACGGACGCCAGACGGCCTTCTCTCTCTCGCATCGGACCTGCGGGCAACCACCATCCGTTACCGAAACGTCTTATCCCGTCAACTACGACCAATTCAATATCTCGGGCTAACGCATAGTGCTGTAATCCATCATCGGCAATGATCACCTCTGGCGCATACTGCGCCAGTAATATGTTCACGGCATCCCGCCGACGGGGAGCAACCGCCACCGGCGCACCGGTGCGTTGCATAATCAACACCGGTTCATCACCCGCTTGCGCGGTCGTGACCGAGTCATCCAGCAATAGCGGGTAACTCGCCGCCTTGCCACCGTAGCCACGGGATACAACCCCGACACGATATCCTCGGCGTTGTAACTGTTCGACTAGCCAAATGACGACTGGCGTTTTTCCATTTCCGCCTGCCGTAAGGTTCCCCACGACAACGACTGGAACCGGAGACCGCCAACGCTTTCGCCACCCGAGCCGATAACTCTGACGGATCAAAAACGTTACGAAACCGTATAACCAGGATAACGGAAGTAACAGCCAATAGAGCCGCGACTGCCCAGACCAGATGCGTTCAATCATTCGCCAAACTGCATTCTATGGAGTTGCGCATAGGCACCATTTTTCGCCAATAACGCCGCATGATTGCCCCGCTCAATAATCCTGCCGTCTTCGACGACCAAGATTTCGTCCGCCTTTTCAATCGTTGAGAGGCGGTGCGCAATCACTAGCGCAGTACGATCTTTTTGCAATTCATCTAATGCCGCCTGAATCGCACGTTCAGACTCCGTATCCAGCGCCGATGTAGCTTCATCCAATATCAGAATCGGGCTATCCCGCAGTAACGCACGGGCAATCGCAATACGCTGCCGCTGTCCGCCGGAAAGCATCACGCCATTTTCACCAATCACCGTATCCAACCCCTGCTCCATCTTATTGATGAAGTCCATCGCATACGCCATGGTTGCCGCGCGCTCAATTTCCTCACGGCTATAGTGTTCATTTCGGGCGTAAGCGATATTGTTAGCTATCGTGTCATTGAAGAGATGGACATTTTGAGAAACCAACGCCACCTGATTACGTAGAGAAGACAGACGATATTCCCGAAGATCGTGGCCATCGAGAAGAATTTCGCCCGATTGAATATCGTAAAAGCGTGTGATCAAACTGGCTATCGTTGATTTTCCTGATCCAGACCGACCAACCAGCGCGACCGTTTTACCCACCGGAATATGCAAATTGATATTCTTTAACGCCAGGTTTTCTCTTCCCGGATAAGCGAAGTTAACCTGACGGAATTCCAACTCACCTTTAGCGCGCTCGACCTCAAGAGTCCCCGTGTCGCGCTCCTGCTCCATATCCAGAATAGCGAATAATGTCTGGCACGCCGCCATGCCGCGCTGGAACTGCGCATTCACATTGGTCAGTGATTTTAACGGCCGCATCAGCGCAATCATGGATGAAAACACCACCGTGATTGTCCCGGCGGTTAGCGTTTCCATCACACTAGGAAAGCTGGCGGCATACAGCACAAATGCCAGCGCCAGTGACGCGATCAATTGGATAATTGGATCTGTAATCGCGGAAGCGGAGACCATTTTCATCCCTTGCTGGCGCATCTTGTTGCTGACCTGAGCGAACCGTTTGGTTTCGACATCCTGACCACCAAACATTAACACTTCTTTATGGCCTTTCAGCATTTGCTCCGTGCTGGTGGTGACATGACCCATCGTATCCTGCATATTTTTGCTTATATTGCGGAACCGTTTGGACACCATGCGCATGGCGATCGACACGATTGGCGCAATTACTATCAAGATGATAGACAGTTGCCAACTGTAGTAAAACATCAGGATAAATAACCCGATAATCGAGGCACCTTCTCTAACGACCGTAATCAAAGCCCCGGATGATGATGCCGCCACCTGTTCCGAATCATAAGTAATGCGAGAAAGCAGCGTGCCGGTTGATTGCTGGTCAAAGAACGCCACCGGCATCCCCATAATGTGGGAGAACAGACGGCGCCGCATATTCATCACCACTTTGCCTGAAACCCAGGCGACACAGTAGCTGGAGACAAAACCAGACACACCTCTTACCAACATCAATCCAATAACGGCAAACGGCATCCAAATCAACACGGAGCGTTCAGCCTTGCCAAATCCTTCATCCAGCAGGGGTTTAAGCAAAGAGAGCATTAATGTATCGCCAGCAGCATTAACGATAAGGGCAATTGCAGCAACAATCAGACCTGCTTTGAAAGGAGAGATCATCGGCCAGAGGCGTCGGAAGGTCTGCCAGGTGGAGAGATCTTTATCATTCAGCATGGAATAAACCTGAATCGGGAAGAAATAGCCGACCATTTTACTCATTATACCGCGCTACGCCAAACCACCGATGATACCAACGGGGCGATATGTGATCCCTGAACCCTAGAATATGCCATGAATCGTTGAAAAAACGCGTGCTTAACTGACCGAATAATGCCGTATCAAGCCATGAATAGCCATATTGTCGATATCGTTCGACAATACTCACTGAAGGCAGGCGCCACGGGTTATAGCGCGAGGCAGAAGCCATGACAACCTCGGCATTAACCGCCCGAATGAAGGGGGGAGACGACGATGTCTTACTGCCATGATGTGGAATTTGTAACAAATTTGCATGCAAGGCGCTGCGATCTAATTGAATCAACGCTTTTTCGGCCGCTGATTCCAGGTCGCCTGTCAGCAAGACGCGATATTTCCCTGCATCAATGCGAACCACGCAAGAGTCATTATTTTCCGCTCGTTCTACGGGCGCTAACGGCCACAAAACGGTAAACGAAAGACCTTGCCAACGCCAACGCTCGCCGCGTTGACAGACGTGATGCCCTTGATGCTCAATTGCGCTATATATCATCGCGTTGGGAAACGCTGCCTGTAGCGTTTCCAATCCACCAATATGATCCATATGGCTATGACTCAGGATGATTTTTTCTACATCCAGACCACGCCAGCGCAAATAAGGCAGAATCTCTCGCGTCGCCATATCGCCACCGTCCCAACGATTTCCGGTATCGTACAGCACGGCCTTACCATGCCGCTCGATCACGACGGCCAAACCATGACCGACATCTAACATGTCCACACGCCAATCCGGCGCATTATTTTTAATGCGAAAAACCAACAGTACGAGAATGAAGACACCGACGCTGGCGGGATAACTTCGCCACCAGCTAAAACGCCATATTATTACTGCCCCCCATCCTGCGACACTCACTAACAATAGCGAAGCATCAAGATAAACCCATCCTGTCTGTAAATAGGTTAATGGGGCGAACACCACACGCAACGAGATATCCGCTAGCCACCAGAGCAAGTCACTCAGCGGCGCAGAGGTCATGGTTGTTAACGCCAGTAAAATGAGTGGCGTCGTAACGAAGGTGACCAAAGGTACAGCCCAGAGGTTTGCGGGCAGAGAAGTGAGACTAACGCCGTGGAAAATATGAAGTTGTAAGGGCATTAATAGCAGCGTAATACCGGTCTGCAAATGGATCCAGCGTAGCAAAAACCACCGGCGCCGCGTTCGTAGCCGATGAGGAAGTGGCGCCCACTGAAACCAGAAAATAAGCGATGCCACCGCAAGACAAGATAACCAAAAACTGTCTGACAGCACGCTCAGTGGATCACCAACTAAAATCAGTGCAATACACCATAGCCAGACCTGCCAGGTAGAACAGGACACACGCCATACTTTTAGGCATACCCACACGCTGAGCGCCAGCGCAGATCGCACTGCCGGCGGATTCCCGCCGGCAAGCCAGACATAACCCCAGGCCACTACGACGTTCGCCAGCAATGGGAACCGGTAGCCGATCCAGTGCACCGGAAAACCGTATTGTAATATCCGCGCGACTCCCCCGCCGACCAACCCGGCAAGCACGATATGGAGGCCGGATATCGCCATTAGGTGCATCGTTCCTGTATTCTGAAGGAGCGCCTTTAGGGCCGGACTCACTGTTTTCATCTCACCAAATGTCAGCGCCAGTAAAATAGCGCGCCAGGTCAGCCCTTGTACCTGCTGTTCCGCTTGTGCAATGGTGCGCTGGCGAAAATCACAACGATCGTCAAGCACATTTGCTGTCAATACTCGTCCCGATAACGGCTGGCGTTTAGCGATAGCCCAGCGCTGGCTATCAAAACCGCCCTCATTGAGACGGCTATGAATAGGACGAAAATTGCCCGTGATTGCCCAACGTTGCCCCCCGCACCAGTTGTCCATCGTCGATGGCAAGGTGATCTGAGCATACAGCGGCGGAAAAATCCGCCGCTGATTTACCGCGTCCAGACGTACCGCAATCGTCTTGTCGTTGTGTTCGTTGAATCGAATACTGCTAATTGTCGCGACGGCGTGAACCCTCCCCTGCGTCAATTTGTCGATCTGAAACAGCAGCGTTTGGGCATTCAGTACGGCCCAACAAAAACTAACGGCGACAAGGGCAACAATGCGTAGCGACACATAACGATAGCTTACCAATGCCAGGCTGATTGCTAGCCCCATTATCCACCATAGCCACGTTTGCGCCGGTAACTGCGGTAAAAAATGTAGCGGCAGAATGCCCAGTACGCCGCCCCAGGCCACGCCATTTACAGACATCGTCCTTGCCATAGCATTGATTCCCTTCCCTATCGTTTGCATTGACAGGTTGCAACAACTTAACCACAGGTAACAGAGCCAAAAACGCAGTCGGGGAAGCGCCACGTAAAAATAGGAAGAAAGCGCAAAGCGTGGCGGGCAATATGTGAACAGGCTTCCAGATATCTGGAGAATTGGCGTGTTTTTACGTTGGGATGTTAAGGGCGATTGACAATAAATCGTATAAAAAAAAGAACCGCAGCAGCGATTCTTTTACAGAAAAAATAGGTTATATCATCGGAAAAACGCCAGGGCTTACTTAAGCTCGCCCATCGCTTTCAACTTTTTCGACAATTCGCGGCGTTCTTTCGACAGATCGGCATTCTTGATGATGTAGTCATCAACGCGATCTTCGTAATCACTACGCATATTGGCGATGATATTTTGCACATCCTCTATCGACATCCCCGGTTTCAGATATTCACTCAGGTTGTCCAATAGCAGAACGCGCTTCTGATTATCACGGATTTTCTTTTCATTATCGGCTATTTCGCGTTGAAGCTTGTTTTTCCGGCGAAACATACGCACGAACTCCAGTACATCCTGGAAACACGGCTTAGTGTCCTTATCCATCATTTCCCCTTACCTTAAGTCATATATAAATTCGTTATGGCTTAACCATACAGGTTATACCCAGCGTCTTTCAAGCGGCGGTGACGCCCTTTGTGTTGACGATCCGCTAAGTGGACGATCCGTCATCACACCTTTAACGGTAATATACCGCGATACGCTGCTCACGTACTTCTTCAATAGCCACTTCCGTGTCGAAAATATCTTCCAGCACCTCGGATACCATGATGTCTTCCGGTTTCCCGGTATAGATAATTTGCCCCTTGCGCATCGCAATAATGTAGTCCGAGTAAGCGGAAGCAAAGTTGATGTCGTGGATAACCAGCACGATCGTTTTACCTAACTCATCGGCAGCCCGACGAATCTGTTTCATCATTGCCACAGCATGCTTCATATCGAGATTATTCAGTGGTTCGTCCAGTAACACGTATTCCGTGTCCTGACACAGCACCATTGCGACATAGGCGCGCTGCCGCTGGCCTCCAGACAGTTCGTCCAAAAATCGATCTTTCAATTCGGTGAGATTAAGAAACGCGAGTGCAGCGTTAATGCGCTCACGATCGTCCGCGTTCAGCCGACCTTTGGTGTAGGGGTAACGACCAAATCCTACCAGTTCAGCGACCGTTAGGCGGCTGGTGAACTGGTTTTCCTGCCGCAGCACGGACAAACACGTGGCCAGTTTATCGCTTGGCGTGGTCATGACATCCATGCCGTTAACACGTATTTGGCCTCGATCCGCATCAAGCAATCGGCTGATGATAGACAATAACGTTGATTTTCCCGCGCCATTCGGGCCGATGATCGACGTGACACCACCACGCGGTACTGTGGCTGTGACATTGTTTAATACCGTAACATTATTATACGTTTTTGTTACATTATCGATCTCTATCACACGGAAACCTTTCTCAGTAGCAACACGATAAACAGCGCCCCTCCGACAAATTCTATAACAACCGACAGCGCTCCAGACATATCCAGCAAATGTTCAAGCACCAACTGCCCGCCAACCAATGCAATCACGCCCAGCAGAAAAGCGGCTGGCAGCAATAAACGGTGCTGGCTTGATCGTATGACTAAATAAGCCAGGTTAGCGACCATAAAACCCAGAAAGGTGAGCGGTCCAACCAATGCTGTTGAAATAGCAACCAATATGGAAACCAATAGCAGAATGACCGTCACACTCCGTTTATAGTCAATACCCAGGTTAATGGCATTATCGCGGCCTAGCGCCAGAACATCAAAACGGTATCGCATGCGCCAGATGACCACCGCGACCACCAGCGTAATCCCTACCGACAGTGCAACCAGCTCGGGGACGGTACGGGTGAAAGTGGCAAACATTCTCCCTTGGACAATGGCGAATTCACCCGGCGTCAATAGGCGTTGCATTAATCCCGCCATACTGCGAAACAGCGTGCCGCAGATGATACCGACCAGCAAAACCAAATGCAGGTTATTACGGCTACCGGTAAATAACCAACGGTACAATAACGCAGAGAAGAGGATGAGCAACAATGCCTCAAGGATAAATTTGCCCTCGGTGCCTATTCCCGGGATACCACCGACACCAAACACAAACACCAACGATGTCTGAATCAGAATAAACAGGGCTTCAAATCCCATAATCGACGGTGTCAACACGCGATTATTCGTTACCGTTTGGAACAAAACCGTCGACGCGCTGGCGGCAAACGCCACCAGTAGCATGGTTGTCAGCATTAGCCCGCGATGCATCAAGATATAGCTTAGGTTACTGCCCAGATTAAGTGACATAAACAGCACGATCGTTATAACCGCCGCTATTGCCAGCCATAACAAGCGCTGCGTTGGCGACAAAACGACACGTCGTTCACTGACGGCTCTGGTCAGCACCGTATTAGGTTCATTGACTGACATGGCGTTTCTGACTTAGCAATAAAAGGAGGAAAACAGCAGCGCCGATGACGCCAAGAATCACACTTACCGGAATTTCAAAAGGATAACGGATGACGCGGCTGATGATATCACAGCACAGCACCAGCCCCCCGCCCAACAGACATACCCATGGAATGGTTTTGCGTACATTATCACCCAGCACCATGCTGATCAGATTCGGCACGATCAGTCCGACAAAGGGCAGATTGCCGACCACAACAACTACTACACCGCTGACAATGGCAATGATGCTCATCCCCATCAGCATGACCTGCCGGTAGTTAAGGCCGACATTGACGGAAAATTCACGGCCCATTCCAGCTACCGTGAAACGGTCAGCGACCCAGCACGCTAGTAGCGTTAATACGCCCACTAGCCATAACAACTCATAGCGCCCCTGTAAAACAGCGGAGAAATCACCTGATTCCCAACTACCGAGCGCCTGCAATAAATCGAAATACATCGCGCCGAATGTCGTGATTGCACCAATCACCGCGCCTAGCATAATACCGACTAGCGGCACCACCAGCGCAGATTTCAGTACAATTTTTTGCAGCAACATCATAAACAGAAACGTGCCTGCCAGCGCAAAGAGGCTTGCCACAATCATTTTGGTAATGACGGTCGCGCCAGGTGCGGCAATCATCACCACCAGCAAACCTAAACTCGCCGATTGCGTCGTCCCGGCCAGAGAAGGTTCAACGAAACGGTTTTGCGTCAGCAACTGCATGATGAGCCCGGCAACGCTCATCGCGCTGCCAGCTAAAAGTAACGCCGTCGTGCGGGGAACGCGACTAATAAAGAAAATATCGCGCATATCGGAGTCGTCCCAGACGGCTCGCATCGTTAACTGCTCAGCGCCAACAAATAAGCTGACGGTTACCATGCACGCCAGTAACAATAGGCCTAGCACAAAATAACGTGACTTCATGGGTTACGCCGTCATCCGCAATTATTTGTTGTTCAGCGCGTCGTTGACGGTGCCCACCAGGTTCTGATAAGTCTGTAGCCCTCCGGCAATATAAAGCGATGCAGAGTCCAAATAGACCACATGATTATTTTTCCAGGCATTAGTTCTGTGAATCAATGGGTTATCTAATACCTGTTTTGCAGATTCCCCACTGGCGCGGCCAATTGCGCTGTCACGATCGAGAACAAACAGCCATTCAGGATTCACACTCAGTAAGAACTCTGAGGTCACCACATTACCGTGGCGACCCGTATCGGGAAATTCAGTCGCCGGTTGAAAGCCCAGTTCATCAAACACGAAACCAAAGCGAGATTTAGGGCCGTAGGCAGACATTTTCCCACCGCTGATCATCAAAAATAGCGCATTACCCGCGTTTTGAGTCTTCTCTCGCGTTTGCGCAATTTGCTGTTTTAGATCGTTAATCTGTTTTTTGGCTTCATCTTCCTTACCAAAGATGGTCCCCAGTTGTTCTACGCGCTGGGCAAAACTCGCCATAAACTGATTCTCATCCACTTCCATAGAGATCGTCGGAGCAATGCCGCTCAACTTATCGTAAGCATCATGCGTGCGCCCCCCCGCGATAATCAAATCAGGCTTAGCGCTACTCAACGCTTCATACGCGGGTTCAAATAGCGTTCCGGCATCAAGATAAGCATCGCTGTTATATTTTGCTAAAAATGCGGGCAACGGCGTACTGCTTTTGGGAACGCCAGCAATCCCGTCGACTTGCAATACGTCAAGCGTATCCAGTACCGCGGGATCAAAAACAATCACTTTCTTCGGCGGCTGCGGAACCTGCGTAGTCCCTTGGGCGTGTTCGATGCGCACTGTGTGACCACCTTCTGAAGACGATACCGACTGATCGCAGCCCGCTAAGGCAAGCAGTGAAGCGAGTAATGTCGCCTTCACGGCAAAAGCCGTATTTAACCGCATCGCATTTAACCGCATAAGTGTGTACTCCATTTCGCTATTTTTATGTCTGAACGCCGTCCCGTAGCATGTTCTGCGGAACAGTATAGAATTTAATTATCATTCGCATTAGTGCGAAAAGTGTAACCGAATTGACACAGTCATGCCTAGCGATTATCTCCCCCCAGCCATTAGGCGATTCAGGAAAGCGCAACAGAAATGTCGATTCGATGTTATTCTTGCCATCTCCTGATGAAATAACCTGATTTCACACTCAGCGTACACGTAGCTAACAGCACCTATGGCCGAGAAAATACAACCCACTTTTTTGATCCATGACTATGAGACCTTCGGTAAACACCCGGCGCGCGACCGTCCTGCGCAATTCGCGGGTATTCGTACCGATATGGATTTCAATATTATCGGCGAGCCGCTTGTCATTTATTGCCGCCCGTCTGATGACTACCTACCAGAGCCGGAAGCCGTGATGATTACCGGTATTACGCCGCAGGTCGCGCTAGCAAAAGGCGTCAACGAAGCTGAATTTGCTCGTCAGATCCATGAAGCATTCAGTGAACCTGGCACCTGTGTGATGGGCTATAACAACATCCGCTTTGATGATGAAGTCAGTCGCAATATTTTCTATCGTAACTTCTATGATCCCTACGCTTACAGTTGGCAGAATGGAAATTCTCGCTGGGATTTGCTGGATGCCTTGCGCGCCTGCTATGCCTTGCGGCCAGAAGGGATTGTCTGGCCCGAAAATGATGATGGCTTACCCAGTTTCCGCCTTGAGCACCTGACAAAGGCCAATGGGATTGCGCACGAGCAGGCGCATGATGCAATGTCCGACGTTTATGCCACCATCGCGATGGCAAAGCTGTTTAAGCAGGCACAACCCAAGCTATTTGCCTACCTGTTCGCGCTGCGTAATAAAAATAAAGTTTCCGCGCTAATCGATATTCCGCAGATGAAACCGCTGGTGCATGTTTCCGGCATGTTTGGTGCAGCACGAAGCAACACCAGTTGGGTCGTGCCGCTCGCCTGGCACCCGGACAACCGGAATGCGGTCATCATGTGCGATCTGGCCGGTGATATGACCTCACTCCAGTCCTTAGACAGTGAGGCGTTACGCGAGCGATTATACACCCGTAAGGAGGCGCTGGAGGGCGGAGAAAGTGCTGTCCCGATTAAGCTGGTACATATCAATAAATGTCCGGTACTGGCGCCCGCGAATACATTGCGACCAGAGGACGCGCAACGGTTAGGCATCGATCGTCAACGTTGTCTGGACAATCTCGCGCGACTACGTAGCGACACCAGCATCAGAGAAAAAGTGGTAGACTTGTTTGCCAATGCCCCGGCGTTCACCGCCGCTGAGGATGTCGATTTACGGCTCTATGATGGCTTTTTTAGCGATGCAGACCGCATGGCGATGAAAATCATTCGAGAGACGGCCCCGCAGAATCTTCCAGCATTGGACCTCACCTTTTCCGATCCTCGTTTGGAACCGCTCTTCTTCCGTTATCGCGCCCGCAATTTCCCCGGTACATTGGATGAGCGCGAACAGCAACGCTGGCTGCAACATCGGCGAGCGGTCTTCACGTCAGAACGTTTACAGTCTTACCTGTCGGCCCTTAACGACCTCTATCAAATTCATGAGGAAGATAAGGAGAAAACGACACTGCTTAAAGCCCTTTATGCCTATGCGCAGCAACTGGTGCAATAACCGACAAAACAGCAGCGGAGCCCCAGGGCTCCGCGTAATGCTTATCCACTTACACCGCAGGAACGTATTACACCGGCTCTTCGCTACACTGCGGAACGGGCTGACGGAAGCTACGCGTCACAACCGCCAGATATAACACCCCGATCGTCGCCCAAACTAGCCCCAGCGTCATTGACGTGGTTTCCAGATTCACCCACAGCGCGCCTACCGTCAGCGCGCCCAGCACGGGCAACACGAGGAAATTCACGGTGTCTTTCACTGTGCGATTGCGCCGTTCGCGAATATAAAACTGGGAAATAACCGACAGGTTGACAAACGTAAATGCCACTAGGGCGCCGAAGTTAATCAATGCCGTAGCCGTTACCAGATCAAATGACACCGCAGACAACGCAATCACACCGACCAGTAACACATTTAACGCCGGCGTGCGCCATTTCGGGTGAACGTAACCGAAGAAACGCTCAGGGAAAACACCATCGCGCCCCATCACATACATTAGGCGTGAAACGCCTGCGTGTGCGGCCATACCGGAGGCCAAGACGGTGACGCAGGAAAAGACCAGAATAATCGATTGGAAAAATTTACCCGCGACATACAGCATGATCTCAGGCTGAGAAGCATCAGGATCTTTAAAGCGAGAAATATCCGGGAAATACAGTTGTAGAAAATACGCCACGGCGACAAAAATCACGCCGCCAATCAGCGCCGTCAGGAAAATGGCTTTGGGTATCACTCGACCGGCATCCTGCGTTTCTTCCGACAGTGAGCTGATGCCGTCAAAGCCCAGGAAAGAGAAACAGAGAATAGTGGCACCGGTAATCATCGGCACGACATGGGCGTTCTCCGACCAAAACGGACGCGTACTGGCCAACGTCCCCGCACCTTCCCCAAGATAAACGCCATGGATAACCAACCCCAGGAACACCGCCATAATGGCAATTTGCACGACTACGATAACCGAGTTCAGATTAGCCACCAGACTAATGCCGCGCAGGTTAAATAGCGTCATCAACCCAACCAGCGCCGCGACAAAAATCCATGATGGCACACCTGGGAAAATCGCTTCCAGATAGATTTTAGCCAGTAAAATATTGATCATAGGCATGAACAAATAGTCCAATAATGACGACCAACCGACCATAAATCCGACATGCGGACCGATCGCCTTTTGCGCATAAGTATAGGCAGAACCGGCAGAGGGAAAACGTTTCACCAATTTGCCATAGCTGAGCGCCGTAAACAAAATCGCAACTAACGCAAATGCATATGCGGTCGCCACATGACCATCAGTCAGGCCAGAAACAATGCCGAAAGTATCAAAAATCGTCATTGGCTGCATGTACGCGAGACCCATCATAACTACAGGCCACAGCGTGAGTGTTCTTTTTAGCTGAGGGCGTTTTGCGCTAGTTTCAGGCAGAGGGATATCAAGCGACATCTTCGCCTCCTATTGCGGCCGAGCCACATGCACTGGACATAAGAAAACGGAGACAGGACCTGCCTGAATCACGATGAGAAGAGGTTGCTGAGACAGCACCAGAAATAACCTGCGACGACGTCTCGCCATAACCAATGCCTCTGCCGCTAAACCCAGCGGGCACCGGTGTGAAACAGATTGATTGCCCCATTTTTCCTTTCCTCACTGTGCACATCGGCACACGCAAAATTATCTATCCGGATCGTCGTCCGGCCTCTTATATTGAAGCCCTTATGCCCTTCACACCGACGCCAAAGATCGGGTAAGAACCCCACAAGATCTCTGTAGCACGAAGTATGACGGGCATAAACGTAAAAAAATAACCGACGCGTTTAAACGTCGGTTATTTTGCAAGGCGCGTATTCTGCACCAGACACTATCATCTGACAAGATGCAGAGAACGTTGGAAAGCATTTATTTATCTATGTCATATTTTGGTAATATTTTTGCTTAATTCAGGTAATGCCAAACCATCTGTAATAAAAACCGTTGCTGTAATGTTGCTATAATAAAGTCTAAACAAACCGCTAGGGTTAGGGTTATAACGCTTGAAAGCGCTTTTTCTTTTCGTTTTGCACTCTTTCCAACTCAAAAATCACCTGCTGAAGATCCCGTTCTTGTTCGGCACTCAGCGAAATAAACTTGAAACTTAAGCGCGACATCATCTTCAGCTCGCCCTTGTTATCAACAAGCTTTACCTTTGCCTGACCGACAAACGCTAAATCCACACAGTAAACGCCGTGTTCGGCCAGATCCATTTCTACGCGACGAATAATATCCCCTTCGGCCAGTAGGCCAGTCGTATCCTGATCGGTATACAGACTCAATCCTCCAAGCGAGAGATCTTTGATCGTGAACTGGAAAGTGCTTTCATCCGGCAATTCGCCACGACAGGTCAACGGTGGCCACAACGGCGTGTTGATGCGGAAATAGGTTCTACGCTGGATAAGATAAAGACGTTCAGGAATCAGTGCACTGAAGGCGGGTAAACCATCGTAGGTTATGGTTTTCAGAATTTCTGCGTTAAATTCAACTTTTGCACCGGCCGGTTCGGCCAGAAAGGACAGTGTGCCCGCGTATAATGCGCGGCTGTTTTCTCGTTCAATGCCGCCTAAATCAAAGATAAACAGATTATTATCAGGTTCAACATCAAGAATTTTGCTGATGAACTGACCGCGAGAATGATGAACCATCAGAGAGGTATCATTCTTCTTTAATTCCCGTAACGTTGCGCAGATAGCTAATTTATTGCGCTTAACATACTGCTCTTTCAAATCATCATTCACCGCTCTCATCCTTACTATTGTACCAATAGCGTAATTGGTGCATGCCTCTCCGTTATCTTCCACGACCCATGCGTGCTGGCACAGCTGCACTGTGTTAGCCAGATATTGAAATCGATGACGTGAGCGCACGAAGTTGCATGATAAAAATAGGTGAAAACGGTATCGACAAATTTTCCACCAACTTTAGTCAAAAAAGCGGAAAATAACTACGCGCGACGAGATAATAGGCACTATCGCCAACGCTACAGCGCCTTAAATATTCTCGCGCTTCACTCAATAGGATAAAGGTGCAACAACCAGGTTAATGCCAGCAAATCGGCACTGCCCCCAGGGCTAAGGTTTCTGGCAATCAGCGCTTCATCCATCTTGGCCAGCGCGTTCCGATCCAGTGGCGCCATCAACAATTGCTGTGCATAACGTTGCACAAACACCAACCCCTCCATACCGCCGCGGGCAACGACATTGGTGTCAGGGTTGTGCGCCATCAGGGCAACCAGCGTCTGCAACAATGCGGTTTCCTCCTCCCCGGCGGCTATAGCCCGTCGCAACGTAGGCAAAGCGAACTGACATACGGTGTTAAAACCACTGGCCGCTTCTCCCCTCGCCCCCGTCAGGCCATACCGCTGATAGATAGATTCCCCCGCAGTCACTGCATCACAACCGATCTCTAGCTCACTGCGTACCAGATCGTGACACATGCCGGCAACGCTGTCGCACAGGCTGTGCTGCGTGATGCGCTCCCCCCGACCCGCCAACCAGCCTGCAGCCGAACACAGCAAACCAAATGCAAAGATTCCGCCTTTATGGGTATTCACACCTTTCGTGGCGGAAAACATCGCCTGTTCGCAGGCAACGCCAATAGGACGCACCAGAGACAATAATTGCGTTAACGCTACATCAGCGTACTGATATCCCGCTTCGGTAAACTGTCGGAACCAGGGCGCAATCGCCTGAATACTTGCCTGAAACAGAACAATGTCCATGTCGCGATGGGAACCATTATTCGCGCGATCTACGAGACCAGGCTTTGGCGTCAACATCACTTCCATCGTCAGCGCCTGCGCCACTCGCTGGTCAATATCCGGTAACGAATGGCGTTTGTTATTCCTAATCGAGATGACACGAGGCGGCACGCCTGCCCGGACCCGGTCAAACTGGCGCAAAGTAATCATTAGTCATGTCCTCAATGTGCTTCAGCAATTCGGGCAGCGCATGACGACGAGAGCGGCTACAGGCATGGGCCTCTTGTTCGCAGACCAGGCAACGGCGCCCACGGCGCGCCAGTCTCGATCGACCGAGCAGCCCCTCTTCACGGCTGAAGATGTCAAAATCCCATAGCCGCCCCAGCGCATGGCTATCTTCCAGCGCGGCGGTTGCGGCTTTCACCGACAGCGCGTCGTCAGAGAGCGCCCACAGCGCTTCTGGCCCCGTGACCAGCCAGAATGTCTGCTGCGCCAACACCGTCCAACCTCGCGCCTGACATAGCGAGGCGAAAGACGCGATAGCTTCAGTCATCACCTGCCGATAGCGTCCGCTATCTTTTATCGGCCCCGGCGTCACTAGCGTCAGTGACACCAGCGTTGCGCCATGTTGCGTAAGCCACGCTTGTTGACGCACTGCGCGGCGATCCTTCGCCGCGAGTAGCGCTGCCAACGAAATGGAAACGGCTTCCGTCATCGTTGATTCTCTCATGCGTTTGCTCTTTATTCGTCGGCGTCTTTAACCTGGCGCACGACGTCAATCACACTGCCGTCGCGATAGCGAATAACGCCAACGATACGATCGTGAAACGCAATAGCGCGTGGTTCCCCCACCAGCGCGATGGCACGTTGATACAGTGCCTCAATTGGCATGACATTTAGCCCAGCCTGTTGCAAACGTTCTGCGACCTCTGGACGAGTCGGATTGACGGCAATGCCGTGATCGGTCACCAATACATCGATACTTTCTCCCGGCGTCACGCGCGTTGTGACTTGGCGCACCACGGTCGGGATACGGCTGCGGATCAATGGCGCAACCACTATGGTCAGATTCGCTGCCGTCGCAACATCACAGTGCCCACCGGAAGCCCCACGCATCACGCCGTCCGAGCCGGTAATCACGTTAACATTAAAATCGGTGTCGATTTCCAACGCACTGAGAATCACCATATCCAACCGATCGCAACAAGCCGCTTTCGAACTGGGGTTGGCATAAACGTTGGTGGAAATTTCTACATGATGGGGATTCCTTGCCAGCGATGCGGCGGCATTAGCGTCAAAACACTGGGTATCCAACAGTTTCTCAATTAACCCCTTCTCATGTAGATCGACAATGCCACCAGTGATGCCGCCGAGAGCGAAGCTTGCCACGATATTTTGTTGGCGCATTCTTTCTTCAAGAAAACGGATACAGGCGGTCGAGGCCGCACCGGAACCGGTCTGGATAGAAAAGCCGTTTTTAAAATAACCAGCATGCTCAATCACATCAGCCGCGGAACGGGCAATCAGTAATTCACGCGGGTTGCTGGTCACACGCGCCGCTCCCACGCTGATTTTGGCCGGGTCGCCAACTTCATCGACCTGAACGACACTATCCACCTGATCCTGGACGATGCTGGCAGGCATGTTAGGGAATGGCACCAGCGCTTCGGTCAGCAACACCACATGGCGGGCAAACTGCGCGTCGACCATGGCATACCCCAGTGAACCGCAACTGGATTTGCCAACGATACCATTAGCATTACCAAATTCGTCACTGCACGGCACCCCCAGAAAGGCGACGTCGATGGTCAGTTCACCGCTTTGCAGCAAATGCACTCGACCACCATGAGAATGAATGTGTACCGGTTCTTTCATTACCCCGTGAGAAATGGCATCAGCCAGTTTGCCACGCATTCCCGAGGTATAAATCCGCGTGATCACACCGGTTTTAATATGCTCGATCAGCGGCGCGTTACAACTCATTAAGGAACTGGAAGCCAGCGTGAGATCGCGAAACCCCATGCGGGCCAGCGTCTCAACTACGCGGTTGATCACTTTATCGCCTTCGCGAAAGTGGTGATGGAAAGAGATGGTCATGCCATCTTTTAGTCCGCTGCGACGAATCGCTTCTTCCAGATCCGCGCAGCATTTACGTTGATGCTTTTGTACTACATCATTTAGCCACGGCGTATGCTGATTTGCGTGCGTAAAAGGGTGCAGATGGCGTTGTTCGGGGTACTGTCTTTGTAGTGCTTCAATAAAGTGACTCATGATCTCATCCTGTGATTCCTGAAAGCAACGATTGCGGTGTCATCACGCAATGGCTATTTGCGTACGCCAGAGGCCTGAGCACGTTTCAACACGCTCTTTGCGTGGTCGATAATCGGCCCATCGATCATTTTCCCATTCAGGGAAATCACCCCCAACCCCGCGCGTTCGCCCTCTTCCGCGGCCTGAATGACCAAATGGGAATAGTCGACTTCATCTTGAGTCGGCGCGTAGGCGTTGTGTAATAGTTCAATCTGGCGTGGATTAATCAGGGATTTGCCGTTGAACCCAAGTTTGCGGATCAGTTCAACTTCTTTCAGGAAACCCGCATCGTCATTGACATTGGAATAAACCACATCGAAAGCATCAATCCCGGCGGCGCGAGCCGCATGTAGCACGGCGCAGCGCGCATAAAACAGTTCCGTTCCGTCGCCGCGTTCCGTTTGCATATCCATAACGTAATCAAACGCCGCCAGGGCAATCCCAATCATGCGTTCGGAAGAACGGGCGATGGATACGGCATTAATCACGCCCACCGCCGATTCAATCGCCGCCATGATGCGTGTTGAACCCACTTCACGACCACAGGCTTTTTCAATGCGTACCAAATGCCGCTCCAACTCATCCACATCATCGGTGGAATCGGTTTTCGGCAGGCGGATAACATCGGCCCCACCGCGCACGGCAGCTTCCAGATCCAGCAGGCCAAATGGCGTGCTTAGTTGATTGATTCGCACCACGGTTTCAATATCGCGATACATGGGGTGTTGCAACGCATGAAAAACCAGCAGACGTGCGGCGTCTTTCTCCCGGAGAGAAACCGCGTCCTCCAGATCGAACATAATGGAGTCAGGCTTATAGATAAACGCATTAGACAGCATCGCGGCATTCGCGCCGGGAAGGAAGAGCATGCTGCGGCGAAGGTTGTTCATGATAAATTCTCCCATGCAATCTGCTGGCTATCGGATGCACGGAGTACCGCGCTTTGAACCCGCGCGCGGATGACGCAATCCAGTGCGCCCTTGTCATCCACAATGATCGTTCCTTCCTGCACGCCCAGCGCTTTAAGCGTGTCATTCACGACCTGTTTGATTTGGTGACCAAACTGTTTCATCACTTCGCTGTTAATGACCACGGTGAGCTTCCCGCTAGCCGGCGCCACTTTGACCAGCAAATCGCTGGATTCAAAGGTGCCCGCCAGAGACTCCTTAACAATCTTCATAGACTTATCCTGATTAATTTTTAATTACGCGTATTCGGGTTGGTAATAGTGCTGTAAATGCTCAAAGGTTGAGGGGGGCACGATGTCCTGAATACGGTTGTACTGCCGAAGTTTGAGTAATTTTCTGACCTCCGAAGCGGAGATCGCCACTCCCGAAGGTTGCCGTTTACGTTCAATTTCAACCACATTTAACGCTGGGGCAGATACCGTCTGATCCTTCTCCAGCCAATAGCGCATATCCTGGTTGTACTGATAGGTCACC
Organism: Pectobacterium cacticida; assembly: GCF_036885195.1. Classification (NCBI taxonomy): domain Bacteria; kingdom Pseudomonadati; phylum Pseudomonadota; class Gammaproteobacteria; order Enterobacterales; family Pectobacteriaceae; genus Pectobacterium; species Pectobacterium cacticida. The sequence continues at coordinate 1,613,870 of NZ_CP133656.1, read as the reverse complement.
GGACAAAAAGGTTCAGTGCCGACAAAGCGATGGGTAATACCGAGCGTCGGCGCGATATATTTTCTGAAAATAATTAAATCCAGCGCGGCATGGGCACGGGTGATCAGCGCCGCATCCTTCAGGAAATAGCCCGGAAACGTTGCTTTAGAGATCATATAGGGTGACCCCGCATGAACCGTCACATTGGGAATATGTTCTACACCGCGCTGCACCATCGCCAGACGTTCGCTAAAGGGGAAAAAGGAAACATCTTCACGTACGACGAAAATGTGTAACCAAGCGCAGGATTGCGCGGCGACCTCCGCCAGATAGCGGTGACCTAGCGTGAAGGGGTTGGCGTTCATGACAATGGCGCCGATCGGCGTGTTTGCGTGCCTCTCCAAACCCTCAGGCTGCGCCAATGCGGCCAACGACTGACAATATTCTTGGATGCCAATCGGCGTGTTTTCCATCAGTACCGCGTTATTCTCATAACATGCCAGCGGATAAAAACCGCACCCCCGGAAAATAGCTATATTGTCTGGCCGGGTATAAAGGAACAGATGAAAAATCCCACGTTGCGCTGCCTGCTGCACCACCTCATTGACCACCTGCACACTCAGATTGAGATGCCTGAATTCCGGATCGACAGCAACACACTTAATGGTGCTGGCCGCCAACCCCGCGCAGGCAACCAGGCGCTTGCCCTGCTTAGCGACCACAACCGTGTCAATGTCGTCATCCATGCCGAGCTGACAGTGCGCGAGAAACTGACGCACAGCGTCCCGATCCTGTTCACGCAGGCGTACATCCAGCGTGTCAAAAATGATGGAGTCATTGGTATACATCAGGGGGCTTCCTGCAACTCAAATGATCTAGGGACATCGCCGCAGGCTGTCGCAATATCGCCGACAACCTGGAATCGGCACTCAATGCATCGCCGCTTCGGCGGCTGCCGACATCAATACTTGCGGCTTCGCCGCATCCACTATTGTGTTGCGCAAATGTCCGACGTGTTCGATTTCCACTTCAATGCAGTCGCCCGCTTTCATAAACAGCGGCGGATTACGTTTTTTCCCCACCCCACCCGGAGAACCAGTAATGATCACGTCGCCCGCACTCAGTGGCGTAAAGGTGCTGATGTATTCAATCAATTCCGCGATTTTGTGGATCATGTTGCCGGTATTGTCATCCTGTACCATGCGTCCGTTCAGATACGTGCGGATCGACAGCCGGTGCGGATCGGGAATTTCATCTCGGGTCGTGAGACAAGGGCCGAATGCGCCAGTTTTCTGCCAGTTTTTTCCTGCGGTAAACCAGCTATGTTGCCAATCACGCGCAGAGCCATCCATATAGCAGCTATAGCCTGCGACATGAGAGAGTGCGTTATTCTGCGAAATATTTTGCCCCCCTGTACCGATAATAACGGCCAACTCACCTTCATAATCAAACTCGTTGGAATAATACGGTTTGATGATCGGTGTCGCATGCCCCGTTTGCGAATCGGCAAAGCGGACAAATAACGTTGGCGCAGGATCTTGCTCGTTAAATTCCTGACGTTTAGCCGCATAATTCATTCCCACGCACAAAATTTTTCCTGGCGCGGTAATAACGGGTAAAAACGTGACATCTGCGACAGGAATATCCGGCTTATTCAGGCTGAACTCCTGCGCAACAGATAAAGCATTTTGCGCCAACAGTGCTTTCAAATCGGGATAACGACGACCAATTTTACTACCAAGGTCAATTAATCCCGCTGACGTATAAATGCCATAACTGTCTTTACCGTTATGACGATAGCTTGCAAATTTCATAATATTTCCTGTAAAAATTAACCCCGTATCCGACAACGGTTTAATTCATTGCCAATATCGTTTTTTAGAATCGCATTCATTAATAGCATCCATGTCTAACAGCACCTGTTTTTCAATATGAATGGCATCTACCCGCTTACTTTTATCTTTCAAACAGTATCAGACTAAGAAATTAGCGAGCACCAATAATGAAATTGAGACGTTAATCGCCCCACCAATACGCGTGGCAATCTGCGCAAATGGCATCAGCACCATACGATTGCCCGCAGTAAGGATCGCCACGTCTCCCGTCCCGCCCTGCCCACTTTGGCAGCAGGAAACAATGGCGACATCAATGGGGTGCATACCAATCTTTTTCCCCACAAAGAAACCGGTAACGACCAACGTCAGCACCGTTGAAATAATGACCAGGATATTTTGAATCGTAAATGCATCAACCAATTCCTGCCACGGCGTGATAGCTACCCCCACGGCAAACAAAATGGGATACGTCACCGAAGTCTGGAAGAACTTGTAAACCACTTGAGAACCTTCGAGCATTCTCGGTGAAGCCCCATGCACCAGCTTGACTAACACCGCGGCGAATAGCATGCCAACCGGCGCTGGCAGGCCAACCATTTTGTGCCCCAGCATCCCCACCATATACAGTAGAATGGCTAGCAGGGCACCGGAGGCAATCGTTGTTACGTCCATCTTACCGCTGAGGCCGGATGATGTAGCGTGGCTCCCACTGTCCCCCAGGTCATTGCCTTTATTCGGCATCAATTCGCCTTCGCCGGTCAGATGCGGGTAACGTTTACCTAGTTGATTCAATGTGCCAGCAAGAACAATTGCCGTTAGTCCCCCCAGCATGACGATAGGCAGGATACGCCCCAGTGCCACGCCTTGCTCCATATGCAGTATTGTCGCGTAGCCGATGGATAAGGGAATCGCACCTTCCCCGACGCCACCCGCCATAATCGGCAAAATGAGGAAGAAGAAGATGTGAAACGGATCCAGCCCCAGTGCAATACCCACCGCCATCCCGACCAACATACCGGTGATCTCTCCGCACAGCATGGGAAAGAAAATACGCAGGAAACCCTGGATTAACGTCTGCCGGTTCATGCTCATAATGCTGCCGACAATAATGCAGCAGATGTAGAGATACAGAATATTGGTGCTCTTATAGAACCGGGTTGTGGATTCAACGACAACATCCGGCAAGAGCCCGTAATGCACCATCGCAGAAGGGATAAACGTTGCACAAATCGCTGCCGCGCCCATTTTGCCAACGATCGGCAGGCGCTTGCCGAACTCGCCACAGGCAAACCCAAAGAAGGCGAGCGTTGCAACCATCACTACGATATCGCTCGGCAACGTGCCGCTCAGACAATCGATGCCGATTAAGATACCCGCCAACACAAAAAGTGGCACAGGAATAATACCCACTTTATAGGTATCCAGAACATGCCACCATTTTTCCTTTAATGGACGCTTCGTAGCAGCCTCATTATTCGCCACAATATATGAATCATCTGTCGTACTCATCATTCAGTCCCCGTTTTATTTTGTTCAGGCATCATAGGAGGCAGGGAACGGCTATTATGTGACTTTCTTCAAATTAAAAAACGAGTTTTAAAGGTGTTTATGAATTTTATGATTTTATTGCGCAACTGTCGATTACAGCGACAATAAAGCGTTTGCAGCAAAAATGGATTTTAAGGTTTTTATGGCGTTTATGGTTTTTATTGCATTAAGCCAAATTTGTTGACAAAAAGTAATTAGTTTGTTTTGTAAAGAAACAGAATGCATTTTATTTTATCCATTTATTTCCATCGCCATATTTATCACCAAAGATTAAATGTGTTATTGCTCACAAGTTTTTTCCTCCTGGCCCATAATGATGATTATTCGTGATAAATTTATCTGCCATTTTTACTGACCGTGGGCTAGCGCACATCATGAGATTAAGATTTTCCTTTCACATCAAATTATTTATCTATTTGATTGTCTTCTTCTCTTCATTGCTGCTAATGGCTGGTGTTTATTATTATCATGATATCGATAAGCAGTTATATTCTGAGCTGGGTACGCGGGCACAGGTACAGGCTAGGGAAATTGCTATTATCCCTACTCTGGTCGAGTCGGTAAAAAGCAAGAACATCAAACGGATATATGCGCTCGCGCAACAATTGAAACACCGTAGCGATGCCAGTTATATCGTCATTGGCGATAATCATGCACACCACCTGTTTCACTCCGAATATGCGGAAAATGATAAGCTTATTGGCACGCAAATGGTCGGGGGTGATAATTTTGACGTATTAGCTGGGAAAAGTGTGGTGACCGTACGCCACGGCAGCATCGGTATCTCGTTGCGCAGTAAAGCGCCCATCATCGCGGATGGTCAGGTCATCGGTATTGTTTCTGTTGGCTACCTGAAAACCCACATTGATAGCCTGACGTTTAATAAACTGCTCCACATTCTGCTGGCGATTCTGGCGATGTTCGTCGCGCTGTTTCTCTTTTCCTGGTGGTTTTCACGCAATGTCAAGAAACAGATGTTTGGCCTTGAACCCCTTGAGATTCGCCTGTTGGTCAGGCAGCAGAAGGCGCTATTAGAATCGCTCTATGAAGGGGTGATTGCAATCGATAAACAACATCGTATTGCCGCCATTAACCATGCCGCCAAAGAGATACTTGGGATAAGTGATCCTTCCCATCTATTGCGCGGCAAGCCGGTAGATAGCGTTATAAGCCCGGTGCCTTTTTTTTCCAGCGAGGCGATGTGGAATAGCGACACCCACGATGCCGTTTGCCGCTTTAACCATGCCACGGTAATTGCCAGTCGTGTACGGATCATGCTGGAAGGTGAGCTTCAGGGCTGGGTTATCAGTTTCCGCAGTAAAAACGATATCCATACGCTAAGCATGCAACTCAGCCAGGTAAAGCGTTACGCAAACAGCCTGCGCATCCTGCGCCATGAACAATTAAACTGGACGGCAACGCTGGCAGGACTGCTGCATCTAAAACGCTATGATGAGGCTATCAAATATATAGAGGCACAGTCAGAAAGCGCGCAGGTGGTGCTGGACTTTGTTTCCCACCGTTTCTGCTCGCCCGCGCTCTGCGGGCTGCTACTGGGCAAATACGCGACGGCGCGTGAAAAAGGGCTTGAGATTGTTTTCGATCCGCGCTGTCAGCTCACTCGGATGCCAACCAGCCTAAGTGAAACCGAACTGATGTCTATCATTGGCAATGTGGTGGATAACGCAATGGAAGCGACATTAGCCGCCAACGCACCGCATTATCCTATCGAAGTGTATATCCACAATAGTGAACATGAGCTGGTTATCGAAGTCGCCGATCGAGGGACGGGGATCGATCCAGCACTTGCTGACAACCTCTTTCAAATGGGGGTCACCAGTAAAACGGAAGGCGATCACGGGTTGGGATTATATCTGGTCGCGAGTTACGTTAATCAGGCGCAGGGAATCGTAGAAGTCTCGGCTAACCAGCCGACGGGGAGCGTATTTTCTCTCTTTATACCGTTATCCTCGCACTAATTTGGGCCGCCACTGGTTGAACCGCTCTCGGCAGTTTTAATGTTACGGGGATGAGATCGGCCTTTAGGCTTCGGACAATAACAGGGATTAATACCATGCAGCACACTGAGCATTTCGATGTCTTAATTGTTGAAGATGAGAGTAAGCTGGGCAATATTCATGCTGAATTTATTGAAAAAAATTTCAATCTGCGTGTCGTGGGAATCGCCGCCACGCTGTTTGAAGCGAGGAAACTCCTTCAGCAATACAAACCACGCCTCATACTGCTTGATAACTATTTGCCCGACGGCGAGGGCGTTTCACTGATCGAAAGTCAACTGCTTAAGGGGATGAATTGTTCCGTTATTTTCATTACCGCCGCCAGCGATATGAATACCTGTGCTCAGGCGATTCGCTGCGGCGCTTTTGACTATATTATCAAGCCGCTATCCTATCCCCGACTACGCTCTTCACTTGAGCGATTTATTCAATTCGTAAAAACCCAACATACCTATAAAGTTGTCGATCAGCAAAATGTCGATATTCTTTACCACTTACAGTCATCGGGGGCGATACCGTCATCTTCAACAAAAGGCATTGAGGAAAATACGTTGGGGCTAATCCAACAGATATTTGCTGACGATGGTGGCAATACGCTTTATTCAGTCGATGATATTGTAGAAAAAACCGGGCTGAGTAAAACGACGGCTCGTCGCTATTTGGAATATTGCGTTGAAAATCAGTTTCTCGATATCGAAATGCGTTACGGGAAAATTGGCCATCCGCGTCGACTCTACCGCGCAAAATCTTTACGTTAAAGGCGGAGTGGCAGCAATATGGCTGCCACCGTAGAAATTGTCTGCAAAGGAGTCTTTGCGGCACGTTAAATGCATAATTTTGTTTTATTGACAGAAAAAATTATGCACTTGCACAATCCATATTGATGAACATCACAGAATAAAATAATTCCTCATAGCATAGCTAATTCATCGTTCCACAAACCCGATAACTCAACACAGTGAGCAATTGCGTAATTAGCCATAAGGTAATGATTAACAATAAATAATCATTTTTGTAAAGTGCGTCACCGATGGAGAATTATAATGAAACATCTTGCCCGTCGAATTCGTAACATAAAAATTACCCACAAACTCTATGCCGGATTTGGCATTATTCTGTTACTCGTTATCATTGCCTCATCACTGAGTACAAAGCGATTCAAAGAAATTAATGATATTTATGAGAAAACCAACCTGATCTATAACATCAATATCGAAGTATTCCAGGCTAAAATAAACCGTTTAAAATATTTTTATGCGTATGATGAGCAATCGCGAGAAACGATGGCAAGATACGTCACACACGCATCATCACTCAGCGACGAGGCAAAAAAACTATCATGGAATAGTCAGGAAGCCGAGATTATTGATCAAATCGCCCAGCACCTGACCGAATTTCAAAACGCCATTAGCGAAATGGGGAAAGTAACCCAGCGGGTAGTAGAAACCATCGATAAAATCGACGCCGCTAATATTCAACAGCCCACTACCGTTTTTTCTATCCGCACGCAACAAGCATCGCCAGAGGCTGCTCTCGATATTCCCCCAGCGGCGACCCAGACTGAAGACCTGACCACGTTGCTGTCAGAGATAAAGAATCGTTCTTATGCGTTGCGGTTACGACAAAATGAAGACGCATATAAACAGCTCAATATGGCATTCGATCTCCTGAATAATCGCTACCAGCAGGTCATTGGCTCGCTGTCTCCTGAGCAGAAAACCGCCGCTGATAACCTGCAAAAATATGCCGCAAACTATAAAACGCTAAACGACGACTACTTTAAGAACATCATGGATCTGAAAGCAGCGGAAAATGCGGTTAAGATCGGTGGCGACAAAAGCAGTGCCTCTATCAAGTCAATTATCAATATCGTAAAAGAAGAAAATGATGCGCTAACGTATAATTCAGCTACGATTACCATGATTATTGGCTTTATTGCGGTCATTATCGGTATCGCCATCTCGTTACTGATTACCCGCCAGATCACTCGCCCTGTTATTCATAACTTATCGTTAGCGGAAAAGATTGCCGAAGGCGATCTTACCTCGACGATTACCGTCGATCGCCATGATGAACTAGGGCAGTTAACCGCAGCGATGGGGCGCATGAATGAGAAACTACGCGCGATGATCACCGAGGTGCGCGACAGCGTCGATCGCGTTAGTCTGTCAGCCGCTAAAATTGCCACAGGCAATAACGATCTTTCGTCACGCACCGAGCAGCAGTCTGCCGCTGTGGTTGAAACCGCCGCCAGCATGGAAGAACTGACATCGACGGTAAAAAACAATGCCGACAACGCCAAACATGCCCGTCAGATCGCTGCCGATGCGGCAAAAGATGCGCGTAAAGGCGGTGAAGTGGTGAAAGAGGTCGTGAGCACAATGGATAATATTGCGACCAGTTCGAGAAAAATCGCCGATATCACCACCGTCATTAACAGTATCGCTTTCCAAACCAACATTCTCGCACTTAACGCCGCGGTAGAAGCCGCTCGCGCCGGAGAACAAGGCCGTGGTTTTGCCGTTGTCGCTGGCGAAGTTCGCAGTCTATCGCAGCGTAGCTCTCAGGCCGCTAAAGACATTGAGGCACTCATTTCTGAGTCAGTCGAACGGACTAATGCGGGGAGTCGTCTCGTCGCGGTGGCCGGGGAAACAATGGATCACATTGTGGATTCCGTCGCGCGCGTCAACGATATTATGGGGGAAATTTCATCCGCCTCGGAGGAACAGAGTCGGGGAATCGGGCAAATTGCTCAGGCCATCGGCGAGTTGGACACCACGACGCAACAAAACGCCGCGCTGGTGATGGAATCGTCTATTGCGGCTAATTCCCTGGAAGAGCAGGCCGTGCTGTTAGAGAGCCTCCTCGCGCACTTCCGCCTGTCCCAAACTGACCGTCGCACCGCGTCAGATGGTCCATCGCCTACACGGCCACACGCGCTACCTAACAACGCGTTAACGACAGGCGATAAATCCACATCGTCTGAAAATGACTGGACCTCGTTTTAACGTTTTGCGCCCGGAGAGGCTCGCGCTTATCCGGGCAATGTGGGCCCGCTATCGACGTATCTGAATACCTCACAGCGCAGGTCATCAATTCAGGTCACCCGCATTAAACGGCATGGTTGAGGGATTGGGGTACTGATAGTCAAACCCAAGTTCGCGGCAGATACGCTGCCCATCAACAATGCGCCCTTGATCGCTATCGGTTACAGGGGCAAAGTGTGGCGGCGTCAGGTGCAACCTGCGCGCCTGTTCAGGATAAAAATCCTGTCTAGGGGGATGAGAAGGCGCACACAGGTTATAAATATGCCCACCACGAGGCAGCTTAAGCAACAATTGGATCGCTGCCAGCACATCTTCCTGGTGGACGAGGTTAACGCCGTGATTGCCACGCGGCAGATTGCGTTTCCCCGCGAGAAAACGTCCGGGATGACGGCCCCCTCCCACCAACCCCGCCAGACGCAAAATATCCACCGAGGTATCGGGTAAATGCTGCAACCACTGTTCGAGAGATACCAGCGTCTTCCCGGCTATCGTTGTTGGTCGCAGCGGCGAATTTTCTTTTACTGTGCCGCTGCCGTCGCCATAGACGGAGGTTGAACTGGTAAAGATAATGCGCGGAACATGAAATACGCGGGACATATTCACCAATTGCTGTACCGCCTGCGCATAACCGTCTCCTCCTTGCGCCGTTCGGCTGGCAGGCAGCGTGATGATTAACACGTCAACCTGTAATAACGTACTGAGCTCATCAGCATCACACTCCAGATCCGGCGTCAAAACCAATTGATAACATTCAATTCCGCTCATCCGTGCCGCTTCAACCCCGTCGTGCGTGGTTTTTGTTCCTATTACGTGGTAACCATGCCCGTTTAACGCCAGGGCTAACGGCATTCCCAGCCAGCCCAACCCAACAATCGCGACCTTTTTCATCTACGTCTACCTCCTACAAGGCGTCCGTCATTAACACGACCCAAGCCTACAGCGTAAACCGCTTTGCCGTTCATCGCTATGGACGCTATGCGTATTCCCCTGTGCTTTTAGTCTACTTCAGGCCATTCAGACCAATAATCTGCTCGCGTCGTCGATTTCTGACACCGGCTCAAATCGACAAAAAAGAGTTGCACAACAACCCGCACATGGTTTAGGTTATCCGACGAACATATTGTTATCGATTAAACAGCGTTACTGCGCTAACTACCACAGAGATATTTTATGACACGCGTTCTGTTTAACCACCATCATCACCATCATCCTGATTAGTCTTCGGGCAGTTGGTGCTGGAAGACATTCAGATCTTCCAGTGGCGCAGAACCAGAGAGAGCCCTCGGAAGATCTTCTTCCGAGGGTTTTTTTTATGCGCGCTATCCTTGCGCGCACCTTGCAGGCCGTTGCTATGCAACGTTAAAAAACGTTCCCGACGTTTTTTTATGCCCGCGATATTTCTAGAAATTTAATTTGACAGGTTAATGAGGTTTTCATGCTGGACAAGACACGTTTACGGATAGCAATGCAGAAGTCGGGCCGCCTGAGTGATGAATCGCGCGAACTTCTGGCACGTTGCGGGATTAAGATCAACTTACAGCAGCAACGCCTGATCGCGTTCGCCGAAAATATGCCCATTGATATTTTGCGCGTGCGTGATGACGATATCCCCGGCCTGGTGATGGATGGCGTCGTTGATCTCGGTATCATCGGCGAAAACGTGCTGGAAGAAGAGCTATTAAATCGTCGGGCACAGGGTGACGATCCGCGTTATTTTACCTTACGCCGCCTGGATTTTGGCGGTTGTCGCCTATCGTTGGCCATGCCGCTGGATGCCCCCTATACCGGGCCGGAATGTCTGCAAAATACCCGTATCGCCACCTCATACCCTCACCTGCTCAAACAATATCTCGATAAAAAATCCATCAGTTTCAAATCGTGCCTACTTAACGGTTCAGTTGAAGTCGCGCCACGCGCCGGGTTGGCCGATGCCATCTGCGATCTGGTGTCGACTGGCGCGACGTTGGAAGCCAACGGCCTGCGAGAAGTTGAAGTGATTTACCGTTCCAAAGCCTGCCTGATCCAACGCGACGGCGAAATGCCCGCAGAGAAACAGCAACTGATCGATAAGTTACTGACTCGCATGCAAGGCGTGATTCAGGCACGTGAATCAAAATACATCATGCTGCACGCGCCGAGCGAACGTCTGGAAGACGTCATTTCTCTACTGCCCGGCGCTGAGCGCCCGACGATTCTGCCATTGGCGGGCGATCAAAGCCGCGTTGCCATGCACATGGTCAGCAGCGAGACGCTGTTCTGGGAAACCATGGAAAAACTGAAATCGTTAGGCGCCAGTTCCATTTTAGTGCTGCCTATTGAAAAAATGATGGAGTGATAATAATGACGCAGACCACTCAGCAAACGCGCAGTTTCAGCACTATTGTCGACTGGCAACGCTGTTCAGTAGAAGAACAACGCCAGTTGCTTACGCGCCCGGCGATTTCCGCGTCAGACCGCATTACGGCGGTTGTCAGCGATATTCTCACTACGGTGAAAAGTCAGGGCGATCGGGCATTACGCGACTACAGTGCCCAGTTCGATAACGTGCAAGTGAATACAATTCGCGTCAGCGATGACGAGATTACCGCCGCCGCGACCCGGTTAAATGACGACATAAAAAACGCGATGGCGGTTGCCGTGCGTAATATCGAAACCTTCCACCATGCGCAAAAGCTACCGACGGTCGATGTTGAAACGCAGTCGGGCGTGCGCTGTCAGCAGCTTACCCGCCCTATCGCGACCGTCGGCCTGTACATTCCTGGCGGTTCGGCACCGCTGCCGTCAACCGTGCTGATGCTGGCCACTCCCGCGCGTATCGCGGGTTGCCGTCGTGTCGTATTGTGTTCGCCGCCGCCGATCGCCGATGAAATTTTGTATGCCGCACAGCTTTGCGGTATTCACGAGGTCTTTCAACTGGGGGGCGCGCAAGCGATTGCTGCGATGGCATTCGGCACAGAAAGCGTGCCGAAAGTGGATAAAATCTTTGGTCCTGGCAACGCCTATGTCACAGAAGCCAAGCGTCAAGTGTGTCAGCAGCTAGACGGCGCGGCGATTGATATGCCCGCCGGGCCTTCCGAAGTGTTAGTCATCGCCGATAGCGGCGCAACGCCCGCCTTTGTCGCCGCCGATCTGCTATCGCAGGCAGAACACGGCCCAGATTCTCAGGTTATCCTGCTCACGCCCGATGCCGCAATGGCCCAAGCCGTCGCGGACGCAGTCGAAGCACAGCTCGCGCAACTATCACGCGCGGACATCGCGCGTCAGGCGCTAACCAGCAGCCGGGTTATCGTCGCACGTGATTTAGCGCAATGTGTTGAGATTAGCAATCAATACGGGCCTGAGCACTTGATCATCCAGACGCGCGACGCCGAATCTCTGGTTGAGAGCATCACCAGCGCCGGTTCGGTTTTTCTTGGTGACTGGTCACCGGAGTCCGCAGGCGACTACGCCTCCGGCACTAACCATGTGCTACCGACCTATGGCTATACCTCAACCTATTCAAGCCTGGGTCTGGCCGATTTCCAAAAGCGCATGACCGTACAGCAACTTACGCCTGAAGGGTTACTGCAACTGGCCCCGACGATAGAAATTCTGGCACAGGCCGAACAACTTACCGCCCACAAAAACGCCGTTACTCTGCGCGTCGCAGCATTGAAGGAGCAAGCATGAGCAGCATTGAAGAACTGGCCCGCGCGAATGTCCGTGCGTTAACGCCTTATCAGTCCGCTCGCCGTCTCGGCGGTAATGGCGATGTCTGGTTAAATGCCAATGAATTTCCAGAAGCCCCCAACTTTCAACTGACCCAACAGACGCTGAACCGCTACCCGGAATGCCAGCCCGCCACGGTCATCCGACGCTACGCCGAGTATGCAGGCGTAGCACCCGAGCAGGTTTTAGTGAGCCGCGGCGCCGATGAAGGGATCGAGCTCGTCATTCGCGTATTCTGTGAGCCGGGTAAAGACGCTATTCTCTTCTGCCCACCGACTTACGGGATGTATGCCGTCAGCGCCGAGACGTATGGTGTTGAGCGCCGCACTGCGGTCAGTCGATCCGATTGGCAGTTGGATCTCGACGCTATTGCGGCTCAGTTGGACGGCGTCAAAGTTATTTACGTATGCAGTCCAAACAATCCAACCGGCAACCTTATCGCACGAGATGATTTACGCCAGATCCTTGCGCTAGCGCAGGGGAAAGCGCTGGTCGTTGTCGATGAAGCCTACATTGAGTTTTGTCCGCAGGCGTCAACCGTAAGCTGGCTGGCTGAGTTCCCTCACCTGGTGATTCTGCGTACCTTATCCAAAGCCTTTTCGCTCGCCGGATTACGCTGCGGCTTTACGCTGGCCAATCCAGAGGTGATCCAGCTGCTGCTAAAAGTGATCGCGCCATATCCCCTGTCCACTCCCGTGGCAGATATTGCGGCACAGGCGCTGAGCCACGACGGCGTGAGTAAAATGAAGTCGAATGTCGAAGAGATTACCGCTACTCGCCGCTGGCTGAGCGAGGCGCTACAAGATATTCCCTGCGTTGAAACGGTCTTCCCCAGCGAAAGTAATTATCTTCTGGTTCGCTTCACGGACTCCCCTACCGTATTTAAAACATTATGGGATCAGGGCATTATCTTGCGTGACCAGAATAAGCAACCAAGCCTGTCTGGCTGTTTACGCATTACCATTGGCACCCGCTACGAATGTGAACGCACGGTAGCGGCATTACGCGCATTGCCGGGCATCAACGCTTAAATTAAGGAGCTCACGTGGGCCAGAAATACCTCTTTATCGACCGTGACGGAACATTAATTGCCGAACCGCCTGAAGATTTTCAGGTCGACCGTCTGGATAAACTGGCGCTGGAACCAGATGTCATCCCGTCATTGCTGGCGCTGCAAAAAGCCGGCTATAAGCTGGTGATGATCACCAATCAGGATGGCCTGGGCACCGAAAGCTTTCCGCAGGAAACCTTCGATCCCCCGCATAACCTGATGATGCAGATTCTGACATCACAGGGGATTCATTTTGAACAAGTGCTGATCTGCCCGCATTTACCGGCAGAAAATTGCGCCTGTCGCAAGCCGAAAACGGCGCTGGTGTCCGATTACTTGCAACCGGGTCTGATGGACACGGCGCAGAGTTATGTCATCGGCGACCGCCACACTGATGTGCAACTGGCGCAAAATATGGGCATTACCGGATTGCTCTATCAGCGTGACGGCCTGAACTGGCAGGCCATCGCCAGCCAGTTAACCCAGCGCAATCGTCATGCGCACGTCAACCGCGTCACGCGTGAAACCGCGATTGATGTCAATGTCTGGTTGGATCGGGAAGGCGGCAGCAAAATCAACACCGGCGTCGGTTTTTTCGATCATATGTTGGATCAAATCGCTACGCACGGCGGCTTCCGCATGGATATTGAAGTGAAAGGCGATCTGTATATCGACGATCATCACACGGTGGAAGATACCGGTCTGGCGCTGGGCGAAGCCCTGAATAAGGCGCTAGGCGACAAGCGCGGTATCGGTCGCTTTGGCTTTGTCCTACCGATGGATGAATGTCTGGCGCGCTGCGCGCTGGATATTTCGGGGCGCCCGCATCTGGAATATAAAGCAGAGTTCAGCTACCAGCGAGTCGGCGATCTGAGTACCGAAATGGTCGAACACTTCTTCCGTTCGCTGTCTTACTCCATGGGCTGTACGCTGCACCTGAAAACCAAAGGGCGCAACGATCATCACCGTGTCGAAAGCTTATTTAAAGCCTTCGGACGCACGCTGCGTCAGGCTATTCGCGTCGAGGGTGACGCGCTGCCGAGTTCGAAAGGGGTGCTGTGATGAAAGTGGTCATTCTTGATACCGGCTGCGCCAACCTCTCTTCGGTCAACTATGCGGTTCAGCGGCTGGGCTATAGTCCGGTTGTCAGCCGCGAGGCCGACGTTGTTTTACACGCGGATAAGCTGTTCCTGCCGGGAGTTGGCACCGCCCAGGCTGCGATGAACCAACTGGAAGAACGCGAGCTTATTGCGTTGATCAAAGCCTGTACCCAGCCGGTTTTAGGCATTTGTCTCGGCATGCAGTTGCTGGGATCGTATAGCGACGAAAATGGCGGCATCGCCACGCTGGGGATTGTCGATGCGCCCGTGAAAAAGATGGCGGATCACGGTTTGCCGCTGCCGCATATGGGCTGGAATCAGGTGACGCCGAAGGCCGGTCATCGCTTATTTCGTGATATTGCTGACAACGCCTATTTCTATTTTGTTCACAGTTACGCGATGCCTGTTTGCGAGCATACTATCGCACAAGCCAACTACGGCGATGCGTTTACCGCCGCAGTGGAAAAAGATAACTTCTTTGGCGTGCAGTTCCACCCTGAGCGTTCGGGTGCGGCGGGCGCACAGCTACTGAAAAATTTTCTGGAGATGTAGATGTCATGATTATTCCCGCATTAGATCTGATCGACGGACAAATTGTCCGCCTGCATCAGGGTGATTATGGCCGACAGCGCCAGTACGGTAGCGACCCGCTTCCCCGCCTGCAGGATTACCAGCAACAGGGGGCTGAGGCGCTGCATCTGGTGGATTTAACCGGTGCTAAAGATCCCTCTGCTCGCCAGATTCCGCTGTTAACCTCGCTGCTCGCTGGCGTTAGCGTGCCGGTTCAGATCGGCGGCGGTATTCGTACCGAGCAAGATGTGGAAGCGCTATTAAAAGCTGGCGCGAGTCGTGTCGTCATCGGTTCCACCGCCGTGAAACAGCCGGAATTGGTGCAACAATGGTTTACTCGCTACGGCGCCGAGGCGCTGGTGTTGGCGTTGGACGTGCGTATTGACATCAACGGCACCAAATTCGTCGCCATCAGCGGCTGGCAGGAAAATTCTGACGCTACGCTTGAACAGGTCATTGAATGCTATCTGCCATTCGGATTGAAACATGTGCTGTGTACCGATATTTCCCGTGACGGTACGCTCAGCGGTTCCAACGTCGAGCTCTATCGAGAAATCTGTCAGCGCTACCCACAGATCGCCTTTCAGGCATCCGGCGGTATCGGTAACCTGACAGATATCGCCAATTTGCGCGGCAGCGGGGTGCAAGGCGTGATCGTGGGTCGCGCCCTGCTGGAAGGTAAATTTAACGTCGCGGAGGCGATTTCATGCTGGCAAAACGGATAATCCCCTGTCTGGACGTGCGTAACGGTCAGGTCGTCAAAGGCGTGCAGTTTCGTAACCACGAAATTATCGGTGATATCGTGCCGTTGGCGCAGCGCTATGCGCAGGAAGGTGCCGATGAGCTGGTGTTTTATGATATCACCGCCTCTTCCGATGGTCGTGTCGTCGACAAAAGCTGGGTTGCGCGCGTGGCGGAAGTCATCGATATCCCATTCTGTGTAGCAGGCGGGATTAAAAGCGTAGAAGACGCCGGACAGATCCTCTCGTTCGGCGCAGATAAAATTTCCATTAACTCCCCGGCGTTAGCCGATCCGACATTGATTACTCGCTTAGCCGATCGTTATGGCGTGCAATGCGTCGTGGTCGGGATTGATACCTGGCACGATGCCGCAACCGGCCGCTATCAGGTAAACCAATATACCGGCGATGAAGCGCGCACCAAAATTACCACGTGGGAAACGCTAGCGTGGGTAGAAGAGGTGCAAAAGCGTGGCGCTGGTGAAATTGTCCTGAATATGATGAACCAGGACGGCGTCCGTAATGGCTATGATTTACATCAGTTAACTCTGGTACGTGATGTCTGTAACGTCCCGCTGATTGCCTCTGGAGGCGCGGGCGCCATGGCGCATTTTCTGGATGCGTTTCAGATCGCCCGCGTGGATGGGGCGCTGGCCGCATCGGTGTTTCATAAGCAAGTGATTAATATCAGCGAACTGAAACAATATCTTAAGCAACAAGGTGTGGAGATTCGAGTGTGTTAAGCGAAGAGAGCTTTCTAAACGATGAACAACGAAATCAGCTCAATTGGGTAAAAACGGACGGCCTGCTGCCGGTTGTTGTGCAGCATGCGGTCTCCGGTGAAGTATTGATGCTGGGCTACATGAATAAAGATGCCTTGCAAGTAACGGAAAAGAGCGGGAAAGTCACGTTCTTCTCCCGAACCAAGCAGCGGCTATGGACGAAGGGTGAGTCTTCAGGTCATTTCCTGCACGTCGTGTCGATTACGCCGGATTGCGATAACGATACGCTGTTGGTTTTAGCTAATCCCGTTGGGCCAACCTGTCATCTGGGCACCAGCAGTTGCTTCTCGCCTGCTGCCAGCGATTGGACGTTCCTTTATCAGTTGGAACAATTACTCGCCGAGCGTAAACAGGCCGATCCGGAAAGTTCTTACACCGCACGCCTGTACGCCAGCGGCACCAAACGTATCGCGCAGAAAGTGGGCGAAGAAGGGTTGGAAACTGCGTTAGCGGCCACGGTGCACGATCGTGAGGAACTTACTAATGAAGCTGCAGATTTGATGTACCACCTGTTAGTGCTGTTGCAGGATCAGGATTTAGATCTGGCGACTATCATCAAGCGTCTCAAAGCGCGTCATACCCGGTAGCCCCTCGCGCGCATAATATCATGCGCGCGACGTATCCCCCGGCATTATCACTATTGCCAGAAAGCGATTCATACTTCGGCAAATGCTCTACGCGACGATAAATCACGGCGCCCAATGATTAGCACCAAAATAGCGCACACAAAGCACTGCTTTGGTGCGCCAGGCTAATTAAGGGTGCATGACGGTCTATGCCTTTCCATACTTCCACGAGAGCAGACTTGTTATTACCCCACTAATGTATTGATCTCTTTATCTCAATTTTAAATTTTCTACCACTGTCCGATTTAAGCTCATTCTGGCGCGATTTTTGCTAATACTCATATAAAGGAACTAGGTTCCATTTTATGAGACTTATTATGAGTATACTGAACACAACAGCCGATATTCTTAAGCTAATGAGTCAACTCAAGCGCGGTATTACCGCGGGCGATCTGATTACGCATCTGCACATGCCTAAAAGTACAACGTCGCGTGTATTAAAGCAGTTATGCGAAACTGGCTTCTTACAGCGGGATCCAGAAACGTCCGCTTACCAGCCGGGCCTGTTGCTAATAGAGGCAGCCTATCTGGCACACCGCGTGTCCTCCCTGACGGACGATATCGAACAGGCGTTGCGTACTCTGTGTCGTAATACCGGCCATACCGGTTATCTCTCAGTATTGGATGGCGATGAAGTACTCGTATTGCGCGTTATCCCTGGTCGCCACGCCCTACGCGTCATTACACATCCAGGAACACGTTCTCCGGCCTGGGAAACCTCCACCGGTCGCGCGCTGCTTTCCCGTTTTTCAGATGAACAACTTGCCAAGCACTATCCGACGCCACATACCACCACGGCCCTCGACATTACCGCGCAGTTGGCGCGTATTCGCACTATCCGCCAGCAACGCTGGGCGCATGCGGTGAATGAGGCCGTTCCGGGTACAGCGTCCGTAAGCTGCTCCGTGCATAACCCGCAGACCAAAGAAAGTATTGCTTTTTGTCTCACCTTTCCTTCATCCATGGCGGATCAGCAGGAAATCCTGCTACTGGCTCAACAGCTCTACCAGGCGGCTATGCCTATCGGTAAAAAATATGGCGATCCCTACTGGTTGGGCTGATGCAGATAACCATAACAATATTGCACTCTCGTATTTATCAGGCTTATAGGAGTGGTACTACATGTCACAACCTTCATCATCACATCAGGACGACGCGCATCCAGAGGCGCATCAGCGGACATTCAGCCCGCTAACGCTGCTGTTTCTGGTTATTCTCAGTATGTTTGGCGCCGTGATTGGCATCCAGTTGCTCACCACGCTCGGCGTCACGCCGAACACCTCGATCATCGGCGCATTGATTGCCATGTTGATCGCCCGCGTGCCGCTACAACTGATGCGGCGCTTTCGCTCTATTCACGTGCAGAATCTGGCACAAACCGCCATTTCCTCCGCAACCTTTGGTGCGGCGAATAGCCTGTTGCTGCCAATCGGGATCCCGTGGTTGTTCGATCGCCCGGATCTGGTTTTGCCGATGTTTATTGGTGTCGCACTCGCGATGTTACTGGATGGATATCTGCTTTATCGCATGTTCAACACCTCGGTTTTTCCCGCAACCGGAACCTGGCCGCCAGGCGTTGCCGCAGCCGAATCGATTAAAGCGGGCGACAAAGGCGGTAAACAGGCAGTGCTGCTGAGTGCTGGGCTAGCGCTAGGCGTTATAGGATCTAGCTTTAAGTTGCCCATGTCGGCAATGGGAACGGCCTTCATCGGTAATATTTGGGCATTATCGATGTTTGGTATCGGCTTATTGCTGCGTGGTTACAGCCAGCCTTTATTGGGTATTGATATTAACCAACAATACATTCCCCATGGCATGATGATTGGCGCCGGGATTGTGGCGCTGTTTCAGGTTATCGCGTTGATGCGAGGTAAACAAAAGACCTCTGGCACCTTAACCGCCGAGGCGTTAAAGGCCGCGAATGATGACCGCCGCCATGTGCTTTCCGCGCTACGCATGGGCGCTATCGGTTATATTGCTATTGCGGCGCTAATTGCTATTACTACCGGACTGTACAGTGAAATGTCCGTAGGTATGCTTATCGCCTTTGTATTTTATGCCGCTTTTGCCGCGTTCATTCATGAACTGATCGTCGGACTTGCGGCAATGCATTCCGGATGGTTTCCCGCTTTTGCCGTCGCGCTGATTACCCTGATTATTGGCATGATGATCGGCTTTCCCATGCATGCATTGGCCGTGCTGTGCGCGTTTTCTGTCGCCACGGGGCCAGCCTTTGCCGACATGGGGTACGACCTCAAGGCCGGATTTATCCTGCGCGATAACGGGCGGGACGCCGCCTTCGAATTGGAAGGCCGCCGCCAGCAACTGTTTGCCGCGATGGTTGCTTTCGTAATCGCAATTCCTGTGGTGTATTTCTCCTACCAGAGCTATTTCCAACAGGGACTGATCCCTCCCGTGGCTAAAGTCTATGTCGCCACAATTAAGGCTGGCGTTTCCAGCGATATCGCGACGTCCCTGCTATTGTGGGCCATTCCTGGCGCCATTATCCAATGGCTGGGCGGTTCTCGCCGACAACTGGGCGTACTGTTGGCGACGGGGTTGCTAATCGCTAACCCGCTAGCAGGCTGGGCCGTTATGGTTGGGATTGCGCTGCGACTGATCATCCTTAAGTGGGGCAGTGCCGATATGCGTAGCCAGATGGAAGTCTTCGCGGCCGGGTTGATTGCCGGTGACGCGATTTATAGTTTCTTCCACTCAATTTTCGCCAGCAAGATCGGCGGTAAATAAGTGCCCTAAGACATTCCGGTGATGCGGCGATAGAGTGTCGCATCACGCTATATCCACCCGCTAATAAGAGAATATGTGATGAGCCTTTTTCAAACCTTGAATGTACTTGAAGCCCTTGATTCCGCCACGGCCAGCGGCCAGACCGTAGTTGATCTCTTATCCCCCTACCCGCAGGTTGATGTGACAGTTACCGAAATTACCGGGCCCAAAGGCACCACCGATTTTGTTAAAATCGTGGTGCCCGGCACTAACGGCAAACGCAGCGGCGGCCATGCGCCTACGCTGGGCATTGTGGGCCGTTTGGGTGGGATCGGTGCTCGTCCTGGGCGTATCGGGTTGGTGTCCGATGGCGACGGCGCGGTGGCTGCCGTAGCGGCCGCCGTCAAGCTGGCGAAGATGCAGACCGTGGGCGATAGCCTACCCGGCGATGTGATCTTGTGTACGCACATTTGCCCGGATGCGCCAACCCGTCCTCATGAACCCGTAGATTTCATGGATTCTCCGGTTGAAACCGAAGATATGAACGAGCAGGAAGTCGTGCCAGAGATGGACGCCGTGCTTTCTATCGATACCACTAAAGGCAACCGCATCATTAATCACAAAGGTTTTGCCCTTTCACCGACGGTAAAAGAAGGCTATATCTTACGCGTTGCCGAAGATCTCCTACGGATCATGGAAATGACCACTGGCCGTCTTCCTGTGACCTTCCCTATTACTACACAGGATATTACGCCTTATGGTAACGATGTGTTTCATATCAACAGCATTCTCCAGCCATCGATAGCGACCTCCGCCCCGGTTGTCGGCGTCGCGATTACAACGGAGGGGATCGTTCCCGGCTGCGGTACGGGCGCCAGCCATGAAGTCGATATCGCCGATGCTGTTCGCTTTGTCGTTGAGGTTGCTAAAGAGTTCACGCGTGAAACTTGCCACTTCTATAACGCTGACGAATATCAACGCCTGCTTTCGCTGTACGGTTCGCTGGCTCATTTGCAAAAACGTCAATAGCGGGGAAAGCCGTCATGTCTATTACCAAACTCGGGACGCTGACCATCGGGCAGGCTCCCAGAGCCGATATCACCCCAATTTTGGCGGCTCATCTACCTGCATCAGTAGAATGTATTCACGCAGGCCTACTGGATGGCCTGTCCACAGCGCAGATCGCTCAGCGTTTTGCGCCGCAGGGCGACGAGGCAATTCTCACCTCACGATTGCTGGATGGCAGTGCCGTTATCCTCGGTAAAGGCGCTGTGCGCCATGGCGTACAGCAAAAGCTGAATCAGTTGGAACAACAAGGTTGTGGCATTATTTTATTACTCTGCACGGGGGAATTCGATGGTCTGCAATGTCAGCAAGCCTGGCTGATTGAACCGGATAGGATCGTTCCACCGGTGATCGCTACGCTACTGGGGAAACGTCGTCCCGGCATCCTGGTTCCGCTCGTGGAGCAAATGCGCAGCGAAGGCCATAAATGGCAGGCGATGACCACCGCCCCCGTTTACGCCGCGGTATCGCCATACAACGGCAGCGAGTCAGAATTGGTTGCCGCTGCGCAAGCGCTCAAAGCACAACAGGCCGAGGTGATTATCATGGACTGTATGGGGTACACCGAGCGCCATCGCGATGTGGTTCGTCGGTCCGTCGGTCTACCGGTGCTACTCTCAAATGCGCTCATCGCCCGACTGGTTGCCGGTCTACTTTAATAAAGAACAGGAAAGTACGATGCAATTACTGCTATTAAGTAATGGTACGCTCCCCGGTAAAGGATATCTGGAGCATGCCTTACCTCCTATTAACGAACTCATCCATCAACGTCGCCGAGCCGTGTTTATTCCCTTCGCCGGGGTGACCATTAGTTGGGATGATTATGCCGCTAAAGTCCAAACGGCCTTAGCGGACACCGGCATTATTCTCACCGCCGCGCATGCGGTAAACGACGCTTTAGAGGCCGTTCAAGAGGCAGAGATTATTATTGTCGGAGGCGGTAATACTTTCAATTTATTAAAGTGCTGCCGGGAGCGCCATCTGCTGGCGGCAATTCGTCAGCGCGTTACCGCCGGAACGCCTTATATCGGCTGGAGTGCGGGTGCAAACCTCGCCTGTCCGACAATCTGCACGACGAATGATATGCCGATCATTGACCCCAAAGGGTTTGACGCATTGAACCTGATCGATTTCCAGATCAATCCCCATTACACCAACAAATTACCGGAAGGGCATCAGGGAGAGACCCGCGATCAACGGATTGCGGAACTGCTACAAGCCCAACCTGAAACGGTCGTCGTCGGGTTGCCGGAAGGCGACTGGATTCGTGTCGACGGCGTTAAACGCCACCTGGCAGGCCCATACGATGCGGTTTTGTTCCGCGCAGGCCAGACGCCACAACCCTTGTTAACCAATCGTCCTTTAACGCTGTAGCTTATAAGGTGGATCGCTATGATCCACCCCCCACTTTTAAGAAGGGACCTATCATGACTCTGGGTATTATTCGTGTTCTCACCACACAGGACAGCGCCTTGTTAGAAGAACATGGTCGTTTGTTAGACAACGAGTATGGATTGCCAACGGTCAGCCGCTGCATCCCCGATCAACCGAACGGTATCTTTGATGCAGCCAGTGAAACCGTAGCGATTCCTAAAATCATTGCGCTAGGACAGGCTTACGAGCGAGAAGGCTGTCAGGCGATATTCCTTAGCTGCGCCGCCGATCCGGGGCTCGCCGAATTACGTCAGGCCGTTTCGGTGCCGGTGATTAGCGCAGGTAGTGCCTGCGCACGTGTGGCCGCTAACCTGAAATTACCCGTCGCCGTCATCGGTATTGGCGAACAGGCGCCCGCGCCATTTCGCCGACTATTAGGCGAAAATGTCGCTTATGCTCGCCCGGAGGGCGTCACTCAGACAACGCATTTGCTCACGCCTGAAGGGCGGGCCAGCGCGTTGGCGTGTGCCAAAATGCTGCATGATCAGGGGGCAAAAGTGATCGCGTTTTCGTGTACCGGGCTATCCACTATCGGTTTGGCGGCGCAAATTCGTGATTCTATCGGGTGTGTTGCGGTGGATGCCGTAAGCGCAGCAGGCATGTTCGCAGTGGAGTGGCTAGGAAAACACAGTTAGCGATGAGTTGCCGATTACCAGATAGCGATATGCTGGCATCCTCTCTTGTCTATCCGCTCAAACAATGCAGCGAAGATTAACCTAAAAAAACGGCACCCGCAAGGGCGCCGTTTTTAACGAGAGACTAGAAGTCAAACCGCAAGTAAGCGGCATCCTATTATGGTAATGATTTACCCGTAAATATTCGCGCGATCGCGGAGTTCCTTACCTGGTTTGAAGTGAGGGACGTACTTGCCTTCCAACTCAACTTTATCACCCGTTTTCGGATTGCGGCCTACGCGCGGTGCACGATAGTGAAGTGAGAAGCTACCAAACCCACGGATTTCAATACGATCGCCTTCGGCTAACGTAGAAGCCATTTGTTCGAGCATTTCTTTCACTGCATCCTCAACCACTTTGGCTGGGATATGAGATTGCTGTCCAGCAAGCCTTTCAATAAGTTCAGACTTGGTCATAGCTCCTCCAGGTGCGTGGCTATCAATAACCAGAATAACTGAATACCGTTACCAGAATGAGCAACTTACGTTGCCCACTCCAGGATTGTGATTACTCGCCTTTGGCTGCCTTGAACGCTTCTGCCATTGCATTGGAGAAATTGCTTTCATCCGGTTTGTTATTAACAGTGGCAATTGCATCTTTCTCGTCAGCTTCGTCTTTCGCACGAACAGACAGGCTTACAACACGGTTTTTACGATCAACACCGGTATATTTGGCTTCAACGCTGTCGCCAACGTTCAGAACCAGCGTTGCGTCTTCAACGCGATCGCGAGACGCCTCTGAAGCACGCAAGTAACCTTCTACGCCGCCAGCTAGTTCAACTGTAGCACCTTTAGCGTCAACTGCAGTCACTTTACCAGTAACAATAGCACCTTTCTTGTTCACAGAGAGGTAGTTATTGAACGGATCTTCAGACAGTTGTTTCACGCCAAGAGAGATACGTTCGCGCTCTGCGTCAACCTGCAGAACAACAGCGGCGATTTCATCACCTTTCTTGTATTCACGAACGGCTTCTTCGCCTGCCACGTTCCAGGAGATATCAGACAGGTGCACCAGACCATCGATGCCGCCATCCAGACCGATGAAGATACCGAAGTCAGTGATAGACTTGATTTTACCTTCAACGCGATCGCCCTTGTTGTGGGTCTCTGCGAACAGCTGCCATGGGTTAGACTTGCACTGTTTCAAGCCCAGAGAGATACGACGACGTTCTTCGTCGATATCCAGAACCATCACTTCTACCACATCACCCACGTTAACTACTTTGGATGGGTGGATGTTTTTGTTGGTCCAATCCATTTCGGAAACGTGTACCAGACCTTCAACGCCTTCTTCGATTTCAACGAAGCAGCCATAGTCAGTCAGGTTAGTTACGCGCCCCGTCAGACGTGTACTTTCCGGATAACGCTTAGCGATAGCGACCCATGGATCTTCGCCCAATTGTTTCAGACCCAGAGACACACGGGTACGTTCACGATCGAATTTCAGGACTTTAACCGTGATTTCATCGCCTACATTGACGATTTCGCTCGGGTGTTTAACGCGTTTCCACGCCATATCCGTGATGTGAAGCAGGCCATCAACGCCGCCCAGATCAACGAAGGCGCCGTAGTCAGTCAGGTTCTTAACGATACCCTTAACTTCCATGCCTTCTTGCAGATTTTCCAGCAATTGATCGCGTTCAGCGCTGTTTTCAGACTCGATCACTGCACGACGAGAAACCACAACGTTGTTGCGTTTCTGATCCAGCTTGATAACTTTGAACTCAAGCTCTTTGCCTTCCAGATGCAGCGTGTCGCGAACCGGACGCACGTCGACCAGAGAACCTGGCAGGAACGCACGAATACCGTTTAGCTCAACAGTGAATCCGCCTTTAACTTTACCGTTGATAACACCAGTAACCGTCGCAGCTTCTTCGTACGCTTTTTCCAGCGTCAGCCATGCTTCGTGGCGTTTCGCTTTTTCACGAGAAAGCAGCGTTTCACCGAAGCCATCTTCGATAGCGTCCAGAGCAACATCAACTTCATCACCGACCTGGATTTCCAGTTCGCCTTGCGCGTTTTTGAATTGCTCTACCGGAATAGCTGATTCGGATTTCAGACCGGCGTCAACCAGTACGACATCTTTATCAATAGCAACAACAACACCACGAACGATGGAACCAGGACGGGTTTCGATTTCTTTCAGGGATTCTTCAAAGAGTTGAGCAAAAGATTCAGTCATGTTTGATAATCTTAGGGGGTTCAATTTAACGTCCATCCGGCATCCTGCTCGATGGGGTTGTTTAACATGCCCCGCTGTGCATCCTTACAACGAGGTAAAAATTCAATTTTCTGTGATTTAAGCAAGAATTTGGCGGGCATAAGCCAGCGCGCGCGCAATCACATCATCAAGCGTCATTTCCGTTGAATCCAGCACTAACGCATCAGCAGCAGGGACTAACGGCGCAACGGGGCGGTTACGATCGCGCTCATCCCGTTCCTTTATCTCAGATAAAAGGCGATCAAAGTTAACACTAAAACCCGCCTCCTGCAACTGTAGCATACGCCGTCGCGCCCGTTCTTCCGCGCTGGCATCTAAAAAAATTTTCACTGGTGCATCGGGAAAAACGACCGTACCCATATCGCGCCCATCGGCAATGAGTCCTGGCGCTTCACGGAAAGCACGCTGTCTGCGTAATAACGCCTCACGAACGCGAGGAAAAGCGGCAGCCTGAGAAGCCGTATTGCCCACCGTCTCAGTACGAATTTCCTGACTGACATTCTCGCCTTCCAGAATGACAGTTAACTGCCCGTTTTCTGCAACAAAACGAACATCAAGATGCGAGGCTAACGGCACCAACGCATCTTCAGAGTGGATATCTACGCGATGGTGCAACGCCGCTAACGCCAAAACACGGTAGATAGCGCCAGAATCCAGCAAGTTCCAGTGCAAGGCTTCAGCTAATGCTTTACATAGGGTGCCTTTGCCTGCGCCACTCGGCCCGTCAACCGTAATTACCGGTGCCATCACCGTCATTCTTCTCTCCTTTCATCCTGGGAAGTCCCACTTTTGCCTTTTTCGGCTTCATGGGAGCATATTATACGCATCCATGCCGATTAGGGTTATCCAAATGCCGGAGGGCGACGAAAATTAAGCAATCTCTGAACCTGACGCGCAATTCGGACATAAAAACCGATCACGGTTTACAAGGAGCGTATTATAAAACATGACGAACCGCGCCCAGGGAACCCTCACTCGTGCTGACTCAGACGCGCTAATTGCTCAAAGTAATCAGGGAACGTTTTGGCAGTACATTTCGGATCCAATATCGTCACTGGCGTATCCGAGAGCGCCACCAGTGAGAAGCACATCGCTATCCGGTGATCGTTGTAGGTACTAATTTCCGCAGCTTGTAACCTGGCTGGCGGTGTAATGCGAATAAAATCATCACCCTCTTCCACTTCCGCCCCCACTTTACGTAACTCTGTCGCCATCGCCGCCAAACGATCTGTTTCTTTTACACGCCAATTGTAGATATTACGTAATGTCGTCGTCCCCCCCTGTGCGAAGAGCGCCGTCGTTGCGATGGTCATCGCGGCATCGGGAATATGGTTCATATCCATATCAATCGCCTGCAGCTCACCACGCTCACATTCGATATAATCCTCCCCCCAGCGTACGGTCGCCCCCATTTTTTCCAGCACATCGGCGAAACGGATATCGCCCTGTACGCTA
Source organism: Pectobacterium cacticida (assembly GCF_036885195.1). Classification (NCBI taxonomy): domain Bacteria; kingdom Pseudomonadati; phylum Pseudomonadota; class Gammaproteobacteria; order Enterobacterales; family Pectobacteriaceae; genus Pectobacterium; species Pectobacterium cacticida. The sequence goes on along the minus strand of NZ_CP133656.1, from coordinate 1,587,291 downwards.
TTACGCCCAACCCCAGTAACGCGCACGACGCCACCTTTAATTGCCGCCGCTGCCAGAAAGTAAGAGGCGGACGACGCATCACCTTCTACCAGATAATCACCCGGTGCACGGTACTGCTGGCGACCGGAAACAAAAAAGCGCTGATAGTTTTCATGGTGAACGTCAATGCCAAACGCTTTCATCATATGTAATGTGATATCAATATAGGGCTTAGACACCAAATCGCCCTGAATGCTGATTTGCGTATCCTGCGCGGCCAACGGCGCGGCCATCAACAACGCGGTTAGAAACTGACTAGAAACACTGCCGTCAACGCTGATTACTCCTCCCCTGAAGCCACCGTACAGACGCAGCGGCGGATAGTTTTCCTGCTCCAGATAGTCAATGCTTGCGCCGCCCTGACGTAATGCGTCCACTAAATGTCCGATTGGCCGCTCTTTCATACGGGGCTCGCCTGTCAGCACAACATCGCCATCGGTCAGGCACAATGCCGCAGCGAGCGGACGCATCGCCGTACCAGCATTGCCTAAAAACAGTTCAAGCGGCTGCGACGCAGTAAACGCCCTTCCCAATCCCACGATCTCACACACGGTTCGATCGGACGACAGATGATATTCCACGCCAAGTGCTGACAACGCGGTCAACATATGGCGAACATCGTCACTGTCAAGCAGATTAGTCAGCCGAGTCTTTCCTTCAGATAAAGCGACTAACAATAGTGCGCGATTAGAGACACTCTTTGATCCTGGTAGATTAAGGGTACCGTTAATCAGCGTGATGGGTTTTAAGGTCAGGGATTCCTGCATGTGAAGCCTATTCTTTCAGCGTGGATACAAAAACCCCGAAAAAATTCGGGGTTTATCTATTATCTAGAGGTGTAGCAAGATCGGGAGTAATTAACCGTGACGGCGCGCGAAGTCGGCCATAAATTCAGTCAACGCTTTCACACCCTCAATTGGCATAGCATTGTAGATAGAAGCACGCATGCCGCCCACGACGCGATGACCTTTAAGCGCATGCAGACCCGCTGCGGCAGACTCTTCCAGAAAAACGCTATCCAACGCGGGATCCGCCAGCAGGAAGGGGACATTCATACGCGAACGATTCGCTACCGCAACATCGTTACGATAAAAATCATTATCATCAATGGCGCGATAAAGCAGGTCGGCTTTTGCCTGATTACGTTTTTCCATTTCGGCCAGACCACCGTGCTCTTTCAACCATTTGAAAACCATGCCAGCCAGATACCAGGCAAAGGTCGGCGGCGTATTAAACATAGAGCCATTATCCGCCAAGATCTGGTAATTCAGCACTGAGGGCAGTTCACGGCGCGCTTTACCCAATAGATCGTCGCGCACGATAGCCAGCGTCAGCCCCGCTGGCCCGATATTTTTTTGTGCGCCCGCATAAATAACGCCGTAGCGACTAACGTCAATACGGCGCGACAAGATGCTGGAAGAATAGTCGGCGACCACAATTTTATCGCCGAAATCCGGTTCCTCTTCGATTGCAATACCATCAATGGTTTCATTCGGACAATAGTGTACATACGCCGCGTCATCAGATAACTGCCATTCACGCATAGGTTTAACGCCGCGCAGGCCGTCAATACGTGTTTTGATGTCAATTACATTCGGCTTACAGTACCTTTCTGCTTCGTTAACGGCGCTGTGCGCCCAATAACCGCCGTCAATGTAGTCAGCGGATGCGTGCTCGCCCAGTAGATTCAACGGAACGGCTGCAAACTGCGCGCGCGCGCCGCCTTGACAAAAAAGCACTTTGTAGTTGGAGGGGATTTTCAGTAAATCACGGAGATTTTGCTCGGATTCGGCAGCAACCTGCATAAACTCTTTACTGCGGTGGCTGATTTCCATGACCGATGTACCCAAGCCATTCCAATTACACAATTCCTGTTCAGCGCGACGCAGCACTTCAACCGGCAGCATTGCTGGACCGGCGCTAAAATTAAAAATCTGAGTCATTTCCCCTCACCACACCTAAAAATCGGCTGTTTTATCACCGTTGTGACGGTACGCATTTTATAACCCTATTGGTTATAAAAATACCGCGGTTACACGATAGTCGTTATAACGGAATTACCGCCATGACCATACCACCTTTCCTGATTATCGGTTTTATCATTCGCTAATCCCCGCTGCAACGCTTATTACGCTTTCATTATGTAAAACGGTACGCTGCGCAGCCAATTCTTATTCACTGTTACTCATCTGTTACGAATAAATAGAGTCTGAACAGAAAAATCCGTATTATGCCGTTTCTGCTAACCTCGCTATAAGTGAATACCATGACCCAAACGTTTATCCCAGGTAAAGACGCCGCCCTGGAAGACTCCATCGCCCGTTTTCAACAACAACTCCAGAACCTGGGGTTTAACATCGAAGAAGCATCATGGCTAAATCCGGTGCCAAACGTTTGGTCAGTCCATATTCGCGATCGCGATTGCCCACTCTGCTTCACTAACGGCAAAGGCGCCAGTAAAAAGGCCGCGCTGGCCTCCGCGCTAGGTGAATATTTCGAGCGTTTATCTACTAACTATTTTTTTGCTGATTTCTACCTTGGCAAAACTATCGCCAACGGGGATTTCGTCCACTACCCGAATGAAAAATGGTTTCCGCTCCCACAGGACAATTCGTTGCCGGAAGGTATCCTGGATGACCGTCTACGCCAGTTCTACGATCCCGACCATGAACTGAGCGGCAGCGATTTGATCGATCTGCAATCTGGCAATGCCGATAGAGGGATTTGCGCGCTGCCATTTATGCGTCAGTCCGATGGGCAAACTGTTTATATTCCCATGAATATCATCGGCAATTTGTATGTGTCGAACGGCATGTCCGCCGGAAACACCGCTAGCGAAGCTCGTGTTCAAGGGTTATCCGAAGTGTTTGAACGCAGTATCAAAAACCGCATTATTGCCGAATCCATCAGCCTGCCAGAAATCCCGCAAGCGGTATTGAAGCGCTACCCCGGCGTGGTCGAAGCCATTGCGACGTTGGAAAAAGAAGGCTTCCCCATTTTCGCTTACGATGCCTCGCTGGGTGGAAAGTATCCGGTTATCTGCGTGGTGCTGTTTAACCCGACTAATGGCACCTGTTTTGCCTCCTTCGGCGCACATCCAGACTTTGGCGTAGCGCTCGAACGCACGGTCACCGAACTCTTGCAAGGCCGCAGTCTGAAAGATTTAGACGTGTTCACCGCACCAACATTCGATGATGAAGAAGTGGCTGAACACGCCAATCTTGAAACGCATTTCATCGATTCCAGCGGCTTGATTTCCTGGGATATGTTTAAAACCGAGGCGGATTATGACTTCGTCGACTGGAGTTTCAAAGGATCGACGGAGGAAGAGTTTGCTACGCTGATGGCGATTTTTAACCAGGAAGGTAAAGATGTCTACATTGCCGACTATGAACATCTATCAGTTTACGCCTGCCGGATCATTGTACCGGGAATGTCAGATATCTATCCGGCTGACGATCTGCTATTAGCGAATAACAGCATGGGAGCTCACCTGCGTGACACGCTGCTGGCGCTGCCTGACAGCAAATGGGAAAAAGAAAACTATCTGGCGCTGATACAACAACTAGATGATGAAGGCCTGGATGACTTCACCCGTGTACGTGAATTACTGGGCATCGCTACCGGTAAAGATAATGGCTGGTTTACGCTACGTATTGGCGAGTTGAAAGCCATGTTAGCCCTGGCTGGCGGCGATCTTGATCAGGCGCTCACCTGGACTGAATGGACACAAGACTTCAATGACTCCGTTTTTACCGCACAACGCAGCAATTATTACCGCTGCCTTCGTACCCTGCTCTTGCTGGCATTGGAGCCTACACGCAACCCGGCAGATTATTACGACGCCTTTATTAAAATGTACGGCAGCGAAACCGTCGATGCCGCCAGTGCCGCCGTGGCGGGCGAGGCCTGCTTTTATGGCCTGTTTGCCGTAGATGAGACGTTTACCACATTGCCTGCGCACCGGGCGTTACTGACCGCCTATGAAAAACTCCAACAGGCTAAGCGCCGTTACTGGCAGGCGGCATAGTGTCTGTTAGGCGCAAGTCTGTGCGAAAAAGCAGATAATGATCAACCTTCACGTATTAATAGCCCTTTAATCTGGAGGGCTATTTTTCTTTATCCGTAGTTCCTATTACTTATTTATCAGACATCGCCAGAATATTGTTATTGGATGGTGAATTTTTAATTAAATTATCTCGCAAAGGTGGTACTGAAATTCTACAAGACATGATTTTTATTAACGCCAAATCGGTAGGTTTAACGTAGATAATTCAACTCTTTTTATAAAAATTAAACTATTTTTTCACTTTAAAATTCATATAGTTATACACAAAATCAGGGGGTTAAATCCACTTCGCTACCTTATTAATTTCTTGCAATATGATCCACGTCAAATTTTACCGTATACTGCTTTGTTAGTATCTTAACGCTGATAAATTTTAAGAGAGAGTTAGTGTGAAAGCTGACAACCCTTTTACTTTATTACTCCCGGCCGATATGGCAAAAGTAGCTGAAGACGCCGGAGTCTATAAAGCAACCAAACATCCTTGCACCACGTTTTATTTGGCGATCACTGCGGGCGTATTCATTTCGATCGCTTTCGTTTTTTATATCACAGCAACCACCGGGACGGCGTCAGTACCTTTTGGCATCGCGAAACTGATCGGGGGCATCTGCTTCTCACTTGGGCTCATGCTTGTTGTTGTCTGTGGCGCTGATTTGTTCACTTCAACCGTTCTCATTGTGATCGCGAAAGCCAGCGGTCGCATAACCTGGAAGCAGCTCGCCTGTAACTGGGCTAATGTTTACATTGGTAACCTAGTCGGTGCGCTGCTCTTCGTCGCACTAATCTGGTTCTCAGGCGAATATATGGTTGCCAACGGTTTGTGGGGCCTCAACGTTTTACAAACGGCCGAACATAAACTTGAACATTCCTTTGTCGAAGCATTGTGTCTGGGCATTTTAGCGAACTTGATGGTCTGTCTGGCAGTGTGGATGAGCTACTCTGGCCGTTCGCTAACAGACAAGATGTTTGCCATGATTTTACCTGTCGCAATGTTCGTTGCCAGCGGATTTGAGCACAGTATCGCCAATATGTTCATGATCCCAATGGGCATTGTTATCAAGAATTTTGCGACACCGGAATTTTGGAATGCCGTCGGCATGGTGCCGTCTCAGTTTGAACATTTAACCATTAGCCATTTTATTACCGATAACCTGATTCCCGTCACGCTCGGTAACATCATCGGTGGCGGAATAATGGTCGGTTTAACATATTGGGTAATTTATTTGCGCGGTGGAGACAAGCACCACTAAGGTGCAATCGGCCGCAACGTCGGGTTTTAAGAAATCCATATCAAAGGTAGGTGTAAAATGACCGAGCTGAATGAAAAATTGGCCAATGCATGGCAAGGCTTTAGCAAAGGTGAATGGCAGGATGGCGTCAATGTGCGTGACTTCATCCAGAAAAACTACACACCATATGAAGGTGATGAATCTTTCCTTGCAGGTCCCACCAAAGCGACCACTGCACTGTGGGAGAGCGTCATGGAGGGCGTTAAACAGGAAAACCGCACTCATGCGCCTGTTGATTTTGATACCAATGTCGCTTCAACTATCACGTCTCACGACGCAGGGTACATCAACAAGAGTCTGGAAAAGATCGTTGGACTTCAAACTGATGCACCATTAAAACGCGCGCTGATTCCTTTCGGCGGTATTAAAATGGTTGAAGGGTCATGCAAAGCTTATGGTCGTGAACTTGACCCCCTGATTAAAAAAATCTTCACTGAATATCGCAAAACACACAACCAAGGTGTGTTTGATGTTTATACGCCAGATATCTTGCGTTGCCGTAAATCGGGTGTTCTAACTGGTCTACCTGATGCATATGGCCGCGGTCGTATCATCGGTGATTATCGTCGCGTTGCGCTGTACGGCATCGACTACCTGATGAAAGATAAGTTTGCTCAATTTACTTCTCTGCAAGCTAAACTGGAAAACGGTGAAGATCTGGAAGCGACAATTCGTCTACGCGAAGAAATTGCCGATCAGCATCGCGCTCTGGGTCAGATCAAAGAAATGGCAGCCAAATACGGTTGTGATATTTCTGGTCCGGCAACGACAGCTCAAGAAGCCGTTCAGTGGACGTATTTCGGCTATCTGGCTGCGGTGAAATCGCAAAATGGCGCGGCAATGTCCTTCGGGCGTGTTTCCACGTTCCTGGATATTTATCTGGAACGCGACCTGAAAGCAGGCAAAATCACTGAAGAAGATGCACAAGAATTGATTGACCATCTGGTCATGAAACTGCGTATGGTACGTTTCCTGCGTACGCCTGAATATGATGAATTATTCTCTGGCGACCCGATTTGGGCAACCGAATCGTTGGCAGGTATGGGGCTAGATGGCCGTACTCTGGTAACGAAGACCAGCTTCCGTTTCCTGAACACGCTATACACTATGGGGCCGTCTCCAGAACCAAACATGACCATCCTATGGTCTGAAAGACTGCCGCAGAATTTCAAAAACTATGCGGCTAAAGTCTCCATCGACACCTCTTCTCTGCAATATGAGAATGACGATCTGATGCGTCCAGACTTTAACAACGATGACTATGCTATTGCCTGTTGCGTAAGCCCGATGGTCGTGGGTAAACAAATGCAGTTCTTCGGTGCTCGCGCTAACCTGGCGAAAACCATGCTGTACGCAATCAACGGCGGCGTGGACGAAAAATTGAAAATGCAGGTTGGTCCGAAATCTGAACCGATCAAAGGCGATGTCCTGAACTTTGACGAAGTGATGGAGCGCATGGATCACTTCATGGACTGGCTGGCCAAGCAGTATGTCACCGCGCTGAACATCATTCATTATATGCATGATAAATACAGCTATGAAGCCTCACTGATGGCGCTGCACGACCGTGATGTGTATCGCACCATGGCGTGTGGTATCGCTGGTCTGTCTGTTGCTGCTGACTCCCTGTCAGCCATCAAGTACGCGAAAGTCAAACCTATTCGCGACGAAGATGGTCTAGCTATTGACTTTGATATCGAAGGTGAATACCCGCAATTCGGCAATAATGATGCTCGTGTCGATGAACTGGCCTGTGACTTAGTTGAACGTTTCATGAAGAAAATTCAGAAACTGAATACTTACCGTGGCGCCACACCGACTCAGTCTGTTCTGACTATCACGTCTAACGTGGTTTATGGTAAGAAAACGGGGAATACCCCTGATGGTCGCCGCGCAGGTGCGCCATTCGGACCGGGCGCTAACCCCATGCATGGTCGTGACCAGAAAGGTGCCGTCGCTTCTCTGACATCCGTTGCCAAACTGCCGTTTGCTTACGCTAAAGATGGTATTTCTTATACCTTCTCCATCGTACCGAACGCGTTAGGTAAGGACGATAACGTGCGCAAAGCCAACCTTGCCGGACTGATGGATGGTTATTTCCACCATGAAGCTAGCGTGGAAGGCGGTCAACACCTAAACGTTAACGTCATGAACCGCGAAATGCTGCTTGATGCAATGGAACATCCGGAAAAATATCCGCAATTGACTATTCGCGTGTCAGGCTATGCTGTGCGTTTTAACTCACTGACGAAAGAGCAGCAACAAGACGTCATTACGCGTACTTTCACAAAATCAATGTAATTCCCATGACTGCTTGAAAAAGCGTAAAATAAGGCTCCACGTTAGTGGGGCCTTTTTCTCACCCAATGAATTGAGGTTGTTAGCCTGTTTTGCCAGCCCGCTATACGGTACTTATCCGAACCGATGGATGGCGGGCAAAACAGATTCGACGCAGCATCTGTTACTCGGTATTTTTCTGCCAGTGACCCTGTCAGGGAGATACCTGCATCTCATGACTGCGCTCATAAAGGCCGCTATTGTACGGTCAAATTTGGAGAAAACCTCGCAATGTCAGTAACTGGCCGCATCCACTCCTTTGAATCCTGTGGCACCGTTGATGGTCCAGGCATCCGCTTTATTATCTTTTTTCAAGGTTGCCTTATGCGTTGCCTCTATTGCCATAATCGTGATACCTGGGATACGCACGGTGGTAAGGAAGTAACGGTAGACGAGCTGATGAAAGAAGTCGTGACCTACCGCCATTACATGAATGCTTCCGGTGGCGGCGTAACGGCATCCGGCGGCGAGGCCATACTTCAGGCCGAATTTGTGCGCGACTGGTTTCGCGCCTGTAAGGCTGAAGGCATCGGGACTTGTCTGGATACTAACGGGTTTGTGCGCCGCTATGACCCGGTAATTGACGAACTGTTAGACGCTACTGATTTAGTGATGCTTGATATAAAACAAATGAACGATGACATACACCAGAATTTAGTCGGCGTATCCAATCACCGTACTTTGGATTTCGCGCGCTATCTGGCAAAACGCAACCAACGCACCTGGATACGCTATGTCATTGTTCCCGGTTGGACTGACGACGATGCATCGGCGCACCTGTTGGGAGAATTTACCCAAGATATGGCTAACATCGAGAAGATTGAGCTCCTCCCCTATCATGAGCTTGGTAAACATAAGTGGATAGCGATGGGAGAGGAGTACAAGTTGGAGGGGGTTAAACCGCCGAAGGCAGATACTATGGAGAGAATTAAATCGATCCTTGCGGGTTACGGCCATAAAGTGATGTATTAGCCCTGTAACTTTGTTTGAAAATTAGCACGCTAATTGCGTGCTAATTATTTTAGTCATATCTCTGTACATTAAGTGCGGTCTACTCCAGATTTCCCGCTGCCTTAACTTTTACATGTACTGAATTCCCCGGTAAATAAGCCAATGGGACTTCCTGATAATCGATAATGTCGACGCTCCCTGGCATCGCGCCCGTTTTCTCCGCCAGGGTAATAGCCTGCTGCTGCAACTCCCGCCTTATTTTTTCGCGATCGTTATCCGGTATTTTCACTACACGTTCAATCTGTGCGCCAACCTTTCCTAGAGCCACGCCAACGGCATTCGCCGCGTCAAAATACGGTGGACGCATGACTCGGCTGATGCCAGATAGAACATCAGGCAGTAAAATGCTGCCGCCACCAACCACTACAGCAGGGACCGGCGCACTGGATGATTTTATGCGATCGATCGCCTGCTCTACTTTTTCGATCATTTGAAGATAAGCCTGATGACAAAAAGCGCGATCTAACTCAGGTAAAGGGCCAGGTAGTTCTGCGGTCCATCGTTCAGGGTAAAGTTGCAGCAGAATGTCACTGAGCGTTAAGGTCTCTCCGCCGAAGCTGACGCCCTGTTCAAGAAGACGATAGCCTACGCTATCGGGCCCAAGAATAGGATTCCCATCCTGAGATGTTCGCACGCAAGTTCCCCCGCCAATGCCAATAGAAATAATATCCGGCATTCTGAAATTCGTCCGCACATCACCCACCTCGACAGCCATAGCCGATTCCCGAGGAAAACCATTCACTAACACGCCAATATCCGTCGTCGTTCCGCCGACATCGATGACCAGCGCATTTTCCAACCCGGAAAGATGTCCGGCTCCGCGAATTGAATTCGTCGGCCCGCAGGCCATGGTTAAAATTGGGTATTGCTGTACCATACTTTTGGACATCAATGTGCCATCGTTTTGCCCAAAATAAGGAATAGCCTTGATACCGTGTTGAATCAGTGCTTGTGTGAAACCGTTAATAAATCGATTAGCGGTACTTTTCAACAACGCATTCAGAATCGTGGCATTTTCGCGCTCCAGTAAACCTGTGCTACCAATCCGATGAGATAACGACACAGAAACGTGCGGCAATGCCTCATTTACCCATTGGGCAACCAACCGCTCTTGTGCATTATTTACTGGAGAAAACACGCCACAGATAGCCACACTGTCGACGTGCCCTCGCATTTTGTCGCATGCAGTCAACACTTCATCTTGCAGTACCGGATGAATTTCCCGGCCATCGAACTCATAGCCCCCGTGAAGTTGATAAAAATGCTCTCCCAGCGTTCTCTGCCAGGCAGCGTCCCAGCCAAATAACGGCGGGATGCTATCGCTGCTTGGCAAACTCAGGCGTAATAATCCGACACGATCCAAACCGTTACGCTCAACAATCGCATTAGTACACTGGGTGGTGCCCAACATGGCATAGCGAATATATTGCGGCGCGATACCAGACTGCGCCAAGACATCAGCGATTGCGCTTTCAATACCACTATAGATATCCTGGCTGGTAGGGAATTTAGCCGTAGCAATACAGCGCAGGTTCGCATCTAAAATCGCCGCATCCGTATTGGTACCACCAACATCAATCCCCAGTCGATAAGCATGATTATGTAACATTGAGGGCCTTAACGGTTCGCTAGCTGTTCTATCGGTACATACTGTACCGGATAACCAAAGTACGCTGGTCCTGCGACCTCGATCCCTCTCGGCGTTCGCCACTTATCATGACAAGGATACGCAATCACATCGACCCGCTGTCCATAGCGTAAATGTTCCGTAATGATCGGACGCCCTGTTTCACTGTCTAAGATGGAGATTAAATCAGGCACCACAGCCAGCAGATTATCCTGCGTAGGTTCAATGGCTCGTGACGAACGGTATGCTAGCAAAAGTTCGTTTTGGAAAAGTACCGCGAATGATTCACCTTTATCATTCCCCATCCCTTCCAGTACAACCTTGCCACGAGCAAAACCGCCCGTTGTGCGCCGTGCGACATCCACGATTTTTCCCGATGCTACGATGTGCCCCTTTAATAGGCTAAGGAGAGACTGTACCGGATGACTGCCAGACTGGTGTGCCTGACGCAACAGTCTGCCAATATCCTGTGCTAAGGTGAGTGTCCCTTTAATCGCACTACGTTTTAGCTCGTGCCCACGAAGCGGGTAATCACACATTGCGCAGGCGGCGCCCATTTGCTCAGTAATCGCTCTGGCTAGCCGTTCAGACCACACGCCATCAATAGGATTAAGGACAACCGAATTGCCTTTCTCATCAGCTAGTGTATTGGGTGCAGAGGAGAGACCATCTAGAAAAAAGGTCACCATTTGCGCCTCGGGGAAAGCCCTCCCCATCGCATCGCAGTCAATCACCGGAAGCCCTTTTGCGGCAGCGACAACAAAGGGAATAAGAGAATTAATGCCGCCGACTTCAATGGAAAATGTTCCCGAGGCAGATTCCGCTAGTACTGTCTCCATCGCATCAAATGCCAAAATAATTTGACGCGGTGAAATTATTTTCTCCACAGAAACAGTCGGTGCTCCCATAGTACTGCATGGTATAAAAAGGGAACTATCTTCGATATCATCGAGATTCATTAAAACAATAGGCTGGACGTTACGTAATGCGTTTTTTGCAATTAGCGAACCAAGGTAAGGATCGCCCCCACCACCTGTGCCGAGAACTGACGCTCCTAGAGCAATATCATCTATTGTTTCAGGATGAATACAACTGATCATTATATTTTCCAAAAAGCCGGAGTACTATGTGGAAGTAGGACTTGAAATTATATATTAATTCGTGGAAATATCTTATGTAAGACAACATACATCGCCATACTTACCATTATTCCATCCAAAGCAGAAACCGAGCTAATGGTGAAAAGATTAAGAAAGTCCGTCGATGTTGATAAGCTAACCAAACTTCCACACCCCCAAGATACAGCTGCACCAATATTCAGATTTTGAGACTCAAATGTACCAATCTTTGAAGTTGACAAATCGAAGAAATAATATTCTGCGAGATATACGCCCGCTATCGGCGAGACTATAACGCCTAATAATGAAAGGAAACGTGTGAAATTATTTATCATTCCATTATAGGCAAAAAATAACCCTATAAGGGCCATTAGTATTACTAACGTAGGTCTAGATAAGGTACGGATTACCACAGAGAGTCCTAATGAAGCAGAGATAAGGTTCGAACTATTCGTTGTCCATTGTGCAAAAACTAAAATTATAATTGCTGCCATGCCCAAGCCAATACTAAAAAATATTTCAACGAGATCGTCACTACCGACTAAATATGTCAATAAAAGCGCAACTAAAATGATAATACTATTGCCGAAGCAAAATCCTAATCCAGCTCCTAATATAGCGTCTTTGCGTGTTTTAGCGTAACGTGCAATATCTGGCGACATGATACTAGCTGCAACAATCCAGATTGAAACCACATAAGAAATTGCGCTTCCCATACTAATTGGGTTTTTAATGGTAATAGGTGGGGGAGCAGAACGCTCGACCGTGGCCAAATAAATTCCAGTTAATATCAATATCAACATTAAAGGAACGCTAAACATACTTAGCCTGCCTAATGATCGCACCCCCCAAATAGCGGTTAATACCATCAGAGTCATACCAAATAGTAAGACAGGAAATCGTCCTGGTTCAAAATGATAATGGAGCAAAGATTTTTGTAACATTACTCCAAAAAAATCAAGTTGAAAAGCAAACCACCCCACCAAAGAAACCGCGGAGAACACACCAATAAGCTTACCACCAAGTTTACCAAACACCGAGATGCTTAATAGTGTTGTAGATAAACCACAGCCATAACCCACATTAGCACATAATGCTGCAAGAACACCGAGAAATGCAGATCCGATAAGGGTAGCACTTACCGCCTGGAGAAGTGGCAAACCACTGCTCAAAAAAGCGCCTAGAAAAAGGCCTGAGATGTCAATTCCTATAGCTAACCATATTAATGTAATTACATACCAACCTTTTCTGGCATCGGCCGGAACTGGCTCATATTCATAATCATAGATTTGCCGCTCCCGACGTTCTTTCTCAGTCGCAGCATTCCTTTGAGACATAACCCCTCCATTAAATAAGCAGCAAATAATATTGCATCGTTGTGATATTTTATAGAGGTTATCTGGTCCCGTATAGAACAATGGTGTTGTTAGCAAGCTAACAACACCATTGTTCTGTAAGAGACCCTGATGTGACGCATAAAACCACACTGTTCTGTGGTGACCACATTACTATGTGGCTTGGCAATAAGATAAATGGGATTAATATCAATTAATACAGATATATTTTGATGTTAACATTCAGATATGTAATGTATGCGAAGGAAATGCTATGCGCTTAGACAAACTGGAGATTCGCTGGTTAAAGCTTTTTTGTAAAATCGTTGAAAAACAAGGAATTACTAACGCACAGACCGCCACGGGATTAAGCCAACCCGTACTGAGCCACTACCTGTCTCGCCTTGAGGATACATTAGGACTCGTACTGTGTGAGCGAGGACGTGGCGGCTTCGCGCTAACGACGGAAGGCGAAGTGGTATATCAGGAAGCTAAATCAGTTATTGCCACACTAGATGATTTTGCTAACAGACTAGCCCGGATTAAGCATCAGCTCATAGGTAAAGTTAAGCTAGGTTGCCTAGATAACATCGCTACTCACCCCAATAACGTCGTGTCACAAGCGATTTCTCATCTTTACGAGCAAAGTCCAGAAGTCAATGTAGAAATAGAAGTTTTGGAGTATCTTCCGCTCATTGAGCGATTGAAAAATGGACACCTTGACGTAGTCCTAAGTGCATTGCCCGATGATATTCCCGCGGACATTTTTTACCAACCGGTCTTTGTCGAACACAGTTACTTTTATTCACTAGCAGAAAATGCTGAAGCTATAGAACGCGAATGGCTCAATGGTGAATTAAATCCCCGTAGACTGCTAATCGGTGGACATGCCTTCAATGAAATATCCAAACAGCTTGGTCCCGTAGCAAAACAAGGTTATCACCAGACAGCATGGCATCTTGAAGGTAGTCTGTTACTTCTTTTAGCGGGAACGCACATCGGCTTTCTTCCCGACCATTACGCCGCGCCTTGGGTCGAAAAAGGCAAGCTAGCCGCTGTAGCTCCTGAACGCTTAAAACTTACCAGCATATTTTATCTGGTGCGGAACGCTAAACAGCGCCTGAGCCCGGTCGCCGAAGCGCTTTGGAATAACATGGTGGAAGCGGGTCAAAGTTCGTTAGCGATCCTCGATGCTACGCATTCACGCAGTGGCTAATGGTGTCGAGTGATGATCGACTTTTCTTAGCAACATCATTAGATAAATTAATGCGATAACGGCGATCAGCACGAATAACAATTGATCGGAGTAGCGTTGCATTAACACTGCTGCAACGCTTGGCCCGCAAAGGCTGCCAAGCGTGTAGCTCAGGAGCAACGCCTGATTCATCGATACAAGCTCGTTAGGGCGCACTTTTTCGCAGGCCCATGACATGGCTACAGGGTACAGCGTAAATCCCGCACTTCCCAGTAATAACAATGACGGCGCCATCGCGTAGCGGTTACCGACCAGCATCGCAACACAGGCAATAATCACCATAAAAATTAGCACTCGCAGAACCCATAATCGACCATAGCGATCGGCCATTCGCCCCACGGGCCACTGACCGAGAATCGCTGAACCGATCAACAGCGCCATCCAGTACCCCACCTGTGCATCATTCATGCCCTGATGAGAGAGGTAGAGTGGTAACAGGCCATACAGCGATCCCAAAATTGCGCCAGATATGACACAACCGTGCACACCTAGGCGTGCGCTGCGATATCCCAGCATTTTCCAAATATTAACAAGTTTTTCATGTTGTTGCGGTGGCGTGGGGAGGTGAGTAAAGTGTAAGGGTAACAGAGCCAAAATAACTAATGCCGCCATCCAGGGTAAAACAGTCAATACTGCTGTCGGCAATACGCCGAGCAAAAGTTGCCCCATGACACTGCCAAAATAATAGGCAATCATGTAAGCGGCCAGCAATCGCCCTCTCTGTGCGGGCGTTCCACTGCATAATAAAGCACTCTCAACGACAACCCAGATGAATGCACAGCCAATTCCGGCAATAAAACGCCAAAAAATCCAGCTACCTGTTTCCGTAGAAACGCCGTAACCTACAATGGCAATGCCAAATAGTAAGGCGGCAAAATAATAACTGCGGTTAAAACCATAAAGCTTGATTAACTTACCCGCGTATAACGTCCCAACCAAGTTGCCGCTAAAGTAGGATGAACCCACGAGACCAACCTGCCAGACAGGAAGGGCGCGTTGGTTCAGCCACAATGGCACCAGCGTATTTAATACAGCAATACAAACTGTCAACAGCAGGAGCCCACAGAGCAATAACAGCACTGAGCGTGAATAAGCAGACATAGCAATGTGGATAACCTGACGGACGAAGGAAAGTGAGCGCATCATGCCACTGCGTATATAGAAGTCAATTCCACTTAACACGCGCGAAACTTTTTTTCATCAGATGAATTGATAGAATTAATCATGCCTCGGCGAGGGGGCTGAACACTTAGAAATTCATGAAAGCTAATATATTGATTTATATAGCCTTTAAGAAGAGAAGTTCCAGGAAAATATAGGCATTGAGGCAGGGCTGTTGTTTTTTCGATAAAAAAATATTGCTAAACATCAAGCATGAATAAAGCGCTCTTCACGAGCGCTTTATTGAGGAAAAACCACTTAGCCAATGAACTCCAGTCCGCCCATGTAGGGACGCAATACGTCAGGAATTTCAATACGTCCATCGGCCTGTTGATAATTTTCCAAAACGGCGACCAGCGTTCGGCCAACTGCCAGCCCAGAACCATTCAGCGTATGAACCAGACGCGTTTTTTTATCGGCCTTACTACGGTAGCGAGCCTGCATACGGCGCGCTTGAAAATCCCACATGTTTGAACACGAAGAGATCTCTCGGTAGGTATCTTGCGCGGGCAACCACACTTCCAGATCGTAAGTTTTAACCGATCCAAAACCCATATCACCGGTACACAGCAAAACCTTACGATACGGCAATTTCAATAGTTGCAGCACCGTCTCAGCATGGGTTGTCAACGTTTCCAGCGCTTGCATTGAGTCTTCCGGACGCACAATTTGTACCAGTTCAACCTTATCAAACTGGTGCATGCGAATCAGCCCGCGCGTATCACGACCATAAGATCCCGCTTCTGAACGGAAACAAGGCGTGTGTGCGGTCATCTTTAATGGCAAAGACTCTTCGTCAAGGATCTCGTCGCGAACCAGATTGGTGAGTGGTACTTCGGCGGTCGGAATCAATGCATATTGGCTGCTATCCGCTTCCTCACTCAGCGGTCGAGTATGGAATAGATCTTCACCGAACTTAGGCAATTGGCCCGTACCATATAATGTGGCATGGTTTACCAGATAAGGAACATACGTCTCCTGATAGCCATGCTGCTGCGTATGTAAATCCAGCATAAATTGAGCAAGTGCGCGGTGTAGTCGGGCTATCTGCCCTTTCATCACGACAAAACGCGCACCCGTTAATTTCACCGCGGCCGCAAAATCCAACCCTCCAGCCATTTCGCCAAGCTCAACATGATCACGCACGGCGAAATCATATTTACGTGGTTCCCCCCAACGGGACACTTCCAGATTTTGCGTTTCGTCTTTGCCAAGCGGTACAGAATCATCCGGCAAATTGGGGATCGTTAACGCTAGAGTGCGAATTTCGGTCTGCAACTGCTCCAGTTCAGCTTTTGCAGCATCCAGTTTTTCGCCTAATGCGTTTACTTCGCGGCGCAAAGGCTCGATATCCTCGCCGCGAGCTTTCGCTGCACCAATCTCTTTCGATCGGGAGTTACGCTGTGCTTGCAAATTTTCGGTTTCAACCTGCAACACTTTACGACGTTCTTCCTGCTTACGCAGAGTCTCAACATCCAGTTTAAAGCCTCTGCGAGCCAGTAACTTTTCGGCGACTGCGTCTAGCTCATTGCGCAGTAAATTGGGATCGAGCATGCTAATCCTGTACTTATGATTATCAAATGAAATGTTGGCGTACACGGCGCATTACGCAACCGGTATCAGAAAATATCCCGCTAACCTTACCGCAACGCTTAGTTCAGCGGTAGCGTTTTGTCGGGCTATTTTGATCCTGGGCGGCAAGCCAGGCGAGCTTTTCACCAATCTTACCTTCGAGGCCACGCGAGGTTGGCACGTAATAACGCGTATCTGCCATTTCGGGCGGGAAGTAGATCTCGCCTGCCGCATAGGCATTGGGTTCATTGTGCGCATATCGATACTCAGCCCCCAATCCCATTTCTTTCATCAACCGAGTGGGCGCGTTACGCAAATGCTCAGGAACCTCGTAGTCTGGCTTCTCGCGCGCATCCTGCATTGCAGACTTGAAGGCGCTATAAACCGCGTTACTTTTAGGCGCGCAAGCCAAATACACAATCGCCTGCGCGATGGCGCGCTCCCCTTCTGCCGGGCCAACGCGAGTGAAACAATCCCATGCGGCAATAGCCACCTGCATCGCACGTGGATCGGCATTGCCGACATCTTCCGAAGCAATAGCTAACAGTCGGCGAGCAACATACAAGGGATCGCCGCCCGCCGTGATAATCCGCGCATACCAGTAAAGCGCCGCATCTGGCGCGGAGCCTCTTACCGATTTATGCAACGCTGAAATCAAATCGTAATAGCGATCGCCCTTGTTATCAAAGCGGGCGCTACGCTCACCTGCGATTTCGTTGAGAAGCGCAGGAGTAAGAACTCGCCGCCCTTGCACGTCGACCTCTGCCATATCAGCCATCATTTCCAGGCTATTCAACGCGCGTCTGGCATCGCCATTGACCAACTCCGCCAGCATCCGCCTCGTCTCATCAGGTAGAACAATGTTCTGCCCCCCGTATCCTCGCTCACTGTCGCTCATCGCTTGCTGTAGAACCTGTTCAATGTCTTCAGCCGTCAATGCTTTTAGCAAATAGACGCGCGCGCGCGATAACAGTGCAGAATTAAGCTCAAAGGACGGATTTTCCGTGGTTGCGCCAATAAACGTGATCGTCCCATCTTCAATATGCGGTAGGAAGGCATCTTGCTGGCTTTTGTTAAAACGGTGAACCTCATCGACAAACAAGATAGTACGCCGCCCCGCATTGCGATTCTGTCGGGCACGCTCAATAGCCTCACGAATCTCTTTGATGCCGGACGTCACGGCTGAAAGGCGTTCGATGTCTGCGCGGCCATAATGCCCAATCAATTCCGCCAGTGTGGTTTTCCCTGTTCCCGGTGGCCCCCAAAGAATCATGGAGTGTAACTGACCAGCCTCAATAGCGCGTGGCAATGGCTTACCTGCACCTAATAAATGCTGCTGACCAATATACTGAGCCAAGGTCGCTGGCCGCATACGAGCAGCGAGGGGTTGAAAGGCATTCTGGGAAAAATCCAACGACAGGTTACTCACACTGACCTCACTGACGCTGGTCGTCCAGCATAACGCCTTTGGGTGGCGTAAACGTGAATTTGGTGGCATCAACAGCGCCGTTTTGCTGATTTGTAAGTACATAGGTACTGCGCTGGCCGTCTTGTTCCGTGGCGGTAAACTGCTTAATCGTCCCGTCTGCGGTAACAGTGATCGAGAACTGCTTTAGATTACCGACTGCGGTTTTTGGCACCAATTCAAAATCATCGCCCTTCTGGCGCACCTCATATTTATTCCAATCACTGGCACTATTACGCGTGATAAGAATGAATGGTGTATTACCGGTGGCGTCTTTTAGCCACGTAGCCGTGACCTGCTCAACAAATGGATTGTAAAACCAGAGCGTTTTGCCGTCAGAAATCAACGTACTTTCATCGGGCGAGAGCGTTTTCCAATTGAAGAGGTTAGGCCGTTTCAGCCACAGTTCTCCTTGCCCTTCTTGTACTGCGGCACCATCGGCGCTTATCACTTTCTGGCTGAAGTCTGCACGGAAACTGTTCACTTTATTGAGGCGACCTTGCAAATCTTTCGCCGCGTCGGCATAGACCGCCGTTGAGGTCACACTGACGATCAAACAACCGATGGCTAGCCACTTTTTCATACGCATAATCCTTTGATATCCTGATGCCCACCGTATTTGGTACAGTGCACGTAGCATTACGCCTGTGTTATTTACGGATTGGCGTTACGTAATTTGTTTCATTTCTTGCGTCATGTTATCTGAACCTGCGCCGACGTCGATAGGCGAATTATCCGCTTATCGACGCTTTTACGCTTCTTTTCATATCGGCTAGCTTACAACTGCGTTATGGATTGCATGATTTCCGTTATTGCCCATCTTTATCTTTACTCCATCGAGGGAGGCGCCAAGACCTCACGGTTGCCATTGTGGCCCGGAGAACTAACAATGCCTTGCGCTTCCATTTGTTCCACAATACGCGCGGCACGGTTATAGCCGATCCGGAACTGGCGCTGGACACCAGAGATGGAGGCTCGGCGTTTATCAACCACAAACTCCACTGCCTGATCGAATAAAGGATCCAGTTCCTCGTCGCCGTCAAGACCGAGGCCGCCTTCAGCATCATCCCCGCCTTTGATGATATTATCGATATATTGCGGACGACCGCGCGCTTTCCAATCCTGAACGACAGCATGAACTTCTTCATCGCGCACAAAAGCGCCGTGAACACGTACAGGTATTGAGGAGTTCGGCGCCATATATAGCATATCCCCCATCCCCAGAAGCGATTCCGCCCCAGCCTGATCGAGGATAGTGCGAGAATCAATCTTGCTGGATACGGTAAATGCAATACGCGTTGGAATGTTGGCCTTGATTAACCCGGTGATGACATCAACCGAGGGACGCTGCGTTGCCAGCACTAGGTGGATCCCCGCTGCGCGCGCTTTTTGCGCCAGCCGAGCAATCAGTTCTTCAACTTTCTTTCCCACTGCCATCATCAAGTCAGCAAACTCATCAACCATAACAACGATATAAGGCAGCTTCTCCAATACCGGTGGCGTCATATCCATGCTATCGCTGGGTTTCCAGAACGGATCAGGGATCGGGCGGCCCATTGCGTTTGCCGTCATCACCCGTTCGTTGTAACCCGCCAGATTACGCACACCGAGTGCCGACATCAGTTTATAACGATGTTCCATTTCACCAACACACCAGCGTAGCGCATTTGCCGCATCTTTCATGTCGGTCACCACTTCCGTCAACAAATGCGGAATGCCTTCATACACCGAAAGCTCAAGCATCTTTGGATCGATCATGATGAAACGCACATCTTCCGGTGTTGCCTTATACAACATACTGATGATCATAGCGTTAACGCCGACCGACTTACCGGATCCGGTCGTACCGGCGACCAGCAGATGCGGCATTTTGGCCAAATCGGCAACAACAGGTTCACCGGCAATATCTTTACCCAAAACGATAGATAGCGGGGAAGGATTATCCCGAAATTTGTCGCAATCCAAAACTTCCCGCAGATATACCGTCTGACGATGGGCATTGGGCAATTCCAATCCAACATACGGCTTACCAGGAATCACCTCAACAATACGCACGGCGACCACCGACAGTGAACGCGCTAAATCACGCGCCAAATTCGAGATACGCGCCGCCTTAACGCCGGGCGCCAGATCAAGCTCAAATCGCGTGATGACTGGCCCAGGAGAATGATCGACAACATCTGCTTTTACCCGGAAATCAGCCAACCGCATTTCAATCAACCGCGCCGTTTTTTCCAATGCGAAATCATCCACAGGTGCTTCGCTGGACGGCGGCGGCGTTAATAAATCTAATGTTGGCAGCGGCGTTGTGGGTTTCTGCAACGGCTGTTCATTACGCACCAGGAACGGATGAATCAAGCCCTCCATGGCGGGATGCCGTGCTGATTCATGTTCCTGTTTTACCGGCTCAATAGGCGCAGATGCTTGTCGCACTGGCTGACTGGCAGTTAACAAGCCGCGTTCATCGCCATCGTCGTCATCGCTAACATGCATTGGCGGAAGATCCGTCTCTTCGTGATGGGCAGGCTGAACCCTAGGGTATACGGGATTAGGGTCATCTAACTCATCTTCTGCTTCTGCGCTAAACGGCGTGAATGAGAAAGCGTTATGCGGCGCCACGGGTGCAGATCGCTCTGGTTCGTTGTTCAAGGACGACGCACTCGGTGGTGGATTATCCTCCTCTTGCGGCGGTAGGCTTGCGCCGTAACGCGACTGCTGCTGCGCTGCAAAATCTTTGGCTAACTGCGCGTCTTCATCGTCTTGCTGCAACGGATATGAATCACCGTAGCGCTGACGCTGCTGCTCTAGGTATGCCTGCTGCAATGCGGCTTCCTGTTGAGCATCATCCAGTGCGGCCTCTTCAACTTCACCGCTGGCTAATTCCGTACCAATGTGCCGATGGGGAGACTTTGACCTTGCTTGCTCTTCAGCCAGTCGCTGCGATGGCAATTTGATGCCGTAAGAGGCCAGTTCGCGACGTGTCGGGATACGTACTGGATTTGGACGTGGCAGTTCTGGCCCCTGCCCGCGCTTAATCTGCGGGTTATCATCAGCATCGGCGCTAAATGCAGGCATAAAGGTGTTGTTTACAGCGAACTCACCATCGCGGGCAGGCTGCGACGATTCAGAAAGAGGATGAACCTCGGCTGACGTCAACACCGGCGGTTCAGTATTTTCTTCATGACGATGTCCATCGGACATCGTCGCCGGGCTATACGGCCCAGACCGACTGGTAAGATCGGCAGGCGTCTCAGGGAGATCAAAAGTGTATAGAGGAGGATTGTGCGCTGGCGCGTTATCCGCCGCTGATGGTGTTATCAATGGCGCTATGTCAGATAATGACCGATCAGACTGTGTTGGCGTTTCCGTGTGCGAGGGAGGTTGTGGTGTAGCCGCAGTGTCTTCATTACAAGCCGCGCCCGCCTTTGCAACGCTCTGCATCGTCGACGCATTTATAACCTCAGTGACGGAAGGGGCGGAAAACAGAATATCATCGTCATCACTATGCGGTGTTACAGCGTCACCGCGCGCTGTATCTTGATGTTCACTTGCCAGGGAAAGCGCATCTTCATCGCGATCGTTTTCTTCACCATAATTTTCATCACGACGTGAGCGATTTGACATGAATGTCAGACAGCCCAACACGGCGGCACCAATTTTCTCAGCTATCGTTAACCAAGACCAACCGGTAAAAAGCGTTAAGCCCGCGCCCCACACGCACAGCAGAATCAATGTCGCCCCCATGCTGTTGAAGCGTGGGATCATTGAGCTGCTCAGTAGACTCCCTAATACGCCGCCTGAAGCGAAATAGTAAAGGTCATCAATATTCAACGCCGCTAAGCCGCATGATGTCAAAATCAGCGCCAGCGTACCGATCAGACGCAGCGAAAAGGTAAAATAATCTATCGCTTGCGAGTTATCGCGTTGGCGGAAAGCGGCCCAACAGAGGGATAACATAATCGGCGGAATAGCATAGGCCAGCACCCCGAAAATAAAGAACAGCGTGTCAGCCAGCCATGCTCCCGCAACCCCGCCCAGGTTATGAATAGGCTCATGCCATGCGGTTTGAGACCAGCTGGGGTCAGAGGGGCTGAAGCTGAGTAATGCGACACCGAGGTAAACGGCGAAAAGCGCCACAACGATTAAAACCGCTTCAAGCAAACGTCGCGTTCCACTGAGTTTATTCAGCACAACGTCTTTATCTTCCGTATATTCCTGGCTCAAGCGTCTCTCCAGGGCCTGTAAGGTTTATGACAAAGCGCCGAGAAAACCCGGCGCTGGAGCTGTATAAATTCACAGGAGTGTAGCTGAATTTATCGGGTATTGCACCCACACGTTAGCGCGTCTTAATGACCAGACGGCTGCTTTGCTTCACTTCTTCCATTACGACGTAGGTGCGAGTGTCATTGACGCCCGGCAAACGCAGTAAAGTTTCACCCAGCAACTTCCGGTAAGCAGACATATCCGGAACACGTGTTTTCAACAAATAGTCAAAATCACCGGAAACCAGATGACATTCCTGGATTTCTTCCAGCTTTTGTACTGCGGAATTAAACTGTTCAAAAACATCTGGCGCCCCGCGATTTAGTGTTATTTCAACAAAAACCAGCAGTGACGCATCGAGATAATGTGGGTTTAGCAGCGCTGTGTAGCCATTAATGAACCCTTGTCTTTCCAAACGACGCACGCGCTCCAAACAAGGCGTTGGCGACAGTCCAACCCGTTTGGAAAGCTCAACGTTAGAAATACGTCCGTCTTTTTGCAATTCGTTCAGGATGTTACGATCAATACGATCGAGATCTTTTCCTGGCCGTTTTTTAGTGTCTACCATTATTATTGTCTCTCTTCACTTTTCCCTGCCCCTGCCTTACCCCGATAGACCTCATGTATCAGAGCTACCCTTAAAGAAGACACGCAACCTATTTTGTATAAAGTCAAACGACGTGTTCTTGACCCACGTATTGCCTATTTATGAAGAAAAAGCCTTCACGTCACCTCCCTGGCCTAAGGGCCTGCCAGCGCAAATACGAATAAAAAGCCGAGCTTTCGACTGTCCTCATACAAAAAATTTCCTCTTACCCAGATGTTTTCGCAAATGCACAGCCGATTGTCAAAGCAAAACAACGAAAATCAGAAGAAACTACCAGATTGGATAAGCAAGACCTCTTTGCTGGGATAGCGCTAATCATTTTACTTATAAATGTGGCTGGTTTTTCAGCGAGTTGGCCTCACCATCGTCGTTAACGATTAAACAAATAGCCTGCAACTTTTCTGTATACTTTTTTTACGGCGGTAATTTCCTTACAATCGTCGATTGTCCATGGTAGATAGGTTCAGAGTAATCAATTGTTGTTATCAGTAAGTCCGTTTGTCGTAGATAACCTCTACATGAACATTATCTGTCGTAATGAAATGAGGAAAGCATGGGTACCGTTAAACATCACAAGTTATTGATTCTGGGGTCAGGCCCGGCTGGCTATACCGCCGCCATTTATGCTGCACGAGCAAATTTACAGCCAGTATTAATTACCGGTATGGAAAAAGGCGGTCAGTTGACAACGACAACCGAAGTCGAAAACTGGCCCGGCGACGCCGATGATTTAACGGGCCCGCTGTTAATGGAACGTATGCATGCGCATGCGGCCAAATTCAATACCGAAATCATTTTCGATCATATTACCAGCGTCGATTTGCAGCATCGCCCGTTCCGTTTGTTTGGTGATAGCGCCGAGTATACCTGCGACGCGCTGATTATCGCGACAGGAGCATCAGCGCGCTATCTTGGCCTTCCATCAGAAGAGGCGTTCAAAGGAAAAGGCGTATCGGCCTGCGCCACCTGCGATGGTTTTTTCTACCGTAACCAGAAAGTCGCGGTGGTCGGCGGCGGGAATACTGCGGTAGAGGAAGCGCTTTATCTGTCTAACATTGCTGCTGAAGTACATCTAATCCATCGTCGTGAGACATTCCGTTCAGAGAAGATTTTAATCGATCGTTTGATGGATAAAGTCAAAAATGGCAACGTTATCTTGCATACCAATCGTACACTAGATGAAGTACTGGGCGATGATATGGGCGTGACGGGTGTGCGTATCCGTGACACACAAAGCGAAGCCGTGGAAGAACTGGAATTGGCCGGTGTATTTATCGCTATTGGACATCGCCCCAACACCAGCATCTTCGGCGACCAGTTAGCATTGGAAAACGGGTATATTAAAGTACAGTCTGGGATTCACGGTAATGCGACGCAAACCAGCATTCCGGGCGTCTTTGCCGCAGGTGATGTGATGGATCATATTTATCGTCAGGCGATAACCTCAGCGGGTACTGGCTGCATGGCGGCACTGGATGCTGAACGTTATTTAGACGGGCTCGCCACTAAATAATAAATATTGAAGCGGGCGGCGATAGCCGTTCTGCTTCGTCTTTTGCAACACAAAAATTGATCGTCTCGCTTATTTCCTTCTTCCTTTTCATTTGCAGCGCCTCTCTGTCGCGGTAACATAGCGTCTTTCTGCCTGATAGAAGATAATTTTGTTAAATTACCGTTACGTAATAGTTATTTTCTATTAACCCCTTTTCAGCAATATAACGAACTGGTGCCTGATGAAAAAAACCAGACAGCAAGAACTGACCATCTGGCTGAAACAGCAGGGTAAGCTGGCGCAGCGTTGGCTACGGCTTTCGCTGTTGCTTGGCTTTCTGAGCGGGATGTTAATCGTGGCGCAAGCCTGGCTGTTGGCCACACTGCTTCATTCCCTGATCATTGAACATGCCCTTCGTGAATCACTGATTTCCACATTCCTTTTATTGATCGCCACTTTTGTTTTACGCGCGCTAAATAGTGTACTACGTGAACGTGTCGGCTTTCGGTGTGGGCAAGCCGTTCGACAGCAAATTCGTCAATCAGTGTTGGATCGATTGCAACAACTTGGCCCTGCTTGGGTACAAGGCAAGCCCGCTGGCAGTTGGGCAACGATGATTCTTGAGCAAGTTGACGATATGCAAGATTATTACTCGCGTTACCTACCGCAAATGTATCTTGCCGCACTGATCCCCGTGCTCATCTTAATCACGATCTTTCCACTCAACTGGGCAGCGGGCTTAATCCTGTTTCTGACCGCGCCTCTCATTCCACTGTTTATGGCGTTGGTTGGTATGGGCGCGGCTGATGCCAATCGCCGTAATTTTTTGGCGTTAGCGCGCCTGAGCGGGCACTTTCTCGATCGCTTGCGCGGGATGGAGACATTGCGTCTATTCCATCGCGGTCAGGCCGAAACCGAACAAATTCGCCACGCTTCCGAAGATTTCCGGCGGCGGACGATGGAAGTTCTGCGTATGGCATTTCTCTCCTCTGGCGTTCTGGAGTTTTTTGCTTCCATTTCGATCGCCGTTGTCGCCGTGTATTTCGGTTTTTCGTATCTCGGCGAGTTGGATTTTGGTCATTATGGTATGGGAGTCACCCTCTTCGCCGGTTTTCTCGTGTTGATTCTGGCCCCGGAATTCTTTCAGCCTCTACGCGATCTCGGCACTTTCTATCACGCTAAAGCGCAGGCAATCGGCGCCGCAGAGTCGCTAGTCACCTTTTTGGCGGAGAAAGGTGAAGATGTCGGCTTCGGCACACATGAATTTAAGAGCGACCGCGCGATTGCAATCCATGCGGAAGGGCTGATTGTTCTCGCCCCCAATGGCACGCCACTCACCGCACCATTAACGTTTGATATCCATGCTGGTGAACGCGTCGCGCTGGTTGGGATCAGCGGAGCCGGAAAAAGCTCGTTGTTAAATGCGCTGCTGGGCTTCCTGCCCTATCGCGGGTCATTAGCCGTCAACGGTCAGGAATTGAATTCGTTAACACCAGCATCATGGCGTAAGCAACTGAGCTGGGTTGGACAAAATCCGCACTTACCAGAACAAACGCTGCGCGCCAATATTCTGCTGGGTAATCCGCAGGCGAGTGCCACGGAATTACAACGGGCGATTGAACGTGCCTATGTGCAAGAGTTCTTACCCTCACTTCCTCAGGGGCTAGACACCATACTCGGTGACAGTGCGGCACGTCTATCCGTCGGACAGGCGCAGCGCGTCGCCGTCGCGCGCGCGCTGGTTCATTCTTGCAACTTACTGCTGCTGGATGAACCATCAGCCAGCCTGGATGCCCATAGCGAAGCGCGAGTTATGGACGCACTTAACAAAGCGGCACATTCTCAAACCACGCTGCTTGTCACACATCAGCTTAGCGATATCATCGATTTCGATGTCATCTGGGTGATGGAAAACGGTCAGTTAGTTCAACAAGGGGATTATCAAACACTCTGCGCTGAGCCCGGCCCCTTCGCGACGCTGCTGGCACAACGACAGGAGACGCTGTGATGGCTAAATTAAAAACCATGCGGGTCTTAAAACCATTTTTGAGACTCTATCGCCAACATATCTGGCGCTTAAGTTTAGGCATTGTATTGGCCATTGCGACATTATTGGCCAGCATCGGCTTACTTGCTCTATCTGGCTGGTTTCTCGCTGGCGCTGCGCTAGCAGGGGTTGTTGGACTACTTACCTTTAATTATATGCTGCCCGCCGCCGGCGTGCGCGGCGCCGCTATCGCGCGTACCGCAGGACGTTATGGTGAGCGAGTCGTTAGCCATGATGCGACATTCCGTGTTCTGTTGCGTCTACGCGTTTTCACCTTCTCGCGCCTTCTACCGCTCTCCCCTGGTGGACTAGCGCGGTTTCGTCAGGCTGAGTTGTTAAATCGGCTCGTGGCGGACGTCGATACGCTTGATCACCTTTATCTGCGTGTTATTTCTCCGGTCATCAGTGCCTTTATTGTCATTCTCATCGTTTCTTATGGCCTGAGCTTCATTGATGTCACGTTAGCTCTGACGCTGGGCGCTATCATGCTGGTGCTCTTGTTTTGTCTGCCTATCGTGTTTTTCCAGGCGGGCAACGACATCGGACAGGCGTTGACCGCGTTACGTGCACAATATCGCCTTCAGTTGACCACCTGGCTGCAAGGTCAGGCGGAGCTAACTATCTTTGGCGCACTCGATCGCGCACGTCAACAGCTGGCATTAGTGGAAATTAACTGGCTACGGCGCCAGCAGCAGCAGGCTAATCTTACCGGCCTGTCCCAGGCGGTGATGATTTTATGCAGCGGGCTCACTGTGACCTTGATACTATGGCTAGCCGCAGATGGCGTTGGCGGTAACCCGCAACCCGGCGCGTTGATCGCCCTATTCGTGTTCGCTTCCCTTGCGGCCTTCGAAGCGCTGGCGCCCGTTACCGTGGCGTTTCAGCATATGGGGCAAGTCATCGCCTCTGCGGCACGGGTCGATCAAATCATACGTCAGCCCGTCGATATCACGTTCCCTGCCCATGGCCCGGAAACCTCGCGCACGGCCTCGCTCGAACTCTCTCATGTCGGATTCACTTACCCAGGTCAGCTACAACCCGTGCTGCACAATATCTCCCTATCCATTCAACCGGGAGAACATCTGGCGCTACTGGGACGTACCGGATGTGGAAAATCGACGCTTTTACAGCTACTGACGCGAGCCTGGAATGTTGACCACGGTGAAATTACGCTCAACGGCCATCCCCTTGCCGCGTGGCGCGAGGCAGATCTCCGCGCTATGATGAGCGTTGTGCCCCAGCGCGTGCATATTTTTAGTGCCACGCTACGGGACAACCTGCTACTGGCGGCGCCGATGGCGCAGGATGAAAGCCTAAAAGAAATATTATGTCAGGTTGGGTTAGAAAAATTGTTGGAAAATGAGGGCCTTAACGCCTGGCTGGGTGAAGGGGGCCGGCAACTCTCTGGCGGTGAACAACGTCGTATCGCCTTAGCTCGCGCCCTATTGCACGACGCCCCTCTCGTTCTGTTGGATGAGCCGACGGAAGGGCTGGATGCTGAAACTGAGAAGCGTATTTTGCAACAACTCCGCCAACATTGTGCCGATAAGACCTTGATCGTTATCACCCATCGGCTATACGGGTTAGAATCGATGGACCGCATCTGTGTACTGGATGGCGGTAACATTATAGAACAAGGCAGCCATCAGGCACTTCTGGCAAAAAAAGGGCGTTATTGGCAATTCCGCCAGCACGTTTGAAGCAAATGCAATGAAATATAACGTTTGAAACTATGCGCTTATATCAATTATCGCCCCAGTCGCTTCAATTTCCCGATCCGGCTCATGCGCTAGAGGATCCCAATGGGCTGTTGGCCGTTGGCGGCGATCTCTCCGTTTCCCGATTGATGGCGGCCTATCGACATGGCATTTTCCCTTGGTTTTCGCCGGGTGACCCAATTCTATGGTGGTCGCCGGATCCGCGTGCGGTTCTGTTTCCCGGTGAATTTCATCTCAGCCGTAGTATGAAAAAATTTCTAAAGCGGTGTTCCTTTCACGCCACGCTGAACCACGCCTTTGATAAGGTCATTAACGCCTGTGCGCATGAACATCGTGATGGCACATGGATTACGCCAGACATTATTTCAGCCTATCGCCGACTTCACCAAATCGGAAAAGCACATTCCGTTGAAGTGTGGCACAATGGCGCACTAGTTGGCGGGCTATATGGTATAGAGCAAGGGCAAGTATTTTGCGGCGAGTCAATGTTTAGCCGCACGGATAATGCATCGAAATACGCGCTACTGACCTTCCAACAACATTTTATTCGCCATGGCGGTCATCTGATTGATTGTCAGGTACTAAATTCTCATACGGCTTCGCTGGGCGTACAAGAAATTCCGCGTGTCCGTTTTCTGCAACTGCTTCTTCAATACCAGGATATCGCTGTTAATGAAGGGTGTTGGTTACCACAACCGCTCAGCGAACCGATATTTTGATCGAGCATAGCGGGTAAATAATGCCCTAAACGTGAACGCTTCTTTACATAATGCCGGTTTTTCGGCATTATCTTGCGGTTAAAAAATAAAGGTAGTTAGACCTAGAGGATTCGATGGCCAAAGAAGACAATATTGAAATGCAAGGCACTGTGCTTGATACGCTGCCTAACACCATGTTCCGTGTTGAGTTGGAAAACGGGCACGTGGTTACCGCTCATATCTCCGGTAAAATGCGTAAAAACTATATCCGCATCCTGACGGGTGACAAAGTTACTGTAGAATTAACCCCGTACGACCTGAGTAAAGGCCGCATTGTCTTCCGTAGCCGTTAACCGGTTTACTCATCGCTGATCACAGCGATATATGAGGATGTGACTCCCTCCCCAGCCCTTCCCTTCATGGCGAGGGCTTTTGTTTTTTAAAAACAGTTTTTTGGGGCCAACTGTTTAAGCTCAACAACCCGCTTGTCATGGATTCCCTATATGAAACCTGACTCTCCCCTATTTTCCCCTCTTTCCTTTCAGGAGAGTACGCCGCTCTATCGTCAGCTTTACGAACGAGTGCGTCGGGCTATCAGCACAGGCCTATTGTCACCGGGTGACCGCCTGCCTTCCGCACGTATGCTGGCGAAAGAGCTTGGCGTCGCACGCGGAACGATAGAACAGGCTTACTCGTTGCTGATTGCCGAAGGTTATTTGCAGGCACGTGGGCAAGCAGGCACGCTGGTGAGTCCCGATTTGCCCTTAGCACCAACTTCCGTTACCGATGCGACGGTATCCCCCTCAGCGCCAGACGATGAACAAAACATACTGTGGCATCCATCGCAACTGTTGCCTTTTCAAATGGGCGTTCCCGCTTTTGACGCCTTCCCGCGCAAGCTATGGGCTCGACTGGGCGCACGCTATCTTCGCAGCATGCAGTTACCGGATTGGGATTACCCCGCACCTTATGGCTTGCCAGCGCTGAGAAACGCCATCGCCTCTTATCTGCAAGTGGCGCGTGGAATTGACTGTACCGCCAGTCAGGTATTCATCACCTCAGGTTGGCGCACCAATTTACAACTCGCCGTTCTGGCCTTGCTGAAGTCCGGGCAGCGCGTCTGGGTTGAAGATCCCGGCTATCCCCCTACTCGCCAGTTGCTATCACAGTCTGGGTTATGTCCGGTTCCGGTCACCGTCGATCGTGAAGGGCTCAACGTGGAGCGCGGTATCGCGCTGGCGAATGATGCCAGTATGGCCGTTGTCACGCCCGCGCATCAAAGCCCCTTGTCGATGTCGTTGCCGCTTCCTCGGCGACAGGCATTATTGCAGTGGGCAACCGAGCAGAATGCCTGGATAGTAGAGGATGATTATGATGGGGAATATCGCTACGTCAGCCGCCCACTTCCCGCGCTGGCCAGTCTGGATCGTCATGGGCGAGTTCTGTATGCGGGCACCTTCAGCAAGGTGTTATTTCCGGGGATTCGGTTGGCTTATTTGGTTGTACCACAGGCGCAGATTGCCACCTTTGAACATATCAGCCGAATTTTCTTCGCTTCCGCATCGCCAACCATGACGCAGTCTATCGTTGCCAGCTTCATCGCTGAAGGCCATTTTGCCCGGCACATTCAGCGCACACGACGCCTTTATGCAGAACGTCGCTCCGCCACCATCGCTGCGCTACAAGGTATTTTGGGGAACCACATACACATCGACACGCAGCCGGGCGGCATGCATTTAGTGTTACGCCTGCCGGATAACATAAGCGATCGACGACTTGCCGACCGCTTGCTGGCTCAAGGGATTGCGGTTCAGCCGCTATCACGTTGGGCTGTCTCAGGAAACGGTGACAACGCACTACTCGCCAGTTTCACCAACTGCGCCACGGTGGCAGAACCAGAGCGGCTGGCTACATTGATTCTGACCGAGCTTGAACAGCACGGGCGTTAGTTAGCGCAGATTGGCTTTTTCCAGACCGTACAACTTATCTGCGGAGCCGGGAACGACCTGAAACGCGACGCCCAAACGATTCCAGCCATTAATCGCGATAATCATGAAAGATAAGTCAGCCAGATCTTCTTCTGACAGCTGTTCGCGAACGCGCGTAAACACCTCGTCCGGTACGCCGTGCGGCGGAAGATGGGTCAATACTTCTGTCCACTCAAGCGCGGCACGCTCGCGCGGGGAGAAAAGCGGTGATTCACGCCAGACAGCCACATGATGCTGACGTAGTTCGCGCTCCCCATGAATCTTGGCTTCTTTAACGTGCATATCAACGCAAAATGCACAGCCGTTAAGCTGAGAGGCACGCAGCGTAACCAGATGGCCTATTTCAGCCAGAAAGGGTCTCTTGTGCAGAATGTTATTGAACTCCATATATTTCTTGGCAGCCTCGGGAGACTTGCTGTAGTAATCAAGACGTTGGCTCATCGTTCACTCCAAAATGGGATAGGGTTAAGGCGAAGAGAGACAGCCATATATCGAGTAACGCGTAACAGGGCTGGCAGCTCGGTAGCCAAGATTGTGCAAAATCTTGGCCTATCCGAAAAGATCCAAGAATCGTGTTTTTAACTGGGCCATAATGCAAAATAGCGCACCAAGGTCAGTCTACGACCCAATAAAAAAGGGATGCCTTAGCATCCCTCCTAAATAACACACGTATTGATTAATTAACGCTTTCCGCTTTGCGTTTCTGGGCGCTTTGAAAGCCATATGTGAGTTGCTGCGTCTTCTTGTCCAAATCTACGGTGACCGCGCCGCCATCAACCAGCGAACCGAATAGCAGCTCGTTAGCGAGCGGTTTCTTGAGGCTCTCCTGCATCACACGCGCCATCGGACGCGCGCCCATCGCTTTGTCGTAGCCTTTTTCTGCCAGCCAATTACGCGCCTCTTCACTGACCTCCAGCGACACGCCTTTCGCATCCAACTGCGCCTGAAGTTCTACGATAAACTTATCGACGACTTGTTGAATGACATCGGTCGACAAGTGATTGAACCAGATGACGCCATCCAGACGGTTACGGAACTCGGGCGTAAATACCTTTTTGATCTCTTCCATCGCATCACTACTGTTGTCCTGATGGATAATCCCGATACTTTTACGCTGTGTTTCCTGTACGCCCGCATTGGTCGTCATAACGACAATGACATTACGGAAATCGGCTTTACGGCCGTTATTATCCGTCAACGTTCCGTTATCCATCACCTGCAATAACAGATTAAAGACGTCAGGATGTGCCTTTTCAATCTCATCAAGTAACAACACGGCATGAGGATGCTTAATGACGGCATCCGTTAACAGGCCACCTTGATCGTAGCCGACATAGCCCGGAGGGGCGCCAATTAAACGGCTAACCGTATGGCGTTCCATGTATTCGGACATATCAAAGCGTAATAGTTCAATATCCAGTGCTTTTGCTAACTGTAATGTCACTTCGGTCTTTCCCACACCTGTTGGACCGGCAAACAGGAAAGATCCCACAGGTTTACGCTCTTGCCCCAGCCCAGCACGGCTCATTTTGATAGACTCGGACAGCGCCTCAATGGCTTTATCCTGCCCAAATACCAGCATTTTCAGACGATTGCTGAGGTTCTTCAGCACATCACGATCGCTGGCAGAAACCGTTTTTTCTGGAATACGGGCAATACGGGCAACCACCGATTCGATATCGCTCACATTAACCGTTTTCTTGCGTTTACTTGCCGGCATCAGGCGGCTACGCGCGCCCGCTTCGTCGATCACATCAATCGCTTTGTCCGGCAGATGACGGTCGTTAATATACTTCACCGCCAATTCTACCGCCGCACGCACTGCTTTCGACGTATAGCGAACATCATGGTGAGCTTCGTATTTCGGCTTGAGCCCATTAATGATTTGTATGGTTTCTTCCAGACTCGGTTCCGTGATGTCGATCTTCTGGAAACGGCGCGCCAGCGCCCTATCCTTCTCAAAAATATTGCTGAATTCCTGATAGGTAGTCGAGCCAATGACGCGAATCTTGCCGCTGGAAAGCAACGGTTTAATCAGATTAGCCGCGTCGACCTGACCACCGGACGCCGCGCCAGCACCAATAATCGTATGAATTTCATCAATAAACAGGATACTGTTTTTATCCTGCTCAAGCTGTTTCAGTAACGCCTTAAAACGCTTCTCAAAGTCGCCACGATACTTCGTGCCCGCCAGCAACGCACCAATGTCCAACGAGTACAGCGTACATTCCGCCATCACCTCCGGTACATCGCCCTGCACAATACGCCAGGCCAGCCCTTCAGCAATCGCGGTTTTACCGACGCCAGACTCGCCGACCAGCAAGGGATTATTTTTACGGCGACGGCACAATACCTGAATGGTACGTTCCAGTTCTTTATCTCGCCCAATGAGAGGGTCGATACCGCCGACGCGCGCCAATTGATTCAGATTGGTGGTGAAGTTCTCCATTCGCTCTTCCCCTCCGGCCTGCTCTTCATTGGCGGTATTGTCGGGGTTTGCGGCCCGATCGGTTTCTTCTTTACGTGTCCCGTGCGAAATAAAGTTCACAATATCTAAACGACTAACGTCATGTTTGCGCAACAGATAGGCGGCTTGAGATTCCTGCTCGCTAAAAATCGCGACCAAGACATTAGCGCCGGATACCTCGCTGCGACCAGAAGACTGCACATGGAAGACAGCACGCTGTAGTACACGTTGGAAACTCAGCGTTGGCTGGGTTTCTCTCTCGCTGTCACTTTGCGGCAACGTTGGAGTGGTCTGCTCAATAAACGTTTCCAGTTCCTGACGCAGCGCGGTTAAATCGACAGCACATGCTTCCAATGCTTCGCGGGCGGCAGGATTACTAAGCAGAGCCAACAGCAGGTGCTCCACGGTCATAAACTCGTGTCGGTGCTCACGCGCTTTAGCGAAAGCCATATTGAGACTGAGTTCCAGTTCTTGATTGAGCATTGGCACCTCTCCTCATAATCGCCTGACTTCAGGCTCTTTCCAGCGTACAGAGCAGCGGATGCTCGTTTTCTCTGGCATAACGATTAACCTGTACAACCTTAGTTTCAGCCACTTCAGCGCTGAATACGCCACAAATCGCTTTACCCTGATAATGCACAGTTAACATAAGCTGTGTGGCACGTTCAATATCATAAGAAAAGAACTTTTGCAGTACGTCAATAACAAATTCCATCGGGGTGTAATCATCGTTATTCAACACGACGTTATACATCGATGGCGGCTGCAATTTTTCTTTCTGTTTATCAGCGGTCTGGTTCTCGGATTGTGACCACGTACTGTTGTTTCCCATTATCTATCCACATCATGTAACAAACATCGCGGCCATCGCAGCTACGACATAAGTCTGTTGATTGCTAAACACATCAAGCGGCAGGCAGTACATGCTCGCGACTTGAAATATGACAGATATCCCTGCATTAACAGTAACACGTCTGCTTTTTATTTTACCACCTGAGGAATGAAATGGTTCCTGATACACAAAATTCAAGCTCAATGACCAATAACGTATCGACGCAACACGTTCGTGCGTTCATCAATACCGTGGTTCATCAATAATGTTATCGGCATCAAATTTTAACAAACTCCTCCTCAAACCTTGCGGCGTGACGCTTGACGCTGGGATCGATTTCTCTAAAGTGTAACTGTGGATTGATGGAGTTTTAATCAGTTCATATTCATCGTAACCCAATAACTATGCCTTAATAACTATGCCTTAATAAATAACTATGCCTTAACAACTATGTCTTAATAACGACGCCTTAATAACCACATCTTAACGAAAAGAAGATTCTTGCGAAGGATGCTGATGCATGGAGACAGGTACTGTTAAATGGTTCAATAACGCCAAAGGGTTTGGTTTTATCTGTCCAGCGGGAGGGGGAGACGATATCTTCGCGCACTACTCGACCATTCAGATGGAGGGTTACCGCACGTTGAAAGCGGGACAAACTGTCAAGTTCGATGTTCATCAAGGGCCGAAAGGCAATCATGCTTGCCTGATTATACCCTACGATGCTGAAGCGACAGCCTAACCGCCTAACCTTTTATATCTTCGTGTAAAACACTAACCGCGCGAAATCAATACCATGCAAAAATACCGTTCAGTATATCGAGCGGTATTTTTTATGCCGCGCCATCACTTATAGCCTATCCCAGTAGGCATCATTGGCAAGTAAATGGCCCAATGGGACAGGGTCTTAATCCGCGCGCCCGCGAGCCAGCCACAGAACACGTGAAAACATGTTACGAATGAGCAGCGGAATGGCCTCTCGGCCCCTGACGGCGGCGTCCATCGCCACATCAATCGCCAGGTCGGGCTTGGAAGAACGCTGAATCGCCTTAATAATGATTTTGTGCATGGAAAGCGGTACCTTTTCCGGCAACTGCGCTGTGCGATGATAAACGTGGCTAAACCCTTCGCGATACATATAGTGCTCCATATCTGCCGCGGGCAAAACGGTCAAATGATCGCGTTCACTCTCTCCTTGTTCTGCCAATAGGCTTTTCGCCGTCGCGGCATATTTTTTCCCCGCGTCGTCACCATCGACCAGCACATGCCATTCAATCCCCATCCGATGCGCAAATCTCAGCAATGGTCGTAGCCCGGATTGGGCAAATTCAATCACTTTTACGCCTTCTGCCGCAAAGTGATGCCCGCATTGACGCGCGAATTCATTCAGCATCCACACCTCGGTTTCCCCTTCTACCAATAGCCAACAGCGGGCGAACAAAGCAGAAGGACGGTTCATCCGAATGTGAAATGCAATACGTCGGCTGTCTTCCGCACTCATGCCCTGGCGACCAATGCGGTATGTCGCCACCCGAGAAGATTCTCGCACCAGTCGGCATACCTGCTCGATAGGCACCAGCGATAAGAGTTCTCCCGAATTGGTTGTCGTCACCTTCTGGAGCGGTAACTGCGCCAGCAGCCCCCACGCCACAGATAGCATAATCGGGTGCAACCGGGTTTCCGGATCTTCCACCAATAAGAGCGGGCGAGCATGTGGATCTAAGGTTACCGCCCCTTTTGCCTGTAACAATGTAGAAAAAAGCGCTAATAGAATAATCCGGCGACTACGACTCTTGGGGTCGGCAATCAATCGGTTGATATTGTCCAGCGCGCGCCACGCTTTCCCATTATGCGCCCGTGCGCGGCGATGGTGTAGGTCGGAGCCTGCGGCATTTTGTTCAGAAAAATAGTGCTCCAGGAGTTGGCGCATCGCCACCAGCCCCTGACGCAACGCGTTATCCGTCAAGTTTTGCGGATTACGCGCTAACTCACGCACCAGTTGCTCGAATTGTCTGGCAAGCTTTTCATTGTTGTCACCTAACGTCGCCGCTAGCTCCCCGGAACGCATGTGGCGCATAAAACGCGCATCGCGTAAGCGTAACACGGGATGCAGGCGGATAATTTCTCGCGCCAATGCATCGATATCTTTTAATGGCAACGGGTGCCCATCCGCATCCAAAAAACTACGCCAGGTGAAGACGGACTGGCTGTCATCCACCTCGCCTTCCAGTCGATAAAAAATGCGATAACACGACGCCTCCCCTTTCACCCATACGGGGCTGAGTGAACGATAGCGGGGGGATAAATGGTGTCCCGGCGCAATCTCACAAAACGTAAAAATGACTTGAAGGTGATTTTCCCGACGCGCCTCATCGCCTGGGGTAAAATGAAAATCATGGCTAGTAAAGTGATACAACGGCAACATTGGCGACAAGAGCAGAGAAAGCGCATCCAACAGGCTGGATTTCCCCCAGGCATTCTCACCAAGCAGTACGTTATTCTCATCCAGTGTCAGCGATAGACGATTAATTCCCCGAAACCCCAGGATTTCAATATTTTCCAAATACATCTTTCTCTCCTGTAGCCGTGACCTGCGTGTTTCTTATGTCAGCATACCTGACATTCAGACAGACAATCCGTTACCCGCTTTGGCATGTGTTTCATTTTAATCAATTATTACTTCCTTGCCGTCACTATCTCGCAACCTGGTTAGCCTGCGTTTAGTCCATCCTCACATAACGTCGGCTAGCGCCATCGCATATGACCCATCATCAAGGCCAGCTCACCATACCGTTGTCCGCCTTTCCTCGCTGTAGCCACCGGACCTGAGATTTTCCCGTTTAACGCACCGTGATTGAGAGTGATTTTCATTGCGTACCAGCAAAATTGCGCTAAATCAAACTTACCTAATGTTGCCATAAAAAAGCCTTCTTACCTGCCTCGGACAACATTATGCTTTAAACAAGCATTTTAAATGCAACTTAAAAAAGGAAGGCATTATGTTTTGTGTGCAATGTGAACAAACGATTCGTACCCCGGTTGGAAACGGCTGCTCTTACGCACAGGGCATGTGCGGTAAAACCGCAGAAACATCCGATCTGCAAGACCTCCTGGTCGCTGTATTACAAGGGCTTTCTGCCTGGGCATTAAAGGCACGCGAGTTGGGGATCATCGATCACGATGTCGACAGTTTTGCGCCTCGCGCTTTCTTCTCGACCCTGACCAATGTGAATTTCGATTCCCAGCGCATTATCGGCTACGCGCAGGAAGCGGTCGCACTGCGAGACGCATTGGCAGTGCGTTGTCGCCAACAGGATCCCGCCGTGACCGTCGATCATCCAATGGCCGCGCTGCAACTGGCAGGCAATGATATTCCAACTTTACTGCAACAGGCGGCAGACTTCGCACTGGACAGCGATAAAGCCAGCGTAGGCGACGACGTGCATGGGTTACGTATGCTCAACCTCTATGGCCTGAAAGGCGCGGCGGCTTATATGGAGCACGCCCATGTGCTCGGCCAATATGACGAGGCTATCTACGCTGAATATCATGCTTTTATGGCATGGCTGGGCACCTACCCTACGGACGTTGAGACGTTGCTAAACAACGCCATGGGCATCGGTAAAATGAACTTTACCGTGATGGCAATTCTCGATCGCGGAGAAACCAGCGCTTACGGTAACCCACAACCCACCGCCGTAAACGTGCGACCGGTCGCAGGTAAAGCAATTCTGATTTCCGGCCACGACCTGAAAGATTTGCGTATGCTGTTGGAGCAAACCGACGGCACCGGCGTTAATGTCTATACCCACGGCGAGATGCTGCCGGCGCACGGTTATCCTGAACTGAAAAAATTCAAGCACCTGGTGGGCAACTACGGCAGCGGCTGGCAAAACCAGCAAACCGAGTTTGCTAAATTTCCCGGCCCAATTGTGATGACGTCTAACTGCATCATCGATCCTAACGTGGGTAACTACGGCGATCGTATCTGGACACGCAGCATCGTGGGCTGGCCGGGTGTGAACCATCTTGCCGGTGATGATTTCAGTCCGGTTATCGAACAGGCCCAGCGTCTCGCCGGCTTCCCGTACAGCGAAATTGAACACCTGATCACCGTCGGTTTTGGGCGGGAAACGCTGCTGAGCGCCGCCGATACCGTGATCGATCTGGTTGCACAGAAAAAATTGCGCCATGTTTTCCTGGTGGGCGGGTGCGACGGTAGCCGCGCGGAACGCAGCTATTTCACCGACTTCACACTCCATGTCCCGAAAGATTGCCTGATCATGACGTTGGCATGCGGGAAATACCGTTTCAACAAGTTGGACTTCGGGACGCTAGAAGGCCTGCCACGGCTGCTGGATGTCGGTCAATGCAATGACGCCTATTCTGCGATCATTCTAGCCGTGAAACTGGCGGAAAAATTGGGCTGCGGCGTAAACGATTTACCGTTGAGTCTGGTGTTATCCTGGTTTGAACAAAAAGCGATTGTCATTTTGCTCACTCTGCTCTCTCTCGGCGTGAAGAACATTTACACCGGTCCAACGGCGCCTGGGTTCCTAACGGATAATCTGCTGGCCATTCTGAATGAGAAATTTGGATTGCGGACGATTACCACCGTAGAACAAGACATGGGGACGATTCTGGCCGCTTAAGGCTTATCTGGTCGCCTGATGTCTGCCTGACCGTTTGATGCATTAAAACGGGCGAGGTCATCCATCACCCCTATGAAGAGGAATGACCTCTCAAAGGCGCTCTTGGACGCCGCCTGCCCGTGTCTTTTGGAGAGAAACAATGACGATGCCGACACCGCTTTGCCCTAACCGCATGCAGGTGCATTCGATTACTCAAGAAACGCCGGATGTCTGGACGATTTCACTGGTTAACCATGATTTTTACCCGTATCAGCCGGGCCAACACGCGTTAATCAGCATTGCTAATAGCGCAGAGACACTTCGAGCGTATACGATCTCTTCCTCACCGGGTCTTAGCCGCTTTATTACCTTTACGGTCAGAAGGCTGGACGATGGGGTCGGTTCACGCTGGCTGACGCAAACACTAAAAGTCGGCGATTATCTCTGGGTGTCCGACGCGCAGGGTGAATTCACCTGCACACACGTTGTCAGCGAGCGCTATCTAATGGCGGCGGCCGGCTGCGGCGTTACACCTATTATGTCGATGTGCCGCTGGTTACTGGCAAACCAACCGCAAACCGATATCCAGGTTATTTTCAACGTGCGCAATCCACAACAGGTTATTTTTGCCAATGAATGGCAAGATCTGGTAGAGCGCTATCCACAGCGGCTACACCTGACGTTGATAGCGGAATTTGACGCGGCGCCCGGTTTCTTATCTGGGAGAATCAGCGGCGATCTGCTCGCCAAGCGCGTACCCGATATTGCCGAGCGCACGGTCATGACCTGTGGCCCAGCGCCGTACATGGCCCAGATCGAAACCCTGAGTCAGCAGCTTGGCGTCGCCCCAAACCGTATCTTTAAAGAGCAGTTCCGACCAACCGGTAACACGGTGGATGACGATGCCGATCGGCTGACATTGACTATACGTCGCCCGCTGAAAAATCTGCGTGTTCCCGTAGGCATCAGCCTGCTGGCTGCGCTGGAGGACAATAAAATACCGGTGCTCGCCGCCTGTCGCGCCGGTGTCTGCGGCAGTTGTAAAACCCGCGTGCTATCCGGCGATTACACCACGACCAGTACCATGACGCTGACGCCGGAAGAGATCGAACAAGGCTACGTTCTGGCCTGTAGCTGCCAGCTGCATGGCGATACCGTTTTAGCCTGACAATGCTCCGATTCATCCACTCCCGATCGTTAGCCCCCGTTATCGGGCTAACGTTAATGCTCCAGTGTGTGAATGATGGATATTTAAGTATGGATTGAGGCAAAACACGGTGATGCGGTTCCCACCAGGATGCCGCACACCGTGGTCTCCCCGGTTTCGCTATCCTTAAACGATCGGCATTCCTGATTATTATTCGCTTTGCACTATCCCCCGACCCCAACATTATTTGCAGTCGATTTATTTAGGATGGATTTACTTAGGCTATAGTAAGCCATCGTTTTTTTGCTGTGGAACCCTGACACATGGCACCTCCCTCAGCCCCAATCCTCATTCTGGGCGCAACTGGTTATATTGGTCGGCATCTCACTGAACGGTTAAGTCAGCAGGGCAAACAGGTTATTGCGGCTGGCCGTAATATTGAGTATCTGGCTTCGCGGCATTGGCCTGGGGTCGAGTGCCAACGGGTTGACCTCACTCACCCCAATAGCCTCCCCGAGGGTCTGTGGGGCGCGGAAACCGTCTATTATTTAGTACATAGCATGGGGGACGGCGCAGATTTTGTTGCCAAAGAGCGGATGGCGGCAACAAACCTATTACTGGCGCTGGCAGGCAGTCGCGTGAAACAGATTATCTATCTGGGGGCGCTTCAGGCAAAACAGGATACCTCGCCGCACATGCAAGCCCGCCAGATAACCGGTGATATCCTGCGCCATAGCCATATTCCCGTTACGGAATTACGCGCGGGCATTATTATCGGCGCAGGTTCGGCGGCGTTCGAAATCATGCGTGATATGGTTTATAACCTGCCCGTACTCACACCACCGCGTTGGGTGCGTTCTAAATCATCGCCCATCGCGCTGGAAAACTTACTCGTTTATCTGATCGAAATCGCGCGGCATCCCGCTACGGTACACCGCATCATGGATGCCGCTGGCCCTGAATATATCAGCTATCAGACCATGTTCGAGCGTTTCATCCAGATCAGTGGCAAACGTAGATTGCTGGTTCCGATTCCGATGCCGACGCATCTGGTATCAGTATGGTTTTTACATTGGATCACTTCAGTTCCGCCATCCACGGCCCATGCTCTCATCCAGGGGCTTAAACATGATTTACAGGCTGATGGGAGTGAACTGCAGGCATTAATACCGCAAAAACTGATGCGCTTTGATGACGCCGTGCGCCTCACGCTGCAAAGTGAAATGGACAGCGTTCAGCAGGCCGACTGGGGCGACGACAGCGAGGTTCGCGCACGTTGGAAACCGAATTATGGCTTTTACCCCAAACAGGCCGGACATTCGATAGAAACCCCAGCCTCCAGTCAGGCGCTCTGGCGCGTAATCCAACAGATCGGGGGCAAAGAAGGATATTTCTACGCCAATACGCTGTGGGCTATTCGTGCACGCCTCGACGATCTTTGTGGTAACGGCGTCACCTATGGACGCCCCGCGCGCCCGACGCTGGAAGTGGGTGACAAGATTGACGGCTGGAAGGTTATCTCGCTCAAACCACAACGTCAGTTGGTGCTGCTATTCGGCATGAAAGCGCCGGGGCTGGGGAAACTCAACTTTACTATCACGGACAAAGGCACGCACCGAACCGTGGACGTCCGCGCCCGCTGGCACCCTTCCGGGTTCAATGGGCTGGTCTACTGGTTCCTAATGATGCCCGCTCATCTGTTTATCTTCCGTGGCATGGCCGCGCGCATCGCGAAATTGGCAGAGAGGGAAGCGGTTTAGCGGCTACCGTATTTCTCCAGCAGCGCGTCGACAATCGCTTCACTCTGCGCATCTGGCTGCCCTTGATAGTTCTCCGGGCGGAAATGCATCTGGAAAGCGACGATCACCTGCCGCTTCTCACGCGCGGTCATCGCGTCCTGCACGGAATAGCCATAGCGCCCCAATTTTTCCAGCAGAACCGCTTCATCCACCGGCTGCAACGGTAAACGCCCGTTCAAATAGAACGCTACCCGCTGCGCATCCGGCCAGGCTCCCACTCCCGCTTGCGCAAGCGCTTTCCAAGGAAAGAGCGGCCCAGGGTCCTGTTTACGCTGTGGAGCGATATCGCTGTGCGCCACCACGTTCTGCGGCGCAATCTGATAGCGATCGACGATATCACGCGCGATCTCGGTCACAAGATGGATTTGCGACACGGTAAACGGCGCCCAGGTATAGCCTGTTAGCGTGCGCCGATAACCCGCGTTTTCCAGTTCGATCCCAATCGAAGAAAGATTTAACCGACTAAATCCGCGCCAGCTGCTCGCACCTGCATGCCAGGCAGCTTGAGATTCCGGCACCAGTTGCCAGGCAAGCGGTTTCCCCTGCCGCATCGGCGGATGTGCGGGAATAAGATAATGGGCACTAACATGCTCGTCCGTCAAAATATTCAATGAGGTGGCAAAATCTTCTGCCGTGTAGTGAATCACCAAAAAGCGGATACGAGGTTCCTGCGCACGTGATGGCAATGAGGTGTCGAGTGCATAATGACGCTCCGCTTTCAACATCGACAGCGACTGGCACCCCGTCAACAGCGCCAGCGTGATGCATAACAGCCATTTCATCATCGCTACTCTATTGATAACGCTATTATTTCGATTACGTTTGCTCATGATTCTGCTTTCATTATCGCCATCTTAGCAAGATGTCACGCACGATTATTGCGCGCCCATTAACGGCAGTGACTAGCCCGCGGTCACCTTTCCTACGTGCGCCAAGTTCAGTGAAGGCTCGGCTTGCAGCCGTTCACCCAGAGGATACGCAGGTCTACACACTATTTTGTGCTATTATTTAAGCAATAAATCGCCTATTGGCAAATTTTAACCCACGGTGATTGCATAACTATTCTGCCGACGTTAACATTCGCCGCATCAATGTCTATTCAATTCTTTCGCATGAGTATTCAACTAAACGGCATTAACTGTTTCTATGGCACCTTCCAGGCGCTCTCTGATATCACCCTCGATTGTCCCGCAGGGGAAACGCTGGTGCTTCTGGGCCCCAGCGGGGCAGGAAAGAGTTCCCTGATACGCGTGCTGAATTTATTAGAAATGCCGCGTTCCGGCACGCTTTC
Organism: Pectobacterium cacticida; assembly: GCF_036885195.1. Taxonomy (NCBI): domain Bacteria; kingdom Pseudomonadati; phylum Pseudomonadota; class Gammaproteobacteria; order Enterobacterales; family Pectobacteriaceae; genus Pectobacterium; species Pectobacterium cacticida. The sequence continues at coordinate 1,544,034 of NZ_CP133656.1, read as the reverse complement.
TATCGTCGATAACCAGTTTGATTTTCAGCATACGCCATCTGATAGTGCAATCCGCGAATTGCGTCAGAACGTAGGGATGGTGTTCCAGCAATACCATTTATGGCCACATCTGACCGTGGTGCAGAATTTGATTGAGGCGCCTTGCCGAGTATTAGGTCTGAGCAAAGAGGACGCCAGAGCACGGGCCGATAAACTGCTGCTACGCCTACGTCTCAACGATTTTGCTAATCGCTACCCCCTTCATCTGTCCGGTGGGCAACAACAGCGTGTTGCCATTGCACGAGCGCTAATGATGGAACCTCAAGTTCTGCTTTTTGATGAGCCAACCGCGGCGTTGGATCCCGAAATTACCGCACAGGTTGTTAATATTATTCGTGAATTGGCGCAAACCGGCATTACGCAGGTTATCGTGACTCACGAAGTTGAATTTGCTCGAAAAACAGCCAGCCGAATCGTCTACATGGAAAACGGTCGCATCGTTGAGCAAGGGGATGCGACGCACTTCACCCAGCCGCAGACGCCTGAATTCGCGAGTTATTTGTCACATTAATTACTATCAGGATCACGATAATGAAAAAATTAATTGTTGCCGCCTTATTCGCCGTTGGCGCCGCTTCGGCCCACGCCGCCGATACTATCCGTTTCGCGACCGAAGCCTCCTATCCTCCGTTTGAGTTTGTCGATGCCAACAACCAGATTCAGGGGTTTGATATCGATCTGGCCAACGCGTTGTGCAAAGAAATGCAGGCAACCTGCACCTTCAGCAATCAGGCTTTCGACAGCCTGATCCCCGGCCTGAAATTCCGTCGTTTTGAAGCGGTTATTGCCGGTATGGATATCACTCCGGAACGCCAGCAGCAGGTTTCCTTTACACAACCCTATTACGATAACTCCGCGCTGTTTATTGCTCAGAAAGGAAAAATAGCGGATATCGCCGCGCTGAAAGGCAAGCGTGTCGGCGTACAGAACGGGACAACGCATCAGAAATACCTGATGGAACAACAAAGCGATATTAAAACAGTGCCTTACGATAGCTACCAGAATGCCGTGTTGGATTTGAAAAATGGCCGTTTGGATGCCGTCTTTGGTGACACTGCCGTAGTGAATGAATGGCTGAAGCAGAACGAAACGCTGGCTTCCGTTGGTCAAAATATCACGGATAAAAACTACTTTGGTGTCGGCTTGGGCATTGCCGTCCGTCAGAATAACGATGCGTTGCTGAAGAAATTCAACGATGCGCTTAACAAGATTAAGCAAGATGGCACCTACGCAACCCTCTATAAAAAATGGTTTCAGCAGTAATCTGACAATAAATGATTGAATTTCAACCTCTCGCAAGCGCCGCTGGTATGACCGTCGGCCTTGCCATTTGTGCGCTGGTACTCGGGCTCGCTCTGGCGATGCTGTTTGCCGTTTGGGAAACCGTTCGCTGGAAAGCGGTGCGTTGGGCTGGCACCGCTGTTGTCACTCTGTTACGCGGCTTGCCAGAGATTCTGGTCGTACTATTTATCTACTTCGGCTCCTCCCAACTGCTGATGATGCTGGCGGATGGCTTCACGCTGAACCTTTTCATCGTGCAGATTCCAGTAAAACTGGAAATTGGCATGTTTGAAATCAGCCCCTTTCTCTGTGGCGTGATTGCCCTGGCGCTACTGTATGCCGCCTACGCATCACAAACGTTACGCGGCGCACTGAAAGCCGTGCCGCAAGGGCAATGGGAATCCGGTCAGGCGTTGGGACTGGGTAAATCCGCGATCTTCTTCCGCTTGATTATGCCGCAGATGTGGCGTCACGCCCTGCCGGGGTTAGGTAATCAGTGGTTGGCATTGCTGAAAGATACCGCGTTGGTTTCACTGATTAGCGTTAATGATTTGATGCTGCAGACCAAAAGTATTGCCACGCGGACGCAAGAACCCTTTACCTGGTACGTTATCGCAGCGGCAATCTACCTCGTTATTACGCTGTTAAGTCAGTATGTGCTGAAACGCATTGAACTGCGCACCACGCGTTTTGAGCGGAGGCCTTCCTGATGCTCGCTTATATACCTGAGCTGTTAAAAGGCCTGCAAACCAGCCTGACCTTGACTGCCGTGTCGATCGTCGTGGCACTGGCGTTGTCACTGCTGTTGACCATTGTACTGACGCTAAAAACGCCGGTTATCTCCCTGTTGGCGAAGGGCTACATTACGCTGTTCACCGGTACGCCGCTGCTGGTGCAAATTTTCCTGATCTACTACGGCCCCGGACAGTTCACCGCTATTCAACAGATCCCCTGGCTGTGGCACCTGCTTTCACAACCGTGGCTATGCGCGATGGTGGCGCTGGCGCTCAATAGCGCAGCTTACACGACGCAACTTTTCTATGGCGCGGTAAAAGCGATTCCCGCCGGACAATGGCAATCCTGCGCGGCTTTGGGCATGAACCAGAGGCAGACGTTACGCATTTTGCTCCCCTTCGCCTTTAAGCGCGCGCTTTCTTCTTATTCCAATGAAGTGGTGTTGGTGTTTAAGAGTACGTCGTTGGCTTACACCATCACGCTGATGGAAGTCATGGGCTACAGCCAATTGATGTATGGCCGCACCTATGACGTGATGGTGTTTGGCGCCGCGGGGATTATCTATCTCTGTGTCAACGGGCTACTGACGCTATTAATGCGTTGGGTCGAGCGTCGAGCACTGGTTTTTGAGCGCCGTAACTGATCCTTACCGTTTCGATAGCGCTCCGCGCCGCCATATCACACAAAAAAATAAGACAGGAGTTGGTCAATGAAAAAATTAATGCTTGCTACGTTATTAGCCGGGATCGCTTTCAGCGCCACGGCTGCAGACACCATTCGTTTTGCGTCTTCAGCCACTTATCCACCATTCGAATCGCTAAATGCCAGTAATGAAATCGTTGGTTTCGATATGGATCTGGCAAAAGCACTGTGTAAACAAATGCAGGCGACCTGCACGTTCACCAATCAGGCATTTGACAGCTTGATTCCAGCGTTAAAATTCCGCCGTTATGACGCGGTGATTTCCGGTATGGACATCACGCCAGAACGCAGTAAACAAGTCGCGTTCACGCAGCCCTACTATGCCAACTCAGCCATCGTCATCGCGCAAAAAGGTAAGTTTAACGATTTCGCCGCGATGAAGGGTAAACGTATTGGTATGGAAAATGGCACAACGCACCAGAAATATATGCACGACAAACACCCAGAAGTACAAACCGTCTCTTACGATAGCTATCAGAATGCGGTATTGGATCTGAAAAATGGTCGTATCGATGGCGTGTTCGGTGATACCGCGGTTGTCAACGAATGGATTAAGACCAACCCTGAACTGGCAACGGTGGGGGAACATATCACAGACGCAGAATACTTCGGCACAGGGTTGGGCATCGCGGTGCGCCCTGATAACACAGCGCTGCTGGAGAAACTCAATAAAGCGCTGGACGCCATCAAAGCGGACGGCACATACAAGGCCATCAACGACAAGTGGTTCCCGCAATAAAGTTCGTCTACGCGGTGTGAATGCACCGCGTTAAGTTGTTGATAACGCGCGTAGAGCGGTGATAATGGTTAGCTCTAAATACGTCGCTGTACGCTCGGATTGCGCCATCCATGGCGCAAACGGTTTACTCTTCTATTCCATTATCACCGTTCTCGTTCCGCAGATGGTTTTATCAATACGGTTCTACGCTTCCACTTTTTACGCCTACGGTAGCAACCCTCACAAAAAACGTAGATATCCTGATGCTTTCCTATATTTCCCGCTTCAATAACGTCAGCACTTCGTAATGTGCTGTGTGTGGGAACATGTCGAATAGCTGAACGCGCAGTACACGGTAATTCGCCAGTTCCGCCATATCTTTTGTCATGCTTTCCGCATTACAGCTGGAGTAGAGAATATAGTCCGGTGCCATACGGCTCAAGTAAGCGCACAGTTCGCTGCCGATACCGCGGCGCGGGGGGTTGACTAGCACCAGCTCGGGAATGTCCGTCTTACCTATCGCGAACTGCGTTGAATCCAACGCCTGAAACGCTACCTGTTTTAGCCCCAACTGTTCCGCCGAGCGACGAGCACAGACTATCGCTTCAGCGCTGATTTCAATCCCGGTTAAACGCATGTTAGGTGATGCGCAGTGCAGGCCAAACCCTCCCACACCACAAAATAGATCCCACATATGGCTAATGTTCAATTCGGCGACCCAGTCGCGCGCTGTTGCATACAGCGCTGCCGCCACCTGTGGATTCGTCTGGAAAAAACTTTGCGGGCGGATATACAACGGCACCTGGTTGAACTGTTCGGCCAGCGCAGTAATATCGCTCAGGATAATCTCCGTTTTCCCCTCCATTATCGCCTGATGAACGGGTTGGATGTTGGCGGAAATCACTTCAAGCTGAGGCAATTGCTGCTGTAACCAAGGTAATTCGGCGCGCAGTTGGGGTAACTTGGCTTCCGATCGCAAGACAAAGCGCAACATAAACGTACCGCATTGTGTACTTTCGGTCAGCAGTAGGTATTTCAATTCGCCACGACGGCGCGCCACGTGATATGGCGTCAGCCCTGCCCTGGCGATAAAAACCTTAAGGACAGCGAAAACCGGCGAAAAGCTGGGCGGATAAAGCGGGCAATCACAGAGATCCGCCGCGGTGCCATCACGGTGTAATATTCCTAGTAATGGGCGTTCTACGCTGCCGCTCACCACCATTTTGGCTTTATTGCGACATGCCGATGGTGCAGAAGGTTGCGCGGGCAACCAGCACTGCACAGCATGCGGTTTCAGCAGACCTTCAAGATGCTGCTGCTTGTCAGATAACTGTTGCGGATAGGCTTTTTCCAGCCATTGGCAGGAACGGCAGGTTCCCATACGATAGTGAGCACAATGCATAATAATCTAACAGGTAAAAAATTTGGCAGATTATATCACCCTGCAAACTTGGCCCCGCGATCTTTCGATTCACCGTTCCGTTATCCCTCCGGGACAGTTAAGAAACCTGTTTCCGAGGCTGAAAAAAGCGTTTGCTGCGCCGCGGTAGAAATAGCAAAACCATGACCAAAAGATCAGGAACCTTTTGTAATAAAATCTGATGCAGTATGGCCAAGCTACTCTCGCCTGAAATATGGAATATCGCAGGAAGCGCTGCGCCTCGCGACGTTAGCAGTAGGTAAGATACCGCGACGATCTGACAGCCCACATAGCCCCAACGCCCCCAGTTCAGGCCAGTTAACACGGCAAAACCACAGCGAACCTCAACGCCGATGATCACAAGTGACAGCAGCACGATTAACGTCGAATCCCAAGCGTACGTATTACTGTTAATCCAAGCGCTTAAACCGTTGAACCCCAGTTCCCACGTGAGCAGCGCGAGCCCTAAAAAACGGGTCGCAATAATTGCAATACCTGCCACCATGACTGGCACCGGGGCATAAACATGGCGTGGCTTCACGACCTTCTTCTCGCCCCCAATCTGCACCCTCCCCATCGCACGATATTTACCCTTCTCGCCGCCGCGCTAAAACACAATATCAAAATAAAATATTGCCCATACCCAGGCGGCGCGGCCAACATCATCGCGTGACAGCGCGTTACCTCGAGAAGCTGTATCAGCCGCGCCGCGCTTTTTGCATATCACGATAGCGTTGCTTCTCTGCTCTCGCCATAAACCACCAGGCAATAAATCCAATAATACCGACAATCAACAGTATCAAAGACGCCAAGGCGTTAATCTGTGGATTAACGCCCATTCGCACACTGGAAAAGACCAGCATGGGCAACGTCGTCGAGCCAGGCCCAGCCACAAAACTGGCGATAACCAGATCGTCCAGAGAGAGCGTAAACGCCAGCAACCAGCCGGAAAACAGCGCGGGCGCAATCATAGGCACCGTAATAATGAAGAAAACTTTCAGTGGATTTGCCCCCAGATCCATCGCGGCTTCCTCAATTGAGCGATCGAGTTCACGTAGGCGGGCGCCGATCACCACGGTGACATACGCCGTACAGAACGTGACATGCGCCAGCCAAATAGTGAACATTCCTCTCTCCGCAGGCCACCCAATGGCATGCCCTAAAGAGACAAAGAGCAGTAGAAGGGACAAACCGGTAATCACATCGGGCATCACCAGTGGGGCCGTTAGCATAAAAGCGAACCCATTCGAGCCCCGAAAACGACCAAATCGCACCATGACCACGGCGGCGATTGTCCCCAGGATGACCGCCATCGTAGCCGAGGCGGCGGCAATCGTCAGGCTAAGAAGCACCGCACCGATCATGGCCGAATTATGGAACAGCTCGACATACCAACGAGCCGACCAACCGGCCCAGACGGTAACCAGTTTGGAACTGTTAAACGAGTAGATCACCAGCATGAGCATGGGTGCATAGAGAAACGTAAAACACAGCACTAGAATTGCTATCCGCCACGGCGATCGCACCACAGGTAGATTATTCACGCCTCTCCCTCCACCGTTTTATTCTGGTGTTTGTGGAACCAAATTATCGGCATAATCAATAACAGAAGCATGATAACTGCCACGGCAGACGCCACCGGCCAGTCACGGTTATTAAAGAATTCCTGCCACAAAATGCGGCCAATCATGATGCTGTCCGGCCCGCCGAGCAGTTCTGGAATGACATATTCCCCCACCGCAGGAATGAAAACCAACATCGAACCGGCAATAATTCCGCCCTTCGTTAAAGGAACTATTATGCTGAAGAAGGTTTTCAACGGGCGAGCGCCCAAATCCAGCGAAGCTTCAACCAACGAATAATCCAGCCGCATGAGCGCGGTGTAAATCGGCAGCACCATAAAGGGGAGATAGGAATACACGACACCAATATATACCGCCAAATTGGTGTGCAAGATAATGAGTGGTTCATCAATCACCCCTAACCACAGCAGGAAGTTATTCAGAATACCGTTGTTTTTCAGAATGCCCATCCAGGCATAAACACGAATCAGGAAAGAGGTCCATGATGGAAGGATAACCAGTAATAACAATATATTACGTGTTGACGGTTTACTGTGGGCCACCGCCCACGCCAGCGGGTAGCCGATAAGCAGACAACACAGCGTCGACACGCCAGCCACCTGAAGCGATTGCAGATAGGCATCGAAATAAAGTGGGTCGTCTAACAAATGTAGGTAGTTGCCAAGATTTAGAGTAATACCAAGCCTGTCATCCATCCAGGAAACCAGATCGGTATAAGGCGGGATTGCCCGCGCCATTTCTGCCAGGCTGATTTTGAACACGATCAGGAATGGCAGCATAAACAGCAGGAGCAGCCACAAATACGGCAGCGCGATGACCAGCTTACGTCCGTGTTTCTGACGCCAGTGCGCCATCAGCACACGTAGCCAGAGTCTGGCTCTGCCCGATGGTTCTGCCGCGTTATGTTCGGGAAATAAAGTCATGACATTCTTCCTCGCTACACCGTCAGAACCACACAACTATCCGCATCCCAACACAGTCGGACCTCATCTCCCCAGGTCGGCGTGCCCTTACGATAGCGGTAAGCGTTTTGTAATTGCGCGCTAATGATCTGCCCGCTATTGAGTCTGACATGGTAAATCGACAGGTCACCCAAATAAGCAATATGCACAACTTCGCCCACCGCAAAATTGCAGCCGTCATCCGGCACGACTTCGCTCAACATGATTTTCTCGGGCCGCAACGCGATGAAGACGGGAACGCCATCCACAACCGAGACATCAGTATCTACCTTCAATGGGTGTACTAACCCAGGGCTGTTAATGATCAGCGCGTCGTCCCGGCGCTCTTGCAATACCCCTTCAAACATATTAACCGACCCGATGAACTCCGCGCTGAATCGGGTGTTCGGATGCTCATAAATCTCTTCCGGCTCACCAATCTGTACAAATTTACCGCGGTTCATAATGGCAATGCGTCCGGCCATGGTCATCGCTTCTTCCTGATCGTGCGTGACCATCACGCAAGTGACGCCCACGCGCTCCAGAATATCGACAACTTCGAGCTGCATACGGTCGCGCAACTTCTTGTCCAGCGCGCCCATCGGTTCATCCAACAGCAGCAGCTTAGGGCGCTTTGCTAAACTGCGCGCCAGCGCGACACGTTGACGCTGACCGCCGGAAAGCTGATGTGGTTTACGATTGGCGAATTCCTGCATATGGACCAGCGACAGCATTTCTTCCACACGATCTTTGATTTCCGCACGCGGAAGTTTGTCCTGCTTTAAGCCAAATGCGATATTTTTTTCCACCGTCATGTGCGGAAATAATGCATACGACTGGAACATCATATTGATAGGGCGCTGATAAGGCGGCACCAATGATAAATCCTGACCGTCCAGCACAATCTGCCCCTGAGTAGGGAGTTCGAACCCCGCTAGCATACGCAGCAGCGTGGATTTTCCACAACCTGAAGCACCTAGCAGGGCAAAAATTTCACCTTTATAAATCGTCAGGCTGACGTCATCGACGGCGGCCTGACCGTCAAACGACTTTGTCAGGTTACGCACTTCCAATAGCGGCGTGACCGCTTTTTGCGGTTTTAATTGAGGGCGGGGGATCGCGATATTCACGTTGCATTGCTCTCCGGCAACAACAGAAGAAATCACACCGCTGGCAGCGCCCTTAAGCACTATTCGTCTTCAGCGATGAGACATAACATAGGTGCGCGAACAGGCAGCATCGCCGCCTGTTCCGCATCACATTTACGCCCGTCCACTCTCCAGTTACCCAAACCAGCAACTTTCAAGCGATAGAGCAGTCATTCAGATCCCAGAGCCTATATACCGCTCTTGACCTTCGTCCACGCACGGGTGCGTGTTCGGTCAATCTGAGGTGATTGCACCTTAAGCGTAAATAATTTAGCGCGGACATCCGCCGGAGGATAGACGCCGGGATTATTACGAATATCTTCATTGACCAACGGCAGGGAGGCCAAATTACCACTCGCGTAATAGACATGGTTGCTGATGTCAGCCATCACTTCCGGTTTCATCAGATAATCGAGAAATGCATAGGCTTCATCCAGATTTTTGGCATCTTTCGGAATGGCGAGGACATCAAAAAACGCCAGCGCCCCTTCTTTTGGAATACTGTACTGGATATTTACACCGTTTTTCGCTTCTTTCGCACGATTGCCCGCCTGCAAAATATCACCGGCCCACCCTACTGCGACGCAAATATCACCGTTGGCCAGATCGTTGATATACTGTGATGAATGGAAATAACGAATATTCGGACGCAGTTTTAGCAGTAGATCGGTGGCTGACGTCGTGTAATCACCCGGTTTAGTACTGTTCGGATCTTTCCCCTGATAGTTCAGCACGGTGGCAAAGATCTCTTCTGGAGCGTCCAGAAATGATACGCCGCAACTTTTTAGTTTTTCCAGATTTTCCGGCTTCAATACCAGATCCCAACTGTCAACGGGCGCATCGGCACCCAGCGCGGCTTTCACTTTATCCACGTTATAACCGATGCCGGTTGTCGCCCACAGGTAAGGTAACGCGTATTTATTCCCCGGATCGTGCTGCGCGATCAACTTCATCAGTTCGGGATCCAGATTTTTGTAGTTCGGTAGTTTACTCCGGTCTAGCGGCTGGAAAACGCCCGCGGTGAGTTGCCGTTCCAGAAAACTGGCCGAGGGCACAACCAGATCGAACCCTGTACTGCCCGCCATGAGCTTGCCTTCCAACACTTCGTTGGAGTCAAACACGTCATAGACAACCTTAATGCCAGTTTCTTTTTGGAAATTGGCTAACGTGTTCGGTGCAATATAATCGGACCAGTTATAAATATGCAGCGTTTTCTCTTCCGCAGATGCGGTGACGGACGCGGCCATCAACAAGCCGGCAACAACACCCGATAGCCATTTTTTACGTTGGGTGAACATCCGTTCCTTCCTCCATTCAAGGGGGTGATTCGTGAGAGTGAACATTCCCGTCATCTTTAGTTGCCTGCAGTTGCCTGCGCGTTGGCTTCGTCTACCCACTTGACTCGCTTACCGGGATAAGCGCATCTTGGTATCCTCGCCAGCAACTCAAATGACGTAAAGTCTGTGTATCGTCCGATACGCAATATATCCTGCCGCGTACGCCAATCGATGAATGAGTATGCACCGATTATTATTCGCTCCGACACGGAAATCGCTCTGGTTCAGCGGTCCGTGTCTTACAGAAATAAAGCATAACCCCACAACATCGCGGGCACCATACTCGAACGTAAAAAGAGGTTTTAACGATTATTTATTCACTTTTTTTCGCTGTGATTAAGGTGTTTAGCATTAAACAAAGTGAAATATATGGCAATAATGCGAAACAACCAGAATAAATGGCGGTAAAGGGGAAATAAGTAAAACCAATTGCTGCCGTTGGCAGCAACCGTATCAATGCAGATGTGAAGTAGTAACGCTGATAGCAGAGCCCTCTTCTTCCTCGCCAATAAACAGCAGATTGTTGGCGCCAGCCTCAAGGATCACCATCGAAACCTGTTCCTCTGACTGCTGCATAAAATGTCTAAACTGTTCTAACGTCATACCGGCGGCCACGCTGAAGGACTGACAGACAATCAGTTTCGGTAGGTTATCGTCCTGAATATCGATAAACGCTTTGACGGTTAACGAACTGGCATTAATCTGACTGAGTTCTCCGACGAGCGGAATTAACGCACTGGGCTTCACTTCGGCCAGAGCGGAAAACAGAATGACGTTATCTACCAAATCAACTTTCGCATCAAACACGCCGTCAAAATTCTGCATATGAGGAAGATGGAGCGCCTGACAGGAATCGCATTCAAAATAAAGAATATTCAGTTGATCCAGCCACCGCCGTAGCATAGCCAAATCCGGGACGATGAGTGAATCCATCATGTGTGCCTCATACCTATTGCTGTAAAACTGCATTGTTGAAAGGAATCACCGCCCACGGTGGGCGATGTTAAAATGTAAACACCGTTAAAAACGCCCCATAGCTTACGGAATAAGGCGTATTGATGCCATGATAAAAAGCGCTTTCGTCGTTCGCTTTCCCGCTGTCACATAGCACCATTGCATAATATCCTACACCGATGAGAATGCTGTATTTTACGGCAACGCCTCAGATCCTGAAAGTCCACACACGATGATCCCTCAATACTATGATCATGGCTGATACATCATCCTCATGAAGTGAAGCAGGTGTGTTTTTTTCAGTGATTAGGGCTGCACATCTGTGATTTAGTGGGCGGCTGCCCGCACGCAAAGCGCAACGACAAGTTCGTCACCAAATGGGCTCGGTGACAGTGACTCACGTCGGTTTCCCTCGTAATGTCATCAGCCAATCGCTGCAACAGGCAATGACTACTTTTTTTCATCACTGAATACGGGCATAGTAGAACGATGTACAGATAACCTTATTAACCATAGCGTTTTCAGCGGTGGTTATGTCGGTGACAAATCTCATGCTACGCGTTTCAAGAACGAAAGCATTTTCTAATTTACAAAGGAGTTTACATGTTTGCTGTCATTTTCGGGCGCCCTGGTTGCCCTTATTGTGTTCGCGCGAAAGAATTAGCGGAAAAGCTGACTGAGCAGCGTGATGACTTTCGTTTTCGCTATGTCGACATCTATGCGGAAGGGATCTCGAAAGAGGACTTATCTAAGACAGTAGGTAAACCTGTTGAAACCGTACCGCAAATTTTCCTTGATGAAAAACACATCGGCGGTTGCACCGATTTTGAAGCCTATGCTAAAGAGCACCTGGCGCTGTTTCAGTCATAATAATATATCCCAAACAATGGCGCGGCATCAGTCCGCGCTTTTTCATGACCGCAGCTCCTCAGCGTAGATAGCGCCGATATAGACGCCGTAAACACAGTACGCCCAGCGCACCAAGCACACACCAAAAGACCGCGCTCATCACATAGGCTAACTCTTGCCAGAAAGACCGCATCGGTGACGTCCAGAAATGAAGCATTAATAAACAGACGGGCATCGCGGTCAGTGCGCCAAACAGCGGGTAGATCAGACGGCCTCGCGCGGAAAGGCAGCATGCCACTACGCCGGGCAACAAAAAAAGCAGCATCTCTGGGCTACCGCGCAGCTCAATATTCGTCTCAACATCCGATACCGCAATCTTTTGACTCAGAAACACTGCGATAAACAAGAGGAAGCAGCAGGCTGCACCGACCCACTTTCTCATTCTTGTCATCCCTCCTCTCCTCTGACTATGTTTGCGTGTATTGATCCGTTGCCGAAAAAATGCGGTAAGGTGAAAATGATGAGTGCCTCTATTCCCTGAAGTCGATAACATCAAACCTCGTGACGTTTTATTCAACGCACAGGTTCTCCGTAGGAGAAGGTAAATGGCGGTATTTCCTCAACGAGGGCACCATAATTAATAAACAAGACAATAATTACGCTGAACAATTTTTATCGAATAAATTATACTGAATCAGGCTGAGTCCTTCTGTCGGTGTGCTTTTACACCATTACGGAAACGCCTGCCTGCAAGGTTAAATTTAGCCTTTATAGTGAATAACATCAAGCACTTACTAGTAAACAACAAGTTGCATTCTATGAATATAAACGTCGCTGATTTGTTAAACGGGAATTACATTCTACTGTTATTCGTCGTGCTTTCATTAGGACTCTGTTTAGGGAAATTACGTCTTGGGCCTGTACAACTCGGTAATTCTATTGGCGTTTTAGTCGTTTCTTTATTTCTGGGTCAACAACATTTTTCGATCAATACAGAGGCTCTAAGTCTCGGTTTTATGTTATTTATTTTTTGTGTGGGGATAGAAGCCGGCCCAAATTTCTTTTCTATTTTTTTCCGCGATGGGAAAAACTATTTCATGCTGGCGCTGGTGATGGTCGGCAGCGCGATGTTACTGGCCTTAGGTTTAGGTAAGGTATTTGGCTGGGGAATTGGCCTGACAGCAGGCATGCTGGCTGGCTCGATGACATCGACGCCAGTGTTGGTCGGCGCGGGCGACACACTGCGCAATACCGCCAGTTTAGGTGGGCAGCTTGGTATCGAACAAGATCATCTGAGTCTGGGTTATGCGCTAACGTATCTGGTTGGCTTGGTCAGCCTCATTTTTGGCGCGCGTTATCTCCCCAAATTCCAGCATCAAGATTTGCCCACTAGCGCGCAGCAGATCGCTCGCGAACGCGGGCTTGATACAGATAGCCAAAGGAAAGTGTATCTACCGGTCATTCGTGCTTATCGTGTCGGGCCGGAGCTGGTCGCCTGGGCGGACGGCAAGAATTTGCGTGAGCTCGGCATTTATCGTCAGACTGGCTGTTACATTGAGCGTATTCGACGCAATGGTATCCTCGCCATTCCCGATGGCGACGCCGTTTTACAAATCGGCGACGAAATTGCGCTCGTCGGCTACCCCGATTCACACTCTCGCCTGAACTCCAATTTTCGTGATGGCAAGGAAGTCTTCGATCGCGACCTGCTGGATATGCGTATCGTAACGGAAGAAATCGTCGTCAAGAATCATAACGCCGTCGGTAAGCGTCTAAGTCAACTAAAGCTAACCGATCACGGCTGTTTTCTTAACCGTATTGTTCGCAGCCAAATTGAAATGCCGATTGATGATAGCGTGGTATTGAATAAAGGGGATGTCTTGCAGGTTAGTGGCGATGCCCGTCGGGTAAAAAGTATTGCAGATAAAATCGGATTTATTTCCATTCATAGTCAGGTTACCGATCTGCTAGCCTTCTGCGCTTTTTTTGTTATCGGCGTCGTTATCGGATTGATCACAATCCAATTTAGCAACTTCACCTTTGGTATTGGTAACGCGGCAGGATTACTGTTCGCCGGTATTATGCTGGGATTCCTGCGCGCTAACCACCCGACATTCGGATATATTCCTCAGGGTGCGCTAAATATGGTCAAGGAATTCGGACTGATGGTCTTTATGGCAGGTGTTGGACTCAGTGCGGGTAGCACAATCAATAGCAGTTTGGGAGACGTGGGCATCCAAATGTTAATCGCTGGGCTCATCGTAAGCCTTCTGCCGGTAGTAATTTGTTTTTTGTTTGGTGCCTATGTGCTGAAAATGAATCGAGCGCTTCTCTTTGGCGCTATTATGGGCGCACGCACCTGTGCGCCCGCCATGGAGATCATCAGCGACACCGCTCGCAGCAATATTCCCGCTCTCGGATACGCGGGCACCTATGCCATTGCTAATGTGTTGCTCACCTTAGCGGGGTCACTCATTGTCATTATCTGGCCCGAATTGCCTTGGTAAATAAGAATGTAAAAAATCGTCAAGTTTTTGCCAATCACTGAGAACTTTCTTTCTGCCATAGAGTCTGATGAATTGCCACTGCTTTTCTTTGACTCTCCGTTATTGAGGAACCCGTCGTTCTCGCCATTTTAAAGAACGATGGGTATTTTCTTGCCCGCCGCGCCATCTAAGGTTATACGTTTTACGACCTTTCAGTTATCTGCACGCAAATTCCATCGAATCTATTATTTGTTGCATCGTTAACATTAAATGTCTTTTTTGTTATTTAAATGACTGTAAAGGTACGCGATGTCATAATCACGACAGCAAATTATTTGCCAATATGACTGAGGGTTTATCATGGTTGACTACGCACGCTATATCGATCACACACTACTAACTGCGGATGCGACGGAACAGCAAATCATAAAACTCTGTGATGAGGCGCTAGCGCACCATTTTTATGCCGTTTGTGTCAATTCAGGCTACATTCCCTTAGTTGTTGAAAAACTAAAAGGTTCAGGCGTACAGGCATGTTCCGTCATCGGTTTCCCTCTCGGGGCCGGCCTAACTGCCAGCAAGGCTTTTGAAGCCAAAGCAGCTATTGATGCCGGCGCTCAGGAAATCGACATGGTAATTAATGTTGGCTGGCTGAAAAGTGGCAATATCGCGGCGGTTAAAGCCGATATTCAGGCGGTGCAGGCGGTTTGCGCCGCAATTCCGTTGAAAGTAATATTGGAAACGAGTTTGCTAAATGCTGCGCAAATCGTGCAAGTGTGTGAACTGTGCCGCCAGTTAGACGTCTCCTTTGTCAAAACGTCGACAGGTTTCAGCACGGGTGGCGCTCGCGAGGAGGACGTTAGGCTGATGCGTAACATCGTCGGCGATAGAATAGGCGTAAAAGCCTCTGGTGCTATTCGCGATCGCCAGACGGCACAACGCATGATCGACGCGGGAGCGACACGCATCGGAACCCGTTCCGGCGTGGCTATCGTGTCAGGTGAATTGCCGCTGCAAAAAAGCACCAACAACAACGATCGCTGACCGACTGAGAATGTGATGGAAACACGGCGTAATAAACGAATTAGCAGGTTAATTCAGGCGTTAAAGAAAACCGACAAGCTCCATCTGAAAGACGCCGCAAAGCTGCTCGGCGTGTCCGAGATGACCGTGCGTCGCGATCTCAATGCCGATACCACCGATGTAATGTTGCTCGGTGGCTATGTGGTAAGCGATCTGAAAAACAAGGGGACGACAAACTATTTTGTCTCCGACCAGCAAACCAAACACGTTAAGGAAAAGCAGACAATCGGCACCGCCGCCGCCTTTCTAGTTGACGCTAACGATACCGTTTTTTTTGACTGTGGCACCACAATTCCTTTTATCATTGATGCCATTCCTGATGATTTACCTTTTACCGCGATTTGCTATTCCCTGAATACTTTTTTGACGCTGCAGGAAAAAACCGCATGTACCGTCATTTTGTGCGGCGGGCAATATCATCCCGATAACGCGATTTTTACCCCGCTCAACCGACATGGCGAGTTGGAAAACATCTGTCCGAATAAAGCATTTATCTCTGCGGCGGGCATCGACCTTGCCGTTGGCGCAACCTGCTTTAACTTTGCCGAACTCGCTATGAAGCAACGTGCAATAGCCACGGCACAGAGAAACGTCATCGTTGTAGACCATAGCAAATTTGGCCAGATTCAGCGCGCCTGCATCGGTCCACTAACACAGTTTGATACAGTGATTTCCGACTGCGATCCCGACAAAGCGTATCTACGCTACTTTGCCAGTAATCATATTCAGTTTATCCATGCAGGAAATTAACTAAATAACCCGCCGAACCATTGCTGTACCTTCATCACCACCGTATCCCAGAGGCGGCTAAAGAAACCAGCCTGTGGAATATCATCCATTGCGACCAACTGCCGCTGCGCTATGCTTTTTCCATTGAGTTGAAAGTCGATGATACCCACAACCTGATTCTTGGTGAGCGGCGCGGAAAGGTACGGCTGATTCAGCGTAAAACTCGCTTTCAAATTCTTCATTTGCCCCTTCGGGATGGTCAACGCCGCATCCTGTGCGACGCCAAGCCGAACCTCTTTTTCGCTACCAAACCAGATGCGCTGAGTAGTAAGCGGCGTGTCTGACTTGATGGGCGTTACCGTTTCAAAAAAGCGGAAGCCCCATGTCAGCAATTTCTCACTTTCACGAAAGCGGATGGCGTCCGTTTTGGCCCCCAACACCACAGAAATCAGCCGCATATCACCTTCCGTTGCCGAAGCGACCAGATTATGCCCCGCGCCACTGGTATGGCCCGTTTTTACACCATCCACGTTCAGGTTGGTGCTCCATAACAGACGATTGCGGTTAGGCTGACGGATATTGTTGAAAGTGAATTCTTTTTCTTTGTGCAGTGCATATTCATCCGGCACATCGCGAATGAGCGCCTGCGCAAGTCGTGCCATATCGCGGGCAGTACTGTACTGACCAGGCGCATCAAGACCATGTACCGTAAGAAAGTGTGTATTGGTTAAATTTAACGCTTTAGCGTAATTATTCATCAGACTAATAAACGCATCCTGACTGCCCGCGATATAATCAGCCAAAGCGATACTGGCATCATTACCAGACTGAATAACAATGCCTTTATTTAACTCGGAGACAGGAATACGATCGCCCGGTTTGAGAAACATCAGTGATGAGCCACGCAGCGTAGGATTACCTGTAGCCCAGGCATCTTTTCCTACCGTCACGACATCCGTTGGGCTAATTTTGCCCGATTTTATCGCCTGACCAATGACATAACTCGCCATAATTTTAGTCAGGCTGGCAGGGTCAAGGCGATCATCAGCATGACTCTCCGCCAACACCTTGCCGCTGTTATAATCCATCAGGATAAACGCGTTAGCATCTATTTGTGGTGCTACAGGCAATAAGGGTTCTGCATAAGTGAAGGGCACCAACCCTGCAAGTAATATCGCGCCTACAGAGCAATACGTGAATTTGATCAGGAAGGAAGTCTTTTTCATCGGGCCGCCACAATATCCATCAATCATTAAAATTTATTGATTTTCAATATGTTTTGAAAAATTTAGTTATATAAAGGTAACGCGTCATCTGAGAGATGAAAACCGTTTCTTCTGTAAAGATAGTCAAAGATTTGGCTGCTCCCCGCCCTGAAGGACGGGGATTCCCGGAGGTATTCTGATGAAAAATACTAAAAACGCTGATAAAAAAGTGTCTTAGCAAAAATGAACTACATTGGAAAATTCAGATATTATGCTTGATGACAAAGAACAAGCCGGTAATTGACCGGCTGATAGTAGATAACTGGAAGATAATAAAAAGTCTATTGTGCTGTCGCTGGCATTTTTGCCCTCATCCATTCTGGTTTTTGGAACTGACTATACATTAGTGACGGATCGTCAATCACAGCCGCATACGCCGGTGATTGCACAATTGCTTTTATCTCTTGCACAAAAGGTTTATCGAGATCGTCGGTACGGACGGCAATAACATTCTTCAAGTTCTCGTCTAATGTTTCCAACTTAATCGCCGATGACAGTTTCATACCGGATGCCAGGGCGAAATTCCCATTCACCAGCGCGGCTGTCACGCTATCCAGCGTACGTGGCAATTGCGCGGCTTCTAAGGGTTTGAACACTAACCCGCGGGGGTTAGTAAGAATATCTTTCTCCGACGCCTTGGTTGGATCGATATCGGGTTTAATCGTCACTAGCCCTAATGATTGTAGGAAACGCAAACCTCGCGCCAGGTTAGTGGCATCATTAGAGAGTGTGACAATGTCTCCTTTTTTCAGTTCGTCCAGCGATTTGATTTTCTTCGAATAGAAGCCCATGCTGGCCGTCGGCACAGTAATCAGCGGTGAAATGCTTAACCCTTTATCTTCGGCAAATTTTTCCAGATATAACGTATGCTGGAAAAGGTTAGCATCAATACTACCGTTAGCCAGCGCCAGGTTAGGCTGAACGTAATCACTGAATTCGCGTACGACAACTTTATAGCCTTTTTTCACTAGCTCGGGCTTAATGGCTAAATTGACCATGTCACCATAAGGCCCAGGCGCTACGCCAAAGGTGATCGTTTGCGGACCGCTACTGGCTACCGCCAATTGCATGCCAGCGGTAAATAATGTGATGCCCAGTAAGGCACCAACAGAACGTATCAGTTTCATTTTGTCACATTCCCGTAAAATATAGCTTGCTGTTAATATTTAATATTAAGAATGGCGCGGTAAATCATAAAGACGAAAAAGGCATATCATTATTTCCATAAACTGTCGCAGAATACCGGACAAGTTTCACAGAGAGAGAGGCAAGCATGATAACGATTTGGGGCCGTAGTAGCTCGACTAACGTAAAGAAAGTTTTGTGGTGTGCGGAGGAACTGGCGCTGCCCTATCAACAAATTCCCGCTGGAGGGCAATTTGGTCTTAATCATGAGGCCGAGTACCTGGCGATGAACCCGAATGGCCTGATCCCCTGTTTACGCGACGACAATGTGGTGTTGTGGGAATCCAACACTATTGTGCGTTACCTCGCCGCACAGTATGGACAAAATTCACTGTATATCCCCGATGCCGCTAAACGTGCAAACGCCGAAAAGTGGATGGATTGGGCCATCACTCTCGCCGCCGCTTTCGGCCCTGTGTTCATTAATATGGTGCGCATCGCCCCGGAAAAACGCGACATGGCGCTGGTCCACAAGAACCGTATCGAATGTGAACGGTTATTAGACATTGTCGATACCGTTCTGGCCGATCAGCCATGGTTATCCGGTGAACAATTCGGTATTGGCGATATTCCACTAGGCTGCATTGCTTATGGCTGGCTGAATATGCCGATTGAACAGCATTCTCATCCTAATTTGGAACGCTGGTATCAGCAGCTCACCGAGCGGCCTGCCTATCAGAAACACGTGATGATTCCACTGTCATAAGTCAATCAGGCACCTTTCGGTGCCTGTCTTTTCACTCCAGCCCGACTTTCAGCAACTTGCCATTATCATGATCGGTCAGCAAGTAGAGGTAGCCGTCAGGCCCCAGCCTTACTTCACGGATTCGTTCTCCGCGATCGTCCAGCAAGCGCTCTTGTGACACAACGTTGTCACCTTCCAGCGTCAGACGAATCAGGTTTTTCTCAGCCAACGCACCGATGAAGAGCGAATTTTTCCACTGCGGAAAGCGATCGCTGTTATAAAAGGCCATGCCGCTGATGCCCGGTGATTTCTCCCAATAGAAATCGGGATTTACCATGCCAGCGACCTCTTTACCCTGTGATTCAGGGATCTTTAACCCGGAATAGTTAATGCCATGCGTTGCCAACGGCCAGCCATAATTTTCACCCGCTTGTGGGATGTTGATTTCATCGCCGCCTTTTGGTCCATGCTCATGTTCCCACAGCGCGCCAGACCAGGGGTTAATCACCAATCCCTGCGGATTACGATGACCGTAGGACCAGATTTCCGGCCGTGCGCCGGGGGTATTTATGAAGGGATTATCGGGCGGCACCTGGCCCTCGGCGGTCAGGCGCACAATTTTGCCCTGTAATTTATCCAGATCCTGTGCGCTCGGGCGCACATTATTTTCACCCAGCGCGATAAACAGGAATCCTTGACGATCAAAAGCCAACTTACCGCCGAAGTGGTTACCCGTCGACAATTTCGGTTCCTGACGGAAGAAAACCGTGAAATTCTCTAAACGCTGGTTGTCTTCGGAGAGTTTTCCGTAGCCGACAGCGGTTCCCGCTTTTCCATCGCTACCCTCTTCGGCGAAACTCAGGTAGATACGCCGATTCTGTGCAAAATCGGGCGATAACGCGACCTCCAGCAATCCCCCCTGAGATTTAGCGAAGACCTTCGGTACTCCGGCAATCGGCGCAGATAGCGCGCTGCCCGCTTTCCATAGACGCAAATTCCCGACGCGTTCTGTAATCAGAATGCCCTGATTATCCGGTAAAAACGCTAATGACCACGGGTGATCCAGTTTATCTTGTAATTCTGTCACCTTCGGTTCAGCAGCGAATAATGAGCAGGAAAACAGCAGCGTCATACTAAGCAGTAACCCATAAAGAACAGTAGAAAATCGTCGAAATAAGGCATATGAAACTGCATTGCGAGGCATCGGGGAATAGAACATAACGTTGTCTCCATCCAACAAAAGTCCTATAAATTTAGGCGGCAGGCGGTGTTTGTACAAAAAAACGCAACGAGGTTTACATTTATTGAAGAAACCCGCTGTAGAACCGCATCGCCACGGCGCTAAAATGCGACGTTTCACGCCACTGACTATAAGGATAATCACCAATGGTGTAGAATCCTCCGGTTTTTATTTTCTGTTTATCTTGTGAGCAAATAATATGCAACACTCCCGTATTGGCTTTGTTTCCCTCGGCTGCCCGAAAAATCTCGTCGACTCCGAGAGAATCTTGACCGAACTGCGTACTGAAGGCTATCAGGTTGTCCCTCGTTATGATGATGCTGAACTGGTGATCGTCAATACCTGCGGTTTTATTGACAGCGCGGTTCAAGAGTCGCTGGAAGCCATCGGCGAAGCGCTGAATGAGAACGGAAAAGTTATCGTAACGGGCTGTTTGGGCGCCAAAGAAAACCAAATCCGCGAAGTTCACCCCAAGGTTCTGGAAATTACCGGGCCGCACAGCTACGAGCAAGTGCTAGCGCACGTACATCGGTATGTCCCAAAGCCGGTACATAATCCCTTTACGAGTTTAGTTCCCGCACAAGGCGTGAAACTGACACCGCGGCATTACGCCTATCTGAAAATTTCAGAAGGCTGTAACCATCGCTGTACGTTTTGCATCATCCCTTCCATGCGCGGCGATCTTGATAGTCGGCCAATCGGCTCGGTGCTGGATGAAGCGAAACGTTTGGTTGATGCTGGCGTTAAAGAGCTGCTGGTAATCTCACAAGATACATCCGCATATGGCGCCGATGTGAAGCAGCGTATCGGTTTCTGGAATGGTCAACCGGTCAAGACCAGCATGGTAAGCCTGTGTGAACAATTAGCGTCGCTGGGGGTGTGGGTTCGCCTGCACTATGTCTACCCTTACCCGCATGTTGACGACGTGATTCCGCTCATGGCGGAAGGCAAAATCCTGCCTTATCTGGACATTCCTCTCCAGCACGCCAGCCCAAAAATTCTTAAACTGATGAAGCGCCCAGGCGCGGTAGACAAAACGCTGGAACGCATTAAACGCTGGCGTGAAATTTGCCCAGAATTGACGCTACGCTCGACCTTTATTGTCGGCTTTCCCGGCGAGACAGAAGACGATTTTCAGATGCTGCTCGACTTCCTGAAGGAGGCTAAACTTGACCGCGTTGGCTGTTTCAAATTCAGTCCGGTTGAGGGCGCAGCGGCTAACGCATTACCCGATCAGGTGCCGGAAGACGTTAAAGAAACGCGTTTTCACCGCTTTATGCAACTTCAGCAAGCCATCTCTGCCCAACGATTACAGGATAAAATTGGCCGTAACCTGCTTGTGCTGATCGATGAAGTTGATGGAGAAGGAGCCATTGGCCGCAGTATGGCGGATGCGCCAGAGATAGACGGCACGGTTTATCTGAACGGTGAGACGGGGGTGAGCGTCGGTGATATCGTCAACGTAAAAATTGAATACGCAGACGAGTATGATCTTTGGGGGAGCCGGATTTAACCCTCTCATACGCCAGTTTTTTGCCCAAAAGACTGGCGCTTCGTTTCAGGTTTCTTTGGCCCAACCGCAGAAAAATCAAGCAATACCCCCACCGCGCTTCGCCTGTGCCTTGCGTCCCCTTCTCAGGTAAAGTAGCCTTGAGGCACGGTAACTTAACTCGCCATATTCGAGACATAAGCATGTGGAAACGCCTGACATTTGGTTTGTTAGCCCTTATTAGCGTGCCGCTATTCACTGCTTTTGCCTTTGATCGTTGGATCAGTTGGGAGACCGCGCCGTTTATTTATGATGACATCCAGACCTTACCGAAACGCCAGGTCGGCGTCGTATTAGGCACCGCGAAATACTACCGAACCGGCGTCATCAATCAATATTATCGCTTCCGTATGCAGGGGGCGCTCAACGCCTATAACAGCGGTAAAGTGAGTTATTTGTTGCTCAGTGGTGACAACGCACTACAAAGTTACAACGAACCGATGACCATGCGGCGCGATTTAATCGCTGCGGGCGTTTCCCCTTCCGATATCGTGCTTGACTATGCCGGGTTTCGCACGCTGGATTCGATTGTCAGAACACGTAAAGTGTTTGATACCAACGATTTCACCATCATCACCCAACGCTTTCATTGTGAACGTGCTCTATTCATTGCATTGCATCTTGGCATTCAGGCGCAATGTTATGCCGTACCTTCGCCCAAAGACATGATGACCGTGCGAATACGTGAATTTGGCGCACGTCTGGGTGCCCTGTTCGATCTCTATATCCTTAAACGAGAGCCGCGCTTTTTAGGGCCGTTGGTGCCGATCCCTGCGGAGCACACCATCCCAGAGGGAACTCCCGATTATCCGGCTGTCCTGCCAAAGCAGGCACTGTCCCTGCCAGTCCATCAGGCAAAACCCAATCGGGCAGCAAAAGCTGAGACGCCATCCGAAGCACACGATATACACGCCACGCCGTAGCGTATTTCTACGCCGATTTCCCTAGCGCGTCGGTCAGCCTGCGCCATAGCCATTCTAACGGCCCCTGGTGGAAAGCACGCAGCCAATAATGGGACACGATCAGATTGACGATCCATATGGCAGGAACCAGCGCCAGCAGTTGCAGGCGATCGAACACCATAAATAGGCCAAGTTGGTTAAACAGGAACACGCAAATCAGCGTTTGCAGTAAATAGTTGCTTAGCGCCATACGGCCAACATCTGTAATCCAGCTCGCGATGCGCCAGCGGCTCAACGTTGGCCAAAAGCCATAGCACAGCGCCAGATAACCTATCGCCTGTAGCGGTGAACTCAGCTCGCGAGGGATCTGTAATAACAGCCCACTCCAGCGATATTCCCACCCCACTAGCCACTGCCCTGCCACACCAATGCTGTTAATCGCCATACCGAGGGGAATTAGCCATAACGCCACCTTACGGTAGTGTGCCGTGCTGCATTCGCCTTTCAACCAGCCGCTACGCATCAAACCGGCGCCGAAGAGCATTGACCCCGCCAGCAACCAACCATACTGCACACCCAGCGACAATAAACTGTCCGTCAACAAATCGAGTCGATTCTCCCAGGCTGCTGGCCCTCCTAGCGCCCGCCAATTCGCTTCATCAGCTATATCCGCGATATCAGGCAACCAAAATCGCCCCGGTTGTAGGCTAAGGATCTGGCTTAATACGAACAACACGCCAATTCCAACCAGATACAGAAGTCCGCCCATCCGCATAAGCACATGGCTACTGTCCGCCTGGCGAATCATACCCGCGCACACTAGACCAATTACTGCATAATCGAGCAAGATGTCGCCATCCCATAGGAAAATAGCGTGAATGAACCCGATGATCATCAACCAGAACAGCCGCGCTCGTAACCAACGCGTCCCTCGCGGCAGCAAAAGCTGCAACCCTGCGCCGAAAAGAAGCGCAAACAGCGTCAAAAATTTTGCCTGTGCCAGCAGATCCATCACTGCCCAGGTTACGGCATCCGAGAGTGTGGGCGCACCTTGCCATGCAGGGTTCAAGTATGCCGCATGGGGCAAACCAAATGCCGTAATATTCAGCAGTAGAATGCCTAAAATAGCGGCGCCACGCGCAAAATCCAGCGTGGCGATCCGCGCAGATGGAGGCGGTGATGAGAGCGAATGAGGAGAAGACATATCGGTTACATTGTCAAATCATCGCTGGTTAGCGAGGTTCAATGGGGGTGGCGTACGGCACGTAAGAATTCCTGACGCGTATTCTGGCTGGATTTAAACAAGCCGCCGAGCGATGTCGTCGTTGTGGCGCTGGTTGCATCCCGAATACCGCGAGCCTTCACGCAATAATGCACCGCATCAATCGACACGGCGACGTTGTTCGTCCCTAACAGCGTTTGCAGCGCGACCAGAATTTGCTGCGTTAAGCGTTCCTGTACCTGAGGACGCTGTGAGAAAAATTGGACGATTCTGTTGATTTTCGACAATCCGATGACGCCATCTTTTGGAATATAGGCCACGGTCGCTTTACCATCGATCGTCACGAAATGGTGCTCACAGGTGCTGGTTAGCGTGATATCGCGCACGGTAACCATTTCATCCACCTTCATTTTGTTCTCAATGATGGTGATTTTGGGAAAATTGGCATAGTCCAGGCCGGAGAATATCTCATCTACGTACATTTTAGCGATACGCACGGGCGTTTCGGCCAGACTGTCATCACCCAGATCGAGGCTTAACAGATTCATAATTTCCGTCATATGCTCGGCGATCCGCTGCTTACGCGTATCCCGATCCAATAACGCGCCGCGCAACGGCGTTTCCAAGCCGCGTGCCAACAGTGCTTCATGCACCATAACGGCTTCTTTACTTAGTGATGACATTATTTTTCTCCTGCAGGTGTAACTCTACTATTGCACGGTCATGCTCTGGCCAAACCCTAGCGCCGCCAACACTCTAGTTGAGACGGTCACGATTATCCAGCGATTGTATATTGCTATCTGCACCTCTGGGCAAGGTTGGCCACTTGCGAAAGATCGGACACGCGGCTACAATTCACGAAAAATGAATAAGAACACAATAGTTATTCACAAAAAGAGCAATTTATGGATTTGACTCAACTGCGCATGTTTTGTCTCGTTGCCGAAACCGGTTCAGTGGCACGCGCCGCAGAGCAACTTCATCGTGTGCCGTCAAATCTCACCACGCGGTTACGCCAGTTAGAACAGGAGCTAGGGTCAGACCTGTTTATCCGCGAGAAACAACGTCTGCGTTTATCGCCGATTGGCCACAATTTTCTATGCTATGCCCAACGTATTCTGGCACTCAGCGAGGAAGCCATCGGCATGATGCACACCGGCGAACCTGCGGGCAATT
This sequence comes from Pectobacterium cacticida, assembly GCF_036885195.1. Taxonomy (NCBI): domain Bacteria; kingdom Pseudomonadati; phylum Pseudomonadota; class Gammaproteobacteria; order Enterobacterales; family Pectobacteriaceae; genus Pectobacterium; species Pectobacterium cacticida. Next base: position 1,518,805 of record NZ_CP133656.1, on the reverse strand, counting down.
TCGCGTTAGGCGCAATAGAAAGTACGGCCGCAACCCGGTTGCCTGCGCTATTAGGGGATTATCATCAACGCTACCCGACTGTCTCGCTGTCTCTCACGACTGGGACATCCTTAGACATTATCGAGCGCGTGCGCGCAGGCACGCTCGCAGCCGCATTCGTTAACGGTCCTGCTGTCTACGATGAACTGAATGGCTGTGCCTGTTTTACGGAGCGACTGGTGCTGATATCCGATCCCAGATTTGCGCCGATTCGCTACGCACAAGATGCCAGCCACCAGACCTTATTTGCCTTTGGCCCTGGAAGTGCTTATCGAAAGCGCATTGAAAACTGGTTTCACCAAAGTGGCGTAGTACCAGACAACGTTGTTGAAATACCGTCGTATCATGCCATGCTTGCCAGTGTCGCCTGCGGTGCCGGCATTGCGGTGTTGCCCTATGCCGTCCTTGCATCATTGCCTGCGGGCGCACGCGTTCAGGTTCACGAATTACCCGCCGATATCGCGGACGTCACCACATGGCTCGTCTGGCGGCGTGGCGCTTTCGGCCCTAATGTTGAGGCGCTTAAGAAATTGATTATTGAACAAACGTCCCTGTAAGTTTGAAGTAGGTATTTTTGACAAGTAATGACTTGCCATCGGCAATGACTCTGCACCGATGGCAAAACAAGATCAACACGACATGCAAATTAAGGTACGGGGGCAACCTCTTATCCTGAATACTTTTCGGCTAATGCCCATTCTCATGAATTAACAGGAGCCTGTAACGCGATGAACTCACCATTGGAACTATTGGAAGAACACCGTATGTTTGGCGGCTGGCAACAACGCTACCGTCATCGATCTGAAACGCTAAACAGCACCATGACATTTAGCATTTATCTGCCGCCGACACAGAATGATACGCCGCCGCCCGTACTTTACTGGCTGTCAGGGTTAACCTGTAACGACGAGAATTTTACCACTAAGGCCGGCGCCCAACGCGTGGCTGCCGAACTGGGTCTGGTACTGGTGATGCCGGACACCAGTCCTCGCGGCGAGGGCGTTGCCGACGATGATGCGTATGATTTGGGACAGGGTGCCGGGTTTTATGTCAATGCCACGCAAGCCCCTTGGGCAGCACACTACCAGATGTATGACTATATCAACACCGAATTACCCAATCTGATCAAGCAGCATTTCAAGGTGAACCATCGTCAATCCATCAGTGGTCATTCAATGGGCGGGCATGGTGCGCTGATGTTGGCATTGCGTAATCCTGAGCACTACCTGTCTGCATCGGCGTTTGCTCCCATTGTTAACCCGAGCCAGGTGCCGTGGGGACGTAAGGCATTTACCGCCTATCTTGGCGAAGATGAAACACAGTGGTTGCAATACGACAGTTGCCACTTACTGACCACGAGCCAGAAGACATTGCCTATACTGATCGATCAGGGTGATGGCGATCAGTTCCTGCCCGACCAGTTGCAACCGGCAAAATTAGAAGCGCTGGCTAAACAGCATGCGTGGCCACTTACGCTACGGATACAATCTGGCTATGACCATAGCTACTTCTTCATTGCCAGTTTTATCGAAGATCATCTGCGCTTCCACGCCCGGTATTTATTTGAATGATGTCGGTAGCGCGTGCAGTATCGCGCTCTTTACCTGGGGGTGAGACGCTGATATGAGCAACCACTCGGCAAACGGTGACAAGTCAGGCATTCTGTGAGCGTTTACTAATTACTCTCGGCCATATAAGGATATTCTGCTGTTTTATATCAAGACATAACACAATCTGGCGAGCAGGCCGGAAAAGTGGTATATCGTCAGGAAGCGATATTAACGTGTTGGGAGTAATACATTTTGCAGAGAAAACGCGTTTCATCAACAGAGTTGTATGCCGTGGGATATGATGCCGAGAAAAGTCAGTTAGAGGTCGAATTGCTTAATGGAAGCATCTATCTTTATAGCGGCGTTGCGCGCATGATTTATGAAGAGCTGATGGCCAGTGCGACGAAGTACCGCTACTACACCCGCTTTATCAAGAACTCATTCCCTTGCGAGAAAACCCAATAAAGTAGAGGCGGAGACAACGCTCCGCCTCTTCCTTCTGGCAATTGGCGGCAACACCAGAAAAGAGAAACCGTTGGCAGGGCTAACCGGTACGCGAACGGTCATTATGTGCATGCTGGTACACTCTCCGGACGCCATTGGCGCAAGGTATGATGTTTACGACAGCGCTAGGCGCTGAACTATTCCATCTTATTTATTATTTACTTTCGTTATCATTAATAGATGAAGCGTGCCGTTCATAATGACAAGTAAAATAAGAATAATCACAGAAAATAACGTTTTTTCATCGACCTCATTCATGCTTGAAATCACATTCATTTTCCGTAGACGGTGAACAAATAACCGTCAGCGAAAGAATTTCTGCGATAATGCGTTCGATTTTCATCATTAATTAAAAAATTGATGAATAGCCTATTTTCTCTGCCGGGCTACCCGCCCAAATCAATTTACCTTCTATTTATAGCCATTTCTCTGAGCGTACTCATCAATATTTTCAATCGTTTTTTCCATCAGTAATTGCAGTGATGAGGCGGAAGTCCAGGCGATATGCGGCGTAATCAGAAGATTCGGCAGGGTTTTCGCGGCGATCATTAAGGGGTTATCTTTTTGGGGAGGTTCTTCGGTTAGGCAGTCTAGCGCGGCACCGGCAATAACACGCTGGCGTAGAGCCGTCGCCAACGCACTTTCATCGATCAGCCCGCCTCTGGCGGTGTTGATAATAAACGCGGTGGGCTTACACAACGCAAGCGTTTCTGCATTAATCAAATGCCGCGTGCTCGCATTGAGAGGGCAATTGAGGGAGATAACATCAGCTAAACGTAACACTTCCTCAAAGGGCAGATAGCCTGTTCGACACTGCACAATGCCGCGGTGCTCGGCGAAAATTACCTTCATACCCAGCGCCTGAGCCAAACGTGCGACTTCCTGCCCAATGGTTCCTGCACCAATGACACCCAGTGTTGAACCTGCAATATCTTTTACAGGGTGATCAAAATAGCTAAATTGTGACTGACTAGCCCAGCGGTCGCCCAATTGATCGCGATACCACGCCATTAAACTATGCTTTAGCGCGAAAATCATGGCTATCACATGCTCTGATACGGCCTGCGTTGAATAACCCGGTACATTCTTGACCGTGATGCCTCGCTCCTGCGCCGCGTCAAGATCGATATTATCAGTCCCTGTTGCTGCAACAGCGATCAACTTGAGTGCAGGCAATGCCGCCAGAGTGTCTCGTGTTAAAAGCGCCTTATTAGTGATGATAACATCGGTATCTTGCGCTCGGGAGATCACTTGTTCAGGAGCGGTATAGCTGTACTCGATCCATTCATGGCGGCACTGTGGGCGCCTAAAGCTGGTTTTTTTCATAAAAATGGTTTCTGGCAATGAGCCTTTGTCCAAAAAAGTAATCTTTAACATCATCGTGCCCTGGTTGCTATTCATACACTGATTTCCGATTATAGACATTACGGTTCCGCAGTCGGAAATCACGACAGGTATTCTCATACAAAAATAATGAATAAATTCTCTGTATGACACAAGACAACGAACGTATTAATAACGTTACACTTCCTGCCTCATCGGAAATCCATCACTCCGTAACGTGAAGCGTAGTCAGCATTAAGGCAATTAACAATACCTAATATAATTAATATCGACGATCGGTATTACCAACGTTGATATTAAGAAATATCACAAAAAAAATAAGTTTATCTAGCTTCTATATTGGCTAATGAAAAGTACCGAATATGTCAGGGCCGTCGTTAGCCCCTATCCACTTGAGCGACTTTACTTGCCATTTTGGTCTTGAGCAGTGCTCGAAATCCTCACCAACTCCGTTAGGCTCCGGTTTCTGCGCGGTCCGCGACCAAACTGACTGCGCCAAGTAGAGCGACCAGGATAGGCTCGACCTCCATCGGCGGAAGGGTACGCCCGATCGTTAAGCGGCGTTTATCACCAAATCCACATAAAAAAAGGGCGACACCCGCCAGGGAGTCGCCCGTTAACCTTGCGTTTGCGGTTAGTCTTGGTGATCTGGGAATGTCATCTCTTGATACTTGATGAAGCGCGTTCCACGATACAGCTTATAGCCGAACCAAATCAGCAGGAATAACGGAATGCCGATGTACGTCGCCGTCACGCCGTACCAGTCGATTTTATCTTCCAGAAACGCTTGATAATTCTGCCCCAGCGTGATGATAAGGCAAAGTACAAACGCGAAGATTGGCCCCAGCGGGAAGAAACTCGATTGATAAGGCAGGCGGCTCAGGTCATGGCCTTGCATGACATAACCACGACGGAAACGGTAATGGCTGATGGCGATCCCCAACCAGGCGATAAAACCTGTCATACCAGAGGTATTCAGTAGCCACAGGTAAACCGTTTGGTTGCCATATAAAGAAGAAAGAAAACACAGTGCCGCCACCACGGTAGTGGCATACAACGCATTACGTGGCACGCCGCCTTTTGACAGCTTGGCGAAAATACGCGGCGCTTTGCCTTCTGCTGCCAGCGTAAACAGCATGCGCGTAGAAGCATACATTCCCGAATTGCCCGCCGACAGCACTGCCGTCAGAATGACGGCATTCATGACCGCCGCGGCAGACAGTAGGCCCGCGTTTTCAAACACCAGCGTGAATGGGCTTACCGTAATATCTTTAACATCGTTACGCAGCAGGTTGGGATCGGTATAAGGAATGATTAAACTAATAATCAGAATCGCGAAGATATAAAACAGCAAAATACGCCAGAAAATCTGACGAATAGCGCGGGGAATGTTTTTCCCTGGATCTTGGGATTCACCCGCCGCGACACCAATCAGTTCGGTTCCTTGAAAAGAGAAACCGACGATCATGGCGACCCCAATCATCGCAGAAAAGCCCCCGGCAAACGGCGCATCGCCAATTTCCCAATTATGAAAACCCGCATTATCCGCGCCGCTCATGATACCCGTGATCATCATCACGCCAACGACAATAAAAATAATCACCGTCGTCACTTTAATCAGTGAGAACCAGTATTCAGCTTCGCCAAAACCTTTCACTGAAATATAGTTAAGCAGGAACATTAGCGCTAAAAACAGCGCGCTCCAAACCCAACCGGAAACGTCAGGGAACCAATATCCCATCACCAATTGCGCGGCGACAAGATCTACTGCAATAGTCACTGCCCAGTTGTACCAATAGTTCCAACCCAACGCGAAGCCGAAACCTTCATCCACATAGCGGGAGCCGTAGGTTGAAAATGACCCAGACACCGGCATAAACGCCGCCAGTTCGCCCAGGCTTGTCATGAGAAAATAGACCATCAGCCCAATCAAGGCATAAGACAGAAGCGCCCCTCCGGGGCCAGCCTGTGAGACTGTCGCACCGGACGCGACAAATAAGCCGGTGCCAATCGATCCGCCAATGGCGATCATGGTTAAATGCCGTGCTTTGAGTTCACGGCGTAGGGTCGGTGTGCCCTGATGGGTTGGTTGAATATCGTGCTGAGCCATGGTTATCCTGCGTGCTCGTGCTAAAAATCGAGGCCGGATTGTAGCAAATCGCATGGTAGCGAATAATTAAGATCGTCGAATTATAAGAGAGCTTAATAACTCACGCCCTATCATTAGCAGCAGGAAATCTTTTCGCTATGGCATTTCACAGCAATAACTCAGGAAACGCCTTAACACATTGGAAAGATGCTTCTGTCGATGGTGTACCAGATACAGCGTCCTTGTAAGTTTAGGCAATGGCACCTTCAGTTCTACCAGCGAACCTGACGATAGTTGTTCCGCAATCACATGCCGTGACAGACAACTGATACCAATTCCGTGGCGCACGGCATGCTTAATCGCTTCCGAGTTACCCAGTTCCATAATCAGATGAAAATGTGATAAATGCGTCAATAGCAGATGATCCAGCACTTCGCGCGTCCCTGAACCTGGTTCACGCAGGATCCAATGCGCATCCGCCAACGCCGCTAATGATACAGTACCTCGGCTAAGGGGATGTTCGGGAGAACAGAAAACGACGAGTTCATCTTCCAACCACGGTTGCGTAACCAAATCAGGGTGGTGACAAGGCCCTTCAATCAAGCCCACGTCAACACTGAATTCAGACACTCGAGCGATCACATTTCTCGTATTACCGACATGTAACTCTAGAGGAATATCGGGATAATCATAGCGAAAACGGGCAATCATCGCAGGCAATAGGTAGTTACCTATCGTACTACTGGCATAAATTCGCAGTGCGCCGTTATCTTTCTGAAAGAGTCGCTCAATTTCTGCCGACTGTTCAAGCAGCGCCAAAGCTTTGGGATATAACAGGCGGCCATGTTCATTCACCACCAAACGTTTGCCCACACGATCAAAGAGTTGAACACCTAACTGCCCTTCTAGATCCGCCAGTGCGGCACTGACAGCTGACTGAGACAGGGAAAGCACTACGGAGGCCTGTGTCGTTGAACCACTTTTAAGAACTTCGGCAAAGACTTCCAATTGACGTAATGTGATATGCATAGTGCGCTCTTTATCTGAAATACCTATAGGTTATAAATATATAATCAATTTCTCTTTTAATCCCGCGGATTATAAGCTTGCGCCTTATTCGGTACTCACAGAATAGGTGCCCACTATGGCTCTTCTTACCGCATTACGTGTGCTGGTCGTGCCCGATAAAACGAAAGCACGTTTACCTGGTCTGTTACTCGTAAGTTTAATCACTTTCTCACTTCTCTGGCTGGCAAAGATTCCTAAAATCACCCAATGGGGACTCGGCTCACTGACATTAGCGATCCTGGTAGGAATCGTATTGGGAAATAGCGTTTATGCGCGTATTCATCCTTTATGCGATCCCGGTGTGCAGTGGGCCAAACAATATTTACTGCGTTGGGGAATCATACTTTATGGATTTCGACTTAGCTTTCAGCAGGTTGCTTCCATCGGCTTTCTCGGTATCGCCGTCGATCTTACCCTTCTCGTATTGACGTTTTTACTCGCCTGTTGGGTCGGTAAGCGCTGGCTACAACTCGGCACCGACACGGTGATCCTTATCGGGGCAGGCAATAGCATCTGCGGTGCGGCAGCCATAATGGCAACCGCTCCGGTTGCCAAAGCCTCTGGGGACGCTATTGCCGTCGCCGTTTCAACCGTGGTGATCTTTGGCACGGCATCGATGTTTCTCTCGCCATGGCTCTATTATCTCAATATCCAACATCATTGGATTGAGGTAACACCGCAGATCATTGGCCTGTATTTGGGCTCAACAATCCATGAAGTTGCGCAGGTCGTTGCGGCGGGACATGCAATTAATGAGGTGACAGAAAATATCGCCGTGGTCAGCAAACTGCTGCGCGTCATGATGCTGGCCCCTTTTCTCCTCATTCTCGGGTTCTTTCTAAGAAGGACGGCACACCGACATGATGCAGCCCCTGCCGTTCCACTGATATTCCCGTGGTTTGCATTGGGATTTATTGTCGTCGCGGCCTTTAATTCTTTATCGCTGCTTCCTCCAACGCTGGTCGCACACTTCGTTCAACTTGATAACATGCTATTAATGATAGCGATGCTTGCTCTGGGTCTGACTACCCGATTTAACGCCATCCGCCAGGCAGGAACCAAGCCGCTGGTGTTGGCGCTGATTCTATTCATCTGGTTGGCGATCGGGGGAGCCGGTATTAACCTGTTCTTCGCACACTTATTCGGCTATTGATGAATGATTTACCGCTAATGCCTCATTCATCTATACGACGATGGCATAATGCCGGCGTTATTGGAGGAGAAAAACATGAAATATATTGGGGCACATGTGAGCGCCGCAGGTGGTGTGGATCAGGCTGTGATACGCGCGCACGAGCTACAGGCAACGGCCTTCGCTTTATTTACCAAAAATCAGCGCCAATGGCAGGCCGCGCCCCTGAGCGCCGACGTTATCGACCGTTTTAAAGCCGCCTGTGAACAGTATGCCTATACGCCGGCACAGATTTTGCCTCATGATAGTTACCTGATTAACCTCGGCCACCCGGACAACACGGCCTTGGAAAAATCCCGCCGTGCATTTATTGATGAACTGTTCCGCTGCCAGCAACTCGGCCTGAGTTTGCTCAATTTCCATCCTGGTAGCCACCTAAAACAGATAGCGGAAACGGACTGCCTGGCGCGTATCGCTGAATCTATCAATATCGCGCTGGCGGAGACGGAAGGCGTCACCGCGGTGATTGAAAATACGGCAGGGCAAGGCAGTAATCTGGGTTTCCGTTTTGAACATCTGGCCGCCATCATTGAAGGCGTGCATGATAAAAGCCGCGTCGGTGTCTGTATCGACACCTGTCATGCCTTCGCTGGCGGCTACGATCTGCGCACAGAAGCGGCTTGCGAAGCGACCTTCGCTGAGTTCGATCGTATTGTTGGGTTTCGCTATCTACGCGGAATGCATTTGAATGATGCAAAAAGCCTGTTTGCCAGTCGTGTTGATCGACACCACAGTTTGGGGGAAGGAAATATCGGCAAAACCGCGTTTAGCTACATTATGAAAGACGCCCGTTTTGACGGTATCCCAATGATTCTTGAAACCATCAATCCCGCTATCTGGGCCAACGAAATCGCCTGGCTCAAGTCCGAAGCAGCGTGTTGATTAGCCGCGCTAGATATCAAAGGGCCAGTCGATATTAACCGCCTGGCCCTTCCTCTACAGATTTAAATCCATGCAATAACGCTTATGCGATGGTCACCTGTTGGTCATCAGGGCGCTTTAGCAACGCGTAAAGCACGCCAGCCACTGCGGTTCCCGCCACGATCGCTAGCAAATATCCGATAACCGGTGTAATCGCGCCGGGGATCAATAGCACAAACAAACCGCCGTGCGGCGCCATTAATTTAGCCCCTATCGCCATAGACAGCGCACCGGTCAGTGCCCCACCGATAATGCAGCATGGCAAAACGCGCATAGGGTCGCGTGCGGCGTAAGGGATCGCGCCTTCGGAAATAAAGCACAGCCCCAAAATAAGTGCAGCCTTACCGCCTTCACGCTCTGTCGGATTGAATTTCTTGCTTGCTAGCAGGGTTGCCAGTCCCATCGCCAACGGAGGCACCATGCCGGCCGCCATGACCGCCGCCATCGGCGCGTAAATCTGGCTGCTGAGTAAGGTCGTGCCAAAGACATAAGCCACCTTGTTGAGCGGCCCGCCCATGTCAGTACACATCATACCGCCCAGTACCGCCCCCAGGATCACCGCATTTGCCGTGCCCATGGATTGCAACCAATCAGTCAGACCAGCCAAAATCTTTGCCACTGGCGCGCCTACGGCATAGATCATGATAAGCCCCATGATCAGCGTCGCCAGCAATGGAATGATCAGAATAGGCTTCAGAGCAGACATACTCTGCGGTAAGTGAATATGATTATTGATCGCCCTGGCGATATAACCCGCAAGGAACCCGGCGATGATCCCCCCAAGGAAACCCGCCCCCATCCCGACAGCTAACACACCTCCCACTAACCCTGGCGCCAGTCCAGGACGGTCAGCTATGGAGAAAGCGATATAGCCCGCCAGAAGCGGTACGATCAACGTAAATGCGGCATCCCCGACCATCTTAAGCGCCGCCGCCAAGGTTCCCGGTTCTTTAAAGGCTTCAATGCCAAACATGAATGACAGTGCGATGCACAGACCACCGGCGACCACGGCCGGCAACATGTAAGAAACCCCCGTCAACAGGTGACGATAAGGGCCCGCTCCACTTCTTTGCCCCGACTCATCAGCCCCTGACGCACTGGATTGCGCGGCGGGTTGATACACTTTCGCTTCTGCAACCGCTTTATCGAGTTCCTGCGCTGTCTTCTTCAACGCTAATCCCGTCGAGGTACGATACATCTTCTTGCCAGCAAACTTCGCCAGATCGACTTCGATGTCCGCAGCGACTATGACCAAATCGGCCTGCTCGACTTCTTCAGGCGTAATCGGATTGCCCGCCCCAACGGAACCGCGCGTTTCTACCTTTACCCACCAGCCGCGTTTTTTTGCCTCGCTTTCGATCGCTTCTGCCGCCATAAATGTGTGTGCGACGCCGGTCGGACATGCCGTTACAGCGACAACTCGTTTGCCCGTAGCCGCTGGCTGAACGGAAGCTGACGCGATAGACTGATACGTCGTTGCTTCAGCCTGTGCTTTAGCTAAAAAGGCTTCCGGCTGAGAAGCAGCCAGCGCTACATCGCCCACGTAAACCCGTTTGCCATTGAGTGCAGCATCCGCTCCGGCGGATGCGCCGAGCACAATCGCCAATTCGGCTTCGTCAGCGTGTTCGGTAAATGTCACCCCTGCTTTGGCAGCGGCGGCACTGAGTAACGTCTTCACCAGGTGGCTTCTCGCCAGCCCCAGTGATTTATCCACAATCAGCAGCGTTTTCATTGTTTATCTCCTGCTGTATCAGTTAAAGGGTTTCAGATCGACACGCGCCATCATGGCGGCCAACTGAGGACGATCGGTAATACCGACATTACTTTGGCTAACGGCCAGCGCGGAAACTGCCGTAGCTAAACGCAGCGTGTGTTCACTGGACTCACGCATTAATAAGCCATAAATTAATCCCCCGACCATCGAATCGCCCGCTCCGACGGTACTGACCACATCGCAGGCGGGTGGCAAGGCACGCCATGCGCCAGAGGCATTTACCCACAATGCGCCTTCGGCCCCCAGGGAGATCACCACATGCGCAATACCTTGCTCACGCAGTGCGTGGGCGGCATCCACCACATCCGCCAGCGTTGGTAATTTACGCCCTGCCCATATCTCCAGTTCCCGGCGGTTCGGTTTCACCAACCAGGGCGAAGCCTTCAGTCCGGCCACCAGCGCTTCGCGGCTACTGTCAAAAATGATACAGGGGCACTGCGTACGCAGCCGCGACATCCAGTCGGTAAAGGCATCGGGATCGACGCCAGCGGGCAAGCTCCCGCTCACCGCGACCATGTCAAACTGCCCCAGCCAACTCAGAGAATCGTTAACGAAACGTTGCCAATCCTGTGGCGTCACTTCAAAGCCGGAAAAGTTGAAGTCGGTAACATCACCGCCTTTCTCGGTTAATTTTACATTAATACGCGTGCGCCCCGGCACCACCTGAAAACGGTTGGCGATGCCCAGTTCACTGAACAATTGCTGAAATCCATCTTGATTATCTTTGCCCAAAAAGCCACCAACCGTGACATCAATACCAAGATCTTTCAGCACTTTAGCAACATTGATTCCTTTCCCTGCGGCATGCAGCCCTGCGGTCTGCACCAAATTGACTTCACCTTTCTCAATTTCCGGACAATATCCAACCAGATCATAAGCGGGATTCAAGGTGATGGTAGCGACTCTCCTGCTCATGCTGCCCCCTCGCCCAAACCTGACGTAATTGCTTCGCCAATGGCCGCCAGCGCTTGCTCCGCATCACTACCGCTGGCGGTGAAACGCAGTTTGTGCCCCTTTTTCACGCCTAGCGCGACAACCTTCATCAGGCTACGGCCGTTGGCCGGTTTGCCAGTGCCATCCAAATTCGTTACCGTGATTTCACTGTTGAATTGTTTAATGACATTCACCAACATCGTTCCCGGACGGGCGTGCAGGCCGTGTTCGTTGCGAATGATAAATTCGGCCGTCAATACGTTGCTCTCTTCAGGAACGTCGCTGGTCAGTAACGCTAACAGCGTCGGCGCATCAGCCGTCAGCAAACGTTCCGCTTTTTGTGCGATAAGCAATTTGCTCAGGTAATCGACTGGGGCAACGGCTTGATCGTCAGCCGCAGCCACCGTCACTAATAACGCCACTTTTTCACCGTCAACGCTAAAGGGCGTTACCGGACGCGCCACGGCTGCCGCACTGCTAAGGTTCCCCACTGCGCTATCGCTAAACCACACGCCTTGCCCTAAATTCAACGGCTTATTGCTGACAACGGTGCTGACGAAGCTCGCATCTACCGCACCTACCTGCTGAAGGCGACCGGCGTTCAATGCCTGAAGCGTCACCAGATTGTCGGTCGCCACATCCAGAGAAATTAATGAGGTATCAAAACAGAATGCCGCCTGTTGCTGTTCACCCATCAGCAGGCTGCGCAACTCTTCCGCTGAAGTCGTACTGGCCAAACTGGCAGCCACGCGATCATCGCTTAAGACATGCGTTAGTTGACGCAGTAAAGCCAGATGTTCATCGGAGCGGGCGGCAATCCCCAGCACTACATAAGCGGTTTGATCTTCCCCCCAGGCAATCCCCTGAGGAAACTGAAATACTTGAACTCCGGTCTTCACTACCAGATCGCGGGTGTCGGTTGTTCCGTGAGGGATAGCGATACCGCTTCCCAGATAAGTGGATGTTTGCTGTTCGCGCTGTAGCATGCCGTCAACATACCCTGCGTTCACACATCCGGCACTGACGAGTGCTGAAGCAACAAGCTCGATAGCCTCTTGCTTATTGCTGGCCTCTGCGCCCAAATGAATATCTTGCTGTGACAACTGGAACATGGCTCTCCTCTCTTGCTGAAAGTTGAATCGTTTCAGCTTTTGTGAGAAAAAAATGTGTCGATGAGTGGGGCGTTGTAAAAATAACGCCGCTGAAACGTTTCAAAAGTCTCATGCCATTACGTCGTTTATGCAAGCATTCTGCATTATCGGCGTAACAGAATTTTGACATCACGCACATTTTAGCGCGGAGGCCACTCCGCTCACCAATAAAAATCCGCAATTAGCTGAAGGAAAGCTGACGAAAAATAATGAAACAAGATTTCTGTTTCAGAAAGAACACGAGTAGTATGTCGCGCTCGACAGCTTCTGCCTATTTTCCAAGCGCTATCCATTTATGTTTACTCCAGCCAATACTTCGCGACGCCCGCTTGATCTGACATCGTCAGCCTTCTTGATCATTGCTTTCTTGACCGGAACGGCCGGCGCGTTGCAACTGCCAACGCTTAGCCTTTTTCTCTCTACTGAGGTACAGGCTCGCCCTTTTATGGTGGGAATGTTTTATACCGGCAGTGCGGTTATCGGCATTGCCGTCAGCCAAATGTTAGCCACACGTTCTGACCGTCAGGGCGATCGAAAATCACTCATCTTCTGCTGCTGCCTGTTAGGCGCCCTCGCCTGTATGCTGTTTGCCTGGAACCGTAACTACTTTATTTTACTGATTATCGGCGTTCTGCTAAGCAGCTTTGGCTCGACTGCGACACCACAACTTTTTGCGCTGGCACGAGAGCACGCGGATAAAACCGGTCGGGAAGCGGCGATGTTCAGTTCGATACTCCGCGCGCAAATTTCCCTCGCCTGGGTAGTCGGCCCCCCGATTGCTTTCGCGCTGGCGCTGGGGTTTGGTTTTACGGTTATGTATCTGACCGCCGCCGCTGTCTTTATTTTCTGCGGCTTGTTGGTCAAACTTTTCCTCCCCTCCATGCCTAAAACGATGGAGAAGACGACCTCCACATTGGAATCGCCACGGCGTAATCGCCGAGACACACTGCTGCTATTCGTCGCCTGTACCTTGATGTGGACCTGTAACGGCATTTACCTCATTAATATGCCGCTCTATCTGGTGCATGAGCTTCATCTGCCGGAAAAGTTAGCAGGTATTATGATGGGCGTTGCCGCCGGGCTGGAAATCCCCGTGATGTTGATTGCCGGTTATGTGGCTAAGCGCTTCGGAAAACGTTTCCTGATGCGACTTGCCGTTGCCTCTGGGCTACTGTTTTATGGTGGCCTGATCGTTTTCAACGAGGAAACTGCTCTGCTGGCGCTGCAAGTATTAAACGCGACTTTCATCGGTATTCTGGCCGGAATCGGGATGCTCTATTTTCAGGATTTAATGCCGGGGCAGGCGGGAGCGGCAACAACGCTATTTACCAATACCACCCGCGTTGGCTGGATCATTTCCGGTTCGCTGGCCGGGATTGTCGCGGAGATCTGGAACTATCACGCCGTTTTCCTGTTTGCGCTGCTGATGATCGTTGGCACGCTCTATTGTATGTGGCGTATCAAAGACGCCTGATTGCCGCCTAAGGCGTGGTGACAGATTCCGGTTTACGCCGGTACACCTCGCCTTTACCCCCATCCCAGCAGGTGTAATTGGCGCAGTCAGTTTGGCCGCGGACAGCACGCAGGGACCGGAGCGTACACGGAGTACGTGAGGATTTCGAGCACTGCCCGAGGCAAAAATGGCAAGTAAAATAGCCTTAATGGAATAGGGTTCTAGTCCGATGGTTGGAGCATACCTCCACCACACACGTCTTCGAATAAAAACTCATACTCGGCCACCTATCTTATGCTTGCCTGAATTCACCGGCGCGAGTAACGTGTCGCCACAAAAATCACACTCCTTACAACAGGTAATTTTTATGGCAAGAGCGAATGAAATTAAACGCGGTATGGTCGTTAACTATAACGATAAATTATTGCTGGTAAAAGATATCGACATCCAGAGTCCCAGCGCCCGCGGCGCCAGCACGCTGTATAAAATGCGCTTTTCGGATGTCCGCACCGGTTTGAAAGTAGAAGAACGTTTTAAAGGCGACGACATTCTCGATACCATTACGTTAACCCGCCGCACGGTTACCTTCTCCTATGTCGACGGCGATGAATATGTCTTTATGGATGATGAAGACTATACCCCCTATATCTTCAAAAAAGATCAAATCGCCGACGAGTTACTGTTTATTCCTGAAGGCGGTATGCCGGGGATTCAGGTCTTGAGCTGGGACGGACAAATCATTGCGCTAGAACTGCCGCAAACGGTCGAGCTGGAAATTATTGATACCGCACCAGGTATTAAAGGTGCCTCAGCCAGTGCACGTAACAAGCCCGCGACCATGAGTACGGGGTTGATCATTCCCGTGCCAGAATACCTGAGCGCCGGTGAAAAAATCCGTATTCATATCCCAGAGCGCCGCTACATGGGCCGCGCAGAGTAATCTCTTGCCGCGCGCGTCGGACTTGTCGCCGGATGATCTATCCGGCGTACCTGATTTTCCCTACCGTAGAGGGGCCTGTTATGTTAACGAAAGCCAATTTAATTACCGGATTTTTAGGGAGTGGCAAAACCACCACTATCCGTCATCTTTTATCACAAAAACCGGAAAATGAAGTTTGGGCCGTGCTGGTTAATGAATTCGGCGAGGTAGGTATTGACGGCGCGCTACTCGCGGACAGCGGGGCGGTGTTAAAAGAAATACCCGGCGGCTGTATGTGCTGCGTAAACGGCTTGCCGATGCAAGTTGGCCTGAATATGTTGCTGCAACAGAAAAAACCACATCGTCTACTTATTGAGCCCACAGGGCTTGGCCATCCTAAACAAATTCTCGCGTTGTTAACCAGTGATGTTTATCAGCCGTGGCTAACGTTGCAGGCAACCTTGTGCCTGCTGGACGCACGCCAGTTAAGCGATCTTCGCTATACAGAAAATGAGAATTTCCGCGATCAGCTCGCCGCCGCCGACATCATTATCGCGAATAAATACGATACTTATAGCTCTGACGAGCTCGCGGCCTTACAGCATTGGCGACAGACGAACGGCAATGGGCGGCAAATCATTGAAACCAGCCAGGGCAAGATTGATTGGCAACAGCTCGATCAACCACGACATAATATGCGAGAGATCCCTGATGGCGCGCATCACCATACATCAAGACCAACCCACGGTTTAGCCGCGCTGAAACTACCGGATGGGCAATCCTGGCGACGTTCTCTCAGCCAGGGGCAGGGTTACCACGCCTGCGGTTGGGTATTCGCCCCAGAAACACGTTTTGATACTGCGGCTCTATTGGATTGGGTTCGCCTTTCTCCCGTGAGCCGGGTTAAAGGCGTCATGCACATAAAAGAAGGGACACTTGTTGTTAACCGCCAGGGACATGATTTACATATAGAAACCCGCTCGACAATGCCGATAGATAGCCGTATCGAAGTCATAAATGAAGCCCCCGCAGAATGGAATACGTTACAGGCATCGCTGTTAAAGGCTCGTTTAACTAGCATAAGCTAAGCTTAGATTTCTTTGTCTTAGGATGATTGCCTTATGTCATTTGCCCGTTTATCGTCTATCGTCGTGCTCAATATTTTGGGGATTGGCCTGTTTTTATCCTGGTATCTCCCTGAGAACCACGGTTTCTGGCTTACCCTCGATAGCAGCATTTTTTTCTATTTCAACCGGCTACTGGCCGAGAGCCCGGTGTTTTTGCAACTGGTCGCCATTACCAATAACCGCGCCTTTGACGGTTGCTCGCTCATTGCCATGGGCTTGCTATACCTCTCGTTTTATCTTAAGGCAACCTCAATGGAGCGCCGCCGTTTATGGATTATCGGTGTTATCATGCTGCTCACGGCAGTGGTATTAAATCAGGCTGGACACTTATTACCGGTGCAACACGCCAGCCCGACGCTCTATTTTAGCGATATCAACCGTGTTTCGGATTTAACGGGCATTCCCACTAAGGATGCGTCAGCGGACAGCTTCCCCGGCGACCATGGTATGATGCTAATGATCTTTGCCGCCTTCATGTTGCGCTATTTTACTCGTACCGCCTTCGCTGTCGGTCTGGCCATAACCGTGATCTTCTCATTGCCTCGCATCATGATTGGCGCTCACTGGTTTACCGATATCGCCGTTGGATCGTTATCCGTCGTTCTGGTGGGGCTGAGTTGGTGGCTGATAACGCCCGCAAGCGATGCGGCTATCGCACTGTTAGATCGCCTGTTACCTAAAAATAGACGGCACTAATTCCAAAAATTTCGGATTCTTTACCTAGTCATTTTAGGTTTGCGTACATCATTAAATCTTATAAATAAATTAGTTAAAATTCCTCGCAATCCTGCCGCCACTACGGTAGTCTCGTTCAGGTTCGCTTTTTAGTACACACTACGTTAGCGGCGGCAAGAGAAATAATGTGCATTTCGGCACATTTTTGTCGATGAACGTTTGGCTAGGAAGAAACTCTGTTTTAGTCTGGGTTTCGTTTTCGTTTGGCGTTGATGCCCCATTGAAGTGGGGATATTGCATAACGATGCTTATCGTTAAGGACAGCAAGGGAACATCATACTAATGGTCAAATCTCAACCGTTTCTGAGATACATCTGGCGGGCAGTGCCTGCCGTCGCGGTAGCAATGATGCTCTCCGCATGTGGAAGTCAAAGTGTATACCACCCTAAAGCTCAAACTGATATGCATGCAGTTAATGACAAAGACGGTCTTTTACTGCAAGCCTCTCAGGATGAATTCGAAGCGTTGGTGCGTAACGTAGACATCAAGTCCAAATTACTTAGTCAATATGCCAGTTGGAAAGGCGTTCGCTACCGTTTAGGGGGGGATAGCCGTCGTGGCATTGACTGCTCAGCCTTCGTTCAGCGCACGTTTCGCGAACAGTTTGGCATAGATTTACCGCGTTCAACCTATGAACAACAAGAAACAGGTCAAAAAATTCAGCGTAGTAAATTGCGCGTTGGGGATCTTGTGTTGTTCCGCACCGGCTCGACCGGTCGCCACGTCGGTATTTATCTCGGTAACGATCAATTTGTCCATGCCTCGACCAGTAATGGTGTCATGATTTCCAAAATAACGGAAACTTACTGGAGTAAGCGTTATCAAGAAGGGCGCAGAGTGCTGAGCAAAGGAAAAACGAGCTAAACAATCCCCGCCCTTAGCGATGAGGGTTCTATTAGTTATAGCGTTACCCTGCGAACCAACGAAACGAAACAGTATTGACGCCGCTTATAAATTGAGTGGCGTTTTTTATGCGTTTAATTCCGCTTTCCATCCAATCATTTCTTCTTCTGCGGCCTACCGCGCAAAATAGAATTTCCTCAACAATATGAAACATTAACAGGCCGCGATTAAGGTAGGTTTATCACCTGATTTCATGATAAAAAGTAAAGCTGTCGTATTCCCTATGGGAATGCCAATTATTTCAATAGCTTTATGCCGATAAAATCGGCGTTATTGATAATATGGTATGACTAGTCTGCCTCAGACGACACCAACCAGATAACGGCCACTCGCAGGAGATTACCGTCAGATGTTAAAACGCGTTATCGCTGCCGTATTGCTATGCACAACCCATTTTGGTCTGCATGCCGAGACGATTGAAAACAGCACCCGCTTCGCGCTTTTGGGCGAACCTAAATATGGTGAAAATTTCAGTCATTTTGATTATGCCAACCCCGATGCGCCAAAAGGTGGCAGTATCACACTGAGCGCTCTGGGCACCTTTGATAATTTTAATCGGTATGCGCTACGCGGCGTGGCGGCGGCACGTACCGAGCGACTCTACGATCCACTCTTTGTCTCTTCCGATGACGAACCCGGCAGCTACTATCCCCTGGTCGCGTTGACAACGCGCCATCCGCCGGATTTCCGTTGGATCGAGATTGACATTAATCCTAACGCGCGTTTCCATAATGGCTCATCGATCACCGCCGCTGACGTGGTGTTTACCTACGACATGTTCATGACGCAGGGCGTCCCCCAATTTCGTCTTTACTTTAAAGGGGTTACCGCGAAAGCCGTTGCCCCCCGTACCGTACGCTTTGACTTCCCGCAACCCGATAAAAATCGCATGTTTAGCCTATTGACGCTACCCATTATGCCGGAGAAATTTTGGCAAAATCATAAACTCAGCGATCCGCTCGGCTATCCACCGCCTGCTAGCGGCCCTTATCGCATTACCGCCTACAAAACGGGGCAATATGTCACCTATTCACGCGTCAAAGACTATTGGGCCGCCGATCTTCCCGTCAATAGGGGTCAGTATAATTTCGATAAGATCCGCTACGACTACTATCTGGATGACAGCGTCGCGCTGGAAGCGTTTAAAGCCGGGGCTTTCGACCTGCGTGAGGAAGGGTCGCCAAAACACTGGGCAACGCAATATCAGGGAGGGAATTTTGCGCGTGGTTACATCATCAAACAGGATCAACTCAATCAATCGGCACAAAGTACGCGCTGGTTAGCATTTAATATTCAACGCCCGCTTTTTCAAGATCGCCGTGTGCGCCAGGCATTGACGCTGGCCTTTGATTTCAACTGGATGAATAAGGCTTTGTATTATAATGCTTATCAACGTACCGATAGTTATTTTCAAAACACCGAATATGCCGCACAGGGTAAACCCAGTGCCGATGAGCTCGCCTGGCTGACACCGTTGAAGGACAGAGTCCCCCCTGAAGTCTTTGGGCCGAGCTATCAACCTCCCGCCTCAGACGGCAGCGGCTATGACCGGAAAAACTGGCTTAAGGCCCTAAAATTGCTGGAAGACGCAGGGTGGGAATTAAGAGACCAGAAGCTGGTGAATCGTAAAACCGGTCAGCCGTTTATCTTTGAATTGTTGCTGCCAAGCGCCGGTAATTCACAATATGTCCTGCCTTTTCAACAAAGTTTGAAAAAATTAGGCATTACCATGACGGTACGCAATATCGATAGCGCGCAGTTCACCAACCGTATCCGTACGCGGGATTTCGATATGACGCCAACCGTTTACAGCGCGGTTCTCTATCCTAGTGATGACCTGCAAATTCGCTGGAGTTCACAGTATATCGATTCAACCTACAACAGGCCGGGGGTCAGCGATCCGGCTATCGATTCACTCATTCAGGACATCGTTGACCATCAAGGGCAAAAAGCGCCTTTGCTATCACTAGGCCGGGCACTGGATCGGGTGCTGACCTGGAATCAGCTGATGATCCCGATGTGGTATTCCAATCATGACCGTTTCGCCTATTGGAACAAGTTTGGTATGCCTGCGGTGCGGCCGGCTTATTCATTAGGTCTTGATAGTTGGTGGTACGATACCAAACGGGCAGCCACCCTACCCGCAGCGCGACGTTAAGGAAGCAAAATGGGAACCTATCTGTTACGCCGCCTATTGCTGGTCATTCCAACCCTATGGGCGATTATCACGATTAACTTTTTCATCGTTCAAATTGCCCCCGGCGGCCCGGTGGATCAAGCCATTGCGGCAATTGAAATGGGCCATGGCAGCGGTTTTACAGCCAACAGCGGGATGGATGCCAGCATGGCGCGCGTTGGCACCACTGGCGCCCCTAATATTGAGAACGCGTATCGAGGCTCCCGCGGGCTCGATCCCGAAGTCATTAAGGAAATTACCCAGCGTTATGGCTTCGATAAGCCGCTTCATGAACGCTATTTTAAACTGCTGTGGGACTATGTGCGTTTTGACTTCGGCGACAGTCTGTTTCGCGGGTCGTCAGTGTTGCAACTCATTAAAGAGAGTATGCCGGTTTCAATTACGTTGGGGCTATGGAGTACGCTAATTGTCTACCTAATCTCCATTCCCTTAGGGATCAGAAAAGCCGTGCAGAACGGTACTCCGTTTGATACCTGGAGTAGTACGCTGATTATCATCGGTTATGCCATTCCAGCGTTTTTATTTGCCATTATTTTGATTGTACTGTTCGCGGGCGGCAGCTATCTGGATTGGTTCCCGCTGCGCGGGTTGGTATCCAGCAATTTCGCTACCCTGCCGTGGTACAGCAAAATCACCGACTATCTGTGGCATATTACGCTACCGGTTGTGGCTTCCGTCATTGGCGGTTTCGCCGCCTTAACTATGCTTACCAAGAACTCCTTTATGGATGAAATTCGTAAGCAATATGTGGTGACGGCGCGCGCGAAGGGATTAGACGAAAAAAGCATTCTCTACCGCCATGTTTTTCGTAACGCCATGCTGTTAGTCATTGCCGGTTTTCCCGCCACATTTATCAGCATGTTTTTCACCGGTTCGCTGCTCATTGAGGTGATGTTCTCCCTCAACGGCCTAGGTCTGCTGGGCTATGACGCGACGCTACAACGCGATTACCCAGTGATGTTCGGCACGTTGTATATCTTTACGCTGATCGGTTTATTACTCAATATTGTCAGCGACATAACCTATACGCTGGTGGATCCGCGTATCGATTTTGAGGGACGCTAATGAGCCGCTTAAGCCCGATTAATCAAGCGCGTTGGGCGCGTTTTAAAAGTAATCGTCGCGGTTACTGGTCGTTGTGGATTTTCATGGCGCTGTTTATCCTCAGCCTACTTTCCGAACTGATCGCCAATGACAAACCGCTACTGGTAAAATACGATGGCAAATTCTATACGCCCGTACTTGTTGACTATAGCGAGAAAGTATTTGGCGGGCCATTGGATACTCCCGCCGACTTCCGCGATCCTTACATCGCTGAACGTATCGACGATAACGGCTGGGCTATTTGGCCATTGATTCGCTACAGCTACGACACCATCAATTACGCCACTACGGTATCTTTCCCATCCCCTCCCTCCTGGCAGAATTGGTTGGGTACGGATAGTCAGGGGAAGGATGTTGCCGCACAGGTGCTCTATGGCTTCCGCATCTCACTGCTGTTCGGCCTAGCGCTCACCATACTGTCCAGCGTGATCGGGATTGTTGTAGGGGCGACTCAGGGTTATTACGGCGGGCGTCTTGACCTCTGGGGCCAGCGTTTTATCGAAGTCTGGTCTGGTATGCCGACATTGTTTCTAATCATCCTGCTGTCGAGCGTTATTCAGCCGGATTTCTGGTGGCTCCTCGCTATAACGGTTCTTTTTGGCTGGATGAGCCTGGTTGGCGTGGTGCGAGCGGAATTTTTGCGCACCCGTAATTTTGACTATATTCGCGCGGCGCAGGCGATGGGCGTCAGTGACCGTGCCATTATGTTCCGCTGTATGCTGCCCAATGCGATGGTGGCCACATTGACCTATCTGCCCTTTATTCTCTGCGGCTCGATTACCACGCTCACATCGCTGGACTTTCTCGGCTTTGGTCTACCGATGGGCTCTCCGTCATTAGGGGCTTTATTGCTGGAGGGGAAAAACAACCTTCAGGCGCCGTGGCTAGGTATTACCGTATTTATTGTCCTTTCCGTCATGCTTTCCTTACTCATTTTTCTTGGCGAAGCGGTGCGCGACGCCTTTGACCCCAGCAAGGCGCATTAATATGTCCAGTTCACCATTATTGCAGATAGATAATCTTAGCATTGCCTTCCGCAAAGGCGACCAGGAACAGCGCGTTGTCAATGGGCTTTCACTGGCGGTAAACGCTGGCGAGACCTTGGCGATAGTCGGCGAATCGGGTTCGGGCAAAAGCGTCACCGCTCTGTCGATTTTGCGTTTACTCCCGTCGCCGCCGGTAGTGTATCCACAGGGAGATATCCGCTTTGCGGGGCAATCGCTATTGCATGCCGATGAAAAAACGCTACGCCAGGTGCGAGGGAATCGGATCGCCATGATCTTTCAGGAACCGATGGTGTCGCTCAACCCTTTGCATACCATTGAGAAGCAGCTCATCGAAGTGCTTTCGCTCCATCGCGGCATGCGTACCGAGGCAGCGCGTGGTGATGTGATCGCCTGTCTGGATCGTGTCGGTATCCGGCAGGCGAAGAACCGCCTGCATGACTTCCCACATCAGCTTTCCGGTGGAGAGCGCCAGCGCGTTATGATCGCGATGGCACTGCTGACCCGGCCCGATTTACTGATTGCCGATGAGCCCACCACGGCGTTGGACGTGACGGTTCAGGCACAGATCTTGAATTTGCTGAACGAGCTGAAGCAGGAAATGGGGATGAGTCTGCTCTTTATCACTCACGACCTGAATATTGTCCGTCAGCTGGCGGATAACGTGTTGGTCATGAAAGCGGGTCAAGCGGTAGAACAAAATCGCTGTCAGCGGCTTTTTAGCGCCCCTCAGCACCCTTATACGCGCCAATTGCTGAATGCCGAACCCGCCGGAGAACCGTTACCGCTAGCGGATAACGACGAACCGCTCTTGCGAGTGGAAAATCTGCATGTCTCGTTTCCTATCAAACGCGGGATTTTGCGTCGCACCGTCGATGAAAAGCAGGTTGTTAATAATATCAGTTTCACGTTACGACGCGGTGAGAGCATCGGTCTGGTGGGTGAGTCCGGTTCTGGAAAAAGTACCACTGGGCTAGCGCTCTTACGCCTTATCCAATCACGCGGTGAGATCTGGTTTGATGGCAACCCTTTGCAGGGGCTCACGCGTAAGCAAATGCTGCCCTTCCGCCGTCGGATTCAGGTGGTGTTTCAGGATCCTAACGCTGCGTTGAACCCGCGGCTCAATGTAGAGCAAATTATTGCCGAGGGGCTGACCGTCCACCATAGATTGAGTCAAACAGCACGTGACCAGCGGGTGATTGAAGCAATGCAGGAAGTTGGATTGGACCCCGCCACTCGCTTCCGCTATCCATCCGAATTCTCCGGCGGTCAACGTCAACGCATCGCTATCGCGCGAGCCATAATACTGCAACCTGAACTGTTGATCCTCGATGAACCAACGTCGTCTTTGGACAGAACAGTACAGGCGCAAATTTTGGCGCTCCTGAAATCATTGCAGGAAAAGCACAGAATTGCCTATTTATTTATCAGTCATGATTTGCAGATTGTTCGGTCACTGTGCCATCAGGTCATGGTATTACGACAAGGCAACGTTGTTGAACAAGGGTTATGTAAACAGGTATTCACGCATCCTGTCGAACCTTACACGCGTGAACTGTTACAGTTTTCCTCTTGTCTAGCGGAGACATCATTGACATAAAAAGGGATACCGCAGCGCGAATTCATTAATGCTGCGGTTTAAAGAGGGTACTGTGCCGACACCGATTCAGCGATAGCGACACCGACATTCTTCAGGCGGCACATTGCCGCACTTTCATCATTACGATGTAAAAACAGGCAGGGTTCACCTTCCCACTCAAGCACAGCGCATTCGACCTGTATTTCAGACAAGGATTGATGCAATTGGCGCATAATATCCCATGCCATATTGCCGTCATGACTCAATAGCTTAAGCCCAATCAGATTATTATCTTCTTCTCTGCCGCTCAGCGGAATCGGTTCAACGTTGATGCCTGTAAAACCCGATAACCAGCGATAACTTTGCGGCAAACGATGTACTACCGAAAGTTGAAAACTGTTCACAACTGTTATCCTCTGGTAATTATTCACAAAATAATAACATATTTATCATAGTAGCGTGTATATACCCTTTACCGCTACCTTTTGTGAACAAAAAAACAACAAACCCTGCATTTCAGACCGAAGTACTCGATAAATATCCCGATTGCAAGTGGTATTAATGCCAAACGGATCACGATTCAATCCTCTTTTCCGGTTATATGTAACCTTTTCCCTTTAAAATCTCAACTCTTTTAATTCCATTTTTTCACTTATGCATTAAATATTTTACATTCACAAAACAAAAATGGGATTCGATTGGCGCAATGAAAAGGAAAATACGGGATAAGAGAAAGGCGGGATAGATGCAGGTATGCCCCACCTGCATCTGATAAGGAGATAAAAATCAGGATGCGTTGCTACGATGTGCGAATAAATACAATAGGATGGCCCCCATCGAGCAGGCAGCCATTGAAATTACCATCGGCCAGGCACTATTAAAAGAAGCCAGTGAGAGGATAAGACCTACGACAGCGCCAAGGCCAAAGCGTAATGTGCCCGCGAGCGACGAAGCCGTGCCGGCCATATGCGGAAAACCGTCAAGAATCACTGCCATCGCGTTCGACGCCACCATGGCTATACAACCGACAAACAGCGCCACGCCAAACACTAATGGCAAGAAGCCGAGATCGAACAAACAGACAATAATCAGCCATATTCCCATCACACACTGAATGATTAATCCCGTTCGAAACATCGACATAGCACCTAACCGGCGTACATTACGGCTGTTAAATAGCGTCATTATAAATAGGAAGACGATGTTCAAAGCAAAGTAGTAGCCAAAATGCTGGGGGGACACGCCATAGAGATCAATATAGACAAATGGTCCGGCACTCAGGAAAGAAAACATACCGCAAAACGATAGTCCACTGGCCACCATATAGCTAAATACCCGTTTATGGCGGAATAAAATGGCAAAATTACCTATGGTCGTACGTAAATGGAACGCTTGCCGCTTCGCGGGCGGTAAGGTTTCCTTAATAAAAAAGAAAATCAACGCAGATGTCAGAAACGCCGCCCCGGAAATGGTCCAGAAAATGGCATGCCAGCTAAACAACAACAGCAACCAGCCGCCGACAATGGGCGCTATCAACGGCGCAATGGTCATTACCAACACAACAAACGACATCATGCGAGAAAAATCATCCCGTGAAAACATATCGCGCATCAATGCGTTAATTACCACCGACGCTGCTGCGGCAGAAATGCCATGTAAGAAACGCATATAAATCAGGTGTTCTATCGTTTGTGCCAGCGCACAGGCAGCACCAGCGAACGCAAAAACCAATGTGCCGCCAAGAATTACCGGCTTACGCCCCAGGCTATCCGCCATCGGCCCATAAAACATCTGACCTAGCGCAAAACCCAGTACATAGGTACTGAGCGTCATTTGAACTTGCCCACTTCCCACGCCAAACTCGTTAGCAATAGTCGGTAAGGCAGGCAAATACATATCGATGGCCAGCGGCATTAGCATCGAAATCAGGCCAAGGATAAAGATCAGGCCAAGATGAGAAGAACGGCGTAATCGCACTAATAACTCCAGAGAAGAAAGAGGGGAATGGTGAGTCGCCTTATTTTACGCTGGCAATCTCTTCATCACGTAACGCCCGGTATGCTCCCGGCTCCAGTTGACTATCCAGATAAATATCGCCTATGCGCTCACGGTGCAGCGCCACGACCCGATTCCCTACCGCGGCAAACATCCTTTTCACCTGATGATAGCGCCCTTCACCGATCGTCAGCCGGACCACATGTTCAGAAACCTGCTCAAGCGTTGCCGGTTTGGTAAGATCTTTCTCATTATGCAGTTGCACGCCCGCCGAAAACCGCGCGGCGGTATCCTCTGCCAGAGGTTGTTCTAGCGTCACCAGATACGTTTTTTCACATTCGTGTTTAGGCGAAGTAATTCGATGCGACCATTGCCCGTCGTCAGTGAGCAACACCAGCCCTGTGGTATCGATATCCAGACGCCCCGCCGCGTGCAGTTTATGCGCGACAGGGACATCCATAAAATACAAAATCGTGGGGTGGTCGGGATCGTCAGTTGAACAGACATAACCTTGCGGCTTATTCAGCATGAAATAGCGCGGCCCATTCAATTGCTCCAGCGGGTTGCCATCAAATTCAACCTGATGCTCAGGAGATAACTTAAATGCACCGCTCTTTACTACATCGCCATCCACCGTAACACGCTGCGCACGCAGTTCACGCGCCACCAGCGAACGGCTGATCCCCAAATGCTGGGAAAGAAATTTATCCAATCGCATTAACACTCATTACCTGTTTCAAAAACTACCTGTTTCAAATCATAGGATCGTAGTATACCGAGGCTTTATTGGCTCGTCCTGCAATTCCCATTGTATCGTTCGCCCTTTTTAATCGGCACTCGGCAGATTGGATGCATGCGGCAAACTACTCGCTCTCTAGGATATCGGCGGGCATAATAGGTGCTGATTTATCTTTTGGGGGTAATCACATGTCATCTATTCACGGTCATGAAGTACTGCAAATGATGCTCAGCTCAGGCGAGTCGTTTACCACTGAACAACTGATTAGCACGATAGAAGCCCGTTTCGGTCAAAATGCGCGTTTTCATACCTGCTCTGCCGACAATATGACGGCCACGACGTTAGTGCAGTTCCTTTCGGAACGTGGAAAATTTATCCCGCATGAGTCGGGCTTTACCACAAGTGCCAGTAAAATCTGCCGTCACTAGCGAATGGCATTCACGCTCCGCCCATACCAGCGTGAAGCGGTTTCCGCCACGCTCAATTATTTTCGTCACCATACTCAACCGGCTGTCATTGTTCTTCCGACCGGCGCCGGGAAAAGCCTGATCATCGCCGAATTGGCGCGGCTTGCTCGTGGCCGTGTACTCGTGCTGGCCCACGTCAAAGAGTTGGTTGCGCAAAACTACGAAAAATACTGCGCCTGGGGGCTGGAGGCGGATATCTTCGCCGCAGGATTACAGCAGCGAGAGAGTCAGGGGAAAGTGGTTTTCGGCAGTGTGCAGTCCGTTGCACGCAACCTCAGCCAGTTCGATCGTGCCTTTTCACTGCTGATCATTGATGAATGTCATCGTATTAGCGACGATGAAAACAGCCAGTATCAACACATCATCCACCACCTGCAAAAAACCAACCCTCGGTTGCGACTGCTCGGTCTCACTGCGACGCCCTATCGGCTGGGGAAAGGTTGGATATATCAGTACCACTATCACGGTATGGTACGCGGCGATGAGCATTGTCTATTCCGCGATTGTATCTATGAATTGCCGCTGCGTTATATGATCAAACAGGGTTTTCTGGTATCGCCCAATCGGCTTGATATGCCCGTGGTACAGTATGATTTCAGCACACTTGCCGCTCGCAGCAATGGGCTTTTCAGCGAGGCGGACCTGAATCACGAACTCAAACGTCAACAGCGTATTACGCCGCAGATTATCAGCCAAATTGTCGACTATGCGCAAACCCGGCGCGGCGTAATGATTTTTGCCGCAACCGTCGAACATGCTAAGGAAATTACCGCCCTGCTCCCTGTCGGCCAGGCGGCGCTAGTCAGTGCCGATACTCCTGTAATTGAACGCGATGCGCTGATTAACGCCTTCAAACAGCAGTCGCTGCGGTATCTGGTCAACGTCGCCGTGCTAACCACCGGCTTTGATGCCCCCCATGTCGATCTCATCGCCATTCTTCGCCCAACCGAGTCCGTCAGTCTGTATCAGCAAATTGTTGGGCGCGGTCTTCGCTTGTATCCAGAAAAAACAGACTGCCTGATACTGGATTACGCAGGCAACCCGCACGATCTCTATACGCCCGAAGTCGGCAATAGCAAGCCACACGGCGATAGCCAGCCGGTACAAGTTTTTTGTCCTCAATGCGGGTTTGCCAACCTATTTTGGGGCAAAACCGCGTCAAACGGCGAAATCCTAGAACATTATGGACGCCGCTGCCAAGGGTGGGAAATGACGGAAAACGGGCAGCGTCTACAGTGTGACTTCCGGTTTCGTTTCAAAGTCTGCCCACACTGCGGCGCAGAAAATGATATCGCAGCCCGACGCTGTCACCAGTGCGAGGAAGTCTTGGTCGATCCTGATGACATGCTAAAAGCCGCGCTGAAGCTGAAAGATGCGTTGGTTTTACGCTGTAGCGGCATGGCGTTTGAACAAGGGCGGGATGCGAAGGGCGAATGGCTAACCATCACCTATCACGACGAGGACGGCGCAGAGGTCAGTGAGCGTTTTCGCCTACACACATCCGCCCAGCGCCACGTTTTTCTGCAACAGTTTCTCCGCGTGCACCAACGGGCACCGGGAATACCGCTGACCTGGCAGCAGGCCACTGATATTATCGCGCAGCAGGCTTTATTACGTGCCCCCGACTTTGTGGTAGCCCGCAAAAAAGGCAAATTTTGGCAGATACGTGAGAAACTGTTTGATTATCAGGGTCGCTTTCGCCGCGCGAATGAACTCCGCGGCTAAGTCATTCTGAGATTCATTTGCCCGCGAGACGATATTCCGCTAGAATCCAGCCCGCTTTTGTTCGTAAAAGCTGAATAACCCCGCCTGCTGCTGGGTCGCCTGTAGCAGGGTTACTTTTTAAAAGTAGAGAATAAAATGATTACTATCAAAGCAGAAGTACGTAAGGATCAGGGTAAGGGTGCGAGCCGCCGCCTGCGTTCCGCTGGTAAATTCCCAGCCATCGTTTATGGCGGTTCAGAAGCGCCACTTTCTATCGAGTTGGATCACGACACAGTTAAAAACCAGGAAATCAAAGAAGGCTTCTATGGTGAAACGGTGATCCTGTCTATCGATGGTAAAGAAGTTCACGTCAAAGTTCAGGCCGTACAACGCCACGTTTTCAAGCCTAAGCTGACCCACATCGACTTCATTCGCGTTTAGTTTGCGCTGAAGTTGTTATTTCCAGGACGCTGGAAAGAAAAAACGCCGCTTATGTGGCGTTTTTTTGGGCTTAATAATACACTGTCACCTATAAACGGCCTCACCGTAAGTAATGTGACCGTTTAGCCTGTGAAAATTGCCCTTTTCTACGGTTTAGTCACGTTCATCCGACGCTGCAACTGATCGCGTAGGTTCGGCGGCGTGCCTTTTATTGTCAACGTATCCGTCGCCGGATCCCAGAAAATCCGCTCGCCAAGTAATAACGCATCAAAGTTCAGGCTAATTCCACCGCCGCTGCCAGAATATTTAGTCAACTGGCGCAACGTCCCACGGTCGGCAGGGAAGCGTTCTTCCAATTCATAGCCCTGTTCGGCTGAAAACTGCTGAAAGGTTTTCTCACCCAATGGTGGTAGTTCCTGTGACAATGACGCTAGCTCAATTTCCTCACCAGATTGCAACTGCTCATGACAGTAGCTATATACCTGTTGACGATAATTCTGACGTTCATTTTTATCTAATTGCGCCTCGTCACAATATTCGTCGACTGCTTTCAGCAAGCCACGATTTTGAGCTTTGGTGTCCAGGCCTTCAGAGGCAGCCAGAAAATCCATGAAAAAATCAGATACTTTTCTCCCTACCCGCCCTTTCAGAAACGTCAGATAGCGCAACGAATCGGGATTCGTTTCCCATTCTGTCAAATCAATACGCGCAACAATGTCGGCATGATTAATATCTAAATAATGTGTGGTACTAATATCTAACTGTTCGTTTACCCGCATACTGTTGCAACTATTGAGCACCGAGATTAATAAATAGTCGACAGCCAGATAACGGTATTGGCAAAACAAAACAATGCCGCCTTCCGCGAACGGATATTTCGCCAGTTCGTCGCGCAGACGTCCGGTAGCCGCACGAGAGAAACTTAGGAAATCTTCATCCCCTCTACGACAGGCTCTCAGCGCATCCGCCAGTTCACTTTGTTCGTTAAACACCCCGTAGGCTTTATTCTTAGCGCTATAAACACGGTGCAATTCTGCCATCATTTCTTCAACTGCCGCATTGGTCGATAGCAGCGAATCGCGCAACACCATTTCCAGCGTTTGTTCGTCACGTTTAATCAATTGATGCAAGGCAATCTGGGCGATATCCAGACTCATGGTAAACTCTCCTTTTAGCTAGGCGCGTATTCAAACACTGATACGTACAGCCCGCAATCATAAAACCCACCACACCTGATATCCGCTCATTGATGTAGTGATAACGGTATAGGAAGTAATAAAAGGTATATAGTTATAAAAGTGCAGAAAAGCATAAGCCTATACGGTAAGATAATCGACTTTACCAGCTTGAGATACGCCGTTTTATGCCACAATCATCCCGTTATAGTGACGAACATGTTGAACAACTGCTTTCTGAGATGGTCAACGTTCTGGAAAAGCATCATGCGCCTACCGACCTTGCTTTGATGGTGCTCGGTAATATGGTGACGAATCTGATTAATACCAGTATCGCGCCTGCGCAACGCCAGATTCTGGCGCACTCTTTCGCTGAGGCTCTGCAGGCTTCGATTAAAAAAACCGATAAAGCTCACTAAGTTTTGACCAACGTATGGTAACCAACCGTCAGCGCTACCGCGAAAAAGTCTCCCAAATGATCAGTTGGGGCCACTGGTTCGCTTTATTCAACATTTTGCTCACATTAGGGCTGGGTAGCCGCTATTTGTTTGTTGCCGACTGGCCTTCCTCTTTGTTCGGTCGACTTTACGCACTGGTGAGTTGGTTAGGTCATTTTAGCTTTATCGTCTTTGCCGCCTATCTCCTAATCATTTTCCCGCTGACGTTCATTGTACTGTCCCAGCGCTTGCTACGCTTCATATCCGCTACGCTGGCAACGGCGGGACTAACGTTACTGATAGTCGATGCGGAAGTATTTACGCGTTTTCACCTGCACCTTAACAGCACCGTTTGGGAACTCGTTGTCAACCCTGAGCAGGGTGAGATAGCCCGCGACTGGCAGTGGATGTTTATCGGCATTCCATTGATTTTTATGGTGGAAATGTTGTTCGGCACGTGGTGTTGGCAAAAATTACGCAGTCTGAACCGTCGACATATTGGTAAACCACTGGCAGGCGTTTTTATTTCAGCGTTCTTCGCGTCTCACCTCATGTATATCTGGGCTGATGCCAATTTCTATCGGCCGATTACCATGCAACGCGCTAATCTTCCTTTATCTTATCCGATGACAGCTCGGCGATTTCTGGAAAAACATGGCCTACTGGATGCACAGGAATATCAGCGTCGGCTAACGCAACAGGGTAACCCGGAAGCCATAACGGTTGAGTATCCACTTAGTAACATCACCTTCCGCGATAACGGCAGCGGCTACAATCTGTTAATGGTGATGATCGATGAAACGCCACCAAATGCCATACAAAATCGTATGCCTAATTTGTCGCGCTTCGCCGCAGAAAATGTGCTTTTCAGCGATCATTATGATTCAGGTTCACAGCCGAACGCCGCGCTATTTAACCTATTTTATGGCCTCTCGACGACCTACATGGACGGTATTCTGAGTTCACGCAAGCCATCGGCATTAATCACCGCATTAAGCCAACAAGGCTATCAGTTTGGGCTATTTTCGGCGAACGGCTTCAACAGCCCTCTTTATCGTCAGGCGCTGCTCGCTGACTTCTCCTTACCTCCCGCAAAACAGCAAAACGGCGACATCATCGTCACTCAGTGGCAGGAATGGCTTAATCGGGATACTCGCCCCTCCCCATGGTTTTCTTATGTTGAACTGAGTGGCACGACAAAAACCGCGAATAGCACAGACTCGAAACCGAACGCATACATTAACTATGAGGATGTTGACCGTCAGATAGGTCAAATCATTCATACTTTGCAGGAAAAAGAGCTATTGGAGAAAACGGTAGTTATCGTGACGACGACGCATAACCAGAATACTAATGTCAACCATGAGTCACGCTTCGCCCGTGCTCAGTGGAAAACACCGCTGATTGTTCACTGGCCGAACACCCCTGCGCAGACTATAACCAAAATGACGGACAACAAAGACGTCATGACCACATTAATGTTGCGTCTGCTCCATGTGAAAAACAACCCAGATGATTACTCACAAGGCGAAGATCTGTTTTCTGGACAACGACGCTATCCATGGTTAATTAACGGTGACGATGGCTCGTTGCAAATTACTACGCATGATCAACTCATCGTGTTAGAAAGTAATGGCAACTACCGGGCTTATGACACACAGGGAAATCAACTGCATAATGAAAAACCGCAGTTAACCCTGCTTTTACAGGTACTCACGAACGAAAGACGCTTTATTGCCAACTAACTGCCTAAATCTAAAGCAGTCATTTCATCCGGCTATTGCAATAAGGTCAGGAAACGGTAGTATAAGCGCCCATAGCATCGGCACGTAGCGCAGCCTGGTAGCGCACCGTCATGGGGTGTCGGGGGTCGGAGGTTCAAATCCTCTCGTGCCGACCAAATACATATTCGGTTAGTCTCGTTTACTACCGGAAACCCCACAGAAACCCGCATTCTCACTGAGTTTGCGGGTTTTTTGTTGCCTGTTATCTATCGGCATCCCCCGTTTACAGCCGGAAAGTTTGGGACTACATTTGGGACTATATCAGCGTAGTCCCAAAGGTAACGATCATGGCAATTCAGGCAAAGCCCCTCACGAACACGGAAGTCAAAGCCGCTAAAGCAATAGACAAAGAATTGTCGCTGCATGACGGTGGCGGGCTGTTACTGTTCGTCAAACCTTCCGGCACAAAGACATGGCGTTTTCGCTATTACCACCCACAAACTAAAAAACGCACTACGCTGACGTTTGGCAGCTATCCGGCAATTTCTTTAGCTGATGCAAGGCAAATGCGAGAAGCAGCCAAAGCACTCTTAGAAAAAAGTATCGATCCACAATTCCATCAGCAACAGCAGCGCGAACAAGAACAAGCCACCAACCTGAACACGTTCGCCAAAGTCTCCGCTGACTGGTACGAAGTGAAAAAATCCCAACCGCTGGCCGAGAACACCATTAAAGATATTTGGCGTTCGCTAGAAAAATACGTGTTCCCGTTCATCGGAACCTTACCGATCACCCAGCTTACTGCTCGTCACTTCATCACCGCGCTGGAACCAATACAGGCCAGCGGCAAGCTGGAAACCGTCAAGCGGTTAATCCAGCGAATTAATGAGGTAATGGATTATGCGGTTAACTCCGGGCTGATTCCTGCAAACCCCGCCGCCAAGATCCGCAAAGCGTTTCAAACACCGGTTAAAACTCATATGCCGACCATTAGGCCAGAAGCATTACCTGGCTTGATGAAAACGCTATCGGTCGCCAGCATTGAGTTACAGACCCGCTTATTGATTGAATGGCAGCTACTGACCGTTACCCGCCCTGCCGAAGCCGCTGAAACCCGCTGGAGTGAAATAAATCTTGCGGATAACACCTGGACGATCCCCGCTGGCCGTATGAAGATGCGCCGTGATCACATTATTCCCCTGCCCCCGCAGGCATTAGCCATTCTGGACGCCATGAAGCCCATCAGCGGACACCGAGAATACCTGTTTCCATCCAGTAAAGATCCGAAGCAGCCGATGAACAGCCAAACCGCTAACGCCGCATTGCGCCGTATGGGTTACAAAGGTGTACTGGTATCCCACGGCCTACGCGCCATTTTCAGTACCGCCGCCAATGAAGAAGGCTTTCCGCCAGATGTGATCGAAGCCGCCCTCGCCCACGTTGACACCAACGAAGTGCGCCGTGCCTATAACCGCTCCACCTATCTGGAACAGCGCAAGGTGTTGATGTGCTGGTGGGGGGAATTTGTGGAAACAGCCGCAACAGGAAAAGTGATGGCATCGGAAGGAGCAAGAGGCTTACGCATCGCGAATGGCTGATGCTGTATTTATATATGGGGCAATAAACTGAACCAGAAAAAACGCGTGGAATATGTAGTGCATATAGTCGGTGCTGTTCTCAGTGAGAACACGCCGAATAAGAGTGAATTCTTTCATCAACTGGTTCTAAGGCAACGTGCAGTTATCAGAATCATTATTTCAAAAATTTACTTAGCTTTCCTAATTTTAAACCTAAATTATCATACACCTCCCTCTATAACCGTTTAACTATCTGCACTGACCGGTCAACGCCGGTTTCATTGGAGATAAGCACGTATGAATCTGTTAGACAGAAAAATCCTGTTAAAGAAAGGTAAGCGAACGGCGAACTCGCGTTGTGTGATTAAAATAATGTAATAAGCTTACGGGGATTAACTGAAGCGGTTTTCGGCGTAAGGTAATAACTCATTGAGTCTGTTGTTGGGCCAGCTCGGTAAGCGGGTCAACACATCCCGCAACCAGATATACGGGTCGTGGCCGTTGAGTTTCGCGGTTTCCAGCAGACTCAGGATAGACGCCATCCTTTGCCCGGCACGCAACGACCCGGCAAGTCGAGTCAGCCCAGGGGAGTTTCACCCCTAGGCTGCTCACAGAACCGTACGTGACAGTCTCCCGTCATACGGCTCTTGATCACACATTCGATGCACGTAGTAGATACCAATGTGCGAATAACTTCGGCTTCTCTTTCTTGGCTAGACGTAGCCGATGCTCCGCTTGCCGCGTTGAGATTCGATACTTGGCCTTCATCCACTTGATCAGTCGGGATTGCAGCGCACTCCACAGCCGGTAACTGAAGTTTCGGTACCAGAACTTTCCGTAGTATTCGATCCATCCTCGAACCACAGCATCATGTCGCTTGGCATGTTCTTCCAAGCTGTCCACTGTGGATCGGTGGATGCGCCAGTCCTTGATCGTCTTCACTATCCTGAGCATTGCTTTCATCGACGCACCAGGCATGCATTTTCGGAACAGTTCCCCCTTGAAATTTTTCAGGGTCCGCACCTTGAAGTCATAACCAAGGAAAGTGAAGCTTGTAGCGACGTTGTATCGCTCGAACGTGTCGATATAGACCACCTTCGACTTTTCCTCATTGATGGTCAGTCCCACTTCAGCCATTCGCTGCGTCAGGCTTTGCCTGATCCGAACGGCTTCGCTCATACTCGAGCAGTGGATGACGATATCGTCGGCATACCGTTCGAACGGTATGCCGCAATGTGTCCTGTCCATCCATTTGTCGAAGGCGTAGTGCAGAAACAAGTTGGCTAGCAGCGGGGAAATAACGCCTCCTTGAGGCGTTCCTCGATCTCGCTCCTGTCTCTGCCCTACCTCATCCAGCATTGGCGCTTGAAGCCATCGCCGACAATATAAGATCACCCATTTTGGCATCTGGTGGTGTTCCAGCGCCTTGATGATCAAATCATGGCCGACATGGTCGAAGAACGCACTAATGTCCACTTCCAGTACCCACGACCTGTGGTGACACCGTCGTGTGCACTGGCGCAGGGCATCATGTGCCGATCTCCCTGGCCTGTACCCGTATGAGTCAGCATGGAAGATCGGATCAATCTCGGCCTCCATATAACGCTTCACCGCACCTTGGGCCACCCGATCGGCGACCGTCGGAATGCCTAGGACACGCTCCTTGCCGTTGTCCTTCGGGATGCGCTTCTCACGAACCGGCGGCGGAAAGTACGACCCCGAACATAGCCGGTTCCAGATCCGATAGAGGTTCCGATTTCGCTGTCGATCAAAGTCAGCAAGGGTCTGGCCATCACAGCCAGGCGCTCCGCGGTTGCGGCGTACATCATGATACGCCTGCCATACCAGCGATTTTGGTATCTCGAATGCTTTTCGTTGTGACAAAACTTCATCCTCGTTCGAGTTGTGCCTCGCACAACGAAAGTGATCCCCGCCCCTTCGCTCCAGACCCATTACAGACCCTTCAACGCTACTACGGGCGAGTCCGCCCCTATTCCCCGATAACGTGCCGGAAATAGGTTCTCACGTTCCCCAAAACGGCCTGATCCAGGCTCTTGCTGCCTTAACGACGGGTGCCGCACAGTCGGTAGTCAGGTTTCCTCTGTGCTGCTTGGGGTTCGGCTATACAAACCCGTTTTGACACCGACCAAGATTTCGTCGCTTCGTCGGTCAGTTCACTTGCGTTCAACTGCCTGAATCATACGTGACAGTAGAGTCTCTGCCTTTTCCCGAATCGCTCACCACCGACACGCTGAACATGTCCGCAGCTTCGGGTCGTTTGATCAGTGCGCCTGCACGCCCTGATCGGAGGGCCAACCTCCATCCGTCTTGGAACATGGAGTGTTCATGCCGCCAATCTCATATTGTCGTCATGACATCTCCTTCGTGACACACAAAGCCAGTTCTTGCGGCCTACGGCCACCGGGCGGAGGCTGTTTTCAGTGCGGTTATTGTCGATAGGCACCCGACCATCATCCAGGTAGCGCAGCAACGCCGGCCAGCGCTTCAGGGTGTAATCCAGCGCCTTACGCAGCCCGGAGTTCGGGGCCGTTTGCGTTTGTTGCAACAACAACCACGAGTGGAAGACCGCCAGTCGGGGTTTCGCATAGCGCTGTCGCCACTGGCGCCTTTTATCTGCGGACCGGTGTTTGATTTTGCGCTCAAGGTTGTACAGCTCGCGGATGGTGTCCAGAGCCAGCCTGGCGACCGGGCTTTTGTTGGCGGTGAACAGCGCGAAGAACTTGCGCCGGGCATGTGCCCGGCAGCCGGCCTCAAGGGCCTGACCACTGTCAAACAACGCCTGGTAACCCGCATATCCATCCACTACCAGCGTGCCGCGCCAGCCCTCAAGCACATCACGGGCATAGTGGCCACTGCGCCCCGGCTGGCAGTCATAAAGCACTATCGCCCGGTCAGCCCCCCGGGCGGTGATATAAGCCCACAGGTAACCGCGCCGGGTTTTGCCCTTGCCGGGGTCGAGGATAGACAGCGGGGTTTCATCGGCCTGCAGAACCGGGTGTTGCAACAGGTCGTGATGGAGCGCGTCGGCCAGCGGTTTGAGCGCGGTGCCAACCGCGCCGAACCAGCCCGCCAGGGTACTGCGAGGCAGGTCGACACCGCTGCGTTGATATATCGCCTGCTGACGGTAGAGCGGCAGGTGGTCAAGGCTCTTGGCACATACCACCTGCGCCAGTAGCCCCGGGCCGGGCAGACCTTTTTCAATCAGTTGTGCCGGTAACGGTTCGCTGACCACGGTCTCGCAGTGTTCACAACTGAACTGCGGGCGAACATGACGATGCACGATAAAGCGGGCCGGCACATATTCCAGCCGTTCGCTGATTTCATCACGGATGAAGCGCAGGGGATGACCACAGTCCGGGCAGCTATCGGACGCCGGGGCCAGACGGACCACTTCCCGGGGCAGTTCAGGCGGCAGGGTCTGGCGTTTGGCGACCTGCTGTTTTGGGGCGTTCGGCGCGGGTAACAGTGCAACCAGTTGCTGTTCGATATCGGCGACATCGGCTTCGATATCTTCATCGAACAGTCCGCGCTGTTCCCCCTGGAAGGCTTCGCTTTTTCGGCCAAAACGCCAGTGACGGGCATTTTTCAGCGCCTCTTCCAGTTGCTGGATATAGCCAGCCTGGGTCTGGTTTCGCTGCGTCTGCCGCTCAAGGTCCGCGAGTAATTTCAACGCCAGAGCGCGCAGTTCATCGGGGTTTTGTGAGGTCAGCAGCGAATCGATATCCATGCAGGGATTTTATCAAAAAAGAGATTTATTGTCATTTAAAATCAATGTATTAATTCACATTCATTTTTATTTCCATTGCGTTAAATCCAGGCCGTCTACCCGTTTCCAGTCGATGCCTTTTATCAGCCAGTCGAACTGTTCGGGCAACAACATCCAGGCGACATCCCCCTGTTTCGGCCAGATAAAATGGCCCTGATGAAGACGGCGAAGACACAGCCAGACACCGTGTTTGTCCCAGCGAAGGACTTTGATATGCGAGCGCGCCTTGTTGCAGAAGACAAAAGCGGCTTCCCCTTGCCAGGGTTGGTGCAGGTGGTCGGTAATGTATTGGGTCAGGGTATCGATACCCCGGCGCATATCGACCGGCTCGCGCGCTAGCCAGATGTGTTGCGGCGTTAACACAGGGACAAGGCCTGCATCACGGCCCGTAACTGGGCGGGAAGACAACTGACCGAACTGCCGTTGGGGAGGTTGAGCGTCACCGTGTCGGCGTTGTAATTTCCCGGCATAACCCGGTGCGCAGGAATAAATGCGGCGGGGACGGCGGCGTCATCGTGATGCTGTTTTAGCCAGTA
Organism: Pectobacterium cacticida; assembly: GCF_036885195.1. Lineage (NCBI taxonomy): Bacteria > Pseudomonadati > Pseudomonadota > Gammaproteobacteria > Enterobacterales > Pectobacteriaceae > Pectobacterium > Pectobacterium cacticida. The sequence continues at coordinate 1,480,637 of NZ_CP133656.1, read as the reverse complement.
ATAAAAGGTGGCCGTGTTCAAATCGTGCTGCTGGCAATATTGCTGTTTAGTTAATCCACTCTGTTGCCAGGCGTCGAGATGCTGTTGCCGTTCACGGTGAGAATAGCGTTTTGCTATATTTTACCTCAGGTTCGTTGTATTGAATGAGGGCAGCATGTGGCAACAGAGTTTTGTTAACAATATGAGTTCACCGGACGCTTACGATGGGTTTTAGATGGTGTCCGAAGGACAAAAAGAATGTTAATTTATCCCGCCGTAAGGCGGGGGATCTCTAAAACACGAAAAATAATCGTGTTATTAGACGGTTTTCCCTGTTGCGCAATTCACAGGTTAACTATGGAAATCAGAATTAAATTTTAACAGGTGAAATGAAAAGCACTAATAAACAAAAATAAGTAACGCGAAGAGGTCGGATTTTAAGGATAGATTGATTTTACATACTATGTTTTTAAATTTAATTTTCAAGATGTTTTATGATTATTTATCCCATGTGATGGGCTATTTTGTGTGAATGAGCGCTAGAAAATATATGATTTAATTAAAATGTGCTCTTGAACTGTCAAGAGCACTTGTAACTCTCAGTCTTTCAAGTTGATATATCAGATCTTTTCTTGACTAATACACCTAAGGTCACTTTTTATTTAACTAAGGTGCAATAATCGCTTGCCGTTATAGTTATCGTTAACATGAGATTTAAGCTGATCCGGAGTTTTTTGTCGCAGTCTGTCATAGATTTTATGTAAATCATCGAGACTTTTAATAATTTCTTCAGCAGAATCTCCAGCAGATTTCAAGACATCTTTATAGAGTGCAGCAAAAGTCTGAAAATCAACTTTAGTCACATCTACAACAGAAATAGTATAATAATATGCAGAGACTGATTCTGTGTGAGTTAATAGTGATTGCGTCTTGACATTGCGCTTCCAAGCTAGAAAGTCGAATCGTAATAGAGAAATTCCGTCTGTGTAGCAAAGGTATTTTTCTCTATAGACTTCCTCTCCTTCCGAGCTGCCAAGAAATGAACTAACCAACAATTTAATTATATTTCCTATGCCAGTTGCGATGCTCTGTTCATCAATAAACATCCCTGCGGCTTCATCAACAACTTTGTTGATGTTATCGGCTTCTTTTTTTAAATAGGAGCGAGTTTGTCCATCTCTGTTGATGATTGCTGTGATCGGTAGTGTTTTACTTTGCTCTGCATTTTTAAGCTCATCAGTAATAGTTAATTTGTATAGGGTAAGTTGTTTGTTGGCCAATTCAGAAAGAAAACTTAATGCTTCTTTAGTTTCATCAGATAATTGACCAGATTTATCTATCTCTTTTGCCATAATAAGTATCCTTTTATGAATAGGATTGGTTAGAATAAATCACTGAATATCCGCGTGATAGATATATACATATACACTTTCTGCTCGTTGGAAAATGTTCCAACCTCTGCGCTTGATCAGAGCCTCTATTTTTCCTGAGATCGCTTTGGGGACGATAAGGTAAACTGAACCCGTTGCATCACTTGGCTTACCGTAAATTTTCATGACGTCAGTCGAGACACCGTCCAGAAAACGCATTTCATCACCGTCTCTGAAAATACCATAGGCTTTTACTTCAACCCATTGTGCCGGGCTGGTCATGGTAGCGTCGCAAACTAGATCACAGTAGGTTAAAGAGTCAGGATATCTCACCTCGCGTGCCACTGGCTCACCTTTAACAATATTCATGTAGTACCATAGTTCAGCCTGTACCCAGCCTTCAAATCCTCCTTTGCTGAGGCTTAATGCCGCAGCTTTCTCATCCTGAGCTTCGAGTACATAGATGATATCATTAACGTCCATCAGAATTTCCTCTCAAGTTAAAAAGCTAAAAACATTTCATAATATCTTATTTTAATAGTGTTCAATAAGTAATAGACAACGATCTGGTTTATTTCAAATAATTTTAATGTTCTTCTCAGGCTAATGATTTCAAACTATGTTTATTTCTAATGATAATTATTTTTTTCATTGCTTTTTTATTTTAAATGTTATTGATCGATCATAAAGTAGCGATTAAGTTAAATTATGGAAATAAAAATAACACCTAAATTATCCAACTAAACCGCTATGAACGAAATGAAACAAGAAACAAGAAAATAACATGAGACTTGGTGAGTTAGATGAGACAGCATTAATTCTACTGACAATAAATGCTGTGATGTGGGGAATAAATATTGGGTTGTTGAGTATGTGGGTTATCAGATAAGAATATAATTCTCTATCCTGTTGATAATTATTCAAAATATGTTAATTGAATTGCACTGAATATTACAAGGAGAGGATATGCATAAAAACCATGATGAAGCCATTGATTGGGTAGCCAGACGATTAATTGAAGACGGTATTTATACTGATGTTGAACAGGCCTATGCTAAGGCAGCAGAAACTATTTATCGAAAAAGAGAAGAGATAAGAGTAAAACAAGAAAAGGATTATTTCCGTTTTCGTATTAAGTCCGTAAAGAAAAGAATAGCATCAGGATACGAATACGCAAATATTCCCTACAAACCTAAAAAGCCGATAGTTAAAAACAGCCATTCAGATTCATTTTAGGCTTGGGATGCCGATGAAAAATAAAACCATAAAAATATAAAGGAGAGAAATAATGACAACAAAAACAATCAAACAACAAATTGCTTCAGCACAAGAGCGTCTATACTTCTTGGAAGCTAAAAAGAAACAGCAGACAAAAAGAGAAAACACCCGCCAGAAAATTATTTTCGGTGCAGAGGTTGCCAAATATTGGTTATGTAGATAAGGAATTGGTCTTTGGGATTCTGCTTGATATCCCAAATCTTCATGAAAGCGATATTGAAAGGTATAAAGCACAAGGCCAAACTTATATCGAAAATGTTATAAATAAATCCAAACAGTAAACTTTCCTTTTTCACGTCCGAACGGTGAGCCGACCTAAAACTTGTTTTTAGGTCGGTGAACTGTTGAGCAAGCCTCAGAGGGCGCGGTAGCTAATTTATTGAGACTGTAATTTAGATTGTGTATCTGCCTGTTTTTGATATGTTCACTCCAACAACAGAGACAGGCTAATTATGGACGAAAAGAAACTCAAAGCACTCGCTGCTGAACTGGCTAAAGGCCTTAAAACCGAAGCTGACCTGAATGCGTTTTCTCGTATGCTGACAAAGCTTACCGTCGAAACAGCACTCAATGCTGAGTTAACCGAGCACCTCGGGCACGAGAAAAATGCCCCAAAATCAGGCTCGAATACCCGCAACGGCTATTCATCTAAAACCCTGCTGTGCGATGACGGCGAGCTTGAAATCAACACGCCACGTGACCGTGAAAGCACCTTTGAACCGCAGTTAATAAAGAAAAATCAGACTCGCATCACGCAGATGGACAGCCAGATTTTATCCCTCTATGCCAAGGGCATGACCACGCGGGAAATTGTCGCCACGTTCAAAGAAATGTACGATGCCGATGTCTCTCCCACGCTGATATCTAAAGTGACCGACGCCGTTAAAGAGCAGGTTACTGCATGGCAAAACCGTCCGTTAGACTCACTGTATCCCATTGTTTATCTTGACTGTATTGTGGTGAAAGTTCGTGATGGCGGCAGTGTCATCAATAAAGCGGTGTTCCTTGCGCTGGGCATCAACACCGACGGTCAGAAAGAACTGCTGGGCATGTGGCTGGCGGAAAATGAAGGGGCGAAGTTCTGGTTGAACGTGCTGACAGAGCTTAAGAACCGGGGGCTTAAGGACATTCTCATTGCCTGCGTGGACGGTCTGAAGGGCTTCCCGGAGGCCATCAACAGCGTCTATCCGCAGACCCATATTCAGTTATGCATTATCCATATGGTACGCAATAGTCTGAAATACGTCTCATGGAAGGATTACAAAGCAGTCACCAGCGGGTTGAAAGCCGTGTATCAGGCACCGACAGAGGAAGCGGCGCTGATGGCGCTGGACAAATTCTCCGGCATCTGGGATGAGAAATACCCGCAAATCAGTAAGAGTTGGCGCACGCACTGGGAAAATCTCAATACATTCTTTGGCTACCCGCCCGATATCCGTAAGGCCATCTACACGACGAATGCCATCGAATCGTTGAACAGCGTCATCCGTCAGGCGATAAAGAAACGCAAAGTGTTCCCAACGGACGATTCGGTGCGGAAAGTGATTTATCTGGCGATCGAGTCGGCCTCGAAAAAATGGAGCATGCCGATACAGAACTGGCGGCTGGCGATGAGCCGTTTTATTATCGAGTTCGGTGACCGCCTGAGCGATCACCTTTAATACGGTGGCAGTTACACAGAATTATTTACAGGGTCAATTTATTCTCAACATTATCTCAGGAAGAGATTTGCAGTATATTCACTATTAATAAAAACATCACATTCATGAACTGGTGCTGAAAAAGTATGAATTTCTCTTTTGCAACGTGCCATAACTTTTTTACCATTGTAGGTCACTGTATAGACATTGGTGAAACTATTGCTGTAAGCGTCCGGCGAACTCATATTGTTAACAAAACTCTGTTGCCACATGCTGCCCTCATTCAATACAACGAACCTGAGGTAAAATATAGCAAAACGCTATTCTCACCGTGAACGGCAACAGCATCTCGACGCCTGGCAACAGAGTGGATTAACTAAACAGCAATATTGCCAGCAACAGGATATCAATGTGGCCACCTTTTATTACTGGCTAAAACAGCATCACGATGACGCCACCGTCCCCGCCGCATTTATTCCTGCGCACCGGGTTATGCCGGGAAATTACGACGCCGACACGGTGACGCTCAACCTCCCCAACGGCAGTTCGGTCAGTTGTCTTCCCGCCCAGTTACGGGCCGTGATGCAGGCCTTGTCCCTGTGTTAACGCCGCAACACATCTGGCTGGCGCGCGAGCCGGTCGATATGCGCCGGGGTATCGATTCCCTGACCCAATACATTACCGACCACCTGCATCAACCCTGGCAAGGGGAAGCCGCTTTTGTCTTCTGCAACAAGGCGCGCTCGCGTATCAAAGTCCTTCGCTGGGACAAACACGGTGTCTGGCTGTGTCTTCGCCGTCTTCATCAGGGCCATTTTATCTGGCCGAAACAGGGGGATGTCGCCTGGATGTTGTTGCCCGAACAGTTCGACTGGCTGATAAAAGGCATCGACTGGAAACGGGTAGACGGCCTGGATTTAACGCAATGGAAATAAAAATGAATGTGAATTAATGCATTGATTTTAAATGACAATAAATCTCTGTTTTGATAAAATCCCTGCATGGATATCGACTCGCTGCTGACCTCACAAAACCCCGATGAACTGCGCTCCCTGGCGTTGAAATTACTCGCGGACCTTGAGCGGCAGACGCAGCGAAACCAGACCCAGGCAGGCTATATCCAGCAACTCGAAGAGGCGCTGAAAAATGCCCGTCACTGGCGTTTTGGCCGAAAAAGCGAAGCCTTCCAGGGGGAACAGCGCGGACTGTTCGATGAAGATATCGACGCCGATGTCGCCGATATCGAGCAGCAACTGGTTGCACTGTTACCCGCGCCGAACGCCCCAAAACAGCAGGTCGCCAAACGCCAGGCTCTGCCGCCTGAACTGCCCCGGGAAGCGGTCCGTCTGGCCCCGGCGTCCGATAGCTGCCCGGACTGTGGTCATCCCCTGCGCTTCATCCGTGATGAAATCAGCGAACGGCTGGAATATGTGCCGGCCCGCTTTATCGTGCATCGCCATGTTCGCCCGCAGTTCAGTTGTGAACACTGCGAGACCGTGGTCAGCGAACCGTTACCGGCACAACTGATTGAAAAAGGTCTGCCCGGCCCGGGGCTACTGGCGCAGGTGGTGTGTGCCAAGAGCCTTGACCACCTGCCGCTCTACCGTCAGCAGGCGATATATCAACGCAGCGGTGTCGACCTGCCTCGCAGTACCCTGGCAGGCTGGTTCGGCGCGGTTGGCTCCGCGCTCAAACCGCTGGCCGACGCGCTCCATCACGACCTGTTGCAACACCCGGTTCTGCAGGCCGACGAAACCCCGCTGTCTATCCTCGACCCCGGCAAGGGCAAAACCCGGCGCGGTTACCTGTGGGCTTATATCACCGCCCGGGGGGCTGACCGGGCGATAGTGCTTTATGACTGCCAGCCGGGGCGCAGTGGCCACTATGCCCGTGATGTGCTTGAGGGCTGGCGCGGCACCCTGGTAGTGGATGGATATGCGGGTTACCAGGCGTTGTTTGACAGTGGTCAGGCCCTTGAGGCCGGCTGCCGGGCACATGCCCGGCGCAAGTTCTTCGCGCTGTTCACCGCCAACAAAAGCCCGGTCGCCAGGCTGGCTCTGGACACCACCACGCGAGCTGTACAAACTCGAGCGCAAAATCAAACACCGGTCCGCAGATAAAAGGCGCCAGTGGCGACAGCGCTATGCGAAACCCCGACTGGCGGTCTTCCACTCGTGGTTGTTGTTGCAACAAACGCAAACGGCCCCGAACTCCGGGCTGCGTAAGGCGCTGGATTACACCTTGAAGCGCTGGCCGGCGTTGCTGCGCTACCTGGATGATGGTCGGGTGCCTATCGACAATAACCGCACTGAAAACAGCCTCCGCCCGGTGGCCGTAGGCCGCAAGAACTGGCTTTTTGCCGGGTCGTTGCGTGCCGGGCAAAGGATGGCGTCTATCCTGAGTCTGCTGGAAACCGCGAAACTCAACGGACACGACCCGTATATCTGGTTGCGGGATGTGTTGACCCGCTTACCGAGCTGGCCCAACAACAGACTCAATGAGTTATTACCTTACGCCGAAAACCGCTTCAGTTAATCCCCGTAAGCTTATTACATTATTTTAATCACACAACGCGAGTTCGCCGTTCGCTTACGCTGGAAAAATACGTGTTCCCGTTCATCGGAACCTTGCCGATCACCCAGCTTACTGATCGTCACTTCATCACCGCGCTGGAGTGAGATAAACCTTACAGATAACACCTGGACGATCCCCGCTGGCCGCATGAAGATGCGTCGTGATCATATTATTCACCTGCCGCTACAGGCGTTAGCCATTCTGGACGCCATGAAGCCCATCAGCGGACACCGAGAATACCTGTTTCCATCCAGTAAAGATTCGAAGCAGCCTATGAACAGCCAATTCTTACCCCCCTAAAATCAAAACCGTTTAAAACTTCTGTCGCCATTCTGCCGCCATTTTGTCGCCACTGGCGTTTTACAGGCACAAAAAAACCACCTTGCGGTGGCTGAATTTAATCCTATAACTAATTGTTTTTATTGGTTTAAATCAATGGTGCCCGGGGCGGGACTTGAACCCGCACAGCGCGTACGCCGAGGGATTTTAAATCCCTTGTGTCTACCGATTCCACCACCCGGGCAAATATTGGAGGCGCGTTCCGGAGTCGAACCGGACTAGACGGATTTGCAATCCGCTACATAACCGCTTTGTTAACGCGCCAAATATTCGTTGTTAATCATTAATACTTTCCGACGAGTGATACTTTAAACGCCAACGGAGAAATATCAATAATTAACCATAAATCGTTGATTAAAAACAAATTTAAACTATGCATATCAATGCGATGGACGGCATTATGGACTAACCCTAAATTGATGGCAACCCCTTTAGGTAAAAATTTTCTATCCCTATCCGCTAAAAAATCATTGTTGCTCAATACGTAAGCGATCATACGAATGTGTTCGATTCTTCCAGCATAATCGGCGCTAGGATGTGTATAACGAAAAGTTTTTATGTACGGAGATCTCAGCCCGTCTCTACATGCTGTGCTTATTCCCAGGTTTTAAGGGGGCGATTTTTTAGCAGAATGAAAGGAAACACAATGGATGTGCCAGGTTGTATACAGTAGCGCTATGGCATCAATCAGGAGGCTGTATGTAGAGAAGTGGAAGTAAATGGTCTCTGTCACCGCTCTGTCTACAGGATGAAACTTACCCGCGCCATCATTTTATCCATTGAGGATGAAGCCATCATAAATGCCTACATAAAGGTCTGACACTTTACGAACTTACCTGTCAATGAACGTTCGGGAGAGAAGATGCTGTAAATCAATCTGATGCAGTGTTATGGAAGTTGCAATTTACTAAAGTGCTATCTGCATGAAAATAAGGATGTTACCCCGCCAAAATCTATTGCGTGACATAACCGCATTCTTCCCCTCAGCGCTTCTTTCTTCGTCCCTATGGAAACATGGATCTATTCTCTTCGATTGATAAGATCATTGGCTGGAAAGTGTAACTGTTCAGCGCGCTGCTGTTTATCATAATGATGACTAAACGCAGTGATAGTGGAGTAGGCAAAACGGCCTAAAAGAATGATGAAGCTGATGAGTAATACGACACGGGCGATACTAGAACCACGTCGTCGTGGGCGTATTGATAATCGTCGTCTATGGGTAAGCGTAGACATGCTCCATTAATCCTCAGCAGAAGCGAACATTCGCTGTTATTAATTTAGGCACAAGCCGTACGGGAGATCAATCCGTTATAGGAAAAAAGGGGATAGCTTACAACGGTAGACATGAGACTCAGGGAAAGGAAATACAATAAGCGTGATACCACAAGTATTATCTAAGGTGAAAAACCCGCCTAAGACACATTAGCGGGTTGTATTGTACTAAGGAATTAAGCCGTAGTATTGATATTGCGACCAATTGCCGGATTTGCTGGCAAAGGAGGCAATGCCTGTAAAATGCCCAGTGCAACAGCTTCCTGGCTGTCGAGCGCTTTTTTCATCACCAACGCGCTGGCCTCACTACTGGTGCGCAGCGTACTGAGATCGGTCGCGAATGATGCAATCTGTGATACATCCATTTTACTCTCCTTGATACGGAGTGACGCCTTATCCGGCATAAAAGGAAAAGCACCTTTCAGCCGAGGTTAAATAAGACTGATGAAATTTCCACCAGCCATTACAGTGGTATCGGCCCCTTCCTTGTAAACTTTACGTCAGACATACACTATCCGCTAGTCGCTTGCCTGCATAGCACCTGCCTATGCCGAGAACATCCCTGAATAACACGTTTATATTCAAGGATGTTCTTCTTCAATGGTCAACTGCCATCCGGTGACATCTTGCCAATATTCCTGTTCCCGTTCCAAATCCAGTTGTACCAGCATATTGTTAGCGAAGAATTGATGAGGAAATGTCAGCGTCCAGTGATTACCGTCAGTGTGTAACCGTAATGATTCTGGTGTCGTTGTCGCCTGACGCTGGTTGTTCAAGAGCGTCGCAAGTCGTAAGAGTTGCACCAGTGGCAAATATTGCTTTTTCTTGAACAGATTCAACCGAGGCAATTCTTCCAACTTGATAGCCTTACGATGCAGCCGGACAATCATTGATAGCACCAATTGTTGTTCCTGATTGAAACCGGGCAAATTGGTATTTTGCAGAATGTAGGCGGAATGGCGGTGCATCCCGCTATGATTGATGCCTAAACCAACCTCATGCAACATGGAGGCCCAGTTTAGAATGGCTTCAAGTTGCGGGTGCGTCAGGTTAGGATTTTGCTCGGCCCACTGCGCATAAAGATGTTGTGTCGTTTCTCGCACGCGCCGAGCCTGCTCCCGATCGATATTATAGTGGGTAGCGAGGCTTTGAGCGGTGCGGATACGGATATCCTGATGGCGAAAGCGCCCTTCCATTTCGTAAAGCACGCCTTCGCGTAGCGCGCCATCGGATAGGCGCAATGCTTTGATCGCCAGCGCATCGAAAATGCCGCACAGAATCGCCAGGCCAGGCACGAATACCGACTGCCGATCTTCGGATAACCCCGGCAGACTCAGTGATTTGAAATTTTTATACTGCACGATCTGCTCCCGCAACATTTCCAGCCGTTCGGGAGTAATCAGGCCGTCTTTTTCTCCCATCTCAACGAGGATATCGTGCGTAGCTTTGATCGTCCCCGACGCACCGAGAGCAAAACTCCAGCCGTATATACGATATTGCCAGGATAGCGTCTCAAGTTTTTGCGCCGCCGCGAGCCTTGCGCGTTGAAAGTTGGCTGCACTGATTTCCCCTTTAGGGAAAAACTGTTGCGCGAAACTGACACACCCCATACGACGACTTTCCACCAGCATCGGTTCGAAATTTTCGCCGATGACAAGCTCGGTGGAGCCACCGCCGATGTCAATGACCAATTTACGCCCCTTTTCCGGCTGAGTATGCTCCACGCCCATAAAGATCAGACGGGCTTCTTCGTGCCCGGAAATGATCTCTATCGGGTAAGGGATAATGCCTGCCGCTCGGCGCAAAAAGTCTTGTGCATTGGTCGCCTGACGCAACGCGTGCGTACCAACGATGGAAACGTTCATGGCAGGAAAACCTTGCAAACGTTCAGCAAACAGGGCCAAACAATTCAAGCCACGTTGAATAGCTTCTTCACTGAGCTTATTTTGGCTGTCCAGTCCATCGGCCAAATGCACTCGCTGTTTTAAACGCCCTAGAACCTGAAGTGCGCCGTTGACCACACGCGCAACCACCATGTGAAAACTATTGGATCCCAGATCGATAGCCGCAAATTCCTGTGGCTTCATCTCAATTTCTTCATTATTTGTTAACGGCATTATTCAGGCTTATCTCCAGGTTGCTCCAACGCCTTGATGTAATCATAAACGGCCAGTTGCGCGCGTACTTTACGCCGGTTGCCGCGTGATACATAGCGATTGCTCGACTCTTTGTCAATAACGCGGGCCTTCACCGTATCGCTGAACAAGATGTTCAACGTCTCCAGTATGCGATTCTTTAACGCCGGGTCGAGTATTTCTGCGGCAACTTCGATACGATAATCAATATTACGCGTCATCCAGTCGGCAGATGAAAGATAGACCTTCTTATCCCCGCCATTGTTAAAGACATATACGCGATCGTGTTCCAGAAAGCGGTCAACAATGCTAATGACATGAATATTGTCGCTAATACCGGGTAACTGCGGGATCAGCGAGCACATGCCGCGCACTAGCAGATTAATTTTCACGCCTGCCGAAGAGGCCCGATACAGTCTCTCCACTAACCCTTTATCAACCAGGTTATTGACTTTCAAGGTAATACCCGCATCGCGCTTCGCCAGTGCATTCTCGATCTCGGTATCGATCAATTGATAAAGTCTGTCGCGCGAGTTTTGCGGTGACACCAACAGATATTCAAAGCTAACCGGTCTGTAGGGGTTTTCAATAAAGTTAAAGACACTGCGCACTTCGTTGGTAATGCGTTCATCGGCGGTCAATAGCGAATAATCGGTATATAACCGAGCGGTTTTCTCATTGAAATTACCGGTACCAATATGGGCATAGCGTACAATATCGTCCCCCTCGCGACGAGAAATCAGAAACAATTTGGCGTGGATCTTTAATCCTGGCACAGAGAAAATTACGTGTACGCCGGCTTCCGTCAAGCGCTTAGCCCAATGGATATTGGCCTCTTCATCAAAACGCGCCTGTAGTTCTACCACAACCGTCACTTTCTTACCGTTATGCGCGGCATGGATCATCGAGTTGATAATGCGGGAATCTTTAGCAACGCGGTAAATATTGATTTTGATGGACAGTACATTGGGATCGAAAGACGCTTGTCGTAGTAGTTCTAATACATGCTCAAACGTGTGGTAAGGATAATAGAGCAGCACATCGCGCTCACGAATCGCATCGAATCCGTTGCGGAAATGGCTAAACCGAGTGTGGCGTAGGCGCGGCAAGGGTTTATTGACCAGATTGGCGCGCCCGACATTCGGGAAAGAAATAAAGTCTTTAAAATTGTGGTAACGACCACCAGGGATAACAGAATCATAGGACGAGATGCCCAGTTTATCCTGTAGCACGGTCACCATGGCATCCGGCATATCGCGTTGATAAACAAATCTTACCGGCTCAGCGGTTAGACGTTGCTTCAAGCTGGATGACATGAGTTCCAGCAGGCTGGATTCCATTTCCGTCACCAGATCGTATTCCGCGTCGCGCGTCATTTTCATGGAATAGGCGTTGAGTGCATCATAATCAAAGAAGCCCTTAAAAATGTCATCCAGGCAATAACGCAATATATTATCAATCAGAATCATTGTCTTACGACGACGCGGTGCTTCGGGCGGCAGGTTAACAAAACGCGGGATTTTATCTGAGGGAATTTCCAGCAAGGCGTAATTAATCTCATTGCCTCGGATGATTTCGACGGCGAGGTAGGTGTAGTCATCTTTCAGAAACTCGACCAAATCGGTTTCCTGTTGGATGAGAATAGGCGTGACAAGCGGACGCAGGTGATGCCTGAAATATTCTCGCAGCCATTCTTGCTGATTAGGGGAAACCTGACGTTCATTAACCAGAAAAATCTGATTACGCGCCATCTCTAATAATAGTTCGTTATACAGGCTGTCGAAGACTTGATCGGTTTTTAATACGCGAGCCTGAATTTTTCCTAAGAGACGCCGCAGATTGCCGTCCAGACCTTGCTCTTCGTTAATTAATATACGTCTTTTTAGATCGGCAAAGCGGACTTTATAAAATTCATCAAGATTGCTGGAGTAAATGCCGAGAAAGCGCATGCGCTCAATTAACGGATTGCTCTTATCTGCGGCTTCCTGGAGCACGCGTTCATTAAAGGATAACCAACTTAATTCTTTCTCTATGTAGAGTTTGTCCTGACTCATTGTCACTCCGCTCAACTCATGTACTAAAGGTTCATCCAATATTCATACCCCTTCCTAAAGAAGACAGGGTACAACACCATTATGGCGCGATGATGACGATAAAAGCTAACTTATAGACAGACTTACCATTGTCATATTATGAACGTAAAGGCAACATATGCTACCCACATCACGTTAGTCACATGACTCTGGCGGATTCACTCCAACGGCGAGAAGAATGGTAAAGATAAGCAATACATCACAGCATCGGGATCGACGGCGTTCGTGGGTAGATCGCTTAGTTCACCGCATCGTAGCGGGCAGCGGATTATTGGTGCTAATGATGCTGTTGTTAATCTTTTTTTATCTTTTATATGTGGTGACGCCACTATTCCTCGCGCCCACGATTAACGGACAAGAAACGGTGCCGCGCCACAGTGCAGAACCTTCACAGGCGCTAGGCATCAGCGACAATGGCCTGCTGGGGTTTCGCATTGACGACCAGGGATATGGCGAATTTATACCATTGACGGGAAACCAGTCCCTATCTCGTGTACGACTGGTTCCCGCGTTGAGTATGCTGGCAAAAAGTCAGGGCACGCGGCAGGTTTATGCCCTGAGCCAGCCTGACGGTCGTTTGGTTTTTGTTCAACCTCGGTTGCCTCAGACGGAAAATCGTTCCCCCGCCTGGGATTATCCGTTGGGTGAACAGCCCTATTCACTTGGGCTACCAGCGCAGCCGCTACGTCATTTGGCGATAGCAGCAGTGAGCGAAACACACGTTATTGTTGCGGCAATAGGACAGGAAAATACATTAATTATTGCCGATGTTGATCATAACGGCGCACGACAACGGGCAAGGATTTCTCTTCCTGTCGGAGCAACGAAGCAACTACTGCTGACACCTGATGGGCAATATGTGTATTTGCTCCAAGGTAACCAATTAACGCGGTGGCTGGTGGACACTGACGCACTGACGCGGCAAGAAACGCGGCAATTGCCGCAGGATGAACCCTTACACCTGGCGCTGCTATCCGGAGGGCGCTCACTGCTGGTCCTGTCTGCTGACGGACAGATTAGCCTATGGTTTGACGTTCCAGGCGCAACACGCACGATGCTGACGCCGATCCGTCAATTCCCTATTATGGGGAAATCCGTGCTGCTGGCGACGGAGGCGCAGCGACGCGTCTTTGCGACACTGAATGAACAGGGAATATTTTCACTCTTTGCCGACCAATCAGCGCATGCGCTGCTGACACAGAAATTACCCGCCCATGCGCAGAGCCTGGCATTTTCTCCACGCGGCTCAGCGATTATAGTTGAAACAGCGCAAGGCTGGCATCGTTATCGGGTCGATAACCCCTATCCCGATATCAGCTGGCGCGGGCTATGGCAAAAAATCTGGTATGAGAACTATCCGGCACCGGCACATATCTGGCAGTCCACGTCGGCAGATGATGATTATCAGGCTAAATTTGGCATGATGCCTCTGATGTTAGGCACGTTGAAAGCGGCATTGTACGCGATGCTCTTTGCCACACCGCTAGCGCTGTCTGCCGCGATATATACTGCCTGTTTTATGTCGTCGGCGCTGCGACGCTGGATAAAACCCATGCTGGAAATCATGGGAGCGCTGCCCACGGTCGTTGTGGGGCTGATTGCAGCCCTCTGGCTGGCACCGCATTTTGCAACCTATCTGTCCGCCATCCTGGTCATGCCCCTATTGTGGATGCTGGTCGTCCTCGGCTGTGGCTGGCTGATTGACAGCCTATCTGCACGCTGGCGTTTTCGCCTCCCGGCGGGCTGGGAGACACTGTTTCTCATTCCCGCTATTGCGCTAACATTCACGGTGAGTTGCTGGGTTGCCGCCCCGCTCGAAATAGCCATATTGGGCAAACCTCTGTATCAGTGGCTAGGCGACAATTTCGTGCAACGCAATACGCTGGTGGCAGGCGTCGCCCTCGGTTTCGCCCTCATTCCTCTGATTTTCTCACTGGCGGAAGATGCTTTATTCAGTGTCCCGATGCGTTTAAGCCAAGGGTCGTTAGCGCTAGGTGCAACGGCCTGGCAAACCCTATGGCGTGTTGTACTGCCCTCTGCCAGCGCCGGTATTTTCGCCGCACTGATGCTAAGTTTTGGCCGCGCCGTAGGGGAAACGATGATTGTGCTCATGGCGACGGGCAACACGCCGATTATGGATGAGGGGCTGCTGCGTGGCTTGCGCTCGCTGGCCGCTAATATCGCGATTGAAATGCCAGAAGCCGTAACGAATAGCGGTCACTATCGGGTGTTATTTTTATCGGCATTAGTCTTATTGGTATTTACGTTTATTGTAAACACGTTGGCCGAAAATATCCGGCAGCGCTTACGTCAGCGCTACCATGATGAAGGAGAAAACGCGTGAGGCACTGGTTCTCCTCAGGAAAACCCTGGATATGGCTGACAGCATCATCCATATCGATCAGCCTGTTGGCGATGCTGGTCATTTTTGTGCTGTTGGCCGGACAAGGCCTGCGTTATCTGTGGCCACAACCTGTCTGGTTATTCACGTTGCAGCCAGAACAAGGAACACCGCGCGCACTCATTGGTGAAATTTATGCGCAACAGACGCTCTCGCCCGAACATCTGGAACTGGCGGGTTTATCTTTTACGCCAGGGGAAACTGAAACCCGCTACTTAATTAAAACAGGCCAACGCGAAATCTACGGACAAAGCTTTCGTACCTTATTATCGCGTGACATTGTCCGTATTGATCAACCTGCGGACCTTCTCGTATTAAAGCGCACGAACATGAGCACCGCATATGGCTATCTGGCTGGAATGTTGGAAGGTGAGCAATCGCTAGTGGCAAAAGATCTTCCTGCAACCTTGCAACAGCGCATCGAGCAAGTACGAGGATTACTGGCAAAAACGCAATCAATACGCATGGGAGAGATGGCGAAGATCAATCAACAGGTTGAGGCACTGCGACAGGAAGAGAAAAAGCGGCAGCGTGCCAAAACACTGGATAATCAGATACAAGCTCGATTTCAGGCCGAGCACATTGAGCTTCAACGCCGCTTCGATGAGCTATCAAACCAGTTAGCGATGCTCAATCGAGACATTGATCGTGATACCTTACAATTACGAGACGCTAATGGCGCCATCCATCTCATCCCGCTTAAGGATATCGAACAAGCCTGGTATCCTAACACCATGAATTTTTGGGATAAAATTGGTCATTGGGCCATGCAGGCGAAATATATGCTGACACACTATTCACCGAACAATGGCGGTTCCGACCAGCTTTTTCCTGCCATTTTTGGCACCGTGTTAATGGTGGTGTTGATGTCTATACTCGTCATGCCTTTGGGGGCAATCGCGGCCATTTATCTGCATGAATATGCAGGGAAAAACACGCTTGCTCGCTGGGTTAGGATTGCCGTAGTAAATCTGGCTGGCGTGCCTTCCATTGTTTACGGCGTGTTCGGATTAGGTTTTTTTGTTTACCTCATTGGCGGCACGCTGGATCAACTGTTTTACTCTGAAGCATTGCCTAATCCAACATTCGGCACGCCGGGGCTGCTATGGGCATCGCTGACGCTTGCTCTGCTAACGTTGCCTGTAGTAATTGTGGCCACAGAGGAAGGGTTGTCACGTATTCCTATGTCCTTACGCCACGGTTCAATGGCGTTAGGTGCTACCAAAGCCGAAACGCTGTGGCATGTGGTACTGCCAATGTCGATTCCAGCTATGATGACAGGGTTGATCCTCGCCGTCGCGCGCGCCGCCGGCGAAACAGCTCCGCTCATGTTGGTCGGCGTGGTGAAATCCGTGCCAGTTTTGCCCATTGATGATATTTTCCCTTATCTGCACCTGGAGCGAAAATTTATGCATCTGGGGTTCCAAATATATGATTTGGCGTTTCAAAGCCCGGATGTAGACGCCGCCAGGCCATTGGTCTATATAACGACACTGTTGCTGGTGTTGATCGTTGTGGGATTGAACCTTGCGGCGATTGGCCTACGCCATGTTCTGCGTGAGAAATATCGTTCGTTATCACTCTAAAAGTAGGATGAAGTTATGGGATTCATGACACAAAAGGAGAGGATGCCGCTACCTGACGTACATCAACTGCAAGATGAACAGACGATGCTAACGGTAAAACATCTGAATTTGTATTATGGCGATAAGCAGGCCCTAAACGATATTTCGATGCGTATCCCTAAAAATCAGATTACCGCGTTAATTGGTCCGTCGGGCTGCGGTAAATCCACACTGCTACGCTGCTTTAATCGCATGAACGATCTGGTCGATCACTGCCATACTGATGGGCATATTGAATTAAACGGGATGTCTGTTAACGATCCGTTGCTAGACGTTGCCTTACTGCGCCGCCGGGTCGGTATGGTATTCCAGCGTCCAAATCCGTTTCCCAAATCGATCTACGAAAATATCATTTATGGTCTGAGATTACAGGGAGTACGCGAGCGTCGCCTTCTGGATGATACCGTTGAACGCGCGCTAAGAGCCGCGGCACTGTGGCATGAGGTAAAGGATCGTCTAAGCGAGAATGCGTTAATGCTATCTAGCGGGCAACAGCAGCGTTTGGTGATTGCTCGCGCTATCGCCATTGAACCGGAGGTATTATTGCTCGATGAGCCGACTTCATCACTCGACCCGATTTCTACATTGATTATTGAAGAATTGATGGGGACATTGAAGCAACACTTCACGTTAGTATTAGTCACACACAATATGCAACAAGCCGCTCGTGTCTCGGATTACACCGCATTTATTAATCAAGGCAAGCTGATCGAGTACAACCGTACTGACGATCTGTTCACTTCACCAGCCCAACGGCGTACCGAGGACTATATTACCGGGCGTTTTGGTTGATGGCTAAGAACCTATCCCATTAGGGCTATTTACCTGCTAATCAGGCTTACTGGGATAGGATCTAAGCCATGTCGCGATTTATTCGCATTACGCGCCTAACTGAGCGATCTATTTTTGTGCATGGAAGCCACGGCTGATTTAAACGAGAAATAATAATTCTTACTATTTAGAAAAATAAATGAATAACGATATTACTTTTATTTATATAAAGTAATGAAATAGAAAATCACCCTCTATTTATCACTTAATATTTTAATTAAAAATCATTAGAACATCCCCATCTGCCCTACATGGCGTTTAAGACCTGTACATGATTTGCTAAAAGAATCATCGGTGAGGGGAATACATTCGACATGGCTTAAGTTTATTCAATTCGACGGAATAGTGTACTTTTTACAATTAGCCAAGAACGAATGTCATTGATGTTGACTAAAGATTACTGTCAGTAAGATTTTATGATCATGTTCCCGATCTGCTCAATGCTTAAGCCTCCGACTTGGTTGTGCTATTGCCGTAGCCATGATTCATCAGGATAGGGAACCAGGGTATCACTACACCACCCAATAAAATTACCGTGATAGGCGTGTAGTGAAGAGCGCTAGTGACGATAGTGAGCCTTGATTTGTTTCATCGTGCTACTAAAAACAGCAGCTTGCTCATCATCTTCTAATTGTTCAATATATTTTTCCATCTTGATGATAACCTTTCCAGCATCTGCCTGACCTATCGATTTTAATAACAATGTGACCATCGCTTTTAGGCAGGTAACCTCATGGGCCAGCGTCTCTGTCGATGCGACAGTAGAAAAATCTTCGTTGCTCATTTTTTCTCCTTAAAAAGAAAATGGTATCCCCCTTTGCCCGTGGTATGCGCTATCGCTAACACGACCAGCGGACTAAGATAGGACGAACTATAACATAAAGCATATCACTGATTGATATTATTGATGGATAACACCATTTTAGTTACTGTTTTTTATGCGTTTAATTTATATAAAAAACGTTTATGTTTTATCTTTTTGGACAAAAAAAGCCATGGATGTGTTTCGATTAATACATATGATGTTCACTATGGACGTTATCCCCTGAATATATTATTTGTATACGACGTTGTTGATGATGATAAAACGTACATTAGCGGAATGTTTACAATAGTAATTTTTTGTTGACATTTAAAATATAAGACCAATCGTATGCCATTTGATGTGTGTTATTTTAGCCACTTCAAGTCATTGGGCAATTTAAACGCTACGGCATATCTTGATATGTTAATAGTGTGATCGATATACACCATCAAGTTAATGATAAATTGTTATGATTATGGGAGGTATGCCTTATCGACCAAATTCAAGATAGATATTCATTACCATTTGTGTTCAATGTTTTTGCAAATAACGTAGTATCACCTGCAAGTGACTTCTCATGTAAGTGCTACTCCCTTTTTGGAGAATTATTCTTTGATTAGCGTTTTTCTTGTTGATGACCATGAATTGGTGCGGGCAGGGATACGACGCATTCTTGACGATATCAAAGGTCTGAAAGTAGTTGGTGAAGCGTGCTGTGGTGAAGATGCCATTAAATGGTGTAGGAGCAACGATGCTAACGTCGTCCTGATGGACATGAATATGCCTGGCATCGGCGGGCTAGAAGCTACACGCAAAATCTTGCACTTCACACCGCATATAAAGGTCATCATGCTCACTATTTATACAGAGAATCCGTTGCCTGCTAAAGTGATGCAGGCTGGCGCGGCAGGATATGTGAGTAAAGCGGCGACGCCTCAGGAAGTGATCTCTGCCATTAGAGCTGTACATGCGGGCAAACGGTACATTGCCTCGGATATTGCCCAACAAATGGCATTGAGCCAGCTAACGCCGCAGACGGACACACCGTTAGCGTGTTTGTCTGAACGTGAATTACAGATTATGCTAATGATAACGAAGGGGCAAAAAGTAACTGAGATTTCAGATCGGCTCAATCTTAGCCCTAAAACAGTGAATAGCTATCGTTATCGTATGTTTAGCAAACTGAATATTAACGGCGACGTCGAATTAACGCATTTGGCTATAAAGCATGGACTTTTACCGCGGAGACATTACTAGGTAGTGAGTGAGTATTTCGATGCGTCGGCATTTTTAAAAACGGTCACCAGCCAACCGGGTGTCTACCGCATGTATGATGACAGCAATACGGTTATCTACGTGGGTAAGGCAAAAGACTTGAAAAAACGACTTGCCAGCTATTTCCGTAGCCATGTGGCGAGCCGCAAAACCGAGGCGTTAGTGAAAAGCATCAAGCATATTGATGTCACGATAACGCACACGGAAACCGAAGCCTTACTGCTGGAACACAACTACATCAAACTGTACCAGCCGCGCTATAACGTGCTATTGCGCGATGATAAATCCTACCCCATGATTTTTCTGAGCGGAGATGTTCATCCACGCTTGACCATCCATCGTGGTGCTAAGCATGCGAAGGGCGAATATTTTGGCCCGTTTCCCAACGGGAATGCCGTGCGTGAGACACTGATATTGCTGCAAAAACTTTTTCCAATACGTCAGTGTGAAAATAGTGTCTACCGCAACCGCTCTCGCCCTTGTCTGCAATATCAAATAGGCCGCTGTCTCGGACCCTGTGTTAGCGGTTTAGTCAGTGAGGCGGACTATCAACAGCAGGTGGAATATGTTCGCCTGTTCTTATCGGGTAAAGACCAGCAGGTGCTGAATCAACTGATCTCTCGAATGGAAGCCGCCAGTCGCGACCTTAATTTTGAAGAGGCAGCACGAATTCGCGATCAGATCCAAGCCGTTCGGCGGGTGACGGAAAAACAATTCGTTTCAGGCGATGGCGAAGATCTGGACGTTATCAGTGTCGCGTTTGAAGCTGGCATGGCGTGTGTTTATGTCCTGTTTATCCGACAGGGAAAAGTACTTGGCAGCCGCAGCTATTTTCCCAAAATCCCCAGTGGAACGGAATTAGGCGAAGTAGTACAAACATTTGTCGGACAATTTTACCTACAGGGCAATTCAGGCCGAACTCTCCCCTCAGAAATTTTACTTGATTTCACTTTGCCTGATAAGGATTTGCTAACGGAGTCCCTGACTGCGGTTGCGGGAAGAAAAGTACAGATTCAGACAAAGCCCCGTGGCGATCGGGCGCGTTATCTTAAGCTGGCGCGCACTAATGCTGCCACGGCGCTGGTCACGAAATTGTCCCAGCAATCGACTATTCGCCAGCGTCTGGACGCATTAGCAAACGTCTTACAATTACCTGAAATTCACCGTATGGAGTGTTTTGACATCAGCCATACGATGGGTGAACAAACTGTGGCATCCTGCGTGGTGTTTGACGCTAATGGCCCGCTACGCTCGGAATATCGCCGCTATAATATCAGTGGGATTACGCCAGGAGACGATTATGCCGCGATGGCGCAGGTTCTTCGGCGTCGATATGGTAAGGCGCTGGATGATAGTAAAATACCCGATGTCATCGTGATAGATGGCGGAAAAGGTCAACTCGGTCAGGCTCAGGCTGTGTTTGATGCGCTAGACGTAGCGTGGGATAAGAATAAGCCGCTATTATTGGGCGTCGCAAAGGGCAGCGATCGTAAAGCCGGGCTGGAAACGTTGTTTTTTGAAGCGACAGGTGAAGGCGTCGCCCTGCCATCCGATTCTCCGGCATTGCACGTTATTCAGCATATCCGTGATGAATCGCATGATCATGCGATTGGCGGACATCGAAAAAAGAGAGCCAAAGTTAAAAATACCAGCAGCCTGGAACTTATCGGCGGCGTAGGCCCCAAACGTCGCCAAACCCTGCTAAAATACATGGGCGGTCTACAGCCTCTGATGAATGCCACTATTGAGGAAATTGCAAATGTTCCAGGAATTTCGCCTGTATTGGCAGAAAAGATCTTCCATGCATTGAAACACTAGGGGCAATGTAGCAACATACTCCTAGTATCCACTCCAGCCAGATAATTACCTAAGCGCTATGCAATTTAATATACCGACGTTGCTTACCCTGTTTCGTGTTGCTCTGATTCCTTTTTTTGTGCTGGCGTTTTATCTTCCTTTCGCCTGGGCACCGTTGCTTTGTGCGCTAATCTTCGTGTTAGCCGCCGTGACGGATTGGTTCGATGGTTTTCTAGCCCGCCGCTGGAAACAAACTACACGCTTTGGCGCCTTCCTCGATCCCGTTGCGGATAAAGTAATGGTGGCCGTCGCGTTGGTGCTCGTTGCGGAATATTACCATTCCTGGTGGATTACTCTGCCGACAGCAACAATGATCGCCCGGGAAATCATTATTTCGGCACTACGCGAGTGGATGGCTGAGATTGGCAAAAGGAGCAGCGTCGCCGTATCGTGGATTGGAAAGGTGAAAACGACAGCGCAAATGATGGCGCTTTTTGCTTTGTTATGGCGGCCGGAACGGATCGTTGAGGGAATTGGCATAGTGGCATTGTACGTAGCGGCAGTGCTGACCTTCTGGTCTATGTTTCAGTATTTAAGCGCCGCACGCCACGACCTGCTTGAACATTGATCGAAATGCCGCAAAAAACGGCAACTAGATGAGATCGTTAGATGATTCGGTTGACTCGTCGTATCAGGCCAGTAAAATGCATCGCATTGGTGGTGGCGCTGGTTTGAGCGCAGTTAAGTAAGCCAATCAGTTCTATACTGCGGGAATAGCTCAGTTGGTAGAGCACGACCTTGCCAAGGTCGGGGTCGCGAGTTCGAGTCTCGTTTCCCGCTCCAATCTTTTTAGACGCTAAATCAATTAGCGCCTTTTTCTATCGACGATATCCATAACTGTTTTCAGTAGATACAATCCTGTTACGGGAGCTAGCATATACAAAACTCTCTCTTGCCATGTTTCAATGTGGAAAAACACGTAAAAGCATCCTACGATAAGTATCCCCATGAGCAAGCTAAAAACCCAGTCCCTGATAAATGAGAAAACGGCTTTAATCATACTTTTTCAACCTATTCCGCAACCATATCGATTAACTAATTGAATGCCTTGTCACCATGAACTCGCTTACGATGAGTTGCTGGATCACCTAAAACTATTGCGCGGGCAGATAGGAAAACATCACCGTTGGATATTTGTTCGCACGGCTGTAACGACCTCATCACATGGCCAAAAATGCCCGAAATACGGAAGTTAAGAGTCGATGGGTGTCAATAGAAATGGTATGCAGCTATGCCATCTGTCGCCAAATCATCTAACGCAATAAGCCAGAAAAATAGAGAGAATTTTTGCCAAGAATGGCACAAAGAGTAATTAGAAGAATAAAGAATGCGATGTAACAGTTCGAGGTTGTTGGTGGGTCGTGTAGGGCTCGAACCTACGACCAATTGATTAAGAGTCAACTGCTCTACCAACTGAGCTAACGACCCAACGGGGGAGGATTATTCTCTTCTCTGTTCCATCTGTCAATTACTTCAGATTAATTTTTTATGCACGACGATCGATCGTTCGTGATGAGTATATTTATCGACCTAACCACCCTCTTTATTCCTGATATTATTTACACATTACGCTCTCCTCTTTATTTAAGAGCAAAAAATATACAGAGCATATTCACACCATCTCTGGTCTTTATGCTTGGCTATTTGGGACATCCGCTGTAATAAGTCACACGGTTGCGCTATCTTACCCGCTTCAATTTTCGTACACGAGAGCCGCCTAAGAGCTCAAAACATCACCGACAGATACAGGAACGAGTAATACATGATCGAACAACCCAAAGAAGCGGCAGACCTTACCTCTGTACACGAGGAAGGGCTGCAACGGAATCTGACTAATCGTCATATTCAACTCATCGCCATTGGCGGAGCTATCGGTACCGGACTGTTCATGGGTTCCGGTAAGACGATTAGCATGGCTGGTCCTTCGATTATCTTCGTTTATATGATCATTGGATTTATGCTTTTTTTCGTCATGCGCGCGATGGGGGAAATCCTACTCTCCAATCTTAACTATAAATCATTCAGCGATTTCGCAGCCGACTTACTAGGGCCTTGGGCCGGTTTCTTTACCGGATGGACATACTGGTTTTGCTGGGTCGTAACTGGGATAGCCGATGTCGTAGCCATTAGCGCCTATTCTCAGTTTTGGTTCCCAGATTTATCGCAATGGGTTTCTTCTCTGTTATGCGTACTACTTCTACTCGCGCTAAATCTGGCAACAGTGAAGCTATTTGGCGAGATGGAGTTTTGGTTTGCAATGATAAAAATCATCGCTATCGTGGCATTAATTGTAGTCGGTGCCGTGTTGGTAATGATGCAATTTGCTTCCCCATCAGGAAACGTCGCTTCATTCAGCAACCTCTGGAATGATGGCGGCATGTTCCCTAAGGGGATAAGTGGTTTCTTCGCTGGCTTCCAAATAGCCGTATTTGCATTTGTCGGCATTGAACTGGTAGGTACAACCGCCGCTGAAACCAAAAACCCTAAAGTCGTGTTGCCTCGCGCGATAAATGCAATTCCGATCCGCATCATCATGTTTTATGTCTTTGCACTTATCATGATTATGTCTGTCACCCCCTGGGGGGCGATTACTGCCGAACGTAGTCCTTTCGTGGAAATGTTTGTACTCGTGGGTTTACCTGCCGCAGCCAGTCTGATCAACTTTGTCGTACTTACTTCCGCGGCATCCTCTGCTAATAGCGGCGTGTTCTCCACGAGCCGAATGCTATTTGGTCTTGCTAAACAAGGCGATGCGCCAAAACGTTTTGGCATCCTCTCCAAACGCGCTGTGCCATCGACCGGGCTAATGTTTTCCTGTATTTGTTTACTGTCGGGCGTGATATTGATCTATTTAATACCTAATGTGATGACCGTCTTTACGCTTGTAACCACTGTCTCCGCTATTTTATTTATGTTCATTTGGAGCATAATTCTATGCTCTTATCTAGCGTACCGTAGGAAACGGCCTCAACAACATGCAGAATCATCCTATAAAATGCCATTAGGTATTTTCATGTGCTGGGTATGTCTGGCTTTCTTTGCTTTTGTAATAATATTGTTAACATTACAGCCCGATACGCTACAGGCGCTCCTTGTTACTCCAGTGTGGTTCATTGTTCTCGCTGTAGCTTACCAGTTTGTTCGTGGAAATAAGCAATCCACTAACGAGAAACCAAGCATATAAATGTAATAAAGGCGCGAACAGTGTTTGCGCCTTCAGCTATTCCCCGTGAAATCATGCATAGCGCTAATATAAAACGTTGATTACTAAAATTATCCATTGTCAATAAGACGCACTCTTAATTAACCCCAAACTATTGACCTGATAGAATATTATTTTCGTAGTGAGTTGGTTGAGATGCGGCTGATATTTTTTGCTAATAGCTCGAAGGCCAGGTGATTATGTTCATCCTTCCACAACGAAGTATCGGCGGCGACGCCTTCTATTTTTCTATTTAACTCTTTGATTTTACTTTCATCAAATGTTGATACAATAGCAGAAATTAGCATCTCTAACGATTCAACCTTGGCATTAAGCGCTTTTTCTCCAACCTCTTTTTCTGCCAACTTAATTAGAAGATGAGAAAGGATAGTTTTCATTTTAACTCCTTGATCAAAAACGACCATCATACGCAACATTTTTTCGATGTATGGATTAGAGAAAACATAACGAAGAATAATGTAACACCGGAAATGGCTTGATCGCTAGCTTTTAATACCACTTTGTAGCGCATCCGGTTCTTACCACTGAAATAAAAAGAGGTTGCAGATAAAAATTTCAGACAAATAAAAAAAATAAAACACTGATTCGAATCATTAACACAATGGGCACATTAACAGTAAAAATTCACCGCGCACCTGCGGTTAAAATTATTTAAGTCACTGGAATTAAATAAAATTCACAAATCCCACCTTCGCGTTACAACAATGTTATTCCTATCACGTCAACTGGCACGTCCTTTGATAAATTCATTGTATACATTATTTCTGCACTGCAAATTATTTCATTGATTTCACGAATCTCATACAAAATACCTTATAACGCTCATTAGCAGCAATTTATCGCATTAACGTGTCAATTGTCGCGCTATGACAGAGCATGATCTTGATACAATCGATAATCGTATAGTCTGATGAATAACGTCGATCGATATCTCGCGATATTTAAAAAGTTAATTCCCGTCAACAATCATATTCCATTGCGAAAACTCTCATAAATTTTTCGGCGTTACCGATGCATCGTTAAATTATTTTGCAGGCTAAATATGTCTCTATTCATTGTTGAAAATAAATGATTTTTATTTCTTTTTTTTTCTTGCTAAAAAGACATCTATCTTCATGTCTTCCGATGTTGTGTTTTGTATTAGTTGTAGTAGCAATAGTATAAGCCTATGTCTTTTAAAGGAGTAAACATGTTTTCAGGAAAGAAATCAATCATGGTGGCGTCCCTGTTTTGTGTCGCTTTCTCTGCATATGCGGATCATTTTCCCAAACTAGACCAAGCGCTACCTTCAGGTATTGATGCTCTGGCTATCGCCCCTGTCTTCGATTTTGACAGCGATGGTTGCCTTCCCAGTGCAGGGTTTAGCCGAAGTGGAGAAAAAAATGGCGGTTTGAAACCTTCGGGGAGCCTGACAGGGGGGTGTAGGTGGACAACATTTTTAGACATGTCAAACACGCTGCACCGGTATGCCTGTATCGATCATGATGGCTCACGTTATTGCGGCAGCTTCTATTCGCTATACTTCCTAAAAGATCAGGTATTAGGTGGTTTGAAAACGGGTCATCGACATGACTGGGAGCACGTTGCCATCTGGACGAAAAACGGTGTGGTTACGCACGGTAGCTACAGCGCACATGGAAAATTGACAACAGAACCAGCAGCGAATATCGATAAACAAGGGGGGCACCTGAAATTTGTGTACCATAAAGACGGGGTACTAACACACGCTTTTCGCTTTTCCAAAGCGAATGAACAGGCAGAAAACCCCTACGGAACATTTGTCACACCGGACATTATTAGCTGGTATTCCATGTCGGGTGACGGTATTAGTAACGAAGAATTGCGTAATCAATTAAATTCATTTGATTATGGATCCGCAACGATTCCCCTTAAAGACAGTAACTTCCGGACCAATCTGAATAATGGACGACCGGATGGTTATCCTGAGTTTACAGATGACAGCATAAGAGCATCTAGATAATCATGATAAAAGAGGCATGCTTTATCATGCCTCTTTTTAATCAACACGCTACGTAATGGAAAAGTGTGCACCAATACATATCACGATAATGGAAATCACACAGGTAAAACAAATACCCGCCGCCACTTTTAGCGGTAAATTAGTATCGCTCCAACCAGTGAGCATAGGGAGCGGGCAATACCCACGAAGCGCGCTCGACACGTAATTCGCGCGCGGCCTGATAACTCCAATGCGGATTTGCCAAATGCGCTTTCCCTACCATAACCACATCTAATTGTCCTGATGCTACAGCCCGTTCAGCCAGTTCTGGTGTGCCGAATCCCCAGGCAGACGACACGGGAAGATTAGCCTGTTCACGCACTCGTTGGGCAATCGGTCCCATAAATGCTGGGGCCCATGGGATATTGGCTTCCGGCGTCGAGAAACCGATGCTGACGCTTAGCATATCCAGCCCTGCCTCTTTGAAACGCCGCGTTAGCTCGATAGATTCCTGCAACGTTTCTTCATCACGGCCGTCAAATTCAATCACACCGAAACGTGCAGTAAGCGGTAGATGCTGCGGCCAGACTTCGCGAACGGCAGCCAGCGTTTCCAGCAGAAATCGGCTACGATTAGCAAGACTGCCGCCATATTCATCGTTACGCTTATTTGAGTGAGGAGAAAAGAAGCTCTGCGCTAGATAGCCGTGAGCAAAATGCAATTCTAACCATTCAAAACCCGCCGCCAAAGCTCGGCGAGCAGCGGAAACAAAATCATCTCGTACACGCGCGATATCGTCCAGCGTCATTTCCCGCGGACACTTGGGCAAATTCGCGCCGAATGGCGCGGCGGAAGGAGCAATGGTTTGCCACCCACGCGGATCGTTGGCAGCGATATGGTCATCGCCTTCCCATGGAATGTTGGCGCTTGCTTTACGCCCGGCATGCGCGATTTGAATTCCGGGCACAGAACCCGCATCCTTGATGGATTTAGCCACTTTGGCAAAAGCCTGCGCCTGCTCATCATTCCAGATGCCGGCGCAACGCGGCGTAATGCGCCCTTCTGGCGAAACAGCCGTTGCTTCCACGATCACTAAGCCAGCGCCGCCGCGCGCCAGTGAAGCATAATGCACATGATGCCACTCGTTGATCAGTCCATTATCTGCGGAATAGGTACACATTGGCGGAACCGCAATTCGGTTGCGTAGCGTAATATCTTTGAGCTTGAAGGGTTGAAACAGTGCGGACATTGTCTTTCCTACCTTATCTGGTTATTTCGATATTTCGATATTATTCGAATAATGGATTTTAGACAACCCTAACGCTATAATCTGCCTATGAGACCCTTTAAACACCCTGCCCCCAGTGAGTTTACGCTTGAGCGCGTCCTATACGCCTTGAGCGATCCGCTGCGCATGGAAATCGTACGTCACCTGGCTGTACAGGGCGAAGCGACCTGTAGTGAACTTGACGGCGGTCGCCCAAAATCCAGCGTCTCACACCATTTTCGCGTGTTACGCGATTCAGGCCTGCTGCATACCACCAGCATCGGTACTACACATATCAACCGATTACGCCGTAACGAAATGCAACAGCGCTTCCCCGGTTTACTTGATGTCATCCTCTCTCAATCACATGAATAAAAAATCCGCCCATAAAGAGCGGATTTTTCAGATATAGCGACTAACCAATATTAGGAAGCCGCCAGTGCTACAACAATCGTTTAGAAGCGGTAGCCTACGCCAACAGCCCAGGCGCCTACGTCAACGCTACGGATACGGCTTTGTTCGTAGCCTACATCCAGCGCAACATCCTGCATCGGGTTAAACTGGAGGCCAGCGCCGTAGGTAAAGCCGTAATCGCTGTTGCTGTTATTATCACGACCGTTGGTCGCATTATAAGTGGCTTTACCGTGGCTGAAGCCTACAACGCCGTACAGGCTCGCCCAGTCATTCAAGCGATAAGCTGGGCCAGCAGTAAAGCCCATATACTGTCCTTTGCTATAGACACCTTGATCGCTGCCATTTTTTTCCAGGTAGGTGAACGAGCTAATTACGCCTAATGGGTTATTGTCTTGCTCATAACGGTATTTGAGGTTAAAACCTTTAACCTTATTGTAGACGCCCTGAGCATCACCTTGTGCATAACCGGCAGTGACAGTACTTTGACCAGCAAATGCAGAACCTGCCCCAACAGTGAGTACACATGCCAGAGCGGAAAGATACGCGATTTTTTTCATACTTATAGCCTCAAGATTCATTTTTATGAAATGACTACCTAACGCCATAAATATAACAAAGAAGTTCTAAATTTTCCGCCCAATAAATTTTCATCAATTGCGCATTAGATGTAACAAATATTGTCAAAACCTCTCTATGGGACTAATTATATTGATTTTTTATTGTGACAATCAGATTAAAAATAAATTCCCCAACGGAAGAAAAAAACAGATAATTCTTAATTTTTGTTCAATTTGCAGGCTACAAAAATTGAGCAAAATATAACTCAATTAAACGATATGTCAATAAAGGTCAATAAAAGTCAATACGCACCCGACGAATTGTTTACAATTAGATATAATAGCAACAAAATGTTGTGCTCATTTTAAGGTCGAAATTAATGTCCTTGATTCTTTGTCGCTCATCGTCGTTTGTACCGGTGTTGCTCCTCATTATCTCAATGCTTTCTATCCAGAGCGGTGCTGCTCTGGCAAAGAGCTTGTTCCCACTGGTTGGCCCCACGGGCGTGACGGCGCTACGTCTGGGTATGGGAACAATAATCCTGTGCATGGTCTTTAAGCCATGGCGAATGCGATTTAATAGCCACCTCCTGTCATTGTTGCTTTATGGCACAACGCTGGGCGGCATGAATTTTCTGTTCTATTTGTCATTGCAAACGGTGCCGCTTGGCATCGCTGTCGCGTTAGAATTTACCGGCCCCCTCGCGGTAGCGATGCTAGCCTCGCGAAAACTTGTCGATTTCCTATGGGTTTTTCTTGCCGTTAGCGGATTATGGCTCTTATTGCCGCTAGGTCACAACATTGGCAATGTTGATTTAACGGGTGCTGCCTGTGCAGTAGGTGCCGGTGCCTGCTGGGCACTCTACATTATCTCAGGGCAAAAGGCCGGCGTGAGTCATGGTCCGGGCACCGTTGCCATCGGCTCTGGCATTGCTGCGTTGATTTTCTGCCCACTCGGCGCCTATTACGCTCAGGGCACCCTGTTTTCATTATCAATACTCCCACTGGGTATTAGCGTGGCATTTCTGTCCACCGCGCTGCCCTATTCTTTGGAAATGGTCGCATTGACGCGCCTCCCCACCAAAACCTTCAGTACGTTGATGAGCATGGAACCTGCGATTGCCGCGCTATCAGGGATAGTCTTCCTCGGCGAACACCTGTCGTTGAGACAATGGATAGCCTTAACCTTTATTATTATTGCATCGGTGGGTGCTACGGTGACAATACAACCGACGAAAAAGATTACATAATAATAGATGCTGATATCGTTTGAAAAAACGCTATTTCGCTAGGGGTATAAATACAAAAATCACAATGGATAACTATGGCTGTAAACGCCTCACTCCATAGACAGTAATAGAGGTTCATCTTATATCGATGAACCTCATGAATAATAACCATTTTCATCTAAAAATGATAATATTTATCAAAATGAAATACTTTAGTGAAACTAAAATATTGCATTCATCCACGCGACTGGCCTATTATAATTTCGGAGTGATGGCTAGCAAGCACAACCACGACACCATTATGTTATAGCTATTAATTTAATAGATGAACTTTTCTAAAATTAATTTTTCTTACTGCTATAATTAATGACGTTGAACAGTAAGACTATAAATAATGAAAGAGAGGATAATGAATATGTCTACCGCCAAACTTGTGAAATCAGCACCGTCCGAACTGCTTTATACCCGCAACGATTTAGACGATAGCATCAAGACCTCGACAATTAAGCTGTTAAACCAACTGGTTGTTGACTTCATCGATCTGTCGTTGATTACCAAACAGGCTCATTGGAACATGCGCGGTGCGAACTTTATCGCCGTTCACGAAATGCTGGATGGCTTCCGCACCTCGATTATGGCTCATCAGGACACCATTGCGGAACGTGTCGTTCAACTTGGCGGCGTAGCGCTAGGCACGGTGCAAATTGTCGATAAACACACGTCGTTGAAAAGCTATCCAACCGATATCCATAACGTGCAGGACCATCTGAAAGCGCTGGCCGAACGTTACGCCGTTGTCGCCAATAACGTACGTCAGGCGATTGGTAAAACGGAAGACGAAGACTCAGCCGATATTCTTACTGCGGCATCACGCGATTTGGATCAGTTCCTGTGGTTCATTGAAGCCAACCTCGAATAATCAACGTCATCATTCCATAACGCATTGATCTGTAAACACATTAATTTGTAAACAAAGTAAAGGCTGCTCAGGCGGCCTTTACTGGTATGGGGCCGACTTATTTCATATTCTGTCAAGCACAATCGCTACGAAGTGCAGAACATCCTCTTATGGTGTTCAAAAAACTAGCTTTTACCCGCTTAAATCCCCCACAACGTTAATCAGCGGTTGTTTCCCTCGTAAAATCAGTTAATCATAAAGGTGATTTGACTGAGCGCATTAACGGTGAAAAATTCATCCGGCTCAGCAAGCCATCAAAGCAGGTTATGTATGCACAACCACGTTGCTAACCTGTGTATGGTTTTAAGACTATGCTGAAAACATGCTTAGCACCGGTAAAACAAAAACTCCCACAACTGCTAAATAGGAAGGATTTGATGAAATCATTACTTAAGGCCACTTTGGCGGCATTGACGCTGATGGTGAGCGTTTCTGGCTATGCCGCAGAGAAAGAGCTGATTGTCGCGACAGATACCGCTTTCGTCCCTTTTGAATTTAAACAAGGCGACAAATACGTCGGTTTCGATATTGACCTCTGGGATGCTATCGCTAAACAGCTCAACCTGAAGTACAGCCTGAAACCCATGGACTTCGGCGGTATTATTCCTGCCTTGCAAACGCGCAACATCGATCTGGCGCTCGCAGGCATTACCATTACCGAAGAACGTAAAAAAGCCATCGATTTTTCTGACGGTTACTATGACAGTGGTCTGCTGGTAATGGTTAAGGCAGACAACAATGATATCAAGGGTGTCCAGGACTTGGCGGGTAAAGTCGTCGCCGTGAAGAGCGGCACTGGCTCAGTCGATTACGTCAAAGACAATATCAAAACTAAAGATCTGCGTCAGTTCCCCAACATCGATAACGCCTATATGGAACTGGGTACCAACCGTGCTGACGCCGTACTGCACGACACACCGAATATTCTCTATTTCATCAAAACCGCGGGTAACGGTCAGTTTAAAGCGGTTGGTGATTCCATCAAGGCTCAGCAATACGGCATCGCCTTCCCAAAAGGCAGCGACGAACTGCGTGATAAAGTGAATGGCGCGCTGAAAACACTGCGTGAAAACGGCACTTATGCTGCGATCTACAAGAAGTGGTTTGGCGTAGAACCTAAGTAATTGCCGATTTAATCTGGAGATATTCCATGCAGTTTGATTGGAGCGCCATCTGGCCTTCTCTGCCCCTTCTTATGGAGGGGGCAAAAATGACGTTGTTGATTTCTGTTCTGGGGCTACTTGGCGGCCTGATAATAGGCGTAGCTGCGGGTTTTGCCCGCGCCTACGGCGGTTGGTTTTCCAGCCGTGTCTCACTCGTTTTCATAGAAATTATTCGTGGCACGCCGATAGTTGTGCAGGTGATGTTTATTTACTTCGCCCTGCCGATGATTTTCACCTCCATAAGAATTGACCCGTTTGCCGCTGCCGTGGTAACCATCATGATCAATTCTGGCGCGTACATTGCAGAAATTACCCGTGGTTCAGTATTGTCGATTCACAACGGCTTTCGCGAGGCGGGTTTAGCGTTAGGGCTGTCACGCCGTGCGACATTACGCTATGTCATCGCGCCGCTTGCTCTGCGCCGGATGCTGCCGCCGTTGGGTAACCAGTGGATTATCAGTATCAAAGATACATCATTATTCATCGTTATCGGTGTCGCTGAACTGACACGCTCAGGACAAGAAATCATTGCGGGCAACTTTCGTGCGCTGGAAATCTGGTCTGCGGTTGCCGTTATTTACCTGTGCATCACGCTGATCCTCAGCTTCATTCTGCGTCGTCTGGAAAGAAGACTTAAGATTATATGATTGAATTCAAAAACGTATCCAAACACTTTGGCAAAACGCAGGTCTTGCATAATATTGACCTCACCATCGGTCAGGGTGAAGTCGTGGTCATCATCGGGCCGTCAGGCTCAGGTAAGTCCACGCTGCTGCGTTGCATAAATAAATTGGAAGAAATTACCAGCGGCGAATTAATTGTTGATGGACTCAAAGTAAACGATCCCAATGTAGATGAACGGTTGATCCGCCAGGAAGCAGGGATGGTATTCCAACAGTTTTATCTGTTTCCGCACCTTACCGCGTTGGAAAACGTCGCTTTTGGGCCGATTCGGGTACGCGGCGCGAGTAAAGCAGACGCCGATAAGCTGGCTCTGGAGTTACTGGCGAAAGTCGGCCTGTCAGAACGCGCGAATCACTACCCTTCTGAGCTGTCCGGAGGGCAACAGCAGCGTGTCGCTATTGCGCGCGCGCTCGCGGTTAAGCCAAAACTGATGTTATTTGACGAGCCGACCTCCGCACTCGACCCGGAACTTCGCCATGAAGTGCTAACCGTAATGAAAGATCTGGCCGAGGAAGGTATGACGATGGTGATCGTCACTCATGAGGTGGGCTTCGCCCATAAGGTGGCTTCCCGTCTCATCTTTATTGACAAAGGCCGCATCGCGGAGGACGGCGACCCAGAAACGCTGATTACCAATCCGCCTAGCGACCGCCTACGTGAATTCCTGCAACACGTATCCTGATCGACAAGGGGGCTTTCGCCCCCTCCTTCTTACTTGCTATGTTTGTAAGCGATTATACTTCTGAACGTGGATATTCTCGTTCAATAAACGCCGCGAAATCCTGACACATCTTCCGATCCCCCTGCGCATTATCCGCCAGCACGCGATGTCCATCGACCACACGAATATGCGCATCCAGGTCGAAATCCGCTTCAGGCTGAGGGCGACGCATCGCCTGCGCAATCGTGCTCTGCGCCTGCTGCCAGGCTTCTTCCACCGTTAGATTGCAGGCCTGCGCCAGATAGGCTGGGTTAAACCCTTCGCCAGTCAAACTACGCAGCGTATCGTCATGGCTTACGCTATTGCCCGGCGACCAATAGTATCGAGCCAGATCGGGGCCAATGGCGGGATTGTCCGTCAAATACCCGTCGCGTTGCAGAAAATAGCGCCGCGTCTGTTCCACCGCCATCAGCGCCAGCAGATAGCCTTGATATGAACATGCCGATTCCATAGACAGCAGATGCGGGATCGCCAACGTCGGGCGAGGGCTACCGCTAATACCTAAAATGCGCTGCTCGGTGTCCCGCGCTAGTGCGGTAATCGCATCCGGCGTAAGCGCCGCATCATCCCATGAATAGAGCTGCCACTCAAAGTACGGCACTAATAGGATGTGTCGCTCATTGAAAGCGCGCATCGGCTGCTGAGTACGGATATTCGCCTGGATTAATGCGTCAGGGATCGTTTCTCCCTGTGCGTTTGTCGCATAGCGTTTTAGCCAGTCGGCGTCACCTAACAGGCTGTCGCAAAACATCGACTGCGTTTCAGCATAGGCCATTGAGGTCGGTGGAAATTCCTGCGAGAAGCACGGGGCATTCTGTCGAATATTGGCAAAATGCGCCGCATGCCCGCCTTCATGAAACAACGTATTAATACCGCTGGCGCCGCTGCCCACCTGATCTGGTTTTGCCAGACTGGTAAAATTAATCCGCGCGGGAACCCATTTACCCTGCTGCATAAACGGCGGCACCGGACCATGCATAAAGCCATTTTCATACTTCCCTTTCCGCACCAGCAAATCGAGCTGCAACTGCGCGCCGTTAAACCCAATATGCAGGCGCTTAAAACTGTTAATCCAGCGTTCCAACGAGGCAGAAAAGGGGAAGTAAGGATCGAGCTGGCGTGTCACATCCCCAGCGCTGGCATAGCGGATATTCCACGGTTGCAGCGCATCCTCGCCCTTGTCGGAAGCCAAATTCTTCAAACTGCGAATAGTCGCTTCACGCGTTTGTTCTTCGAAAGAATCGAGGATGGCAAAAAGCTGTTCCGGCGTCATCCGCTCCGTTTTATTGACCTTGTAGTCAAAATAGTTGCGATAACCCATCTGTCGCGCAAAGCGATTACGCAACGCAATGAGCTCAGGAAAACCGTTCTGCAATAGCCACTGTTCCAACGCGCGCAGTGCCTGATGGGAACTCTGGCGATAGGCTTCGACATCATTCGTCGCCTGATTGGTCAGCAACTCGCCAAGCGATGCGGACACCCGCTCGCCTCTGGCGTTCAGGTGCGTCATTTCATAGGATTGACGCTTGGCGTACAGCGCATTTTCCGCCGCGATAATCTCGTCCATCAGAACCTGAGCCTGTGGATCTTCAATCACATTGCAGTCAAAAAAACGGTACCAGCCTTGTAAGCCATGTAACAACGCCTGCTGTTGTTCATCTTGTGGACTATTTTTGAGCGTCGCAAGATGAGATCTTATTTCAGCCAGGCGCTGTGGCTGCGCAATAAAGCGCTTGTAGGCACGTTCAGCATCGGAGAAACGCTCAGCCACCGTACCATCGCCAATCCCCATATACTGTTGCCAAAAGAGTTCTTCTTTCGCCTGATGAACCGCGAGATAATCGCGATTCAGGGCATCAAAATAATCCACTACCTGTTGCATGTTATTCCTTCTCTCGTTTAATAACTGCCGTCCGGCGGTATGAAGTGGGGGATAAATGGCGTCCAGCCCGGCGTCCGCTCAACCGAGGCGTTTTTTAATCGTGGCGACAGCCTGTTCCATGGTCGCAACCTCACCGGCGGCCACCAAACAGCACGCCAGTTGCAGACGTATCGCCTGCGGGATAGCAATTTCGCCAGCCAGACACTGTACCGTCCAGCGCGCGGTGGTAATAGCATCTCTGGCTATCGGTAAAGCATCGGGCGCGACGGAAATATCCTGACGCAGTTGCAGCACTTTGGTTTGTTGCTGGTGGATAAAATGCATTTCCGGACAGCGTTGCGGATTGGCATAAACCTCTCCCTCCGTACCATGCATCAATAACGCCCGCCCATGAATATCGTTAAAAAAGGTTCCCACACGGGTGACGTACTCAGGGTGGGAAACGCTGGCGATACGTAGCGCTTCACTTTCACCAAACGGCGTCGCCACTTTCGCCAGGGTATGACTGCTATTACGCACGCCCATACGCCAGCGAAGCTGCAATTGGCGATCGATAGACGGACACAGGAGCGAAATGGGCATAAATACCGGGCTACCGTTATCCAATTCCTGCTGGGCCTGCGCGGCATTCTCCGCAATGGTCACCCCGAGGTGACGCAAAATCTCCGCGCTGGTAACACGGGTCGGATCGTCGCTTACGCCATGGACTAGCACGGGAAAACCCAACTTAGCCAGTAGTAGCGCGAGCAACGGTGTCAGATTAGCCAGCTTGCGTGCCCCATTGTAGCTAGGGATCACGATGGGCATAGGCAGGCCTTCGGGAGGATGCAGACGCAGTACCTGTTCGTCCATCGCCTGGTAAAAACCCAGCATCTCAGCGTCAGACTCACCCTTGATGCGAAATGCTATCAATAACCCGCCAAGTTCCAGATCCGGTACGTCACCACGCAACATCGCGCTATACAGCGCATACGCGGTTGCCTGATCGATGTCTCGCGCATGATTTTTCCCGCGTCCGACGTCTTTGATAATTTTAGTGTAATCCATGCTGGCCCCTTGTTTACCGCGACACAGTAAAACGCTTACCGACGAAAATAACATGTTTAGCGATTTCCGGGTCACTCTGACACAGAGGAAATTACTCTTGTGCCGGATCGGCATCGTAAACCGTCGCCGCGGGCTGAAACCAGGCAGCCAGTTCCAGAATATCGTTCTCGTCGAGCGTCCCTGCCGTATAACGCAGTAATAACCCCGCCTGAAGCCAACTGTATTTAGCTTCCGCTAGCTCTCGCCGCGCGTTATACCACGCCTGTTCCGCCAGCAGAATATCCAGGTTGATACGTTCACCGCCCGCCACGCTTAATCGCGTCGCGGTGACCGCGTCCCGCGCCGCCGCAGTCGTCATTTGCCAGGCGCTGATTTTCGCGGCGCCATTGTTGAATAAGTTGTAATACTTTTTCAATTCCGCCAGCGTTCGCTTGGTATGATCATCGAGTTCCGCCTGACGCTGCTGATATTCCGCAGCCGCCTGCCTCACCGAGGCCGAAACGGAACCACCGGCATAGAGTGGGACATTCAACTGCAAACCGACGCTCTGCGTGTCGTATTTCTGATTATAATTATATTCACTTTCTGAGCGGCTATTGCGCGATGATGCCACCAGCGACAGCGTAGGCAAGTGTCCGGCACGATAGCGTTCCATCTCGTAGCGACTGACCGTCAGTTCTTCACGCCGCATCGCCAACGTAGCGTTGTGTCGCACGGTAAGAGCGCGCCACTGCGCCAATGTCATCTTGCCAGAGGTTGCTGAGAGCGGTTGAATCAGCCTCAGCGGAGGTAACGCCGTTATCTCTATCCTCGTGCCAGTCATGTTTTCCAGATCGGTAATCGCCGCATCCAGATTGTCCTGCTGTTCGATACGCTGCGCGTCGATCAGCGTAAAACGCGCTGCCGTTTCCCGTACATCCGTCAGCGTGCCTTCCCCCGCCTGCAAAAGGCGTTTATTCAGCGCCAATTGTTCCTGATAAGCACGCCGCTGTGCATCCAGCAATTGCAGTTTTTCCTGGGCCAGCAACGCGCTGCTCCAGGCATTATACAGCCGTACCATCAGTTCCTGAGTACGATCGCGAAAACGCCGATCGGCCATCAGCGTGCGGGCGATCCCCTGCTGATAGCGAGCCCAGGCCGCATAATCCAGTAACGGCTGGCGCAATGATAGCGTTGACGTATAGCTGTCATAATCGCGCTTTACGGTGTTATCGCGCAAACGCTCTGCTTGAGTCACTTTAGAGTGGCTGCGATTCACGCTGTAGCCATACTGGAGAGTGGGTAACAAACCGGCTCGTCCGATGGACGCCTCTTCACGCCCCGCCCTATACTCAAACGTCGCCGCACGAAACTGGGCATCGTTTCGCAGTACCAATTCCCAGGCCTCAAGCAGCCCTAACGCGTTAGCGCAGGCAGAAAACAGCCCTAATAACAACCCTATCGCTATCCGTTGCATGATTACTCTTCCGTTAGTGCCAGATGCAGGCGATCCATCAGCGGCTTGAAAAGATAATTGACGAACGTACGTTCTCCGGTACGCACAAACCCCTGTACCGGCATGCCGGGTTTGATTTCCAACCCTTCAAGCGCACGTATCCCTTCATCATCCACCCGCACACGCAAACTGTAATACGGGGAGCCATCTCGCACATCCAACAGGCGATCGGCGGATACCAGTGAGACGGTTCCCGCCACGCGCGGCGTTGTGCGCTGGTTAAAGGCGACGAACTGAAGCTCAACGGGGAGACCCGGCCAGACCTTATCCACCAGTTCAACGGGAAGACGCGCATCGACCAATAGCGGTTGATTGTC
Source organism: Pectobacterium cacticida (assembly GCF_036885195.1). Classification (NCBI taxonomy): domain Bacteria; kingdom Pseudomonadati; phylum Pseudomonadota; class Gammaproteobacteria; order Enterobacterales; family Pectobacteriaceae; genus Pectobacterium; species Pectobacterium cacticida. Next base: position 1,442,246 of record NZ_CP133656.1, on the reverse strand, counting down.
CGGCACGATCTCCAGTAGCGTCTGTCCAGGCGCGATCACTTCGCCTGGCGTAAACACATTCAGCGCGACTACCGTACCGGAAACGGGAGCGCGCATCTGAACATGCGCCAAATCGAAATCGGCTTTTTCCTTCTTACTGACCACCTCACTCAGCAAAGCCCGGACGTCTGCCAACTCACTATTCACCTCTTTGTCGTATTCCTGCTGGCGCTGGGCGATGAGTAAGGTTTGTTGCTCAATGTCGCGCCGGATACGCTGCATGTCTCCCGTCAATTGCGCGATATCGCCATTAAGCTGCGCCAACAGGCGTTCATTCTCTAACATCTTGTTGCGTGGTACATAGTTTTCCGCTGCCAGCGAACGTAGTCCTTGCACCTGTTGAGCCAGCATTGCTTGTTGTTTCTGCTTACTGGACATCACCTGACGCTGCGCGCTCAGCGATGCCTCAAGACCCGCAATGCCCGAACGCATGCCATCCGCTTCAAGATTGAATGACTGCCGACGGCTACGCAGTAAATCTTGCTGTACTGCCGAGATCGCTCGCATTTCCGGCCTATCTGCGAGCGAATGCAGACGAGGCGTCATTACCATGTCACTACGATGCTGCTGCTCGGCGAGCAAGCGCCCTTCCCGCGCCGCCAACTGAAGATATTGCGCATCCAGCCCTTCACTCGCTGAACGCGCATCAACCTCATTCAACGTTAATAAAACCTGCCCTGCATCAACCCTGTCGCCCTCTCGCACGCGAATGCGATCGACCATACCGCCCAAATTATGCTGTACGACCTTACGATTGCCGGAAATCACCACGCTGCCATTCACCATGACGCCCTTATCCAGCGGCGCACAGAGTGACCATAGAAGAAATCCGCCGAAGCCGACAAGTACCAGCCCCCATCCCAGCTTCACGGCGCGCTTTTCCTCATGCTGCGCCATCTGCCTCATTCTCTCTTCACTTATTTCAGATGCAGACATGTTCTTCCTTGTTCTTATCACTTACTGCCGCGCGGCGGCAGACGGCACCATTGGCATCGGATTCGCGGCACGGCGCGGTTGCAACTCGCTCAGAACATCGCGTGCAGGCCCGAAGCGCTGTTGCCGCCCCTGATTGAGCACCAAGATCTTATGCGCTAGCGTGGTCAGTGCCGGTCGATGCGTAATGAGAATCACCGTCGCTCCCCGTCTTTGGAGATGAGATATCGCCTGTGCAAGGGCCAATTCACCGTCGTTATCCAGGCTGGCATTAGGCTCATCGAGCACCAGCAGGCAGGGATCGCCATATACCGCTCGCGCCAGGGCAATGCGCTGACGCTGCCCGCCCGACAACCCGTTGCCGTCAGCGCCAAGCGGCGTGTCATACCCTTGTGGCTGGCTTAAAATCATGTCGTGTACGCCCGCCAGTTGCGCTGCCGCCACAATTTTTTCCGCATTGTGTTCGCCAAAGCGACAAATATTCTCTGCCAACGTGCCTTTAAAGAGTTGTACGTCTTGTGGCAAGTAGCCCATAGCCGGGCCAAATACGGCTTTATCGATCTGGCTGAGATCGGCGCCATCCAGCCTCACTTTGCCGCGCGTCGGGGCTTGGGTTGCAACGAGTAAACGCGCCAATGTGGATTTACCGGAACCCGAAGCCCCCAAAATCGCCAGCGTTTCGCCTGCCTGAAGCGAAAAGTGAATGTCCTGCAACCGAATCCTGCCTTGCGGCGTCTGCAACACTACATGCTCAACGCTGAGTTGGCCGAGTGGCGCAGGCAACGCCATGACCTCAGATCTGGGCGGATAGGCTGTCATCATGCGGTTCAATCTATGCCAGGCTTGTCGCGCACTGCTCAATGGTTTCCAAATACCGATCAGTTGGTCAATAGGACTGAGCACGCGCCCCACCAGAATGGACCCTGCGATCATCATCCCCGGCGTAATCTCCCCTTTTATCGCTAACATGGCACCCACGCCAAGCATCAGCGATTGCAGTAAGATGCGAGCATGTTTTGACGCCGCGCCAATAACGGCGGCGCGTTCACTCGCTTGGTTTTGTAGCGTAATGAATCGGTAGTGTTGTCCCAGCCAGCGGCGGCGTAAATCAGGTAACATTCCCATTGATTCAATAACTTCCGCATTACGCAACTGCGTATCCGCAAGCTGGGTAGCCTGTAAGGCCTCATGGTTAGCCGCGGCCAAAGACGACGTGGTGAGAAACTGATTTAACCACGCCAACAACACCAGTACGATCGTTCCCCCCAGAGCCAGCAGGCCGAGCATCGGGTGAATCAGAAATAACACTAATAAAAAGAAAGGAAACCAGGGAAGATCGAAGAAGGCAAACAGCGAGTTGCCGGTAATAAACTGCCGTAATTGTGTGAGGTCATTCAGCGCCTGAGCGGCGCTTGCCTCGCCCGCGGCCAGATTGCGCTCAAATGTGGCGTTGAATACCCGTTGGTTCCATTGCAGATCGAGTCGTGTGCCGAGTCTGACAACGACCAGACTCCTTACCCACTCTAACGCCGCCAGAAAGAGCGCGACCCCAGCCATCAACAAGGTAAGCATCAACAGCGTCGTTTCGTTCCCCGAGGCCAGAACACGATCGTAAACCTGAAGCATATAAAGAGACGGCGACAACATCAGTAAATTCACAATGGCGCTGAAAACCCCGATGCTCCACATGCTGCGCCGAAATGGCCGTAATATACTCAACCACGAATGCGCCTGATTGGAAAGTTGACTCACTGCGAGTGTCTCTCCTTTCAGCGCTGTTTGAGCATAATATAAATACGCCCCTCTGGTAGCCGGTGAATATAGCCCTCTTTTTCCTTGCTAAAGAATGCCACCGACTGACCATGCTCTCTCGTCAACGTGATACCGTCCGGCGCTGGCCGCCAACCCACGGGTACAGAGGCGAACAACGCATTTAAACAATGTGCATCACCTTCAAGACGCCAGATACCTTCGGCTAGCCGTGTATCGCGTAGCACAATCTCGCACTGTTGCTCTTCACTACGCAACTGCCACTCGCCGCTCAGTTCATTGGCTGAAGGCAATTTCAAACTACTTGCCATAGCTCCTCCGCTTATTGCACTTAACATCGCCGCGATGATTAACGTTTTCATAGTGGCTCCAGGTTGATGATCGAAAAAGGACGGGGTACCCCGTCCTTACTGTCTTAACTGTCTTACACGATAAAATCGGTCGCCGCGGAAGGCTGGCCGACAATGTGCACCACAAAGTCTGGCGTGGTCTGACCGGCAAAATTCAGCCACAGGTTAGTCACATTGTTACCGGCGTCCCAGTCGAGCAATGCTTCATTGTGCTGCCCGGTAAACGTATCAACAAACTGTAAATCCCCTGTCTGATTCAGCGCGGACAGATCGATTTTGTCGATACCGCGTTCAAAATCCGTGATGGTGTCATAACCGGAGGTATAGGAGGAATCGCTCGCACTGGCGTAAACGAAAATATCGCGCCCCGCCCCCCCCGTCAGCGTATCGGCTCCCCCGCCGCCGTAAATGACATCGTCCCCCGCGCCGCCTTGCAAAATATTATTCGCCTCATTGCCGATAATAATATCGTTGCCAGAACCGCCTATCGCGTTTTCTATCGTCACCCCATGAGCGATGGACACATTGCCTTTCAGGCCACCGACATCAGAGAACCCCCCTTCATTCAGGTTGATGCGCTGATCGTCCCTGTAACCAGAGAAATCAAACGTATCATTGCCGCCAGCATCCCAAACGGAAAAGATCAGTTTGTCGCTGTTACTGCTCGCAGAGTAGAAATCACGATCGGTATTGGAATGGAACCCGTAAACCGTATCATCGGTACGCGTGTTCATATTGGCGCCATAAAGCGTTTGGATCGCCGCAATGTCATCAATCAGCGGGCCTGCGGCATAGTGCCACTGGAAATCGCCCCCGGTATTTTGCTCACTCCAATAGCTCATCAGGCTGAATTGGCGTGTATCCTCTGCATAGGTGACATCACGGTAGGACGGGTTACCTTCGCCCGCATTGTAGTCACCAGGGTGATTCAGGCCGAGCGTATGCCCGATTTCATGCGTCAGCGTCTGCTTACCGTATTCCGTCGTCGGGTCACGCACGGTATCGGAATTGTAGTTAAACCACGCACTACCCGATGCCGGGTGCTCGCCAGGCATATAGGCGTAAGCCTGAGTGTCATAGTCCATCCGGCCACTGGAATCACGCGTGTAGTTACCAAAGGTGATCGTCGCATTTTGATCAGGGCTCACCTGAGTAAAGGTGATATTGGCGACGTCCGCCCACGATTGCAGAGACAGCTTAGCCTGATGCTCCTGAGCGGGGCTGAATTTCATAAAGCCCTGATCGCCGGAAGGAATCGATCGCACGTTCTGTAAGAACGAATAGGTCAGATGGGCAGGTTGACCAAAGACATTAGCCCCATTCCAGGTCAGGCCATCGCGCACAATTTCGTGCGCGGCCTGCTCGCTGGTGAACGATGGTTTGCCATTAATCTGGCCGTCGCCGCGGGCATGGTAATAATACAAATCATATACGTCACGATACCCCGAACCGCTGGCATGCAATGCAGGTACGGCGGTATCCTTATCTTTATCTTGTAAAGCCATCTTTTCTTCTCCATAAGTCTGATCGGGATGATCAGAATCCTGAATCCCTTCATGCAATGGCGATATTGCAATTGCGTACCATAAAATACGATAGCGGGATAACCGTTTCCTGGTTTAATAATATTGTTCCAATTTTTTATCGCAGAAAATAATTGGCTATCGCATCCACCCTATTCGTTATTATTGAATAATAAATATCGAGCTATTTTATTGGCGGCAATAATATAAATAGTGAAATTGACGGATAATTACCGAAATAACACATTGAAAAACAATGTGTTTTATATTATCAATATTGTGATGCGACATAATACCTCTCCCTGGTGGATAAAAAAGGCGGCATAACCAAACTTGGTGTCAATCCTATTTACAGCATCCTACTGTCACAAGGAAAATCTAACAAATAAGATTAAAAAAATATAGCGCTAAATAGGGGGTAATTGCCCCGTTATTCTTCGGACGGAGATGCGTTACGTTATTTCCCGCTGTTCTATCGGGAAAACGGGAAGCGCCGCCAGCAACTGCGCACCATAGCCTTTGGTCAACAGTCGCCTATCGTAAATAACGATTTCACCGAAGCAGTCATGGCTGCGTATTAAACGGCCGACCTGTTGGATAAGGTTAAATGAAGCACTGGGCAAACTTTGTACGATAAACGGGTGGCGTTTGAGGCTTTTTAGCCATTCGCCTTCCGTCAGAATCACCGGGCTGTCGATGGGGGGAAACGCAATTTTATGGATATGTACCTGCGAAAGCAGTTCTCCTTTCAGATCCAGCCCTTCGGCAAAGGATTGTAACCCGATCAGCACGCTGGTCTGCCCTTCCTGTACGCGTTGACGATGCAACTCAACCAACCGGTAGCGTGGCTTATCGCCCTGAACCAAAAGCATCAAGCGTAAATCGCTGACCTGTGTTAAAAAAAGCTGCATAGCTCGCTGGCTGGCAAAGAGCATCAGTATTCCCTTATGCTTAGCCTGCTTTAATTCTGCCCGAAAAAACTGCGCCATTTCCGCAATATGCTGCGCTTCAAACGCCATAACCGGTTCATAGCGCATTTTCGGGATAACCAGACGCCCCTGCTCACGATGATTAAACGGCGAATCCAAGGCGATAAACGTGTCCCCTTCCTCCTCACTCAGGCCGGAAAGTTCCTGGATACGTGCAAAGCTATTGAGCGAGCGCAACGTCGCCGAGGTCACCACGACATGCGACACCTTACTCCATAGCAGTCTTTCAAGCTGATCGCAGACGCGTATTCCCGCGCAATGCAAATGAAGATGCGGATGGTTGTCGCGCATTTCCTGCGTGATCCATTTCGACACTGGCGCATTGGAGGATTTTTCCATCGCCGCTAGCCGCCACAGTTTACTCATCGATTCGAGGTAGCCCAGTTGACGACTCATTTTCAGCAACAGGTGGTAGAGCCGCGCGACATCATGCTTTCCGGTTTTTTCGCTGAGATCGTTGAGCATAAATTCCACTAATGCCCGAAGCGTGTCAGTCAACTTGAACAACCGCGCGCAGAGCTCATGCATATCATCCGGCATCTTGCCCATTGCAAACCGGTATTCGGTTTCCACTCCGTCAGACGGTAAAAATAATCCGCACATTTGTGAAAAGGACAATATGCACTCACGGATCTCCTCACAATGGCCGATTAACCGTTCGCTGTTCGCGAGCCGCGGCGGCGATTTAGGCGCGAATTGCGCCATACATTGCCCGATAAGCTGTACCGCTTGTTCGAGTTGCGTCATGACATAGGCGGGATGAATGTCACCGGACATCTCCAGCGTATCGCGGGCAACGTCGGGAATATGGTGCCCTTCATCGAGCACGAGCAGGAGGTTCTTAGGCGCTGGCAGCACCGATTCACTCTCCATTGCCGCCATCACCAGCGCATGATTGGTGACGACCACATCGGCCTGTTCGATCTCACGTCGCGCGATGAAGAAAGGACATTCGCGATAGTAAGGACAATTGTGCGCAAGACAATTCGCTTTATCAGTACACAATTTCGACCATAAGCTGTCGTCAATCGTCTCCTGGTAATGATCGCGCAGCCCATCCCATTCACGACGTTGTAACGCTTTTTCCAGCCGCACGCAGATGCGTTTTTCCTCGTTATTAGCGGATACCCGTTCATCATCGAGAAAGAGCGGCAAATCCCCTTGCGCGTCGGGATCGGTCGCCAGCATGGCTAAATTGCGCGGACACAGATATCGACGACGCCCAAATGCGGCAGTGAATGTTAATTCGGGGATAACTTTTTGCAGTAGCGGCAAATCTTTACTGTAAATCTGATCTTGCAACGCCACATTTGCCGTACTGACCACCAGCGTTTTCTCTTCTGCCCGCCCCACGGCAATCCCCGGAATCAGGTAAGAGAGCGTTTTACCGACGCCGGTTGGTGCTTCGATAGCGAGATGGCGCGGGTAATCACCAGCCAACGTTTTCGCCACGGCGGCAATCATTTGTCGCTGCGGCGCGCGAGAAATAAAATCCGGGATTTGCGTTTGCAGGGCCTTATACCATTGACCAATCTGCAATTTTATTGCGGGGGACAGCGTCATGCTCACTCTGTATCTGCGTAACCTGGCGGCTATTGTCCCACAGACGCCCAACGACGTCAGCCGTTATCACGGGTGATGCCGGTCTCGACAATCGTCCTTGCAGCAATTAAGGTAACGCCTAATTTTCATGCACAGCCACCATATCGTCGATAAATTATGATCCGCTCGACTGATCAATCGTACTGGTTTTCGCCACACTTACCGCATGTTGAGCTCCGAAGCACGTACCATAGCCATCATTGCTTATAAGACTCACAGCCATGCTCAATTCTCGATTGGGGCCATCATGGAAGGTGAGACGCAGTGCCACTACCGTCACACCCGCTATACGCTACGCGTCGGCGAGATGATTCTTATCGATCCCCAGCAGCCACACAGTTGTAACCCGTTGGCTTCAGTCAATTGAACGCGGAGCCGGTGTCATTCTGATTTTTTTTGGTCTGCTGTTATTACTGCGGTGACAAGGTTGAAACATAAGCGCCCTATTCCACCTTGTTTCATTGATGGAAGGCATTATAATCCTAAGCAATTAACAAAAGGATAACCTGATGACGCTGCAAAAACTCGGTATTATCGGCCTCTTTGCCATACTCGCTTTAGGAGGCATTTCCGGCATGATGTTGGTCGGTTACATTATCATCGTGCATTCAGGTTAAGGGGTTCCTGCCAGCGCGTTAATGACGATCGTGAGACCGTTCACCTGCGATAATCTGCTAATCACTCTCCACATTACCCCGCCGCCGGTATGATGGCAGCGGGCGAAGGTTGTTGTAGTAACGTAGAACGAAAACCGTGTGAAATTATAGCAGGGTAAAACTGCCATGCTTCACGCGTTGCGAATCCAAACCAATCATCACGTCGAATTTACCCGGCTCGACAACCTGCTGCATGCGGGCATTGTAAAATTTCAACGCGTCCTGGTTAAGCGTGAAGGTCACCGTGCGAGACTCCCCTGGCTGTAGCATGACTTTCTCGAAACCGCGCAGTTCTTTCACTGGACGACTGATGGAGGCAACGACATCGTGCAAGTAGAGCTGCACGACAGTTTCACCAGCACGCTTACCGGTGTTTTTTACCGTCACGCTGGCATTGATTGTGCCGTTACGCTTCATGGTCTGACTGGACAAACGCACGTCTGAGACGCTGAATGTCGTGTAGCTCAGGCCGTAACCAAACGGATAAAGCGGCCCGTTGGCCTCATCATAATAATGAGAGGTATATTTACCGGGGTTTTCCGGCGTATAAGGTCGACCGGTCGGCAAATGGTTATAGTAGATAGGAATCTGACCGACGGAACGCGGGAAAGACATGGGTAGCTTGCCGGACGGGTTATAGTCGCCGAATAATACGTCGGCAATGGCGTTGCCGCCTTCCGTGCCGCTGAACCAGGTTTCCAGTAACGCATCGGCCTGTTGATCTTCATGCACTAGCGCCAAAGGGCGACCATTCATCAGCACCAAGACCAGCGGTTTTCCCGTGGCTTTCAGCGCCGCAATCAAATCGCGCTGGCTTTGCGGCAAGTCGATATTAGAACGACTGGAGGCTTCATGCGCCATCCCGGCGGCTTCGCCGACCACCGCCACCACGACATCAGCCTTCTGCGCGACCGCCACGGCTTCATCGATCATCACCTGTGGTGGACGTTTATCCACCTGCACAGCCGTTTCATATTGATTGAGGAAGTCGATAATGCCTTTATGATTACTGACATTGGCGCCTTTGGCGTAGAGGATGGTGGCTTTATCGCCGACGGCATTCTTCAGCCCCTGATAAACGGTAATCGTTTGTTTTGCCACACCCGCGGCAGACCAGCTTCCCATGGTATCGCGCTGGCTGTCAGCCAATGGCCCGACGACGGCAATCGTCCCCTGCTTTTTCAGCGGCAGCGTTTGCAGGCGGTTTTTCAACAACACCAGACTTTTCCGCGCCACATCACGCGCCTCCAGCCGATGTAACCGACTTTCTGCATTGGTGTCCACCGGATCGGAACCTACTGGTCCCAGGTGGCGATAAGGATCGGCAAACAGCCCCATATCGTATTTTACGTTCAGCACCTGACGGCAGGCATCATCGATTTCCTGCGGGCTCACTGCACCGCTTTTCACCAGTTCGGGCAGGTAGCGCGCAAAATACTCGTCGCTCATGCTCATCCCGATACCCGATTTGATCGCCAAACGCGAAGCATCACGCGGACCGCTGGCGACGCCATGTTTAATTAGCTCTTTGATTGCACCATGGTCGGTAATCGTAATCCCCTTGAAATGCCAGTTATCACGCAGAACATCTTTCAGCAACCAGCTATTGGCGGTGGCGGGCGTGCCGTTAATGGAATTCAGCGCCACCATCACGCCGCCGCTGCCCGCGTCAATCGCTGCTTTATAGGGCGGCATATAGTCCTGGAACATACGCTGAGGGCTCATGTCCACCGTGTTATAATCGCGTCCGCCTTCAACCGCGCCATAGAGCGCGTAATGTTTTACACTGGTCATCAGCGAATGACGGCCGGTGACATCATCTCCCTGAAAGGCTTTCACGACCACGCCGGCGATTTTACTTGTCAGCCAGGTGTCTTCCCCGAAGCCTTCCGACACCCGGCCCCAGCGCGGATCGCGCGTGATATCCACCATCGGCGCCCAGGTCATATTCAGGCCGTCTTCCGTCGCTTCATACGCCGCCACGCGTGCGCTTTTTTCAATCGCAGCCATGTCCCAGCTCGACGCCAGCCCCAACGCAATCGGGAAAATGGTACGCTGCCCATGCACCACGTCATAGGCGAAAAACAACGGGATCTTCAGGCGGCTGAGTTGCATCACCTGATCCTGCATAGCGCGAATATCCGGGCGAGTTACCGTATTAAAAATCGCGCCGACCTGGCCGTTTTTGATCATCTCCCGGATGGCGGCTTTCGGATTATCAGCCCCGACACTGATTAATCGGAGCTGACCGACCTTCTCTTCCAGCGTCATTTTCTTCAGGAGATCGGTAACAAAGGCATCGCGCTGCGAATGTGAGGGGGATAAAGAGGTCGGCACAGGTGACAATTCCTGCGCCGCTAGCGGATTACAGGCAAGTCCTATTGCCATCGTCAGTGAAATCAACCATTTCATTCGTTATATAGACCCAATCAATCCAGATCTCCGCGCAAATTAGAACCGAGCGCTGGAGCACAGGACAGGTTAAAAATTCCGACGGCCGCATCCTTTCTCTGGCAAGGCGAGGAACGCCTTGCCCTACCCTGCGAAAAGGCTATCCATAGTGGTTGCCGCACCGACGCACTCAAATACACTGCGCGTAATATAGTGCATTGATTACAGTTTCATTGCATCAAAACCGTAAGAATAATGCCGAGCGACACGCCACATTGCCATGCAATCCGTGCGATTGGGGGAAAGTTAGCTGCGTGCAGACGTCAGACAACGGCCGACGCCTGCATATATAAGGGGGATGTTAACGCTGAGGTGAAAGCAGGCTCAGTGCTCGGTCGAGCGCGCCGACAAGCCAGTCGATATCCTGTGCCTGAAACGCCAGCGGCGGACGCAGCTTCAACACATTGCCGTGCGGGCCAGCCACTGACGTAAGGACATGATCGGCCCGAAGTTGCTCGACCACATCCAACGCCAGCGCTTTATCCGGCGTTTTGGTTTCGCGGTCGCTGACCAGTTCAAACCCGATGAACAGGCCCGCGCCGCGTACATCGCCGACACACGCGTGGCGCTCGGCAAGGCGCGCCAGTTCGCGCGTTAATTGTTCGCCCACCACTCGACTATGTTCCTGTAAACCTTCCTCTCGAATCACGTTGAGCACCGCCTGTGCGGCCGCTATCGATACCGGGTTACCACCAAAGGTATTGAAATAGGGAATTTCATCGCTGAACGCCGCTAGCACATCGTCTTTCGCTAACAGCGCCGATACCGGTATGCCATTCCCCATCGGTTTACCTAACGTCACCACATCAGGCACAATGCCATGACGGCCAAACCCCCAGAAATGTTCGCCAGTACGGGCAAACCCCGGCTGAACCTCATCCGCGATGAAGATCCCGCCATTGGCATGCACCACTTCTATCGCGGGTTGCAGATAGCCTGCGGGGCCAGGTAGTACGCCATCGGAAGAAAAAATAGAATCCGCCAGAAAACCAGCGAATTTAATGCCGTTCGCGGCCATATCATCAATTTGTATCTGGATTTGCTGCGCGAACCAGGTGCCCAAATCCGGCGCATTGACGCGATAGCGATCGGGCGCTGGCACAAGCCGCGTGGTCGCCGCCAGCGGCTGCCCACTGCCAAGCGCGGGCGACGCGCCAGAAGTTAATTCGCTGGTTCCGTGGTACGCCTCGCGGCTGACAATAATTCCCGTTCCGCCGCTGTAGGCACGCGCTACGCGAATCGCCAGATCGTTGGCTTCCGAGCCGGTACACATGTACATCGCCTTATTAATCTCGGCCGGTACGGTGCTGAGAATATCCGCCGAATAATCCAGAATGCGTTCGTGCAAATAGCGGGTATGGGTATTCAGTAAACACATTTGCTGATGCACGGCATCGATGACTGCGGGGTGGCAGTGTCCGATGCTGGCGACATTGTTGTAGACATCCAGGTATTTATGTCCCGCGGCATCCCACAAATATTGTCCCTCACCGCGAACCAGGTGTACCGGGTTACGGTAGAACAAGCGGTATGAGTTCCCCAACACCTGGGAACGCCTGTCCGTCAATCTGCGCGTATCCGCATCCAGCGCCTGCGCATGCTCGGTACGAAAGCTGTTGGTATCCATGATGGTAGATCGTGTCGCCATAATGACTCCTGTAACAAAAATAGTAGCCCGACTACGTCGCACCTAGGGAACGCATCGCGCAGGTTCAGATAATACTTACCCTACACCAAAAGCAACAAAATACACAAATACAAAAATATGCACTTCTTTAATGCACGTGAATGCCAAAAAAGTGCAACAAAAGCGTCATAAAAAATTAATTTCATGTCTATGCTAGCGGTCTATTTGCTTCAGACCATACCTATAAAATTAATAATGCATTGATTTATATAAAATATAAATCACAACATTTGACCAGATAAGATTTTGGCATGCTTCGTGCTAATTCGTCAGACGCCGCGCGATAAACACAAAAATGCACACCATGAGCTATTGACGTTCGCCGCGGGGAAAATAGCGATGCCCATATTTCCACAACCGTAGGGGAACCTGTATGAACCGTTCTTTATTTTGCCGCATTAGCCTGCTCGCCGTGTTGAGCTGTGCCACACTGTTTAACGCCGCCGCATATGCTGGCGCCATCACGGTCTATACCTCACTGGAAGAGGACGAGATTAAAGATTATGTCGCTCAGGCCAAAAAAGATTTACCCGACCTGACAATTAATGTGCTGCGTTTGTCCACCGGCGACCTTGGCCCACGGATTCTGGCCGAATCCAAGAATCCGCAACATGATGTCATTTGGGGTTGGGCGGTAACCAGCGTGATGGACCCGAGAATATCGGCCTTGCTGGAACCCTATGATGCCAAAGGCAGTGAGCAACTCCCGGCACGCTATCGGGCGGCGGATCATAAATGGTTTGCGGCGACCGGCTACATGGCGGCCTTCTGTGTCAACACTGAAGTGCTCAAAGCCAAAAACCTTCCTGTGCCTGCCTCCTGGCAAGATCTGACTAACCCAATCTATAAGGGTGAAATTGTGATGCCCAATCCTGTCTCGTCCGGTACGGGTTATCTACAAATCGCCGCATTGCTGCAAGCGAAAGGGGAACAAGACGGTTGGGCATTTCTGAAATCACTGGATGGCAATATCGCCCAATACACCAAGTCGGGCTCGCGTCCCTGCAAGGCGGCGCGGACGGGCGAATATGCCATTGGCATATCGTTAGCGTTTGCCGCCATGCAGTCGATTGAAGAAGGCTACCCACTCAAAATGGTGATTCCGCACGATGGCGCTGGCTATGAGTTGGAGGCTTCCGCCCTGATGGCCTCAGCGAAGAACAAACCGGATGCCAAACGCTTTCTTGACTGGACACTGTCTAGCCATGCTGCCGAGCTGTACACCAAATACAAAGAGATCGTGACAATCCCCGGCGTTGCGCAGTCTAAAGCCGCGACAATGGCGGGGCTGCCCGCCGACCTCTCATCGGTGCTCTACCCTGTGGATTTCACCCAAAGCGCCAACAGTCGCCACGCGACATTGACAACCTGGCAAAAAACCATCGGCCGATAATGGTCTGTATTCGCAGTAAACGCTGCCGCCCAACCTGTCTGACCCCGGCGGCAGTCGTGATTAAAGGGCATAGTTATGGCACTGGTTATTCACAATCTCTACAAAAGTTTTGACGGGTATGTCGCACTCGACCGCATTAATTTAGCGATCGAAAATGCCGAGTTCGTCTGTCTTCTTGGGCCCAGCGGCTGTGGCAAAACGACATTGCTGCGTATCATCGCCGGGTTACTCAGCTGCGATGGCGGGAAAATCACGCTGGACGATCGCGATCTGGTCAATGTTCCTGCCAAGGAGAGAGGATTTGGCATCGTCTTCCAATCCTATTCCTTGTTCCCTCATATGACGATTGCGCAGAATATTGGCTATGGGCTAAAAATTCGCCGGGTTCCCGCTGAAGAAATAGCGGCCCGTGTTAGTGACCTGCTGGACACCGTGCGGCTCAGCGGATTTGGCGATCGTTACCCTACTCAGCTTTCTGGCGGACAGCAGCAGCGCGTCGCTATCGCGCGGGCCTTGGCAGTCAACCCTGCGCTGCTATTGCTGGATGAACCGCTGTCGGCGCTGGATGCACGTGTGCGTGCCGGGTTGCGTCAGGAATTACGCGAGGTGCAACAGCGACTCGGCATTCCCACCCTGATGGTGACGCACGATCAGGAAGAAGCGATGAGCATGGCGGATAAAATCATTTGCATGCAAGCAGGCCGCATCGTACAGGAAGGGACACCGTATGAACTGTATACCCGACCGCGCACGCGTTTCGTCGCCGAATTTATGGGACACAGTAACCTGTTGTCGCGCGACGTTGTCGGCACGCTGATGCCGGAACTGCTCTCTCCGCCGCAGGAAACGGCACCGCCGGACGGCGCGGAATTATTTATTCGCCCAGAAAGGATCACACTACAGAAAACGGAAGGCGCAGCGGGAAGAGTCATCAATACCAGCTTCCTTGGCAGTATCCAGCGCGTGCAGGTGATGTGGAAATCGCAGCCGCTACTGGTCGAGACCAGCAGTACCAGACACTGGCATATCGGCGACCCTGTCCATCTCTCTATTCGTGCAGAAGACTGCGCCTGGGTGCAACCATGAGTCAGACCATGCTTCCTCCGCAAACGTCTCGCGATCGCTGGCTTTCTGGTCTATGTCTGTGGATCCCGCTGCTGACGTTACTGATGTTTTTTGCTATTCCGATGCTGAGTATTGTCTGGCATAGCCTGTTGGACGATCAAAACGGCAGTGTTGGGCTCGCCAATTATCGGGCGCTGATGGACTCGCCCGGTATCTGGCAGGCGACGCTCAACAGCCTGATTCTTGGCGTCATCACCACGCTGGTGACGCTATTTTTGGGATTTATTGTCGCCTATGGATTGGAATGCACCGTGATGCCCGCAAAACGCTTTATCGCCTTTGCGACCTCGTTGCCTATACTCGCCCCCTCGTTAGTGTTGGGGCTGGGTTTGATTTTTCTACTGGGGAGAAACGGTATCGTCGGCAATCTGCTTGGCGTGCGATTAGAGATTTATGGCTTCTGGGGGTTATTAATCGCCAATGTGCTTTACGCGCTACCGCAAGCGATCCTGATTATTCGAGCCACCCTGCGCCACAGCGATACGCGTCAGTATGAAGCCGCGAACGTTCTTGGCGCGTCTGACTGGCGACAATTCCTGGATATTACGCTCCCCGGCCTGCGCTATGGACTACTGAGTACAGCCTTTGTGGTCTTTACGATCACCATCACGGATTTCGGCAATGCCATGGTGATCGGCGGCAACTTCTCCGTGCTGGCAACCGAGATCTACAGCCAGGTCAGCGGCCAAATGAAATTCGGAATGGGGGCGGTCGTCGGGATTCTGCTGCTGTTGCCTGCGGCAGCGGCGATCTGGATAGAACGCGCGACAACCCAGCGGCAAAAAGCGATCGGGACGCAGGCGGCGATCCCCCACGTGCCACAACCGCTGCGCACGCGGGACATGTCGTTCTACCTGGCAACCATGACCATCGCACTGATGATTGTCGCCGTGATCGGCACCGTCATTATCGCCAGCATGATTCGCCTGTGGCCGTACCGATTGGATCTGACGCTTAAACATTACAATATCGATCTCGCGGGAGGCTATGCGCCTCTGTGGACATCCATCTGGATATCGGCGCTGACCGCGGTGGTTGGTACTGCGCTTCTCTTTCTGCTCACCTTCGGCATTCATCGCCAACCGGGTAAGTTGGCTAATGCCGCCGCGCTTCTTAGCGCCTTACCGGTGGCCGTACCAGGCCTGGTGTTGGGGTTGTCCTACGTATTCACGTTCAATACGGCCGATCTCCCCTGGGGCATGCTGTATGGATCGGCACTGCTGGTGGCACTCTGCAACTATTACCATTATCACACACAAGGCTACACCACGATGATGATGGGAATACGCCATGTTCCGCCTGCGATGGAAGACGCGACGACCGTTTTAGGCGGCGGCGTAGGGCGTATTATGCGCGATGTCTATCTCCCTGCGATGCGCGTAACGCTAATTTCGGTCGCCCTGTTTTTATTCATGCGCGCGATGGTTACACTGTCGGCGGTCATTTTTTTGGTCACGCCATCGTTGCCTTTGGCTGCCGTCACCGTCATGCGATTAGATGAAGCCGGTTTCACCTCGCAGGCGGCGGCTTTTTCGACCTGTATTATGGGTATCGTGGCCATGACCGCATTGCTTTTGCATCTGGTGACAGAGAAGTGGCAAGCGCGGTAATCGGTATTAGAACATCAATGAATGGACAGCTATGTTAGAAGAAACGCGGTTACATCGCATTCAGGCGTTGCTCTCGACGTTAAACCGGGTGAGTACTGAGAAAATCATTCAGCACCTTGGGGTTTCGCGCGAAACCGTCCGGCGCGATATTCTCAAACTGGAGGCGGCAGGGGTATTACGTCGCGTTCACGGCGGCATTGTGGCCGCCACGCTGGCGCCGGAACCGCCATTGTCTATTCGTAGCGCCGTGCGCGAGAAAGAAAAGCAGGCGATTGCTCAAGTCGCCGTGCAACAACTCAAAGCGGGGCAAACGTTGTTTATCGATGCGGGCAGCACCACGGCGCTGCTCGCCGACGAACTGCTCTCTATGCCCGGAATGACGGTGATTACCAATAGCCTCACCGTCGCCCAAAAGCTCAGTGCGACAGAGTCGATGGCGCAGCATAGCGTCATTCTTCTTGGCGGATATATGGGCGCGACGGCACAGGCCACCAGCGGCGATATTACGCTCAACGAGCTGGCGCGCTACCGTGCCGATGTCGCGCTACTTTCTCCCGTCGGGATTGACGCGGCCTCCGGCGCCACCAGTTTTGCCCACCATGAAGCCGCTATCGCCAGATCGATGGTGCAATATGCCAGAACACGCATCATCCTCGCGGATCACAGCAAGATCGGCGTCACCAGTCGGGTGGTCTATGCCACCGTACAAGAAATCGATATGGTGATCACCGATGCATTAAGCACGGAAAAAGCGGCCCTATCTTTACTACAGGCGCATTGCCAGCAGGTGATCGTGGCCTGACGCATCTTGATAGATCACCTTTTTCATCACTGCCATAGACTTAGAGCCTATCTCAATAGGAGACAAGATGCCGAGTGATTTTCACCGCCTTTCGTGCTAATGGTAATGCTCTCAGCATAAGGAGCATCAGATATGTATCAATTGTATATCGCTAATAAAAACTATTCGTCCTGGTCATTGCGTCCGTGGGTATTGTTGAAAACGCTGGCGATTCCTTTCACAGAGCAACTCGTCGCCTTTGCTCCAGGCATCGAGCAACCGGCATTTAAGGCTTTTTCGCCAACGGCAAAAGTTCCCTGCCTGATCGATGGCGAAACTACCGTGTGGGATTCATTGGCGATTACCGAATATCTGGCCGAACGACATGAAGGCGTGTGGCCGCGCGATGCCAACGCCCGCGCCTGGGCACGCTGCGCCGCTGCGGAAATGCATTCCGGCTTTACTGCGTTGCGTAATCACTGCGCCATGAGCTGCGGCGTGCGCGTAAAAATGAACGCTATCGCCCCGGCGCTCAGCAACGACCTTGAGCGTCTTTGCGAGCTGTGGCAGGAGGGTTTGACGCGCTTCGGCGGGCCATTTCTGGCAGGAAACGCGTTCACGGCAGTAGACGCCTTTTTTGCGCCCGTTGTCTTCCGTATCAACACTTATCAACTTCCCGTTTCTCCGCAAGCCGCTGCCTATGGCGCACGTCTATTAGCACAGCCCGCCATGCAGCGCTGGCTAGCAGATGCCTTAGCGGAAACCTGGCGTGAAGCCGCACATGAGGAAGAGGTGAAAAAGGCGGGTGAGGTGATAGAAGATTTACGCGCCCACGCGTAATGACGCCAAAGGCGGCAGATTTGTTCTCTACCGCCATGATGTCGCCACCCGGCCATCACCTCGGACAAATCATGAGTACGGGTCTACTCGGCTACGTTATTCGCCATACGCTGTGGTTGGCGGTAAGCCAATGATTTCTGTTTCTTATAGTTCAAAGCAACCGCAGGCACCTCACTTACCTTGCCCGTTTCCATCCATTTGCGCAGTCGGTTAGCGTCTGCAAAGTGCGTATACTTGCCGAAAGCATCCAACACCACCAGCGCCACCGGGCGCTGATTAATGATCGTGCGCATCACCAGACAGTGGCCAGCCTGATTCGTGAAGCCCGTTTTGGTCAGTTGAATGTGCCAATCTGCCTTGTAAATCAGATGATTGGTGTTTTTGAACGGCAAGCTATACGTCGGATGAGAAAACGTCGCCGTTTTCTCCCGCGTGGTGCTCAGTTGACTGAGCAGTGGATATTGCTTACTGGCAATCAGGAGTTTGATTAAATCACGGGCGGTCGAGACGTTGTGGATAGATAACCCAGTCGGCTCAACATAACGCGTATGGGTCATCCCCAGCGCCTGCGCTTTGGCGTTCATCGCACGGATAAACGCCTGATAGCCGCCGGGATAGTGGTGCGCCAGACTGGCAGCCGCGCGATTCTCCGATGACATTAGCGCCAGTTGCAACATGTCACGGCGGCTGATCTCGCTGTTGAGACGCACACGCGAGTACACGCCTTTCATTTCTTTCGTCTGGCTGATATCCACAGAAATGATCTCATCCAACGGCTGATTGGCATCCAACACCACCAGCGCCGTCATCAATTTCGTCACGGAGGCAATCGGCACCACCACATCGGGGTTACTGGAATACAGAATGTGGTTATCACGCAAATCCACCACCATGGCGCTACCGGAAGCAATTTCCTGGTGCGTAGCGCCGACGGAATAGGTCGGTGACTTCGCCATAACCGAAGGCAACATCACCACCTGAGTGGACAGCATCAATAGGCCACAAAGAGAAAGCTTAAAATTTTTAGTCATTCGGCAATAACTTAAACAGTACTCTGTTAAATGAACGGGATAGGCGTCGGCATTATAATTTACCGCCCTCCCCCGCGCACGGAGACAACAGAAAAGCTTTGTGACAAAGTCTGACAGGCGATTTAAGCGGCCCACTGTTTTGTATTCCTTTACATTAAGGACGATTTTATTTTACGCATCTGGTCCAGCAAGCGCAGGCTAACCCCGCTGAATATCCCCGCAGTAATCCCACTTGCTGCACCAGACAGCAAACAAAATGCGGGATCATGCGCCAATGCGGGAAAACGAGCCAGTTGAACGGAAAAATAAAAACGAGAACAAAACGTCAGCAGCATTAAGGCCAACGGCCACCACGAGCCATTACGCTGAAAAACGCGCGATTGCGGCAGATAAGCGCCTGAGCTATTCCCCCATATCCAACCTATTCCCACCCCAACAATCAACGTCAGCAGAAATCCCCCCACCGTCGCAAACGTGATCAGCGGCGTATGAAAAATCGCGCTAACACCCCATACCATGAACACAGCCGGCACCACCAGCATTCGTGCAAGCGATTGCTGTCTCGGCTGGCTGGCTTTTATTCCGGCATAAATCAGATACCCCAAAACGATCCACACCCAATAAGGCGTATGACGCAGAATAGTCAGTTGGTTTTCCACGACAATACTCATCCTTCAGTAATAAATCCTTTAACAACGATGATAGCCAGCAAGCCGGAGCGATCATGGCGTGACTTTTGCCTGTTCCAGCGCCTGTTTCACCGCGTTAATCACGCCCGTGCTGGATAGCGTGGCTCCCGTGACCGCATCAACCTGATTAATATCCTGCTTTTCAATCAGCTCAGGCACAATCTGATCTATCGCAATCAACATCATCGCTTTGGTATCACCATGCTTGAGTACCTCCGCATTAACAATTTTCCCTTCTTTAATACTGACCGCTACCTCAACTTCCGCTTCCTTGCCCTGCGCTTTCCCAACATAAGTGCCATCCTTATAATGCGTTGCATCATTGCCTGACACGGATAAAGAAAACGCCATAGCTAATGCAATCAGCATCCCTGAAATAGATTTATTCATTATTTCCCCACGCTTAAAAAAAACAATAAAACAACATTTCAATAACTAAGAAACAACAATTAATTCAATCCTAATAATTGGCAATAGGACTTCTCTTCAATATTATCTAATGACAACTGAAGACGTAAGGCACATTCTATACACCGATCCCGGAGCGTATTCAACTGCGTCTCGTCGTCGGTCATCATTGATATTTCAACAAAATAACCAAGCGATTCAATATAATCAACAGTAATATGGAAGGCATTGAGAAAGTAGATACTGCGTATTTTATGAATGGCAAAAAGCGGCTGATATCCTAAGGTCTGAAGCATACTGTCTGTCTTTTCAAAATCTTCAACGTTAACCGCTTCTCGACGCTCGACTAACGGCCCTTTAATAATCCAAAGTTTAATTCCCGAAGGTTCCATGCGGCGCACCAGCATTCTGATGCTCTTCTGTTGTAGCCGACTATCCGCGTCATCGTAATAAACATCATGTTCTTTATTTTCAAAGACAAAAGCTTGAGGGTGCAGACTAAAAAGGGTATTGCGAAAATTAGCGATATCATCAATGCGAAATTTAATTTTTATTTCATATTTCCCTGTGAAATGTTCAAGCATGTTTTTCCCCTCGCTGGATTCCCTGAAATAACATTGACTCTCCACCACATCGAACAGCGTTTTATTGCGCCATGATACGAAAATTCAAGACAATAATGATTCAGTCATCCGCAAATAGATCATATAGATAACATAATGTGGCACATTAGCCGCCCTCCCATCCTCCCTGACTCCTTATGCATCCTGCCACCGTGATAACATGAGTGCGATAATGACATCGCATTATTACCTTATAACGACTGATATACCGAGCACAATTTTTATTCAGCAAACGTCAATGGCTCTCTGCCGTCCACACGGTGAAAAATACGCTCAGCATGCTTTCGAATACTGACCGCCATTAATACTAGACGAGAAAGGAAAAACCGCGAGTTCTTCTATGCAACAATTGCCGGAAATGGCGATAGGAATACTGCATTAAAGCCGTGATGGTGCATAAACTCTCGTAAAATCAGGAGCCGGGCAGAAAAGCTATTATCAAGCGGAATTCCTTCCCAGGTCGACGGGCTCCCCAACATGACACGTTCCAGACGTTTAAATGTTCGCTCCAGGTCATCCAGTGGCAAACACCAACCGCCACCCTCCTCTTCCGCGCCTGAAACTTGTGCAAGGGAAACTAAATTAGGATCGAAAGAAAACAACGAGGAACCCGTTGGGATGTCGTGGCGAATACGCATGACTTCATCCTCAACCACCATAATCGCCCGCTCCATTTCATCCGGCGTCGGGGGAAGATGCTTGAAAAACATCGTCGCTATGTTGTTGACACCAAGAGCCAGTGACAACGTGGTCGGCGGTTGGCTCCCCGCCCCACAGATGACATTCGTCTGCTGCTCGCCGATGCATAACACCGTTACCGACGAATCGGGGGCAACGCCCTGTCGGGCTTGAATATAGGCCCGTTGCAGATTCACATTATTTCCCATCCCCCTACCTCCTTTTTTACATATTGACCTTATGCTGGCAGCAGCGTGCAATGCTGGCAATATCTGCGGGCGTGGTGCGACAGCAGCCGCCAATCAAACGCGCGCCTGCCGCCTGCCACTCGGGCAAATACGCCGTCAGGGAGCAAGCCGCACCATGAGCGCGACGCCAGGTTTTCGTTATTGCATCATACTGCTCGCCGGAATTAGGATAAACCACCAACGGTAAATCTGTCAGTGAGGACAGGTGCCTCAGCGCAGGCGTCACGTTTTCCAACGCGATGCAGTTGACACCCACGGCAATCGCCTGCGGGCAAGCGTTGACACTTGTCAGCACCGAGCGCAATGGCGTGCCGTCGCTGAGATGCTCGCTGTCGCGCAATGTGAAGGAGAACCAGGCCTGCGCCTGAGGGAATTCAGCCAGTAGTGCCACCAGCGCGTCAATTTCGGTAAAAGACGGCAATGTCTCACAGGCCAGAAGATCCGCACCAGCCTCAAGCAACGCCATCATACGCGGCCGATGGAACGCCATCATTTCGGCCTGTGATAGCTGATAATCGCCACGATACTCTGATCCATCCGCTAAGTAAGCGCCATATGGCCCCACCGATCCTGCCACCAGCAACGTCCCGCTCTGGGGATTATCGCGACGATAATCATCCCGCGCCTGTGCCGCAAGCTGTACACTCTTGGCAATCAGCGCTAGCGACGCCGCTTCGCTATAGCCGCGCGCCGTAAACCCTTGCGGTGTCGCCTGATAGCTGGCGGTAATCGCGCACTGTGCCCCAGCCTTGAAATAGTCAAGGTGGACCTGATAAATCAGATCTGGGTTTTCAACCAGTATTTTTGCCGACCACAGTGGGTCTGTTAAGTCACAGCCACGCGCTTCCAGTTCGGTCGCCAGCGCGCCATCCAACACTATCGTGTTTACCGTCGCCAGTAGGCCTGCCACGCTATTTTCACCCAACATTTTGCACTCCCGCTAAGGCACGTCGTTTCATCGACTGCGTGATGTAATAACTCCCATAACACAATGCGACAAACGGTACGCCACACCACAGTGCTATCCGCTGACTGGGGTCAAACGCCAACCCGACACAGGCAAGCAGGCACATTAGGAAACCAAGCACCGGTGTGAACGGATATCCCGGCGCACGATATTGCAGATCGGAGAGAGGCTTACCGGCATGGAGATAATGACGACGAAACTGATAATGTGAGGCACAAATGCTCAGCCACACCGCTACCACGGCAAAGCCGGAAATCGCAGAGAGCGCTACGTAAACAGTATCCGGCGCGACCACACTGGAAAACAGAGCCAATAACCCGCCCAACATACTAACGGAAATGGCAAAGAGCGGAATCCCACGACGCGTTAGACGAGAAAAACGACGTGGCAACGTGCCTTCATTGGACAACGACCACAGCATACGCCCCGAGGCATACAGCCCAGAGTTAGCCGCAGACAAGATCGCCGTCAAAATCACGAAATTAAAAATATCGGCGGCATAAGGGATGCCAATTTTTTCAAACACCAGCACAAACGGGCTTTTAGCGATGCCCGCTTCTTGCATCGGGATCAGCGCCGCCAACACCAGTACCGTTCCCAGAAAGAAGATTACCAGGCGCGCAACGGTCGTGCGGATCGCCATTGGCACCACTTTCTGCGGGTTCTCCGTTTCTCCCGCCGCGATACCAATCAGCTCCGTGCCAGAGAAGGCGAAATTGACCGCCACCATTGTCATTAAAATCGGCAATCCGCCGTGTGGGAACCAGCCAGACGCGGTCATATTCTGTAAAAACGGCGCAGGTGAGCCGTCCTGCATCGGAATAAAGCCAAACATCGCCCCCGTCCCCAGCACGATAAAGGCAAGAATCGTCACGACTTTCACGATAGAAAACCAAAATTCCCCCTCGGCAAAGAAGCGAGACGAGACGATGTTCAGTAGATATATCAATACACAAAACAGCAGGCACCAAATCCAGACGGGCACCTGTGGGAACCAATACTGCATACAAAAACCGGCGGCGGTCAGGCTGGAGCCCAGCGCGACCGTCCACGTCAGCCAATAGAGCCAAGCCACGGTATAACCTGTCGCCGGGCTGAGATAGCGGGAAGCATAGACGTGAAATGCACCGGTTTCCGGCATCGCGACGGACAGCTCCCCCAGACTCAGCATCACCAGATACACGACGAGCGCGCCAATTAAATACGCTAATAGTGTGCCCGCCGCACCGGTGGTAGAAATAATGTATCCCGTATTGAAAAACAGACCAGTGCCAATGACACCGCCAAGCGAAAGCATCACCAAATGACGCGCTTTCATGGTGCGTTTAAACTGCTCTCCCGAGCCTGTTGCACGTTGTTCCATGATGACCTTTTTTGATAAATATCCCCGCCATGCTGCGTGTTAACAAACAGTATAGACGTCTAAACCGCTAAATAGTGAGCGTGTTATACCGTTAACCGATTCGTAAAGTAAAGTATTGGACGGAGAAAAGATGGATATGCCCTTTAACGAAGAAAAATTGCCTGCCAGATGCGGTGAGCGCTAAGGCTCACCAATCACACGCGCGATATCCGCCGACGTTTTCAGCGTACGGATTTCGCTAAATAATGCCGCTGCCGCAGCATATTCTTTGCGCAAATAGCCAAGCCATTGTTTGATGCGCGCCACATGGTACATGCCGGTATCGCCCTGCTTTTCCAGCCGCACGTATTTTTGCAGCAGCAGCATCACCTCAGGCCACGGCATACGTGGTTCATGATACTTAATCACGCGGCTAAGATTCGGTACGTTCAGCGCGCCGCGGCCGATCATCACGGCGTCGCAACCTGTCACAGCCATACACTCCTGCGCGCTCTGCCAGTCCCAGATTTCGCCGTTAGCGATCACGGGGATTCGTAATCGCTGGCGAATTTCCCCTATCGCTTGCCAGTTAATGCGTTCGGCCTTGTAGCCGTCTTCTTTCGTGCGTCCATGCACAGCCAGTTCACTGGCGCCCGCCTGTTGTACCGCATCGGCAATTTCAAACTGCCGATCGCCGGAATCCCAACCCAGACGGATTTTCACAGTAACCGGCAAATGCGCAGGCACCGCCTCACGCATCGCCTTCGCGCCCTGATAAATCAGTTCAGGATCTTTTAACAGCGTCGCACCGCCGCCGCTGCCATTAACCACCTTTGACGGACAACCGCAGTTGAGATCGACGCCATACGACCCTAATTCCACCGCCCGCGCCGCATTTTCCGCCAGCCACTGCGGATACTGCCCCAGCAGTTGCACCCGAACCGGCGTACCTGACGGCGTGCGACTGGCGTGGTGTAACTCCGGGCAGAGACGATAAAAAGATTTAATCGGCAGGCATTGATCCACCACGCGCAAAAATTCAGTAATACACAGATCATAATCATTAACTTCGGTCAGCAGTTCTCGCACTAACGCGTCGAGAACCCCTTCCATCGGGGCAAGCAGAACACGCATAACATTACTCAGTAACCATTTTATCGTTAATTACAGCCATTATTGTCCGGCCCAAAAGGCAAGGAATGTCAGCGCCATTGTACGGAGAACATAACGAGAAAGATAACGCTGGATGGGCAGAGGTTGCCTCTTGTAAATACATCATCAATAATCCGTTACAAGTTTGTGCGACGCCGTTCCAACGAATCCTAACAAAGTGGTTATTTTTATGTCGACTGTCAAAACTACCCCATTACAACGCCCTATCCTTTCTTTACCGAACAATGCGGACAAGCTGCTATTGCATTCCTGCTGCGCGCCCTGCTCTGGCGAAGTCATGGAGGCGATTACCGCCTCTGGCATCGACTACACTATTTTCTTTTATAATCCCAACATCCATCCACAGCGCGAATACCTGATCCGCAAAGAAGAAAATATTCGTTTCGCCGATAAACACGGCGTCCCTTTTATTGACGCGGATTATGATACCGATAACTGGTTCGAACGTGCGAAAGGGATGGAAAGGGAACCCGAACGCGGTATTCGTTGCACCATGTGTTTTGATATGCGCTTCGAGCGCACCGCGCTTTATGCCGCGGAAAATGGCTTTAGCGTGATATCAAGTTCGCTGGGTATCTCGCGCTGGAAAAATATGCAGCAGATTAACGAATGCGGACATCAGGCCGCGCAGAAATATCCCGGCATCGTTTATTGGGATTACAACTGGCGTAAAGGGGGCGGCTCGTCGCGCATGATTGAAATCAGCAAGCGTGAACGGTTTTATCAACAGGAATATTGCGGCTGCATTTATTCCTTGCGCGATACCAATCAGCATCGTAAATCACAAGGTCGCGATATTATCCGCATTGGGAAGTTGTATTACGGTGATGAAACCGAATAACGAGATTGCCGCCCTTTCAGGCGGCTTGCGACGGCATCATACCGAACACGGGGGGCCAATTGACGCCGTCGAAGAGACTATTTTACAGCGACCTTACTGCGATTTTGCGGACGCGGCGCACGGCGCTGTCCTTCGCCCTGACTGTTGCCACTATTCCCCCACGGACTCGCGCCATTGCCGCCCGCTTTACGCGGGTTATCGGTCGAGCGGCGTCCGCTCTGGGGGCGTTCAGATGACGCGCGCGGAGCGCCACTACGCGCGCCACCGCCACGATTACCCTGACGGCCATTGACAATCGGCTCCGCCTTGATAGACGGATCTGGCTCATAGCCCTCAATAGCGATACGTGGGATCTCGCGCTTCAGCAGGCGTTCGATATCGCGCAGTAGTTTATGTTCATCCACACACACCAGCGACAGCGCTTCGCCAGTCGCTTCCGCACGACCGGTACGGCCTATACGGTGAACATAGTCTTCCGGCACGTTTGGCAACTCATAGTTCACCACATGCGGCAACTGGTCGATATCCAAACCGCGCGCGGCGATGTCGGTCGCAACCAGCACGCGAATGCTGCCGTCTTTAAAGTTCGCCAATGCGCGAGTCCGCGCGCCTTGGCTTTTATTACCGTGGATAGCCGCGGCGGTAATACCGTCTTTTTCCAGCAGTTCAGCCAGGTGGTTGGCGCCATGCTTGGTACGGGTAAATACCAGCACCTGCCGCCAGTTATTCTGGCCAATCAACTGCGATAACAGCTCACGTTTACGGCGCTTATCGACAAAATGCACATGCTGAGTCACTAGCTCGGACGGCGTATTGCGTCGCACCACTTCCACCGAAGCCGGATGCGTCAGCAATTTATTCGCCAACCCTTTAATCTCATCAGAGAAGGTCGCAGAGAACAGCAGGTTTTGCCGTTTGGCAGGCAATTTCGCTAACACACGGCGAATATCGTGGATGAACCCCATGTCAAGCATACGGTCGGCTTCATCCAACACCAGAATTTCTACCTGCGAGAGGTCAACGGCATTCTGATGTTCCAAATCGAGTAGACGTCCCGGCGTCGCAACCAGAATATCCACGCCGCTGCGTAGTTTCATCATCTGCGGGTTAATACTCACCCCGCCGAAAACAACCAGTGAACGCAAGGGTAAATATTTGCTATACGCTTTCACGTTCTCATCAATCTGTGCCGCCAGCTCGCGGGTTGGCGTCAAAATCAGCGCGCGTACCGGACGGCGGCCTTTCCCTTTATTCTGCGCTTCGCGACTCGTCAGCAATTGCAATAATGGCAGCGTAAAGCCCGCCGTTTTACCTGTACCCGTTTGGGCACTAGCCATCAAATCGCGCCCATCCAGCACGAGAGGAATGGCCTGACGCTGAACGGGCGTAGGATCGCGATAACCCTGCTCTTCAATCGCGCGCAGAATATCGGCACTCAGGCCGAGAGAATCAAATGACATAAAAAGAACAACTCCAGATCCGCTCTGACCGGACAGCCGCCGGTGTAGTTTTCAGAGGGTCAGTAAGATGGGTTTGGCTGATCGCTATTGACGCCATAACCACGGGGAACGAGCACAACTACGGTGCATGACTGACAGCAATTGTAGCAGAGATTTATCAGCCCTGAGGGATTTTTATCAGCATCGCTCCGGTTTGACGGCGATCTGCTAAATCTGCGCCGCAATACCGCGTATTTTGTGATGTTGATCATAACAATTTGCCATAAATCCCGGTAACCCGTCATATGATTAAAGGTTGTCTCAATATAAGGGATGATACGTCATCCAAACGCCTGCGGGATGACGGTCGCCGATGAACATACCGCAGATAAACAAGGAATCCTGCGTAATGAACAAGAGAAAATTGGCATTTGCCGCCCTCATTCTTGTCCTGCTCGGTGCAGGTTATGGCTTTTATCACCACCAGCAACAGCAGCAAAAACCGTTAACGCTCTACGGCAATGTCGATATCCGCACCGTCAATCTGGCCTTCCGAGTGGGTGGCAGAGTGGCCGAGCTGAAGGTCGATGAGGGCGATACGGTGCAAACCGGCCAATCGCTGGCAATACTTGATGCCGCGCCTTATCAGAATGCACAACATCAGGCGCAGGCCAACCTTGCCAGCGCACAGGCGCAGCTCCAGTTGGCGCAGGAAGGCTACCGACAGGAAGAGATCGCGCAGGTGCGATCTCAGGTAGTCCAGAGTCAGGCTGCCTATGATTACGCCAACCGTTTCTATCAGCGTCAGCAAGGGCTGTGGGATAAGCGCGCCATTTCCGCCAATATGCTGGACGACGCCAGAACCGCACGCAATCAGGCGCTTGCGACACTACAAGCCGCGAAAGACAAGCTGAGCCAGTTCGAACGCGGTAACCGGCCACAGGAAATTGCCGCCGCGCAGGCGGCCGTAGCTCAGGCCGAAGCCGGGCTGGCCCAGGCGGAACTGGATAGGCAGGATACCGAATTAGTGGCTCCCTCTCCCGGCGTAATCCTCACCCGCGCCGCCGAAAAGGGTAGCATGCTGGCAGCGGGCAGTACCGTTTTCACCCTTTCCCTGACGCGACCCGTTTGGGTACGCGCCTACGTGAGCGAGAAAGACCTCGGTCGCGTCGTGCCCGGTAGCTACATGCTGATTTACACCGATGGCCGCCCCAATCAGCCCTATCGCGGCAAAGTCGGTTTTGTCTCGCCAAGCGCCGAATTCACGCCGAAAAGCGTCGAGACCGAAGATCTCCGTACCGATTTAGTGTATCGCCTGCGCATTGTTGTTACCGATCCTGATGACGGTTTACGGCAAGGCATGCCCGTCACACTACGCCTTGAAGATGCCCGCACGGAGGATGCCAACCGCACGCACGAGCCCGCTCATCATGACTAATTTTCCCGCGCAGATCGCGTTGGACGGGCTGGAAAAACGCTTTGCCGGACAGGAAAAACCCGCGCTCGCCAGCCTCACCGCTGAGATAAGCAGCGGCGCCGTGACCGGACTGGTTGGCCCAGATGGTGCAGGGAAAACTACCCTGCTGCGCATGCTGGCGGGGCTATTAACGCCCAGCCGCGGTACGCTGCGCGTGGCGAATCTGGATCCCATCAAAGACGATCGCCAACTGCATGCCATTTTGGGCTACATGCCGCAAAAGTTTGGCCTGTATGAAGATCTGACGGTAATGGAGAACCTGACGCTGTATGCCGATCTGCGCGGTATTACTGGCGATCTACGTAAAGACACCTTCGATCGCCTGCTGTCGTTTACCGACCTGACCCGTTTTACCGACAGGCTGGCAGGCAAACTCTCCGGCGGCATGAAACAGAAACTGGGGCTGGCCTGTACGCTGCTCGGGCAGCCTAAGGTGCTGCTGCTGGATGAACCGGGCGTCGGCGTCGACCCCATTTCTCGCCGTGAACTGTGGCACATGGTGCACGAACTGGCCGATGACGGCATGTTGATCCTGTGGAGCACGTCGTATCTCGATGAGGCAGAGCAGTGTCGGGATGTGCTGCTACTGAACGAAGGCGAACTGCTGTATCGCGGCGCGCCGCGCGATCTGACCGCACGCATGGCGGGACGCTGCATTCTGATTGATACTGGCGATCGTCGACATCGGGATGTGTTGCAGGAAGCGCTGCGTTTGCCACAGGTGAGTGACGGCGTGATTCAGGGACAGTACGTCAGGTTAATACTGAAACCCGGTGCGGATCGGGCATCGCTGCTCGCCACCCTGCATCTGGAAGCGGGTTGTCTGCACGACACCGAGCCACGCTTCGAGGATGCCTTTATCGATCTGCTGGGTGGCGGCCCAGCCAGCGCATCATCACTGGCGCGCATCATGCCGCAGATTGACGTCAGCAGCGGCGAAACCGTCATTGAAGCTCAGGCACTGACGAAGAAATTTGGTGATTTCGCCGCCACCGATCACGTCAGTTTTCAGGTAAAGCGGGGAGAAATTTTCGGCCTGCTCGGCCCCAACGGGGCGGGGAAATCGACCACGTTCAAGATGATGTGCGGCCTGCTGGTGCCAACTGACGGCAAAGCGCTAGTGCTCGATATGGATCTGAAAACCAGTTCCGGCAAAGCTCGCCAGCATTTGGGGTACATGGCGCAAAAGTTTTCGCTCTACGGCAACCTGACCGTCGAACAAAATCTGCGCTTTTTTTCCGGCGTTTATGGACTCAAAGGCAAGGCACAGCGCGATAAAATGGCCGATATGAGCGACGCCTTCAACTTTCAGCCGATTTATCGTCAAACGCCGGACGCGCTGCCGCTGGGCTTTAAGCAGCGGCTGGCGCTGGCCTGCGCGCTGATGCATGAACCCGATATTCTGTTTCTCGACGAACCGACCTCCGGCGTCGATCCGCTGACCCGACGTGAATTCTGGATACATATCAACGGCATGGTTAACCGCGGCGTCACGGTGATGGTCACCACGCACTTTATGGACGAAGCCGAATATTGCGACCGCATCGGACTGGTGTATCGCGGTAAGCTGATCGCCAGCGGCACGCCGGACGAACTGAAACAGCAGGCAGCCAGCGCAGAGACGCCATCACCAACGATGGAAGAAGCGTTTATCGCACTGATTCAGGCATACGATGAGGAGGCGGAACATGGTTGAACAGAATAACGTTGAGCCGGACAACACCAACCAGCACGGCAGCACGCGTTTCTCGACGCGTCGCCTGCGGGCGCTGTGTCTGAAAGAAACCCGCCAGATCTTGCGCGACCCCAGCAGCGGACTGATCGCCTTCGTGATCCCGTTGTTGCTGCTGTTTATCTTCGGCTACGGCATTAATCTGGATTCCAGTCGCCTGCACGTCGGCATCCTGATGGAACAACAAAGTGAGGACGCGCGCGATCTGGCGCATACCTTTGCGGCATCGCCATTTATCGCGCCGACCATCAGCAATAATCGCCAGTACCTGATTCAGCAGATGCAGGCAGGCAGCATCCGCGGCCTGATCGTCATCCCCACTGATTTTGCCGAACGGTTGGCGCGGCCGGGCGATCGCGCCCCGATCCAGGTCATTACCGACGGCAGCGAACCCAATACGGCGAATTTTGTGCAGGGATACGCGGAAGGCATTTGGCTGCTGTGGCAACAGCAGCGGGCGGAAGATCGCGGTGAGACGTTCGAACAGCTTATCGAGGTACAGTCACGCTACTGGTTTAACCCGGCCGCCATCAGTCAACATTTCATCATCCCCGGCGCGATTACCATCATTATGACGGTGATTGGCGCTATTCTCACCTCGCTGGTTATCGCTCGCGAGTGGGAACGCGGGACAATGGAAGCGCTACTCTCAACGCAGGTCACCCGTACCGAACTGCTGCTGTCCAAACTCATCCCGTATTACTTTCTCGGGATGACGGCAATGACGCTGTGTATTCTGGTCTCAACGTTTATCATGCAGGTGCCCTATCGCGGCTCGCTGATTTTACTCTTTATTATCAGCAGCCTATTCCTGGCCAGTACGCTGGGCATGGGTCTGCTCATTTCCACTCTCACCCGTAACCAGTTCAACGCCGCCATGGTGGCGCTGAATGCGGCATTTCTGCCCGCCATCATGCTGTCCGGCTTTATTTTTGAAATCGACAGCATGCCGGAATTCGTCCGCGGCGTGTCATACCTCATCCCGGCGCGCTATTTCGTCAGCACGCTACAAACGCTGTTTCTCGCGGGCAACATCAGCACCGTGCTGATGACTAACCTGTTGTTTCTCATTCTCTCGGCGCTGGTCTTTATTGGCCTGACGGCCTGGCAAACCCGGCGCAGGCTGGATTAAGGAGCGACTATGCTGCATCGTCTGTGGACGTTGATTATTAAGGAACTGCAATCGCTGCTGCGCGATCCGCAAACGCGCTCCATTCTAGTGCTGCCCGTTATCCTTCAGGTTGCCCTGTTTCCTTTCGCCGCGACGCTCGACGTGACCAACGCGACCATTGCCATTTACAGCGAGGATAACGGCCCGCATGCGATTGAGTTGACGCAGCGCTTTGCCAAGGCGAAGTCCTTTTCCCAGGTGTTGATGCTGCATAGCCCGCAGGACGTGGCACCGACGCTGGATAATCAGCGTGCGCTTCTCATTCTGCGCTTCCCGCCGCAGTTCTCGCGTGATATCGCCAGCGGAAATAGCACCTCGATTCAGCTGATTCTGGATGGCCGACGCTCTAACAGCGCGCAGATCGCCGCTAACGATGTACAGCACATCGTGCGCGATTATCAGTTGGCATTGCTAGCGGCCAGCCCCGCTCAAATTAGTGCTACCCATAATCAGAACAACAGCGAGCTGGTGGTCCGCCACTGGTATAATCCCAATCTGGACTATAAATGGTTTGTGGTGCCGTCGCTGATTGCCATGATCGCGACGATCGGCGTACTGATTGTCACCGCCCTCTCCGTCGCGCGCGAGCGGGAACAAGGCACGCTGGAACAACTGCTGGTTTCGCCGCTGTCAACCAGTCAGATATTCATTGGTAAAGCCGTACCGGCGCTGATCGTCGCCACGTTTCAAGCCACGATCGTGCTGCTGGCAGGCATCCTGATTTTCCATATCCCCTTCGCCGGATCGCTACTGCTGTTTTACGCTACGATGCTGATCTACGGCCTATCGCTGGTGGGCTTTGGCCTACTGATATCCTCGCTCTGCGCCACACAGCAGCAGGCGTTCATCGGCGTGTTCGTCTTCCTGATGCCCGCGATCCTGCTTTCCGGCTATATTTCACCGGTTGAGAACATGCCGATCTGGTTGCAAGACCTCACCTGGATTAACCCGATCCGCCATTTCACCGATATAACAAAGCAAATTTACCTCAAGGACGCGGATTTCAGCATTATCTGGGGTAGCCTGTGGCCGTTGTTCATTATCACACTCACCACCGGCTCGGCGGCGTATGCCATTTTCCGACGGAATATCGCTTGAAGCTAAATAGCTGCGCCTAATACCGCTACACTTTTGCCTGACCATGTTTTCCTCCGGGGAATGGACTGGCGGTTTCCATAAAATGGCGGACCTTTTTCAGTAACTGCCACATTGAGCGGCACTGATGATTACAGGTTATCGTGTGATGAAGTGCCTGTCATAACCGTTCGACGTGGTTCACCCGTGGCGAGCCCCCTGTGCCAGGATGGCACAGGGATCTGATCCTCACGTGACAAGTTTGCGGCGGTGATTGAGAGGGCGACAGATATCTTGACAGTTACCGACAGTAAGAAAGGAAATGAAATGGTTGGTTGAGTGTTTAAGAGAGTCTTTCTTTTATCTGGTTCCAATTATAGCCATCGTTCTGGATGGCATTTTTTTTCGTTAGCATTTTCTCTGAGTATGGCTTATACCTTACCGTAATATAGGTTTTTATTGTTATGTATCTATATGTGAAATATACTAAATGGTATTGATGATTCTCAATATTCTCTAACGTCAAGGATGTGACTGAAATATGGATATCTATCTCAATAGGAATAGTTCAAACAATCAGTATTTTTTTGCTATGGCTCAGGCAGCAGCATTTGACCTAATGAAAACTGCCAGAATTGTCTCTTCTCGTCATATTAAGGATCTATTTCTTAAAACAAAATTCGAAGATGAAATCAGACGGTTTTCTAATGGAAATCTGGACGCTATTAGAAATGCCAGTAGTTCATCGGAATGCCAGATTGCTATTAATAACATTAGGGAGGAATGTGCCAATATTGAAAAACAAGGGACAATACTTTCTCTTGAGAAAGCCAAGATATTTATCTCCATCAACATGGAGAAAAGAGAAAAGGAGATTGGTTATACAATAAATGCTATCGGCGTTATTGTGGGAGGGGCTCAGGTTGTTTCTGGGTTTGGTGTTATTGCCAGTGCGACATCTTACGTCGGTAAGTTTATTGGGGCTCATATTATATTAAATGGTATTAGCTCATCTATGGAAAGTTTTTTACATCTTATTGGGCGTAATAATAGCGTCGGATTTATGAAATCTGGTTATATGCATACAGCTGAGTTCTTAGGTTTTGATAAAAAATCAGGCTTACTGGCTTATCATTCAGTCGATCTTATTACTTCATTTTATGGCATCGTTAAATTAACACTAAAACCCGATGCCTGGCGACTTTTCCGATATATCCCCAGTGATTATTATAGAAAGATAAATACGATGAGCAGAGCATCTCTTATGTTGAAGATAGCTGGTGCCGGAAATAAAATTCGAGTAATGTCAGATATATATAAAGATGACTCTCTTTAAGATAATGGGCTGAATCAGCCCATCTTACCCTTTCTCTTCAGGTAGGAATACGATTTATACGTCAAATTCATTGGACCTATATAATAAACAATGAAAAGCGAAAATATCATAAAAAATAAATACACCGAAGATTCAATTAAGTCAGCAGGGGTGTTAAAAATAAAATCAATGATAAATGCAGAAATTATAATTATAAATAAAAAACACCCGTTATAAAACCGTGATTTTAACGTATGAGTCAGGCTCTCTAGTGTCTCTTCATTATCCCCACTACGGGAAATTATTTTCCTCATGAAGTTAATATCTTTCTGAGAGAAACCATTCTCTAAAAGTTCTTTTTCCATTTCCTGATCATTCATGGTTTTTTCTCTTTAGATAGGAATATGATTTGTACGCTAAATCTACTGGCCCAAAATAACATGCAAGAGAAATGAAGAATCCTGTAAAAAGTAAATGAATTAATATTTCAACTATATCACCTGAAATATTAAATATAACGTTGATGAAAAATGCAGAAATCAGTGTAAATGATATAATACACTCATTGTAAAATGTTTTTTTTAAAGAATTTATTAATGTCATCAATGTTTCTTCACCATCCCCACTGCGAGAAATTATTTTTCTCATTTTGGCAATATCGTTTTGTGTAAACCCATTTCCTAGAAGTTCTTTTTCCATTTCCTGATCATTCATTTTTTATCTCGTTTTATCTCGTTTGATAGGGCGTAGAGACATTTTGGCACTATCGCCCATCGGCTCTTTATTTAGTAAGTCGAATCCGTCCATAGGAGGAAAGAACTGGTTCTTGCTACCACATGCTCCCATTCGATTGATGAAAATTTGAACGAAACACTTTCCTGTGGCTGGGTTTCATTATGTGTCAATGAGTTAGGATAGAAAAATTGAATGTCGTTGATAATAGCGTCTCTCAGCACCATTTTAAAATAGAGTTCATTACCACCCGCTTGAGAGGTTCTGTAAAATAGGAATTCACAGGTTAGTTTTTCGTTATCGCCTAATGCCTGGGCAATAAGTGGGGTGGCTTTATCTATCGGTTTTCTGATTTCTACGGGGTTGAGTGCAACATTATCTTGTCGGGTGACTCTGTTCATTAACTCATAAACAAAAATCTCATCTTCATGAGAAGCCTGAAATTTGTTACCAATCGAGTCTGCACTTGAACAGCCCGCAGAGATAAGACCTTGCTTGATGCCTGTGAGCTTTAGATAGATCAAATTTGCCATTACTTATTCCTTAATGTTGTCCATAATCCTCTCCCATAAATCCTTTTCCTTATGGGAGAAGTAATTTCTGCATTTTTTAGTCAATGAGTCAATAGTAACTATTGTGCAATATGTATGATTTCAAATGGTTTGTTTGAATTAATCAAGGGTGACAACTATCTTGACACTTACCGTGTGTCCCCAGTGGGTGATGAGTTTTGTGTTCTGGGATAAGATGAGCCGTTTTTTCCCAGAGCTCGTCACTGATCTGCCATTTATTATCCACGATGTTCCCCCATCATTTGTGCTTATTATTTATTAATGATAAATCCTATTGAGATAGACTTTTAGTGTTGCTGAGCAGAGTCATCAGTCAATTTTTATACCTATTAATAAATGCTATTTTCTACGTTTTTACGCTTCACACCAAAATCAACTTTTTGATGTTGGTAAAATTCAAGTGAGAGTGAATGTGTATAGAAATGCGTATAGTTACAGCGGGCGTAGGTGAATAATGTATTTTAATATCAATGTATTATACTTTTTGTTCTATGCACTCCCTACCAAACGGTTAACGCCAATCAAACTACGCCGAATCTGGTTAACGTTGCCAATTTATCAACCATGTCCATTTTAGATGGAAGTAGCCAACAAGGCGTTATGGAAATCGATGCGTTGGAGAAAAAATGGGCAAGTATCAAATAGCCCTTGTTAACCTGCGCCCATAATGGCACTTATTTAACGATATACCCGAAATAGCGTCTTCTATTTCGGGTATATAATGAAGGACAAGTTAACGACGGTTACCAAAAATGCGCAGCAGCATCAGGAACAGGTTGATGAAGTCGAGGTACAACGTCAACGCGCCCACAATGGCGTATTTGCGGAAGCTGTCTTTATCATCAACGGACAGTTGCTCGCCGATGTTTTTCAGCTTCTGGGTGTCATAGGCGGTCAGACCGACAAACACCACCACGCCAATATAGGTCACTGCCCACATCAGCGCTTCACTCTTCAGCCACAGGTTCACCAGCGACGCCAGCACAATCCCGATGACCCCCATAAACAACAGACTGCCGAAGCCGCTCAAATCACGCTTCGTGGTATAGCCGTACAGGCTCATCGCGCCGAACATCCCCGCCGTAATGACAAAGGTACTGGCGATAGATTCACCGGAATACAGGATAAAAATACTGGAAAGCGTCAGCCCCGTCAGTGCGGAATAGAGCATAAACAGCGACGTGGCGACTGCACCGCTCAGGCGCTGTACCATGCCGGAAATCACAAAGACCAGCCCCAGTTGGGCAATGATCAGGCCAAAGAAGGTGATCTGGCTGGAGAAAACAAAATTCAGTACAGCAGGCGTATTCGCCGCGTACCAGGACACGAACGCGGTCAGCAGCAGGCCACAGGTCATCCAGCCATAGACTTGCGCCATATAAACCTGAAGACCTGACTGCGAGCGCTCAACAATAGAGTCCGAGCGTGGATATCTGTCCATGATGTTACCTTTGCATAAGTTATCTGATTAACGCGGCGTGAACCGCCTCGTGGTAGGGAGCGAGACTGTCTGTTTTCTCCCCGCCGTCCTTTTATCCTAACACAGAAATCGGCTACCAGCGCTGCGCCGCTTGTTTATCACTGTCGCGTGATTCCACCCAGCGTTCGCCTTCCGGCGTCGCTTCGCGCTTCCAGAATGGCGCACGGGTTTTCAGGTAATCCATAATAAATTGGGCGGCATCAAACGCCGCGCTGCGATGGGCGGCACTGACGCCAACGAACACAATTTCATCCCCCGGATAGAGTGCGCCCACCCGATGAATCACGCTCACGCGTGGCAGTTCCCAGCGCGCGCGAGCCAGATCGACAATCTCCGCCAGCGCTTTTTCCGTCATACCGGGGTAATGTTCCAGCGTCAACACGCTGACGTCTTGCGCCAGGTTGTGATTACGCACCTTACCCGTGAACGTCACCACCGCGCCATCTTCATCACACTGCGCCAGCCACTGATATTCATCCCCTACCTTGAAGTTCTCTTCACCTACCCGAATCCGCGTTTCTGCCACGATCAGCCCCCTGTCACCGGTGGAAAAAACGCCACTTCATCACCGTCCTGTAGTGGGTGAGTCAGCTCAACCAGCGTCTGATTAACCGCCGCCAGCAGCTTGCCCGATTCCAGCGCCAGCGCCCAGCGCGCGCCACGCTGGCACAGCGCCTGGCGCACATCCTCTACGGTGGCATACTCAGCAGGCAGCGACAGGTTGTCTGTCTCGATCAGTTCACGAACTTGTGCAAAAAACAGCACCTTAATCATGCTCCCTCCGCCGTAAAATCACCGGATTTGCCGCCGCTCTTCGCCAGCAGGCGCACCGGACCAATGACCATATCCTTCTGCACGGCCTTGCACATATCATAGATGGTCAGCGCCGCGACGGAAGCTGCCGTCAGCGCTTCCATTTCTACGCCGGTTTTGCCCGTCAGACGGCATACCGATTCAATGCGTACCCGATGGTGTTCCGGCTGCGCTTCCAGCTCGACCGCCACCTTGCTCAGCAGCAGCGGGTGACAGAGCGGAATCAGCTCCCAGGTGCGTTTCGCAGCCTGAATGCCGGCGATACGTGCGGTGGCGAACACATCACCTTTGTGATGACTGCCGGCAATAATCATTGCCAGCGTCTGCGGCGCCATTTCAACGAAGGCTTCCGCGCGGGCTTCGCGCACGGTTTCCGCTTTGGCGGAAACATCCACCATGGCGGCTTCGCCAGCGGCGTTAATGTGGGTCAATTGTGGCTTAGATGATGGCATAATGAACAATGCTTACCGTTAAGACGTTTTTTTCACGTGTGGATAGAAATTGCACGGTTTCTGGCGCGCATCCAGCTGTTCCTGAATGATGCGTTCCCAGGCGGTGCGACAGGCGCGTGTCGAACCCGGCATGGCGAAAATCACCGTCTGATTCGCCAAACCGGCCAATGCACGCGATTGTAGCGTCGCCGTGCCAATATCTTCATACGACACCATGCGGAACAGTTCGCCGAAACCTTCAATTTCCCGATCGAACAAAACGCCGATGGCTTCCGGCACCACATCCCCGGCGGTAAAGCCTGTTCCGCCATTAATCAGAATGCCCTGCACCTTGTCGCTGGCAATCCACGCCGAGATCTGTGCCCGAATCTGGTACAGGTTCTCTTTCACAATGGCGCTATCGACGATGCAATGGCCCGCTGACTGCGCAGCTTCGCGCAGATAGTCGCCGGAGGTGTCATCTTCCGCCGTCCGGCGATCGGAAACGGTGAGTACCGCAAGGTTGAGAGAAACAAATTCGCTACTGGCTTTGCTCATACCAGGCTCCTTTAATAATCAGTGATGTCGCGGATTAACCGCCGATAAATGACAGGTTTTGCGTCATGCCGCTATTCCCTTCATGCAGGAAGTGGGTCTGCTTCTTCGC
Source organism: Pectobacterium cacticida (assembly GCF_036885195.1). Taxonomy (NCBI): domain Bacteria; kingdom Pseudomonadati; phylum Pseudomonadota; class Gammaproteobacteria; order Enterobacterales; family Pectobacteriaceae; genus Pectobacterium; species Pectobacterium cacticida. Next base: position 1,403,594 of record NZ_CP133656.1, on the reverse strand, counting down.
CGACAGCCCGCCCGAGATACGCATCTTCAAATCGTCAAGATGACGATCGTCGCCCAGTAAATCGCGTAGTGGAATACCCTGTTCGCCAAAGAGACACAGATGCAGGTTACCAATAGCAGACACACGCAGGCGGTTGCAACTCAGGCAGAAATCTTTCTCATACGGCATAATCAGCCCGATTTCACCTTGATAATCAGGATGGCGGAAAACCTGTGCCGGGCCGTCGCTGCGGCCGCGTTGCTGCTGTAGCCACCCTTGCTGCACCAGTTGTTGACGGATCACATCACCCGAAACGTGGCGGCGACGAAACAGCTCTCTTCCCTCTCCCGTTTCCATCAGCTCGATAAAACGTAGTTGAATCGGGCGGTGTTTAATCCAGTCGAGAAAGGTTTGCAGGCTGCCCGCGTTCACATCACGCATTAACACCGTGTTGACTTTGACCTTGGCAAAGCCACAGTCAAATGCGGCGTCGATGCCGTCCATCACCTGGCGGAATTTATCCTGCCCGGTAATTGCATGAAACTGACGCGCATCCAGACTGTCCACGCTCACATTCAGCGCCGTTAGCCCTGCTTCTCGCCATTGAGCAACGTCGCGAGCCAAACGGTAGCCGTTAGTGGTTACCGCCAGCGTACGAATCGCCGGATTTTCACGGATGGCAGCGATAATATCGACAAAGTCACGCCGCAAAGACGGTTCACCGCCGGTGAGACGGACTTTTTCCGTCCCCAGTTCGGCAAAAGCGCGGCTGACGCGACGAATCTCATCGAGTGACAAAAAACAATGCGGATTGGTGCCATTGGCCTGATAGCCATTCGGCAGACAATAGGTACAGCGAAAATTGCAGACGTCTGTGATAGACAGACGCAAATAGTAGAACTTGCGCGCAAACGCATCGGTCAGTTGACTCACCATAAACACCTTTCCAAATACGGGAGATGCAGGCATTTCTACCTCGCACCCTGGTGACCGCGAAGGTCACGGCCAGGGCACCGTATCACGCGCACGACGCGCATCACTTAGGCACCAAGGCTAGGAGTTTGATTCCTATCGGTTATCCGTCAAACAACGACCTAATAGCCGAGAAAGAACCGTGATTGTGTCGGATAGTTTACTGCGAAAATGCACAGCCAACCACTTTCAAAATCGATATGTAAAGAAATATATAACGAATTTTCAATACGTTATGGTGCACAGCATACGGGAAAATGTGCAGCAGAAGTTGTTTCAGGTCATGCCTGTGTAAGGATTTTTCGCCTTTTACCGTGAAATCGGCTACCGTAACGCCGCTAATCATTAGTTACTATTTTACTACGCTTTATTCATAAGGTTTTCTATGCACAATCGCACGTTGGCCGACCTCGACAGGGTTGTCGCACTGGGAGGCGGGCACGGTTTAGGCCGTGTGATGTCTTCGCTCTCTTCCCTAGGTTCACGGCTAACCGGCATTGTCACGACAACCGATAACGGCGGTTCGACTGGCCGTATCCGTCGTTCCGAAGGCGGTATTGCCTGGGGCGATACCCGCAACTGCCTGAACCAACTGATCACCACGCCCAGCGTGGCATCTGCGATGTTTGAGTACCGGTTTAGCGGTAACGGTGAACTTGCCGGACACAATCTGGGGAATCTGATGCTGAAAGCACTGGATCACCTAAGCGTGCGGCCGCTGGAAGCCATCAATCTGATTCGCAACCTGCTCAAAGTCGATGCCTTATTGATTCCGATGTCCGAGCATCCGGTCGATTTGATGGCGATTGATGAACAGGGTAACCCCGTTTATGGCGAAGTCGAGATCGATCAATTGGCAGTGTTACCGCAAGATTTGCTGCTATACCCAACGGTGCAGGCTACGCACGAAGCGATTGATGCCATCGCCGCAGCCGATCTGATTTTGATTGGCCCCGGCAGCTTTCTTACCAGCATAATGCCGCTCATGTTATTGGAAGATCTCACTAGCGCCCTGTGTAACACAGCAGCACCTATGATCTACATCGACAATCTGGGAAGTGAATTAAGTAACCCCGCCGCGCAACTGACGCCGGCGAAGAAATTGCGCTGGATAGAACGCAAAATAGGGAAACGTTTGGTCGATGCGGCAATCGTCGGTCCGACAGTCGATGTCAGTCAGATCGGCGATCGCCTGATCGTGCAACAAGCGCTGGCCGCCGCCGATGTGCCTCACCACCATGACCGTGGGCTACTGCGCCAGGCTATCGATCGCGCGCTACTGATGCTGGATGCTAAACCCTGCTTAACCCCTACTCGGTGAAAACGGCTATTTCTGCCCCCCAGTGAACGCTGGCATCGTTAGGATATCGCTATAAATTGTGCGCGTAGTGCCTGCACCTCGTCGCGTAAGGCGGCTGCCTCTTCAAATTCAAGGTTCTGCGCGTGTGCCAACATTTTGCTTTCCAACTCGCGGATTTTCAGTTCCAGCGCCTTCGGCGTCATCAGTTCATAACGAGCAGCGGGTTCTGCCGCTTTACGGTTAGTACGCCCCTTGCCTTTGTTTGTCGGCTGACCCAATTGAAGAATATCGGAAATTTTCTTATTAAGCCCCTGCGGCACAATCCCGTGTTCGGTATTATACGCCTGCTGCTTTTCACGGCGGCGTTCCGTTTCGCCAATCGCTTTCGCCATGGATGGCGTAATCTTGTCACCGTAGAGAATCGCCTTACCACGCAGGTTACGCGCCGCACGACCAATGGTTTGGATCAGCGAACGCTCGGAACGCAGAAAGCCTTCCTTATCGGCATCCAGAATCGCCACCAGCGACACTTCTGGCATATCCAACCCTTCACGCAACAGGTTGATACCCACCAACACGTCGAACTCGCCAAGGCGTAAATCACGGATAATCTCCACACGTTCAACGGTATCAATATCCGAGTGCAGATAGCGTACCCGCTCACCGTGCTCTTCCAGATATTCCGTTAGGTCTTCCGCCATGCGCTTGGTCAACGTCGTGACCAGCACGCGTTCGTTAATCGCGGCACGCTGGCGAATCTCGGAAAGCAGGTCGTCAACCTGTGTCGCCACCGGCCGCACTTCAATAATCGGATCGAGTAATCCAGTGGGGCGAACAACCTGATCGATCACTTCACCACCCGATTTTTCCAGCTCATAGTTACCCGGCGTCGCGGACACATAGATCGTTTGCGGCGCTAACGCTTCGAATTCCTCAAATTTCATCGGACGGTTATCCAGCGCCGAAGGGAGCCGGAAACCATATTCGACCAGCGTCTCTTTGCGCGCGCGGTCGCCGCGATACATACCGCCGATTTGCGGGACGGTGACGTGGGATTCATCGATGACTAACAGTCCATCGGCAGGCAGATAGTCAAACAGGGTCGGTGGCGGTTCACCGGGGCCACGCCCGGACAGGTAGCGCGAGTAGTTTTCAATGCCGGAGCAGTAGCCCAGTTCGTTCATCATTTCCAGATCGAACTGCGTACGCTGGCTCAGCCGCTGCTCCTCCACCAGCTTATTATTCGCCAGTAACACTTTTCGGCGATCGGCCAATTCGACTTTAATCTCTTCCATCGCCTGTAAAATCCGCTCCCGCGGCGTCACGTAGTGCGTTTTAGGATAGATGGTATAGCGCGGCACCGTCTGGAGAACGTGTCCCGTCAGCGGGTCAAACAGCGACAACCGTTCCACTTCTTCATCAAACAGTTCAACCCGCAGCGCGACGTCGTCGGATTCCGCAGGGAAAATATCGATCACTTCGCCGCGTACGCGGAAGGTACCACGCTGAAACGCCTGATCGTTGCGGGAATACTGCAACTCGGCCAGACGTCGCAAAATCGCGCGCTGGTCAATCAGCATCCCTTGCGTCAGGTGCAGCATCATTTTCAGATAGAGATCGGGATCGCCCAGACCATAGATCGCCGAGACGGAAGCCACGACGATCACGTCGCGCCTTTCCAATAGCGCTTTGGTGGCGGAAAGACGCATCTGTTCGATGTGTTCGTTAACCGAGGCGTCTTTCTCAATAAAGGTGTCGGAGCTCGGAACATAGGCTTCCGGCTGATAATAGTCGTAGTACGAGACGAAGTACTCGACGGCATTGTTGGGGAAAAAGGCCTTCATTTCCCCATACAATTGGGCCGCCAGCGTTTTGTTAGGCGCCAGCATCATGGTCGGCCGATTAAGGTCGGCAATCACATTCGCGATGGTAAACGTTTTGCCAGATCCCGTCACGCCAAGCAGCGTTTGGTGCGCTAACCCGTCTTCCAATCCTTCTTTTAAACGACGAATGGCTTCAGGCTGGTCGCCCGCTGGTTTAAAGTCGGAATGCAGTGTAAATACTTTACTCATCGCTAGACACGCTACTTATCATTTTTAGCCATCGCGCAATACGCGAGGTTTGTGAATGGATGCCTGAAGGCAGGTAAACGGCACAGCAAACAATTTCAGTCTCTCGCATTGTCGCCCCTACACGCTGGCGACGCACGTCGAGTCCTGTATTCTGAATGCCAATCAGGGAATTCGCCACCGCCATGATACTGGATATAAAAACAGCATCAAGACATTATCACTCGATTGAATTATTCATCGGCGAATGAATTCGCTAGCACATTTATCTTTATTCTAGCAAATAAAATCTGCATGATTTATCCCCAGAATAGATAAAGTTGTAACATTACTGGATAGACGGAGAGGTTAATTTATACAGCGATCGGGTATTGATGATCAAGACGCTTGATTTTACCTAACTACATGATAATAAATATATTATAAAAACAGTGGAGAATAGCGCCAACCCGGCGGCAACCCGCGTCAGTTCTCGGTTGGCGCACGTTGTCTATCCCTAATACACATGGTTATCCACAGAAATGGTGGATAACTCCCACAACCCCGCATCAGCACTGAGTTAACGAAATGCCACCGTCATTCATGATGCTCTCTGATAGGAATTTTCTTCACACGTCTTCTGTGATTTTTCGTATGACGATTAGACAGGAAAAGCATAAAACGGCGAAGTACTACACCACGCCATTGGGTGATTAGAGGGCAATAAAATAGGTTTATCCTATTAATGTCGGTAAAATATTATATTTTTTATATAAAAACAGTTGAATGTCGTAAACAACACCAACCGTGATGTGATTTCACGCTGCCGAAGTAAACTCCCCCCTATCCCATCAGGGCGACTGGAATAGGCTCTACAATTGTCATCGCTATATTGATGGCAGCAGTACCACCTGCATACTGACCGTTTTCCTCGTCAGATCCACCGCGAGTATGATTCTCTTGGCACCATCCTGACTCAACCATACTTCCCCATCATCTGGCGATCGCTTTTCCAGGGTACAGCCTATTGAAACAAGGTAGCGCCGTAACGCTGCGATATCCGTGGTATCGGTAAAATAAACCGCACTCACTTCCGAAGCAGGGCCATCAGCCGGCGCGTTCACAAACCGATAGCTCGCCGATATTCGCGGCGCGCCTTTGATGATATCGTCTGTGAGCGTTTCATAAAGGGCCTTGTCTTCCATCGTGTAATCTTCACTTTCGAATTGAAAACCTGAGAAAAACCACCACAACAACCCCGTCGCGATGATACAGGCCATACATAGGTCGCACAGTAATCGATAGGCTTTTGCCATTTATCCTTCCCAAGGGCGCTAATGCCTTCCGGTTTATCATCTCCACCACGGCGGCGGCGGCGATCGAATTTCTAAAGCGACGGTTCTTCCCTCTACGTCAACAGCAAGGGTTATCGCTTTGCTCTTATCGTGACTTAGCCACATTTCGACATTGGCTTCTGTCATCTCAAGGGTACAGCCGAGGGAGGCAAGGTAGCCTTTCAGTGTGGCAATATCCGTAATGTTTTCAAAATACACCGCACTCACTTCCGCAGCAGCTCCCACGGGAGAATAATGAACAAACCGATAAACTGGCGAAATACGCGGAGCGCCCTTAACAATATCGTCTGTGAGCCTTTCGTATAGGGTGTTGTCCTCCTGGCTATAAAATTCAACATTTGGACCGGAATCAGAACCAGACCCGAAAATAAACCAGATCCCGGCCCCCACGGCGATGATGACCCCCATGACCAGATTTCTCAGTAAACGATATAACGTCGCCATTTATCCCCCTGAGAATTTCAGGTGCAGCCCTGTCCCATCATCAACCACGATATCCACCCGCTCAGAGGGAGCCGAGAGGTAGGGTTTAATCCTGGTCATAAAGGCAGGCAACGTTCCAAAGTAGGGGCGCGCATTAGGATGCTTATCGGGATCGGGGAAAAGTAATGGTTTGAATGATTCATTCTTAAACGAGCCAATCGGTCCATAAAAATCCCAGCGCTTTAATGCTTCATCCCTGCTAACGGGCTTGAGCTCAGAGAAATAATGTATGCCATCAATGACGCGATAAAAGCCTAATAAATCCGAGACGAGATCTTCTCCACTAAACCCACTATCAGTAAGAAGATTAAACGGAAAGCCAGCTTGCAGGCTCTCAAAACGGCGAGCCACGGTCATCATCATCGCAAGCGCAATAGTCAGGCGCTCGCGACGTGATACCCCTTTTCGAATGCGCCAGACAGTATGTTTAGCTATGCCGATTCTTTTTCTGAATTTCTGCATATCCTGGAAATATTTTACATAATAATACGGCTGATTCCCGCGTTCCCCCGCCTCAAATTGCAGTAATAACCTTCTGATGTCACCACCTTGCGCATGACCTAAATCAACCCAGCCAAGCACTTCGGTATAGACTAAGCCATAAATTAGCGTGCTTGCCGTTACTCCCTCAACAATATCCGATCGTTTACTCATAACATTCTCACATATCCCTATTTGCAGATAACCGCGCAGAAAAAAATAATAAGATTCCATACCATTAAGACTATTGGGATAGCGTCTAAACGTGTAATCCATTCATATAACGGTATCTTGCCAAAACAAATAGGAACTGGTGCGTGCTGTCACATGTTCCCACTCAATCGTATTAAATTTAAAGGAGAGGCTTTCGCTCGGTTGCAAATCATTATGCGTTAAAGAATTAGGGTATATCGCATTAATATCCGTAATCAGCCCGCCTAACAGTTTTATTTTGAAATAACATTCATTACCGCCCGCCATAGCGGTCCGATAAAGCGAAAACGTACAGGTTAATACTTCTTTATCGCCCAAGGCTTGGGAGAGTAGCGGCGTAGATTTATCAATCGGTTTTCTGATTTGCAGGGGGTAGCAGGCGATATTATCTTCCCGCGTAACGCTGGTGTTTAACTCGTAAACAAAAATCTCATCTTCATGTCCAGATTGATGCAGGTTGCCGACGGAGGCCATGGTAGAACACCCAGCCGATATCAATCCTTGCTTATCACCGCTTAATGACAGGTAAATAATATTCGCCATGATACATTCCTTGAATCACGTTAATTGTTCTCATAATCATTTCTAATAAAAGCATTTCCAACAAAATATCTTCATTGAAATAAAGGCTACTGAAATGAGTCTATCACCATTATTCTCCCTGAGACCAGATATTAATAAAAAACCGTTCTCAGAATAAGGCAGCATTAGCGATATCATTAATCATGGCAAGCTGGTCTTCTCTATAATAAATGAATGATTTCATTATTATGCAATATGAGATAATTAGCCAAAAATAAATAGCCCGCACTCGCTACTTCATCACGTTAGTTATTTCGCTAACTCTTACTTCTATCATCCTTATAACCATCCAATCGTTAGGTATTGCCCCAGATTATGCTGATGAATATCTGGTAAGTAAGGAATCTCCCCCAGCATCGGCGCGGACAGGCGCTGTTGTAGCGTTTGCAGATACGGCTGATGCCATTTACCGGGGGGGATGACGTCGTTGGCAATCCAGCCGCCAAGGTGCAGCCCCGCATGCCGAATAGCGTTAGCGGTTAGCAGCGCGTGGTTGATACACCCCAGTTTGATACCCACCACCAAAATTACGGGAAGTTGTTCCCTAATCACCCAATCGGCAAACGTCACCCGATCGGACAGCGGCGTAAACCACCCGCCCGCTCCCTCAACCAGCAACCAGTCTGCCTGTGTTTCTAACGCCCGCAGACCGGCGGATAACGTCGAAAGAGAGATCGGCCGCTGCGCTACCGCGCTGATAATATGCGGTGAAGTCGGTTCCATAAATGCCAGCGGGTTCACGGCCTCATAATCGAGCCGGACGCTGCTATTCGCCTGAAGCGCCAGCGCATCGCCGTTGCGCATGCCTGCAGCCGTCATTTGACAGCCGGAAGCGACGGGTTTGTAACCGGCGGTGCGATATCCCGCCTGATTCGCCGCCTGAAGCAACGCCATGCTGGCGACCGTTTTCCCCACGTCGGTGTCCGTTCCCGTCACAAACCAACGCTTAATCACGATAAATAATTCCATAAACCAGTTGATAACTGAGCGGATAACCGCCCTGTTCTTGCGGATAGTGGGCAGAGAGCGCCGCCAGGCGCGCCCGACTCAATAACCCCGGCGCCCGTCCTTCATGCAGCCAGGTCGCGCCAATCCCTTTTAGCGATTTCATTAGCGCCACGACATCAGGGAACAGGCAGACCTCATGTTCTTGCACCAGGTGATGCCTATAGCGCTGACAGGCCGCGTCAATAGCGGCAAACGATAGGAAGCGATTCGTCCGCCGCGTGCCGTCTACCCGCTGCCACGCCTGTGATAGCTCGCACAAAGACCCTTCTGCCAACGTAGAAAAGGCCATGATCCCCCCTGACCGCGTCACCCGGTAGAACTCCGCCAACGTCCGAGGTAAGTCGTCACACCATTGCACCGCAAGATTGCTGTAGCTGATATCCACGCTGCCATCCGCCAGCGGCAAGTTTTCAATATCGCCCGCTAAGTAGTAGTCGGCCACCTGCCGCTCACGTGCGTAGCCGAGCATTTCCGCCGATAAATCCAGCGCAATGACCTTTTTTCCGTGTTGACGCCAGTACCGACTGAAGTGCCCGGTTCCGCACCCGGCATCCAATACCTGTAGTAATCCGCTGTGAGAGGGCATTAGCGCCAACAGGCGATCGCCGCTGATGCGCTGCAACGCGGCAAAACGGTCGTAGCCCGACGCCGCGCGGCCAAATGCCAGCGCTATTGCCTGCTTGTTATCGTTCAGTGTCGGCATGATGTAATTCCGTCAGCAAACGGTGGATATCTTCAGGCTGATGCTGCGCCGTCAGCGTAATTCGCAGGCGCGCGCTACCGGGCGGCACCGTCGGCGGCCGCATGGCGCTGACCCACACTCCTTGTTCGCGCAGGCGGCTTGTCAACGCCAACGCGCGCGCGTTCTCGCCAACAATGAGCGGTTGAATTGCGCTCTGTGAATCCATCAGTTGATAGGACGAGTTGGAAAAGCCTGCGCGGAACTGCTCAATATTGCACCGTAACGCTCTACGCTGCGCGTCGCCCTGACGAATGCAGTTAACCGCTGCGCTCAGCGCGCAGGCCTGCGCGGCGGGCATCGCGGTGCTGTAAATCAAATGACGGGCAAATTGCAGGAAGTATTCAGCAAGCGGCTCAGCGCACAATACCGCCGCACCACTGACACCAAACGCTTTGCCAAACGTGACGATCAACAGTTCCGGTTTGACGCCCTGCGCCCAGCAACTCCCCCGGCCTTCATCACCGAGTACGCCAATGCCATGCGCATCATCCACCATTAGCCAGGCGGCGTGTGCCCGGCACTGCTCAGCCAACGCAGGCAGCGGCGCCGTGTCGCCATCCATACTGAAAACCCCCTCGGTCACCACCAGCGTCTGGCCGTCAGTCGTTTTTTTTAGCAGCGCTCGCAGACTATCGGCCTGATTGTGTTGGAAGCGCCTCAGCGTTGCCGGACACTGCGCTGCCGCTTCCAGCAACGAAGCGTGGCTCAACCTGTCGGCCAAAATACGATCTTCCGCCTGTGCCAGCGCGGCTACCACGGCCTGATTCGCGGCATAGCCGGAAATAAACAACAGCGCTCGCGGGTAGCCCAGCCAATCGGCAAGCTGGCTCTCCAGCATTGCATGAGCATCGGTATACCCGACGACATGACCTGAACCGCCGCTGCCAACCCCGTAGCGTTCAGCCCCCTGCTGCCAGGCATGGACAATTTCAGGGTGATGGCTTAGCCCCAGATAGTCATTGCTGGAAAAATTCAGATAGCGGCGATCGCCCTGCATCAGCCAGCGCCCGCTGCCGCCTTGATTCGCGATCCTCGATCGGTAAGCGTCCTCGTAACGGCGCTGTGCCAGCGCAGTTTCGATACGTTGCAGCCAGCTCATGATGCTCCCCTTACCTGGCGATGGGCGTGCAGGGCGTTACATTGCGGCATTATAAAATTGCTCGTTATCCGCGTTAATCAGCTGTTCCGCCAACCGCTGTTGCTGTTGGTTGTCACCATAGTCGGTGGACGCCTGCTGCGGGTTGAGCCCTAGTTTGAGGAACAACGCCAGATCTTTATCCTCTTTCGGATTGGGGGTCGTAAGCAGTTTACAGCCGTAGAAAATCGAATTGGCGCCGGCCATAAAGCACATCGCCTGCGTTTGTTCACTCATTTGCTCGCGACCGGCGGACAAGCGCACATAGGAGGTCGGCATCATGATACGCGCCACGGCGATAGTACGAATGAAATCAAACGGATCGACATCCTCATTCTCCGCCAGCGGCGTCCCTTTCACTTTGACCAACATGTTAATCGGCACACTTTCTGGCGGCGTCGGTAGGTTAGCCAGTTGCACCAGCAGCCCGGCGCGATCGCGCACGGTTTCTCCCAACCCCACGATGCCGCCTGAGCACACTTTAATCCCCGCGTCGCGCACCTTATCCAACGTATCGAGGCGTTCCTGGTAGGTGCGAGTCGTGATAATGCTGCCGTAGAATTCCGGCGAGGTGTCGAGATTATGGTTGTAGAAGTCCAGCCCGGCCGCCGCCAGACGTTCAGCCTGATCGCGGTGCAATGTCCCCAACGTCATACAGGTTTCCATGCCCATCGCTTTGACACCTTGCACCATCTGTTCCAGATAGGGCATATCACGCTCATGGGGGTTTTTCCACGCGGCCCCCATACAGAAACGTGTCGACCCGGCAGCTTTTGCCTGACGAGCCGATTCCAACACCTGTTCGACCTGCATCAGACGCTCAGTCTCAATTCCGGTGCGATAGCGGGAACTCTGCGGACAATATTTACAGTCCTCTGGGCACGCGCCTGTCTTTATAGACAGTAACGTACTTACCTGCACCTGGCGGGGATCAAAATGCTGGCGGTGAACCTGCTGCGCCTCAAACATCAGTTCCAGAAACGGCCTATTAAATAAGTCTTGCGCTTGCTCCAGCGTCCAAACAATGCGGTCAGACATCCTGATATCTCCACACAAAAAACGTTTCATCAGTGTAAATTAACCCGCTACACTGTCAACCAATTTAACATATATATGGTTTACAATGGATCACTATGAACGCAGAAGAGATTACGTTTGACCAGCGCCATATCTGGCATCCCTACACGTCGATGACCGCGCCGCTGCCCTGCTATCCCGTGGTATCAGCCAGCGGCGTGATGCTTACGTTGGCAGACGGGCGTCACCTGATTGACGGCATGTCATCCTGGTGGTCTGCCATTCACGGCTATAATCACCCCGTCATTAATCAGGCGGTACAAGCCCAACTCGGTCAGATGGCGCACGTCATGTTTGGCGGTATCACCCATCCGGCGGCGGTGGCGCTATGCCGCCGACTCGTGGATATCACGCCGCAAGGACTGGAATGCGTTTTTCTGGCAGATTCCGGGTCGGTCGCCGTCGAAGTAGCAATGAAAATGGCGCTGCAATATTGGCAGGCGCGCGGTGAAAAGCGTCAACGCTTTCTTACCCTGCGCCACGGCTATCATGGCGATACATTTGGCGCGATGTCCGTATGCGACCCGCAGAATTCCATGCATAGCCTGTATCAGGGGTACTTGCCAGCCCATCTGTTTGTCTCCGCCCCGCCGTTAGCGCTTACTGGCGAAGGCGGATTTGCCGACGAATGGCAGGAAGCCGAGATTGCCCCGTTTCAGTCTCTGCTAGAGACGCACGCTCACGCTATTGCCGCAGTAATACTGGAACCTATCGTGCAGGGCGCTGGCGGAATGCGGTTTTACCATCCGGCCTACCTGCGCCGCGTACGGGAACTGTGCGATCAATGGGGCGTGTTATTGATTGCCGATGAGATTGCCACGGGGTTTGGTCGCACGGGTAAGCTATTTGCCTGTGAACATGCGGGAATCGCACCCGATATCCTGTGTCTGGGGAAAGCGCTGACCGGCGGTTATATGACGCTCTCCGCCACGTTAACCACGCGCACAGTGGCGGAAACCATCAGCAACGGCACCGCTGGCTGCTTTATGCATGGCCCGACGTTTATGGGTAACCCGCTCGCCTGCGCGGCAGCCAATGCCAGCTTATCGCTACTGGCGGAAAATCGCTGGCCGGAATACGTCCTAAATATAGAAAGGCAACTACGCGAGTCGTTGGCCCCTTGCACCCATTCCCCATTAGTCGCAAACGTTCGTGTGCTGGGCGCTATTGGCGTGGTGGAAACACGGCGTCCGGTTAATATGGCGCGACTCCAGCGTTTCTTCGTCCAACGCGGCGTGTGGATCCGTCCCTTTGGCCGCCTCATTTATCTGATGCCACCGTTTATCATTCAGCCCGCGGAGTTGCGTAAGCTGACCAACGCCATCCATGACGCGGTTCGTGACGAACAATTATTTGAATAATCGACAGCCAAGGCGCACATAAACGTGCGCTTCTAAAGCGCACACTGCGTTTTATTTCATCTTATTACTATTTATTATCGATCTTATAATTATTTTTACGAATAAGATTTTCATTTTATTGGTGAATGACACGTTGAATTATGCTGATATTCGATGAAATAATAATAACTGTTAACCACACCACACTTTATATTCGTTCTGCCATAGATACTGACTAAGATCCTATCCCAGTAGGCGTCATTGTCGCAGTCAGTTTGGTCACGGACAGCGCGCAGAAACCGGAGCGTACACGGAGTACGCGAGGATTTCGAGCACTGCCCAGGGCCAAAATGGCAAGTAAAATAGCCCTAATGGGATAGGGTCTACATACGCACTAAATTTCACCATGAAACATCCTAAGCATATATTAAAAGGAGATTTATTATGCTTATTATGCAGACTCAATCGCAGCAAACTTTGCGCACTTTGCTTCCCGTATTCCTCTCTGCTTTATTACTCTCACCATTAACCGCTTCTGCGGCCAGTTCATCAAAGGATGCTGACAAACTCTATTTTGAAAAAAATAAATATTATGTATTCAATAATGTCTGGGGAAAAGATGAAGTAAAGGGGTGGCAGCAAACCGTTTTCTACAACAGCCCAACCAGCATGGGATGGCGCTGGCACTGGCCAAGCAACAGTTCCAGCGTCAAAGCCTATCCATCGCTGGTGAGCGGCTGGCACTGGACTGCAGGCTATACCGCCAATAGCGGGCTGCCGATAAGGTTATCCAGCAACAAGAGCATCACCAGCAACGTCACCTATTCCATCAACGCCACGGGGACTTATAACGCGGCATATGATATTTGGTTCCACACGACCAATAAAGCCAGTTGGGACACGGCCCCGACCGACGAATTGATGATCTGGCTAAATAATACCCATGCCGGCCCTGCGGGCGACTATTTTGAAACGGTTTTCCTCGGCGGCAGTAGCTGGAACGTATTCAAAGGCTGGATCAATTCGGGTAATGGCAAAGGTTGGAATGTCTTCTCATTTGTCCGCACCTCCAACAGCAATAAGGCGTCGCTCAATATTCGCCATTTCACCAACTATCTGGTGGGAAAGAACTGGATGAGCAATACAAAATATATCAGTAGCGTGGAGTTTGGCACCGAGATCTTTGGCGGTGACGGGCAGATCGACATCACAAAGTGGAGCGTAGACGTTAAATAGCGCCCCTGTCGTTTCCTTTATTCTTTTCGGTTCAGTCCCGACGATCGCGCTGCGCGGGCTGAACCGAATCACGCGTTCCCTCACGCTTTTTCATTTCCAGCTCGGCCCTGGGCCAACATGGCAAGTAAAATAGCCTTAATCGGATAGGTTCTAAGCAGGAATGCCTGCCCTTCCCCACCAAGATTCGTGATCTGTGGCACGCCAATTCCATTAGCGTTATGATAATCCCCTCTGTTAATCAGGAATTTCCCATGCGTAATACATTCATCGTTTGCTGGCAGTATCTACGCGCTTTCGCATTGATTTATCTCTGCCTGCTGGCAGGCAATGCGGTATCCGCGTTACTCCCGTTCTCTATCCCCGGCAGCATCATTGGTATGCTTGTGCTTTTCGCTCTTCTGGCTTCGCAAATTCTGCCTGCGCAGTGGGTAAAACCTGGGTGCCAACTCCTTATCCGTCATATGGCGCTGCTGTTCGTCCCTATCGGCGTCGGCGTTATGAATTATTATGATCTGGTGAGCCAACAGTTTGGCCCTATCGTGGTTTCCTGCCTGATCAGTACGTTTATTGTGATGTTGGTGGTGGGTTTCAGTACCCAGATCATGCAGCGCGAACGCGCCATGGCGGGCGATCGCGCAGCGTCGAAGGAAAATAAATAATGTTCAGCTATTTGTGGTGGTCTTTGCCCCTGACTCTCGTGGTGTTTTTTGCCGCACGCAAACTCGCGGTGTTAAGCAAAATGTCCCTGCTAAACCCGCTGCTGGTCTCAATGGCGATTATTATTCCGCTATTGCTGGTGTTGAAGATTCCCTATGAGCACTATTTTCAAGGCAGCAAGGTACTTAACGATTTGCTACAACCGGCGGTAGTCGCCCTGGCCTTCCCGTTGTATGAACAACTACACCAGATCCGCGCCCGCTGGAAATCGATCATCAGCGTATGCTTCATCGGCAGTCTGAGCGCCATCACCTCCGGCACGCTCGTGGCGCTGTGGATGGGCGCATCGCCGGAAATTGCGGCTTCGGTATTGCCCAAGTCCGTCACTACGCCGATTGCGATGGCCGTCGCCAGCACGATCGGTGGTATACCGGCGATCAGCGCGGTTTGCGTCATTTTTGTTGGTATTGTGGGTGCCGTTTTCGGCCATAGTCTGTTCGATCGCATCGGTATTAAAACCAAAGCGGCCCGTGGGCTGTCAATGGGCACCGCCTCGCACGCCCTTGGCACTGCTCGCTGTGCGGAGGTGGATTATCAGGAAGGCGCATTCAGTTCTCTGGCGCTAGTCATCTGCGGGATTATCACCTCGCTCGTTGCGCCGTTTATCTTCCCCCTGCTCCTGCACCTGGCAGGGTGATCACAGAAGGGAACGGCGTAAACCTGCGTCGTTCCTTAGCGTCGCATCATGTTTAAGGGGCCGGTTCTCTGTAACTATTTTAATTAACAATTTCTGTACATATTCTCTAAGTAATTTAAGATCCCCCGCAGTCTTATCGACAACACCTGAGTTTTTCCTGTCATCCGAAGAGTGAAAAGTCATGGAATTAGAATACGAAAGCAAACGTCCTCTCCATATTCCTTACGCTGGCCCTATCTTGCTTGAATTCCCCTTGCTCAACAAAGGCAGCGCATTTACCGCAGAAGAGCGCGCTAATTTTAACCTGCACGGTCTGCTGCCTGAAGCCGTTGAAACCATTGAAGAACAAGCAGAACGTGCCTGGCGTCAATATCAGGAATTCCAAAACGATATTGATAAACATGTTTATCTACGCAACATTCAGGATACTAACGAAACCCTGTTCTATCGCCTATTGGATGGGCATCTGAGTGAAATGATGCCCATTATCTACACCCCTACCGTGGGTGAGGCTTGTGAGCACTTCTCCGATATCTATCGCCGCGCCCGTGGCCTGTTTATCGCTTATCCAAATCGCGCTTATATCGACGATATGCTGCAAAACGCCACTAAACAAAATGTGAAGGTCATCGTGGTGACCGACGGTGAGCGTATTCTGGGTTTAGGCGATCAGGGTATCGGCGGTATGGGGATCCCCATCGGTAAGCTGTCGCTCTACACCGCCTGCGGCGGTATCAGCCCGGCCTACACCCTGCCCGTGGTTCTGGATGTCGGTACGAATAATCCTCAACGCCTTAACGATCCGCTGTATATGGGCTGGCGTCACCCGCGTATCACGGGCGATGAATATTATGCCTTCGTGGATGAGTTCATTCAGGCCGTTAAGCGCCGTTGGCCAAACGTGTTGTTGCAGTTTGAAGATTTTGCTCAGAAAAACGCCACTCCGCTGCTAAATCGCTATCGCGATGAAATCTGTAGCTTTAACGATGATATCCAGGGAACCGCGGCGGTCGCGTTGGGTAGCCTGATTGCCGCCAGCCGTGCGGCGGGTACGCAGTTGCGCGATCAGACAGTCGCGTTTCTGGGCGCGGGTTCCGCCGGTTGTGGCATCGCGGAACAAATTATCGCGCAGATGAAATCGGAAGGGCTCAGCGAGGAAGAAGCGCGCGCGCGCGTGTTCATGGTGGATCGTTTTGGTCTGCTGACCGATAAGCTGCCGAATCTGCTCGATTTTCAGAGCAAGCTGGTGCAGAAAAGCGATCGTCTGGCCGGATGGGACTGCAACAGCGACGCGATCTCACTACTCGAAGTGGTGCGTAATGCCAAGCCGACGATTCTGATCGGCGTGTCCGGTCAACCGGGCTTGTTTACGGAAGAGATCATCCGTGAAATGCACAAACACTGCGCTCGCCCTATTGTCATGCCGTTGTCTAATCCGACGTCGCGCGTGGAAGCCCGCCCTGAGGATATTATCAACTGGACCGCAGGTGCGGCGTTGGTTGCGACCGGTAGCCCGTTCTCTCCGGTACGCTATCAGGATAAGGTCTACCCTATCGCCCAGTGCAATAACTCTTATATTTTCCCAGGCATTGGGTTAGGGGTGCTAGCATCCGGCGCCAAACGTATCACTGACGGCATGCTGATGGCCGCCAGCCGCGCACTGGCTGACTGCTCGCCGTTGGCGAATGACGGTGAAGGCGCGCTACTGCCCGATCTGTCCAACATTCAGCAGGTGTCCAGACGTATTGCACTGGAAGTAGGTAAAGCGGCACAGTTGCAAGGGGTTGCCGTTGTCACCTCGTCGGATGCGCTACAGCAGGCGATTGAGCACAACTTCTGGCAACCGCAATACCGTAGCTACAAACGGACCTCATTCTAAGCCTCCTTACGATTGAAAAGCGCGGCATGACATGCCGCGCTTTTTTTATGTTCTCAACTTTGGATCGAGCGCATCGCGCAGGCCATCGCCTAAGAGGTTAAACGCCAGCACCGTTAAAAAGATCGCCAGGCTGGGAAAGATGGCGACATGTGGCGCGATCACCATATCGGATCGTGCCTCATTGAGCATTGCCCCCCATTCCGGCATCGGCGGCTGGGCGCCAAGCCCTAAAAAAGAAAGACTGGCGGCGGTGATGATCGACATGCCGATGCGCATTGAGAAAAACACTACGATAGAGGAGACCGAACCAGGCAAAATATGCCGAAAGAGGATCGCCGCGTCACTCGCGCCTATGCTGCGGGCGGATTCGATGTAGGTAAGCTGTTTCAGCACGAGCGTATTGCCCCGCACCAGTCGGGCAAAGGCGGGAATACTGAAAATCGCTACGGCGACAATGACATTCGCCATTCCGCTGCCCATGATGGCAACGACGGCAATCGCCAGCAGAATCCCAGGAAAGGCAAACAGCACATCGCAAATGCGCATAATGATTCTGTCCGACCACCCTTCGTAATAGCCAGCCAGTAGGCCCAGTGTCGTACCGATCACCATTCCTACCAGCACGGAAAAAATCCCGGCCGCCAGAGAGACTCTGGCCCCCATGAGAATGCGACTGAAAATATCACGCCCCAGTGAATCGACCCCCAGCCAGTGAACGGCCGTAGGGCCTTCATTCAGACGGTCATAATCGAAATAGTTTTCCGCGTCATAGGGTGTCAGATACGGTGCCAGAAAGGCGACCAGAATCAGTAACAGCACAAAGATGCCCGCGGCAACGGCCACCGGCTGCTGAAGAAAACGCCGCCCAAACTCACGCCACGGTGTACGAGCAGCTTGCTCGCTCATCACCGGGAGCGCCGTCAACATCATTTTACGTCGCCAGTCTTTCATTCCCTTCCCTTATCGATAGCGAATCGCTGGGTTAATCGCGGCGTAGAGCATATCGACGAACAGATTAATCAAAATAAATTCCAGGGAAAACAGCAGCACTTCGGCCTGAATCACCGGATAATCGCGCATCTCCACCGCATCCACCAGCAACCTTCCCAGCCCCGGCCAGTTGAATACCTTCTCCACAACAATGGAGCCACCGAGCAAAAAACCAAACTGCAAGCCCATCATCGTGACGACGGGAATCAACGCATTACGCAGCCCGTGCTTCACCACCACCAGCGATTCGCGCACGCCCTTCGCCCGTGCCGTGCGCATGTAATCTTCCTGCAAAACATCAATAAAGGAGGCGCGGGTAAAACGCGCCATCACCGCCGCGACCGCCGCGCCTAGCGTTATGGAGGGTAAAATATAGTGTAACCACGTGTCCGCGCCCACGGTCGGCAGCCAGCCTAATTCAACCGAAAAAATTTGCATTAACAACATACCCAGCGCAAACGCGGGGAAAGAGAGCCCGGTCACCGCCAGCGTCATCCCAATCCGGTCAGGCCAGCGGTTACGCCACACGGCCGATATCATGCCGATGGTCATGCCAAAGATCACCGCCCAGGCCATACTGCACACCGTCAACCAGAAGGTCGGCATAAAGCGCGTGGCGATCTCCTCCGTGACCGGGCGCTTCGACGCTATCGACGTGCCGAAATCGCCTTGCAGGCTGCGGGTAAAGAAATGCCAAAACTGCTGTGGCAACGGTTTATCCAATCCCAAATCCTGCCGTACCATCTCGATAACGGCGGCATCCGCTTCCCGCCCGGCGGCTAAACGCGCCGGATCGCCGGGCAGCAGATGGACGAACAGAAACACCAATACCATCACGATCAGGAGCGTGGGAATCAGTCCCAGTAGTCGTTTAATAAAATAATTGAGCATGACCTGTTTTCCACAAACCTGTATCACTCTCCCTCAGAAAGGGCAAACGCCGTCCACGGCGGATAGCCTGATGACGTTATCAAACGCGCCAACAATACCCGCCGTGCTCGTCCTGCTGCGTACTCGTCCTGCTGATAGGAGACTTATTCCGTCAGATCCGCATCATCAAAACTGAACAGGGTATCCGGCATGACATAAAACCCTGTCAGCTTTTTACTGTTAGCCGAGACCAGACGTTCGGTGACAAGAAAAATCCACGGGGCATCGGCCCAGATTTTGTCCTGCGCGTCCTTGTAGAGCTGCTGTTTCTCCGCTCGATCCGTCGTTTTCAATGCATTCGCCAGATCGGCGTCAACCTGAGGATTACTGTAAAACGCCGTATTGAACTGCGCCGGTGGCCAGGATGCCGTAGCAAATAGCGGCGTCAACGCCCAGTCGGCTTCACCTGTCGATGCCGACCAACCGGTGTAGAACAGACGTACTCCGGTTTCTTTCACACTCTTCCCTTCCACTTCCGCCGCACGCTGACCGGCATCCATCGCAGTCACCTGCACTTTCACGCCAACCTGCGCCAGTTGCTGCTGTGTGAACTGTAAGACTTTCTGCGCCGTGCTGTGATTATGTGATGACCAGAGCGTGGTGGTGAAACCATTCGGGTAGCCGGCCTCCTTTAACAGCTCGCGCGCTTTAGCGGGATCGTAAGGCCACGGATGATATTTCACCGCATAATCAATGCTGCTCGGCAACGGCCCTTCGGCTGGCGTCGCGTAGCCGGAAAATGCCACCTTAATCAGCGCCTCTTTATTAATGGCATAATTCAACGCCTGGCGGACTTTGGGGTTATCGAACGGTTTCTGCGTCACATTCATGCTGATGTAACGATGCAGAATCGACGGTGCCGCTACCAGCGTCAACCGATCATTTTTCTCTAACAGCTTGGCCTGCTCGAACGGGATCGGATAAGCGAACTGCGCTTCGCCGGTTTGCAACAGCGCGGCACGCGTATTGTTATCCACCACGGGACGCCAGGTGATGCTGTCCAGCTTCGGTAGCCCGGCTTTCCAATAGCCGTTGAACTTCTCGACTTTGACAAAATCGGTCTGATTCCAGGTCACAAAACGGTACGGGCCGGTGCCAACCGGGTGGAAACCGATATCCTTGCCATACTGTTTTAATGCCGCTGGCGAAATCATTACCGCCGCCGGATGCGCCAAATTATTGACAAACGCCGAGAACGGTGTTTTCAGCACGATCTTGACCGTCAGATCGTCCACGACCTCGGTTTTATCAATCATCTTAAACAGGTTATACCGCTTCAGGCGATTATCTGGGTTACTGGCGCGATCCAGATTGACTTTAACGGCGGCGGCATTAAACGCCGATCCGTCGTGGAATTTCACGCCGGGATGTAGTTTGATGGTGTACGTCAGTCCGTCCGGGCTAACGTCATAACTGTCCGCCAGGACATTCACCAGCTTCATGTCCTTATCGAAACCAAATAGCCCCTGATAGAAGGATTTGGCGACCGCCTGCGAGAGTGAATCGTTGGCATCATATGGGTCCAGGCTGGTGAACGTGGACCCCACGGCGATAACAACATCTTTGGCCGCCCAGACCGGGGAAGCCGCCATCATGGCCATCGTTACACCTGCGGCGGCTAACCAGCGCCGTTGTTTCGTCATTATGCTCATACTACGTTCTCCTTATGAATCCCTGTCAATACGCACCGGCTATCGGATGGTGCGCAACGAAATGCCGTTCACCCACCTGTACTAACGGTGCCGTGATCGGCTCATCGCCCAGCGCGCGGATCGGGCTAGGTATATCATCAACCAGTAACACCTGCTCACGCTGGCGGCGTGACGGGTCGGCTACCGGTACGGCCGACATCAGCTTGCGGGTATAGGGGTGCTGAGGCCGTTCGAAAACATCTTGCCGCGAGCCGATCTCGACAATTTGCCCCATATACATCACCGCGACGCGGTGGCTTATGCGTTCAACCACCGCCATATCGTGGGAAATAAACAAAAATGCGATGCCGTATTCACGTTGCAGATCCATCATCAGATTAATGATCTGCGCCTGAATCGACACATCCAGCGCGGATACGGCTTCATCGGCAATCACCACGTTGGGATTGAGCGCCAGCGCTCTGGCGATACAGATACGCTGACGCTGGCCGCCGGAAAATTCATGCGGATAGCGACGCGCATATTCCGGGGCTAATCCGACGCGAGACAGCAACGCCGCCACTCGCCTCTCAGCCTCCTGCCGACGGCAAATATTGTGCACGAGCAGCGGCTCCATGATCGAAAACCCGACCGTGAGACGCGGATCGAGCGACGCATAAGGGTCCTGGAAAATGAGTTGGATATCGCGGCGCAGATGCTGTAGTGCCGCGCCGCTGAGTTGATGAATGCGCTGCCCCTTAAAGGTTATCTCGCCTTTCTGGCTTTTCACCAACTGAAGTAATGCCCGTCCGGTAGTCGATTTACCACATCCCGATTCGCCAACCAGCGCAAGCGTTTCGCCCGGCCAGAGATCGAAACTAACATTTTCAACGGCATGCACCTGATGGGTGACGCGGTTTAACACCCCGCTGCGTATCGGAAATCGCGTGACCAACTGGCTCACCTGCAAGATTGGCGCTGCCTGAGCGGAAACCGTATCCTGCGGGGCGCTATCTGCAGCAGATGCCGAATCTTGATCCAATAAGGGAAATTTTTCCGGAAAAGGCCGACCCCGCATCGACCCTAGCGCCGGTACCGCCGCCAACAGCCTCTGCGTGTACGGATGCTGCGGGGCGGTAAAGATCTGCACTGCGTTCCCCGTTTCAACACTTTCCCCGCGGTGCATAACCAACACGCGGTCGGCCATTTCCGCCACCACGCCCATATCGTGAGTGATAAAAATCACCGCCATGTTCATTTCGCGCTGCAGCACCCGGATCAGTTGCAGGATTTGCGCCTGAATGGTCACATCCAGCGCGGTCGTCGGCTCATCGGCAATCAGCAGCGACGGTTTGCAAGACAGCGCCATCGCAATCATCACGCGCTGGCGCATGCCGCCAGACAACTGATGTGGGTAGCGATCCAACACATTGTGCGCCTCCGGTATCCTGACCAGATCCAGCATATGCAGGGTCTCCGCACGGGCGGCGCGTCTGTCCATACCCTGATGCAGGCGAATCGACTCGGCGATCTGTTCACCGATGGGAAACACCGGATTGAGTGACGTCATCGGTTCCTGAAATATCATCGCCAGGTCCGCACCACGCAGCGTGCGCATGATCGACTGACGGGCGCTGCGCAGTTCCACCACGCGCCCATCGCGACGACGCAATTGCATCTCGCCCTGATGAATAACGCCCCCCGCCTGCTCAACTAACCGCATTAGCGCCAGAGAGGTGACGGACTTCCCTGACCCCGATTCCCCCACGATAGCCAGCGTTTCCCCACGATCGACGTTAAAGGTTAGCTGCTTTACCGCGTCCGATCGCCGCCCATGCTGCTCAAAATACACACTCAGGTTGCGCACCGCTAACACCCGATTTTCGGGCATCACAACCCCTGAAACCGGGGAAGACGGTAAAGTAGAATAATCCGGTGTGGGCAACATGAAGGCGACTCTCCTAAAACGCGCCTTAAATCAGCGCAAAACAATCACAAATAAACGATCACAGATAAACGATCAATTGTTTTCGACTATATTTAGCGCACGGTATGATGTAAAGCGGAAACTGAAATTGTCATTCCGGAAAATTTCTTTTATAACATTAGGTTAATTGCTATAAGCAGGTGTTATAAGGTACAAAAAACCATCGATTCTGTTCTTTGAACCGATTCTATTATTTAAACCATAAAAGTTCGCCGCCTGGATAAACGTCGCCGTTTTCCGCCCTGACGCTTTCATCTTATCTGGTGACGTTGCCTACGCCAAAAGCGGTGTTCATTGACCTGCATACATTCACCCCCGTGACGAACTCTGACATAATCCATAGTGGCATAGAAAACGCGTTTTCGCCTAATAAGCACCGGATTGACAGAACTCACTTTTCAGGCATAAACCCCGTCTTATGACGAGAATACGCGCTATTAATGAAACAGACCGTATTAATGATAAATGGTGGAGTGAAGATGGAAGGCATGACTTCAGGTTTACTGACTCTTGAACAGGCGCTGGAAAAGATGTTGTCTCAGGTATCTCCTCTCAGCGCCACAGAACGCGTCTCCTTATTTGACGCCACCGGACGCATCACCGCTCACGCCATCGCTTCACCTATTAACGTCCCGCCCTTCGCCAGCTCCGCGATGGATGGCTACGCCGTCCGCTGCGCCGATGTCGCCGTTGCTACCACTCTGCCGCTGGCGGGGAAAGCCTTCGCGGGGGCGCCTTTCAGCGGCACATGGCCCGCCGGAACCTGCATTCGTATCATGACCGGCGCGCCGGTTCCCGCTGGCGCTGATGCCGTCATCATGCAAGAGCAGGCTGAAGTGAACGAAGACGGTATTCATTTCCTTCATCCGGTAAAGCCCGGCCAGAATATTCGACTGGCGGGAGAAGATATTCGCGCGGGCGCCAGCGTGTTGCCAGCAGGCTGCAAACTGGGCGCGGCGGAACTGCCGCTGCTGGCGTCGCTGGGAATTGCGCACATTGACGTCGTGCGTCGCCTGAAAGTCGCCGTGTTTTCCACCGGAGATGAACTACAGCCCGTCGGCAATGCGTTAGCTGAGGGGCAGATTTATGACACCAACCGCTTCGCCGTCCGTTTAATGCTGGAACAGTGGGGCTGCGAGGTGCACGATCTGGGCATCATCCGCGACAACCCGGACGCCCTGCGCGCCGCATTCCATCAAGCCGACCAGATCGCCGATCTGGTGATTAGCAGCGGCGGCGTTTCCGTCGGTGAAGCCGATTATACTAGGCAGATGTTAGAGGAACTGGGTGACATCCATTTCTGGAAGCTGGCAATTAAACCCGGTAAACCCTTCGCCTTCGGCAAATTGCAGCATGCATGGTTCTGCGGCCTGCCAGGCAACCCCGTCTCCGCCACGCTGACGTTCTATCAACTGGTGCAGCCGCTGTTAGCCCGCCTATCTGGCTATAGCCAGTGGCGTCTGCCGCCGCGCCTGCGCGTCAGAACCACCAGCGCATTGAAGAAAACGCCGGGGCGCACCGATTTCCAACGCGGTATTGTTAGCCCTAACGCACAGGGTGAACTGACAGTAAAAACCACCGGACATCAGGGATCGCACGTCTTTAGCGCTTTCAGTCTCGCGAATTGCTTCATCGTGCTTGAGCAGGATCGCGGTAATGTCGCCATCGGCGAGTGGGTCGAGATCGAACCCTTCAACGCACTGCTGGGGCACTGAGTATGCTGCCGGAACTGAGTGATGAAGAAATGCTGCGCTACAATCGACAGATTGTGCTACGCGGCTTTGATTTTGACGGACAGGAAAGGCTGAAAGCGTCGCGTCTGCTGATTGTCGGGCTGGGGGGATTAGGCTGTGCCGCCGCGCAGTATCTGGCAGCGGCTGGCGTCGGCCATCTGACGCTGCTGGATTTTGATACTGTCTCGCGCTCTAACCTGCAACGTCAGGTTCTGCACCGCGATAGTCGCATCGGAATGGCGAAGGTAGAATCGGCGCGCCTGACGCTAGCCGAAATGAATCCACACCTTACGCTAGATACGGTGAATGACGATGTGGATGACGACACGCTCAGCGAATTGGTCAGCAGGCACGACGCCGTACTGGACTGCACCGATAACGTCGCCATCCGCAATCGCCTCAACCGCATTGGCTTTCAGCGCCAAAAACCGCTGATTTCCGGTGCGGCCATTCGCATGGAAGGCCAACTGTGTGTGTTCACCTACCAACCCGATGAACCCTGCTATCATTGCCTGAGCCGCCTGTTCGGGGATAATGCCCTAACCTGCGTGGAAGCAGGGGTGATGTCGCCGCTGGTGGGAACGATCGGGAGCCTACAAGCCCTGGAAGCCATTAAGTTGCTGACGGGGTATGGCAAGGTGATCACCGGGCGCGTACTGCTCTTTGATGCGATGACACTCCAATTTCGCGCCATCACACTCCCGAAAAATCCGCACTGTGACGTCTGTGGCGGATAAAGCGGGCATCTTAAGATCCACTTCCGCCACGATAAGCGATTGAATGCGGAAAAAATCAGTGACACAGTAATACGGTAAGTATCATGTCAACCGAGGAACACACCATGAGTAATGCTTTTTTGCAGTCCATCAAGGCCCGTCGTTCTATTTATGCCATCGGCAATACGCTGCCGGTATCCGAAGATCGGGTAATAGCCATCGTTACCGAAGCCGTGAATGAAAGCCCCTCCTCTTTTAATTCGCAAAGTTCCCGTGCGGTTATTCTGTTCGGCGCACAGCACCACAAACTGTGGGATATTGTGAAACAGCAGTTGCAGAAGATCGTGCCTGCAGACGCGTTCGCTGCGACAGAAAATAAACTGGCCTCTTTTGCAGCTGGCGCAGGGACGGTGCTGTTCTTTGAAGACACCAAGGTCATCGAAGGGCTACAGGAAAAATTCGCGCTTTATGCTGACAATTTCCCTATCTGGTCAGAACAATCAAGCGGCATTGCCCAATTTGCCGTCTGGTCCGCGCTGGCACAGGAAAAAATTGGCGCGTCACTTCAGCACTACAATCCGCTGATCGATGAAGATGTTAAAGCGCAATGGGATCTCCCCGCCAGCTGGAAATTGCGCGCGCAACTGCCCTTTGGCTCCATTGAGCAACCGGCCGGCGAGAAAAGCTACATTGCTTTTGACGAGCGTTTCCGCGTCTTTAAATAATCTACCGCTCCAGGCGTTAAAAACAGGGCACCGCAGGGTGTTCTGTTTATATTCGCATCGCCAGAACCACAATATTTTAACAAATATGTTAACGCGTTTCGCTAGCTTGTACTCTCGCCGCGTTACAGTAAAATACCGCACCACTTTTTTCAGGTGAAAATAGTTCCATTTAAAAATACATAATTATCGTTATTCACCGCGCTTATTACTGGTTTTCTGGGGAAATTATGTTGCACACTGGGTTCACGAATAATTCACGTTGGTTAGACAAAACCCGCGCAACCGTCGTACTTGGAATCCTGTTACTCGCGGCCTTTCTGGCGATCAGTTGGACCAGTTACCAGGTGGCTAAAGAATCACTGGAAGATGAAATCGCAGAAAATACCCTACCGCTCACCAGCGACAACGTTTATTCCGAAATCCAGCAAGATTTATTAAAACCCATCTTTATTTCATCGTTAATGGCGCACGATACCTTTTTACGCGATTGGGTGCTGGACAACGAACGCGATCCACAAGCGATGTTTCGCTATTTAAAAGAGATCGATCGTCGTTTTAATACCGTATTTTCTTTTTTCATCTCGGACAAAACGGGTTTTTATTACGATCAACTGCGCATTTTGAAAACCATTTCGCCAGATTCGCCCGACGATCAATGGTATTTTCAGCACAAAGCGCTCGCGAATAGCACGCCCTATATTGTCGATCTTCGCGTCGATCCTGAAGTACGCTCGCGTCTGGATATTTTTATTAACCATATCGTCAGGGATTATGACGACAATTTTATTGGCATGACGGGCGTAGGCATTCCGGTTGAGCGCGTTAAGCATCTCATTGAGAAATATGAGAAACGCTATAACCGAACCATCTATTTTGTGGATAAAGAAGGCAATATTACGTTGCATGGGGAAGGCTATCGTCGGCCATTACACATTCAGCAACAACAAGGGTTGAAACGCATCGCCACCATGATTCTGACCTCTCCCGGCGGGGCTTATGAATATCAGTCAAACGGGGAGCCGATCTTCCTTAATACTCGTTTAATCCCTGAATTCGGCTGGTATTTGATGGTTGAACAAACCAGCCACCCGAGTGAAAAGCGGCTATTTACCACACTGCTTAACAATCTGGGCATCAGTTCCTTGGTGAGCGTCCTCTTTCTGTTACTGCTGTGGCTGACGATAGGCGGGTATCAACGCCGTCTGGAGCACATGGCCACTACCGATAAACTCACCGGCCTGATGAACCGCCAGGCGTTTGATTATCTCTTCCGTCGCGTCAGTATGAAAAAAGCGCTCCAGGACAAAACGCTCTCCCTGATTCTTATGGATATTGATCACTTTAAAGACATCAATGACCAGTACGGCCATAACGTTGGCGATAATGTATTAAAAGCCGTATCTGCCGTGCTACCAACACAAACCCGATCCAGCGATTATTCGTGTCGATGGGGCGGAGAGGAATTCGTTATTTTGCTCGATAATTGCGACATCAACGCCGCATACCAACGTGCCGAAGCCCTGCGTCAGCGTATTGAAATCACCTCACTACCCCACCGCGGAAAGGCTATTCAGATAACGGTGAGTTGCGGCGTCGCTGAATATCGGGCAGGGGAAACGCTCAATACGCTGATTAATCGCGCCGATATCGCGCTTTATCAGGCTAAGCAGCACGGACGCAATCAGGTGGTCGTTGCCGAAAAGTAACCCGGACGCCCCCCATCACTCATTATTGCGTCGACTTTATTATTGGCGCTTAAATGCCATCGTCTTTTGTCTGCACCCAGAACGCATGCACCAAACCGGGGAAATACCCTAACAGCGTGAGAATAATATTCAGAATAAATGCCCCACCGATGCCTTTACCCAGTAACACGCCTAACGGCGGCAAAATAATCGTCAGTACAATACGCCAGAACCCCATATCAACCTCCGTAACGTGATGATCACTTATGAAAATAGTTCAATGTTCAGCGTTTGTCAGTATTCTTCGCGCGGCATCCATTATGGATGCTGGGATTTTACCGCCGGATAAATAGCGTGAAGCACCAGGGTGATTAATATTCTCGTCCGAACAGGGTTTACCATTGAGGCGCTCAACGTTGTCAGGCAATTTCGGTACGGCGACGACCCTTATTTTTCGCACGGTAGAGTGCGACATCCGCCGCCTTTAACCAATCCGTATATTGTCCCATTTGCGACGAAACCTCTGCGATGCCCGCGCTAATAAAAACCGCTAACTGTGGCGTCTGATGGAGGAGTTTCAGCGATAAACGTTCCCGAATACGATTCACGGCCTCTAACGCCTCCTTCGCGCCGGTTTTCGGTAAAATAACGCCAAATTCATCCCCGCCAAACCGCCCGATGACATCCGTTTCCCGAAAGCCTGCCACCAACTCGCGCGCCAGCAGCACGATGGCCTGATCGCCGACGCCATGTCCAAAATTATCGTTAAAGGATTTAAAATGGTCGATATCAAACAGCACCAACGTCGCTGTTTGCTGATAACGCCGACACACGTCGTATTCATGCTTTAGCAGGCGCTCCCAATGATGGCGATTATAGAGGTTCGTCATACCGTCATGGGTGCTGATCTCGATCAGCAAACGCTTGTGTTCAGCCAGTTTCAGCGCGGTGGTATAAGTCACGTAGCCGAGGAAAATCGGGTAAATCAGCAGCATCGGCAAGCAGGCGTAAAGTTGCCTCGGCGTTGTGACCCACGAAATAGGCACGGCAAACAGCACGAGCACCACGATACAGGCCAGGCTCTGTAATAAGATCCCCTGCACCAACAGTTTTATTCCGCCACTTGCGACGCTGTTCATCCCCACCATCGCAGCAATCAGCGCGCTGGGTAAAACGTTCATCCCCATCGCGCCCATCCAGATCCCGCCAAACACAACATCCGCTAATAAATTGCGTTTTTCACACCGCATCGGTTCGGATGACCGTTGCGACAACCGATAGGCGATATGCGGCCAGGCAAAAGCATTCAACAGGAGTAATCCCCACACCGGCAGCGGCGTAGGTTTGACAATAAGTACGGAGGTAATAAACAGAGCACATAATAACGTGCCTACTATACGCGGAATATAGACTCGTTGAGAAAAACGCAGCCCAGAGCGACGCACATCTCCCGCCAAACATGTCGGTGGAGGGGTGGGTATAACGGCCCCCATAAGGTTCACTACCTCATAGCGCTAAAAATGCATATTATGGCTGAAAATGGGCCAGTCGCAGTAAGTCATTATTAATTTATTTTAGCCTAACAATGCGATCGGGCATTACATCGCTCTGAGGACGTCACTCATGTGGAACCGACTCGAAACAGGCCGGTGGTATTACCTACCTGCGAACGCCCGTGTCTGCGCCATCATGCCTCATGTCCTGCGAGGAAGAGGAATGTAATCGGTTGATATGAATAGTCAGAAACATGATCTCATCGGTAGTCAGCTGGCAATGATAGTTTTTTTTCCACGTAATCATACACCTTCATTGCACAGGCGTAGGCTCGCGGCATCAGCTCCGTAATCCCTTGATAAATTGAATCATCACCGTGGTTCACCGTTTCCCGATTTAATAACCGTAGGGCAAAAAATTTCAGATGCGTAATTAAACGCTGATAATTGAGGGACTGCTCATCAAATGTGAGGTGAAGATCGTACTTCAGAATGGTTAAGATATCTTTAATGATTCCCGCGCTTTGCATCGTACTCTGCATATCGCTGTTATTCGCCGCATTCGCCAGATGCAACGCGATAAACCCCGCTTCGTCCTCCGGTAAATCAATCTCTAACCTCATGCGGATCAATGCTAACGCCTCCAGCCCAACGGTAAATTCGGCGCTATAGAATTGGCGAATATCCCATAGCATCAGGTTTTTGATCGCTTGCCCTTTTTTATAGCGCTGAATCGCAAAGTTAATATGGTCGCTCAAGGCCAGAAACAGCGTATCCTGAACATCAAGCCGCAATGTTTTTTGCGCCAGAGTAATAATTTGCTGCGTCACGGCAAGACAGTCAGCGGGAATATCCGCCAATAACTGTGACAATACATCCGCGATACCGTCGCTCTTCTTTACAAACTGGCTTTCAATACGTTGCGGATCGACGACATCACCGACTTTTTTACCAAAGCCAACGCCCTTCCCTATCGCCACGATTTCCCGTTGGTCATCCGCCTGCATAAGCACGGCATTATTGCTCAATATTTTTTTAACTATCATCGCATCAGCTGCTCTGTCTGATAGGAAAACCATATTGGTCTTCCTGTCCGCCTAACGCCTCAATGCAGTACCGGGGAGACGCCTCTTTTCTCACTTGCCTTTCAATCAACCTACTCACGATGTTCACTGAGATCAACATAGCGGTAAGCTGGATAACGGCCAAAAAAAAACCTGATACGAACATGTCTGGAAAGCATGCACCGTATCAGGTTTCGCTCGGAGTTTAGCCCGATGACGTCCTGCTTATTGGGTTATATCCGTTAAACGCGCCAGACTCAAACCAGGAACCAACGATCTGTGATGAACATCACCGATCATCACCTCAGTTGGCGATGGCGTGTACTTATCCCGTGTCACAGAAATGCACATCCCCTGCCCATTAGCGATAGCGCTAGAAGCCCGTCATGACGGGCGACCATGACGGGCTAAATGCGTTGCTAAAACCGTCAGGGCGCTTAGTGATCGGTCACACCATACAACGGGTTGCGACGCTGTAGCATCTGCCCACCATCACGCGTCAGCGGCACCCAACCCACGGCCCCGCGTTTCACCGTCGGTTCCGTGAACAGCAGGTCAAACGGTATGGAGATATAGAAGCCTTTGGTAAAGCTGCCCTCGCCATATTCATCGGCGCTAACGTCGGTTTTGGTGGCAAAAGCGCCGGCAATAATGCCGCTGTCAAAGCGACGCGATAAATCGAGGGTGACGCCCTTATCCCCCGCGAGATAGCGCCCTACGCTCACTTTCGCCATCGCCCCGTCGACAAACGGCAGTTCCCAGTAGGCGGTGAGATGCCCGGTCACCACATCGTAATCGGCCATGCGCAGGGTGTCATTCCAGTCACGCTGTTTGACATAGTTAACATCCAGCCCCAGCGCCCAGCTTTTACCGAACGGACGATACAGCACTTCCGACCCGACACCCGCGTACATCATTTCCAGATAGCCGCCGTAAACCTGGGTATACCAGTCCTGCGCCGGGTTATCGCGACGGGTCAATTGCAAATTGGTCAACAAAAGATCTGACGAGGTCACATATTCGCGCACCCAGGTTCTGACACGCGGCAACGCGGCACCATCCGCCGGTGGCGTCTTGTAGTTGAACTTATCGTAGTTATCCAGCAGGTTCAGCGTCGCGGTGCCGCCCAGACTCCAGTGGTCACTCAGGCGATAGTCGGCATTTCCTTTCAGCGCGATCTGGTACATGTAGAAAGATTCCGGGCCGCCGAACGACTGCGTGAGTGTCGGCTCGAACGAATAAGAGAGACGATCGGGATCCGTG